>NZ_BDCA01000001.1 GCF_001613265.1 Nocardia vermiculata NBRC 100427
CACCGGGACCGGCACCTCGGCCGGCGGTGCCACGGGCCGCGCGGGCGGCGCGGTGGACTGTGCCGGCGGCGCGGTGGACTGTGCCGGCGGTGCGGTCGGTGCCGGGGCGGGCCCGGAGACATCCGGCGCCGGAGCCGGAGCCGGAGCCACCGGAACGGGCGCGGCAGGCGCGCGCACCACTTCCGCGGTGTGGTCACCGTCGGACGTACGTGGCGCCGGGGTGGTTGTGACCGGCACCAACCGTTCGCCCTGCGTCGGAGACAGCTCCGGCGACAACGCGTTCGGGCTCGCGGGCGCGGTGTTCAACGGCGGCGCCGGCGCCCCTTCGGCCGGCTTCGGATCGCCGACCACGGTGACGGTACCGTCGGGTGCCACCAGCAGCCGGGCGGGATCCTCGGCCGGAATCATGCCCAGTTCCCGCGCGCGCGTGGCCAGCTCGGGAGCGGAATCCGCGGCCTCCACCTCGCGCTGGAGTCCGGCACGCTCATCGATCAACCGGCGATTGGTGGCGCGGGAATCGCTGAGCTGATAACTGTCCTCGGCCGCATGTGTGGTCAGGACGAGCGTGGCAAGCAGCCCACAACCCAGCAGCGCCAGGATCACCGCTACGAACGGCAGCCGCCCGGCAGGCAGCGCACCGGCCCGACCGGGCAGCGGCGGCAGCTTCCGATCGCCGGTCCGGCTCCGCCGCCGCGCATACGCGCGCTGCGCCGCACCGGATTTCACGCGATCGGCACTGTAGGCCCGCCGCGGCGCGGACCGTTGCGCCCGCCGTGGTGCGTCCACCCGTGTCCGCACGCTCATATTCCTGCCTCCCCTACCGTGATTCCGTGTAGCTTCCGTACCCCCGAAACCGGATCGTGTTCATCCGGCGGCCTGTATCCGCTCGGCGGCCCGCATCCGGACCGGTGCCGCGCGTGGGTTCTCCTCGATCTCCGTATCGCTCGCCTTCTCCGCGCCTCGGGTGAGGATCGCGAATTCCGGTCCCATCCCGGGCAATTCGACGGGCAGATCCAGCGGTGTCCGTGAGGCCGAGGCCTGCGTGAAGATCTGCTTGACGGTCTTGTCCTCCAGCGACTGGTAGGACATGACGACGATCCGCCCGCCCACCTGCAGGGCCGACATCGCCGCGGGTACGGCGGCCTGCAGCGATTCGAGTTCCCGGTTGACCTCGATACGCAGGGCCTGGAAGGTGCGTTTGGCCGGATGCCCGCCGGTACGCCTGGTCGCGGCGGGTATCGCCTCGTAGAGCAGTTCCACCAACTCAGCGCTGCTGGTGAACGGCCGCTGCGCACGCCTGCGCAGTACCGCACTGGCGATACGCCCGGCAAAGCGTTCCTCACCATAGGTTTTCAGGATCCGCGCCAGATCACCGTGACTGTAGGTGTTGAGTACATCGGCGGCGGTGAGGCCGGCGGTCGGGTCCATGCGCATGTCCAGCGGCGCGTCCACCGAATACGCGAAACCGCGTTCGGCCTCGTCGAGTTGCATGGAGGACACCCCGAGATCCATGAGCACCGCCCGTACGGAATCCTCGGTGGCCAGCCCGGCATGTCTCAATGCATCGGGCAGGCCGTCATATCTGGTGTGCACCAGCGTGATCCGGTCCGCGTACGGTTCCAGCCGCGTCCCGGCCAGGCGCAGCGCCTCGGTATCGCGATCCAGCCCGATCAGCCGGATCGCGGGGTAGGTACGCAGAAAGTGCTCGGCATGCCCACCGAGCCCGAGGGTGGCGTCCACCAGAACGCCACCGTTTTCCAGTGCGGGACCGAGGATTTCGTCGGCTCGCCGCAACAGGACCGGAACATGACGGGGGCTGGGGCTGTCATGATTCACCTCGGCCTCCCGATCTCTGGCTCACGATGGTTGCGACGTGGATGGTCTACCGGCGGGCAGCCAATGCCCTGTGGTCTCTGACCGAGCACGGCACCTGGCGTTGGGGAAGTACGTCAGGGTCCGTGCCGGGCAGAGGCCACAGGGCACTCGCCTGTGTCGGATCAGAAAATTCCGCCCAGCGACTCGTCTCCTGCCAGCGAGTAATCCTCCTCGTGCTCGGCGAGGTAGGAATCCCACGCCTGTTTGTCCCAAATCTCGAGGAAATCGACCGAGCCGATCACCACACAGTCCTTGGTGAGATCCGCATAGCGGCGATGTTCGGCCGACAACGTGATCCTGCCCTGCCCATCCGGACGCTGCTCGTCCGTGGAGGCTGCCAAGGCGCGGACGAAAGCCCTTGCCTGCGGGTTGCTTCGGGACGCCGCAGCGGCTCTCCGCGCCAGGGCGGTGAACTCGTCTTTGGGATAAACAGCAAGGCTGTGGTCTTGACCTTTCGTGACCATCAACCCTCCCGCCAGTTCGTCGCGAAACTTCGCAGGCAACGTCAGTCGCCCTTTGTCGTCCAGCCGAGGCGTGTAGGTCCCGAGAAACACAGTCTCGACACCTCCCGCTCGATCACCCCGTCTGGTCGGCTCTTATCAGTGCGCGCTCCACATTACCCCACTTTCCCCCACTTTCAATCGAAAGATGTGGTGATCTCGATCCCCGATCTCGGGATTGTCCTGGTCAACTCAGCTATCACCACGGTGGGGAGTCCCCGCCGAGTTCCCCGGAGTCTCGACCCGCCCATCAAGGCGCCCCCGACAACGATCAGCAAACCCGCAGCTGGAGCCGCGGAAGATCGACCGTGGGGCGCAGTGGGGACGACGAGTGGGGTGCGGTGGGGACGGGCGGGTCGCCGGAATCGAATGCCGGGCGACCGTGATCCACAGCACGGCACCAACACGAAACGACACGCCGCACACTGCGGCGTGTCGTTCGCGGATCTTCTGTTTTCGGCTACCGCTGAACCGCTACGGCAACCATCGTGCAACCCCAGCCGTCGGTTCGCCTCCGGCAGCCCGCACGCGAGCGATCACTCACCCGTCCTGCTCGAAGCGGCGCCGGAACCGGTCTTCCATGCGCGTCGAGAAACTGCCCGTCTTGCGTTGCTTACTCTTTGCCGGCCGGCCGTGCGTACCGCCGGGGCCGGAGGGCGCGTCACCGCTACCCCGGGCCCCCTTGGCCGCCGAACCGCCCAACAGCAACAACACACCCGCGCCGAACATCACAATGAAGCCGAGCAGGCTGATGATGGGGAATCCGCCGGGTTTCACCGGCAGTGCGATTCCCGCAATCAGAAGAACGAGGCCGAGGACGAAGAGTGCAGCCGATTGCAGTCTGCGTCTTCCGCTGGCGGAACGAAGTCGTCCGCCACGGACGGTCGAGGCGAATTTGGGGTCCTCAGCATAGAGCGCGCTCTCGATTTGTTCGAGCATGCGCTGCTCGTGCTCGGAGAGTGGCACGGTACCTCCCCCGGCACTAGGTCCTGGTTGTCGCCTCCGGGTAGACGACAAGTAGCCGACCTTGGCGGCTACTGCCACCAATGATACGAGTTCGATCACCGCGCGACCACCTAGTCGCCGATGTTCACGCCGTGCCGCCTCCGACCCGGGCCGATGCCGGGCGCAAGCGCGCCGCCGTAACGGCCAGCGCATCCTCCACATCCCGCAGAAAAGCCTCCACCCGAGCAGCGAACTCGTCGGCCTGCGTGTCGCTGATCGCGCGGGGCAGTCCGGCCTCGAGCGCGGCCCTGGTTTCGGAGAAGGAACTGAAGTAGTCGGCCCACATCACGAACTCCGGGGCGGCCTGCTGCATCAGTACCCAGGCGTTGCGGGAGCGAGCCCGGGGTGCGTGATCGGCTCCGGTCGCGGCGAGCACCGCCCCGGCGCCACGCAGCGCGGCGAGGTAGGCGGTGCGCAACCGTTCACACGGGTCGGTCTCCGCCCAGGCATGCAGCACCATCGCGTCGGCCCGGTCGAGCAGTCCGCCCGCTCGGCCCGTCCGTTGCGGATCGTCCATTCGACCAGCCATGACGTCACCTCCACATTTCGCACACCCGCGTGCGGCCGACCGAAGCGAACCGAACAGGCATTCGAACGTTTCAATTGAGTGTGAATATAGAGACGACCACCGACAGACTTTCGCGCCGAACGAGATCCGCGCACCCTGGATATGGCCCACCCGCACCCGGCTGCGACCACCGCGGCCCACCGACAGACAGAGACGGCCCCCGAAGATATGGCTCCCCGCTGATGACCGCCGTGAAGCCCCGCCACGCCACCGCCCCCGTCGTCGTCGACCTCTCGGCGGCCGCCCTGCGCCACCGGCTGCACGACGCGCTCGCGGTCTACGTCGCCGCCATGGACTATCCGCGCGGCACCGAACACCACCGTGCCCCGATGTGGGCCGAACACACCACCCGCGCCGGCTGGCAGGCGGTGGCCGCGGTCGTCCCCGACGACAACGGCCACGTGGATCTGCGCACCGCGCCGATCGTCGCGATCGCCTACGGCTATCGCGGCGCACCGCAGCAGTGGTGGCATCAGCAGGTACACACCGGAATGCGCCGATCGGGCTGGCCGGAGCAGACCACCCGGGAGCTGCTGGCCGACTACTTCGAACTGACCGAGCTCCACGTCCACCCGTCGGCCCAGGGTGGCGGTATCGGCGAGACACTGCTGGTCCGCCTGCTCGAACAGCGCACCGAAGCCACCGTCCTGCTGTCCACCCCGGAGGTGGACCGCGAGAACAATCGCGCCTGGCGCCTCTACCGCCGGCAGGGATTCACCGACGTGGTGCGGCACTTCGTCTTCTCCGGCGATACCCGCCGCTTCGCCGTACTCGGACGCCGACTGCCGTTGCAGGCGCCGCCGCGGTGAGCACCCTGATCCTCGGCTCGGGCCACAATGCCCTGGTCGCGGCCTGCTATCTGGCGCGGGCCGGGGAACCGGTGGAGGTGCTCGAGCGCGACGAGGTGCTCGGCGGGGCGGTCTCCACGGTCGAGCGATTCCCGGGCCACCTGGTCGACCGCGGATCCTCGGCGCACATCATGATCCGGCACACCGGGATCATCGAGGAACTCGAGCTGGCAAAATTCGGACTGCGCTATCTCGACTGTGATCCATGGGCCTTCGCGCCGGCACCGGCGGGCTCGGCACTGCCACCGATCGTGTTCCGGCACGACCTGGATCGCACCTGCGTCTCGATCGAGCGCGCCTGCGGCCGCCGCGATGCGGACGCCTACCGACGCTTCGTGCAGATCTGGGGCCCGCGTTCGCAGCGGGTGATGCGTGCCTTCGGTGGCGCGCCCACCCCGGGACGGTTCGTGCGCTCGTTCTGGGGCCTGGACGCCCGCGGTGGCGGCAGCGCCCTGTCCCGTGAATTCCTGCAGTCCGGTGATGCCCTGCTGGACAGCTTTTTCGACGACGAGCGGTTGAAGTCGGCGCTGGCCTGGTTCGGCGCCCAATCGGGGCCGCCGATGTCGGAGCCCGGCACCGCAGCGATGGCGGGCTTCGCGGCACTGATGCACATCGTCCCGCCGGGACGTGCGGTCGGCGGCAGCGGGGCCCTCACCGCGGCGCTGCTCGCCCGGCTGCGCGCCGACGGCGGTGTGGTATCCCCCGGTGACGCCGTCACGCAGCTACACCGCGACGGCGGCGGCTGGCGGGTGCGCACCCGTTCGGGACGGAATCTGTTCGCCCGCACCGTGGTGGCGGGGACACATATCCTCACCACCCTGGACCTGCTCGAACGCGGCGGGTTCGACGAGACCGTGCTCGCGGACTGGCGCCGCCGGATCCGGGTCGGCCCGGGGATCGGCATGGTGGTGCGACTGTCCACCGACAGCCTGCCGTCCTATCCCGGGGCAGGCGAGGCGGAGTCGGCGCGCGGATTGCAGTTGCTGGTGAGCGACCGCAGGCAGCTGCGGCTGGCGCACGCAGCAGCGTTGGCCGGTGAGCTGCCACCGCGCCCGGTGGTGCTGGCGATGAGCTTCAGCGCACTCGACCCTACGATCGCGCCGGAGGGCGAACATCAGCTGTCGCTGTGGGCGCAATGGCATCCGTATCGACTCGCCGACGGCAGCGAGTGGAGTACACACGGTGACCGGGAGGCTGATCGGATCATCGCCGAGGTCGACGCACTCGCACCGGGTTTCGCCGGGTCGGTCCGGCAGCGGCATGTGCAGACCCCGGTCGATCTGGAGCGTGAGCTGGGCCTGATCGGCGGCAATGTGATGCATGTCGACATGTCGCTGGACCAGATGTTCTTCTGGCGGCCGTTGCCCGAACTGTCCGGGCAACGGGTGCCCGGCGCGCCCGGGCTGTACCTCACCGGCGCCTCGACCCATCCCGGCGGCGGAGTATCGGGAGCCAGTGGACGCACCGCGGCGACTGTGCTGCTGCGCGAACAGCGGCGGCGACGTTTCCTCCCCTGGCGATGACGAGCCCGCACCGGGCCACGTTCACCGCACTGGCCTGGGTCGCCGCGCAGATCGCCTACCCCCTCACCGACGGCGCCGCACGTGACCGCGTGACCATCGTCGTGGTGCTGTTGTCGGTGGCCACGGCGTTACTGCACGCACAGGCCGTACGCGGTATCGGCTATGCGGCAGGCTTTCTGCTGATCGTCGCGGGTGTGGGCCTGGTGGCCGAGGCGGTCGGCACGGCGTCCGGATTCCCGTTCGGCTGCTACGAGTACGCGCACGGCCGGCTGGGACCCGAGCTCGCCGGTGTCCCACTGCTGGTGCCGCTGGCGTGGGTGGGCGGCCTGTATCCGATCCGCATGGCGGCGGGGATCGTCTGCCGCGGTACGGGCGGGCAGCTCGCTCTGACCGTCGCCGGTGCGGTCGGCTGGGATCTGTTCCTCGATCCGCAGATGGTGAACGACGGTCAGTGGCAATGGTGTTCGGCACTGCCGGGGCTGCCCGGGCTTGCGGGAATCCCCTATACGAACTACCTCGGCTGGCTCGCGGTGACCGCCGTGATGACGGCGCTGGTGCTGGTGCTGGAGCGCCGTTGCCCGGTACGCACGATCGCCGTCGGGGTACCGGTCGCCGTCCTGTTGTGGACCTGGCTCGGCTCCGCCCTTGCTCATGCAGCGTTCCTGAATCTGCCGGTCTCCGCCGGTTACGGGCTGATCGGTCTCGGTGTCGTCGCGGTGCCGATGCTGCTGGTGGTGGTGCGCGGCCCCCGTGTGAGCGGGGTGGGTGCACCGGCGGCGCGGACCGGATAAACCCCGTCGCGTGCCGATGTTCCCGCCCGCGCATGGCACGATGTGTGCCGTGCAGCCGAGTCCGACGCCACCGATGACAGAGTCGACCCCCACACCGTCTCCGCAGTCCCGCCGCCGGCGCGTCTGGTCGGTCGCGCTGCTGGCTGTCCTGATCGCCCCCTTGCTGGCCGGCTGCTTGCGGATCCAGGGATCGATGGGGGTGTCGTCCAACGACCGGGTCTCCGGCCATCTGGTGGCCGCGGTGATCCCGGCGAACAACGAGGACAAGGGCCCGGAGCTGAAGGCGCCGGATTCGCTGGCCGCCAAGATCCGGGTGGAGCCCTACAGCCAGGACGGCTACGTCGGCAGCCAGGTCTATTTCGACGATCTCACCTTCGGTGAGGTGCAGCAGCTGGGCTCGTTGTCCGAACAGACGCAGGGCATGTTCGATCTGCGATTCACCCGGATGGGCGACAAGGTGACCCTCAGCGGCCACGTCGATCTGAAATCCGTTCCGCCGGAGGGCTCCGACGTCCAGTTCTCCGTCGCGTTCCCGGCCCGGGTCGCCACCACCAACGGCACCCGGCAGGGTGATTCGACGGTGGCGTGGAAACTGACCGCCGGGGAGGACAACACGCTGCGGGCAGAGGTCGGCTACGCCGATCCCAATACCCGTTCCTTCGCCGGGTGGGCCGGGATCGTCGGCGGCATCACCCTGGCGGTCGCCGCCGTGGTCGCGCTGCTGGCGTACCTGACCCGCAACCCCGCCCCGCCGGTGCGGGCCGGCAGCGGACAGAAATCCTGAGCCGGATCCTCCGGCCACTCGTTACCGCGGGCGCCGCGCTCGCCGGTGCCGGATGTGCGATGGCGCTGGTGAATCGCCTCGGTGTGCGGCGACTGCGTCCCGATCCCGCAGCGGTGATCGAACCGGTGGTGGTGGCGATTCCGGCGCGCGACGAGGCGGCGCGTCTGCCGGATCTGATCGCGGATCTGCGCGCTCAGCGCGGGGTGTCCCGGATGCGGGTATGGATTTTCGACGACGGCTCCACCGACGCCACCTACCCCCGCGCGGTGGAGGCGATCGGCGAGGACGAGCGGTTCACGGTCGTTGCCGCCGACGTCACCCCGGCTCCCGGATGGACCGGCAAGACGGCCGCTTGTGCCCGGCTGGCGGAGATCGCGGGCATCACCGGCGCGAATACCGGCACTCCGGCCGGCGCGCTGATCTTCCTCGACGCGGATGTGCGGTTGGGCCCCACGGCCGTCGCGGCGGCGATCGGCGAATTACGCCGGAGCGGTGCCGGTCTGATCTCACCGTGGCCCTGTCAGCGCGCGGGATCCGGCGCCGAAGCCCTGATCCAGCCGCTGCTGTGCTGGTCGTGGTCGGCCACACTGCCGGTGCGGCCGGCGAACCGGAGCCTGCGCCCGTCCACCGCGGTGTCGTGCGGGCAGTTCCTCGTCTTCGACGCCGCGAGCTATCGGGCGGTAGGCGGGCACGCTGCGGTGGCCGGCTCGGTCACCGAGGATCTGGCGCTGGCTCGTACCCTGCGCCGCGCCGGACATCGCACCACGCTGGTCGCCGCCGGATCGCTGGCAGGCACCCGGATGTACCGGAATGCGGCGGAACTCGACGAGGGCTACACGCGGTGGCTGTGGTCGGCCTACGGGTCCGTGGCGGGCACCCTGGCGGTGAACTCCGTGGCCGTGGCGGCCTATCTCGTCCCGGTCCTGGCAGCGCTACTCGGTTCGGGCCGCATTCGCCGCACGGGTGCGGCGGGGTACGGCTTCGGCGTCGTGAGCCGGCTACTGGCTCGTTCCCTCGAATCCGGTGCCCGGCTCCGGGGCGCCGATATCGTTGCGGCGCTGGCGCATCCGGTCTCGGTCGGCGCCTATCTGTGGCTGTCGATCCGTTCACATCTGCTGCACCGGCGCGGCACACTGCGCTGGAAGGGCCGTGCGATCGCCCCGGCACGCGACGCGGTCAGGGCACCTCGGTGACACCGACGGCCGGCAGGAACGCGCACGTGCGCTGACCGTTACGAACCGTGCCGAAGACGGCGGCCAATACCGTGCCCGATCCGGTATCCACCGGAACTGCGCGCACTCCGCCGACCGGCAACGCCGCCAGGAAGAACTCACGCACGGCCTGTTCGAAGGCCGGGCGCGCGACCGGCGGCAGATCGGCCGGAATCATGGACTCGATCACCTGCGTGAGAGGACCCATCGCCGCGAATCCACCCCGCCCGGTCGACACGTTGAACCAGGCCACCTGCATTCCGGTCGTGTCGGCACCGTCGGGTTCGAGTCCGTAGGGTACGAAGGCGAACATGGTCTGACCGGCGTGGACCGCGGACAGGTCCAGTCCGGGCACCGGCACGGCAAGCTTCGGCCAAGGTCCCGGCACTGCGCCGGCCAGTGCCGGCACCAGGCCGAGGGTGCTGCCGTCCTGACAGAACGCCGATACCGACGGATTCGCGAAGGGCTGGATCCCGAGGCGTTTCAGACCTTCCACGGCCGTCTGGTAGGCACTCAGCAAATCGGCAGCGGCCACCGGATCCCGCTGCGTGGCCGCGGGGCCGGCGGCCGCGATCGCCGCTGCCGGATCGGAGGCCGCCCTGGCCGCAGGTGGCGCGGCCGTCGCAGTCGACGCACCGGCGAAGCCCACCGCACCCACGACGGTGAGCATCGAACACAGACGTACGAAACGGTCCACCACGGCCATCGGAAGTCTCCTGCGTTCAGCGGAATGACACGCCGTCATCCGCACCTGGCCGGTCCGCCGGGCCGCACAGCCGTGACTCGGGGGCCTCCGCGTCGTCGCGGTGCAGGAGAGGGTACCGCGGCAGCCGGCGAATTCCCGGCACCTCGTCGGGTGAAACGCCGGTCAGGCGCTGACGACCGCCGGGGTCACCGTATAACCCAGGTTGGTCAGCACCTCGGTGGTGGCGCGGGCGAAGTTCAGGGTGATGAAATGCAGGCAGGGCGCACCCTCGTCGATGAGCCGCTGCGCGATCTCGGTCGCGATCTCGATGCCGACTTCACGCACCGCGGCGCGATTCGCCTCGGGATCCGCACCGGCGGCCCGGTCCAGCCGTCGCATCACCGACTCGGGCAGCGCGCGGCCCGACAGTTCCTCGGCACGCTGCACGGTGCGCAGCGAGGTGATCGGCATCAGCTCCGGGATGATCGGCTTGGCGCCCTGCTCGGGATCACAGGCCGCGACCCGATCCCGCAGGCGCAGATAGTGTTCCACGTCGAAGAACATCTGCGTGATCGAATACTCGGCGCCCGCACGCAGTTTCGACACCAGGTAGCGGGTGTCGTGATCGAGGTCGGGAGATCGGTAGTGGCCCTGCGGGAACGAGGCGACACCGACATGGAAATCGCCGAGCTCGCACACCATGCGGACCAGTTCCTCGGCATATTCGACACCGTCGGGGTGTTTGCGCCACTCCCCGAGTGGATCGCCCGGCGGGTCACCACGCAGGACCAGCATGTTGCGAATTCCGGCGTCGGCATAACTCCCCACGATGGAGCGCAGTTCGGCCACACTATGCCCGACCGCGGTCAGGTGCGCGACCGTGAGCAGAGTGGTTTCGCGCGCCAGCTGTCCCGTGATGCGCGCGGTGCGATCGCGGGTGGAGCCGCCCGCACCGTAGGTCATGGAGACGAAGGCCGGATGCATGCGCTCGAACTCGCGGGCGGCACGCCACAGCCGCGCCTCGGCGGCCTCGTCACGCGGCGGATTGAATTCCACCGAGAAGGGAACGGTTCCGTCGGGACGCCGCCCCAGCTGCCCGACCACGGACGGAGTTCCGGAAACCTGCGGCGTCCGGGAAGGTCGGCCAGGGGTCGATCGTCCCCGTACGTTGTCGAAACTCACCGCTCCAGTCTAGTAGGACAGCGGTAGCCCCCGGGCCGCCACGGTGCGGATGACCGGCCCGGACCGTGTGCCCTGCACCTGTCACCGCTGCGCTCGCGCGAGGTTGCCGTCGTCCTGCGATGCGCCGTGCGCCCCTCGGCGGGAAGACGCGCGCGCCGGAGGGCCGGGACGAGGCGCCCGGTGCCCGGGTGGATCCGCCAGGCGGCCGTGCGGTCCCGGTCACGGCGGTACTACTGGCGTGTCGGGTGGTGCGGACGACGCAGTAAGGTTCAGGTCGAGCGGGTGCCGTGTGGCGGACCGGTGTCGCGACTGCCCGGACCACAGCGGTCACCGATGCGATCGCCGGGGCGGCGGTATCCGCGGCCTCCGGCCATCGGCGGCACCCGTCGGCGCATCGGGCAGTGCCCGCGCGCCGATACGACGATCTATCTGGAGGTTGCGTTGTCCGTTGGTCCGTCCGGCCCGGCGAATCCGGCGCCGAGCGACTCCGCGGCACTGGTGCACGCGGTCGAACAGGCCCTGACCCGATTCTTCGACTCCCGTCGCGAGCTGGTTGCCGAACTGGGTCCGGTCTTCGTCTCGGCCACCACCGCGCTCGAGGAATTCGTCCTGCGCGGCGGGAAACGGACCCGCCCGTCGTTCGCGTGGACCGGCTGGCTCGGCGCGGGTGGCGACCCGACCGGTCCGCACGCCGAGGCCGTGCTCACCGCCTGTTCGGCGCTGGAGCTGGTGCAGGCCTGCGCGCTGATCCACGACGACATCATCGACTCCTCCCGCACCCGCCGCGGCTTCCCGACCGTGCACGTGGATTTCGAGGACCGCCATCGGACGCGCTCGTGGGGTGGCGATCCCGCTCATTTCGGTGCCAGTGTCGCCATTCTGGTCGGCGATCTCGCACTGACCTGGGCAGACGATATGGTCGCCGCAGCCGGGCTCGATCCCGCGGCCCGCGCCCGTTTCGCCGTGGTGTGGGCGGCGATGCGCACCGAGGTGATGGGCGGACAGCTGCTGGACGTACACGGGGAGGCCGGCGCCGACGATTCGGTCGCCGCCGCGCTGCGGATCAACCGCTACAAGACCGCCGCCTACACCGTCGAGCGCCCACTACATCTGGGGGCGGCGCTGGCCGGCGCGGACCCGGAACTGATTGCCGCCTATCGTGAGTTCGGCACCGATATCGGCATCGCCTTCCAGCTGCGCGACGATCTGCTCGGTGTCTTCGGGGATCCCGCCGTCACCGGTAAACCGTCCGGCGACGACCTGCGGGAAGGCAAACGCACGGTGCTGGTCGCCGAGGCGCTGCGCCGCGCCGACAGCACCGATCCGGAGGCCGCCCGCCGGTTGCGCACCTGCCTGGGCACCGATCTCGACGCCGAGCAGGTCACCGGCCTGCGTGAGATCATCACCGACCTGGGTGCCGTCGACGATGTCGAGCGCCGCATCAGCGAACTCACCGAACGTGGGCTCACCGCGCTGGCGAGCAGTTCAGTCGCCCCGGACGCCGGCGCCCGGTTGCGCGCGATGGCGCTGGCCGCGACCAGGCGCGTCGCGTGAGAACCGTCGCCGGCCGCTGCGATCGCATCGTCGTCGTCGGCGCTGGACTGTCGGGGCTGGCCGCAGCCCTGTACTTGGTCGGGGCCGGCCGCACGGTCACCCTGCTCGAACGCGACGATCATCCGGGCGGGCGGGTCGGGCTCTACCGCGGCGCCGACTACGAGATCGACTCCGGCGCCACGATTCTCACCCTGCCCGCACTGCTGGAGGAGACGCTCGCCGCGGTCGGCTCCGGATTCGCCGATCACGATCTGCGCATTCACCGGCTGGATCCGGCTTATCAGGCGCGTTTCGCCGACGGTTCGGTCGTCGGGGTGTACTCGGATGCGGAGCGGATGGCCGCGGAGGTGCGCCGGGCCTGCGGTCCGGCGCAGGCGCAGCGCTATCTGGAACTGCGCGCGTGGCTCGCGCAGATCTACACCGCCGCCTACGACGAGTTCATGGACACCAATTTCGACTCGCCACTGGATATGGTGCGGATCCCCGCCAAGCGGGCCGCGCTGTGGGATCTGGTGCGCCTGGGCGCCTTCGGCCGCCTGGGTCCGCGGGTGCAGCGCATCCTCGGTGACGACCGGCTCGCGCGGCTGTTCACCTTCCAGGCCCTCTACGCCGGAACGGCGCCCGCGCAGGCCTTGGCGGTCTACGGCGCGATCCCCCATATGGACACCTCACTCGGCGTCTACTTCCCGATCGGCGGAATGCGCGCGATCACCGCAGCACTCGCCGCCGCCTTCACCGGCGCGGGCGGGCGACTGGAGCTCGACAGCGAGGTCACCGGCATCGACTACACCAACGGATGCGCCCGGCGGGTCCGGACCGCGGACGGACGGGCTTTCGACTGTGACGCGGTCGTACTCACCGCCGACCTCGGCTCACTCGCCGGCTTCGGCATCCGCCGCCGGCGCCCGCTGCGAGCGGCACCGTCGGCGGTCGTCGCGCACGGAACCGTCCCGGCCACGGTCGCACAGCGCTGGCCGGTGCAGGCCCATCACACCATCGACTTCGGGCAGGCGTGGACTCGCACCTTCACCGAGATCGCGGCCCGTCCCGGTCGCGGGCGATTGATGAGCGACCCGTCGCTGCTGCTCACCCGGCCCGCACTCACCGACCCCGGCCAGTTCGTCGACCGCGCCGACGGTCGTCACGAACCGCTGTCACTGCTGGCGCCGTGCCCGAATCTCGAAGCTGCCGCACTGGATTGGCCCCGCTTGGCGCCGGGATATCTCCGCGAGACGCTGCAGACCCTGGAACACCGCGGGTACCACGGAATCGCCGACCATTTCACCGTCGACCACCTCGACACGCCGCAGACGTGGGCCGATCGCGGAATGCTGGCCGGTACCCCGTTCGCGGCAGCCCACCTGTTCCGGCAGACCGGACCGTTCCGCACCCGCAACCTGGGCCGCACCCCCGCCAATGTGGTATTGGCCGGATGTGGCACCACACCGGGCGTCGGAGTTCCCACCACACTGCTGTCGGGGAAGCTGGCGGCCGCGCGCATCACCGGCGAGTTCCGGCACGCCACCGGCTCCGCCGCGCCGACCGGCGCGCTAGGGTTGCCGGCAACCCATTAAACTGGCCCGCGACCGAACCACCTTGCGGCGCTCCGCACCGCACCGACATTCCCGGGGGGAAGACGAACCATGCCGACCCCCGATATGGACATCGCACCTGTGACAGCGTCTGTGAGCACCGCGGTTACCTCGCCACCAGCTACCGGCACGCCGGAGCCCGGCCCGGCCGCGCACACCGCGCGCTGGTGGGTTCGGTGGGCCGGGGACTTCTTCCGCAGCCCCGAAGGCCATGCCGCACTGCTCGGTTTCTGGGGCGCGTTCATGATCACCTTCGGCGGTCTCGGCGCCGGCGCGGTGCGACGCAACGATCCACTCCTGGAAGCCGCACACCTGTCCTGGCTGCGCTTCGGCCACGGCTACGCGCTGGCCACCATCGTGGTGTGGCTGGGTGTCCTGGCGATGATCATCGCCTGGGTCCGGCTGGGGCGCATCACCATCGGCTTCGGTTCCGCCCGCGCCGATCGCCCCGCGAGCACCGTCACACTCAACGAGTTACGCGTCATCGTCGGGCTGTGGGTACTGCCGCTGCTGTTCTCGGTACCGATGTTCAGCCAGGACGCGTACTCGTATCTGGCCCAGGGCGCCCTGCTGCGCGACGGTTTCGACCCCTACAGCGTCGGCCCGGTCGTCAATCCCGGTGTGCTGCTGGACAATGTCAGCCCGGTCTGGACCACGACGACCGCGCCCTACGGTCCGCTGTTCCTGCTCATGGGCCGGGCGATCACCAGCGTCACCGGTGACAACGTCGTGGCCGGAACCATCGCCCTGCGCCTGGTCATGCTGCCCGGGCTCGCGCTGATGATGTGGGCCGTGCCGTACATGACCAAACATCTCGGCGGTAAGCCCACCGTCGCGCTCTGGCTGGCCGTGCTCAATCCACTGGTGCTGATCCATCTGATCGGCGGCGTGCACAACGAAGTACTGATGGTCGGCCTGATGGCGGCCGGTATCGCCCTGGTCCTGGAGCGCCATCACGTGGCCGGCATCGTGGTGGTGGCGATCGGTGTGGCGATCAAGGCCACTGCCGGTGTGGCACTGCCGTTCCTGGTGTGGATCTGGATGATTCACGAGCGCGAACGGCGGGCCGCCGAGAACGAGGGCCCGCTGCCGCATCCGGTCCGCACCTTCCTCAAGATCGGCAGTCTCGGCGTATCGGTGTTCGCGGTGGTATTCGTGGCCGCCACGGCCGCTGCCGGTGTCGGCATCGGCTGGCTGACCGCGCTGTCCGGTTCGAAGAAGATCATCAACTGGTTGTCGCTGCCGACGGTGATGGCACACATCACCACCTGGGTCACACCACTGAATCTGGGTTCGGTGCTGGAGTGGACCCGCGGTCTGTGCGGTGTGGCACTGATGGTGATCCTGGTGTGGACCTGGTGGAAGTACAAGAAGACCGAACGTGCGGCCGTGATGGGCATCCTCATCGCCTTCGTCGCGATCGTGATCCTCTCCCCGGCCGCGCTGCCCTGGTACTACTCGTGGCCGCTGGCGCTGGCCGCCGGCTTCGCCATGTCCACCACCACACTCATGGTGCTGGTGGGGTTGTGTACCTGGCTGATGCTGGTCTTCCAGCCGGGCGGTTCCATCGGTCTCTACAACATCTGGCATGTCGCGGCGGCGACCTTCGTCGCAGTGGTGGCGGCGTTGTCCCTGCGCAAGGTGGATCCGCTGCGGTTACGTGCCGATTCGGCCAGAAACCGAACCGACGCGGCCAGAACCAGACCATGAGGACCCGCGGCACCACCGCCGAATCAGCCGCCGCATACCGGCACTGCCAGGCGATTGCCGCAGCACACGGCCGCACCTACTACCTCGCCACCCGCCTGCTGTCCCCGCCGCGCCGGACCGCGGTGCACGCGCTGTACGCCTTCGCGCGGACCGTCGACGACATCGTGGATCATGCCGAGGACCTCGTGGACCGGGCCGGCGATCGCGGCGCCCCGGGCCGGCGACGGGCATCCGCCGCCGGCGCAAGACCGGTGATCCACGGCGTGCCGACGGGTGCCGTCACAGTCGCGTCCCGCGCTGTCGGACCGGTGCCGGGTGCTGTCGCAGTGGGATCGGGCGCCGGCGCAGTGGCAGCCGTGGGCCGCGGCGCACCGGCGGCGGGCGCTGTCGGGGTACTCGACGCACTCGCCGGGCCGGCCCCGGTGCGGGCCCGGCTCGACGCCATCGAACAGCAGGTGCGTGACGCGTTCGCCGGTGTTCCCGGCTCGAGCCGGTGCGGTGCCGACGACTGTTCCGGTGCCGAGGCCGAGACCGGATCGGGCATTCGAACGGCACCCGCCCGCCACGCTGTCAGCGACCCGGTACTGACAGCGCTGGCCGATACCGTGGCCCGCTACCGGATCGCGCCCGAGCACTTCTGGGCGTTCCTGCATGCGATGCGCATGGATGTGCCCGGCGGACCGGAATTTCGCGACCGGTACGCCGATATGGCGCAGCTGCGGGAGTACATGCACGGCTCGGCCGCGGTGATCGGCCTGCAACTGTTGCCGGTACTCGGCACCGTCGTTCCGATCGCCGAGGCCGAACCCGCGGCGGCAGCCCTCGGTGAGGCCTTCCAGCTCACCAATTTCCTGCGCGATGTCGCCGAGGATCTCGACCGGGGGCGGATCTACCTACCGGCCGACGAACTCGCGGCCTTCGGGGTGGACGAGGAACTGCTGGCGTACTGCCGGCGGACCAGGCGCACCGAGGCCCGGGTGCGACGCGCCCTCGCGCATCTGATCGCCACCAACCGCGCGCTCTATCGCAGCGCCGACGCCGGCATCGGCCTGCTGCAGCCGCGGGTTCGACCGGCTATCCGCACCGCGGCAGTGCTGTACGCGGACATTCTCACCGAGATCGAACGCAGCGGTTATGCGGTATTCGACCGCCGCGCGCGAGTTCCGCGCCGGCGCCGGTTACTGGTCGCGGCCGCCCAGGCCTGCTCCGAGTTGCGTCGAGCCTGATCACACGCCGGGCGCCTCGCAACATCTCCCTGGCGGTCGTCGCGGCGGGGGCGGCCTCAGAACGGTTCGGCGGCGGCGCGGCGGACCACTTCGCGGGCCAGGTGACCGTGGATGGCGTCGATGGGCCGGCCGGGCAGCGAGTCGTCCTCGGCGTAGATCCACTCGAGGATTTCCTCGTCGGAATACTTCGAATCGCGCATCACCGTGATGAGGCCGGGCAGAGTTTTGACCACCGCGCCCGAGGAGTCGAAGAAATCCGCGGGAATTCCGGCGATACCGGCTCGGCGAATCGCGATCAACTGGTGGTCGCGCAGCATCTGATGCACTCTGGTCACGGCGATACCGAGCTGGTCGGCCACATCCGGCAACGGGAGCAGGGTGACCGACTCGGGAACGACATCGTTGCTGCAGGGAAATGCACTCACCCACGCAACGGTAGTCCGTCGCCCTCCGGATACGGCGTACGCCTGCGTTCCACGCCAGGGTAAGGACGTCATAAGCGGGTTGACGGTGCGCGCCTATACGATCGGTGGTGCCGTCTCGGGGGCGGTGACATGAGTGGATCTCGAAAGGATTGCAGTTGATCGGCCAGATGCTGGACGGGCGCTACCGCATCGATGCGCCGATCGCGCGCGGTGGGATGTCGATGGTGTTCCGGGGAGTCGACACCAGACTGGACCGCCCCGTGGCGATCAAGGTGATGGATCCGAAGTTCGCCGGTGACCCGCAATTTCTCACCCGCTTCGAATTCGAGGCGCGCTCGGTCGCCAAGCTGAAGCACCCGTCACTGGTGGCGGTCTACGACCAGGGCATCGACGGCGAGCATCCGTTCCTGATCATGGAATTGGTCGAGGGCGGCACGCTGCGGGAACTGCTGCGGGAGCGCGGCCCGATGCCGCCGCATGCGGTGCGCGCGGTGGCCGAACCGGTGCTGAGCGCGATCGGCGTCGCCCATGCCGCGGGCCTGGTGCACCGCGATATCAAGCCCGAGAACGTCTTGATCTCCGATGCCGGCGATGTGAAGATCGCCGATTTCGGCCTGGTCCGTGCGGTGGCGGGTTCGAATATGACCTCGGCCAGCGTGATCCTCGGCACCGCGGCGTATCTGTCACCCGAACAGGTCACCTCCGGAAGTGCCGATGCCCGCAGCGATGTGTACTCCTTCGGCATTCTGATCTTCGAACTGCTCACCGGGCAGGCGCCGTTCACCGGGGATACCTCGTTGTCGATCGCCTACCAGCGGGTGGAGAAGGATGTGCCGAGCCCGAGCCGGTTCATCGAGGGCATCCCGCCGGAGTTCGACGAATTGGTCGCCCGGGCCACTGCCCGCGAGCCCGCGCACCGGTTCGCCGACGCCACCGAGATGGCGGCGGAACTGAACCGTATCGCCGCGGTGCTGCAACTGCCCGGTTACCGGGTGCCGGCCCCTCGGGAGTCGGCCGAGCATCTGTCTTCCCGGTATCGGATCGCGCAACCGCCGGCCCCGGTCGGTCCCGGCGTCACCGAGGCGACCACCCGGATGGCCGCCGAACCGGGCGGAACCCGCGTCATGACCGCAGCGCACCCAGCGCCCGATCCCGAACCCGATCCGCGACGGCAGCCCCCGCAGCCGCCCTATCGTCAGGATTTCTCCGCGGACCGGCACAGATCCCGGCGCCAGGTGCTGATCTGGGTCGCGGTGGTCGTGGTCCTCGCCCTGCTGCTGGGCATCGGCGGCTGGTGGCTGGGGGTGGGCCGATATTCCTCGGTGCCGCCGATCGCGGGAATGACCACCGAACAGGCCACCACGAAGCTGGAGGGGGCCGGATTCGAGACGACGCTGCGGGACAGGGCCTCCGACATCATTCCCGAGGGCGGGGTGGTGGGCACAGATCCCTCCGCGGGCGCCAAGGTGGTGAAGGGTTCGACGGTCGCGGTGCTGGTGTCGAGCGGGAAGCCGGCGGTACCGCAATTCCAGCCGGGCCAGGACACGAAGGCGGTGAACCAGCTCATCCGCGATGCGGGTCTCACTCCGGTGGACGGTGGCGAGCAGCCCAGTACCGCGCCGGAGGGCTCGGTGGCCGCCCTGGACCCCGAGCCCGGAACCGTACTGCCCACCGGCGGGCAGGTGACGGTGTACCGCAGCAGCGGCTCCAAGCCGGTCCGGATCCCCGATGTGCGCGGTAAGACGGTCGACGAGGCGACGTCCCTGTTACGTCAGGCCGGAATCAGTGTGTCCGGGACTCGCGAGGAGTTCGACTCCAAGATCAAGTCCGGTCAGGTCTCGGCGACGGATCCGGCCGCCGGCAGCAACGCGCTGTCCGGCTCGTCGGTGACGCTGATCCTGTCCAACGCCGTCGAGCTTCCGGATGTGACCGGTAAGAACGCGGTCTCGGCTCGCAGCCAGCTCGAAGGCATGGGCCTGAAGGTCGAGCTCACCCAGGTCTTCAGCGGTGACCGCGGCACGGTCCGGATGCAGTCACCGTACGCAGGCTCCCATGTGGCGCCCGGTGCCACGGTCACCCTGACCGTGCTGCCGTTCTGACCGGCCCACTCCGCCCGGAGGTCGTCCGAGCGAGTCTCAGCCCAGGATTCCGCCCACGTCGGCGCCGCCCAGCAGTACTTCCTCGCTGACTCCCAGCCGTTCACCGGCCAGGTCGAGCGCCTGCTGCAGCACGGCACCGGCGCTACCGCCCACCACCTGGGACTGTTCGAGCCGACCGTTACCGCGGACCACCCGCAGCCGGCAGCGCCAGGCGATACCCGCCCGATCGACCTCCGGGCGCTCGATCATGACGGTCACCGGTACCCCGTCGACCACCAGGGCGTGTTCGGCGAGAACGGCCGGGGGTTTACTCGGGGTGAGCCGACTACCGGACGGAAGGCCTGTGTTCGTATGCAATCCCTTGGCTACCGAAATGCGCTGCATGGCGATCCTCTCCGAACACGTCCCGCACAGCCTGTTGCCGCTGCAGTCCCACTGCCTGGAACGTAGTACAGGTAACGACTTTCAGCAACCCATCAGTTAACTCTCTCGAAGGCATAACGATCACACCCGACAAGACATAACGATCGCCCCGGACGGCGGCCGGGTGCGTCAGCCCACCGCCAGCAGCGGCTCACCGGTCTCGGGATCGTTGACCGCCACCACGGTCGCGGTGGTGAACACATCCACCGGCACCCCGCCCACGCTGGGGCTGATATTCGTGGTGATCTGGGCCGCAGCGGCCGCGGGCGCGTACCCCCGCGACACCTCGAAATCCCAGGCGAACTCGTAGCCCCAGCTGATGTTGAAGATCAGCAACCGGCTCCCGTCGCGCAGCACCACCTCCGACGGCAATCCGTCGCGGTCGCGGTCGACCAGCAACCGCAGGATGATGCGGTCGGCGCCACCGATACTCGTGGCGCTCTGCGCACTGGCCGGGACGTCCCGACGCGCGCCGGCATCGCCGCCGCCGTTCCAGGGCCCCTCGTCATTACGAAATACGACGTCCACTACAGCCGATCCGTCACCGCAGCATCTCGGCGACCAGGAAGGACAGTTCCAGCGACTGCTGGGTGTTCAGCCGCGGATCGCAGGCCGTCTCGTAGCGGTCCTCGAGGTCCAGGTCGGAGATGTCCTGGGCGCCACCGAGGCATTCGGTGACGTCCTCACCGGTGAGCTCGATGTGCAGACCACCGGGATGGGTTCCCAGCGCATGGTGCACCTCGAAGAAGCCCTGCACCTCGTCGACGATGCGGTCGAAGTGCCGCGTCTTGTACCCGGTGGAGGACTCGTGGGTGTTGCCGTGCATCGGGTCGCACTGCCAGATGACCTGATGCCCGGTCGCCTGCACCTTCTCGATGATCGGCGGCAGGACGTCACGCACCTTGTTGTTGCTCATCCGGGCCACCAGCGTCAACCGGCCGGGCTCGTTGTTCGGATCGAGCCGCTCGACGTACTCCACTGCCTGGTCCGGCGTGGTGGTCGGGCCGATCTTGATACCGATCGGGTTGGCCAGCAGTTCCGCGAAGGCGATGTGGGCACCGTCGAGCTGACGGGTGCGCTCACCGATCCACAGGAAATGCGCGGACAGGTCGTAGAGCACCGGGTCACCCGCGGCGTTCTCGGCCAGCCGCAGCATGGCCCGCTCGTAGTCGAGGACCAGTGCCTCGTGACTGCAGTAGATCTTCGCCGACTGCAGGCTCGGATCCTGCACCCGGCAAGCATTCATGAACGCCAGACCGCGGTCGATCTCCGACGCCATCTGCTCGTAGCGGGCACCGGCGGGCGATTTGGTGACGAAATCGCGATTCCAGTCGTGCACCTTGTGCAGATCGGCCATCCCGGCACTGGTCAGGGCCCGCACCAGGTTCATCGCCGCGCTGGCATTGGCGTAGGCACGCACCAGCCGCGACGGATCGTGCTCACGCACGCCGGCCTCGGCGACCAGGGAGTTGACCATATCGCCGCGATAGGACTTCAGTCCCAGCGCATCGACGTCGGACGAACGTGGCTTCGCGTACTGCCCCGCGATCCGGGCAACCTTGACCACCGGCAGGCTGGCACCGTAGGTGAGCACCACGGCCATCTGCAGCAACGTGCGGATGTTGCCGCGGATATGCGGTTCGGTGTTGTCGGCGAAGGTCTCCGCGCAGTCACCACCCTGCATCAGGAAGGCTTCCCCGCGTGCGACCTCGGCCAGCCGCAGCCGCAGCTCCTCGATCTCAGCCGGCACGCACAGCGGCGGCACGCTCTCCAACACCGTGCGCATGGTGGCGGCCTGCTCGGGATCCCACGAGGGCTGTTGCAGAGCGGGCCGGGCCAGCGCGGCGTCGAGGCGCCGACGGAGCTCGGCGGGCAACGGAGGGAGTTCCGGCAAACGATCGATCGGTACGTCGACGGTCCAGTTCACCAGATCAGAATACGGACCGCGAGAAACCGGCAGGCAACCCGGAGGGTGGGGGCGCGGACTCCGCGCCGATATCGAGGGCCGTAACCTCGAGCGTCGGGCCGGGTCGGGCTCCTCGGCCGGATACCGCCGCGGGCGGGCAGGCCCGCGATATCGGGAAGGGTAATTCCGCTTGAAATATTTTTACGACTGCGAATTCATCGAGGACGGCACCACGATCGAACTGATCTCGATCGCCGTGGTCTGCGAGGACGGTCGGGAATACTACGCGGTCTCAACAGAATTCGACCCGGAGCGGGCGGGACAGTGGGTGCGGCGCAATGTGCTGCCGAAACTCCCCTCCCCCGCATCGCCGCTGTGGCGCAGCCGGCAGCGCATTCGTGACGACCTCTATCAGTTCCTGGTACCACGACCCGCGATCCGGCCGGAGCTGTGGGCGTGGGTGGGCGCCTACGACCACGTCGCACTGTGTCAGCTGTGGGGATCGATGGTGGATCTGCCGGCGGCACTGCCGCGCTACACGAACGAATTGCGGCAGCTGTGGGATCAGTACGGGCGCCCGGAACTGCCGCCGGTCCCCGCCGATGCCCACGATGCCCTCGCCGATGCGCGGCACAACCTGGCCAAATACGAGGCGATCGAGGCGTTCCGGCGCAGCGGGGCGCCGATTCGGCGGCACTGACCGGCGGCACCCGGTACGAACAGCGGTGACCCCGGCACGGGATCCGTGCCGGGGCCACCGCTGTCTGCGACGTGTCCGGTCAGCTCGCCAGGGTCTCCGGAATCCGCTCCGCATCGGGACGCTCGGCGGCGGGCGCGCTCTTCTTCAGGCTCGCGGCGTAGACATCGACATACTCCTGGCCCGACATCTGCATCAGCTCGTACATGATCTCGTCGGTGACCGCGCGCTCGACGAACCGGTTACCGCCCATCCCCTCGTAACGGGAGAAGTCGATCGGCGCACCGAATTTCACGGTGACGCGGCGGCGGCGCCACCGGAACGGACCGGGCGGGCACACCTCGTCGGTACCGATCAGCGCCACCGGGATCACCGGGACACCGGTCTCCAGGGCGAGGCGTGCCACCCCGGTCTTACCCTTGTACAACCGGCCGTCCGGTGAGCGCGTGCCCTCCGGGTACAGCCCCACCATGCGTCCCTGCCCCAGCAGCTTGCGCGCGGTGTTGAGGGCGGCCTCGGCGGCGCTGGCACCACTGCGGTCGATCGGATACTGACCGGTGCCCGAGAAGAAGAATTTCTGCAGCCGGCCCTTGAGGCCGGGGGTGGTGAAATATTCGGCCTTGGCCAGATAAGTGATGCGACGCGGACTCAGCAGTGGCGTGAACAACCAGTCGGTGAACGACAGATGATTGCCGGCGAGGATCACCGCACCCTCGGCCGGAATATTTTCCACACCTTCGACCTTGGGACGGTTGTAGATATGCATCAAGGGTCCGACCAGCACGAATTTGAGCAGCCAGTAGAACATTGCGTCCTTTCCCTGTGAATATTCGAACGGGACCGGCCTCGTCGCAGGCACCACCGTCGCCCCGACTCTACCGCCGCCGATCTGTTGCGACCAAGCCCACACCGGGTATTTCACATCGATGCAACGCACACGGTGAAATCCGATACATAACGACCGTTCTCCGGGCGAAAACCGACCGGAACACCGGCCGTTCCCACCCTGTCACGCGGCGTACCCGCGTCTCGCCGCAATGGTTTGTTCTACTCACGACCCGCCGCGGTGTGCGCCCTTTCCGCTGTCGCCGGTTCGGTACCCCGCGCACCTCCGGGCTGCCATCGGCCGACCCCGGACTCCAGGGCGGCGCGCGCGAGTTCGGCCGCCCCGATCATGCCCGCCGCCTCCCCCAGCTGGGTGGTGCGCAGGCGAGCCAGGGGGCGATGGCGGCCACCGGTGATCGCGGCGGCGTAGTGCTCGCGCGCGTCGTCGAGGAACAACGGCGCCGAAGAACTCACCCCACCCGCGACGACGATCAGGTCGGGATCGAAGATATCGCTCACGAACGCCAGGCCCAGCCCGAGCCAGCGGGCGAAATCGGCCATCACGTGCAAGGCGACCGGATCGCCGTCCTGTGCCGCGCCCGCGACCCGGCGCCCGGTCAGCGCACCGGGGTCCTCGCTCACCTCGCGCGCCAGAATCGTCGAGGGCATCGGGTCGGTAGCCAGCATCTCGATCGCGGTATCCACCAGCGCCGTGCCGCTGCAATACCGTTCCCAGCAGCCGCGCTTACCGCACGGGCACACGCGGCCGCCGGGCACCACCTGGAGGTGACCGAGTTCCGGTGCGACACCGTAACTCCCGCGATAGAGCCGGCCCTCCACCAGCAGCGCCGCACCGATTCCGGTTCCGATCGCGACGAGCACGCCGTTGTGCGCGCCCGCGGCCGCACCGAATTGGTATTCCGCCCACATGGCGGCGTTGGCGTCGTGTTCCAGGATCACCGGCAGCCCCAGCCGTTCGGTGAGCCGGCCGGCGACCGCGGTGTCCTCCCACGGCAGATGCGGCGCGAAACGCACCGACGAGCGGGTCTCGTCGACGAATCCCGCGACCGCCAATCCCACCGCGCCGATATCGTGGCGGGCACACAATTCCCGTACCGCACGGTCGAGGCCGTCCTCGAGCGCCGGGGCGGAATGCGGGGTCGGCGCCTGCACGGTGTCCAGCACCGCACCGGTCCCGTCGACCACCGAGGCACGAATGTTGGTACCGCCGACGTCGATGCCGACGGTCAACGGATCGGTACGGCCGGAGTCGCCGCTCATTTCCGGATCCGCACCCGGATGGGAACGTATCCGGGACGCTCCGGAACCGGATCCCGGTCCCGCCCGGCATGTTTCGATCGGTGCCTGCCCGGGCCCTCCGCCGCGCGCGCCCGCGTCCCGGTCATGCGCGCATCGTCACCGGCATCGGCCGTATCCGTGGCCGGCGTCGGGTCCGGCGCGATCGGGCCCGCGTCCGCCGCGCGGGAATTCGCCTCGGAGTTCGATGCCGCGTGATCCGGGGCGCCGGTCCCCCGGGACGCGGGCCCGGCCGTCTCGTCCGGATTCGCCGAGCCGGCCGGGTCCGCCGGGTCGTCCGGGATCAGTGGTTCGACCGGAACCCCGGCCAGCGCCTCACGCAGCACCGTCACGATCGCCGTGCCGTGATCGGCCACCGCGGTGAGTACCTCGTGATGTTCACCGCGGACCAGGGCCGCTGCCGCGCAGACCGGGCACCAGCTGCAGGCATCCCATTCCCGGCCGTCGGCCGCGGCCCGGCGCAAGGTGGGCTCGATCCGCTCCAGCAGGGTTTCGGCCAGCGCACGCAGTTCCAGCGCGAACTCGTCGAAGGTGTCCTCGTGTGGGTGGGCTCGGGTCATCGGGGCCAGACCTCCGGATCCGGACGGAAGCGCACGACCAGATGCTCACCGTCGAGTTCGGCGCCCTCGACGGTGCATCGCCGCAATACCGGCGCCAGGCGTAGCCGCCGGCGGACACCGTCCGCTCCCACGATCACATCGTCCTCCACTCGTCCCAGTCGCACCGTGCCCGGATCGACCACCGGCAGGCGCATCCGCAGCGTGTATACCGATTCCAGACCGGTGCCCGACTCCCAGCGCACCTGTGGTTCCCCGGCCGCGTCCCCCGGCTCCGGGGTCGTCGCGCCCAGCATAGGGTCTGACGCCCCGTCCGCCGGGTTGCCACGAACGGACAACCCCTGCGCCAGTTCCGCCAGCGCCCGCCGGCCCACCGGCTCCGGTCCGGTGTGGTGGGCGATGGTCACCGGTACGCCCGGCATGCGCGCACGCAGTTCGGTGATCACCTCGAGCTGCTCGGCGCGCTGCCGGAGATACCACTGCACGGCCGGATGCGGTATGCCGGTCTCCGCGGCCGGCGGCACCGGTGCCAGCACCTTGTTCACCACCACTTCGTCGAGCCGCAGTCCCAGCAGCGCGGCCGCCGAGTGCATCCGCGCCGCTTCGGCCAGCGCCACCCGTTCCGGGCCGGTGATCAGCCGGGTGCCGGTGCGTCGCGGATCCGCCAGCAGGTCCCGGACCGCGGTCACCGCGGCCGCGATCCGCTCGGTGGTGGCTGCCAGCACCGCCCGGCGCACATCGCCGCCGGTAGCGCTCAGGACCCGGGCATGCGCGGGCCACACCCGTTCCAGATAACCGAGCAACGTGTCCGGCGCGGTCACGATGCGCAGCATATCCGCCGAGGGCGGGCAGTCCACGACGATCAGATCCCAGTCGTCCGCGTCGGCGAACTGCGCGATCTCGGTCAGCGCCAGCAGTTCCTGCACTCCCGGCAGCCCGGTGAGCTCGGCGGGATCGAGTGCGGTGACATCGATGCCGTGGTCGTGTCCGGCGCCCGACAGCGTCCGGGTCACATCGCGGTACCGGTCCTCCAACAGCGCCAGCGAGTCGATCTCGATGACATCCAGATCCGGTGCGACACCGACGATTCCGGCGATGGTCCCCGGATCGTGGTCGATCCGCACTCCCCATACGTCACCGAGAGAGTGGGCCTGATCGACGGAGGCGACCAGCACCCGCTGCCCGGCCTGCACCGCGGCGATCGCGGACGCGCAGGCCAGCGTCGTCTTACCGACGCCGCCCTTGCCGATGATCAGTTCCAGGCGGGTCGTGGCGGCACGACCGCGCGGCGCGGCCGGGGTCAGCCTTCGACCCGTTTCTTGAGTTCCTTGAGGGCCGTATCGGTGATCACCTTCTCGGCCTTGCGCTTGAACATTCCGATCATCGGAATGGTGAGGTCCACGGTCAGCTCGTACACCACCTGTGTGGTGCCGTCGGCCTGGTCGATCAGCTCGTAGGTGCCGTCCTGCGCCTTCTGCAGCTCACCACTGACCAGTTGCCAGCTCACCGCCCGCCCGTCCGCGCGCCAGGTGTAGGACAGCACGTAGGTGTCCTTGACGACGCCCGCGTCCAGCACGAATCGCGCGGTGCGGGCCCGTCCGTCGGGGTAGCTCTCGAGTACCTCCACCGATCGTGCCGCCGCCACCCATTCCGGATACGACGGCAGATCGGAGATAACGGCCATCACGCGATCCGACGGGGCATCGACGATGATCGACCTCTGGGTCCGGTCGGCCATGACTGACAGCGTTTCCTTTCGGGCTAGCGTGACGGTGCCACGCCGGCGGGCCGGCCGGCCTCCAGCCGGGACTTCACCTCGAACGACATCTTCTTACCCGCAACCCGCCGGGACCTGTTGGCCGCCATCAAGGTTCGAGGCGGCAGCGAGGCGGCGGCCGGCGGCTCGGCATGCAGGAAATAGTGCAGGATGACCCCGTCCAGCGACGGCTCCAGCCACACCTCCATGGTGCCGGTCAGCGGGCCCGCCACCGACCAGCGGATGCCCTTGTCGCCGCGGTCCTCGCGCACCTCGAGGGTGAGATCGGGCCACCACTGCCGCCAGCGCGCCCGATCCGCCAGCACCTCGGCGACCATGGCGCCCGGCGCGGCAACGAAGGTCTGGTCGGCCACCTGAATGCTGCTCACGGCTGCTCGCTGCGCTCGCTCATGGGAGCCGAGCCTAGCTCACCTGTCCGATGCCGCCGGAGCCCACCGCACCCCGATCGGCGCGGGGGTCCAGCAGAGTGCTCAACCGGTTGCCCAGCACATCCCAGCGCCACTGGTCGGCGACCCATTCGCGGCCCGCCGCACCCATGCGTGCGGCGGCGTCACGATCGGAAAGGATTTCGACGACCGCATTCGCCACGGCCCGGTCGCTGCGCCCGTCCACTACGGTTCCGGTGCGACCCTCGAGCACGGTTTCCGGTGCGCCACCGGAGTTTCCGGCCACCACGGGGACACCGGTAGCCGAGGCCTCCAGATAGACGATGCCGAGCCCTTCCACATCCAGGCCGGCGCCGCGGGTCCGGGAAGGCATCGCGAAGACGTCGGCGATGGTGTGGTGTGCGGCCAGTTCTCCCGAGGGGACCCGGCCGGTGAACACGACATCGTCCTCTAGGTCCAGGGCCTGGACCAGACCGCGCAGTTTTTCCTCGTACGGCCCACCTCCGGCGATCACCAGAACGGCACCGTCGATCCGGCGCCGGATCTCGCGCATGGCGAGGATCAGCACGTCCTGCCCCTTGCGCGGTACCAGCCGCGACAGGCACAACACGGTGGGCCGATCCCCCAGCCCGTAGCGGGCCCGCAATTGCGCACGGGCCGCCGGATCGGGCCGGAATACGGTGCTGTCGACGCCCGGGGGCAGATACTCCAGTGCGGCCCGCGGGCCGAAGGCGGCCGCGAACCGGCGGCGAGTGTATTTGCTGACGTAGGTGATCGTGTCGGTGTGGTCACCGATCACGCGCAGCACCTGCCGAGCCCCCGGCACCATGGACCAGCCGACCTCGTGTCCGTGCGTACTGGCCACGATCCGCTGCGCGCCCGCCCGCCGCAGTGCGGGCGCCATCAGTGCCAGCGGGGCGGCCGCGCCGAACCATACGGTGTCGCAGCGTTCGGCCCGCAGCAATTTCACGGCGCGCCGCAGGACCAGCGGGGTCGGCAGCATCAGTGTCGTCGGATGGCGGACCACCCGGAACGGCTGGGCGGCATCGAAGCGCTCGTGGGAATCGCCACGCCAGCGAGGCGCGTAGACCACCAGATCCTCGGGCGGCAGCCGCAACGCCAGGGAATGAACATAGGACTGGATGCCGCCCGGCCGGGGCGGAAAGTCGTTGGTGATCAACAGCGTGCGACCCATGGGGGAAGTCTATGGCGCGCCCCCCGCCACCTCCCGCTGTGCCCCGGCTAGGCCGCTACCCGCGCCGCGACCCACTCACGCCAGGCCGCGACGAACTCGGCGTGGCCGAGGCCCAGCGTCTCGCGCAGGCCTCGATCGATCGCCGCGGCGTCCTGTGGGCCGGTCGCGAAGCGGAGATAGAGCGCGCGCAGTTGCTGTTCACCGAATCGGTCCGCCACGAAGGCGTGGACCGACCAGGCCTGTTCGTAGGCGAGGGCCGCGTCGTTGTCCGGTCCGGGCACGAACGCACGGTCGGCAGGCAGGTCCGCGGGCAGCCGGCCCGCGCGCGCGGATGCGGTCAGTGTCGGCGCCACCTGAGTGAACGGCCGCTCGGCATCACGTTGCCCGCAGTATTCGGCGAATCCTTCCAGCACCCACTGGGGCGAGCCGTCCACGGTCCGGGCCCGCGCCGCGACATGGGTGAGTTCGTGACGCAAGGTCTCGCGCAGGCCGTCGGGACCGAGCCGCTTGCCGGCTTCGGCGGAGAAGACGATGCGCTGGCCGGTGGGAGTGGTTCCGGGGAGGAAGGGGTCCGAGACCGACGCGGCGGCAACCTGATCCGATACCGCACCGGTGGCATGGGTCAGCGCGGCGAATTCGGAGCCGCTCGAGGCCACCGCGACGACCGCTTCGTGCGCCCATTCGGTACCCCAGACCTCCGATACCGCCGTCACCGCGGGGCCGATCTCGCGCGCCAGCTGATCGACCTCACCGCGCTGATACGGGTGTCCCAGTACCACCGACAGCCTGCCGTCGGCGCCGGATACATGTTGCGCCACCACCGGGCCGTAGGAGCTCATCACGCGGCGCAGTTCGGGGAGCTGGGGATCGGTGTGCGGCGGCGCGGAGTCGGCATGTGCGGGCCCGGTACGTACTCCGGGCTCCGGAAGCAGGAGCAGCGCGCCCGCGGCCGCGCACACGGAAACCACGATCGCGACGGCCACGGCGAATTCGACGTGCCGACGCCCGGTCAGCCAGGCCCGGATCCGTAGCAGTGCGCTCATACGACAACGATCCTCACATCGATGTGATCACTCGCCGCCAGATTCTCGCAGGTACGGGCTACATACCAAGGTAGTATCGGCGCGCCGAATGGTAAGGCGTGTTGCCCATCGGCGCCACGGCCACCGGAACACCAAAGGTGGAGGCGTGCAACAGCATCCCGTTACCGGCGTAGATGCCCACATGGGAGGCGTCGGAATAGAAGAACACCACGTCACCGGGCTGCAGGTTGTCGCGGTCGACCGGGGTGCCGACGGTGGCCTGAGCCTGACTGGTGCGCGGCACATCGATGCCGACATGCTGGAAAGCCCACTGGACCAGGCCCGAGCAGTCGAACTGGTCCGGTCCGGTCGCCCCCCAGACGTAGGGGTCGCCGACACGGGTCAGACCCGCGGCCAGCGCACTGGTGCCACTACCGGGCACCAGGCCGTTCAACAACGTGTCCCGGTCGAAACCGGGTGGGAACAGCGATCCCGCGAGCGCGGATCTGTCTCCCGCCGACAGCGCGCCCCAGGCCTGGATCACCTGCGCCATCGATCCCTGCAACTCGGCCCGCTTGCGCTCCAGGTCGACTCGAACCTCGTCGGCCTTCTTCGCGGCTGAGGCCGCGACGTCGGAGGCGGACTTGGCGGATGCTTGCGCGGCGGTCGCCGCATCGGTCGCCGCGGAGTACTTCTTCAGTTGCTCGCCGGTCTGGGTGGATACCACGTCCAGTGTCGACATCTGGTCGAGCAATTGCTGCGGTGAATCGGAGACCAGCACGGAGAACAGGCGGTTGGTGCGCGCTCCCTCGTAGGCGGCGATAGCGGTGCGGTCCACCGCCGGCTGGAACTTGCGTACCTCGGCCCGGGCGGCCTCGACGGCGCCGCTCGCCGCGGCGAGCTTGTTCGCGGCGTCGCCGGCCGCGGCCTGTTTGGCGGTCAGGTCCTCCTGCGCGGCCAATGCCTTCTGATTCAGCTGCTCGGATTGATGCGACAGGTCGATCAGCTGCTGTACCGCGTCACCGGCCGTCGACGGCGGAGCGGAATGAGCGGGATCGGCTGTGGCGAGACCGCCGGAGCTGCCACCGAACACCAGCACGCCTACTGCGAGCGAGCCACCGACCATTCGTCTGGTCCGGCTGTTACGTCGCGCGTTACCTCTGTGCGCTCTCACGGCCTGCCGCGCCCCGTTCTTCTCGTGTCGAGCTGGAACCGAAATCCTGGAAACCCGTAAAGGTCTCGATAAGGTTACGGAACCGCGTCCTCTCGTGTCCAGCAGGCCACGAAATGATCACGTCAATTGTCAGGAAAGCCCGGATCGGCGGTCCGAACTATGCGGAATGCGCCGATCCGGGCCGAGCCCGAGATCTCAGTAGCGACGGGCGCCGCTGATCGGCATCGAGGACACCGGGGCCACCTTCACCGGTTCACCGGCGGTGGACGCATGGACCACATTGCCGTCGCCGACGTAGACCGCCGAGTGGCCGCCGCCGTAGTAGGACACCACGTCACCGGGCTGCAGTGCGTCGGTCGAGACCGGGGAACCCGCGTTGAGCTGCTCGTAGCTGGTGCGGGGTAGTTCCTGACCGGCCTGCCGGTACGACCACTGGACCAGACCCGAGCAGTCGAAGGCGTTCGGACCGGATGCGCCGTACACATAAGGGGCGCCGACCTTGGACATCGCGGCGTCGGCAGCGCGCTGGCCGACGGTCTGCTGCGGTACGAACGGCGCCGGTGCGATGCCCGGGATCTGAATGGTCGGCGGGACGGCCCCCGGGGGGATCACGCCGAGAACCTCGTCGGGTACATCGAAGGTGCCGACGCCCGGCACCTCGACCGGGGCGGCCGCGGCGGTGGTCGCCGGGAGCAGCAGAACACTGAGGGTTGCTGCGCCAACGGCTCCGGCCGCAACGGCCCGGCGGGCGGTGCGAGGCAGCCCAGGAACCTGTCGCTTGATCGCCATGATGCGGTACTCCTCATCTTCCCCACGACGCCGCGCCGGGTGGCGCGTCGGACTCCGTGAGGTCTCGATGAGGTTACGAGTACATAACGGTGCGTTGTAAAGCCCAGGTCGAGCACAACAAGATCAGGCCGGAAAAGTCGCGGCGACTGCTGCGACACACCTCACACGATTACGAAATAATAACAATGCACAGCGTCAGCCGCGTCGCCGGATTCGCCTCGACCCCCGCGATCGGGCGCGCCGACACGGACCGACCGGAGCGCGCGGCAGGAAACCGGGCCCAGCCTCCATCGGAGACCGAACTAGCCAACCGAACGGTCTGCAGGTTGCGTGAGCGACCCACTCCGGCAACGATTACGCAAGCCCCGCGTCCACCGACAGCACCACACCGACCTCATTCATAGCCGAATCGATCTACTGTGCGGCTCGTCACTTTTCCGCATACTCTGCTCGATTCCCGGGCGCGGCGACCGCGGTCCACGGCCGTTGGTACCGCGATCGCGGTACCGAGCCGAGCAGCCCGGCGCATGTGTCGGACCCTGCGCCTAGGCTGCTCGCCGTGCCCGCCCCCGCTCCCCGACCGGCCCAATTGGCCCTCGAATTACCAGGTCACGGCGGCGAGGAGGCCGAGGCGACGCTGCGGGACATTACATTCGTGGTGGTGGATCTGGAGACCACCGGCACCCGCCCCGACGGGGACGCGATCACCGAGATCGGCGCGGTGAAGGTGCGCGGCGGCGAAATACTCGGCGAGTTCGCCACCCTGGTCGATCCCGGCCGCGCGATTCCGCCGCAGATCGTGCAGGTCACCGGCATCACCACCGCGATGGTGGTACAGGCGCCACGGATCGAGGCGGTGCTGCCCGGCTTCCTCGAGTTCGCCGCGGGTTCGGTGCTGGTCGCGCACAACGCCCGCTTCGACATGTCGTTCCTGCAGGCCGCCGCACAACGCTGTGGTGCCGAATGGCCGTCGTTCCAGGTGCTGTGCACGGTGAAGCTGGCGCGCCGCATCCTCGACCGGGACGAGGCGCCTACGGTTCGGCTCTCGGCGCTGGCACAACTGCTCGGTGCCCGGACCCGGCCCACCCACCGGGCCCTCGACGATGCCCGCGCCACCGTCGACGTCCTGCACGCACTGTTCGAGCGGGTCGGCAATCTCGGGGTACAGACCCTGACCGAACTGGTCGACTATCTCCCCGAGACCACCCGGGTCCGCCGCGCCAAACGCGCCCTGGCGGCCGATCTCCCCACCGCGCCCGGGGTCTATCTGTTCCGGGGGCCGTCGGACGAGGTGCTCTACATCGGCACCGCGGTGAACCTGCGCCGGCGCGTACACAACTACTTCACCGGATCCGAGACCCGCACCCGGATGCGGGAGATGATCACCCTCGCCACCCGGATCGACCATGTGCGTTGCGCGCACGGGCTGGAAGCGGGGGTGCGGGAACTGCGGCTACTGGTAGCGCACACCCCGCCCTACAACCGTCGTTCCAAGTTCCCCACCTGGGCGTGGTGGCTGACGCTCACCGAGGAGGCTTTCCCCCGCTTCGCCGTCAGCCGCACCCCCACCGCCTACGCGCTGGGCCCGTTCGGGTCCCGCACCGACGCCACTGCCGTCGGGCTCACGCTCGCGGAGTACAGCGGCATCCGCACCTGCACCACCCGGATTCCCCGCACGGGCACCCACGGCGGCGCATGCCCACCCGCGGTGGTGGGCGGCTGCCCCGCGGCAGTATTCGGCACCCGGGCATCGGCGGCCGACTACGCCCCGGCTCCCGCCGCGCTGCGAGAGCTGTTCGCCGGTCGCGACGATGCGCCTTTGCGCGCCATCGTCGAGCGCATCGACCGCTGTATCGCCGACGAGCACTTCGAGGCCGCCGCGCGACTGCGGGACCGCACCTGTGCGGTGGTGCGAGCATTGCGCCGGACGCAGCGCCTGGCTGCGCTGGCCCGCATCGCCGAACTGATCGCCGCGCGCCCGGACGGCAACGGCGGCTGGGACTTCGCCGTCATTCGTTACGGCCGGCTGGCGGCCGCCGGCACCGCCGCTCGCGGAACCGCTCCCATGCCCGTGGTCGAGGCTCTGGTCGCCGCCGCCGAAACCGTCCGCCCGGACCGCCTCACTACCGAGCGGACTCCGCTGCCGGCCGTCGCCGGGGCGGCCGAGGAGCCCGAGCATCCACCGTTGCGCGGCGCCCCACCCGAGGAGACGACCGTCATCGCCCGCTGGCTGGAGCAGCCCGGTACCCGCATCGTGCGAACCACCGAGGGATATCGGGAGCCGTGCCGGGGAGCCGGTCCCTGGCTGTCCTGGGTCGAGCGCGCCGAAGCCGCGATGCGGTCCGAATCGGCGGCGGCGGACTACCTTTCACGAACCGGCACCTGAGCGAGCGGTCCACCGGCGCCCGCGGCCGTGAGCAGGCCGCTCGCTGCCCGTCGACACAGCGGTCTCGCCGGAGAGTGCGGGTCGCGATGGTTCAGCCGGGTGCGGCGGCGAGCGAGCTACGCACGCCGGCCAAGGTCCGGCGCAACAGTTCGAGCGCATCGGCCCCCAGGTCCGCGCGCAACCGCTGTTCGATCTCGGCGATCCGGCCCGCTGCCACGGCGACGGCCGCGCGCCCGGCCGCGGTGGCGACCACCAGCCTGGCCCGGCGGTCGGCGGGATCGGCGCGGCGTTCGACCAGACCGCGTCGCTGCAGATGCGTGACCAGCTCCCCCATCGATTGCTGTGTCATTCCGGCCGCGTCGGCCAGCACGCTCACCCGCGAACCTCCCGGCTCGAGATACCGAAAGACCGCATAGTGCGCCGGGCGTAACTCCGCGTCGAGCTCGGCCCGCAGACTGCGGTTCAGCTCCGCCTCGAATCGGCGGGTGACCTCGGTGAGCAGCTTGAGCAACGAGTCGGATACATCCGTTGACATAATAGGAAGGTTACCTTTATACCTGTCCTATGTCAGCCACCTTGACCTTCCGCGACGGCCGTCAGGTCACTCGTCTCTCGGAAGGAACCGACGAACACGGCGCCTACCTCATGCTGCGTCACTATCTGCCCACACCGTCGCGACAGGCGGGACGGCATTGGCATCCCACTCTCACCGAGCAGTGGACGGTGCGGGGCGGGCGTCTCGAATTCCGGATCGGCGATCGCGACATCGTGGCACGCCAGGGTGATACGGCCGTGGCACCGGCGGGGACGGTGCATTCGTTCACCAGCGTGGAACCCGATACTGTCGTCGACCACGAGATCCGGCCGCCGCTGCGGCACTGGGAGATGTTCCGGCTGTGGCAGGCTCTCGACGCGGCCGGGCGGACCACCGGCTCCGGCATCCCACGCAACCCGCTGGCGTTGGCGCTGCTGTGGGACTACCAGGACGGATATGTAGCAGGGCCCCCGGCTCTGGTGCAACGAGCCCTGCTCGGTTCGCTCGCCGCGATCGCCCGCCGACTCGGCTACGAGCGCCGACTACTGCGGAAGTACGGCGCGGACGGCGCAGCGGCGACCACCCCGCGCTGATCGCCGCAGCCGCGCCAGGGCTACTCGCCGATCGAGAACCCCGCCTCCACCTCCGCGCTCGAATACGACTTGAACGCGATATGGGTGGTGGTGCGCAGTACGCCCGCCGTCTTGTTCACCCGGCCCGTCACCACCTCGGCGATCTGCTCGTGGTCGCGCACCCGCACCACCGCGATCAGATCGACGTCCCCGGCGCACGAGTAGACCTCGGTGACCCCCTCGAGATCGGCCAGTGCCTGCGCGGTCTCGGGGATGCGGGCGGCCTCGGCATGGATCAACACGATCGCGGTAATCATGGCGCGAGTCTATTGCTCCGTACCGCCGGCGAGGAACTCACCTGCAGAAACGGGCAGGCCCCGAGTCGGATGTCCGACTCGGGGCCTGCCTCGGTGCACGCGATCAGTGGTGGTCTCCACCGCCGCCGTTGCGCGTCTTCTCCTGATGACCGGCCAGCACCTCGAGCTGCTTGTGCTCGGCCTCGTGCTCGGCCTGCACGAGCGCGTCGGCCTCGGCCTCGGGATCCGCCCGCAGGAACGAACCCAGTCCGGGCTTGCCCGCCGAACCCAGCTTGTTCATCTTCTTCGGCACCGCGGCGCCCTGGTACTCCAGCGGGATCGGGTGGCCGTGGTCGTCGACCGGGCCCAGCGGCTGGTGTACCTCGATGTACTCACCGTGCGGCAGACGCTTGATCACGCCGGTCTCGATGCCGTGCTCGAGCACAGCCCGGTCCGAACGCTGCAGACCCAGGCACAGCCGGTACGCCAGGAAGTAGGCGATCGGCGGCGCCACCAGCAGCGCGATCCGGAAGAACCAGGTGGTCGCGTTCAGCGAGATGTCGAACTTCAGCGCGATGATGTCGTTGACACACGCGAGGGTCGCCACGACGTAGAACGCGATGGCCATCGCACCGATCGAGGTACGGACCGGCACGTCGCGCGGACGCTGCAGGAGGTTGTGGTGATGGCCTGCATCGCCGGTGAGCCGCTTCTCGATCCACGGGTAGGCGATCAGCACCATGAACACCAAGCCCATGAGCAGCGCGACCCAGAACGGTGCCGGCACCGTGTAGCGGCCGAGGTACAGCTCCCAGGGTGGCATCAGACGGGCCAAACCGTCGGTCCACATCATGTAGAAGTCGGGCTGTGAACCTGCCGAGACCTGGGACGGGTTGTAGGGACCCAGGTTCCAGATCGGGTTGATCTGCAGCACGCCACCCATGACGGCGACGACGCCCAGGGTGAACATGAAGAACGCGCCCTGGTCGGCGGCGAACACCGGGACGATGCGCGCGCCGACGACGTTCTTCTCGGTGCGGCCCGGACCGGGGAACTGGGTGTGCTTCTGGTACCAGACGATCGCCACGTGCGCGGCGATCAACGCCAGCATGATGCCGGGGAGCAACAGAATGTGAGCGACGTACAGACGCGGGATGATGATCGTGCCCGGGAAGTCGCCACCGAAGATCAGCCAGTGCATCCAGGTGCCGATCAGCGGAATACCCATGGTGATACCGCCGAAGGCGGCCCGCAGACCCGTACCGGAGAGCAGATCGTCGGGCAGCGAGTAGCCGAAGAAGCCCTCGAACATCGCCAGGATCAGCAGCAACGAACCGATCACCCAGTTCGCCTCACGCGGCTTGCGGAACGCGCCGGTGAAGAAGATGCGGAACAGGTGGATGATGATCGATGCCGCGAACAGCAGCGCCGCCCAGTGGTGTACCTGGCGGACGAACAGACCACCACGGACCTCGAACGAGATCTGCAGTGCGGACTCGTAGGCACGCGACATCGTGACGCCGCGCAGCGGCTGATAGCTGCCGTTGTAGACGACCTCGGTCATCGACGGGTCGAAGAACAGCGTCAGGTAGATACCCGACAGCAGCAGGATGATGAACGCGTAGAGCGCGATCTCACCCAGCAGGAACGACCAGTGGGTCGGGAAGACCTTGTTGATCGATCGTTTCACGAACGCAGCGGCGCGATACCGCTCGTCCATCTCGTTGACCTGTGCGGCCGCTTTGCTAGGACTCATGCCCGTCCCTCGCTAGCGCTCGGGCCGGACATGTGCCCGGCACGCTGTACTGATGATTCACTCGCAAGCTCGCTCATGAACGACGCTCCCAGAAGGCCGGGCCGAGCGGCTCGACGAAGTCGCCGTTGGCGACCAGGAAGCCCTCGGAATTGACGGTGATGGGCAGCTGCGGCAGCGCACGGGCGGCGGGACCGAAGACCGGCTTACCCCACTCGGTCGCGGAGAACTGCGACTGATGGCAGGGGCACAGGATCCGGTTGGTCTGCTGCTCGAACAGGGAGGTCGGGCAGCCCAGATGGGTGCAGATCTTCGAGTAGGCGAAGTAGTCGCCGAAGTTGAAGCTCTCCTGGCCCTTGCGTTTGATCGCCTTCTCCGCATCAGCGGTACGCAGGCGGATCAACATGACCGCGTTACGAATGCCGCGCAGCGAGTGGAGGGTCTCCTCCTCGTTGCCGCGCCACTCTTCCTTCCACGGGAAGACGGTCTCCATGGCGCCGCCGTCCAGATCCTCGGGACGCACCAGCACGATGTCCTCGGGACGACCGGTGTCCTTGCGCAGGAAGATGGTCTGACCGGGGTAGTCCGGAGTCCAGCCCGAGACCCACAGCGGCGACTTGTCGCCCTTGGCCCACGGGTTCTTGATGAGCCCGCCGACGAAGACGAACAGCGCGCCGATTCCCAGCACGCCCACGCCCAGACCCGCGGTGCGGGTGATCATCTTGCGACGACCCAGCGTGGTGGTCTCCAGCGCGTCCGACATCTGCGCGCCCAGGGTGCGGCGGTCCACCTCGTCGGAGGGACCGTCGTGCCGGGTCTGGATCGAGATCTCGTGCGGGATGAACTTCTTGCGGATCAGCACCGCGGCCACACCGACCGCGAGGACCGCGATACCCAGCAGCAGGCCGTAGAGCGGGGTGGCCAGCGAGTAGATACCGCTGCCGTCCTCGTGGCGGCTCTTGTACTCCCACGGCCAGAACAGGAACACACCGATCAGGGCCGCACCGGCCAGAGCGGAAATGGCGAACCACAGCGCTACCTGCCGTTCGGCACGCTTCTCCGCGCGTGTGCCCGGAACCGGCCAGCGCGGAGCACGGTAGACGACCTCGACGCCGTCGCGGGCGGTACCGAGTTCGACCAGTTCGTCCCGCGACATCGCGTCGAGCTGCTCCTCGGTGGGGTCCAGGTTCACGCCCTTGCCCCCTGCGTTGCCGCCATCCTCGGGCCGGCTCATCTCGTTTCGCTCCTGTTCGTTACTCATGATCGGGATCCGATCCACATCGCCGATCCGACGATCGCCACCAGGCCGATGATCCACATCACCAGGCCCTCGGTCGCGGGCCCGAAGCCACCCAGGCCGTAACCGCCCTCGGAGGTCGACTCGGTGCGGTCCTTCACATAGGCCACGATGTCACGCTTCTCCTCGGGGGACAGCTGACGATCGGAGAACTTCGGCATGTTCTGCGGGCCGGTGAGCATCGCCGTGTAGATCTGCTGCTCGTTCGCCTCGCCCAGCGGCGGCGCGAACTTACCGGAGGACAGCGCGCCGCCCTTACCGGTGAAGTTGTGGCAGGACGCGCAGTTGAGCCGGAACAGCTCGCCACCGCGGCCGAGGTCGGCGCCGTCGATCAGCGATTCCTGGGCGATGTCGCCGTTGGGATCGCGGATCACGGTCGGGCCGCCGCCGTTGGCGGCGATGTAGGCGCCGATCGCGTCGGTCTGACGGGCGTCGAACTTCGCGGGCTTGCGCTGGATCTGTGCATTGTTGGCAGAGGCAGGCATGCGACCGGTGGACACCTGGAAGTAGACCGCGGCCTCACCGACACCGATCAGGCTGGGCCCGCGATCCTGCACACCCTGCAGGTTGGCGCCGTGGCAGGTGATGCAGGAGGTCTCGTAGAGCTGCTTACCCTCGCGAATCAGCGCCGACTGATCCTTGTCGGCGGTGGCGACCTGCGCGTTCGGGGTGAGCGCCGAGGCCGCGAAGCCGGCTCCGACGAGGCCCATCAGAAGAACCAGACCGCCGGCGAGCTTGCGGCGCATCCGACGCTGCTTGCGGGTCTTGGTGGCCTGGTTGTTCTCAGCGCCGCCGACCCCGGGGCTGGTGGGGTCTGGCGCTGATGGGGGCGATGAACTCATCTGTGTCCCTTTGAAGTAGACGGAACCGACTTGTGCAAAGTGTGTGTCCGGCCGTCCCGCGGGGCGGCCGCCGCCCGGCTAGCGGACGAAGTAGATCGTGGCGAACAGCCCGATCCAGACGATGTCGACGAAGTGCCAGTAGTAGGACACGACGATCGCCGCAGTGGCCTGCGCCGGGGTGAACTTACTGACCTTCGTCCGGAACAGCAGGAAGATGAACGCGATGAGACCGGCGATGACGTGCAGGCCGTGGAACCCGGTGGTGATGAAGAACACCGAGCCGTAGCTGCTGCTGTCGATCGTGGTGCCCTCTTGGTACAGCGCGTGGTACTCGGTGCCCTGGCCGATCACGAAGAACAGGCCCATGAGGAAGGTGATCACGTACCAGCGCCGCAGCCCGAAGACGTCACCGCGCTCGGCGGAGAACACGCCCATCTGGCAGGTGAACGACGAGGCGATCAGCACGGCCGTGACCGGCACGGCGAGCTTCAGGTTCAGCTCGGTCGGTTCCGGCGGCCAGTTGCCATGGGCCTGGGCGCGAGCGACGAAGTACATGGCGAAGAGGCCGGCGAAGAACATCAGCTCGCTCGACAGCCAGATGATGGTTCCGACGCTGACCATGTTGGGCCGGTTCAGCGAATGCACACGCTGAGTAATGGCCGATCCTGGTGTCCCTACTGCGGTCGTCACGCCGGTAAGTATGACTCGCCGTAGTACGACAGGACCACCCGGGTGCGAATTCGGGGTGTCGGACCTCGAATCTACAGCGCGCGTGCGGGTCTGGGACGGCATGCGGCGTGTCGGAAGAACCCGCAGGTCGAGCGCGGATAATGCAGGAATTCACGGGTGTGCGACAGTGTGGTCGCAGGCGGAGGAAAGCGGGTGGACATGGGAATTCGTTCGGTGTTGCGGCGTTTGACGGGCGGCGGTCCGGCGCCGGAATTGGATCCGGCGCGAGCAGATCTGGTGGTGGTCGTCTCCAGTTTCGACGACGCGCAGGCTGCGTCGAGCGCGCTCGCGCAGGCGGTGGGCTGGCGGCCCACCGAGCAGGCGCTGCTGCGTCATCATCTCCGCATTCCGGCGCCGGCCCGCGGGCCCGTGGTGGAGATCGCCGAACAGGACGGTTACGCCCCGTCCGATCCTGCCGCGGCGGCCGGATCCGACGGTCCGGACGGCGAGCATCCGCTCATCGATCTGGTGCTGCAGCGGGTGCAGGTGCTCGACGCCCTGCACTGTTCGCAGGAACGCTCCCGGATGGCGGGACTCGCTCAGCGCCACGACGGCTCCGTTCTCGGATGGGATGCGCTGCAGCCGCCGCGGGAACCAGGACACGACGCCGGGCAGGGCTGACGGGCACCCGTGTTTCGGGTGAATCCGGCCGGAAGGTAACGAACGAGCGTCCGGCGATTAGGCTGCTAGCCGTGCGGCGGCGGTCCCGGATCGCGGCCGCACGGCCACCTCGCATCCGGGCCTTCGAGCATCGGATGCGCCGATCGTGAAACAGGAGATGTGATGAGCGCGCGCAGCTGGCCCGAGATTCTCGGTGCCCTGACCGACGGGGTCGATCTGACCGCGGAGGAGGCGGCGTGGGCGATCGACGAGATCTTCTCCGATAACGCCACTCAGGCTCAGATCGCCGCGTTCGGGGTGGCGCTCAAGATGAAGGGCCCGACCGCGCTCGAACTGTCCGGCCTGGCCGACGGCATGCTGAGCCATGCCCGGCGGATCTCGCTGGATACCGACGCGGTCGACATCGTCGGCACCGGCGGCGATCGCTCCGGCACGGTGAACATCTCCACCATGTCCTCGATCGTGGTCTCGGCGGCGGGCATTCCCGTCGTCAAGCACGGCAATCGCGCGGCGTCGTCGAAGAGCGGCGGCGCCGATGTGCTCGAGGCGCTGGGCGTGCGGATCGCGCTGAGCCCGGAGGCGGTGGCGCAGTGTGTACGTGAGGTCGGGATCGGGTTCTGTTTCGCACCGCTGTTCCATCCGGCGCTGCGGTTCGCGGGGCCGGCGCGCAAGGAGATCGGCATTCCGACGGTCTTCAATGTGCTCGGCCCGCTCACCAATCCGGCTCAGCCGGGCGCCGGCCTGATCGGCTGCGCCTTCCCCGAGCTGGTACCGGTGATCGCGGGTGCCTTCGCCGAACGTGGCACCAACACCCTGGTCGTACGCGGGAACGACGGTCTCGACGAGATCACCACCGCCGCCACCACCACGGCCTGGGTGGTCACGGGCGGGCAGATGCGCGACACCGTGATCGATCCGGAGCGCTTGGACATCGCACTGGTGGAACCGGCCGCCCTGCGTGGCGGTGACGCGACCGTGAATGCCGCTGTCGCGCGCGAGATGTTCGCGGGAGCACCCGGCGCGGTCCGGGACGCGGTGCTGCTGAACTCGGCGGCGGCCGTGGTGGCCGCCGAACTCACGCCCGCCGTCGCCGGCACCGATATCCACGATCTGCTGCGCCCCGCACTGGCGCGGGTCGCGGCCGCGGTCGACACCGGTGCCGCCGCACAATTGCTCGACCGCTGGGTGAAGGTGAGCAACGAACTCGGCGACTGAGCGACGGGGTGCGTTGTCGGGCATGTAGCTCCGACAACGCTCGCTGCGTACCTATCGCAGGTAGCGCACGATGCTCTCGGCCACGCACGCCGGCTTGTCGGCACCCTCGAGTTCCATGACCACCGACCGCACCGCCTGAATCCCGTCAGGGATATCGGTGACGGCATCGAGGTGCACGCGGGCGCGGATCCGCCCGCCCACGGGTACCGGGGTGATGAAGCGGACCTTGTTGAGTCCGTAGTTGATGCCCATCCGGATCCCACCCACCGAGGTCGCCTCGTTGGCCAGCGGCACCAGCAGCGACAAGGTCAGGAACCCGTGCGCGATGGTGTGTCCGTACGGCCCCTGGGCGGCCTTGTCGGCGTCGACGTGGATCCATTGGTGGTCACCGGTCGCGTCGGCGAACAGGTCGATGCGCTCCTGCTCGATCGTCATCCAGTCACTGACACCCAGTTCGGTGCCCACTGCGGCGGCGAGAGCGTCCAGGTCGGCGAAGTCGGTCATGCGGAATCCCTTCGAGCGTTGCGGCAACCCGTGTAAACCCTTGTACCGTGCCACATGCCGTGTTCGCCCGCGCATGCCATGCAACCCGGGACGGCGGCCTGCACACATCGAGGACGCACGCCGACGGAGGCCCCGGCGCACACCGAAGAGCCCCCGGCACAGTTGTGCCGGGGGCCGTCTCGAGGAGTCGACCGAGCCGTGCCGCCGATCGGGTACCGGTCGTACCGGTCAGATATCGGCGAATTCGGCCCGGACCTGATCCTCGGTCAGGCCGTAATCGGCCAGTGCGTACCGATGCACCGGCTTGCGGTCACCGGATTTGCTCTCCTCGTCCAGTGCCGTCATGGCGGCGCGGCCGTCCTCGGTGTAGTCGAGACCGAAGGCCGAGTAGATCTTCTCGACCGTGCCGAACGGGTCGGCCCGCAGCTCCTCGAACTGGATGTCGAGGAACTGTGCCGGGTTGTACCGGGCCCGGGCGGCGGTGAATTCGCGCAGCCCGCGCGACCACAGTTCGAGCTGGGTGCTGCCGATGGTCGAGCCGGTGAAGGTGTTCGACCAGCCCTTGGTGGTCTGTTCGGACAGGCTGCACGAGGACGCCATGATGGTCACCGGGTCGCGGTGGGTCTGGATGATCAGCGCGTCCGGATACACCTCCATCAGCGCGTCCAGGGCGAACAGGTGGCTGGGGTTCTTCAGGACCCACCGGCGGTTGTCACCGAGACCGATCAGCTGCAGATTGCGCTTGTGCCGGTCGTAGGCGTCGTCCCAGTCCTGGCCGCGCAGCCACTGCGAATACGTCGGCAGATACGCCAGCGATTCGTAGGAGATGGATTTGACGGTCTGGCGCAGCAACTGCCAGCACTCCTCCACCTCGGAGGCGCTCATGTAGTGCAGCCCCATGTATTCGGGGTTCTCGACCCGATGCCGGGCGAATCCGGCATCGATGTGCTGGAAGACGGGGTTGTCGGCCCAGGTTTCGCGCGGCGGCCGTGGCTGCGGCATCTCGGCCAGCCACATCTCCAGCGCCTGATGCTGCGGATCGGAGGCCAGCAGCCGGTGCAGCGCGGTGGTTCCGGTGCGGGGCAGCCCGGTCACGAAGATCGGCCGGGTGATCGGGGTGTCGGTGTAGCCGGGATTGCTCTGCCACGCCGCCTCGCTCAATGCCCGCGCGACGAGCGCGCCGCGCAGGAAGTAGCGATTCATCTTGGAGCCGAGCTCGGTGAGGTCGGCGTCGCGCTGATACGACTCGAGCAGCACTCCGAGTGCTTCCCGGTAGTCCCCGGCTCCGAACTCGGTGAGCCCACACGTTCTGGTGGCCGAGGCGTGCAGGTCCTCGACGGTCCCGACATTCGTACGTTCGGTCATAAACACATGCCCTTCGAAAAGATCTCCACCGGTGTCACCAGTGGTATTCGCCGCAGTTCACGTCGATGGTGTGTCCGGTGATGGCACTGGACCAGTCGGAGGCGAGAAAGACTGCGGCCTTCGCGATTTCGTCCGGCTCGGGCAGGCGCTTCAGGTCGGTCTTCGAGGCCGTCTGCTCGTATACCTGTTCCCGGGTGATGTTGTACTTCTTGGCGACTTCACCGAAGTACCACTTCAGCTGGTCGGCCCAGATGTACCCCGGCGCCACACTGTTGACCCGGATTCCCTTGCCGCCCAGTTCGGTTGCCAGTGTCTGCGACATCGCCAGCAGCGCGGACTTGGCGACCTTGTAACTGCCGTACCGGGGTTCGGTGTGCCGCAGCACCGAGGAGTTGATCATCACGACCGATCCGCGGGTCTTCTCCAGTTCAGCGGTGAAGGCCTGGGTGGTGCGCAAGGTCCCGAGCACGGTCAGGTCGAGGCTGTCGCTGATCTGCTGGAAATCGGTGCGCTCCAGCGGTTTCATCGACGGCAGTGCGAACGCGTTGTTGATCAGCGCGTCCACGCGGCCGAAGGTGTCGACGGTCCGTTCCAGCAGCGTGTTCACCGCGGCGTCGTCGGTGATGTCGGTGGGGACTTCGAGTGTGGTCCCACCGGCGGCGTCGATTTCGGCGGCGACCTCGCGCAGCCGCGATTCGGTCCGCGCGGCCAGCACGACCTTCGCGCCGGCGGCTGCAGCCTGCACACACAGTGACCGGCCCAGTCCCGGGCCCACACCGCTGACGACCACGACCTTGCCGGCCAGCAGTCCCGTTCCCTCGCTCATCCGAGCATCCTTTCGGCAAAACCACGCTGGCGGTCCGCGATTCGCGCACGCCAGCCATCGGCATCGATTCGGTTGGTCTCGTGGTACGGCAGATGCTGCGCCACCTCGTCGATCGGCACCACGGCACAGGTGGGTCCGTCCTCGGGTGTCATCTCCCGCGCTACCCGTTGCCACCGGAACTGGACGATGCCGTACCGGCGACCGGTGGTCTCGATCCAGTTGGTGATACCCGGATTCCGCGCCGAGACGACCATACGAATGATGCCGTCCGGATCCACTTGGGCCTGTGTACTGTTGAGGCTGGTCTGGTGATTGGCGTAGTCGAGCGAGATGTACCACCGGCTGCCGAGCTGGAAGCCCTGATACGGCGCATCGGATTTCGGCACGGTGATCACCAGCGCCTGATCATCGGCGAGATCGAAGTGCCCGACCGACGAGTACTGCGTGCTGAGACCGCCGGGGGTGAGCCGCGGTTCGGTGAGGGTGTTCACCGGCAGATCCAGATAGAACCATTTGGGGAAGTTGAACCAGGTGTGAATGCGCTGCACCAGCATCCGTGCGGCGGCCCGGTAGCGCTTGCGCAGCTGCTCGACACCCGGCTCGGTGGGAGCGGTACCGATGGTGTCGACCCGTTCGATGCGGATGCGGCCCTTGGTCTCGGCGTTCCAGTCGCCGTAGACCTCGCGCACCGCGAGCATCGACGCATTCGCCCCGAGGACGAAATAGTTCGGCCCCGCATCGGCTTTCGGCGGTCCGAAGCGCAGTTGATAGCTGCCGTCGGCCTCGATGTGGATGCGCCGGTCGTCGAACGCGTCGTCACCGTTGGGCACATCGGTGGCGGTGTAATCGCCCGCGAGGACCTGGAAGCTCAGGTCCACGGTGTTGCCGCGCACGCCGGTGACGAGGTATTCCGCGCCCGGTTCCACATTCGCGTGGTAGTAGAGCGTATCCGGGTTGTCCAGGCCCATCTTGGCGTAGGGGCCGGTGGAACTCACGAAGTACGGGTGACTGGTCCCGTGGGCCCGGGAGAGCGTCAGACACGCGGAGATACTGCCCGACAGGTAGTCGTACCCTTCGGCGAGATCGTGCTCGTCGTGGATGAAATCCGCGGCCGCGACCAGTCTTTCGGCCTCGGCGATGGCGTCCCGGAAGGGTTCGGTGACCGTGGGGTCACCGCCGCCGGGCGGTACCGCCCCGGCCCCGGTATCGGTTGCTTCTGCTGATGACATGAACGTCCTAGAGTGTCGTACGGTCGGTCGTGCGGTTGACGATCTCGTTCACAGGCCGAGCTCGCGGCGGATCAGCGCGGCGATCTCACTGGGTGAGCCGAGATCCGGTGTGATCACCAGTTCGGCATGGTCGGGTCGTTCGTACGGGGAGTCGATGCCGGTGAAGTCGGGCAGCGCACCGGCGCGGGCCTTCGCGTAGAGACCCTTCGAGTCGCGATCCTCGCAGATGTCGAGCGGGGTGTCGACGAAGATCTCGTGGAAATCCAGTCCGGCCTCGGCGTGGACGGCACGAGCCTGGGCACGTTGCTGCGCGAACGGGCTGATCACCGACACGATCGCGACCGTACCCGCGTCGGCGAACAGCGACGCGACCTGGGCGACCCGGCGGATGTTCTCGCTACGATCGGCATCGGTGAAGCCGAGATCGGCGTTGAGGCCGTGTCGCAGATTGTCCCCGTCGAGCCGGTAGGCGGGCCGCCCTGCGGCGACAAGTTGCCGCTCCAGTTCCACCGCGATCGTGGACTTCCCGGACCCCGACAGTCCGGTGAGCCAGATCGTGCTGCCGGCATGCGGGCGTTCGCCGCGCCCCACCGACGAGCCGTGCCAGACGATGTTCTCGCGGGTCGTGTCCGGTGCGATCGGCACCTGGCCGTCCTCGGGCGCGGTGTCGCGCGCCAGGATCATGCCGGCAGCGACGGTCTGGTCGGTGTCCTCGTCGATCAGGATGAAGCTGCCGGTGCGGCGGTTCTCGCGGTAGCTGTCCACCAGCAACGGCCGCTGGCTGCGCAGCGAAACCCGGCCGATGGCGTTGAGCGCCAGGCTGTCGGCGTCGGTGACGCGATGCAAGGTGTTCACGTCGAGCCGGTAGTCGAGGCGTTCGGCGATCACCCGGGTGGTCTGGGTGGCGGTGCGGATCGTGTAGCGCGTGCCGGGCCTCAGTTCGGTGTTCTCGGAGAACCAGCACACCATCGCCTCGAGGTCGGTGAGCTGCTGCGGTCGGTTCCCCGGGCGCGCGAGCATATCGCCGCGCCCCACGTCGATCTCGTCGTCGAGCTCGACCGATACAGCCATCCCGGTGAAGGCCTCACTCACCTTGGTCCCGCCCGGCCCCCAGATCCGCTGCACCGTCGAGGTGCGGCCCGAGGGCAGCACCACCACGTCGTCACCGGGTTTGAAGATGCCGCCCGCGATGGTGCCGGCATAGCTGCGGTGATCGGGTTCGGTGTCGCGCGGGCGGATCACGTACTGCACCGGCAGCCGGGCGTCGATCAGGTTGCGGTCCGAAGCGATGTGCACCTGTTCCAGATGCCCCAGCAGCGGTCGCCCCGAATACCATGGGGTGTTGGCGGATTCGGTGACCACATTGTCGCCGTGCAGCGCCGAGACCGGCACGAAACTCAGATCGCCCACGGTCAGTTTGGCCGCGAAGTCGGCGAACTCGGTGCGGATCTCCTCGAACCGCTCGGCCGACCAGTCCACCAGATCCATCTTGTTCACGCACACCACCAGGTGCGGGACGTCGAGGAGCGAGGCCAGGAAGGCGTGCCGCCGGGTCTGCTCCACCACACCCTTGCGCGCATCGACCAGGATCAGAGCCAGGTCCGCGGTGGAGGCGCCGGTCACCATGTTGCGGGTGTACTGCACATGCCCGGGGGTGTCGGCGATGATGAATTTGCGGCGGGGGGTGGTGAAGTAGCGGTAGGCCACATCGATGGTGATGCCCTGTTCCCGCTCGGCACGCAAGCCGTCGGTCACCAGCGCCAGGTCGGCGCCGGTACCGCCACGCTGCGCGCTGGCCCGTTCGATGGCCTCGAGCTGATCGGAGAACAGATTCTTGGAGTCGTAGAGCAGACGGCCGATGAGCGTGGATTTGCCGTCGTCGACGCTGCCGGCGGTGGCCAGACGTAACAGGTTGCGGCTCATCAGAAGTAGCCCTCTCGCTTGCGATCTTCCATACCGGATTCGGAGATGCGGTCGTCGGCGCGGGTGGCACCGCGTTCGGTGAGCCGGGTGACCGCGGTTTCGGCGATCACTGCCGCCGGGTTGTCGGCCTCGCTCTCGACACAACCGGTGCAGTCGGCGTCGCCGAGGGTCCGGAAACGCACCCGCGCCTCGAGGATCGATTCGTCGGCCGCCGGAGTGAGGAACGGGTTGGTGGCCAGCAGCATGCCGTCCCGGCGGAACACCTCGCGACGGTGCGCGTAGTACAGCGAGGGAAGTTCCACGCCTTCACGGTCGATGTACTCCCAGATGTCGAGCTCGGTCCAGTTCGACAGCGGGAATACGCGAATATGCTGCCCCGAACGGTGATTGCCGTTGTACAGGTTCCACACCTCGGGCCGCTGCGCGCGAGGTTCCCAGGAGCCGAATTCGTCGCGGAAGCTGAAGACCCGCTCCTTGGCGCGCGCCTTCTCCTCGTCGCGGCGTGCACCGCCGAAGACCGCGTCGAAGCGATTCTCGGAGATCCCGCGCAGCAGGGTGGCGGTCTGCAACCGGTTGCGACTCTCCCCCTGACGTTCGGTGGTCCGTCCGGCGTCGATGTCGTCCTGCACCTTCGCCACCACCAGGCGCGCGCCGAGCCGGGCCACGGTGCGATCGCGGAATTCGATCACCTCGTCGAAGTTTCGCCCGGTATCGACGTGCATCAGCGCGAACGGCAGCGGGGCCGGCCAGAACGCCTTGCGGGCCAGCTCCAGCATCACCGCCGAATCCTTACCGCCGGAGAACAACAGCACCGGCCGTTCGAAGGTGGCCGCCACCTCCCGGAAGATGTGCACCGATTCGGCCTCGAGGGCCGACAGGTGCGACAGCTCGTATCCCGTCTGCATCACCTACGCCTGTCCGCGTCGTCGCCGGCACCGGAACCACACCGGTTGCGGTGTCGAATAGTCGACGCTAGTGTTCGATATTATGACAATGACGATAGGCTGCGGCCGATTCGCCGGTCAAGACCTCTCCCGCCGCGCGGTCCCGGTGAGTGGGCAGACCCGTCCACTCGAACGACCGGCGCGTGTCCTCCGGTAACGGTCCACCGATGGCGGCACACCGGGAGTGAGCTGCCAGAATCCAAGGGATGACACCCGATTTCAGAGAGAGCGAGCTATGACGGAGACGTCCACCCCGGCACCGGTGAGCGCCGGCTCCCCTCCCACTCACCGGGTAGTCCGCGTGATCGAGTTGCTGGCACGCCGCTCGGCCGAACATCTGTCCCTGGCCCGAATCGTGCGTGAGACCGGCCTGTCACGAGCCACCGCCCACGCGGTGCTCACGCAGCTCACGTCCGATGGGTGGACGACCCGGGACGAGGACGGCAATTACAGCCTCGGCCTCGGACTGCTGGCCGTGGCGCGCCGGGCCGAAACCGCGTTCCCGTTGCGGCGCCTCGCCCATGAACCGATGCGGGCATTCGTGGCCGCCCAGGGCTTCCCCATCTTCCTCGCCGAGCGAGACAACAGCTCGATCATAATTACCGAAACCGCCGGCACCCCCTCGGTGCCGTGGATTCGCCAGGGCCGCAGGCTTCCGCTGGCGCCGCCGGTGGCGCGAGAATTCATCGCCTGGGCATCGGAGGGTGAGCGTGCGGAATGGATCGCGAACGCCGACCCGGCCCACCGCGATCGCCTCGGCGCCGTCCTCGCCGCGGTCCGCACCCGGGGCTACTCGGTGGAGCGACTCTCCGACGAATCCACCCCTGTTCTGGAAGCGCTTGCCGCCCTGCGCCATTCCCCCGTCACCGATCCGCTGCGCAACCGCCTGGGCAGCATGATCACCGATTTGATCACCATCGACTATCTGCCGGACGAACTGGGCGCCGACAACGCCGTGGTCACCGTCGCCGCCCCCATTTTCGCCGGCGACCGGGTCGTCGCCGCACTGGTCGCCTGCCCCGACGCCCACCTGTCCGCCGAACGTCTCACCGATCTCGGTGCCGCCACCACCGCCACCGCCCGCGCGATCACCACCGCCACGAACCACACCTGATCGGCGGCAATGTGGTGGTCAGCGTCTTCGCCGACCCCCGGTGCCGTCACCACCGCCCGCGCCGGCACGCGTTAACCGAGCTGCACGCCGAACGATCACGCGCGCGAGCCACCGGAGAACCGTGGGTCCGAGCGCTCGCGCCGCGCCGGGACCGGATCCCTCGGACCGCAGGGGCGCGGATGCCGCCTGGCCCGTCAACTATCCCCGCAAGCGGTATGCGGGCCCGGGGTCGGCGGCGAGATAGTCCGCCCAGGTGCGAGTGCCGTCCGGGTGGTCGGGACAGGTGTTGTCCCCCGCGCGAAAGCCGGCCGCGACCTTCCCCGGCAACGGTAACGAGACCACCCGGCGCGGGCCCTCGCGATACTGCTGCCAGGTCCGGATCATCTCCCGCAGGGTGAGCACCTCGGGACCGCCGAAGTCTGCTGCCCGCCCCTGCGGTTCCCCCTCGGCCAGCTCGGCGAGCCGGGCCGCGACATCGGTCGTGTCCACGGACTGGAAGCGGAAATCCAGCGGCAGCGGCGCGACCGGCAGCCGCCGCACCCCCGACAACACCGTGGCGACCAGATCGTGGAACTGAGTGGCACGCAGAATCGTATGCGGCACACCACTGTCGGTGATCAGCTGCTCGCAGGCCAGCTTGTTGCGGTAATACCGGAACGGGATGCGGTCGATCCCGACGATCGATACGTACAGCAGCTGCCGCACTCCCGGCGCGGCGGCGAGCAGCTGCCTGGTCTGCTCGGCATCCGGCGCACCGAACTTCCGGAAATCCGAGGCCGCGTGCACGATCACCTCCGCACCGTCTGCCGCGGCGGCCACCCCCTCCCCTGTACTCAGATCCCCCACGTGTGTCCCCGCCCCGGGCCGGCGCGACAGTACCCGCACCTCGTGCCCGCGCTGCGTCAGACCTGCCACCACCTGCCGGCCGAGCGTTCCCGTTCCACCGGTCACCAGCACTGTGCTCATAACCCCACTCAACCCCCGCAGCGGCCGTCACACAAGCGTGCCCTCGCCCACATCCTCGTCCCGTCCGGCGCCGGGCGGACCGCGCGCACCTGCACGCCGAATCTCAGGGGCAGACGTAGCGCCGCGACTGTGGTTAGCTCAGTGGCCATGAGTACGACGCTGGCTGATCTGCCGGAGGAATATCTACCCCTTGACACCGCGGATGTCGTTCGCACAGTGCGAGATTCACGACCACAACCGCTGATGGTACGTGGCGGCGATCACACTGCCGAATCCGATCACCCAGCCGAAATGCTCGACGAACCGAGCGCGCCCGATCGCCGCGTCGTCATGTCACTGCGCCGGATGAACCGGGTCCAGGCCGTGGATGCCGACGCCCGCCTGGTCCGCGTCCAGGCCGGTGCGCGGCTCTCCGATATCGATCGCACCCTGGCGGCACACGGCCTGGGGCTGCCCGTCGTCGGCGACCATCGCGAAATCACCGCCGGCGGGTTCGCCGCGGTCGGCGGGCTCAGCGCCGCCTCACACCGCTACGGCATGTTCAGCGACAACGTCGTCGCCGTCGAATACGTCGACCCCGACGGCAGATTCGGCACCTGCGGGCGCACCCATCATGCCGACCGGTTCCGCGCGATCCTCGGCGGTGGCGGGCGCACCGGCATCATCACCGCGCTCACCCTGCAGGCCATCGAGGTGGACAAGGACCACACCTGGCTCACCTCCGAAGCACACCGGTTCCTGGACTTCGACACCTTCGTCGAACAGTCGCACGCCGAGATCACCCGCCCCGGTGACGCCCTGCTGCAGGTCGGCCGTTGGGTCGACACCGCGCCGCTGCGGGTGTCGCGCCCCGTCGGCACCGGTCACGTCCAGCTGGGCACGGTCCGCTTCGGACAGTGGTCGAGCCTGCATCCCACCGCCGCCACCCCCTCGCTGCGGGCCCGCCGGGAACTGGGGTCACGAGCCCGGAAGTCGCTGGGCGCCATCGCCTCCGCCGCGGGCGGTCGTGCCGGCATGCCGGTGCGCAATGCGGCCGCCGGCGCACTGATGTTCTCGCCGAAGGTGCTCACCCTGCGCGATGCCGAATATCTCGCCGACACCGTGATCAGCTCGTCCGAGCGCGGCCCCGCCTACCGGGTGGCCGTCTTCGCGCCGTTGTCGAGTTACAGCACCGTCTTCCACCGGCTGCACGATCTGTTCGCCGACCACCGCGAGCGCAGCGGCGCCATCACCGTCATCTCCGCGATGACCTACGGGGTGCGGTCACCGGATCTGCACGCGGTGTCGGGTGAGGACCACGGCTTCATCACCTTCACCTGCCGGCTGCGCCCCACCGGCACCTATTCCGGCCGCTCCGGCGCCCCGGACCTGCTGCGCGACATCACCACTGGCATCGACGACATCTGCCGGTCCGAGCGCGCCCTGCGCTACGACACCGAGGACTGACCGCCGCCTCCGGCACACACGACAGCGCCCCGGTCGTATTCGACCGGGGCGCTGTAGGTTCGTGCGGTTCGGATTCAGTGCTTCTCGGCACCCACGTAGTACTCGAAGACCAGACCCGCGACCGTGGTCAGCACGCAGATCACGCCGACGGCGATCAGCCAGTACTGCCAGAACGCGAACCCGATCGCGGTGACCGCGGCGGAGCCGGCGAGCAGGATGGGCCAGAAGCTACCGGGCGAGAAGAAGCCCAGGTCGCCGGCGCCGTCCACGATCTCGGCCTCTTCGTAGTCCTCCGGGCGCAGATCCAGGCGGCGCGCCACGAAGCGGAAGTAGGTGCCGACGATCAGCGTCAGACCGGCGGTCAGCACGATCGCGGTGGTGCCTGCCCACTCGATGCCCGTGCGGGACTGGCCGGTGAAGAATCCGTAGATCACCGCCACGATGATGAAGAACACCGTGAGCAGTTCGAAGATGCGTGCTTCGACCTTCATGTCAGTTCAGTCCTTACTTGCTCTCGGCCTGGCTGGCTGAACGCGTGGTCCGACGGGTATCGAACGGATGCGTGGTGGTGGCGACCGGCGATTCGCCGATGCTCGCGAGCGCGTCGGCGTTGGTCGCGCCGCCCTTGCGGGCATCCATGTACTTCGCGAACTTCTCCGGAGTCACGGCCCGGACCTCGAAGTTCATCATCGAGTGGTAGGTACCGCACATCTCGGCGCAGCGGCCGACGAACGCACCCTCGTGGTCGATCTGCGAGATCTGGAAGGTGTTGTCGGAGTGGTTCTCCTCCGGGTTCGGCATCACGTCGCGCTTGAACAGGAACTCCGGCACCCAGAAGGAGTGGATGACGTCGGCGGCGGCCAGCTGGAACTCGATGGTCTTGCCGGTCGGCAGCACGAGCACCGGGATCTCGTTGGACGAGCCGATGGTCTCGACCTTGTCGTAGTGCAGGTAGGAGATGTCGTTGGCGGGCAGGCCGTGGATCGGTCCGGGCTGCGGGTGGCCGTCGGCCGTGCGCTCCTCGTACCGGTTCTTGATGTCCTCGTTCATCGACTGGCGGGTGTGGTCCACCCCGTCGTAGATCTCGCCGTTGGCGCCGACGACCGTCTGGTAGCCGAACTTCCAGTTCCACTGGAACGCGGTCACGTCGACGACCACGTCCGGATCGGGCGACTTCTCGTGCACGTAGTTCTGCACGACCACGGTGAAGTAGAACAGCACCGCGATGATGACGAACGGGATCGCGGTGTAGGTCAGCTCCAGCGGAACGTTGTAACCGGTCTGCCGCGGGAACTCCGGAGAGTTCTTCTTCTTGCGGTGGAAGGCCACGGTCCAGAAGGTCAGACCCCAGACCAGCACACCCATCGCCAGGGCGGCGACGACCGACCATGTCCACAGTTCCCGCATCCGGGTCGCCTGCGGGGTGATCCCCGTGGGCCAGCCGAACCGCAGCACGGGGTTGTCGATCGAGCAGCCCGAGACGAGCATCACGGTGATCCCGATGGACACCGCCAGCCCGGCCCGCCGAAGGATGCGGCCTCGCCGTCCTCGGGCGGGGCGTGCCCCTATCGCTTCGCTCGCCTTGTGCGCCACGCTCAACGCCTTCCTGGTCGTCCATCCGACACGGTGCTGTCCGGGACCCCGTACAGCACGTTTTCAGCACGTTCGGGAGCTTCTCGTCGACAGTGCAGAACGCACGGCCGACCACGAGAGTTCCCGAGTACTACGCAGCGTAGACCAAACCGGCTCCCGCGTTGTGCGCGGGTCGCTTTCGACACGCACCGGTCCCACCGGAACCTGCTCCGTGGGGCATACTCGGGAACTGGTTTCGAATGTTTGCTCCGATCTGGAAACGAGGTTCTCGACGCAGTGTGTGGACTGCTGGGATTTCTGACCGCCGATGTGGCCACCGACTCCGTTGTGCAGCAGGTGTACGACGCCTTGCAGTGTGGGCGCCATCGCGGCCCGGACGAGCGTGGGACCTGGCATGACGAACACATCATCCTGGGCTTCAACCGGTTGTCGATCATCGACATCGACCATTCGCATCAGCCGCTGCGGTGGGGACCGCCGGACAACCCGGAACGCTACGCCCTCGCATTCAACGGCGAGATCTACAACTACCTCGAGTTGCGCAGCCGGCTGAGCGAGGAATTCGGCGCGAGTTTCCGGACCGAGGGAGACGGCGAGTCCATCGTCGCGGCCTACCACCACTGGGGTACCGCAGCCTTCTCGATGCTGCGCGGCATGTTCGCCTTCGCGATCTGGGACACCGAGACCCGGGAGCTGGTGCTCGCACGCGATCCGTTCGGCATCAAACCGCTGTTCCTGGCCACCGGGCCGGGTGGCACCGCATACGCCAGCGAGAAGAAGAGCCTGCTGGAACTGCTGCCGGCGCTACAGGTGTCCGACGATCTCGACCCGCGCGCACTCGAGCACTACACCGTGCTGCAGTACGTCCCGGAGCCGGAAACGCTGCATGCGAACATCCGCCGCCTGGAATCGGGCTGCTACGCGACGCTGCGCCCGGGCGCCGAACCGGAGGTCTCGCGCTACTTCCGCCCGGATTTCCGGGTGCGTCCCTTCGCTGCCGGTACCGAGGAGGCCCGCTACCGCGAGATCGCGGAGGTCCTCGAGGATTCGGTGGCCAAGCATATGCGCGCGGACGTCACCGTCGGCGCATTCCTGTCCGGCGGTATCGACTCCACCGCCACCGCGGCGCTGGCGATCCGGCACAACCCGAATCTGCTCACCTTCACCTCCGCCTTCGAGCGCGAGGGGTATTCGGAAGCCGATGTGGCTGCCGAGACCGCCGAAGCGATCGGCGCGAAGCACTTCATCCGCACGGTCTCCCCCGAGGAGTATGCCGCCGCGATTCCCGAGATCGTCTGGTATCTGGACGACCCGGTGGCCGATCCGGCCCTGGTGCCGCTGTATTTCGTGGCGCAGGAAGCTCGTAAGCACGTCAAGGTGGTGCTCTCCGGCGAAGGCGCCGACGAGCTCTTCGGCGGCTACACCATCTACCGCGAGCCGCTGTCGCTGAAGCCGTTCGAATATCTGCCGAAGGGGGTGCGGCGGCTGGCGGGCAAACTGTCGGACCGGATTCCCGACGGCACCCGCGGGAAGAGCCTGCTGCATCGTGGTTCATTGCCGCTCGAGCAGCGCTACTACGGCAACGCACGCAGTTTCAACGATGCCCAGTTGCGCTCGGTGCTGCGCGATTTCCGTCCGGAGTGGACCCATCAGGACGTGACCGCGCCGATCTACGCGCAGTCCCGCGGCCTGGACCCGGTGGCGCGGATGCAGCATCTGGACCTGTTCACCTGGTTGCGTGGCGACATCCTGGTCAAGGCCGACAAGATGACCATGGCGAATTCGCTGGAGCTGCGGGTGCCGTTCCTCGATCCCGAGGTGTTCGCCATCGCTCAGCGGATCCCCTATCAGCAGAAGATCACCCCCGAGACCACCAAGTACGCGCTGCGCCGGGCCCTGGAGACCATCGTCCCGCCGCATGTGCTGCACCGTCCGAAGCTGGGCTTCCCGGTGCCACTGCGGCACTGGCTGCGTGGTCCGGAGCTCTACGACTGGGCCGCCACCACGATCGCCGAGTCCCAGACCGACCACCTGCTGAACAAGGCCGCGGTCAAGGCGATGCTGGAGGCGCATCGCGCCGGCGACGGCGACCACAGCCGCCGGTTGTGGACGCTGCTGGTGTTCATGGTGTGGCACGGCATCTTCGTCGAGGAGCGGATCAAGCCGAATATCCAGGAGCCGAGCTACCCGGTGCGCCTTTGACGGCGGCCGATTTACGCCACTCTTGAACGTGCCGCTATATAACGGTACATTAAGCGGGTCAACCGAGGGCTCGGCCATGGACGGGTCCGCCCTGGACAACCCGTTAGGAATTGTCATGATCCGTAACGATGTGCGCTCGACCATCCGGCACCGGATATCGTCCGCGGCGATCACCCTGGCGATCGTGGTGACCCCGATCGCCGCGGCTGCCGCCCCCGCATTCGCCGAGCCGGCAGCACCGCCCGCCCGGTCCCAGGCCGCCACGACCGATCTCCAGGCCGTCCACGGCTGGGGGCACCACGGCGGTTGGGGGCAGCACAGCGGCTGGGGCTACGGCGGCGGCTGGAACAGCCCAGGCCTGGGCTACGGCGGCATGTATCCGGGGTGGTACAACCCGTGGATGGGCTACGGCTACCAGGGCATGTACAACCCCTGGATGGGCGGCGGCTACTCCGGGATGGGGATGTACAGCGGAAGTGCCTACTGACCACACGATCGCCCTGGGCGCAGCGCGGTCGGCGGCCTAGCCTCGTTGATATGTGCCGAAATATCACCGCGCTGCGCGGTCTGGACCCCGTGGCGACCCCCGAGGAGATCGAGGCCGCCGCCCTGCAGTACGTGCGCAAGGTCGGCGGGTTGTCGTCGGTGTCGGAGTCCAACCGGCCCGCCGTCGAGGAGGCGGTCGCCGAGATCGCGGCCGTCACCACACGCCTGCTGGCCGCGCTCCCCGACCGCAAGGTGCCACCCAAGTCCGTGCCGCCGCTGCGCCGCCCCGAAGTACAGGCCCGCATCGCCGCCCGCGGCTGAACTCGAGTTCCGCCCGACCGAGACACCCGGCGGCCGGTCCTCGCCGCCCGCGCCCATGGTCGGATTGCGCCGGCGGCCGGGCTACCCGCGCCGGTGGTCGGACTGTGGCCGCCGACCGAGCTGCGCGCATCCGCGAGTGTGATGCGGCTGTCGCGGAAGCGGGCCGCCGCTCACGGCTGAGAGCGGTGGCGACAGGCCAGCGGCTCAGGTCGCAGGACTCGGGCTGTGGTCTCCGGGAGGCGGCGCCGGGAGCTCCGGGAGGCGGTCGGCGCCCCAGCTGCGGTGCAGATAGCCGACGACCCGGTCGAGTTCGGCCCGGTCGACCGCGGCGAGTTCACCGCGCTCGAGGGGGTCGAAGTGGAAGATGTACAGCCGTGAGGCGAACTGTTCGAACGGCAGGGACGCCTCACCCGGGCGTTCACCCTGTCCGGCGGTGCCGACCACGACCCCGTCACCCCAGTCCTGCCCGCTGTCGTTGTTGGGGTTGTAGAAGTACACCCGCATGGTGTCGCTCGGGTCGAGGTTCACCCGCAGCATCGTGATCGCATGCCAGCCGACGAATCGGGCCGCGCTGTCGGTGACCGCGACCCCGGCCGGTTGCGGGTGGATCAACGGCTGGTTGTTGTTGTAGAAGGGGTGGTAGCTGGCGTAGAAGTGCCGCAGGAATTCCTCGACACCGGTCAGCTGCCCGCTGGCCACATCGACATTGATCCGGAAACCGCGTCCGGACCACCATCCGTGGAATTCCGGGTTCACCCAGCGGTGCGGGTCGCCCTCGCGCCCGGCACAGCGGCGGCCCATCTCCGCGTAGATCCGGTCCAGATGCGGAACCACCAGCAGCGACACCGGATCCAGATCCATCGGCAGTGCGGTCGCGATACCGGTGCCGACCTCTCGCGACGAGAGCGGCTGTCCCTCGAAATGCATGACGACCTCGTCGTCGCGGGCCGCACACGCCACGATCTGCAGCAGGTAGTCGGGATCGTTGTAGGACCACATCGACAATGCCCGTGCCGACTGGCAGGTGGGGTTGTCGCCCTGGCCCACGCCCAGCGGCAGTCCGAGAATCGACAGCACGCCCGACAGCAGTCGGGTCCCCGGGTCGACACCGGTGCCGAATACGTCGCTCAGCCGCTGCTGCGCCTCGGCCGACAGCCGCATACCCAGTTGCCGCCACAGCGCCGGCGCCACCGGTGGCTGATAGAGGATGCCGCGCTCGAGTAGCAGTGCGAGCCCGTACACGCTCTGCGCCGTGTCGACATGCACCGCGCGCTCGATCAGGGTGCGGACCAGTTCGTGATAGCAGAGCAGGCAGTCCCGGCCGGTGCTCGACAGCCCCAGGGCCTCCCCGATCAGATATTCGCCCTTGGTCAGCAGGAACCGCAGCAGATCCGCGTGGTACGGCGACACCAGACCGGTGTCGTGCATCGAGCGCGCGAAGCCGGTCGCCTCGTATTGCAACGCGCTGTCGTCCATGGATTCCAGGCGCTGCCGGTACACCTCGACGCCGGGATCTTCGCGGCAGGCGTCGGTGGTGGCGTACAGACTGCTGATCAGCCGGTCGGCCCCCAGACCGCTGGACCCGAGGTCGATATCGGGGTTGGCGCGCGCCACGGCGATCTGGGTGATCATCCGCTTCACCTGCTCGACCTGGATCGGCCGCTGCCGCAGGATCCGCCAGATCTCGTCGACCAGGTTCTCCAGCACCTTCTCGTAGCCGACCTCGGTCACCAGGTAGCTCATCAGGGCCCGAGACACCTGCGCCATCCGGCCCTGCTGTTCCCGCTCGGCCTCGGTGGGCGGGGTGAACAACATCGACAGATTGACCGCCAGCACCTGCGACAGATGCGCGAGTGCCTGGTCGGCAGTGACCGCCGGATGGGTGAACTCCTCCTTGGCCACCGCCAGCAGCCGCAGGTCGCTCACCGTCTCCAGCACGACGGTGTCGCCGTTGGCGCTGCGCAGTGAGCCCCCGCTCAAGGCGGGGATCAGGATCTGCGGATATGCCCAGTCGGTGCCGAGGAACAGTCCCGCCGACTCCAGCCGGTGCGACCGCTCCCGGACCGCGGCGCAGCCGCCGGGCAGCGTCAGCACCCGGCGCAACGCCGCGAGCACCCGCGCCAGCGTGACCTGCTTGCCGAATTCGCTGGTCGCGGCGAGGTTCTCGGTTGCCTCGTCGAGCGTGGCGAGCCGCCTGTCCAGGGTCGCGGCGTCGCTGCCGTGTGGGCTCACTCAGGTTCCTCCCTGCCCCATCCTGCCGAACGGGTTCACGTGTAGAAATCGAGCTCTTCCTGTCGCTTCAGCAGGTCCCGCAGACAGTACGGGTCCGCACCGAAGAAGTACAAGAGACCCCAGTGGTTTCCGAATGCGGTGCGCTTGGTGACCTTCTCGGCCAGCGGGGATCCGAGTTCGTGTGATTCGAAGTAGTCGTGATCCTCGGTCTCCTCCGGCAGCGACATACGGCTGACCACCCGGCGGCGCGGATAGACCCCGAACGAACCCGCATGCCCTTTGGCGCCGACCACTTCCTCCGGGAAGAAGTCCTGCAGTTCCTCGTCGGTGGTCTTCGGGTCGAATGCGAGCACCAGCGCGTGGTAGGCATTGAAACCGTATGCCCGTTCGAGGAGTTCGAAAACTTTGAAGCCCGGCGGCCGGTACGCCACCTCACCGAAGTACATCTCCCCGTCGCTGGTGACGAAGTACTCCGGATGCACGAAGCCGAATTCGATATCGAAGGTCTTGATCAGCTTTTCGACCTGGCGTGTGATCTCCGGCCGGAATTTCTCGAGTTCCGGTGTGGCAGGGACGAATACCGAATATCCGAGGGTGACATATTCGGAGATGTTGAGGAATTGGATCTTCCCGTTGTGGACCCACGCCTCGACCGCGAATTCCCAGCCGTCCAGGTGCGACTCCATCAACACCGGGAACTCGTCGTCGGGGATCGCGTCGATCTCGTCGGGTGTACGAATCACCCGATGCCCGAGGCAGCCGGCCTTGTCGAAGGCTTTCACATGGATGGGGTCGTTCGGGTCACCGTCCAGTTTCATCAGCGTCTGATTGACGCGTTTGAGGAACCGGATGACGTCGTCTCGTTCGTGGGCCTCCTCGAAGATGCCCACCCGGATGCCGCCCAGCTGGGCACGCCGCTTCATCAGGGACTTGTCCCGCAGCAGCATCGCCTGTCCGAGCAGTCGCGGATTGTCGAGCAGCACGGAGTTGATCGCCCCGGCCCATTCGACCGTCTCCTCGAAGATCGGGATCGCGACGTCGACCCCCAGCTCCCGTAGCGTCTCCGCGATTTCCATCGAGCGATCGTTGAGCCGCTCGAAGTTCCACGGCAGGTAGGGGATTCCGTGTTCGGTGCAATACTCCTGGGCCCACTCCGGAGCGACCACGATATAGCGTCGATCGAATCGGTCGATCGCCTCGACCGCGTTCAAACTCCACCCCAGCAGGGCGACATAGCCTTTGTCCGGGTTTCGAATCTTCGATTCTGTGACTGAAATCGACAAACTTCTCCCCTCTCGAACTCGTTGCACCGTTCGTCGATTTCGAGCCCACTGCTCCACGGTGAGTACATATTCGAGCCGCACATCGAGCGGGCTACGACGTCACCGCGCACACGCTCGGCATCTCCGACGGCCGGTAAAAACGGTGATCCGCTGCGTCACCGTCATTTATTACGGGTACCCTCACGCCTCGTTCCCAAACAGCGCGGCACCCTTTCCGCATTGTGGCACACTAATATTCGCAGGTCGAATCGTATTTGCGGCGCGAGTGTGTCGCCTGCTCAGGAGAGTGTCAACAGCGCCGCGGTGACGGCGACGGCCGTTTCCGATGCGGCCCCGAGCACGTCGCCGTTGAGACCACCGAAGCGTCGCACGCAATGCCGCACCAGCAGCGCCGCGCCGACCGCACCCACGACGATCGCCATCGGCCCCTGCCAATGCCGGTGGTCGGCGAAAACACTTGCGCCGAGGGCGATAACGTTCCACCCCGCGACAGTCCAGCCCGATTGGGTCCGTGCCACCAGCGTGCCGAATCCCGACCCCGGCGCGGGCGCGCACCCTCGGCACCCCGCCACCATCGCCACTCGCCCCGCAGCTACCGCGAGCCCGATCGCAAGCCACCGGCCCTGCTCGGCCAGTGCCGCGAACGCTGCCGCCTGGACGCCGATCGCGAAGATCAACGCCACCACACCGAACGGCCCCGCCCCACCGCTTTTCATGATCTCGCGGGCCCGTTCCGGCGGCCCGTAACTGCCCAGCCCGTCGGCCACGTCGGCCAGTCCGTCCAGATGCATTCCCCGGGTCGCCACTGCCAGCGCACCCACGCTCACCAGCGCGGCGAGCACGAAACCCATTCCGGCCCAGCACAACACCCACAGCAGCCCGGCGGCGACGGCCCCCAGCCCGACACCCACCAGCGGTGCCAGCGCGATGGCCCGTCCGGCAGCAGTCCGGTCCACACGCCGGCTCCCCCGCACCGGAAGCACCGTCAACCACGACACCGCCAACCAGACCGCGTTCACGACCTACCTCCGACTCCCCGGCAACGAGGCCCGGGCACCCGCGGTAGCACCGACGGTGGCAGCGGAGACACCGACGGCAGTGGGCCGCCGGTCCGAGACCGAGCGCCGCGGCAGGTCAGGACAGGACTTCCGTGGCAGCCGTGACGGATTCCGCCTCGGCGTTGCTCACACCCGCCTCACCGAAGGTCGCCATCTCCGACAGGGCGGCGATGGCGGATCGCAGCAGCGGGAGCGCGCTCACGGCGCCGGACCCCTCCCCCAGACGCATATCCAGCTCCACCAGCGGCTCCAGCCCGAGCCGGTCCAGGGCGCGGGAGTGTGCGGGCTCGGTGGAGCGGTGACCGGCCACCCACCAGCGGTGGGCGCCGGGCGCCAGCATGTCCGCGATCAGGGCAGCGGCGGTGACGGGGGCACCGTCCAGGATCACCGGGGTGCGGCGGGCGGCGGCCTGGGCGAGATATCCGGCGGTGGCGGCGAAATCCGCGCCGCCGGCGATCCGCAGCAGCGAGAACGGGTTCTGCCGGTGCGGACGGGCCCGCCACATCGCATCACGGATCGCCGAGGCCTTGCGCATCCAGCCCGCATCGTCGATGCCGCTCCCGCGCCCCACCGCGACGACCGGTTCGATATCGGTCAGGGTGGCGATGAGCACCGTTGCGGGCGTGGTGTTCCCGATCCCCATATCCCCGGCGATCAGCAGATCCGCACCGCTGTCGATTTCCTCGTCGGCGATCGCCCGGCCCGCGGCCAGCGCGGCGTGCAGTTCCTGCTCGGTGAGCGCGTCCTCGCGGTCGATCGACCCGTTGGCGCGGCGGATCTTGTACGCGGACACGGCGGGGTCGGTATCGGATTCCACGGCCAGATCGACGACCCGGACCGTCGCACCGCTCAGTCGTGCGAGGGCGTTCACCGCGGCGCCGCCGGCGAGGAAGTTCGCGACCATCTGCGCGGTCACCTCGCTCGGATAGGCCGACACCCCGTGCCGTGCGACCGCGTGATCGGCGGCGAACACCACCACCCGGGCCCGCTCGAACTGTTTCGGCGGGCACTGCCCCTGACAGGCCGCCACCCAGTTCCCGAGCGTCTCCAGCCGTCCCAGCGATCCGGCCGGTTTGGTCAGCAGTGCCTGCCGCCGTTCGGCGTCGGCGCGCACCATCGCATCCGGCGCGGCCACCGCCGCGAACACCGGTGTGCTGCCCCCGGTTTCGGCGACCCACGCGAACTGACCGGCGGCCGGCGCGGCGGCCCCAGTCGCTGCGTCGTCCGACGCTGCTGATCCATTCGCCTGTTCCGCAGCCGGGACGGCGACCTTCGGCGCCATCGAATCCGCGGCGTTCCCGGTCGCTGCGGCGCGCGAGACGGTAGCGGCCGCCTCGGATCCTGGTGCTGTGCCTGCCGCGTCGGCTGCGGCAGCGGAGGGAGTTGCGGCTACCCCGCCCGCATTCGTCACCGCGCCGGTGCCGGCTCCGGCGGCCGCGAGACCCGCGGCCGCAACCGCATCCGGTGCTCCGGTCGTCGCGGCGTAGGCGGCACCGGATGTCGCACCACCCGGTGTATCCACCGCGCCGGCGCTCTGCAGCACCACCGGTACTCCGGCGACCACCAGCACGACCTCGTCACAGATCGCGGCGAGGCGCTGATTGAGTGTGCCGATCTCGTCGCGGAGGAGCCTGCCGGAGGCGGTCGCCGGCACGACTCCGAGGCCGAGTTCGGGGCTGACGATCAGCAGCCGCCCGGTATATCCGGTCACGGCCGCGACCAGGGCGTCGGTATCGGGTGCGACGGTGCCGCGCGGCGCCTCCCAGGCCGCCCGCGCATCGATACGCGCGGTCAGCCAGGTGCCGAGATCGTCGATCAGGGTGACCGGCGCCGGATCGCCGAGCACCGTGACGGGATCTCCCTCGACCACCTGCCAGGTGCCGGGGCGGCGCACGCGATGGGCGGCGATGCGTTCGGCGAAGTCGGTATCGGCCGGGTCCGGGACCGCGGTCGCGACGTAGCGGACCGTCCCGGCCCGACCGGCGATCTGCTCGGCGTAAGCCGATTTACCCGAGCGCGCCCCACCGAGCACCAGCGTCCGCAGCCCTCGGCCGCCCGCAGCATCGTTCACCACGTCAGCACGGTACCAACTGTGCCCCGCCACGACCCCCGCGTACCCGCACGGCCGTAGCCGCAGCCGACCCGGCCACACCGCCGATCACGACCATGGGAACGACCTGCGGCCGAGCGATCCCCGCGGTATGTGGGCGCAACCGACGCTTCCCGCCGGTCGGCGCACGGACCACTGCCACGCGTGTGGATCGCCTGCGCCCGCCGTTCGTGAGCGTGGACGGGGAGAATCTGACGAGGCTCCGCGTCGAATAGGGAGGTTCCAGCGACAGGTGCCGACGCGACGTGGCCGATGCGACTCGGCAACTCACACCGCAACAGCCGCGCCGCGCAGCTCAGACCGCGTCGCCGGGCGATACCCGCGGCTTCGGGGCGCGCATGCGGCGGATCTGCGAGGCGCGCACGAACGCGTACCAGCCCAGCGACCAGCGGGAGGTGGTGTCGTCGGGGTAGCGCTCCTGCACCCGTTTGTTGATCATGCGGCCGATCACGAAGCCTTCGACCACCATGAACGCCATCATGATGATCATCGCGAGGGTGACATATGCCTGGACCTGCGGGGTGAGGAACATGGTCAGGATCAGCACCAGCGCCAGCGGCATGAACAGGCCGACCAGGTTGCGGCGGGCGTCGACCAGGTCGCGGACATAGGCGCGGACCGGACCGCGATCGCGTGGCAGCAGGAATTTGTCCTCACCGGCGAGCATCCTCGCCCGCCGGTCGGCGGCACTGGCCCGCCGTTCCGCCGCCGCGGCCTTGCGCTCCTCGCGGTTACCCCGGGTGGCCTTGCGGCGGGCCCGGGCCTCCTTGTTGGTCAGCGGCGCGGGTGCGACCGGGCCGCGGCGCTTGCCCTGGGCTTCCCGCCGGGACGGCGTCGGTCGCCCCTTGCCCGGCGTCGGCGTGGGCCGTTCCGGGACGGCGGCCGCGTCGCCACCGCTCACGGCCGAGGTGTCGTCGGCCTGGTCGTCGGTGGTGCTGGCATCGCCACGGCGGAGGAACTTCACGCCGACCAGGCTATTGGATGACACTTCGCCCTGGAAACAAGGTCCTCGACACCGGGTGTGTTATCGGTCATATCGCCCATATCGACCCTGGTCGCGACCGGCGCTTCCACCTCACCGACACGCCCTCGTACTGTGGTGATTCGCACGCCCGACCGCTGCCGCTCGAGGATTTCCGGGCCCACGGCGTCCGTGCCGCCCACATCAGTGGCAAGATTGGAATAGCCACCCGCGACGTGGCGTTGACAGCTACCGAGCCGTGCGCTGTTCACGGAAACAACGTTCACGGGTTGAACCAGGATCCGCGAGGAGACTTCATGACTGTGCAGAACGAGACCACCACCCACGGTGCGATCCTGACCGACGCCGCGGCGTCCAAGGCCAAGGCGCTGCTGGACCAGGAGGGCCGCGACGATCTGGCGCTGCGCATCGCGGTGCAGCCCGGCGGGTGTGCGGGTCTGCGATACCAGCTGTTCTTCGACGACCGCACGCTCGACGGTGACCTCGTCGTCGAATTCGGTGGCGTGAAGCTGGCCGTCGACCGGATGAGCGCCCCCTACATCCAGGGTGCGTCCATCGACTTCGTCGACACCATCGAGAAGCAGGGTTTCACCATCGACAACCCCAACGCCACCGGCTCCTGCGCCTGCGGCGACAGCTTCAACTGATATTCGGTCCACGGCGCGGAACCCTTACGGGGGTTCCGCGCCGTGTCGTCGACAGCGGCCTCGCACGGTACGGTAATCCTGTTTTCGCCTTCGACAGATAAGGACCGGGTTTCGTGACCATCGCTGTGTCCGCTTCCATCGCGACCGACCACCTGATGCGCTTTCCTGGAAAGTTCTCCGACGCACTGCTTGCCGATCAGTTGCAGCACGTGTCGCTGAGCTTCCTGGTGGACGATCTCGTGATGCGTAAGGGCGGTGTGGGCGGCAATATCGCCTACGCGATGGGATTGTTGCGGGGCAGCCCGCTGCTGCTCGGCGCGGTCGGCTCCGACTTCGCCGAATACCGCGAATGGCTGGAGCGGCACGGCGTGGACTGCTCGGCGGTGCACGTCTCACAGACCGCGCACACCGCGCGCTTCGTCTGCACCACCGACGAGACGATGGCACAGATCGCCTCGTTCTACCCGGGCGCGATGAGTGAGGCCCGCGAGATCTCGATCGCCCAGGTGGCCGAAAACCGTTCGCTGGACCTGGTTCTGATCGGCGCCAACGATCCCGACGCGATGCTGCAGCACACCGCGCAGTGCCGCGAACTCGGTATTCCGTTCGCCGCGGACCCCTCTCAGCAGCTGGCCCGGCTCGACGGTGCGCAGGCGCTGGCCCTGATCGACGGTGCCACATACCTTTTCACCAACGAATACGAGTGGGGCCTGCTGCAGAAGAAGACGGGCCTGTCGGCCGAGGAGATCGACAGCCGCGTCGGCATCCGTGTCACCACCCTGGGCGCCAAGGGCGCGGTCGTCGTCGACGGTGACGGCGTCGAGGTGAATGTGGAAGTGGTGCCGGAGGTTTCGAAGGTCGATCCGACCGGTGTGGGCGATGCCTTCCGCGCCGGCTTCCTCACCGCGCATGCCGCCGGCCACAGCCTGCAGCGCTCGGCGCAGCTCGGGTCGCTCACCGCGGTCCTGGTGCTCGAGACGGTAGGAACCCAGGAGTGGACGCTGGACCGCGATTCCGCCCTGGACCGGCTGCGTGGCGCCTACGGCCCCGAGGCCGCCGGCGATCTCACACCGCTGCTGGGCTGAGATCGCCTACGGCCCCGAACGAGGTCCCGGCCGACCGATTCCGGCGAACGCCTCCGTGAAAACTCACAATTGCGACCGGATGCGCAAGGTTCGCCAGGTATCAATAGGGTGTGGGTATGGGATCCGACCGTTTATATTTTCGTCAGCTGCTGGCGGGCCGGGACTGGGCCGTCGGCGATCCGATCGCCACTCAGATGCGGAACTTTTCGTATCTGATCGGTGACCGGGAGTCCGGCGAATGCGTGGTGGTCGATCCCGCGTACGCGGCGGGAGATCTGGCCGAGATCGCCGAGTCCGACGGACTGCGGCTGACCGGAGTGCTGGCCACCCATCATCATCCCGACCACGTCGGTGGCTCGATGATGGGCTTCACACTGCGCGGCGTACGGGAACTGCTGGAGCAGGTCCAGGTTCCGGTACACGTGAACCGGGAGGAACTGTCCTGGGTCGCGAACGTCACCGGCATCGCCGAGAGTGAGTTCACCGGCCACGACCACGGCGATACGCTGCGCGTCGGCGATCTCGAGATCGAGTTCCTGCACACCCCCGGCCACACTCCGGGCAGCCAGTGCTTCCTGGTGGAGAACCGCTTGGTCGCCGGCGACACCCTGTTCGTCGACGGCTGCGGTCGCACCGATTTCCCCGGCGGCGACTCCGACGCGATGTTCACCAGCCTGCGTCACCTGTCCGAATTGAGCGGCGATCCGGTCGTGTATCCCGGTCACTGGTATTCGGAGGAGCCCAGCGCGGCCCTGTCGGCGGTCCGCGAGAACAACTATGTGATGCGTCCCAAAACCCTCGAACAGTGGCGCATGCTCATGCCCGGCTGATCCGCTGCTCCGAGCCGGTACCCAGCCGACCCGGCAGCCGACCGGCAGGTAGCGACAACCGAACTGTCCGACCCGAGGCCCTCTCACTGCGTGAGAGGGCCTTTCGCTGTCCGGGCCCCGACAACGTCCGGGCGGTCGGACCGCCGGTCCGTCGGCCGACGGACCACCCGACCGGACCCCACCAAATTTTTCCCGACAGCATGTTGATATCTTACCGACACACCGTCAGGAAGACGGGTGGAAAGGTCGACCCGCGCCACCGTGGCGGCCACGACGAGGAGTTGTCATGTTCTTGGCATTGCGCGAACTGTGGTACGCGCGAATGAGATTCGGGCTGATGGGTGGCGTCGTCACCCTGATCTCGATCCTGACCGTCATGTTGTCGGGCCTGTCGTCCGGTCTGGTCGACGACGGAGTCTCGGGCCTGCGCGCCCTCCCGGTGGACGGGTTCGCCTTCGCCGACGGCACCAAAACCGATTCGGCGTTCACTCGCAGCACCATCGACACCGAACAGGTCGCGAGCTGGCGGGCCCGCCCGGACGTGGCACAGGCGGCACCGTTCGGCAACACCCTGGTCAATGCGAAGACCGGCGACGGGGTGGCGATCGACTTCGCGCTGTTCGGCGTCGAACCCGATTCGTTCCTGGCACCCGCACCCGCCCAGGGCTCGGGATTGGCCGAACCCGACGGGATCGTGGTCAGCGACACCGCGCTCGAGAACGGCGCCCACCTCGGCGACACCGTTGTCATCGACCGGCTCGGCACCACATTGCGGATCGTCGGGGTCACCTCCGGTAAGCAGACCTTCGGGCATGTCGACGTCGCGTATGTTCCATTGCGCACCTGGCAGGAGATCCACGCCGGGGCGAAACCGGGTGAGGCGGTGCCGCAGCACGCGTACCGGGAGGCCAGCGCGGTCGCCCTGCAAGGTTCCGGTATCGACCTGGCCGCCGGTGACGCCACCGCCCACACCTCGGCGATGACGCGCGACGATTCCTACGATGCCTCCCCCGGGTTCTCCGCGGAAATGGCGACGATGTCGATGATCAAGGCATTCCTGTACGCCATCTCGGCACTGGTGGTGGGCGCGTTCTTCCTGGTGTGGACGATTCAGCGCTCCGGTGAGCTGGCGGTGCTGCGCGCGATCGGGGCGCCGACCCGATTCCTGCTCGTCGACGGCCTCGCTCAGGCGCTGGTGGTGCTCGTCGGCTCGACCGCGCTGGGTGTGCTGATCGCGGTGGCGGGCAGCAGTTTCATCCAGGGCATGCCTTTCAGTCTCGATCCGGCCGCCATCGCCACCGGCGCGATCGGGTTGATCGTGCTCGGCCTCGTCGGTGCCGCCGCGGCCATCGTGCGCGTCACCCGCATCGATCCACTCACCGCGTTGGGAGCACACCGATGACCACCTCCGGCATTCGCGAATCCGGCACATCTCGCCCGCCGTCGGACGACGCTGCCGGCCTCGTCCTCGACGATGTCTGTCTGCGCCTCGGCGACGGCGCCGGGACCGTCACCGCACTCGATCACGTGCGATTGTCCGTCGCGCCGGGCGAATTCGTCGCCGTCATCGGCCCGTCCGGTTCCGGCAAGTCGAGTCTGCTGGCCGTCGCCGGTGGGCTGACCACCCCGGATACCGGCACCGTTCGTATCGCCGGCACCGAGGTACGCGCGCTCGGCACCCGCGCCCGGACCCGGTTCCGGCTGCAGCACATCGGTTTCGTCTTCCAGTCCGGCAATCTGCTCCCTGCGCTGACGGCCGTCGATCAGCTCCGCCTGGTCGCCCGACTCAGCGGTGCCCGCCGCGATCCGGCCGAACTGCTGGCCGCGGTCGGCATGGCCGACAAGGCCGGACGCCGCCCGGAGCAGCTGTCCGGTGGTGAACGCCAGCGCGTCGGTATCGCCCGTGCCCTGGTCGGTGCACCGAAGGTGCTCCTGGTCGACGAGCCCACCGCGGCCCTGGACCGGGCCCGCAGCGCCGACATCGTGGACCTGCTGGCCGCCGAGACTCGCGCCGCCTCGGTGGCGACGGTCATGGTCACCCACGATCACGACATCATCGACCGCTGCGATCGGGTGTTGCACATGGTCGACGGCACCCTGACCGAGGCGGACCTGCCGCGCGGTTGAGCACCCCGGTGGATCACCGGCGCGCCGCACGCGGCCTCGCCCGTTCACGGTGGCGGATCCGCATCCGCCACCGTGGATCCGCGTCGCGACCGGCTGTCAGGGTTCCGGCGGCAGATGACACACTGATGTTCCCCAGGGCTCGGAGCACCGGCCCGGACAACGATCGAAGGAGGGTGGATGCCGAGGATTCAGGCGGCGACGGTGGCCGAACACCGGCAGGCACAGCGCCGTGCCCTCCTGGATGCGGCCCGCGCGATCCTGGCCGAGACCCCCGGCGTCGCACCGTCTCTGGCGGAGGTGGCGGCCCGCGCGGGCCTGTCCCGGCCGAGCGTGTATCAGTATTTCGGTTCCCGCAACGACCTTCTCGACGCGATCATGGCCGACGCATTACCGCGCTGGAGCGCACGCATCACCGACGGTCTCGCCGCCACCACCGATCCCGGGGCGCAGGTCCTGGCCTACGCACGCATCAACCTGGAACTGGTCGCCGAGGGGGAACATGCTGTGGTGCAGGGCCTTTCCACACTGGTCTCCGCCGACACCCTCGCCGAACAGGGCCGCGCCATCCACGCCGAGTTGCGGACGCCACTGCTGCGCGCCCTCACCGATTTCGGCGCACCCGACCCCGACACGACCGCCGAACTGATCAACGCGGTCGTGCACACCGCCTCCCGCATGATCGAGAACGGTGCGGCATTCGACACCACATGGGCCCGGGTGCGCGACCTGCTGGCGCCGTACCTCACCCCCGCCCCCGGCTGAGGCCCACCGCGGCGGGCGGCCGACGACCTGCCGCCACCCGGGGCGTGGTTGGCGCCGGGGCAGAACCACAGCATTCCGGCCCGCGCGGAAACGTCCGGGGCCCGCTGCTGTGCTCAGGCCAGGGTGCGCAGCCAGCCGTGGGTGTCGGCGAAGGTGCCGCGCTGGATACCGGTGAGGGTGTCACGCAGGGCCATGGTGACCTCGCCGGGCTCACCGCCACCGATGGAGAACTCGCCCTCGTCCGACTTCACCCAGCCGACCGGGGTGATGACCGCGGCGGTGCCGCACGCGAACACCTCGGTGATCTCACCGGAGGCCGCGCCCGCACGCCATTCCTCGACCGAGACCTTGCGCTCCTCGACCGGGTAGCCGGAGTCGGCGGCGAGGGTCAGCAGGCTGTCGCGGGTGATGCCCGGCAGCAGCGAACCCGACAGTTCGGGAGTGACCAGGCGGGCGTCGGCACCGGAGCCGTAGACGAAGAACAGGTTGTTGGTGCCCATCTCCTCGACGTACTTGCGCTCGCAGGCATCCAGCCACACGACCTGGTCACAGCCCTCGTCGGTGGCCTGCTGCTGGGCGAGCAGCGAGGAGGCGTAGTTGCCGGCGACCTTCGCCTCGCCGGTGCCGCCGGGCGCCGCGCGCACGTACTCGGTGGACAGCCACACCCGCACCGGCTTCACACCGCGCGGGAAGTAGGCGCCGGCGGGCGAACCCAGCAGCAGATATTTGTAGGAAGCGGCGGGCTTCACACCGAGCCCGGCCTCGGTGGAGAACATGAACGGCCGTAGATACAGCGATTCCTCACCGCCGGCCGCGGGAACCCAGTCGCGGTCCACGTCGAGCAGCTGGCGCACCGATTCGACGAACAGCTCTTCGGGCAGTTCGGCCATCGCCAGCCGCCGCGAGGACTTGCGGAACCGGGTGGCGTTGGCGTCGATGCGGAAGGTGGCGATGCTGCCGTCGGCCTGCCGGTAGGCCTTGAGCCCCTCGAAGATGGCCTGACCGTAGTGGAACACCATGGTCGCCGGGTCCATGCTCAGCGGGCCGTACGGCTCGACCTGCGCATTGGTCCACTGTCCGTCGACATAGTCGATCGAGACCATGTGGTCGGTGAAGAACCGGCCGAAGCCGGGCGCCGCCAGAATCTCCGTGCGCCGGTCCGCCGGAACAGGGGCGGGATGCGGGGTACGGGAAAACTGTGCAGCGAGGGTCATGATCTCGATCTTAGAGCCGTGTGCGCGAGCCGCGACGCCCGGACCTGCGGTCGGGCACGACGTGGGCTCCGCTCGTGCCCCCGCCGCAGTGCCCGAACCACCTCCCCCGAGCCGCCGCACACCATCCCGTCAACACCCATTTTTGCGGCGAAACGGACCTGATTGCCCTGCTCGTGGCGGGAGGACCCGACGGCACCGCACCTGCGGTATCTCACCGCGTCCGACGCGTCAGGACGTGTGTGAGGTGACGAACGGCGGACGCAGCACGGTGGCGCGCAACCGGCGGCCGCGCACATCGACCTCGACCTCGTCGCCCGGCTCCAGGCCCGCATCGGTGTTCAGCAGGGCGAGCGCGACCCCCACCTTGAGACTCGGCGAGAAGGTGCCCGAGGTGGTCTCGCCGACAGCTCGGTCGCCGCGCAGCACGGTCTGGCCCGGGCGCAGCACACCGCGGTCGAGTGCCTTCAACCCCAGCAGGGTCCGGCGCGGCCCGTCCGCCTTCTCCCGGGTCAGTGCGTCCTTGCCCCAGAAGGCCGGCTTCTTCCAGCCGACGGCCCATCCGGCACGTGCCTGCACGGGAGAGATATCCGGTGACAGTTCGTGCCCGTGCAGCGGATACCCCATTTCGGTGCGCAGCGTATCGCGGGCGCCGAGTCCGGCGGGTTTACCGCCGACGGCCTCCACCTTCGCCAGCAGCGCCCGGAACACGTCTTCGGCATCGTCCCAGCGGGGCACCAGTTCGTACCCGTGCTCACCGGTGTATCCGGTGCGGCACACCCGGATCGGCCGCCCCTCCCATTCGGCGTCGACGAATGCCATGTACTCCATGTCGGTCGGAAGGCCCAGCGCGGCAAGTACTTCCGCCGACTTCGGCCCTTGCACCGCGAACACGGCGTACTCGCGGTGTTCATCGGTGACGGTGATCCCCGCGGGCGCCGCCTCCCGCAGCGCCGCGACCACGGCCGCGGTGTTGGCCGCGTTGGGCACCAGGAAGATCTCGTCGTCGCCGACGTAGTAGGCGATCAGATCGTCGATCACCCCGCCGTCGGTGGTGCAGCACAGCGTGTACTGCGCTTTGCCCGGCCGGATCCGTCCCAGATCGTTGGTCAGCGTCGAGTTCACGAACTCCGCCGCCCCGGCGCCCCGCACCGTCGCCTTACCGAGATGACTCACGTCGAACAGGCCGACGGTGTTGCGTACGGCGGCGTGTTCGGTGACGGTCCCGCCGTACTGCACGGGCATGTCCCACCCGCCGAACGCCGCGAAGGTGGCGCCCAGCTCGGCGTGGACAGAATGGATCGGGCCCTGCAGCAGCGTCTCGTCGGTCACCCGGCGAGCTTAACGAGCCGGTTCCGTCGATGGGCCGCCCCCGCCCCGCCGTGTCGGCTCGATCACCTCTCGAGGCGACCGGACGGTATGTGAGGGCGGCGCAACCAGGGCTGTACACACCGCAACCCCGCCGCGACGCGACACTAACGGCTGCGCAACACACCCTTGATGTCCTGTATTCATGCGTATCTCGTCGATCTTCTCCAAGTCGTCCTCGGAAGCACCGCCGACCGCGCCCTCGATCTACGACCGGATCGGTGGCCGCGAAGCCCTGGAAACCGTCGTCGAGGACTTCTACGTCCGAGTACTCGCCGACGACGACCTGTCCGGCTTCTTCACCGGCACCAACATGTCCCGCCTCAAGGGGCGGCAGGTCGAATTCTTCGGCGCCGCCCTCGGCGGCCCCGACCCCTACACCGGCGCCCCCATGAAGCAGGTCCATCAGGGCCGCGGCATCACCATGCACCATTTCACCCTGGTCGCCGGCCATCTCACCGATTCCCTCACCGCCGCCGGAGTGCCGGAGGAGACCGTCGCGGAGATCATCGGTGCGATTGCACCGCTGGCGCCCGAGATCGCCTCGGACGCACCGAATTCCTGACTCACTCCTCGGACATCGGCCTGCGGTCGGACGGCACGAACTCCGCGAGCACCCCCGCCGCCTGCAGCAACGCCATCGATCGCCGGTCGATATCGGTTTCACGGGCGGCGAGGATCTCCGGCATCTCGCGCCCGCCCGCCTGCCGCAGCGCGGGAAGTACCGCCCGCAGCGCGGGGATTCGGTAGCCCGCCAGACGGAGCTGGTGAACGATCCGGGCATCACGGACGTCGTCCGGTGCATAGAGTCGCGCACCCCGGACCCGGCCGGGAACAACGAGCCCCTCGGCCTCCCAATGCCGCAGTGCCGATGCGCGAATCCCCAGCGCCGCAGCCAGTTCGGCGATCGACATCGCATCATCGACCACCGGCTCACCCACCGGTTCTCCCGCGATCACCTGCGCGGCCCGCTGCGCCTGCCGCAGTTCTCGCCGCTCGGCATGCAGCGCGGCGTGCGCGCCGTCCAGCAACTCCGGCAGCGCGGAACCCCGGTGCGCCGCCCGCATCATCACCTTCGCCTGCACCGGCCCCACTGCCTGGGCCAACCACCGATACGCTCGCGCCGAGAGCACATGGATCTCGGCGTACCGACGATATCCGGACGGCCCACGCGCGACCGCCGGCAGCACCCCGTCATGCTCGAGGTTGCGCACCTGCTGCACCGAGTAACCGGACCGCCTGCCGACATCCACAGTCCTCAGACCAGCAGATTCGCGACTTCTCACTGAACGACCAGGTATTTTTCGCCCAAAAGTCTCCATAACCACATGAATGAAACGCTAGAGCAATGCAGATGGACGAGCTCGTCGAATTCGTGGAAAATCTGGGTGGGATCCTCACCCTGCACCCGCAACCGGGTGACGGCACCCCCGAGATCGCCTGGGGTGACTATTTCTTCTACTACGCCCCCGACGGGGTACTCCCCCGCACCCAACCCTTCGCCACCATCGTCACCAAGGACTACCCGGGCGACGAAACCTCCCAGCTGAATCGCCCGAACATATTCCGGATCAACGTCGCGGCCGGTAAGGATCTCTTCGAACACCACACCGGCCACGCGCCCCGAGACCACCCGGCCCCACCCACCGACACCAGCACCCCCGACGTGATCTTCGCCCATCCGGTCTACACGAGTCAGGCCTGGCTCGCCGTCGTCTCCCCGGGCCCGGCCACCGATCCCGCCGTCCGCGACCTACTCCGTGGCGCGCACAGCACCGCTCGCGCGCGCCACGAGAAACGGGACCCGCACGCCGGCAGTTGAGTTCACCGCCGCATCGGTTGTCCTTGGGTCTCAGTTGAATCCGATGACATCCACCGACTCTCCATCCTCGGATGTGCACACGACAAGCATCGAACCGGGTACCGCGATGGCGGTATCCGGAATCGGACAGTCGTCGGCGCGGCGCTCGACAGCCGACTCGCCGTCGTGCCGGTCCCAGGACCGCACCATCACCGCACCGTCGTCTTCGGCCCGAGCCTCCACGATCTGTTCGGACAGAAATTCTCGAAGCGCGCGATTCGCACCGTGGCCGCGGTCTTCCAAGACGTACCGCACTGTTCCATCAGGTGTGGTGACCGTCGAAATCCTCCCCGAATATCCCTGCCCCGTATGCCGCGAGGTCAGTATGTCGCTGCCGTCGGCGTCCTCCACCATGGCCTCGGCCCCGGCGATCGACGGCTGCGGCTCGGACGTGACCAGGTCGGCGGGCCGCACGATGCGCAAGCGAGTCCGGTCCTGCGCAGTCGAGTCGGACCACGACATATCGACCGTGTTCCGGTACCCCTCGAACAGGATGTGTTCGATATTCCCGGATCCCCGCCCGATATCGCGCGCCGCCAGGATCTTCCCCGTCTCGGGATCTGTTGCGGTCAGATGCCACCACGACCGGCCCGCTGTCCCACACGGATCGGCGCGGTAGATCGCCTCGTCGGCAACATATCCCACGGTCGCTGCCCACGACGACCGTCCCGCCGGGGCGCCGCAATCCTCGGCTGCGGTCTTCGTCGCCCACACCTGTTTGCCGGTGCGACTGTCGTATCGAGCGAGCGAGCCGACACTACTGAGGAGCAGTGGTGCACCCGGGTGAGTGCCCGGATCGTGCCATTCATCAGTGAAACGGGCTCGAATGTATTCCGAGTCCTCCCACAACTTTTCGCCGGTCAGGCTATCGAAGGCAGCCCAGCCGGTGCCGCTCCAATAGGTGAGGACCACATCATCGGCTGCCGACCTCAGCGCGCTGTCACTCTGGGACAACAGGTTTCCGTCCTGTGGGGTGCGGCGATAATGCCAGCGTTCGGCACCGGTCTGCCCGTCGTATGCGGTCAGCCCACGCTCGTCCCCGACCACGAATCCGGCACCGGCGGCAACCACATTCGGCGTCTCGTGGTATTCGAAATACTCCGCAGCATCGACATGGACGTGGAACTTCTCGTCGCCCAACCGGGCCGGCAGGGGCCGAATCTCGGCCGGAGCTGCCGTCGTCCGGTCGATGTTGGCCCCGTCGTCGCCTGCGTGGACGGCACCGGTTGTGACTGCCACCGACACCCCGAGCCCGATTACCAGTCCGCTCGCCACTACCGCCCTGCCGGCCCTCGCGGACGTCTGAAACATCCACGCCGTCATGGCGACGGCACCCCCGAACACCAGCACGGCGGCCGCGCCGGCCGTCGGTAGCTGCGGAAAGTACGGATAGTCGCGCCGCACCTCGGCATACACCGACCACCACCGGGTGCGGATCAGCACGTACACCACGGCAAGCGCCACTGCGACCACCACGGCCCGCACCAGCCAGCTGTCCCGGACCGCACCCGTGCGCCGGGCCACCCACGGCACCAGCGGGGTGATCACCACGGTGAACAGCACTACGGCACCGCCGACGAGCGACCACTGCGCAATACGCTCGGCGACCCCCTCGACCGGAACCTCGTGCCACCGATCCTCCACGACGACCGCGTCCGCGAACCAGCGGCTGTAGATCCCGAGCCCCACCCCGCCGACTACCGCACCGAGCCCGATCCCGAACAGCGTGTCGCGCACAATCGCCGCGCGTGAAGTACCGCCGAACATCCCGCCCCCTGTTGCCGCCCCGATACGGATGCCGTGAATAGTGGAGGCGGGGTCCGACATCGACAATTCGATCCCCGCGGAGGGCCGGGGTCAGCGGCTCGGTTCGTGCCGGTTCAGGAATTCGTCGATGAGGGTGTTCACCCTGTCCGGGACTTCCACAGCGACCAGATGTGCGGCATCGTCCAGGAACAACAATTCGGCGCCGGGGATCGCACGCGCCATGTCCTCGAGCTCCGCGGGCGGGAAGATCGAATCCTGTCGTCCTCCGACGACCAGGGTGGGCGTTCGAATTCCGGCCAGCAGCGGCCGCTGATCCGGTCGGTGGACGACGACACTGCGGACCGCGTGCGCCGCCGACCCGACCTTGTTCGCGCGAACCATCCGCCGGACCCGCGCCACCACATCGGGGCGGTCACGCATCGATGTCGGCCCGAGGAAAGCGGACAGCGCCGCCCGCATCACCGGCCCGGAGAATCCGCCGATCGCCCGCGCCAGAACGAGCAACGCACTGTATTCGAGACGCTGGCGGGCTCCGGCGGGAGAGGCCGTGCCGTTCATCAGCACACTGGTCAGGATCCGCTCCGGGTGACGTGCGGCGAAGGTGGCGCCGATCATCGCCCCCCAGGAATTGCCGATGAAATGTGCGCGGTCGATCCCGGCGTCATCGAGGATCCGGACCACGCACTGCACGCATTCGTCGAAGGTGAACGGCCGGTCGAGCGCGGTGCCGGCGCCGTGGCCGGGTGGGTCGATCGCGTAGGTGGTGAACCGGGCGGAGAAATGCGCGACCTGATCGTCCCACAGGGTGTGATCCATCAGCAGGCTCGGCCACAACAGCATCGGCGGTCCCGATCCGGTGACGCGGACCCGAAGGGTGCCGAGGTCGGTGTCGATGTATCGGTCGGTGCTGTTCACAGGACCTGCCGTTCCGTCGGAGAACTGCCGACGCCCGCGAACGGCCGGCGCTCCACGCGGGGAAGGCAGCATCGCCCGGAGTCGATGTCGCGCACCAGATCTCCGTAGGCGATACTCAGCTCCGCCAGACGCGTCCACGCCGTATGCATGGGCACGCCGGCCGGGTCGTCGTACATCAGTAGATGGAATGCGCGGGCGGCACGAGCGGCGATACCGTCGATCAGTTCCCCGAGCGTGCGCTCGTATACGCGGCTCCCCGTGGTGGGTGCGGGGAGATAGAGTGAACTCCAGGTATTGATTTCGGCGATCAGTGCGCGCCGCCGAGATCGCAGTCGCTCCGCGGCGGGCCCCGCGTCCCGATAGGACTGCGACAGCGCGAACGCGAGGCAACACACAGGCCCGTGGGCGCCTCGACCGCCGATCGCAGTCAACAATTCGGTGGCGCTGGGGAGATGGGAGGTGCCCGGTCCGAGGTGTTGTCGGGTCATCCTCACTCCCCGTGGTTCCTGGGGTGCTGCCACGGAGGCGGGGCCTCGCAGGGTGCGGGGCGACATTGCGGCACGGGAATGGGTCGGCGCGGGCGGCACCTCGGGGTGCGACAAAGCTGAGCAGACATTTCTGAGTCGTACTTTCGCGACGGGTTCCGATGAAACGAACTGGTCTTGTCGAACGAAGATCCACGCCGGCACCGGCGGATTCGTGATACGTGGTGCCGGGTCGAACCGGGCACAGTTATCGTATGGCGCCGTAGCGCCCACACCTATGGGCCGACGCTATGAAACATGCGGCGGATCTCGTGCTGCGCGCACAAAATGGATCGTCGCGCGCCTGCGGTGAGCAGCGAACCGGCCTACACTCCCCGGATATGAAACGCCCGACCCGGCAACCGGATGGGCTGCGTCTGGTTGTGCAGCGAATCCTGCGCGACCACGAAGCGCTGATCGGTTCGGTCGCAGTCGATATGCGCACCCGAGTTCCGGAGCTGGAGCTCGATTCCGATCCGCGGCTGCGCGATCTGATCGAAGCGGGCACCACCGACAATCTGTTGGCGGCCTTGGACTTTCTGCAGAGCGATGCCACCGCGGACCGGATTCGTGTACCGGCACGGGCCGTGGATTTCGCCAGAGTGGTGGCGCAGCGCAATATCCCGCTGTCGGCGTTGATCCGCTCCTACCGCGTCGCGCACGCCGCGTTCATGGATATCGCGATGGATTATGCGGTCGAGCTGACCGGTGAGCAGAGTTCGGCCGTCATCATCCGCCTGGTGCACCGCACAGCGCAGTACATCGATCAGGCATCCGAACAGATCGCCCACGCCTACGAGGCCGAACATGCCCGCTGGGTGGACACCCGCAGCGGGCCGCTGCGGGAGTGGGTGCGCCGGATCCTGGACGACCGGGACACCGATCTCGCCGCCGCCCAGCACGCGCTGGGATACTCACTGTCCCAGCGTCATCTGGCAGCCACCGTCTGGTCCGGCCCCGAGGTCTCCGCCTCGCAGACGGCATCGGCATTCGGTAGCTTGCGCGACATCCTCGCTCCGATCCTCGGAGCCTCCGGGATGCTCATGGTTCCCATCGACGAGCACGAAGCGCGAGTGTGGTTCGCCGTCGCTCCCGGCAGCACTTTCGATCCCGCGACCGTCGATCGCGCTCTCGCCGCACGCGCATTGCCGATCCGGCTGGCCATCGGAGGTTACGGGTACGGGCCCGACGGCTTCCGCGACGCAGCCCATCGCGCGGACCGCGTCCGCGCGGTGGCACTGATCGCCCGGACGCCCGCCCGGATGGTGACCTATTACCACCACGTTGCCGCATTGACCTTGCTCAGCGCGGATCTCGAGGCGCTGCGCGCATTCGTGGCCGAGTACCTCGGGGGTATGGCCGCGGACGACCCGCGGGCAGAGCGGCTACGGCAGACCCTGCAGGTGTTCCTGGCGACCAACGGTAGTTTCGCCGCGACCGCCCAGGAACTGCGACTCCATCGTAATACCGTGCACTACCGGGTCCAGCAGGCTATGGAGCTGCTCGGCGGCTCGCCGGAGGATCTGCACCAGAACCTGCATCTTCGGGTGGCGCTGTACGCGGCGCACTGGATGGGTTCGGCAGTGCTGTAGTCCTCGCCGAGGGATACGAGGGCCGGTGAGCACGGGCTACAACCAGGCCAGCGCCGCCACGACCAGGGCTTCGGTTCCGGCGTCCAGGGTCGGTTGGACGACCGGCGCGAAGAACGGCGAGTGGTTCACCGGAATGTCCTGCGCGACACGTCCGGCCTGTTCTGCCCTTCGATACACCTCGGCGTCGATGCCGCCCACACCCCAGTAGGTGTAGGGCACGCCCAGCGCGCCGGGGATATCACTGAAATCCTCACTGGCGCTGTTCATCGGCGCGTGTACGTGCCGGGCACCGAAGTGGGCGGTGAAGGCGTCGCCGACGCGGCGGGTGACTGCCGCATCGTTGTCGGTGAGGGGAAACCGGTCGTACAGTTCGAATTCCGGTTCGCGCGGGGAACCCGAGGCCTGGCATTCGGCGACGACGATCCGGCGGATCGCGGCGAGCATCGTGGTGCGGACCGCCTCGCTGTAGGTGCGGATATTCAGTTGCAGCACAGCGTGATCGGAGATCACATTGCTCTTGGAACCTGCGGTGATGCTGCCCACGGTGAGTACGGCGGTGTCGGTGGGCGCGACTTCCCGCGCCACCACGGTCTGCAGGCGGACCACGATCATCGCGGCCAGGACCACCGGGTCCACGGTGGCCTGCGGCATCGATCCGTGTCCGCCGCGCCCGTACACGGTGACCTGCATACTGTCGGCGGCCGACAGGAAAGGTCCGGGCCGGGTGCCGATGACACCGGCGGGTGCGGGCAGCACATGCTGGGCCAAGGCGACATCGACGGCGGGCACCAGCTCGGCGAGACCGCCGTCTGTCATCGCGCGGGCACCGTCGCCGAGTTCTTCGCCGGGCTGGAACAGCACCACCAGCGTTCCGTTCCATCGGTCGGTGTGTTCGGCGAGCAGTTGCGCCGCACCGAGCAGGCAGGTGACGTGTGCATCGTGTCCGCAGGCGTGCATCACCGGCACGTCGTTCCCGGATTCGTCGGGCGAGACGACCTCGCTGGCGTAGTCCAGTCCGGTCTGCTCGCGCACCGGCAGCGCATCCATATCGGCGCGCAGCAGCACTCCCGCACCGTCACCGTTGCGCAACACCCCGACCACCCCGGTGCCACCGACCCCTTCCCGCACCTCGTAACCGAACTCGCGCAGCCGCCCGGCGACCAGCCCGCCGGTGCGATGCTCCTCGTGCGACAGTTCCGGATGGCGGTGCAGATCCCGGTAGAAGTCCTCCTGCCACCCGCGGATCCGCTCCAGTCCCGCCAACAGGTCGGTGGTGCGGTCGGTCGAGCTCATCATTTCTCCTTCCGGCGGGTATAGCGCATCCGTTCCGGCCAGCTCACCTGCTCCGGCAGCATCCAGCCACGCCACCGTGCCAGCAGGCACAGTCCCGCACCCACCACGGTTGCCGCGATCGAACCGGCCGTCGCGTGCCCGGACCGCCAGATCAGCACCAGGGTGGCGCTGGCCAGCAGCGCGCAGGTGGCGTACAGCGTGTTACCCCCGAAAATCGCGGGTACGCGCCCGACCGAGATATCGCGCACCGCACCGCCGCCGACCGCCGTCACCGTTCCGAGCAGCAGCGCCGGCAACCAGCCCAGCCCCACCTCGAGGGTCTTCTGCGCCCCCACCGCCGCCCACGTCCCCAAACCCAGTGCGTCCACCCACGGGAACATGGCGTCCCACATCCGTCCCTCGAATCGCACCGCGAACGCCACCAGCGCCCCGACCAGCGCGGTCAGCAGGTAGGCGTAATCGGTCAGTGCGATCGGGGTGCCGCGCTGCAGCAGGGTGTCGCGAATGATGCCGCCCCCGAGCCCCGACGCCGTAGCCAGCACCGCGAACCCGATCGGATCGAACCGGAACGACCGCGCCACCGCACCACCCAGTAGTGCATTCGCGAACACGCCGGTGAGGTCCAAGGCCCGCAGCAGAGTCGGTACCGTCTCCGAAACAGCCGCCATCGGTTCAGCCTCCCGGTCGTCCCACAGTCACAGCAGTGCCATCGCACCTGGTTCCCGCCTTTTCATGGGCACCGTACCGCCTCACTCGCCCACCACCGCCCCACATCACCACCACCGCCGGGCAGCCCCACCGATCGGGGTGCACGCAGGGACGCTGCTCGCCTACGGGTACACCTGTTTTCTGTCGAAGCCGCTGGGCACGGCGGATGCCGAAGACGCGATGTCGGCCTGCCACAACCGATGCCGAGGGTGCCGGCGGTCGTCAGCGGCTGCCAGCATGAGCTCATGACTGTTTCCGGACCGGCTGCGAGCTCCGTTCGCGTAGTCACCTTCAATGTCCTGTCCCCACTCCTGGCGCACTGGAACCGGCGCAAGCCGGTCGTCGCGAACCGGTTACGCGCGGCCCGGCCCGACATCGTGGCGCTCCAGGAGGTGCACGCAGGACAAGACCGGGACCGGGCTCTGGCGGACCTGCTCGGCCCCGGCTGGCACTTCGCGTGGCATTCGCAGACCGCCGACGGCGAGGTCGGGCTGGTCCTGGCCAGCCGCTGGCCGTTGGGCGCGGTGCGCGAGCGGTCGCTGCATGTCACGGCCCGCACGGCTACCGCCGCGTGGTCCGCGATCGTTGTGGCCGAGGTGCACGCACCGGAGCCGCTCGGTGTCGTGCATATCGCCCACCACAAGCCGGTCTTCCAGTTCGGCTACGAGCACGAACGTGAGCTTCAGGCCGTGAAAGCCGCGCGCTTCATCGACGAGGTGCTGGGTGGAAGAGACGAACATGTGGTGTTGCTGGGCGATTTCGACGCCACCCCGGATTCGTCGAGTGTCCGCTTCTGGACCGGACGGCAGTCGCTGGACGGCATGAGTGTCAGCTACCACGACGCCTGGGACATGCTGCGCCCCCGCGATCCGGGCCACACCTTCACACCGGACAACCCGCTCGTCGCAGACGGTGATATGCCCACCGCGGGCGGCCGGCGGATCGACTACGTGATGGTTCGCGGCGCCGGTTTCGGCCCCACACTCGACGCGCGATCGGTCGAACGGATCGGTGTCGAGCCCGAAGGTGGCGTGCACGCCAGCGACCACTACGGCGTCCTGGCCGAATGGGCTGTCCCGGCACGCGCCCCCGGGTGGGTGGGGCTGACCCGCCGCAGGGCGAAGCGGTGGGAGACCCGCTACCGTTGATCGATGGCGTGGTCCGCACTCAATCCGATGAGCGGTTCCGCGTTGCTGAGCGAGTTCGGTGCCCTCGCCGTGCTGCTCGGCACCTTCGCCGAATCCGGGCTGGTCGTCGTCGGTTTCTTCCTTCCCGGCGACACGCTCATCTTTCCCGCCGGGGTGCTGTGCGCGAACGGGACTCTGGTGCTGTGGCAGGTGATGGTGGGTGCGGCGGCCGGTGCTGTCGCCGGGGCCCAGGCCGGCTACGTCTTCGGCAAGCACGGCGGCCGAGCAGTGCTGGCCCGCACGTCGAATCACCGCCTGCACGCCACGGTCGGCCGCGGAGAACAGTGGCTCGCCCGCTACGGCCCCCGCCGCGCCATCGTGCTGGGCCGGTTCGTGCCGATGGTGCGCACCGTGATCAATCCGGTGGCCGGCGTCCTGGAAGTCCCCACCGCGGTCTTCACCCGCTGGCAGGTGGTCGGCGGTATCGCCTGGTCCCAGAGCCTGGTGCTGCTCGGATACTGGCTCGGCACATCGATTCCCGATATCGACAAGTACCTGTTGCCCGCCGTGGGCGTGATCGTCGTGGTGTCGCTGCTACCGCTGTGGTTCGGCCGCCGCGGACAGTCTCCCGAATGAAACTCCGTCGATAGAGTGCCGTCCTGATCGACAACGAGGGCCACGGCGGGCCGAAGATGAGCGAGGCAATGGTGCGGGCGATTGCCGGATTCGCGCTGTGCGCCATTGCTCTCCACCCGCTCAGCCGATCGAGAATCTGCTCATTCGCCCGGGAAGGGCGCGTTGATCGTGGTGAAGTATTGCGCGGCCGCCGCCAGCGCCACCGGTGCGGTGACGAGCAGTTGCCCGGCCACGGTCCCGAGTGCGCCGATAGCCATGATCCCGCCGAGGCACCCCACCACGGCCGCCGGAACGAACGGTCCGAACATGCCGACGATGGTCGCGGCGGCGACCGTCGCGCCGGCGATACCGCCGAGCACACAGCCGATGCCGGCGCCACCGATACCACCCACGAGGGTGCCGATCGTCGCTCCTGCGGTGAGCGTGCTGGTCATTCGCGACCACGCCGCCTGTTCGCGATCGTAGGGGGTTTTCCACGGTGCGCTGTCCTCGAAGGGCAGCGCCACCGGCTTGTAGGTGGCGTGTGCGAGATCGAATTGCGGTGTCAGCGTGGCTGTCCGGTGGTCGATATCGGCCTTGATCGGGAAGACGAAATCGTCGACCCGGAAGGACAGCTCGGTGCCCGCGACATCGGTGCCGTCGGCGGCCTTGATCCGAAAGACGCCGTTATCCGCCACGAGCGATCCCGAATCCGTCGAAATGACAGTAGATTCCGGGGTGGATGTGGCGGTGAAATCCACCGCACCCGCACCCGGCTGTTCGGCACCGGCGGCGCCGGCGCCGAGAGCGACGGCCGTTGACATCACCGCGAGCGCGGCGATATTCGTCGTGAAACCCATGACCTTGTTCCTTCACTTGTTCATTGGAAAGCTGTCGGCGGTGACAGCCGGGGACCGGCCGGAGCCGAGGCTTACCTCGCCACCTCGTCGAGGACGCCGTCGAGATGGCCGGTGACGAGGCGGATGAATTCGGCGGGATGGTCGACCATCGGTGAATGCCCGGCTCCGGGCATCTCGACCGAGCGAGCGTGGGGAATGCCGGATTCGAGTACCGCGACATGGTCGGCGGTCCGCGCACAGTCCGCACTGCCGCGCACGATCAGGGTCGGTGCGGCGATGGCCTGCAACCGCGAGGTGAGGTCGAGTGCACGGGCCGCGCCGAGCACCGCTGCGAGGTAGGCGGGGTCGGTCCGTAGCACCGCCTGGACGTAGGTTTCCCAGTCCCGCTGCGGGGGCCGTGCGCTGACCAGCATGCCTACGGTGTCCTCGACCGCGGCGCGCGATGCCTCGGCCCCGTTGCGGATGCCGACGGTCCAGCGATCCACCGCTGCGGCGAAGCCCGGCAGAGTACCCGCGGTGCTCGCACCCGTGCCGACGAGGATCAGCCGTCGCACCCGCTGCGGCGCTGTGGAGGCGATGACCTGCGCGACGATGCCGCCGACGGAATTGCCCACCAGGTCGACCTGGTCGAGCCCTTCGGCATCGAGCATCGCGAGCACGGCCTCGGCCAGACCGGTCGGACCGGCCACCGCGGTCCAGTCCTGTCCGGTCGACGGCGAGTAGAAGTCGACCGCGTAGCACCGACGGGGTGCCAGGGCCTGCATGGTCGTGGTCCAGAACTGCCAGCAACCGAACCACGGGTGCAGAAATACCGTCGGCACGGCGGTCGGATCGGATCCGCTCACCTGATAGGACAGTGACGTGTGATCCAACGCCAGTGTGCGACTGTCGATTTCCATATCGAACCCCTTCAGGAAGATGTGCCCGATAAGCAGCGGGCGCTACGGTGCGGGCCGGGACGAGGACCGCGCGTGGTTCAGCTGACGGCGGCTTCGGCCGGCGTGGGATCCGGCTCGTCCGTCGAGGCGGCCGCACTGGACGGCAACCGCAGCACCAGTCCGGCCAGCAGGGAGATCGCACCGGTGCCCGCCATATAGATCGCGATGATCAGCCAGCTGTCGGTGGCGTCGAGGATCATCGAGGAGATCGAGGGGGCGATCGCGTTTCCGGCGATGAGCCCGATCGTGATCCCGACGGACATACCGGTGAATCGGAGGGCCGGCGGGAATACCTGGGAGAAGTAGGACGGCACCACTGCGTAGTTGGCCGAATACCCCATGAAGATCACCGCGAATCCGAGAATCATCCATCCGGGCTGCCGGGTGTCCATCAGAGCGAACCAGCAGAACGGCAGCACGATCATCGACGCCGCACCACCGAGGAACACCCGGCGAATGCCGAAGCGGTCGCCGATCGCACCGAACAGGGGCAGGCAGATCAGGATGGCGACGGTGGAGGTCAGCAGGACCGCGAGCATGGTGTCTTTGCCGAGTCCGAGCGTGTCCTTGCCGTAGCTCAGGGAGAAGACGGTCGTCATCGTGAATGCGGTGCCGGCGGCGAGGATGCCCATCGCGAGCAGAAGTACCGTGCCCAGGTGGTTGCGCAGCACGTCGACGACCGGCACCTGCTGGACCTCACCCTGGTGTTCGGCTTCTTCGAACTCGGGGGTCTCCTCCAGCGCGATCCGTGAGATCAGTCCGACGACCACGAGAATTGCACTGAGCAGAAAGGGAATTCGCCAGCCCCACGAGTACAGGGTGTCGTCGGACAACTGGAATGCGACGAGGAAGACCAGGTTGGCCAGGATCAGCCCGACCGTGGCGCCGGTATTGACCAGTGAGCCGAAGAAGCCGCTCTTCTTACCGGAATGTTCCACGGTCATGAGCACGGCGCCGCCGTATTCGCCACCGACAGAGAAGCCCTGCAGCAGCCGGGCGAGCACCAGTATCACCGGTGCCGCCGCACCGATCTGGTCGTAGGTGGGCATGAGCCCGATGAGGAAGGTGGAGGCACCCATCAGGATGAGGGTGAACACGAGCGCGGTCTTGCGTCCGATGCGGTCTCCGAAGTGCCCGAACACGATGGCGCCGACCGGGCGGGCGATGTAACCGACCGCGAAGGTCGCCAGCGACAACACGGTGGCCAGCGTCGGATCATTCGAGGAGAAGAACAGCTTCGGGAAGATCAGTGACGCCGCCAAGCCGTAGCAGGAGAAGTCGTAGTACTCGATCGTGGTGCCGATCCAGCTGGCGAAGGTGGCCTTCGCACGTTGTTTGCTGGACGACTGATGTGTGAGGGACATGATCTCCTCCGGGAAAACAAGCCATGATGCTCGGCCGTGTGAACAAGGACGGCGGAAGAACATCGACCTGTCGAGGTCCCCCGTCCGAGGGGCTGGATCCACATCTCGGTGAACCGGATGCGCGGTGTCTTGACTGGGCAGAAGGGTCAGCAGTCGACACGGGGGCTGTCCGCATGGCGACTATCGGTCGTACATTGATTCGTACTATGTACGGGTCCGGTCGGCCTGTCAAGACAGGAAATACAGATTTAACGGGGGTTGATTTTTCCCCGAGAATGTGATGCTGCCCACGGCGGAGCGGTGCAGCCGGCGGTCCGGCTACACGTCAGGGGCGAACAGCCAGAGACCGCACGGTGGCATCGATGTAGGCCGACAAGCCCGCCTCGAACTGTGCGTCCGAGGGCAGATCGGCCACCTCTTCGGCGTGCGCGACGAGTTGGGGGAACTCCTCGATCGACAGGCCCGCGTAGAAGTGCGTGCGCCGACGGCGCTGTTCGACGCCGTCACTTCCCGACAGTCCCCACTGTCGTGGCATCTGATAGCTGGCGAAGCCGATCGCGTAGGTGATGAGGAAGCCGTAGCAGCGCACGGCTTCCGGTCCCGGAATTCCGGAATCGACCAGACGCTGGATGACCGCTTCCCACGCACCACGCAGTGCCGCCGGACTGTCGGTGACGCGGGTAGCGAACAACCGCACGATGCTCGGATGTTCGCGCATCAACCCGAGTAATGCATACCCCATGGCGCGAAGGGCCTCGGCCGGGCCCGAATCCGGCTCCGGCGGCAGTTGCATCCGCCCGAGCACATGATCGGCCATGCCGTCGAGGATTTCGTCCTTGCTACGGAAGTAGCTGTAGAGCGTCATCGCACCGACCCCGAGCTCGGCGGCGATCCGGCGCATGGTCAACCGGTCCAGGTTCGCTTCCGCATCGGAAATACGCAGGGCGGCTTCGATGATCCGCTCGGCGGTGAGCGGCGTCTCGCGACGTCGAGACCGATTCGATTGGCCGGGCATAGCACTCCTCGTCATGACTGTCCTTGCAGCGTATCGGACGGGATCCGGTACTTAGTTCTCTTCCGGATCGGTCCCGGATTTCGCGCTGGAATTGCCTCTTGTTCGCTGTAGGGGTATTAAGTATCGTACTTAGTACGACATGGAGGTGAACATGACCGACGGCGATGCGGGAGTCCTGGAACTCGAGGTCACCGCGCTGCGGCAGGAATCGGATTGTGTGCTCAGTGTTGAGCTCGCCGACCCCCAGCGGCGACTGCTACCCGCCTGGGATCCCGGCGCGCACATAGACCTCGGACTGCCCGAACACCTGCGGCAGTACTCGCTCATGGGCGATCCGGGCGAGCGCGACCACTACCGGATCGCCGTCCTGCGCGAGCCGGAGTCCGCGGGCGGATCCAGTTACGTTCACGCGATCCTGCGCCCCGGCGATCTGGTGGAGGTCGGTGGTCCGCGCAACAACTTCCCGTTGGTCGCGGCGCAGGACTATCTGATGATCGCCGGCGGGATCGGAATCACCCCGCTACTGCCGATGATCCGGCAGCTCCAGGCCGAGGGAAGGTCCTGGCGGCTGCTCTACGGTGGGCGTTCGCGTCGTTCGATGGCATTCCTGGGCGATCTGCTCGGCGACGACCATGTCGAGGTACATCCGTTCGACGAGGACGGCCATCTGGATCTGGATGCCGCCCTGGAGAATCCGGCCGCGGACACCGCGGTCTACTGCTGCGGCCCCGAGGGCCTCATCGCCGCGGTAGAAGCGCGCTGCGCGTCCTGGCCCACGGGCGCCCTGCATGTCGAGCGCTTCGCCGCCCCCGTCCGCGACGACGAGGACGATCTGCGGGCTTTCGAACTCGTACTCGCGACCTCCGGTCGGCGACTGACGGTTCCGGCCGACAGCACTGCCCTCGACGTCCTGGACGCAGCGGGAATCGACCTGCCCAACGCGTGCCGCGACGGCGTCTGCGGCAGCTGCGAAACCCGGGTGCTCGCCGGCATCCCCCTACACCGCGACGCCCTGACCGGCCCCGATTGCACCGACGTCATCTACCCGTGTGTGTCCCGTGCGCAGAGCGCGGAACTGGTACTCGACCTGTGACGACACCGCCGGTCACCACTTGTCCGACATCCCCGACGAACCCGCTGGAGAAGTTATGAGCGCCCCGAGCTCCGAGACCCCCGAAGCCGCCCCGCGCCGCGCGCCGCGTGCACGCAGGGCCGCTCCCGCGCCCACCACCGTCACCGAGCCCGGGCCTCCGGTACAGGACGGTGCGGACTGGTCGGGCTGGCCGACCTACGATGCGGCAGCCCACGGCTTCCGTGACTACTGGTATCCGACCATCTGGGCACACGAGGTCGGCGAGAAGCCGGTCCCGATCACTCTCGCCGGTGAGCGCATCGTGCTGGTCCGTGACGGTGAGGTGGTGCGCGGCCTGCACGATCGCTGCCCCCACCGGGGAGTGCCGCTCTCACACGGCCGGCGCGAATTCCCCGGGACCATCAGCTGCGCATACCACGGCTGGACCTTCGGCCTGGAGACCGGCCGGCTGGACGCGGTCATCACCGACGGCCCCGAGAGCCCGATCTGCGGAAAGCTCGGTGTCGCAACCTATCCGGTCGAGGAGCGGCTCGGCCTGCTGTGGGTGTACATCGGCGATGTGGACCCCGAAACCGGTCCCCCGCCGGTCGAACGTGACATCCCCGCCGAACTGATCGACAACACCCTGGTGCTCGGCGGTCGCAACGATGTCCGGGAGGGCAACTGGCGCTTCGCCACCGAGAACGGATTCGACGAGGGGCACGCCAAGTACCTGCACAACACCGCCCTGTGGCGCCTGTTCAAGGTCATGCCGACCTGGAACAAGACCCGGATCGTCGAGAAGGACGGCTGGCTGGTCCGGGTCCAGGACGAACTGTTCTGGGAGGCGGAGTTTCCCGGGGTCGGAAAGTTCACCAACAAGCGGTGGTGGAAGCGGATTCCGTTGCCCGACCATCCGGGCAAGAACGGCAATGCCAACCCGGTCATCGACGCCCTGGATATTCCGGGCTTCGTCTCGGTCCGCATGCCCGGGCTGCTGCGGGTCGCCTACCCGAAGTTCATCCACTACGAGTGGTACGTCCCGGTCGATGCCGACCACGTCCGCTATGTGCAGCTGATGGTGCGCTTCGAAACCGGGCTCACCGCACTGGCTTTCAAGGCCAAGTATCTGGCCGCCTTCCGCTGGCTGTTCCACGGTCAGTTCACTCGCCAGGATGCCTGGATGGTGAACGTGACCGATGCACCGCCGGAGCGTCTGTACCGCCCGGACCTGTCGATCACCGCCTGGCGCCGCCACGTCGAACAGGTCAAGCCGGTAGTGCAGCCGACCGAAAAACGTATCGGTCACTGAGTGCGCTGCCATGTCGACCACAGAGCTGAACCACGGCTGGGCCGGGGCCGCGAGCGGACCGGTCACCGTGGTGCTGCACGGTGGCGGGCCGGGCTGCCACGCGGCCTCCGATTTCGCCGCGCTGATGGCCTTGCGTCCGCATCGCCGCTGGCTGTGGGTGGATCTTCCCGGCTACGGCGGTTCACCGGCCCGCACCGACGCGTCGGCATCGCGGCTGAGCACGGCGGCGCGCGCGCTCGACGAATTGCTCACCCGGCGAGGCTGCGGCCCGGTCGATGTGGTGGCCCAGTCGCTGGGCGGAGTCGTCGCGCTGCACCTGGCTGCCGACCACCCCGAACTGCTGCGCCGGCTGGTGCTGATCGGCAGCCAACCCGTACCGGCTCCCGGTGGTCGAGACGACGTGCGCCGAGAGCCGAGCCTCGGGCTCCGAGCGCGGGCACAGTACTACGGCGGTACCGGCCCAGGCGTCGAGAAGATGCGCATGCTGCTCACCGAATTGGAGTGGTACGACGCGAATCTCATCCCGGAGGCCACCGTCGAAGCCCGGTACCAGGCCAGTACCACACCCACGGCACTGGCCGCTGCCACCGCATCCGCACCTGTCGGCGATCCCGATCTGGATCCGGGTGCGGTAGCAGCACCGACCCTGGTGGTGTGGGGCAGCCACGACCCGTTCGGCGGCCCCGATTACGCGAGTGCGCTCGCCGACGCCCTGCCCCGCGGTGATCTCGCGGTCGTCGGGCGCACCGCCCACCATCCTCAGGCCGAGCGTCCCGCCACCGTCGCGGCCCTCACCGAAGCATTCCTCACCGACTGGAGTTGATAACCGTGTCTCGCGCAATCGTTTTGATCACCCTCGGCGCTCTGGCTGCCGGTGCCGTCGTCGCCGCCCGGCGGCCGCGCCTGTTCGCCCGCCTGTTCGGCGCCACCACGGTGCGCACCTTCGGTCCGGGGGCGCGATGAGCGGGCTGAGCGCGCAACAGCGCGCGTGGTTCGACACCGCATGTGCCCTGGTGGACCCGCAGCGGCTCACCGATCTCGTCGTCGGGATGGTCGACATTGCGAGCCCCACCGGCGAGGAGGCCGCACTCGCGCACTGGCTCACCGCAACCCTCGCCGAAGCCGGCCTCGAGGCCCACTATCAGGCGATCGACGACCGGCAGGCCAATGCCGTCGGCCGGTTGCGTGGTGACGGGACCGGTGAGGATCTGCTGCTGTACGCGCCTACCGACACCCTGACCGTCGGCGATCCCGACGAGGACGTGCCCTGGATCGGCGCCGAACTGCGCGCCGATATGCGGCCCCGCGCGCAGGTGCACGGCGATCATGTGCTCGGGCTCGGCGCCAGTAATCCCAAGGGGCACGCGGCCGCGATCGTCGCCGCCGCCGAGGTCGTCGCCGAGGCCGGAATTCCGTTGCGCGGCGATCTGATCGTCGGGCTCGGTGCCGGCGGCATGCCCACCAACGGCCGCCTCACCCGCGGCTTGACCCGGCACAATGCCGGCCAGGGCGTGGGTTGCTCGTTCCTGCTCGAACAGGGTTGGTGGGCCGACCACGCGTTGATCGCCAAACCTGGCTGGGCGGTGGCCTGGGAAGAGGTGGGGTTGTGCTGGTTCGAGGTCCGGGTGCGCGGCACCTATACCTATGTCGGTAGCCGGCACCGCATGCCGTACCGCAACTCGATCGCCGGGGCAGCCACCGTAATCGACGGATTGGAACGCTGGTTCCCCGAATACGCCGCCCGCCACACCGACGGCCTGGTCGCACCACAGGGCATCATCTCCTCGATCGAGGGTGGCTGGCCGCGGATGGCTGCGGTCGCACCGGCGTTGTGCCGGTTCATGATCGACCTGCGCACCAGCCCACGCCGGAACCCCGCCGAGGTGCGCCGCGAATTCGGTGCCGCCCTCGCCGCGATTACCGCCGACCATCCGGAACTCGAGGTGGAGTGGGACATGGTGCTGGCGATCCCGGGCACCACCACCCCGACCGACGCCCCCGTCGTGGCCGCGGCGATCGCGGCCTGGGAACAGGAGGCCGGACGGTCACACGCACCGATCGTCGCCAACAGCGGCGCCACCGACGCCAATATCCTGCGCTCGCGGGGCCTGCCCACCGCGCGCATCGGTATGGACCGGATCGGGCCCGATGCACCACTGCCCCTGGACTTTCCGTCCGGAATGAATGTTGTCGACATCCGGGAGGCAGCGCGGCTGACCCGGGCCATCGTGCACACCGCCATCACGTTGTGTACCCGAGAACGGAGTATTCCGTGAGCGAACTCGTCATGGGTGTGGGTGCCTCGCACAGCACCCTGATGAATACCCACTGGGCGGAGGTGGACGACCTCGATGCCGCGCACCGCTTCCGCAACGGCCTCGGTGCCGCCCGCGCAGCCCTCGCCGAACAACGACCCGACGCGCTGATCGTCATCGGCTCCAACCATTTCCGAGGCATGTTCCTGGATCTGATGCCCGCCTTCACCATCGGTGTCGGCGAGGTGAACGGTGCCGGTGAGGCGCAGACCCCGGGCGGGCCGCTACCGGTGGACACCGCCCTGGCGCGCACCCTCGTCGACGGACTCGTCGGTGACGGCTTCGATCCGGCGTTCTCGCTGCGGATGACCGTCGATCACGGCATCACCCATTCGTTGCAGCATCTGGTGCCCGCACTCGATATCCCGATCGTGCCCGTCGTGATCAATATGTTCGCGCCGCCGCTGCCGTCGCTGCAGCGTTGCCGTGATGTCGGCACCGCGATCGGCGCGGCCGTCGCAGGCGATGGCGAGGACAAACGGGTGGCGGTCATCGCCTCCGGTGGGCTGTCGCATCGGCTGCCGTGGCCGAAATGGTTCGACGCACTGTCGGAAGACGATCAGTTCCTGGTGCAGGCCTGGCTCAACGGCCGCACCTCGTGGAGCGAATACGAGGTGCGGCGCCGCCAGATCATTCGCGCCGCCGAACCCGATATCAACAGCGAATTCGACGAGTGGTTCCTCGGTCTGCTCGAGACCGGGGACCTCGGACCGCTGCTGGCCATGACCGACGAGCAGCTCGAGAAGGAAGCCGGTAACGGCGCCGCCGAACTGCGCGCCTGGATCGCGATGTCCGCGGCGTTGGCCGCGACGGGCCCCGCCCCACGGGGAGTCACCGGCCGCACACTCGCCTACGGCGCCGTCCCCCACTGGCTGACCGGCATGGGCGTCAGCCTGCTCACCCCCACCGACGAGGAGATTTCCGCATGACCATCTGGACCGATCTGGCCGGGACCGCCTTCGAGGTGTCCTACGACGAGGTGAACGGCGCCCGCACCCGCGTACTGCGCGCCGGTAAGGACAACACCGAAGCCGTGGTGATGTTGCACGGCACCAGCGGCCATCTCGAGGCCTTCGTCCGCAATGTGCCCACCTTCGCCGAGCACTTCCAGGTGCATGCCCTGGACATGCTGGGCCATGGATACACCGAGAATCCGGGCGGCGACCTGCGCATCCCACGGTATGTGCGGCACGTGCTGGACTACCTGGACAGCCGCGGTATCGAACGCGCCCACTTCATCGGCGAGTCCCTCGGCGGCTGGGTGTCCGGGCGCTTGGCGGCCGATCATCCCGACCGGGCAGGCCGGCTGGTCCTGGTCGCCCCCGGCGGCACCGTGGCCAATCCGCAGGTGATGGAACGTATCCGCACCAGCACCAAGGCCGCCGTATCGAGCGACGATCGTGCCCTCACCCGGCAGCGTCTCGAACTGCTGATGCACGATTCGGCGAATGTGACCGAGGAACTGGTCGATGTGCGCCACACCATCTACCACCGCCCGCAGTTCGTCGCCGGCATCGACAATCTGCTGTGCCTGCAGAATATGGACAATCGTGTGGAGGATCTGCTCAGCCCGGAGCAGATGGCGCGCATCACCGCACCGACACTCATCGTCTGGGGTGCGCAGAACCCGTTCGGCGATGTACCGGAAGCGCAGCGGATGCACGAGTCGATTGCGGGCTCGAATCTCGAGATCTTCCCCGAGTGCGGACACTGGCCACAGCACGAGCATGCGGAGCGCTTCCACGAGGTGGCGCTGAAGTTCCTGAGGTGACGGCGCGACCGGATCCGGTCTGCGCACCGCATATCGCACAGACGGGATCCGGTTCTGCTCTACTCACCGGTCCGCCGGATAGGCGAAGGTGTGACCTGCGGACCGAACCACCGTTATTCAGCCACCCATTTCGCGGCCCAACCCTCGTTCTGTCCGGATATCACTCGTTCGCATCGCTCGACCAGCGAATCGGACGTACCGGATGTCCCACGACGGTAGTCGTTGACCGCTCTTTCCAATTCGGCAGCGGCTCTGGCGAACTCGAGTTCCTGATAGGCGTAACGCGTCGCGGCGACATGGGCGGTGACGGCGGCGGTCATGGTGGTGACGGTCGCAACCCACGCGGAGGCCCATCCGGCCTCGAAAACGACGGCGATCGCTCCGAGAACCACCGCGATCGCCGTCAGAGTGAATTCCACCGAGCGAATCCTGCGGATCTTGCGGTTCACCCGCGCGGCTCGTGGCCGGTAGTAATTCTCGATCTGGCCGATCACCCGGATGGCGATATAGGTATCGGCGTCGGAGATTTCGGGAACAGATCGAGAGCGGGCGGTGAGGCCGATGGTGCTCGGGATCAGATCGGCGGCCTCCTCCGCGATCCGGTCGGCGCGTCCGAGTAGTTCGGCGTCCGCGTCGCCGTCGCGATACGGTCCGACTCCGGCCAGGTAGATGTGGATTTCACTCTTCAGTTGCTCACTGACCGACCGAAGGCGGACCCACTGCTTGATCTTCGCCGGGCTCGCGAAATTGGCCGCCACGGAAACGAACCCCACCGCAATGGCGGACAACAACGCCAGGGATTTCCCGAACGCGCTGTTCCAGCCCATCATCTGCGTGGCGGCAGTTCCGGCGCATGCACCCACGATTCCCAGGACGAGACCGGCCGCCCTGCCCCTTTCGATCGTGCGCTTGTCGCGGTCGGCTGCCTGCGACCAGACACTCTGCCGATCCAGGACCCACCCCACGGCCGATTCCTGCACACCACCCACGGCCGCCAGTCTGACACAGCTTCATCGCCACAAGACCTCGATTACCAACCATATAGACGTGGGAAGCGCCGACCCGGTTCGTCCGCCGGGATCTCGAGCGGCACAGATTCCGATGATCTCCCACCCTGCTCGGGCGTCGCCACTATGCTGCCGAAAAAGGTTACCTACCACCGTAATACGGGGGCTCAGCAGATGAGCGTAGAAGACCGAACGGTTCCCGACATCGATGTGAACACTCGACAGCCGCGCCCGACGGCGGCGATCGAGCAGTCACCGACCCGGGGGCGAAGACTGGAAACGCTGGGCTGGGTCGCGGTCACACTCGGAGCGGTCGGCGGCAGTGGCGGATCCGCCTTCGACTCACCGGCCGCATGGTTGACGATGGTCGTGGTGGGTATCGCCTTGACCGTCGCCGGCGTATGGGCGATCTATCGTGGCCGGCAGCATTCGACTCCGGTCCTCGGCAGCCTTCGCGAACTCACGCCGAACGAGCGAATCGTGCTGTTCCTCCGCTCGTTCAACGACGATTCTGTCTTCGCGCAATCGGCTGCCACTCGTTTTCGAGGTCTGGGACCGGCACTGTGGTCCGACACCACGACGGCCGCGGACGTTCGCACCGAGGAGCAGCAGATCGCGGCCGCCGTCGCACCGTTCGGACGGATGGTCGCACTCGGTAGTCCGGACGACAGCCTGCCGGCGCTGGGTGCCGCCCGCGCTTATGCCTCGGATGACACCTGGCGCAGTGAGGTATTCGCCGCGCTCGGCCACGCCGAGTGCGTGGTGCTCGCGGCGGGCTCGAGTCGCAACCTGGCCTGGGAGGTCGATCAGGTGGTCCGCGCCGACTGCCCAGCTCGGCTGGTACTCACCGTGGGCCATGACCAGGAGCAGTACGCGCGCTTTCGAAATGCGCTGGGCTCCATGTTCCCTCGTGGGTTGCCGGCGTACCCGGCGGTGAGCCTTCGGCAGCGGCTACTGCGGGCCCGTTCGGTGCGGGCGGTGATCTGGTTCGACAACGACTGGACACCACATATGCAGGTGCTGGCCGGCTGGATACCCTTCATCGGATTCGCCGGCCGGACACAGCGCACGGTCCGCAGGTCGCTGGGCAACGTTTTCCGTCGCGCCGGGCTGCCCACACGGGTGACTCCCACAATCCCACGCCCGGCAGCGGTGCCGGTGAGCATCACGCTTCTCGTGTCCTTCTATTCACTGCCACTACTTTTCGCTGTGATTGCCATCAGACTGTTCGAGAAACAGCTTGCAGGGTGGGTGGACGGCGGATCCGATGCGCGAGACCTATTGTCGACCTTTTCCGGGATGCTTTTCCTGATCTTGGCCTCGATTCTGCTGACGCTGGGTGTCGTCCTCGGGATCTGGGCGTGGCGGATGTGGCGGGGCGGCCCACTGGCCATCACCCTCGCGCGCGTATGGGGCGTGTCGCTCGCCGTCGGCATGTGTGTATCGCTGCTCGGCCCGTCACCGAGCCAGGACGATCAGGGTTCCGGGCCGGTCTCCTCCAGTTCCTCGCAGCAGGGGTCGTCGGATGCGACGGAGGGCGGCCTGTTCGACGACGAATACATCAGCTCGCCGTCCGAGTCCGAGTGGGATTCCTCGGATTCCTCGGATTCCTCGGCGGTCATCACCGCCACGGACGGCGAGACCGACACCGACATCCCCGAGTTTCCCGAACTACTCCCCCTCATCCCCCTGCTGCTGTGCTACCTGTGTTTCCCACTCGGCGTCAGCTATCTGCTGACCCGCCGCGACGTCCGGGAGTGGGTCGATTCCCGGCTGTAACCGCGGTCGACCTCACTGGTCGGCCGGATAGGCGAAGGCCGGGACGCCGTGTGGCATCGCGCGGGCGAGGATCGTCGGCTCGTCCCGGCCGATCCGGACCGTCAACCGGAATCCGTTGCGGTCGTCGGAGTTTCCCTGCGGTTCGAAGGCGACGCAGGCGAACGCGGCATCCGGCCGGGACGCTGCGGCGAGCCGGTCCAGTTCCGCGGTGACTGCTCGCCATTCGTCGGCCGCGACGTATTGGCGCATCACCGAATGCCACACCACGGTCAGCGTGCCCGGCACCACCTCGGTGCCGGCGAGGAACTCGCCCGCGCCCTGTAGGACGATCTCGGCGGGCACCTGCTGGGCTACCTGCAAGGCGCCGTCGAGCCTGGTCGCCCGGGCCCGCTGGTCCGGCCAGACGTAGGCGCGTAAGGCCAGGGAATCGCGGGCCGAGAGCGGGTTGAGCGGTGTGGGGTCACAACCGCGCCGCTCGACGACGTCGATGCGGGGATGGTGGCGGACTGCCGAGGTCAGCCACTGCGGTACCGGACCGCGCCACGCGTCGGTGATCCGGACAGGTGAATCCACCGGCCCCCACCCGATTTCCTCACTGTCCCAACGAAAATGGTCGGCGCGCAGGTTGAGTCCGCCGCTGGTCCCTAATTCGAGCAACCGGACGGGCAGCGGTGTCACCGCAACCGCTGCGAGCAGCCCCGCCAGCAGGGGAACCGCCCGGCCGACTTCGTTGGTCTGCGGTGGCCGGGTCAGCCAGTCACGGATCCAGTCGTGCCGGTCGATCACGGTCTGCCGGAAGGGAATCCGGGCGACAGCGGGATCGAGCACGGGGTCCGCGCCGGAACTCGGATAGAACGGCGCGAGATCGGCTGCCGCACCGGACAGTACGAGCGCATGGACTCCCGCCATCAACCGCAACGGCAGCGCATCGGCGAACGGAACGCTCTCGTATCCACGCAGCACATCCGCGCAGGGCCCACCGTCCCCGACGTCGCGCCCCACGGCCCGCAGCAGCACCCCGTACAGCGGGGATCCGAGTTTGTCGCAGGCCCGGGCCTGCAGGTCGAATTGCGCAGCAAGATCCACGAACGAACTGTGCGCCCAGAACCCGCCACAATCAAGCCGGGCAGCCAGGTGGCGTCCGTGCCCTTTCCGGAGCGAAATAGGACATAAACCGGCCGCAATTGATCCTACCGTCGGCAGCATCCACGACGAGAGGATCACCATGACCACCACCCCCGCCGGATACACCACCGTCGCCCCCTGGGTCGTCACCACCGACACCGGGGCCTTGCTCGACTTCATCACCGCCGCCTTCGACGGGGTCGAATCGGGCCGGGTGCCGCTCGAGGACGGCAGCATCGGTCATGCCGAGATCCGGGTCGGTGACACGGTGGTGCTCGCCTTCGATCAGCGGGCGGACTGGCCCGCCATGCCGTCGCTGCTGCGGGTGTTCGTGCCGGATGCCGACGCCGCGTTCGCCGCCGCCCTCACAGCCGGCGCGCGTGCGGTAACTGCCCTGTCCGACAACGCTTTCGGTCAGCGGGGCGGCCGTGTGCGTGATCCGTTCGGCAATATCTGGTGGATCACCGCCCTCGTCGAGACGGTGTCGCCGGAGGAGGGGATGCGCCGGCTGGATGAGCCCGAATACCAGGAGCAGATGCGCTTCGCGCAGGAGACCCTCGATGCGGAGTTGAGTGGCCGCAGCCGGGGCACCGCGAGTCCCGTCGCGAAACCGTAGCGCCTCGAACGCTCCCGGCCGGCGAGGGACCGCGGCCGGCCGGGGCGGCCATCCGCACCTTGACAGCAAATGTCAAAGATCCTTAACATCAGTGGCGTGGTCAGCGATCAGCCCGCACATCCGGTACGCCTGCGTCGACGCGAGTGCCGAATGACGCAGGCACAGTTGGCGACCACGGTCGGCGTCAGCCGGCAAACCGTGATTTCGATCGAGCAAGGCGACTACGCGCCGAGCGTCTACCTGGCACTTCGGATTGCACGAGCGCTGGGCACGACGGTCGAAGACATTTTCTGGTCCGACGATCTGGAGGCCACGTGGCCCAGCGCACCACCCTCGAAGACATCTTCCTAGCACCCGACGATCCCGCGTGGGGCGATGAGCGTGCCCGTGAGGAGTTCTACCGCGGTTCGACGATCGCGTTGTGCGCGACGGTCTACGGCTGCTACATCATCGCAATCGTCGCCGCCGCCATGGATGCCACCCTGGTGTCGTTCCTTATCTTCGTACTCCCCAGCCTGACCACGATCATGCTGTACCGGTACTGCTCCCGGCGCGGCATCGACGTGCGCGCACTCACCAAGAAATTCTCCCGGCGGCGCAGAATCATCGCCTATGCCACCACGTATCCGCTGGTGGCCGCCTGGCTGATGGTCTATCTGTGGCGGACGCTCCCGCAGGATTCGTTGCCGGGAAGTCTGGCCGGTGCTGCGGTCGGCGCGGTGATCGGTGGCCTCGGCGCCGTGCTCGTAGCGAAGCTGCTACGGCGCCGAGCCGAAGCGCGGCACCTCCCCGAGGACGACAGCTTCGAGTGATCCGGGCAGTATCCACAGTGCCGCAACCTGTTTCACCCGGCCGTCAACGCGAACCGCTCCGCGAACTCCGACATCCGGTCGTGCTGCTGCGCCGGATCGGTCTCGGCGAAGCCCACCACGATGCGGTCCACTCCCTGTGCGGCGAGTTCCGCGATCCGTTCGGGGCTCAGATCGGCCGAACCCCAACGGGTGTACTCGATGTCGCCGGGATCGCGACCCGATTCCACCGCCACCCGGCGGACCAGTTCGAGCTGCCGGTCCCGTTCGTGGTCGGTCAGCATGCCACCGGGAAAATAGCCGTTACCGCGTCGTCCGGCACGCCTGGCGGCTGCGCTGCTGGAACCTCCGACGTGTATCGGCAGCGTGCTCGTTCCGTACGGTTTGGGATAGCTGCACAGATTGTCGAAGGCGAAGAACTCGCCACCGTGGTCGACACCGTCCGGGCCGCCCTCCCAGAGCAGCCGCAACACGTCGATGGCCTCGTCCGCGCGGCGACCACGGCTGTCGAAATCGACACCCATCGCGGAGGCTTCGGCGGGAAAGACGCCCAGCCCGACGGTGAGCAGCCGCATCCGCCCCCGCGACAGCACATCCAGGGTGGCCAGCCGCTTCGCCAGATCCACCGGATGCCGGTACGGCAGCAGTAGTACGCCGGTACCGAGCAGCAGTCGCCGGGTGGCCGCGGCGACGAAGCTCAGACAATCGAGCGGATCGAGGAACGGCAGCGTCGGCGGCAACTCGCCGGTGCCGTAGGTGGCGCCGGGAAACAGTGCGATGTGGTCCTGGACATAGAGCCCCTCGAATCCGAGGTGCTCCGCGTGCCGGGCGAAGTCCACGAGCCGGTCGGGATCGGTGCCGTTGAATGCCGTGCTGTAGCTGGTCGCGAACCTCACGCGCACGTTCCTTCCTGGTTGCTGTTGTCGTCGTGGGTTCGTTGCAGGGAGAACTCGCACCTGGGTGCGGGGCCTGCCACAGCGTCCAGGCGGGCATGCAGTTGCCGTCGGGTGGCGGTGAGCCGGTCCATCGCGTCATCGATCTCGGCGATTCTGCGCCGCAGCGTCTCCACCGATTCCGGACATTCGTCGCCGGACGTGTGGCCGGTACGCATGCAGGTGACGAAGGGTCGAGCAGCGGCCAGGTCGAACCCGAGGTCCAGTAGCGCCCGAATCTTGCGCACGATCTCGAGCTCGTGCTCGTCGTAGATGCGGTACCCGTTGGCGGAGCGTGCCGGGCGCACGAGCCCCAGCTGTTCGTAGTACCGCACCGTGCGCGCACTGGTGTCGGCCCGCTCGGCCAGTTCCCCGATCAGCATGTGCTCTCCTCTTCCGGGCCACTGCGGCAACGGTAAACCTTGTCATCGACGTCAAGGCAAGGTCGCGACCCTGATGCTGTGTAGGTCGACGGCGGCCGGGTAGCCGACCGGCGTGCAACGCCCGACGCGGCGGCAGCGGCGCTGACGGGCGAGATGTGGATCATGAAAGGTGACCCGATATGGCTGATACCGAGGTCGACGACCAACTCTGGGACGAGTTCCACCAGCTGGTGAACATGTCCTCCCGCCAGCTCAGCGAGTGGCTTCGGACGACGGGCGGGTACACCGAGACCGAAACCCTGCCCGATCACGCGGGCCCGGAACTCGGCCGCCGCATCCTGGCTATCCTGGGCAAGCGGCGCACCGATGTGGATACCGACGACATCGCGGTGATGCGTACGGCCGTGGACCGCATCACCGCGGCGATCGGTCCGGACGCCGAGGACGAACCGCGCGCCGGCTCGGATCGGTGGCGCCGACGGCTCATGAGCATGGGCCACGACCCGCTCGGACCGGAGTGAGTACCGCTCCTCCACGGGCAAACCACTCGGTGATGAAGCTCACGTTAGATCGCACTGCCATTTGGGCAGGGGGGAGCGGGTAGGGTTGGTGCCAGCGCCGACCACCGGCCTGGTTGCCGACGCAAATCGTCCCGATCGGACAGCGCTGCCCGATCTGTTGGACACACACACCGAACACACTCCGAGACTCGGCCGTGCAGCCCGCATACCGAAGCTCCGTACAACCACGACTCCGCGGAATTGAAAGAGGGTGATGCCCGTGGCCACGTTCGATCTCGATCCGGTCGCGCCGGATCATCACGCAAAGCCGAGTCTGCGCAGCAGGATTCGGGTTGCCGGGATGCGCTTGACCCATGCCGACAGAGCGTTCTCGGGCGCCGCGTCACTGCGTGAGAGTATTCGTACCCGCCGCCGTGCCGAGGACGAGACCCCGCCCGCCGAAATGCACACCCGCTACTGGGTCATGCGGCGGATCATGGAGGGTCGCCCCGTCTACACCATTCGTCCGCTGAAGCGGCGCAGCCCGCGTCACGTGCTGTATCTGCACGGCGGCTCCTACGTGCACCAGATCCAGCGCGACCACTGGAAGTTCTTGGCGCGCCTCATCGACCGGACCGGCTGCACGGTCACCGTGCCGTTGTATCCGCTGGCCCCCTCGAGCCACGGCGAGGACGCGCTGACCATGGTGCGAACCGTGCACGACACCCTGTTCGCGCATACTCCGTCGGAGAACAAGGTGTTCATGGGAGATTCCGCCGGTGCGGCGCTGGCGCTCGTGTTGGCGCGACAGCTCGGCGAGGCGGGGGCGGTCACGCCGAAGGAGGTCGCGATGATCTCCCCGTGGCTCGACGTCACCATGACCGATCCGATGACGACGGCGCTGGAGCACTGCGACCCTTACCTTCGGATCGAGGGTTTGGCCGAGGCCGGTCGGCTCTACGCGGGCGAACGCGACCGCCGCGACCCGACGATCAGCCCGCTGAACGCGCCCGCGGCGACCCCCGGACGGTTGAGTCTGTTCGCCGGGACGCGCGACATCCTGCTGTCGGATGCGCGACGTTTCCGGGCACAGTGCCGCCGGGAAGGGGTCGAACTGGGCTACTTCGAGTATCCGGGCATGTTCCACGGGTGGCAGCTGTCCGACGTCCCCGAGGCACGGCATGCGCTCCGCCAGATGGAGCGGATCGTGCGCCGCCCCGCACCGAAACCGATCGAGACCGTGGCTCACCGGCGCGTCCCCGACGACCGAACCGATGAGCTCGCGGTGATCGGGGCGGCTGGGTAACCACTGTCTGCGTCGGTTCATGAGCATGGGCCGCGGCCCCTCGGCCCGGAGTGAGCGCTAGGCCGTTTCGGCCACACTCCATATCCGCACCACATCCTGCTCACCAGCAGTGGCGAGCAGGGTGCCGTCGGGGCTCACCGACATGGCATACAGCGGATCGTCCCCGGCGCGCAGCGGCCTCCCGATCGGTTCTCCGGTGCGAGTCTTCCAGAACCGCACCGTCCCGTCCGCGGAGGCGCTGGCGAGCCGGGCCCCATCCGGAAAGAACGACACTGCATGCACCTGACCGGCATGGCCGGTGAGCGGCCGCCCGATCTGTGTCATGGTTCGCGGATCCCACAGTCGCACCGTCTTACCGGAGGCGACAGCCAGTACGGAATCGTCGGGGGCGAAGGCCAGCGAGGACACCCCGTCGGCGTGGCCGTTGAGACCGTCTCCCACTTGCCGGTGGGTCTGCGGATCCCACAGTCGCACTGCGGCATTCCCGGTTCCGGTGGCCAGCAGGGAACCGGCGTGATTGAAGGCCACCGTGTTGCCGGGGCCCGGGTGATTCAGGGCGGCTCCGACCTGCTGGTGGGTGCGGGCATTCCACACGCGCACCTTCTCGTCTCGGCAGACGGTGGCCAGCAGGGAGTCGTCGGGGCTGAACGCGACCCAGTACACCGAATCCGGGTGGTCGAGTGCGGCGACCTGATCGTGGCTTCGCGCATCCCACAGCCGCAGCGTCCGGTCCGCGCTGCCGGTCGCTACCAGCGTGCCATGGTGGTTGAACGCCGCCGTGAACATGATGCGGTCCTCACCGACGAGGGGGCGCCCGAGCTGCTGGTGGGTTCGGGTGTTCCACAACCGCGCCGAGGTGTCGTAGCTCGCGGTCACCAGACGGGTGCTGTCGGGGCTGAAATCGACCGAATAGACCGCGGAGGTGTGGCCGGTGAGGTTGGGCTGTTGCAGCCTGGGCTCGGCAACCGGTGTCGGAACGACCTTGGTGCCCGGGGTCTGTTCGGAGGATCGGCGGGTACCGAGGGTGATTCCCACCGCGGTGGCGGCGGTGATCGGGACGGCGATACCGGCGGCGGTCAGCAGGCGGCGCCGGTTGATCCGGCGCCCGGTCGCAGTCGCCGGCGGTACGGAATCGACGGTCTCGATATCGTCGGCGGACTGCTGTGGGGCGGGAGGCGCAAGAGATTTCGGTGTGACCGGTGCGTGGGTGGCTGGTGCCGTGGCGGCGGCTCGGGCGGCATCGGCGAGGGCGGTGCAGGTGGGATAGCGCGCGGCCGGTTCCTTGGCCATCGCGGTCGCGATCACGGTGTCGAGTTCGACCGGCAGGTCGGCCCGCAACCGGCTGGGTGCCGGTGGTGGTGCGCTCAGGTGTGCACCGATGACGGCGGCCTGGTCGGAACGCGGGAACGGTTGCTGCCCGGTGAGTAGATGGAACAGGGTGGCGCCGAGCGAGTAGATATCGGCGCGCGGATCGGCGGGAGCCTGGGCGAAACGTTCGGGGGCGGCATAGGCGACGCTGGCCGAGATCGCCGACAGGGTGACGGTGCTGTCCAACGTGCGGGCGATCCCGAAATCGGTGAGCAGCGCGCGCCGGCCGTGCCGGGCGTCGGCCTCGATCAGCAGATTCGCCGGTTTGACATCCCGGTGCAGAACCCCGTGAGCATGGGCGTAATCCAGCGCCGCCGCGGCGTCGGCGATCAGCCCCGTCGCCAGATCGGCCGCGAGCCCCCGCGGATGCTCGGTGATCAATGCAGCCGCATCTCCGCCACGGATATAGCGCATGGCCAGCCACAGCGCCGGATCACCGGAAGCGCTGCGGTCGTGGACGGCAACGATATTCGGGTGATCCAGGCGGGCGCACAGTGCGGCTTCCCGATCGAATGCCACGTGCGCGTGCCGGTCGGCGGACAGATTGTCGTGCAGCACCTTCAACGCCACGATCCGATCCAGCCGCGGATGCCGCGCCGCATAGACCACGCCCATCCCCCCGGCGCCGAGCGTCTCCTCGATCACGAATCCAGCGAACTCGTCTCCTGTGGCCAGCGCCACCAGCCGCCCTCCTTCCCCAACGTGCACCGAACCACGCAGAGCTCCAACGAAATTAACACAGCCACGGGGTTGTCGTCGGGGACGGATCAGCTCGGCAACTACCGTCGCGGCACACTAGCCGCGCGCGTGCTCCACATCCCGGATCTGCTGTACCAGGTCCACCACGCGCCGGTCCTGCTCCCCGTAGCGCACCGCCATCTGTCCGTGCAGCCGCCGCAACCGGGCCAGGGCCGCGCCCACGTCCCCGTTCTGCACATCGCAGGTGGCGAGTTGGCGTTGGCAGTGCATGACCTGTTCGTCGTAGGGGCCGCGTTCGGCGGTGAGGTCGTCGATGAGCGTGCGGAGCAGGGCTGCGGCGCCGGCGAAGTCGTTGCTGTCGAAGCGGAGGTCGGCGAGGTTCAAGCGGGCTTCGACGACGTCCGCGTCGCGGGATCCCAGTTCCGACATCGCGGTGTCCAGCACGGTTTTCAGATCGTCGATGGCGGGTGTGTAGCGGGATCGGGCGGCGAGGTCGCGGGCGCGGCGGATGGCGCGTTGCACGTCGGAACGGCTGAAATCCCGCGGCCCGTCGGGGCGGACGACAGCGCCGACACGGGTGGTGGCGGTGTCGTCGAGGGGCGGCAGCCGCCGCGGCGCGAGGATCGTGTCGGCGGTGCGGGAGGTGACGGCCGCGCTCACGGCTGCCGCGTACATGCGGGCGGGCCCGTGGAAGTCACCGATTTCCGGCAGTGCGGCGAGCCCACCCGCATGGCGCAGTAGGACGGCGTGCACGGTGGCGGCGTCCTCGGGCCGGTGCGTGGGCGCTTTGGCGAGCATGCTCATGATCAGCCGCGCCATATCGGCCGGCATGTCGGGGCATTCGTCGCGAATCTCGGGCGGGCTGTAGTGAACTTGGTTCTGCCACACCACATAGGCCGAGGTCCCGGTCATCACCCGGTCGCCGGTGAGCAGTTCGTGCAGTACCAGCCCGAGCGCGTACAGATCGGTCTGGGCGACGACCTCCCCGCCCTCGACTTGTTCGGGGGCCATGAAAGCCGGTGTGCCGAGGGCGTTCCCGGTGTTGGTGAACCGCGTCTTGCCGGTGTCGCTGGTGACGGCGAGACCGAAGTCGAGCACCTTCACCGTCCCGTCGGCGCACAGCATCAGGTTCGACGGTTTCAGGTCGCGGTGGTAGATCCGGTTGCGGTGCGTGGCGGCGAGCACGGCCGCGGCCTGGGCGCCGAGGGCGGCGACCACCCCGAACGACAGCGGTCCGCGCCGGGCGAGCAGATCGTCGAAGGTGATGCCGTCGACGAATTCCATCACCAGATAGGGCCGGCCTTGCGACATTCCGGCGTCGTGGATGGCGGGCATCCCCGGGTGGCTGAGCTGCGCCATGAATTCGGCTTCGCGCAGGAATCGGCGAATCCAGGCGGCATCCTGGTCGAGGCCGGGGTGGGTGAGTTTCACCGCGATACGGCGTTTGAGGTGGCTGTCGTACCCTTCGAAGACCTGCCCCATGCCGCCGGCGCCGATTTCGCGGACCAGTTCGTACCGGCCTCCGTCGATATGCGGTTGCTCCACCGCTACCTCCCCGAATCCTGACAGTGCCGCACCGCCGACGTGTTCCGGCTGTGATGCCCGGCAGACCAGGTCCGCCGGCCCCCGGCCGGGTGTGACGGTTTTCGCCGCATCGGTGAACCTACTCGCCGGCGGTGGCCGGTCGCAGCCCACCCTGCGCCAGTCCCCGCATCCCGGTGCGCACCAGCTGCTCGATGGATGCCCGCCGCAACTGCCAGGCGGTGTCGAGTTCGGCGAGCTGCCGGAACGCCACCCCCATCCGCTGCTGTTCGGCCAGCGGTATCCGCGGGATCGCGACCCGGTACAGGTCGACCGGCCCGGAGTCGACGGCGGCCCGCAGCACCCCGGCCAAGAAGTTCGGATCCACGATATGCGAAGCCCCGCGGACCAGCTGAATCCCGGGCCCGAGCAGCACGCCGTCTTCGATGCAGACCCGCACCCCGGAGTCGGTGCCCATCACCACCGCGACATCGCCCGGGCACACTCGCACCGCCCCGGCCACACCGGCGTTGCCGAACCGTGAGGCCGGTCGTCCGAGCCGAATATCCTTGGCGCACACCATCGGCGTATCTCCGGTTCCGACGGCGACGGTCGGTGGCGCCTCGTGCACGCTCAATGCTTCGGCCGCCACCAGATCCTCGAGTGTCACGGTGTCGGGCGCGGCGGTCCGGGGTTCCAGCGCGGGCACCTCCGGCACCGGTTGCGCGTGCAGCGCCGCCCGCAGTTCCGGATACTCCTGTGCGGTGGCATCGTTCATCGTCCGCTCCCTCCGCCGTCGGGCGCCAGTGCCCCGGCGGTGAGCCCGGTGGTGATCAGTTCCACCGATTGTTCGGCGGCGGCCGCGGCCCGGCGCGCGGTGACACGCAGCAGGAACAGTTGCCGGAACAGCGCCCCGTACCGCCGCTGTTCCTCGAGTGCGAGCACCGGGACCCGTAACCGCCCGAGGTCGAACCGCACCGTGGAAGTCCTGGTGGCGGACACGTTTTCCCCGCCGGTGAGGAATCCGGCGAGGAACCACGGATCGAGCCGGCTCTGATCGACCCGTAACGCATGCACGTGGGCACCGAGCAGCGATCCGGCATCCTCCGCGGTCGCGACGCGCGCACTACGTCCGCCGCTGCTGCTGCGCACGGCGGGCATCAGCACATCCCCCTCCTGCACGTCGACCGGATCTTCTGGTGCGGAATCCATTCCTCCCGAGGCAGTTTCCCCGTTCGCCACGTCCGGCGCGGTCAGCACCCGGCGTTCGCCGCGCGCGGTCTCGGCACTGCGCGGCGCGGCCCGGAACCAGTGCAGCTGCCCGTGATTGGCCAGATCGGCGAGGGTGACGAACCGCCACGATTTCCCGGTCGCCTCCGACAGTCCGGGCATGGCGGGCAGCAGTGAGTTCAGATCCGATGCGGCACTGTCGAGTCCGGTGAGCGCCGCATCGACCTGCACGGAGAACTCACCCGAGTCGAGCGCCGAGCGCACATACCGGGCGGGAGTGAGGTCGATATCGTCGTCGAGCAGATCCACCAGCCGCACCACCGCCGACACCCCGGATTCGGCGGCCGCTTCCGGATTCTGCCCGTCGAAGGTTTGCCAGGCGGCGACAACGGCGTCCGAGCCCACCCTATCCCCGTCGGAGTGCACCGCCACTCCGGTGGAGTCGATGAACAGCATCGAATCCGGCACCACCGCAGTGGTTTCCGGACGCCGCAACACCCAGATCTGCAATCCCACATGCCAGGGCTGGGCCAGCCCGGGCGCGATCCCGATCACCGCGCGCAGCGCCCCGGTCCGCACCAGATTCGCCCGGATCTTGCGTCCCGAGGTGCGTGTCGCCACCGCCGGCGGCAACAACAGCACCGCCATCCCGCCCGGCCGCAGATGCGCGATCGCATGCTGCACCCACGCGAGTTCGGGTTCCCCGCGCGGCGGCAGCCCGTAATCCCAGCGGGTGTCGAACGCGAGCGATCCGGACCCCCAATCCCGTTGCCCGTAGGGCGGATTGCACAGCACCGCGTCGACCTGCAGCTCGGCGAACGCATCCCCGGTGAGGCTGTCACCGGCCCGCACCACGGGTTCGAGCCCGGTGTCGGCCTCGATCAGCAGCCGGGTGCGCTGCACCTGCACCGGCGACACATCCTGCCCGAACACCTCGCGCGCCCCCTCCCGCGCCGCCGCATGCAGCAGCGACCCGCTCCCGCAGGCCGGGTCGAGCACGCTGCCGATCTCGGAGGTCGTCGCCGAGCGCAGCAACGCCGCCATCACCGCGGCGACCCGGGGCGGGGTGATGTAGAGGCCGGTGGAGGTCTCCTCGTCCATCGCCCGCTCGGACAGGATGTCGAGGGTGGTGCGCAGGGTATCGGTGGTGCGCGCCGAGCCCAGTGCAGCGATCACCTCGGCGGCGAGCTCACGGTCCTCGGCCTCCGGTGCCGACCACTGGTCCCCGGTCCGCCGCAACGCCTCCATCACCCGCGTGATCGCCTGCGGTGTGGCGCGAGCCCGCACCAGGGTGCGCAGCTCGGCCTCCGGTGACTGCGCCGCCTCCACGTTGTGGTCGGCGAGCCAGGTCTGCACGGCGTGCAGGTCGAACAGGGGCCGGTTCTCGGTGCCGGCGATCGGGTCGGGGAAGTCGTCGTGACGGCGGCGCCAGTTGCTGACGGTGGCGCGGGTGACCCCGGCCAGCCGGGAGATCTCCGCGGCACTGACCTTCGACACGGGCTGCGACATACCCCTCCTCTCCGGGACCTGCTAGCTCACACCTTCGTCCACGGTTGAGCGAAAATCAATCTTCCAATTTCGATTGACAATGTTTTCATCGCAACTTACCGTTTGCATCAGCTTCGGAAAGTGAGGCCGAAACCACCGGCCCGTCGCCACCGACGCAGCACTCCCCCGGAACTCGCCGCGAGGCGATTCACCTTTCTGCCGCATCTGCACCGCCCGCTCCGCGGGCCCCGAACCCAGGACCTCCCATGACACCGGACCCCGACCGCCCCCTCGACCCACACCAACCGCCGCCCGAGGTCATGCCCTACCCCTCGCACAGCGCCCCACTGCTCGAGCCGTTCACCCCAGCCGCACCGCAGTACCACTCCGCCGACCCCTTCGGCACGCAACCCGTTGTCCCACAACCGTTCCCACCACCGGTGAACGTGATGCACCAGTACCACCCCGGTCCGCAAGTGGTGGTCAAACGCTCGTTCCCGCACGGCCTGCACCTGGTACTGACCCTCATCAGCTGCGGCCTCTGGTCCCCGATCTGGCTCATCCACTACCTCGTCGCCGACAACGACTGATCAGGAAACAACCATGAACTCCACCCGATTCTTCGCCACGCTGCTCACCACCACCGCCCTGCTCACCGCCGCAGCACCGACCGTCCTCGCGGCCGTGCCCGACACCGGCTCCGCCTCGGGCTCGGCCGGCAGCAGCTGCGGCCCGCGCAGTGCCGCCGACCACCAGTTCCTGCGCGACTACGCCGAGGACGACGAAACCTGCCGCGGCGAGGACGCCTCGATCCAGCTCGCCCAGGCCGAATGCGATTGGCTCGACGCCTACGGCAATTCGGCGCACAACCAGATCGTCGTGGCCGAGAAGTCCCGCGGCGCCGTGCAATACCCGTACCTGTTCCTCGAGGCCGCCATCGGCGCCTACTGCCCCGCCTACGAGCTCTGAACCATCCGGTTCAGCCAGGAGTGATCGCCATGACCTACCAGCCTCCGTACCCCGGCCCGCAGTATCCGCAAGGGCCGGCCGGCCACCCCGGGCCACCGAAGAAGTCCAAGACCCCGAAGGCGCTGCTGATCGCCGTCATCGGCATCGTCGCGTTCTGCGGTATCGGCGGAATCATCGCCAATGCCGGCGACAAGGATTCCGAGCCGGCGAAACACACCACCGCCGCGGCACGCCCCGCCGTCGATCCCCCCGCCGCGGACACCCCCGCACCGCAAGCGCCCGCTCCCCCACCCGAGGCCCCGCCGCCGGCTCCCGGCCTCAACACCCCCGTCCGCGACGGCAAGTTCGAATTCGTGATCACCGACGTCCAGACCGGCCTCACAACCCTCGGCGACAACCCCTATCTGCAACGCACCGCCCAGGGCGCCTACACCGTCGTCACGATGACCGTCCTCAACACCTCGAAGGTCCCCTACGGCTTCTCCCCCGGCAACCAGGACCTCTACGACACCCAGGACCGCAAATTCGGCAACGACGCCGCAGCCGCGATCAACCTGCAAGCCGACACCAGCCTGTACGCCGACATCAACCCCGGCAATACCGTGACGGCCAAGGTCGTGTTCGATCTGCCCGCCGATTCCCAGCCGGACCGGATCGTCCTGCACGACTCCATGTTCTCCGGCGGCGCGACGGTTTCGCTGCGCTGACCGGGCCGGGACCGGGACGAGCACCCACGCGCTCGTCCCGGTTCTCGAAAAATTCTTCCCAACCAGCACGAACACGTTGCGTAACCGGCCCCGCCCGCGATGAACGTTGTGCAGCAGCAGCCACCCTGGCGCAGCAACGGTGGCCGAACGTTCTCCCGCACGGGCTACTCGCCCGCGCTCACGCCCTGCGGCCGCAGACACCGAGCCCCGCAGATTCCACCGAACCGAATCATCCAGGAAAAACCATGAACATCGCACGCATACTGCCCACCGTCCTCGCCGCCGGCGCGATCACCGCCGCAACCGTCGTCGCCGCGGGTGCGGCCTCAGCCGATCCAGGCACCAGCCTCTACGAGGGAACCCAGGTGGTCGGCACCGATGTGGTGGCGGGGACCTACTACACCGCGGGCCCCACCGACGCCGACTACGGAAGCTGCTTCATCACGTGGCTGCCCTACAAAGGCGCCAAGTCCTCCGACGCCATCGATATGGATATGTACCAGGGCCCGTCCTATGTCCGTTTGAACGACGGTGACGTCATCACCGTCAACGGCTGCAACTGGACGCTTGAATAGCGTCGCCGGCCGAGCGCACCGCGCATCCGCTCGGCCCCGGCCGAATCGCGTCCTCCGCCTCCTGTACCCCGGGTAGCGCACACTGCCCAGCGCTATCCGGTGGCGTCGGGGCGAGCTCCCTCGCCCGCCCCGACGCCGAATCCCTCGCGCCCTTACCCTTCTACTCGGAAAGAAACGTATCGGCGCACTCCTCCGATCCATCCTTCGGCGCCCTCGCACTGCCCGAAAAGGGTGCCGCCCGGCTACCTAGGTTTCGTTCGAGCCTGACCCCCGAAGCGCTACTGCGGTTTCGGCGGGCGGGAACGCGCCGGCGGTCCGGTCGGTGGGCAGTGCTGGGGCGCCGCGCAGACGAACGTTCCGGCCGGTCAGCCGGTGGCGGTACCCAAAGCTCTGGGCCCCAGGACGCGGCTGTCACCGCACCGACCATCGCCACGCTTGTTCGGGCAGGGGGTTGTTCCGCTGGCTCTGATCCGCCCCGAAACCCGATCCGCCGATCCCCTGTCACATAAGTTCGGTCTCGGCCGATACTGAGTTGATCCACGCCGTGCCGACCCCCAGGAGCTTCGTCGATGACCGTTGCCGAACACCGTGACCTCATGCAGGTCGCACCCGGTTCGATCGTTGTGGTTCGAGACGAGGAGTGGCTGGTCACCTCGGCCGAACAGGGGTCGGACGGGTGGCTGTTACGGGTGCGGGGCCTATCGGAACTGGTCGCCGACACCACTGCCGCGTTCTACAGCAGTCTCGACGAGATCGAGGTCCTCGATCCGGCGCAGGCACAGATCCTGCCCGACGGTTCCTCCGGTTACCGTGATTCGCGCTTGTGGCTGGAGTCGCTGCTGCGCAAAACCCCGTTCCCGTACGGCGATCAAACCCTCACGGTGTCGACCCGTATGCTCGCCGATTCCCTCGGCTATCAGCGTGCGGCGGTGGCGAAAGCCTTGGACCCGACACATATTCGGCCCCGCATTCTGCTGGCGGACGCGGTGGGTCTGGGTAAGACTCTCGAGATCGGCATGATCCTGTCGGAGTTGGTGCGGCGTGGTCGTGGCGAACGCATCCTGATCGTCACGCCCCGCCACGTCCTCGAGCAGATGCAGCACGAGTTGTGGTGCCGTTTCGCGCTGCCGTTCGTGCGCCTGGATTCGGCCGGCATCCAGAAGGTGCGCCAGAAGCTGCCCGCGACCCGTAACCCGTTCACCTATTACAAGCGCGCAATCATCTCCATCGACACCTTGAAAAGCCCCCGCTACAAGGCGCATCTGGAACGTCAGCACTGGGATGCGGTGGTGATCGACGAATCGCACAATCTCACCAATGTCGGCACCTTGAACAACGAGCTGGCCCGCATCCTCGCTCCGAACACCGAGGCCCTGATCCTGGCGTCGGCGACCCCGCACAACGGCCGCGAGGACTCCTTCGCGGAGTTGCTGCGCCTGCTCGACCCCACCGCGGTCGCGGCTGACGGTTCGTTCACCAAGGACGATGTGCAGTCCCTGTTGATCCGCCGCCACCGCCACCATTCCGAGGTCGCGGCCGAGGTGGGTAGCGATTGGGCCGAACGCGCCGAACCGGAGCACCGCCTGGTCACCCCGTCCCCGGCGGAAGAACAGGTAGCCCAGGAACTTTCCCAGGTCTGGTTGCATCCCGCGTCGGGCCGCTCCCCGTATTCGGGCGAGACGAAGGCCCTGTTCCCGTGGACCTTGGCGAAGGCGTTCCTGTCCTCCCCCGCGGCCCTGCGCGAGTCGATCAACCAGCGCCGCACCAAACTTCAGGACAAGGGCGGCCCGCACACGCCCGAGCAGCGCACCGAGCTCGAGGCCCTCGACACTCTCGCGGACCTGAACGACAACGCGTTCACCGAATCGGCCGGTAAACAGGCAGCGTTGGTCGACCGTCTCCGCGACATCGGCGTCGGCCCCAAATCCACCATGCGCGCGGTGGTGTTCGCCGAACGCGTGGCTACCTTGAAGTGGCTGGTGGATCTGCTGCCGACCGCCCTGGGCCTGAAGCCGGATGCGGTGGCGATGCTGCACGGTGGCCTGTCCGATGTGGAGCAGCAGCAGATCGTCGACAGTTTCAAACTGGAGACCTCCCCGATCCGCGTCCTGGTGACCGGCGATGTGGCGTCGGAGGGTGTGAACCTGCACGCCCAATGCCACCACCTGATCCACTACGACATCCCGTGGTCGCTGATCCGCATCGAACAGCGCAACGGCCGCGTGGACCGTTACGGCCAGCAGCATCCGCCGGTGATCTCGTCCCTGATCCTGGCCCCGTCGGACCCGGACTTCTCCGGTGACCTGCGCGTGCTGTCGCGTCTGCTGGAACGCGAGAACCAGGCCCACGGCACCCTCGGCGACGTCGCGTCCCTGATGGGTAAACACAGTGTGGGCGACGAGGAGTCGGCGATCCGCGACGTGCTGGCCGGTAAGGCGAGCCTGGAGGAGGCGATCCGCCCGATCGAGGAGGTCGCCAACGGTGACGACCTGGACGCCTTCTTCGCTCAATTCGATCTGGCAGAAGACGAACCCCCGGTCCTCCCCGAAGAACCGCGCCACAGCCTCTACCCGGACGACATCGGCTTCCTCGACGAGGCACTACGCGCCGCATTCCACGACGTCCCGCACGCCGACCCGGCTGCCGGCGGTGTCGGCTGGATCCGTCACACCAATCACGGTGTCGCCGAGCTGATCCCACCCCGTGACCTGAAACAGCGTCTCGGCCAACTCCCGCAGAACTATCTCACCGACGGCAAGGTTCTGGAACGCCTGAAGCTCGCAACCTCCCCCACCGTCGGCAACGCCCAGCTGCGCGCCGCCCGGGAAGGTAAGGGCATCAACGACACCACCTGGCCGGAAGCTCATTTCCTGGGCCCGCTGCATCCGGTGCTGGATTGGGCGAGCGATCGCGCCCTCAGCGCCCTGGGACGCAATCAGATCTTCGCCATCCGCGGCGCGGTGGATGCGGTGACGGTCCTGCTGATGGGCACCTTGATGAACCGCCGCGGCCAACTCGTCTCCCGAGTGTTCTCCACCGCCGAGTTCCCCAACCCGTCCAACCCTGCGTTCTGCCTGGTCGAACCCCTCGAGGACCTCAACTTCCTCACCACCGACACCGGCCTGAAACCCGGCACCTCCAACCCGGGCCCGCTGCACGACCTCGAACAGCTGCAACCGCTGATCCCGGTAGCGGTCCGCGAGGCCGCCCAGTCGATGAAGGTTGTCCTCGACGCCCAGAAAACCTCCGCCCAGGAACGCCTCGACGCCTGGCGGCACCGCGCCGACCGCTGGCACGCCGGCGCCGAACAGATGGACCTGTTCAGCGGCCAGAAGAAGAAGGTCGAGAAACTGTCCCAGCGCATCGTCGAGGAACAGCGCCTCGCCGAATCCCTCGCCCCCACACAGCAGCTGGTGCGTCCCCTACTGGTGATCGTCCCCGAAAAGGATCAGTGACCATGGCTTCCTTCGATTCCATCGTCGTCGGCGAGGACTGGATCAGCGAGCACTACTTCACCACCGATTCGGTGAAGGAATCGTTCCACGGCAAGGTGATGGAACTGCGCAAAGGCTGGGACTCCGAAGCCAAGGAGGGCCGCGCCACCGTCCGCAGCACCCTGCTGTCGGCGGCCCGCGACCTGCAGACCGCCCTGGCCGGCCTCGCCGAGGATCCACTCAACGCCCCCAAAGCGCACGCCCAGGTGCGGGCGGCGTTCGGCTATCAGGGTGAGCTCGCCCCGTTCACCGCCGAACGCGCGGGCTCCGACCTGGAAATCCCGGATTCCCAACTCCCCGGCATCCCCGATGTGCTGTTCCTGCAAGCGGCACCGGTCGACACCCTCGAAGACCTCCTGGCGCCGGAGACCGGACTGCTCATCGAGCCTGCTCTCGAGGACGGCAAGCCGATCGAATCGGTATCCAAAGCCGTCTCGGCCGCCTTCCGCTCCGACACCCCACCCGCATTCGTGGTAGTCCAGGCCGGCCAATGGCTGCTGCTCGCCGAAGCCGAACGCTGGGCCGAGGGCCGCTACTTGGCCGTGGACCTGCTGGTCGTGGTCGAACGCCGCCACGAGGCACGCGGAGGTGAAATCGACCGGGCGGCAGCCATCTTCGGCTACCAGTCTCTAAAAGCCGACGCCGACGGCAGCATCTGGTGGACCGGCGTCCTGGAGGATTCGGTCAAACACACTGTCGGTGTCTCCAAGGACCTGCGCGAAGGCATCCGGCTGTCCATCGAGATCATCGCCAACGAAGTGGTCAGGCGGCGCGGCGAACGCGACCTCACCATGGACGGCATCGACGGCAATGAACTCGCCAAGCACTCGCTGCGGTTCCTGTATCGAATCCTGTTCCTGCTGTATGCGGAAGCGTCGCCGGAGATGCAGGTGCTGCCGACCGGCGCCGCGGAATACGAAGAGGGCTACGGCCTCGATCGACTGCGGGAACTGACGCTCACCGAACTCGTCTCCCACCGCGCCCGCACCGGCACCCACCTGTACGAATCGTTGAAGCGACTGTTCGACCTCGTCGACCGCGGCCACACCCCTGCGGTCCGGGACAACGTTCTCGACGATCCCGCTCCGGGACTCGAGTTCAACCCGCTGCGCGCAGACCTGTTCTCCCCCAAGGCCACCGCACTCATCGACGAGGTGCGGCTCGGCAACGAAGCCACGCAACGCGTCCTGGAACATCTGCTGCTGACCAAGGAGTCGAAGGGCCGCAAGGGCGGCGACCGGGGTTTCATCAGCTACGCCGAACTCGGCATCAACCAGCTCGGGGCGGTGTACGAGGGGCTGATGTCCTACACCGGGTTCTTCGCGGAAGAGGACCTGTACGAGGTCGCCAAGAACGGTGACCCTGAAAAGGGCTCGTGGGTTGTTCCTGTCGACCGTGCCGATCATCTGTCCGAATCCGATTTCGTCCGTGCTGAGGATCCGGACACGCACGAGCTGAAACCTGTGATCCACCGCGAGGGCACCTTCGTCTTCCGGCTCGCCGGGCGGGAGCGGCAGCAGTCGGCGTCGTACTACACGCCTGAGGTGCTGACGAAATTCGTTGTCTCGCAGGCGCTGGAAGAACTTCTCGACCAGAATGACACTCGCACCACTGCCGATGAGATCCTTCAGCTCACGATCTGCGAGCCCGCATTGGGGTCGGGGGCGTTCGCTATCGAGGCGGCCCGGCAGCTTGCCGGTGAGTATCTGACTCGGAAGCAAGAAGAACGCGGAAAGCTGATCGAGGCCGACCAGTATCCGGTCGAGCTGCAGAAGGTGAAAGCGCACATTGCGCTGCATCAGGTGTATGGGGTGGACCTCAATGCCACTGCTGTCGAACTCGCCGAAATCTCGCTTTGGCTCGACACCATGGTCGCCGGCCTGCAGGCGCCGTGGTTCGGACTGCATCTGCGGCGAGGTAACTCCCTCATCGGCGCCCGGCGCGCGGTGTACATGCCGAACGAGCTTGCCAAGAAGGCGTGGCTCAAGTCCGTTCCCAACGATGTACCCCTCGGCACCGATGTCGGCGCAGGTATCCATCACTTCCTGCTCCCCTCCCCCGGCTGGGGAGCCGTTGTCGACACCAGCGAGGCCAAGACTTACGCACCGGACAAGCGCGAAGAACTCCGTCTGTGGCGCAACGAGATCCGTAAGTCTCCTTCCAAGGACCAGGTAGCCCGTCTGCAGGGCCTCGCGCAAAGAGTCGAAACGCTGTGGGAATTCGCGCTGCGCCGCCTGACCATCGCGGAATCCGAGATCCGGCGCGACATCCAGCTGTGGGGATCCGAAGAGGCGACCCACACGCCGGCCGTCACCCGAGAGCAAATCGAAACCGTCCTCAACAAGCCGGACGGGGTCTTCCAACGGCTGCGGCGAGCGATGGATACCTGGTGTGCACTGTGGTCATGGCCTCTCACGTCACAGACCGTCCCACCGTCCTTGGATTCATGGATCGGCGGCCTGGAAGCCATCCTCGGCCAGGTACCCCACGGCAAGCCCCCGAACGTGCCTAAGCATAAGGCACCGTCGGAGAACCAAATGAACTTCGTGGGAGATCTCGACTGGGACGGACTTGATGCGACCGAGGAATGGGATCTCTCCTTCGCCGGCGCCCGACCGATCGACATCGCGCTGGACCGCTACTCCTGGCTCACCGTCGCGGCTGACATTGCCCAGCGGGACGGGTACTTCCATTGGGAACTAGACTTTGCGTCCGTATTCGCACAGGGTCGGTTCGATCTCCAGGTCGGTAACCCCCCTTGGGTGCGACCGGACTGGGATGAAGCCGGGGTTCTGGCCGAACACGATCCGTGGTGGCAACTCGCGAACAAGCCGTCAGAATCGGAGAAGCGGCGGAAAGCCGAAGAAGCGCTCAAAGTTCCGAACGTCCGCCAGATGCTCCTCGACGAGCGTGCAGCGCAGGCTGCACAGAGCGCGCACCTAGGCTCCAGTGTTGATCGCCCGGTTCTCATGGGATTGCAACCGGATCTCTACCGGTGCTTCATGGAGCGGACTTGGCGGTCCGGCGGTACCGAGGGCGTCGTTTCCCTCATCCACCCGGAGAGTCACTTCACCGAAGCTCGTGCTAAAGGACTTCGCCGCGCAACCTATCGACGACTGCGACGACACTGGCAGTTCCGGAATGAACTCAAGATCTTCACCGAGATCAAAGACACCCGGCAGTACGGCGTACATATCTACGGTGTCGACTCATCCATCAAATTCCTCCAGGGCTCGGCGTTGTACCACCCAGACGTACCAGCACGTTCCCTCAAGGCACGCGAGTCCGGTCACCGTAGCCAGACCTTTGCTCCGGGAGTGAAGGATCCTCAAGGGAACTGGGACGTACGCCCTCACCCAGAACGCATCATCGAAGTAACCGAAAACGAGCTCGCCGCCTGGGCCGCACTTGTCGACGAGCCCGGCACACCCGCGGAGTCTGCCCGGATGCTGTATCCGGTGAACCGGGCAAGCGCCGAGGTACTCGACAAAATAGCCACAGCGCCGCGTCTCGGTGACGTTCCGTTCGAATGGACAGCAGGCTGGCACGAATCTGCCGACCGCAAGCTCGGCTATTTCGAGTCCCGATCAGCTATTCCGGCAACCTGGCAGGAGACCATTCTCCAGGGCCCACACCTAACCGTCGCCACCCCGATCTACCAACAGGGCAACCCGACGATGCGTAGCAATCAGGACTACTCCCCCATCGACCTCAAATCGCTCCCGGAAACCTTCATTCCGCGCACCAACTACCAAGTAGCCCGCCCGCTCTCTGAATACCTGGCCGCCTACCCGAAGTGGATTGGCAAGCCGAGCTCGAACTACTTTCGCCTAGCCTGGCGCCGCATGGCCGACTCGGCGACCGTCCGAACTCTGCATTCAACGATTATCCCGCCGGGCCCATGTCACACACACGGAGTATTAAGTGGGCGGCTTCATGACGCAACAGACCTGGCTCTAGCTGCAGGCTTCTGGTCATCGGTACCCATTGACTTCTTTGTCAAAGTCTCCGGCGCAAGCGAAATGAACCAAGGAATCATTCGCCGGCTTCCACACATCCGTAGCCACTCCCTCGAGCGCCATCTGATCCTCCGCACTCTCCGGCTAAATTGTCTTGTCGATCAGTACGCCCCACTATGGGACGAACTCCATACAGAAAGGTGGGCCGATGATTCCTGGGTCCCGGCAATCGAACCTATCTACAACGGAAGACCAGAACTCGGGACCGCAGAGAAAAATTGGACATGGCACACGCCCCTCCGAGCAAATGCCGACCGCCGACAAGCGCTCGTCGAGATCGACGCCATAGTCGCAGTCATGCTCGACATAACCGCCGAAGAACTCCTAGCCATCTACCGAACCCAATTCCCCGTCCTCCAAAAATACGAACGCGAAGCCCTCTACGACGCCAACGGCCGCCAACTCCCCACCAAACTAGCCTCCGAATACCGAAAAAGGGGCACCCTCCCCACATCCGACCTAACCGTCGACGGCGTCACCTACGAGGAACCAATCAGAGGCGTAAATCGCGAACACGACATGGAACTGGCTCACCGGCACTTCTCCGCTCTCGCCGGTTCGGCATGACAAGCCGCCCCGTCCCCACGTGGGCGTACCACATCACCAGGATTGAGCACCTCCCCTCGATGATTGTCGAGGGCCTGTGCAGCGACTCCGAAGCGTCAGTCCGGGGGCTCACGAAGGTTTCGATCGCCTATGACCACATCAAGGCGAGGCGTGCCAGACGCCGAGTTGGCGCTGGCCCTCAGGGGACATTGGCCGATTACGTGCCCTTCTACCTCGCTCCTCGCAGCCCGATGCTATATGCGATCCACAGCGGAAATGTCAGCGCGGAAGCAGCCGACTGTACCCGGATCGTCTACCTCTGTACGACATCACAGCACCTGCGTGACCAAGGGCGGACGGTGGTCACCACCGACCGGCACGCGGCGAGCGCATTAGCAGAGTTCACCACTGACGACCAGGTATTTGCCTCATCGGTCGACTGGCAGGTGATGGCGGCCAAGTACTGGAAAGACACCGCTGACGATCCCGACCGATCAGACCGCCGACAGGCCGAGTTGCTCGTCCACCACCGCGTACCCTGGGATAACATCCTCGTCATAGCAACTGCCAACGAGCCTGTGCACACCGAGGTCCGCACCGTGCTCGGCAAGTTCGGAATCACCACCAAGGTGGTCGTCCGCCCCAATTGGTACTTCTGAAGGAGGAAGAAGTGATCCGAGAGGAACACGGCAACCTCCTGCGCGACAACGCTGACGCGCTGGTCAACACGGTCAACACCGTCGGCGTGATGGGCAAGGGCATCGCTCTGCAGTTCAAGCGCGCCTATCCGGAGATGTACAAGGCTTACTCCGCCGCCGCGAAGGCGGGCGAACTTCAGATCGGTGCGATGCACGTCTGGGAAACGGGCGCGCTCGCCGGCCCACGCGTCATCATCAACTTTCCAACGAAGCGGCATTGGCGCTCACCGAGCACCCTCGACGACGTAGCGGCAGGACTTCCCGCCTTGGTCGAGGCCCTCCACAAGTACAGCATCACGTCGGTCGCGATCCCTCCACTCGGCTGCGGCAACGGCGGGCTGGATTGGCGGGATGTAGCTCCGCTGATGTGGCAGGCCCTCAGCCCGCTTGCAGACACCATCGACATCCGGATCTACCCTCCGGAGGGCGCACCCGCCGCATCCGAGATGACCGACCGGACAAATGTTCCGAAGATGACCGCAGCCCGGGCGGCAGTCATTCGCCTCCTACAAGTTTACGAGGAATACTCGTTCCACCCCCCGAGCCTCATCGAGGTTCAAAAGCTGGCGTACTTCCTTCAAGGTGCGGGCCAGAATCTTCGTCTCGACTTTTCCAAAGGCACCTACGGCCCCTACGCGGATGCGCTCCGGAAATCGTTGCGAAATATGGAGGGGCATTACATCGAAGGGTTCGGTGACGGCAGCGCCAAGGTTCCGGAGGCAGAACCGATCAGCGTCAAGAATTCAGCTGAGCTGCAAGCGGCACACGTCCTGGACGATGCCCCTGAAACCGCAGCGCGAGTTGGACGAGTAATCGAATTGGCGGATGGGTTCACCAGCATGTACGGCTTGGAACTGCTTGCGACAGTGCACTGGACCGTCACCCGCGAGCATGCGACGACCTCCGACGAAGTTTTCAACAAGATCCAGAGTTGGACACCGCGGAAGGCGGCGCTGTTCACTCGTCAACACGTCGACACCGCACTCACCCATCTCACCGCTCTGGAGTGGCTTCCTGTGTCTGCATGAGGAAGGGGTGCCGCACTTTCCGGCACCACCGTAGGTCGCTCTGGCCGCAGTCTACGCTGCCACTCCCACTCGATGCCCAAGCTCGCGCACCTCACCACGCAACCCGGCCGGTGGCGACTTCATCAACTCCAACACCATCTCCCGCGCAAACCCGTTGTACCTGATCGTCTCCGGCGCCGTACGCTCCGACCTCACCAGCCACTCATACGCAGCCCGCGAATCTCCCTGCTGCGTGCACGCCTGCGCCACCTCGATGAAATGCCGGCTCCGCCTCGGCACCGACACAATCCGGCCTGCCTCGATCCCCTCCGCCGCACGCAACGCCTCCCCAGAACGCCGCAACTCCACCCCCAACGTCACCGCGTGCGCCGCCATCACCGGCACCGAAAACGACGTCTGCACGTGCCGATACGCAGGTCCCAACCGTCGCGCGACCTCATCGGCACGTTCCCACCACGCCCACGCGTCCCCGTATCGACCACGCCGGGCGTGGACATAAGCAATCTCCGCCTCGAGCGCTCCGACGATGCCGCGCCAATCATCGGAAACCTCGCCGCGACCGACGTAGGGCGTGAGCCGGTCGATCGAATCGCGAGCCAGTCCGATCGCCTCGTCCCACCGCCCCGCGTCGCGTAGCGCCTGCACCATCGACCACGCGCTACAAGCGATTACATATGGGTCGTCGGCTTCGTAACCTTCGTGCAGGCCACGGTCGGCAACCATCCACACCAGCTCGGGCGCGGGCTGGTACGCCACATAGAAATCGGCCAGCTGGTACACACCCGCGAGAAGCTTGCGAGCCGTCCGCCTCTCGGGACCAGTTGTCCGCGCGGCGCTCTGCGCATCACGAATCAGCCCCGGCAACAACGATCCGAGCTGGGTCCGGTGGTCGGGGCTCGAATGCCGGATCTGCCAGGCCTGCCGCAGCCGTGCGGCCAGATGTTGAGCGCTCTGCTGCCGATCGCGCGGCGCGATCCGGTAATCCGTCAGCGCCGCCTGCACCTCTGTCAGCGCGGCATGGCGCTCCCCGGCGAACACCACCACAGGCACGGCGTGATCGTTGCCGGTCAGCTCCGCGAGATCCTCGATCTCCAATACCTGCGCGATCCGCAACAGCATCGACAGTCGCGGGGTCTGCAGCCGGCCGTTCTCGACGGCCTTCAACCACTCGGCCGACTTTCCGACCAACCCGGCCAAGACAGGTCGAGACATTCCCGCGCGCTCGCGGTTGATTTTGATCCGCTGGCCGATCGCCAGTCCGTTCTCGACGTGCACGGTAGCGCCCTTCCGCCGAATGGAATGTCCTTCAAGACTATCCCCGCAGGTATGGGGTACGGAACATACCCGACGGGCTCCTCCCTCGCTCGTACCTTCAACCCCAGCCCCGCCGCCGGGTGCCGCAGACCTCGGCGGCGGGTGCGAACCAACCGTCTTGACCGAACTCGAGAGGGGCCGTATATGCGCATCGACGCCATCGGATACATCCGCAGCGACATATCCGGAGTTCACCAGCAGGCGCATGAGGAATGCCTGCGATCGCATGCCAAGGGAAACGGGTACAACCTGCGCAAGATCATCGTGTTCGGTCCGTGGACCGATGATCCCGAACGGCGACTCGCCATGGTCCTCGACAGGATGGACGAGGTCGCAGCGGTTCTCGTGCCGTGCGCTCGGCACTTCGCCGGGGGTGCTGTGCCTTTCACGATCGCCCGCCGTGCAGAGGTCGTCATCGTGACCGCGCCGGCTGCACCTTCGCGCACGCCACAGGCCAGCCGGTGAGAGAATCAAACCCCTCGAAGCAGAGAGCGTTCGTCCATGCTGACGGCGTACTCGCCGAATGGATGTGTCACGTCCACCTGATCGAACTGACGATCGCACGGGCCCGTGAACTCAGGGAAATCCACTGCACACATCCACCCGACGACTGCACCGTCCATCTCGAAGCCGCGTATCTCCTATTTTCGGAAGAGGAGCTCTGAATACTGCCGATGCCGACGGAACCTGATGTCATGCTGACGATTTTCTTCACCCAGTCGAACACTCACCCCATGAAGTTCGTGGCCTGTGATTCCGCGGCTCGGAGGTTTGCGGATCATTGGCAGCGGTACGGACATTGCGGGGCCATCGAATTCGCGGCGCCCGACGGAAGCTGCGGTCGTTTGCCGTGCGAGCGACTGTGGATCGTCCCATGAGAACGACCGTCCTCCACGCGCACGCCATTGCGTCCGTCACGCGGGACTTCCATCAACGGGGAAGCCCCTGTGTCCCTTGGGCAACCGTAGGCCGACTCAGGCGTAGACGCTGTGTCGGATCAGGGAGCAATTCCTTGGAACTGTTTCCTCAGTTCGTCATCCGTCTCGACGTACGCCAGCACAGCCTTACGGAGAACGTCCTGTGCCGCTCGCAGCTCGTCCTGAGCTTCTTGGATTCGCTGCTTGATCGAACCCTCACCGCTGCCCTTCACGGTGAACTTACGCGCGAGGTCCACGCCCATCTGGAACCCTCCGAAACCGGTGACTACCGCAACGTTTTCGATGTCAGGGCCGAAAGCATCCAGCTCGTCAATGAGGTCCTGCAGTCCCTTGATCGCGGCATCGAAGTGCGCGCGGTCGACCCGCAGCCTCAGGTTCCCTGCCTCGATCTCGGCTCCGAGCTGCTTCAAGGTTGTGAGCTCCGACATGTTGCACTCTCCCCACGTGTCTTGCCCTCGGTATTACTGCGGAAGGTTCTTGTCCAGTACGCCTGCGATCCGCGTTGCTTCGGTGCACGGGTCCCCGAACTGCCTAGAACTCAGCTTCGGCGTCAGATCGAACTGGACCGGGCCGGTTGGCATATCGAACGCGATCGTGCAGGCGTGCTCGTCGTCGTTGTGCAGCAGCGCCGTGGCCGGCCGCGCGCCGATGGTCACCGGTCGCGGGTCGTGAAACAGGGTCGTGTTGTGCACGACCTCGTCGTAGGTGTGCGCGTCGGTGGCGAGGATGTTCATCTGATACCAGGAGTCACTGCGCCATGTGCAGATGTCCCATCCGGGGAATTTGACTCCTGCGGAGCCGACTCGTTTTGTCGACGGGTCCAGGCCTGCTGCCGCGATGTCGGCGTCGGAAATATCGCACGGGTTCCACGCAGTGTTGGATGCTGGTGTGGCCGCGGCGCTCGCCGTTGCACTGGTAGATGAGACTGGTTCGGCCGACCCGCCGTTGCCCGACGAGCACCCCGCCGCCGCCAACGCCGCACACATCGACGCCGCTACTACATATCGCCGCACTGATTCCCCTACCTCGACGCCCGGACACAGACCAGATCTGCAGTGTATGGCCCGTGCCGAAACTGTGCGGTTCCAACCTTCGGACGAACGCCGGCACCGCTGACCACCTGCGCAATTCAACGTGGGATCGGTGAGCCGCTCGAGCGTTTCCATGGTTTCGGATCGGCACGTCAGCGGCCACTTCCACGGACGTAAAACGTTCGCATCGGAGAGTTTACCTACGCGGCCAGGGTAAACCGGAGTGCGAGATTATGACTCTATCGCCGACCAGATCGCCAGCTCTCCGCCCGGAAGACTCACAACTCGATACCCGCCTGGCCCCGCGACACTCCACGCCTCGTAATCACTGTCAGAAGGCACACGCAATGCAGCACCCGAATCCAGGCCGAGAGTGAGAGCTCCGGACTCGTCAGCAGTTGACGATCGGATCACCGAACCCTGAAGCGACTTGAGTTGCTGACGCTGTGCATCGTATTCCTCAGATGCGATTTGGTAGACCGATCCCGAACTCAGCGATAGTTCGATATCGCCTTCTATTTGAAGTTCGAACTCCGAGCGCTCACCCATGCGAATCGTCACCATGAATTCGACCATTATCTCAGAAACTACTTTGTCTGACAGTTTCAGATCCATAATCACCAGCCTTTTGGTACCGGGTATGTTCCGTCGGGATTCTTGGGTATATGCGTTGACGCTTTACTTCCGGGTTTTCCATTCAAGTCGACCGGCTGCCCATCCTTGTTATAGTATCGCACGTAGCCATCCGGATAACGGTCCGTGGGTTCAGCATCTCGGAACATGTTTTCGTTTCGCTCCGATCCCGGCTTTTGCCATACCCAACCTTTATCATTATCCGCTCGCCGCGGAACCCAATCTTCTGGCACATGCTCGGGACGTGGCGGTGCTGTCGATTGAGTCTTTGATTCTGTGCTGTCATCATCCTCGCCGTCGATGAGCACTTTCATCGCGATGATGGCCGCGAGTTTGGTGGCTTCGCGTTCGAGGTCTTCGGGGACGTCTGTGAAAGCGTCGATAGCGATGACTCCGCCGACAAGTGCTCCAGCGCCGAGGATGCCGGCCAAGGCGCTGCCGGTGAAGGCGTTTTCGATGGCACCGATCGTAGCCGTGACAGCGGCGGCGATACCCTCGCCGGCGACCTCGGCGGACATACCGACGGTGAAGATGGCCAAAGCGATGCCGGCGACTGCGGCAGCGGCGATGCCAGCTTCGAGCCAGTTGATTTTGGTCGCGACGTTATCGCCGAAAGCGACGGTGGCGTCGTGATACTTGCCGACCGAGGTCGCCACCGACGTCGTGGAGGCGGTTAGGGACGTGGCGCTGCTTTTGAGAGTGGTGAAGTGGTCTTGGATATGCGTGCGGTTGGTGGGGTCGTCGACGCCGTCGAACAGCGCCGAGATCGTGTCGATGCGGGCAGCGGCGCCGGTGAGGGTTTCATGGGTCGAAAAGGTCTTCCATGAGTCGTGAGCGACCTTCAGTTTCGACGCATCGGCATTGGGGAGCTGATGGAACTTTTCGATGACCGCTTTGACCAGATCGTCGAAGAACTGCTTCACGCCGCCGCTGTGTTCGAACCCGGCTCCGTTGTCACCGACCGAGGTCGGCAATACGACACTGTATTCGCCGACCTGACCGGTGTTCGGACGTGGCGGTGGCGGGTTGGACTTGTTCGCAATACCCCAGTTGTATCCCTGGGCGTAGAGCACAGCCCCGTAGTTGGTCAATGCATTGGCGAGGCTCGCGCTCACCTGCAGAGTGTGCTGAGCGGAACGGTCGTAGACCTCGGCCCACTTCACGCAACCGGCAGCGTTGCCGGCCATCCCCTCGCACTGATGTTTGACCGCCTCGTGGACCGGCTTATCGGCCGCCCGCAGATCACTCGCGAGTTGATGACATTGAGCGGCGGCATCATAGTAGGTCTGCCAATCGACGATCACTTCATTGCCCGCTTTGCAGCATCCGCCGATTGGTTTCGAGAGCGCGCGTGTAGGCAGCGTGCGCAGCCTTGGCGGCATCGCTCATATCCCGCACACCGTCCACGAATTCTTTTGCGCCGGCGATCCATTCACGATGGGCATCGTCATAGGCGCGAGCAGCTATGCCTTCCCAACCGGTTCCCTGCAGTTCGGTGACCCGTTGATGGATATCGTCGAGGTGATCATCGATGAACCCAGCCAGGCCGGCCAGGCGCGCAACGACCTGATCGAGATGCTCGAGGTCTACAGAAAATTGTGACGCCATCAGCTCACGACCAGTTCAATTTCGGAATGCCCAACTCGGCGGCACTCGCTTCATCGGTGGCAGCGAACGTTTCGGCGGTGACACCCAGCTTCTCCGCCATACCCGTCAATGCCGTGAAGATCTGCCTGCCACCGTCGTGGACCTCGTTCCAGCCCTCGGAGAACTCATCGGCATAATCACCGGTCCAACTGCTGGTCAGCAGTTCGGCGACCTCCTTGGCCGCCGAATCCAAGGCGCCCGCCAACGTGTCGGCAAGCCCGTAGACATATGTCCCGACATCACGCACCTGCTCGGGAACAATAGAAAACTCCTGCCCGGGACCAGGCGGCGTCCCCCCACTATCACTCACGACGTGATGCTAAGTGTTCCGGTTCCAGACTGTCCATCCAGACAAACACGGCAAATAGGTCTATGGGCTCCGTATAGCAACATCAGTCGCGAAGGTTCGCGAACGGGCGTCTGCCGCCATGCATGGCCTTGAAGCTCTGGATCATCGACTGCTCGAGCATCGACGCATCCGATTCTTCGCGCCAGGCGACCAGGAGTTCGGGACTATCGGCGAGCTGCCAGATGTATCGACCACCGGTATGGCCGACCGTGTGACCACATACATCCCCCGCACCTGCCGGAACATCGCTCGCCGGCAGTGCAGCAAACGGCACGAACCCCTGGAAGCCGGTCAGAGTGAAGCCATGTCATACATGATGCGCCCGGACCAGACTGTGTTTCACCGCTGGCTGCCACATGCAAACTAAGATGGAATCTTAGTTAGATCAGATCTAACTAAGATTCCATCTCACTCGAGCTCCCGGAGCGCGGCCGCCACGACCGGCATTGGCTCACATCGAACTTCGTGGACCACGCGACGCGGCCGGGCTGTCGAGGCTCTCATTCGCGAATCACTGCTCCGGCTGCTGCCGAGCGACAGGTGGACGGACACCGACGCGGTCGGCGGGTGGTGGAACCGCCAGAACAATCCCGAAATCGACCTCATCGGCGCGGACACCACCCCGACAGCGAAGTCCGTGCATTTCGTCGGCTCCGTCAAATGGCTCGAGGACCGATCGTTCGATCGACACGATTACGAGGCCCTCAGCCGGGCTCTGCTGTCGGTACCCGGCACCGAGGTCGACACCCCGCTCGTCGCGGTATCTCGATCCGGAGTCGGCAACGACCTTCCGCTGACCGCGCAGTGGAGCCCAGAAGATCTTGTCGACGCATGGCGCTGACTGAACCGCCACGGGGTTCGGGGCCGGTCGTCTTGGTTGACGTAACCAAATCCGGTCCTCAACCGATGTGCTCGCTGAACTGATCGGCTCGAAGAGGCATCGGCGAGTAGATCATCGAATACGGTTGAGCATCAGGCGTGTTCATGACCGTTAGCTCGGAACCCGAGTTACACCAAAACGTGCACAGCGACCGGACACCGAAGGGGAGTCGAGCATGGGGGCACTACTGCCCACGTTGCAGGCAGAGCGGCTGCAGGAAGGTCTCACCGACTACCTCGCCACCACCTTCGCGCTCACCGACGCCGACACCAAAGGGGCTCTGGTCGATTTCATCGACCATCCGCGGGACGGCATGTTCAAGGGCCCCTACCTGCGGCTTCGGTTGCCGTTCGCACCCGCACGGGGGAACTGGGGGATGCATCTGGACTGGTGGCCGGACACATTCGTGCCGTATGGGCATCAGGCGAAGGCGTTCGAGCAGCTGTCGACGAAGTTCCAGGCGCGGCCCCAGCCGACGCTGGTCACCACCGGTACCGGGTCGGGTAAGACGGAGTCGTTCCTGATTCCGATCCTCGATCATGTGCTGCGGGCCAAGAACGCCGGTGTGGCGGGGATGAAGGCGCTGATCATCTATCCGATGAACGCGCTGGCTAATGACCAGGAGCAGCGGCTGGCGCGGATGATTACCGAGGATCCGCGGCTCGCAGGTGTGACCGCGGGACTCTATACCGGGGAGGCGTCGTCGAATGGTCGCACGCTGGTATCGGCGGAGGGGCTGATCACCGATCGGCGGATCATGCACGATTCGCCGCCGGACATTCTGCTCACCAACTACAAGATGCTCGACCACATGCTGTTGCGGCCGGATCGGGCACCGATGTGGCGGCAGTCGGCGCAATCGCTGCAGTATGTGGTGCTCGACGAGTTCCACACCTACGACGGCGCCCAGGGCACCGATGTGGCGATGCTGCTGCGGCGGCTGGGGCTGACGATCAAATCGTATTGGGGTGCGGACGCGCCGGTCAGCGCCGCGGATCGGGCACGGCCGCTCGGGCGGATCACACCGGTGGCGACGTCGGCGACCCTCGGGTCGGAGAAGGCGCCGACCGCGATGCTCGACTTCGCGCACACGGTGTTCGGGGAGGTGTTCACCGCAGACGCCGTGGTCTCGGAGACCCGGTTGCGCCCGGAGGAATGGCTGGGTGATCGCAGTCCGGCGCTCGACCACCTGTATCGCTCGATCCGCCGCCCGGAACTCGACGAGAAAAGTCTGCGCGATCTCACCAGCCGCGTCGCCGCCGCACCGAACAACTCCGCGGCCACGGCGCTGATTCTCGCGACACTGTTCCGGCGATCCGATATCGAGGGAGAGCTCGCGGAACGGGCCGCGGACCTACGCAAACTCAGCGATACCGAACTGCTCGATCTGCTGAAGAATCACGACCTGTTCCGAAGTCTGCTCAGCAACAGCCTGAAGGCTGTCTCCCTGGCCGAACTGGCCGATATCGTTCTGGAGTCCACGACTGCCAGTCGTGAGCAGCCGCGGGATGCGCTGCGCCGCCGCCGCTACCTCGATTACCTGTTCGCCGCCCTGTCACACCTGCGCGCCGGCATCGGGCGTAGTGCGTTGAATGTCGATGTACACCTGTGGGTTCGGGAGCTGTCGCGCATCGACCGCATCCTCGACACCGCCGCGGTCTTTCATTGGGCCGACGACGGGGCTGTCGAAACGCCCGGCACCACTTATCTCCCGGCGGTGTACTGCCGCCACTGCGGACGCTCGGGGTGGGGTGCTCGGTTGGCGCCGACCGGGATGGCCCTGGATGCGACCGACGACGATATTCGCCGCCAGCATGCCGGCGGCGGACAGCGGTTTCGTGCCCTGATCTCCGCACCGGTGGAAGCGCAACTCGACGAGACAGTCGACGGCCTGCGCTGGCTGCATGTGGACGAACGCGAGATCGTCGAGCAGACACCGGATCCCGAGAGCGCCGAGGTCCTGGAAGGGCGGGCGCTGCCGATTCTGGTACTCACCGGCCCCGATGCCGAGGAGAACTCGCAGAAGGATATGTGCCCGGCCTGCCGGAGCGCGGACGGGATCCGATTCCTCGGTAGCGCCGTAGCCACGCAGCTGTCGGTGGCGCTATCGAGCATGTTCGGCGATCCCGGACTCGACGCCGAGGAAAAGAAGGCGTTGATGTTCACCGACAGCGTGCAGGACGCCGCCCACCGAGCGGGATTCGTGCAGGCACGCTCACACACGCTGAGTCTGCGCTCGACCGTGCGCAACGCTCTCGGGAAGACCGCCTCCGGGCTACTGCCACTGCCGGATCTGTGCGAGGCCGTAATCGATCTGGCCGAACCGAATCCGATGCGGCGCTATCACCTGCTGGCGCCGGATATCGTCGAGCGCAACGAATTCAAGGCCTATTGGGATGCGAACGCCACCCCGGCCGCCCGGACGAAGGCGCTGAAGCTGGTGCGCCGGCGACTGCAGTTCGACATCAACCTCGAGTTCGGTTTGCAGTCGCGGCTGGGACGTACCCTCGAACTCACCGGAAGTGTGGTCGCCGAAGTCGATTTGGGGTCGGTGCAGCGGGTAGCTCAGCTGGGCAGGCTGGCGCTGGACAATACCGAACAGCAGCTGAGCTTCACCGCACCCGAGTCCGCCGCGGTCGTGCGCTGGGTGCGCGGGACCGTCGAGCGGATGCGTACCCAGGGTGCGCTGTCACACGAATGGCTCGACAGATACATCGCCCATGATGCGAACCGCCGGTGGGTGTGGGGCGGGCGGCCCAAAAATCAAGGGATGCCCGCATTCCCGACGGGACGCCCCGCACCGGCCTTCCCGGCGACCGGAGCCCGCACCATCCCTGAAGGTTTCGACGCCATCACCTCACCCGCCGCCTGGTATGCCCGGTGGGCCAGTAAGTGTCTCGGCGTCCCGGCATTCGAGGGTGGGTTCGCGGCGCGGGCGTTGTTCGCGACGCTCGCCGAACAGCGCATCCTCACAACCAAGACCACGGAGAAAGCTCTCACCGTCTACGTACTGGGTGCGGCATCGGTCCTGGTCGGCGCCACCCAGGACGCCGATCTCGAGTCCGGGGCCAACCTGCTCACCTGCGATGTGTGTCAGACACCCAATCCAGGGACCGCAACCGTCACCGAACAACTCGACGGCGCCGCATGTCTGCTGGACCGCTGCCCCGGCACCCTGCACCGCAGCCCCCGCAGCACGAACTTCTACCGCAAGCTCTACGACGACTCGGAGATGAAGCGCGTCGTCGCCCGCGAACACACCTCACTGCTGGAGACGGACGTCCGGCTCGAGTACGAGAACAAATTCAAGCAGTCCAGCTCCGACCCGTCGGCGCCGAACGTGCTCGTCGCGACGCCGACCCTGGAGATGGGTATCGACATCGGCGATCTGTCGACGGTGATGCTCGGTTCGATGCCGCGCAGCGTGTCGTCGTACCTGCAGCGGGTCGGCCGTGCCGGGCGGGCCACCGGCAACTCTCTGGTACTCGCCTTCGTGCGCGGGCGCGGGGAGCATCTGCCGAAACTCTACGATCCCGTCTCCGTGATCGAAGGCGAGGTGCGCCCGCCCGCGACCTTTCTGACCGCCGAGGAGATTCTGCAGCGCCAGTACGTCGCGCACATCGTCGACCGGATCTCTCGGGAACCCGGGGCCCAGGACCCGATCGAAGCGCGGAAAGTGCTGGAATCCTTCGACGAGGGCAGCTGGATGGCGACACTGATCGCCACGGCCGAGACCCACGCGGCCGAACTGGTCGACCAATTCCTCGCGCAATTCGGCGAACTGCTCGACGAACGCGCCCGAAACACCCTGCGGGCGTGGGCCACTCCGGCCGAGGACGGAACCCCCAGCGAACTGACCGAGCATCTGCGTGAACAGGTGCACCGCTGGAACCGCGATGTCAAAGAGCTCACCGACCGGCGCACCGCCGTGGACGCGGCCCTTCCGGACTTCGAGAAGCGCGCCACCTCCCCCGCCGCCACCGATGAGGATCGGCGCGAACTGCGTACGGCCCGCGGCACTTTACGAATCCTGAGCAAGCACATCAAGGAACTCACCCTGGAACATTGGGTCGGTGTGCTCGAACGCTACGGCATCCTGCCCAACTACACGCTGCTCGACGATTCGGTCACCCTCGATGTCGGCATAACCTGGATCGACCCCGACACCAACCAATACGACGGCTCCACGTATAGCTACCAGCGCGGCGCTCGGGTAGCGCTCACCGAATTGGCGCCGGGCGCAACCTTTTACGCTCAGGGACTGGCCGTGCAGGTCGACGCGGTCGACCTCGGACCGGGTGGGGCGAACATCCGCACCTGGCAGATGTGCCCGGCATGTGGCTGGGCCGGCATCTCTCATACCGCCGACGAGCGGCCACTACCGGCGCAGTGTCCGCGCTGCGGCACTCCCGCCATCTCCGATGTGAGCCAGAAACTTCCGGTCGTGGAGATGTCGAAGGTGTCGGCGGAGGTGCGCCGAGACGAAGCGTCCATCACCGATGCCCGTGACGACCGCAAACGCGAAACATTCACCATCGTGACCGCAGCCGACATCAATCCCGACGATGTGACGCACCGGTGGTACCTCGACGACCGCGATTTCGGTGCGGAATATCTACGGCACGTGGATATTCGGTGGCTCAATATGGGACGGCGGACCTCCCAGGGCGGTAAGCGGGAGATCGCCGGACAGGAAACCACCAGCGGGTTGTTCCGCGTCTGCTCGGGCTGCGGGCAGCTCGACCGCATCGCCGGGCACAACCGCACCCATGAACACCGCAGCTGGTGCAAATTCCGGACGGCGACCGATGAGAAGCACGTGCGCGAGATCGCGCTCGCGCGCACCCTCAACACCCAGGCAGTACTCCTGCACGTCCCCCGCTGGATGAAGTACGACTCGTTCACCTATCCGAGCCTCAAGACCGCGATCCTGCTCGGGCTGCGGGAGGTGATCGGCGGATCGCCGGAACATCTGGACGTCGCGATCATCCCCGATGCCTTGCACGCCCCGAGCCAGCAGGCCCTGCTGATCCACGACACCGTCCCCGGCGGCACCGGATACCTCGCCGAATTCGCCGACGCCGCGAAAGTGTGGGCGGTGCTCGCGGCGGCACGCAGGATCGTGCGCACCTGCGAATGCGCCGAACAGGAGCGCCTCGCCTGCCACAAATGTCTGCTGCCGTTCGCGGCGCCGTACGAGCTCGATCGGGTGTCGCGACAGAGTGCCGCGCGGGTGCTCGACGACCTGCTGGGAGTCGACAAGGACAGCGAGCCGGAATGGGCGGACTGGGAGAACATCATCACCAGTGCGCAACCCGCACGGCGGGTGGTCAGCGAAGAGTCCGCGCTGGAAGGACAGTTCTACAAGGCGTTCATCGAGCGGTTGAAGGTAATGGGCGCGACGGTCCGTGAGACCCCCGGCACCTACGGCGCCTCGGCGACAATCACCATGCCCGGCAACACGATCCGGACTTGGACGCTGAAACCGCAAGTGCGAATGGACACCAGCAAACCGGATTTCGAGCTGAGCACCCTCGATTCCGATGTTCCCATCATCGCGATCTTCGCCGATGGGCGCCGGTACCACGCCATGAGCGACAAGAATCGAGTCGCCGACGACGCCCGGAAACGCGAGACGTTGCGCACCGGCAACAAGATTGTCTGGTCGTTCGGTTACGACGATCTGGTGCGTTTCGAGAACGGGACGAGCGCCCCCCCGTCGTGGTATTCGGAAGGCGCTGTCAAAGCCACCATGAGCAACGGTGGCCTGCGCCCGTCGCTGTTCAAACTGATCACCGCCGACCCGGTGACCCAACTGCTGGAGTTCATGCAAGACCCCGACCGGGAAGCGTGGGCCGAGGTCGGCCATTGGCTTCCCATGATGTTCGTGGGAAAAGATCGGGCCAAAGGCGATCTGACCGCGGTCGTGCCGTGGGCGCTGGATCTGCTGGACGGGCGCACGCCGAACATTCCGGCCGGCGAGTACATGTGCTGGTCCTATTCCGACGGTCCCCTGGCGATCACCGCCGCCTTCCGTCCGAATACCAAGCAACTGTTCGCCGTCCTCGTCCTCGACGATCGCGGCGAGCGGCTGGAGATCGACGGCGGACAGGCGTGGAAGGAATGGTTGCGACTGTCGAACTGGTTCGGCTTGTGCGCCAACCACACCGTGTCCGCCCGCAGCCTGCTCAGCACCGACGAGACGGCGGTGACCGAGGTCGTGCCGAGTGAGCCGGTCGAACCCGCGGAACTGGGTCCCGAATGGCAGCAGGCGCTCAGCGACGCCTGGTCGCCGGCCGAGAAGGAGCTGCTGCGCGCACTCGCCACGGCCCGCACACCCGTTCCGGAAGTCGGCGGGGAAAGTGAGGACGGCGAGGTGCTCGACTTCGCCTGGCCCGGCGCACGGGTTGTCGTCCTGTTCGACACCGAATCCGATACTGCGCAGTCGATGGCGCACCGTGGCTGGACGGTCTGCCCGCCCGAGCCCGCACAGATCGTGCGAATCTTGAGTACGAACGGGGTGATGTGATGGCGAACATCGTGATAGCGACCAACACCAAGGCGATGGGCAAGCTCGACGGCTCCGTCAAGCGCAAGGTCTACGACTTCCTGGAGAAGATCCAGGCCGACGACACCGCGCCCGGCCTGCACATCGAGCCGATCAAAGGCTCCGTCGATCCGCGCGTGCGCACCGGCCGGGTCGACCTGAACTATCGGGCGATTCTGTTCCGCCTCGACCCCGCCGGCGGCGACACCACTTACGTCTACATGGGGACGTGGGAGCACGACAAGGCCAACAAACTAGCCGAGCAGTCGACGCTGCGAATCAACGAAATCAACGGCACCGTCGAAGGAATCATCGGCGAACTCCACCGCGAAGCCGGCCGGAAGGCGCCCGTCGCAGCCGAGGCGCGCGCTAGCGCCGCGGCGGCACCACCGTCCTTCCTTGCCGATGCCGGATTCACCGCCGCCGATCTCATCGATCGACTGGGCCTCGACCCTGGCTTGGTCGAACGGGCCCTGGCCGCACCGGACGACTACGCGATCAACACGATCGCCGCCGAAGTCGACGGTTGGCAGGGGGACGCGCTCCTCGACCTCGCCTGCGGCACCTCCATCGACGATATTCGCGAAAAGTACTCGTTCACCGAACCTTCCGTCGACGAGAACCTGGACGAGGACACTCGGATCGTCGCCGCGCTGGACCGGCCCGCCTCGCAGATGCAGTTCAGCTATATCGACGATAACGAGGAACTGCGCCGCGTCATCGAGGGCGGGGATTTCGCGGCCTGGCGCACCTTTCTACACCCCGAACAACGAACCTACGTGCAGAAGGATTTCAATGGCGCGTTCCGGCTCTCCGGAGGGGCCGGCACTGGCAAAACCGTCGTTGCCATCCACCGCGCTCGCCGGCTGTGGCGCAGTAACCCGCAGGCGCGAATCATCCTGACGACTTTCAACAAAACGCTCGCCAAAGGGTTGGAAGCCGATCTGAAGGTCCTCGATCCCGGAGTCACGATCGCGAAGCAGCCCGGCGATCCCGGGATCTACGTAGCCGGCATCGACAAATTGGCCAGCGACATCGTGAACCGGGGCGCCGATCTGACCGACGCCACCGAAGCGGTATTCGGCGCACCGGTCGAAGTGTCACCCAAACGCACCGATCCGGGACGAGTCTGGCGCGAGATCGTGCACACCGCGGGCAGTGGTCTCGACCGCCGGCTGGCAACCGCTTCCTTCCTCGAAAACGAGTACGTCTCCGTTGTTTTGGCCAACAAGGTGACCTCCCTCGACCAGTACGCCCGGGTTCCGCGCACCGGGCGAGGTGTGCGGCTGAGCCGGGCACAGCGGCTGGCGGTCTGGAAGCTGGTCGAATCGTTCCGCCGGCACAATCGCACCGACAACAGTCTTACCTTCCCCGAAATCCTCGCCGTCGCAGCCGAATACCTCACCCGCGAACAGCAATCGGGCCGCGGATTCGTCGCCGATCATGTCCTCGTCGACGAAGCCCAAGACCTGCACGCCACGCACTGGGCGCTGCTGCGTGCGCTGGTCCCCGAGGGCCGCAACGACCTGTTCATCGCCGAAGACTCCCATCAGCGCATCTACGGGCAGCCGGTCGTGCTCGGCCGGCTCGGGATCAAAATCGTCGGCCGCTCCCGCCGACTGACCTTGAACTACCGCACCACCGCCGAAAATCTGAAGTTCGCCATCGGTATCCTCTCCGGCGCCGACTACCGCGACCTCGAAGAAGGCGACGAATCAACCCTGGGCTACCGCTCCGCCCGCCTGGGCCCCGATCCCGACCGCCACCACTGCGATTCCCTGTCCGACGAACTGAACTACGTCGCCACCACCATCCAGCGCTGGATCGACGACGGCATCGAACCCGAAACCATCGCGGTCCTCACCCGCGGCCAGAACGAACGCACCCAATTCGTCCGCGCCCTCGGCGAACGCGGAATCGACGCCCGCGCCCTCGACGACAACCCGGCCACCACCGGCCACGTCCAGGTACTCACCATGCACCGCAGCAAAGGAATGGAATTCTCCCGAGTCGTCCTCGCCGGCGTCGACGAAACCCACGTCCCGTCCCAGGCCGCACTGCGCACCGCGCCCGAAGAAGAACGAGCCGAAGCGGAACTGCGCGAACGGTCCCTGCTATATGTGGCGGCCAGCCGGGCCCGCGATGAGCTCGTCGTGACCTGGAGCGGGCGGGCATCGGCGTTGCTGGGATACGGTGTCCGGCAGTAGCCGATCCGAAAGCTGTTGCGGGGATGACATTTTCGGCGCTGCTACCGGAGTAGCTTGCGCAGTGACCGTCAGCGAAAGGCTCGCCGATCCGCAGACAGCGCATCGGGTGTTGACAGGCTCGGTTCGGTGGCAGCGGTTAGCTCCTAGGGCCTGCCGCCAGGCGAACGTTCGGGCTACGTCCGGCGGCCCGAACCAGCTGATTGGCACCGTTCAGCCCGTGGACACTCGGTAACACCCGCAGCGTCGACGCCGATAAGTTGACGCTCGTCGACACGCGCGCTGGGGCGCAACAGGTTTGACTCCCCAGACGCATCCGGGACGTCATCCGCTGCGCATGAACTCAGCGATACCGAGAGGTGGGGGTTGACGCCAATACACCTTGCGCTGCGCTTACGCCACGTCCCGTGCCTCGCCGATGCCACTATTGATCGAAGGTTGTCATGACAGTCGTAGGTCGACGCGCTTTCAGCACAAAGGAAGCCCAACGAATGCGCCGGCCTCGGGCGGTGTAAGCGTTACAGGGACCGTGCCGGCGTTCTCCCCTCCCCGCTCAGCCGGCGACCGCCAGGATCAACTTCCCAGTGGAGCTGCGGCTCTCCATCAGCCTGTGCGCATCCGTTGCCCCGGCCAACGGGAACTCGGCGGTGATCGGGAGACTCACATCTCCGCCCGTGACCAATTCGAATGCACGCGTGGCGATATCGCGCAGCACCTCGGGTGCATCGCTACTCAGGCCGAGGATCGAGAAACCCGATACCGAAATCCCCTTGGGGTAGAGCTCCGGCTGGCCGACCTGCCAGCCGGGTTCCCCACCGGCGTTGCCGTACGAGATCAGACGACCGAATCGTGCCAGCGAGCTCAGTCCGCGGCTGAGGGTCTTCCCACCGACCGAATCCAGCACCACGTCCACACCGCGTCCGGCGGTGACGCGCTGGACATCCGCGTCGAAGGTTTCGGTGAGGAAAGCGTCGTCATAGCCCACCTCGCGGGCATAGTCGGCCTTGGCCGAACCGGACACCACTCCGTACACCGCACGGGCTCCGGCCAACTTCGCAATCTGCCCGGCCACGGTTCCCACTCCGCCGGCCGCACCTTGTACGAGAACCGTCTCCCCCGGCTGCACCTTCCCGATCGTGTGGATCAGAGCGAACGCAGTGGGCAGAACAGTGGGAAGTGTTGCGGCAGTGCGCAGGTCGATCTCCTCGGGCACCGGGAACGTGGTCGCCGCATCGACCACGGCCACCTCCGCATAGGCGCCGCCGTCGGTGATCGCCGCGACCGGTTGACCAACCGCCAGCCCCCGCACACCCTCTCCAAGCGACCGCACGTGCCCGGAAAGTTCCAGTCCCGGCACGAACGGCAGTCCGGGAACCCGGTAACCGATCGTGCGGGCCTGCAGATCGGCGAAGTTGACTCCCACATACTCCACGTCGATCGCCACCTGCCCTGGCCCGGGCTCCGGCAAGGGCAACTCCACGAGCTGTAGTACCTCAGGGCCACCGAACTCCTCGAAGCGCACGCCACGCATAACCCTGACCTCCATACTCGAACCGAGACGACGCGAGGGGCAACTACGCCGCGCCACTCGGTATTCCGAACTGCCGCAACGGGGGTTGCACGTCGCGGCAGCAGGCGGCGTCCCCGAGGCGGCCGCGAACCGGCTGATCCCTCGCTGGTCAGGGGTTCAGTAGGTCGGCCAGTTGCCCGGCGTCATGAGTTCGAGGAGATGCTCGTCGGGATCCCGGAAGTAGATGCTGCGTCCGCCACGTGCCCAGTTGGTCCGGCCTTCGATCGGGATGTCGTGCGCGTTCAGGTGTGTTTCCCATTCGGTCAGCTGGTCCTCGGAGACGGCGAAGCACACATGGAGCCGACCGCTGCCGTCGTGGGGTGGGATCTCGCCGTTCGGCAAACCCGGTTCGGGCAGCACTTTCGGTTCGAGTGATCCACCGCGACGGAACAGCAGCAGCACATTGTCGCCCCCGATATCGAATGCACACAAGGGATCCGCGTCGAGCATCGGATTCAGCTGCAGCACATCGGTATAGAATTTGCGGGCACGACCAAGGTCGTCGACATACAACGCGGACTCGATGATCCGGTCAAGTTTCGGCATAGTTCGCTTCCCTTCTCGAACACGGCGTCGGAACTATCGTGCAACCTCGAGCCGACTCGAGGTCCAGGGTTGTGTGCGTCACTCACGGTGCAGTTCGGCAACCACCTCGGCCACCGAAACCATGGCACCCGCCGACGTATCGGCAAGTCCGTATACATACGTCCCGACATCACGCACCTGCTCGGGACAACAGAAGAATCTCGGCCGGGACCAGGCGGCGTCGCCCACGATCACTCACGACGCGATGCCAAGTGATCCGATTCCATCCGATTAACGGTGGATCTGGAGGCGCAACCGGCACTGTACGATTCCGGGTTGATAGCCCGCCTGCGCGTTGGTCGAGTCGTGTGCGCAGGACCCCTCAGGGGCGACGGGCTGCCCACACGGTGCGTTGGGAGCGCAGGGCGAGGTCGTCGCGGCGCAGCAGGTTGTGTGGGCTGGTGATGTCGAGGAGTTCGTCGAGTGCGCCCAGATCCTCGGCGCTCAGGGACGGTGCGGCGACGTCTCGGATGTGCTGCACCCCTGCTTCAGGATGGACTTCCTGTTCCGTCATGATTCCGCGCCTCGGTAATGCAGTCTTGCAACCGGTTGCGCACGTCCTGCAGGTCCGTCATCTGCCGGTCGAGGCGGTCGCGTTCGGCCGCGAGCAGCTCCAGCAGTTCCCGTGACACCTCACCGGAGTCGGCGAACGGCAGCACCTCGCGGATGGTTCTGCTGGGCAAGCCCTGGGAGTAGAGCTGTTGGATCAGTCTGACCCGTTCGACGGCACCGGCCGGATACTGGCGTTGGCCACCCGGATTCCGGGTGGAGTGCAGCAAGTCCTGCTGCTCGTAGTAGCGCAGCGCCCTGACGCTGACGCCCGCCTTCGCGGCGACCTCTCCGATCCGCACCCCGGCCTCCTGACTCGACTCCACGTCTGGCTTGCACCTGACGTTGGCGTCAGGTTTTAGCGTAGCGGACACGGCACGAACCAACTCTGGAGCAGGCCTGTGAACAGCACATCTCCAACTAACTCCTCAGGACCCCGGGAAGAATCAGCAATGTTTATCAGGAACACGTCCGTCATCGCCGAAAGCGCAGCGTGGTCGGCATGACCAACATCAACAAAACCGTCGTCGTCCTGGGCGCCACGGGGCAGCAGGGAGGATCGGTCGCTGCTGCGCTGCGGGCCGACGGCTGGGTGGTGCGCGCGGTCGTGCGCGATCCGTCCGGCTACCGGGCCCGGTCCCTCTCCACCTCCGGCGTCGAAACCGTCCGCGGTGACCTTCGAGATCCGGAGTCGCTCCGCGCGGCCTTCGCCGACGCCCACGGTGTCTTCAGTGTCCAGCCGAACTCCGGCCAGGCCGGCGCCGACGTGACCAATGAGGACGAGGTCCGCTTCGGCACGGCGGTGGCCGACATCGCCGAGCGCTGCGGCGTCGCCCACCTTGTCTACAGCTCGGCGGTCACCGCGGGCTCGACAACGGGCGTCGACCATCTCGACACCAAGAGCCGCATCGAGGCCCATATCCGGAATCTGGACATCGCCCGCACCATCATCCGGCCGGCCACGTTCATGGAGCTCCTGGTGACCCCCGAAATCGGCCTCGACCGGGGACACCTGTCCTTCCTGATGCGCCCCGACCAGGCCATGCAGTTCATCGCGGTACGCGACATCGGCCGCATCGCCGCCGCGGTCTTCGGCTCACCCGAAAGCTACGCCGGCCGCACCATGGAGATCGCCGGCGACACTCTCACCGGCAACGCCCTGGCCGGGCATCTGACCCAGGCCGCCGGTCGACCGATCAGCTACAGCCGCCTGCCGGCACAGGACGAGGTCCTCAGCAAGTTGGAAGCACTCGTAGACGACGGCAGGCTGGTGGGAAACGCGAACCTCGACGCCTTACGCACGGAGTTCCCGTTCCTGCTGTGCTTCGACCGCTGGCTGGCGGGCGCTGGTGCGGGCCTCCTCGATGAGGCGCTCCGTTCCACGGACACGGGAATCGCTCCGCGCTGAAGGAGGGTGCACCCGACCCCGGGCCTGCCGCGAGACCGTCACGCGACCGGTAGAACCACTGCCGAATCGCACGTATATGGGAGCCGGGTTCCCGCCGGAAGGACTTCACGCCGGGACGACCACGGGGGCGGTACCCGGCACGAGGGCGAGCAATTGGGCGGCGTGGCCAGGGAGCTCGGCGTCGGCCAGCCCGGCGATGAGGTCCCGCAGGGGCACCAGCTGGTCGACCATCACTGCTCCGGCTGACAGCAGCAGCGTGGGCACGGGAGTGTCGAGTTCGCCATCGCTCAATGTGTGCTCGGCAAGCGCGCACAGGGCCTCCCCTTGAGCACGGATCCGGCCCCGAAGTCCGGCGCTGCCACCACATCTGGCGATGGCGCGTTCCATAGTCCAGGTGTCCAGCGCAAGGCGGTTGTCGTAGGTGGTGCCGGCTCCCGCCGAGACGGTCGCGGCGGTGGCGATGGTGACCGCGTTGACGATGCTGATGTGGGCCAGGATCTGGTCGGCGTTCCATTCGCCGGCCGCAGGGGTGAGGACGTCGTCGCCGGCGGCTGCCACGGTGGCGGCTGCGTCCAACAGTGTCCGGTAGGCGTCGCGAAGCGTGGCGGTGTCCATCAGTTCTTCTCTCCTGAAGGCCCCACACGGGCCACTTGCATGATGCAAGTTAGGTTAGAACGTATGCTTGCATGACGCAAGCACAAGGGTGGAGGTGGCCGTCATGCTGGGCAAGACTTACGACACACAGGTGTGTTCTGCGGCCAGAGCGTTAGAAGTGGTCGGCGAACGGTGGAGCCTGCTGATCGTTCGGGACGTCCTGTTCGCCCGCGCCACCCGCTTCGCCGACTTCCAGCGCCTGGGTATCGCCACCAACATTCTCGCTAAACGCCTTGACAGCCTTGTCGATTCAGGAATCCTCGAACGCCATCCCAGCCCGGAACACCCTGACCGAAGCAACTACACGGCGACCCGGAAAGGGCTGGACCTGGCCCCCGTCATCATCGCTCTGACCCAGTGGGGAGACCGATGGGCCGCACCCGACGGGCCACCCATCCTGTACCGGCACACCGGTTGCGGCGCGGCGGTCACCGAACAGACCACCTGCGCGACATGCGGGCACATCGCCGATCTCACGGAGATATACGTAATTCATGGGCCCGGCATGCCTCCCCGATAACCGGGATTGTTGCAGGTGACGTCGCGTAAGGGCCTACCGTCGCGGATATGGCTGTCAGTGCAGAGGGAATGAAGGTAGGCGAACTCGCCCGCGCATCCGGACTCTCGATCCGCACGGTGCGCTACTACGACCAGATCGGTCTGCTGCCGCCAGCGCAGCGCACGGCGGCGGGCCATCGGCTCTATGGCGATGACGATGTCCGTCGGCTCTATCGGATCTGCCTGTTGCGCGAAATGGGTCTGCCCTTGTCCGGCATTGCCCACGCTCTCGACGATCCGGACTGGGATGTGCAGCACGCCATGCGGGATCACCTGGATCTTCTCGACCGACAGCTCGCACTAGCTCAGGCGGTGCGACGCCGCGTCGCCCGCATGAGCAGGATGGCAAAGCCCCGACAACCACTGAATTGCTCGACACTCTGGAGGAGATGAACATGCTCGACGACCCCCTGCAATCACGGATTTCCATTCTCGTTTACGACGACATTCCCGCGGTCCATGCCCATCTCGTCGGAGTATTCGGCTTGGGCGAAGGGCGCTTGGACTACGACTCCGAGGGCAACTGCGTGCATGGTGAGGTCCAAGCCGGGACGGCGTGATCTGGTTGCACGCGGCCTCGCAGCGATTCGGACTGGCCTCACCGAAGAGCCTCGGCGGCGCGAACGGCATCACCGCGGTCATGGTCGACGACGTCGATGCGCACCACGCCGACGCCGCACGCGCGGGCGCGGACGTCGTCTACGCTCCGACCGACCAGCCCTACGGCTTCCGCGAATACAGTGCCCGCGACCCCGAGGGTGGGCTGTGGTCGTTCATGAAGACCCTCGACTGATGCGCCGCACCGCGCCCGAAGAAGAACGAGCAGACGCGGAACTGCGCGAACGGTCCCTGCTGTATGTAGCGGCCAGCCGGGCCCGCGATGAGCTCGTCGTAACCTGGAGCGGGCGGGCGTCAGCGTTGCTGGGGGTTTATTCCTGATCGGATATTGCGTCGAGAAGCAGGGATTGGGTCGGCGCCACGGCACCGGTGAACTATGCTGACCTCGCCCAAATTACCGATGCGCCAGCCACTTACACGGTCAGGTCGATGTCGCGCGAGGTACGGCCCAGCGTGAACCAGAAGGTCGGAACCGGGTTGGTGCCCGGGGTGACGTCGAGTAGTTCCCAGCCGGGGAACCTGGTGCGGAGTTCATCGGCTGTGACGCCCTCCGTCCATGACGTGACTTCGGGCATCGGGTTGCCCACGGGCTCGGGACCGTATCCGAACATCAGCAGTCTCGCTCCCGGGGCGGCGCGCTCGGTGAGTCCGGCGGCGTAGGCGTCGCGGCGGTGCAGCGGGATCCCGCAGTAGCAGCTCAGGTCGAAGAACAGGTCGAAGGGGCCTGGCGCATCCAGCTCGTCGAGGCGGGTGGCGTCGCCGTGCAGGACGCGCACCGCCGCTCCCATCGCCGAGGCCTTTTCTCTGGCCTGGGCGACGGCGCTGTCGATCAGGTCGACGGCAGTCACTTCCCAGCCGTGGCGCGCGAGGTAGGTGGCGTTGGTGCCTGTGCCACAACCGAGTTCGAGGGCGCGGCCCGGTCGCAGCCTGCCGTCCCCTTCTATCAGGGTGACCAGCTCCGGCGGCGTCACGCCGGTATCCCACGGCACCTTGCCGGCGTTGTAGAACCTCTCCAATGCGTGGTAGACGGACTCCTCTTCCTGGTCTTGCTGCGTTGTGTTCGCGCTGAAGGCGGGGGTGCGGGTGGTGTCGGATCGGTCCATCGTTTCCTCCAACAAATTAGAGTCGAACTCTAGTGACTATATCTAGAGATACGCTTACAAGATGGAAAGCGTCAAGCGGCCGGACAAGAGAGGCGAGCGTTCCCGACGCACGCGCAAAAAGATCGTCGACGCGGCTCGCGAGCTGTTCGTCGCTCAGGGCTACGGGGCGACGAGCCTGCAGGAAATAGCGGACCGGGCGGGCGTCGCGGTTCAGACGGTGTACTTCGTCTTCCACAACAAGCGCACGCTGTTCAAGGACGTCGTCGATACGACGATCGCCGGGGATGCCGAGCCGGTCGCGACCATGGATCGCGAGTGGTTCCGTGCCGCATGCGCCGAGCCCACAGCGGCCGGGCAACTACGCATGCACGTCCACGGCACCGGCGAGATCCTGGGCCGGGTCGCCCCGATCATGCCGTTGATGGCGGCTGCCGCGGCCACCGATCCGGAGATCGCCGCGCAATGGCCTGACGGCCCCGACCCGCGGTACACCGTGCACTACTCAGCGGCCGAAGCCCTGATCGGCAAGCCGGACGCCCGCCCCGGACTCTCCGCCGAGATGGCTGCGGATGTACTGTTCGGCCTGCTCAGCCCGCAGCTCTACCTGATCTTCGTCCACGACCGCAGCTGGTCATCGCAGACGTGGGAAGAGTGGTCCGCCACCACGTTGATCTCCCAGCTCTGCGCCGATCTCGGCTGATCGGGCTGCCGGTCCCGACGGCGCGGTGGAGATACTTTCGACCACGGCGATGAGTTTTCCGGACCGCCCCCGTCGGTACTGGTGAACGCGCTACCAACCCGGCGCGACCGACCCAGAAGGACAAGAAATGACCGCCACCACCGCCACCCGGACCACCGCCGCCGTCCACCCCGGCAAGATCCGCAACCGCATCCTGTGGACCCTGCAGATCGTGCTCGGTCTGTTCTTCGTCATCGCCTCCGGCGGCCCGAAGCTCGTCATGCCGCAGACCCTGATGGAAAACAACGCCACCGCGTTCTCGATCCCGTTGGCGCTGCTGGTCTTCATCGGTCTCGCCGAGGTAGCGGGCGGGATCGGACTGATGGTGCCCCGTCTGACCGCGGCCGCCGCGATCGGCCTGGCGATCGTCACCTTCCTCGCCGCCGGCTTCAACGCCTTCCTGGCCGACAGCCCGGAACTGGCCCCCTTCCCGCTGGTGCTCACTGCGATCTTCGCCTGGATCGCCTACGAACGCCGGGCCTCGATCACCGCCCTGCGCGTGCTGATCAGGCGATGATCCGCGCATAACGCCCGGCTACCGGCGGCACCCAGCCGCCGGTAGCCGCGTTGTGCGTTCTGGGGACGGCCCGGTCGGGTTGGTCGGGCCGTCCCATCGGAGTCAGGGGCGGACGTATTCGGTTCGGGTCGCCCAGCGCGGCAGTCGATCTCGCTTCCTTTTGGACCGACATGCGGCGTGACAGGATGTTCATGGTGAGTACGCACAACACCGACGACAACACGCCACTTCCGGATGGCTGGACGATCGAAGGTGTGCGGCGACGTTCTCAGGACGACGCGGCGCGGTTGCTGGACCTGAGCACCCCAGTATATTTGGCTCCCAACGGTCTTGACCACAGCGTCGCTGTGAACGTCGACCTCATAGTGGAGTTCTCCGGTCTGCATCTCGCACGCTGCGTCGAGGACGGCGAGTGGTACATGGGCCAACGGGCCGCTTCGGACGAACCGATCCTGTGCTGGGCTAGCTACGGCGATGACCTGGGTACTGCGATCGACAACCTCTGACACACAAGCCGGGCGTTGGTACGCTCGCTGTGTGCCTGTGATTGTTGCCACCCTGACTCCGAAGCCCGACAAGTTCGACGAGGTTGCCGAAGTCCTCACCCGACTCATCCCGGAAGTCCACAACGAAGACGGTTGCGAGCTGTACACCTTGCACAAGGGCAAGGACCGCTTCGTATTCGTCGAGAAGTGGCGGGATATGGCCGCTATGGGTGCACACGGTGGCGGGGCGAACATGAAAGCCTTGACCGAAGGACTCGACGGCCTTCTCGCCGGCCCGCTGGATGTCCAGGTCCTCGAAGCCGTCCCCGCGGGCGACCAGACAAAGGGTGCCCTCTAGCCACTATCCGACCACGCGTCCACCGCCGCTGGTCGCGCGTGGTGGGGGCAGTGGCATTCGGTAGTTGCTGTGCCCACCACACGAGCGCATCGCCTGCTCGTCATTCGCCTACCAGAGCTGTGACGGAACCAAGACAGTCCAGACCTGCCCCTGCGCGAAGGGAATCGGTGCACCGTTCGGGCTCGTATATGTTGTGCCCGCATCCTGGGTGGGCCGGGACCACTCTGCCGGGAACTGTTGACCGTCGCGAAGGACGAGCGCCTGGCCGTTACCGGTCGTCTGAACCAGGGGCGAGACAGCTCCCGCGACATCGCTGACGGACGAGTTCTGCACCTGCACGCTCTGCAGCACGACCGTACTTGCCGCGACCCGCTCGCCATCGGCATCGCTGTAGGCGGCACCGTCCATGGACACCAGCCACTTGTTGTCGCTGGGTGACCAGTCGAACCCGATCATCGCGGCCTGATACTGCGCTTGCTGATGTTGGGTGGGTTCGCCACCGGCCGGGGTCGGGCCGAACTGCGGTTGTGAGGCCGCCGGCCAGCCGCCACCCTCCGGCAACTGATTCGGGTGAACGAACAGGTTGTGCGGCGCGGCGCGACTGTTGTCGCGGAAGTACGCACCGGGTTGTCGATCGGCCGAGGCATTCTTCAGCGCTGAGCTGTCGATGGACGGGACCAGCTCGGGTGCGGCACCGGAAGATGCCAGCGTCGGGTTGCCGAACTGGTCCAGCAGTGTCAGATCCGTTTCCCGCGCGCTTCGGACAGGTCCGATCACCGGTGGCTTGTCATTCGAGAACACCGCGGCCAAGCGGCTCAAACCGCCCTCGACCGGCTCGACGTAGACCAGGTCGGCGGCACCGAGTCCAACTGGTGGCCGCCCCTGCGGACTGTTGTCGATCTTCGCGACCAGGACCGGCACTCCCACGCGGGAGGGCGGTGTGGTCGAGCCGGGTGGCGCCGAGCCGGGTGCAGCAGACTCGGGCCCAGGCCCGGTGCCGCTACTGCACGCGGCAACTCCGCACATCCCCAGTGTCACCAGGAACGCGACAATCCATACCCACCGTCGCTGTCTCATATGGCAAACCTCTAGCTACCGACTCTACGCCCACTTGATCAAGACCGGAGCGGTCGAGACGGTGACCAGCCGAGGTTCGGATTTCCACAGACCCCGGAAGCGGTCCGACATGCAGACAACCCCCACCCACATGCAAAGACCCCGCATGAAGAACCCCAGAGGAACTCTTTCCGGCGAAACTGAAAACGTTGTCAATGCCATGTTGTAGATTGACTTCGCTCCTCAGCACGCCTGAGAGATCCGCCGGCGGTGGCTGATCAAGGAGCAATCACTGGAGCGAGGTGACGAAGTGGCAGAGAAGCATCCGGTCCTGGTAGTGCTCGGCGCGCTTCTGCTGCTGGGGCTCGTGATCACGTACTGGTACGTGATCGTGGCAGCCCTCGCCATCGTCCTGGCCGTCTATGCGTTGCGGCGCGCGGTTCACAAGAACAACGAGATTCGGCGTCGACGCGCCTGGGACAACTATCAATTGGCTCAGCGGGCGGATTACGAGCATTACCTGGTGATGACGGGAAACCCGCAGGGGTTCTATGGCCGATACCCACCGGCGAGTGTTTACGGGTCGCGGCGGTAGACGGAGGAGCAATGAGTAATGACTGTGCGGCACAACCGGGTTGGTATGCCGACCCCGCCCGCCACGCACCCCTACGCTGGTTCGACGGGTTCCGCTGGACCGACGCCGTGTCGAGCGCGCCCGGCTGGTACGCCGATCCCTGGCAGCGAGCCCACTACCGTTGGTTCGACGGCCGATTGTGGACCGACGCAGTCCATCCCCCGGCCGAACCTCACCACGGGGGCCGGAGCATTTCGGCACGTCAGGTCATTGTGCCGGAACCCGGAATCGCGCCGCTCGCTTCACTTCTCGGCACCGCAACCCGGTTCGCGGTGATGGATGTGGAGACTACCGGGCTCGGGCGCAACGATCGCGTCGTCGAGATCACCGTGCTCACCCTGGACGCGGCGGGAACGGTGACGAACACCTTCGATACCGTCGTCAACCCGATGCGCGACGTCGGTCCCACCTGGATTCACGGGCTGCGAGCATCGGATGTCGCCGATGCGCCCACCTTCGACGACATCGCGCACACTGTGGCCGAACTGCTCGACGGTGCTGTCGTCGTGGCACACAACCGGCCCTTCGACACGCGGCTGGTGGGTACGGAACTTGCACGGTCCGGGATCGACGTCGATTGGAAGGCGGGGCTCGACACCCTGGCAGTCACACGCTGCAAACTCGGCACCGCCTGCTCTGAATTCGGTATCCAACACGAGAATCAGCACCGCGCCCTGGGCGACGCCCATGCCACCGCGCAGCTCCTCACAGCGGTCGCGGACCGATTCACCGGACCGGCGAGCAGCACAGTCGTCGCCCGGTACACGCGGACCAGCGCAGTGCGGGTCCGCAATCGGGAGAGCGAACCGATCGATCAGCCCGTCCCCTTTCTCACAGACCTCAGCGCGGACCTACACACCGCTGTAGACACCGCACCCTACGAAGTCCTACTCGACCAGGCACTGGCCGATCTGCGACTGACCGCAGAGGAACGAACCGAGCTCCGGAACCTCGCATCGGACCTGGGGCTCGACGACAGCGCAATCCGCGCCGCCCACACCCATTTCCTGCGTGCCGCGACCGACGCCGCACTCGAAGACTCCGTCGTCACCGACGACGAACTGGACCGACTCCTGCAAGTCGCCGCCCTCCTGGAGCTCCCCGCCGATACGGTCACCGCCCGGACACACCGGTACCGCACCGAACCCGTCACCGTGGAGCTGGCTGCGGGAACAACCGTGTGCTTCACCGGTGACGACGGACAGCCCCGGGAAGATCTGATCGCACTCGCGCTGCACTATGGCCTCGAATCCGCGCCGAGCATGACCAAGGCGGTCGACGTGCTGATCGCCGCCGACCCCGCAACGATGTCGGGCAAGGCCAAGGCAGCCCACAAGTACGGCAAACCCATCGTCTCGGTAGCGGACTTCATGGCCGCGCTGCGTTCCGACAGGATCGCGAGCGGAACCCTGCTGCGCACGCACGGCACCGCGTGCGTCTGCGAACAGTGCGGGTCGGCGTGGACCGCGAGCAGACGGAGTCGACTCTGCCGCTCGTGCCGACGCACGTCACGGGCAAAAGGCGCGGCAGGGCAGCTCGTGCGGTGAATGCGTGAGGCGAAGCCGAGAACCCCTCGTGTCGCTGTACGACGACACAGTTTTAATGTCGCCGTACAGCGACACTTAACTAAGTATCGTCGCCATATGGCGCGTTGAGGTCATACAGCGGCGCCAGACGGACGGTTTGCCCACTGAGCATGTCCGGGTCGCTCCAGAACTGCTTCTAGGCGTTCCGGGCGAACGAATTGCGCGGCGCCGGCTAGGTCTTCACCGACATGGCGCACGAGTGAGTAGGCGTCGCTTTCGTGGGATATGCCGAATTGACGCCGCCATTGTCGAAGGGTTTCGGGGCGATCCGGCAGCAGACCGGAGAGCCACGGGTCCAGGACCGACTCACGGTATCGGCCGGCCGGGCTCGGCATAGACACCGACAGCGGGGTGAAAGTCTCACTGAGCGAGTCCGAATAGCGCAGGCGCATCTGGGTGGTCGGGCTTACACCGAGTCACACCAGCGATCAAGAGGTCCTGGCGGGCAGCAACCGGTGCGTAGCATCGTGGTCGTGAGTGGGGACGATCCGTGCGAAGTGCCGGGCGAGGTGCAGCCGGTGCAGGGTTTCGAATGTGCGGTCGCGGTCCTCGTCGAGTAGCGCGCCCGGATAACTTCCCTTCTGGCGAACATGGTCGACCTGGACCGTATGCCAGGCGGCGTCGCCGGCGAGCAGGATCCAGCCCTGCGTTGTGTGGACGAGAATGCCGACGCTGCCGGGCGTATGGCCCGCGAGATCCACCAGCAGGACGGAGGCATCGCCGAACAGGTCGTGGCTGCGGGTGAAGGTCGAGACCGGCGGGCCGTCCAGCTCGTAGTCGACGATCGGCCGATCGAGCAGGGAATCGCGCACCCCTGGCGTCGGAGCCATGGGCCCGGCCGAGATCCATTCGCGTTCGGTGCGGTGCAGGTGCACGGGAAGCCCCGGCAGGTCCAGCAATCCGCAGACATGATCCCAGTGCGTGTGGGTCGGGAGGGCGAAGTCCAGCTCGGGCGGTCCCGGCAATTCGCGCAGCGCCTCGACCGTGGCAACGCTGCCGGCGGGCGGGCTTACCACGACCCGCAGCACCGCGGGGAGCTGCGCGAGCGTGCGCTGTTCGACATCGACACAGATGCTCGGATCAACGATGAACCGCGCCTGCGGATGTTCCACCACGAACGACGTCAAAGACGTGCGCACCCGCGCCGGAGTGAACCGGCCCTCGGCGACACCGCAGGTCGGCACGGCACGCGACCGCTGGGGCAGCGCAGTCACCGTCACCGTCACGCGCGGCTCGGGCAGGCCCGCGTCGATGATCGAGCGCAACAGCCGTTGATCGGCCCGACGCGGGCGGACCATACCGGTAATCATTCCCACTGCGGCGCTGCAACATTCACCGAAACTCGGTGTTCGTGCCGGATCGGACATGTGTGCCGACTCCCCCGTATCGTGTCGACGACCCGATCGGCCGCCGCGAACGCGGCCACAGTAACAGCCGCAATCCCCTTGCGCACCAGCGCTTCCCTGTATGCCCCGGCCATAGCCTGGCGGTTGGATGTGATCGGCACTCACCACGTGCTCCACGACAACAGCAGAACGCCTCGAAGCACGCGGAGAACTCACCGGCGCCGCCATCATGCTGGTCGACCTCACCCAGAAATTCGGACCACTCCCCGGCACATCAGCGACGCCGGCCGACCGGGAAGCACCGAACAACTCCATGCCTGGGGCCGCGCCGTCCTCACAGCCGACACACTCGACGGAATGCCCGATCGTCACCGACTACCTCCGCCTCGGCTCTGCCGGACGTGGCACAACAATGAGGTGGTCGTCGCAGGTAGTGTCATGACCATGGTGGACACCCCCTTCGGTCGAGTCGTCACGGCGATGGTGACCCCTATGCACGCCGACGGCTCGATAGACTACGACGGTCTGCAGAACCTCGCCGTGTATCTCGCCGACCACGGCCATGACGGGCTGCTGGTCAACGGGACCACGGGTGAGTCCGCCACCACCACCGACGAGGAGGACTACGCCTGCGTGCAGGCGGTGGTCGAGGCCGTGGGCGACCGCGTCTCGGTGATGGCCGGCTGCGGCACCAACGACACCGAGCATTCGACCCGTGCGGCCCGCGAAATGGTTGCCCGTGGGGCCGACTCCTTGCTCGTTGTCACGCCGTACTACAACAAGCCGCCGCAGGACTGCATCCTCGAGCACTTTCGCCTGGTCGCCGAGGCCGGCGACGGGGCGCCCGTCATGCTGTACGACATCCCGGGGCGAACCGGGACAGCGCTGAGCACCGACACCATCCGCCGCGCAGCCGACATTCCCGCCGTACGCGCCGTCAAGGACGCCAAGGGTGATTTCTTCGAGGCCAGCCGGCTCATGTCGCAAACCGACCTGCTCTGGTATTCCGGCGACGACATCGTCAACCTGCCCCACCTCGCCCAGGGCGCGACCGGCATCGTGTCGGTGGTCGGACACGTCGCGGGCGACCGCTACGCAGAAATGATCGCCGCCGTCGACCGCGGCGACCTGCCCCGGGCGCGCGAAATCCACCGGCGCCTCATCCCCGCGGTCGACGCGATCATGCACGTCTCCCAAGGCGCCATCCAGTCCAAGGCCGCGATGAAAATGCTCGGCGTCATCTCCTCCGACACCTTGCGTATGCCGTACCGGCAGGGACCGGTGGAGCATCAGCAGCGATTGCGTGCGGGGCTCGAGGAGTCCGGTCTGTTGTAGGCGCGCGGTGTTCAGCGGCCGATGACGACCGCCTTACGCCGTCGTCGCCACATGGCGAGTGCGACGACCAGCACGAAAACCTCTGCCGGACGGTCGAGTTCGGGCAGTTCGGCCTCGGCGTCGCGGATGCCCCTGCGGACCGAGCCGACGCGAGTGTCTCCTTCCACGAGTTCCAGATTTCGGCTGCCGAGTCCGGTGCGAGCCAGCCGGAACTCTCGCCCACCGACCGCGACGCGCCGGCCGCGGAGTCCGTCGCGTTCGGCGCTCGCCACCACCTGCCCATCCTGGGTCCGCAGGACGCACGTGCTCCCGAATGCCGACCCGTCGAGTTGGTAGGTGCGCCCACTGACGTCCAGTTCGCCGCCATGTTGTGCAGTACGGGCGGAAATCGTCGTCACCGGGCTACCGTCGCCGGCTATTTCGTAACGGGCGGGAAGACCGGTCCGGCGTACGTGCAGTGTTGGCATCTCGAGCCTTCTTTCCATGCTGGTTCGTCGGGCGGTGCTTTCCCTCTTCGAGCTTCGCAGCGCAGCGGAATGTCGGGTAGTACGCGTTGTCATCGGTACCGATGACAGTTGTCATCTGCGTTGTCCGGCCGACGCTAGCCTGGGCTGGTGAGCAGCGCAGCAGCCGTCGACGCCGAGGACCTGGTACTTCCCGCTGCGCGCCGCAGAATGGTGATCATCTTCGTCGCGGTCACCGGGACGATTGCCGCGGCGCTGCCGATCGTCTTCCTGGCGGCGGACTGGCCCGGAACCGTGTTCGCCATACCGTTGGTGTTACTGGATATCGGCGTACTGTCGCTGCACGCCTGGTGGTTCCGCCGTTCCCTGCGCCACCCGACGGCGCGTCCGCCGCGGACGTATCTGTTCCTTGCGGTGATCCTGGGAACGAGCCTGCTCGGCCTCGGGATTATCAGCAGCCCACTCGGTTCCGTCTGGGCGTTCGGCCCCGCGCTGCTGCTCGGAGACAGCCTGACCCGTCGCCACCGATGGACCGTCGTCACCTGGGTAACCGGCGCCGGCGTCGCCGCATTCGGCATCGGTGCACTGCTGGCGCCGCAACCGCCCGGTGGTGGACCCAACTGGGTCAGTGCCCTCATCGCTGCCACCTACATGGCCGTGCTGTGGACGGCGAGTTTCAACCGTGTCTACTGGCTGGGGTCGATGAGCAGACTGGACACCTCCCGTCGTATGGCCGCCGACCTTGCCGCCGCCCGCGAACGGCTCCGGCTCGCCGACGACCTGCACGATATCCTCGGTCACGCACTGGAAGTTGTCGCTTTCAAAAGCGAACTCGCCGGCAAACTGCTGCCACCCGATGCCGCCGGGGCACGCAGCGAAATCGAGGAGGTGGCGCGAGTGGCCCGGAACGCGATGAGCGAAGTACGCAGCCTCAGCAGAGCTCGGCGCACCACCACCCTGGCAGCCGAACTCGCCGGAGCCCGCGCAACACTCGGCTCCGCAGGAATCGACCTGGTGGTGACCGGCGACCCGGCGCTGCTCCCCGACACGACCCAGGACGTGCTCGGGCGGGTGCTGCGTGAGGCGATGACCAACCTGCTGCGGCACGCCACGGCCACCCACTGCTCGGTAGTCCTGCGCTACGACACCGGCGTCGCCGAACTGATCGTGGTCAACGACGGGGTCACCGCGAGGAACAGCGGTCTGCGCGGCGCGGGCACCGGACTGCCCGGCCTGCATCGCTACCTGGCCGAACGCCTCGGACGGCTGACCGCAGGACCCGCGGCGGACGGCACCTTCACCGTTCACGCCGAACTGCCGGCACACGCATGATCCGGGTCGTCCTCGCCGAAGACGAGCGCCTCACTCGTCACGCGGTAGCCACACTGCTCGGACTGGAAGGCGATCTCCTGATCGTTGCGCAGGCAGCCACGGGCGAGGAAGCACTGCAGGCCATTCGCACCTATCGACCCGATATCGCGGTGCTCGACATCGAGATGCCCGGACTCGACGGCGCCCAGGTCGCCGAGCGCGTCGCTACGGACCACCCCGGCACCCGCTGCGTCATCCTCACCCGCCACGCCCGCCCCGGCGTCCTACGCCGCGCCCTCGCTGCCCGAGCAATGGGGTTCGTCACGAAGAACACGCCGGCCACCACGCTCGGCGAGGTGATCCGCGCCGTGCACTCCGGCGCCCGCTACGTCGATCCCGAACTCGCCGCGACCGCCCTCGACAGCGCGGACTGCCCGCTCACCGACCGCGAACTCGACGTATTGCGTCACGTAGGCCCCGCGACCAGCACGGGCGAGATCGCCGCGGCAGTGCACCTGTCCCCCGGTACCGTCCGCAACTATCTCTCCTCGGCCATGCGCAAACTTCAAGCCCGCACCAGCGCGGAAGCGGCGGAACGCGCCCGAGATCACGGCTGGGTGTAAAGGTCCACAGGCGCTGATCCTTCCCAGCGGATCACCAACCGCCTGTGAATGAGCGTGCCGCGAGCATCCGGACCGGACTCCGCAGTTCAGCGGTTCGTTCGCTCTCCGTCGGTTGCTGGTGGATTCGCCGCACGGCTGCTCTCATCGGTTGACCGTGCCGTAGCGGCACAGTGTTGACTGCGATTTACGTCAACCGTAGGGAGCACTCATGACCGTGACCACCGACGAGCGGCCACCACTGATCGATGTGGAGACCTTCTTCGCCGATCCGCACTTCGCGCTCCCATCGATCTCCCCCGACGGCACCCGTATCGCCTATGCCGCGCCGCATCGCGGGCGGCGCAACATCTGGGTTCGTGGGATCGACGGGACGCACGAGGAGGCCGTGCCGGTCACCCACGATGCGCGCCGCGGGATCGATACCTACTACTGGACCGACGACCCGCGCTGGTTGCTGTATCTGCAGGACACCGACGGTAACGAGGATTGGCATCTGTTTCGCGTCGACCTCGATGCGCCGGATATGTCGGCCGTGGATCTCACCCCGCTGGCGCCCGGATCGCGGGTGACGGGAGTGGAGCCGATCGCGGAGGCACCGGGCAGTGTTCTGGTGACGATGAACCGTCGCCCGATGTACTTCGACGCGTTCCGGATCGATATCGCCACCGGGACGACCACCGTGCACCACGAACAGGACAACCCCACGGCCGCAACGCTGTTCGACCGATCCGGGCAGGCCCGGTTTCGCACCGCGCTGGCATCGGACGGTGTGCTCGAGGTCTCCGCGATCGACTCCGGCGCCGGGCAGCCGCGGTTGTTGTGTCGCCTCGGCGGCAGCGAGTATCCGCTGGGGATCCAACCGCAGCAGGTCACCGCGGACGGGACCGGGCTGCTAGTCGGGTCGTATCAGGACGGCGACGATCTGCGGTTGGTCCGGATCGATCACCGGACCGGTTCCCAGACGGTCGTCGCCGCGGTCGACGGGCACGATCTCGACATCAGCGGGATGGTGGCACCCGGCGTGCTCCCGCCCGCGGTGCACACCGGGCGGTCCGGTGAACTGTTCGCGGCGCGGTTCGTCGGTCCCCGCCCACACATCGAGATCCTCGACGCTCACTTCGCCGAGGTCTACGCGGCGTTGCGGGAGTTGTCCGACGGGGTGCTGGGCACCATGTCCTGTGACGATTCCGGCGTGCGCTGGATCGTCACCTTCGTCCACGACCGCGATCCCGGCGTCACCTGGTTCTACGACCACGCCACCGGCGCCGCGCGGATGCTGTTCCGCTCCTATCCGGATCGGGACCCGGCCACGTCGGCACCGATGACACCCGTCGAATTCACCGCCCGCGACGGACTCCCCCTGCACGCATATCTGACCGTCCCGGTCGGAGTCCGGGCACGAAACCTGCCGATGGTGCTGATCGTCCACGGTGGGCCGTGGTGGCACAACTCGTGGGGGTACAACCCCGAGGTGCAGTTCCTGGCCAACCGCGGATATGCGGTGCTGCAGGTCAACTTTCGCGGTTCGCTCGGTTACGGGCGCCGGCATGTCACCGCCGCGATCGGCGAGTTCGCCCGGGCAATGCACGACGACCTCATCGACGCCGTCGACTGGGCCGTCGACCGCGGCTACGCCGACCCCGCACGCGTCGGCATCTACGGCGGCTCCTACGGCGGGTATTCCGCGCTGGTCGGTGTCACCGTCACACCGGACCGTTTCGCCGCGGCGGTCGACTACGTCGGCATCTCCGATCTGGCGAACTTCCTGCGCACCCTGCCACCGTTCACCCGGCCGTACCAGGTCAACAATTGGTACCGCTACGTGGGCGATCCCGATATCCCCGAACAAGAGGCGGACATGCTCACCCGATCACCGATCACCATGGTCGACCGGATCACCACCCCGCTACTGGTTGCCCAGGGCGCCAACGATGTTCGCGTCGTCCGGGCCGAATCCGACAACATCGTCGCCTCCCTGCGTGAACGCGGTGTGCCGGTCGAGTATCTGCTCGCCGACGACGAAGGACACGGTTTCGCCAACCCCGATAACGTGATTCGGCTCTGGCACGCCATCGAACGGCATTTCGGTGAGCATTTGTGAGCCGAGGCAATCGCGGCAATATGAGCGGCGAAGAGTTCGGGGTCGGAGCAGTCGAGGAGCAGGTGCACAGCCGCAACAACCTCGCCGTTGGGCACGGTCCGTCCGATCAGGAGCAAGTCGCCGTTCTTCAGACGCTTCGAACACTCCCGAAGGTGGCTCTGCACCTCGTATTCCCAGGGTTTCGGGTGGGGAAGTTTTCGTCCTCCCGGGCTTCTGGGCAGGGGCGTGGTGCACGAGAAGCTCTGCAGCAGTACCGCATCCCTTCGTCGTGTCACCCTCTCCCAGCCGATTATCGGCGCGCTCACCCTGCTTGCCGACTACCGGCAGCCCATCTCTTCAAGTCTGCCGTGCTCGGTCGGTCTTGTAACCGTTCGGCGTAAGCCTCAGCAAGTTGTTCGTCATCCGGCTCGGGGAAATCGATCTCGTCGATCGGTACATCGAGAACCCAAGCAAGGTCCCGGGGCGAAGCGGCGCCGATTTCGACACGACTCTGCAACGCATCGACCACGGTCGACGGAAAACGGCGAGCGGACGAACGCTGCTGCCTCACAATGACACTCTGCACACATGCCGGTGCATCAGCGTGCGCACGAATCAGTCGTGGTGTCGATTCCTGCATAGCGGCAGCGACCCTCGAGGACACTTGAACGCGGAGCACGTCCAAGCGGTTCTTCAGGGCAGCGGTCGAGACGCCTGTTCGCCACAAGAAATTCGCCAGGCCGCGCTCGTCCATGTGCTGCCAATTCCCCTGAAGGATCACCTCTCTGGGCAGAAGCAGTTCCGCCGCGAAACGGTTGGCGGGCGCTTCTTCTCGTTCCGCCGGCTCCGCGGTATCACCGTGGTGACCGAGCGCCAGGTGGGCCAACTCATGCGCCAATGACCAGTTGCTCCGGAACCAGCTCGGAGTCGTGGCGAGCAAAACGACCGCTCGTGCTCCGATTGTGAGCGAGTAATCGGTCGTAAGCCCCGACACGCGAACAACGTCGACACCCAGCCGCTCCTCGGCGACAGCTGCGAACTTTCCGACGAAGTCTGCCCCCAGCACTTCACGCATCCGGACAGCACTGTCGGGGAGTGGCGGGCCGGCCGGCGGTCCGTCGGGAAAAGCCACGCTGTAGATGTGGACCACGTGCGCGAGGACCTCGTCATCTGTGGAACGGCCGGGATTCGTCGAGACCCGCAGGTTCTGATCCCAACTGTGCCGAGCAGCGATGCGGACTCGATGTGGATCCTCATTGCCCGTGACAAGCCAATAAAGGTCGGCACCGAGCTCTTCAGCGACCCTGGCCAGTTCGGTGGTCGAAAAACCCCGTTGCCCATTCAGGGCGCGCGAGAGCGCGTCGGGCTTCATACCGGTCCGAACGGCTAACACGCGCTGACTCATGCCGAGCGGCATCAGCGACCGAATTCGGGCGCCCACCGCCGCGAGACTCTCGTCCATGCACTTACCCTACCGGCGATGTTGGGATTTTCCCAACGTCGCCGGGTGCTTCCGAAACTCAACCAACCGCCGCACACGTCCGACACACCAAATCGTCTTTACCCAATTGTTGCCATCTCAAACCTTTGGTTATGTAACACGCATCACACCAATGGCTATCTCTCAGCACACGACTCCGGTCGCGATGCCAGACCCACCCCCAACCAGAGGCAATCAGTCATGACCACTCCCCCGACCACCCCGCCGCAAATGCCCCCACCACAGCCTCCCGGGCCGTACTACGGCCAGCCTGCCGCACCAACGAAACAGAGGAACACGGTGGGGCTCATTGCCGTAATCGTGGCCGTCGCCGGTTTCCTCTTCGCCTGCATCCCAGGAGCTCTGATAGTCGGTTGGATTCTCCTGCCGATCGCCTTCGTTCTCGGCATCGTGGGCGTGTGTCAGCCAGGGAAAACCAAGGGCACCAGCATCGCCTCCATCATCATCCCGATTGTCGGCACAGTCGTCGGAGTCGTCGTATTCCTGACGGTCGTCTCCAACGCATTCGACGACGCGTTCGACAGCGGAGACGCATCGGTTGCCACGCCGGCCCAGGTAGCAGGCTCCGACGCGGCCGAGCAAGGGAGAGCAGCAGATCAGGGCACCCGAACCAACCCGTACCCCCTGGGATCCACGATAAGCGGCGGGGACTGGAAGGTGACAGTCAACAGCGTCACGCCCGATGCGAATGACGCTGTGGCCGGAGAGAACCCGTTCAACGATCCCCCGTCCGCGGGATCTCAGTACCTGATGGCCAATGTCACCATCACCTACATCGGCACCGACCCGCAAGGGGAAACACCTTACGCATCGATCAGCTATGTAACTGCAGACGGCAACACCGTGAACAGCTACGACAGCGCTGCTGTCGTTCCCGAGTCACTCGACACGACCAGCCCCCTGTTCGAGGGTGCATCGACCACGGGCAATGTCTCCTTCGCGGTGCCGTCGGCAACAGCAACGCAAGGCACCCTGGCGGTCGAGCCCACCATGTTCACCGACAAGGTGTTCGTAGCCGTGAGCTGACAGATTCCACAACGGCACACACGGCCTCCGTCCCCCTGACGTCGGAGGCCATGTGGTGCTTTCGCAGCAAACACGGGGAAGCCGCACACAGCTCTCGGTAGCATCAGCGCATGCCCATCAAACTCGAGAACGTCGGCATCGCGGTTCGCGACCTCGAAGCGACGATCGCGTTCTTCACCGACCTCGGTCTCACGGTCATCGGCCGGGACACTGTCAGTGGCGAGTGGACCGATACCGCTGTCGGCCTCGACGGCAATCACGCGAATATTGCGATGCTCCAGACACCGGATGGCAACGGCCGGCTCGAACTCTTCGAGTACATCCATCCCACGGCGATCGAGTCGGAACCCACGCGCCCCAACGAGATCGGTATGCATCGCGTCGCATTCTCGGTCGACGACCTCGACGCCGCCCTGGAGATCGCGGCGAAACACGGCTGCTATCCACTGCGCGGGGTGGCGAATTATCAGGACGTCTACAAACTCACCTACGTCCGCGGGCCCAGTGGCATCATCGTGATGCTGGCCGAGGAATTGCAGGGAAGCTGATTCTCGGGGGCGATCCGGCAGTGCCGCCGAGCACAGCACCACTCACTCACTCCATCCGTTTGCGCTGTTCACCGATCGCCCACTCCGCCCACTCCCCGATCGCGCGGTAGGCGAAAATGCCGAACTGTGCCGCGTAGACGCCGGGGAGGTCCGCGCCGTCGGCGGCCGCGTCCTTGTAGGTCAGGGTCAGCTCGTCGAGCGTTTCGGCGGTGCGTGCCGCGATGGCTTCGAGGGCGCCTGTTGCTTCTTCGGGGGTGAGCCCGCCGATGAGGAACATCCACAGCAGAAGGGGATTTCGGACGGTGCCTTCCTCCGGGCCGCGGAGGAGCCAGGCGTGCAGGTCGGAGCGGCCGGTCTCGGTCAGGCCGTAGACGCGTTTGCCGCGGGTGCCCTCGGCGACTACTTCGATGGCGCCTTCGTCGGCCAGTTTGCGCAGCTCCGGGTAGATCTGGCTGTGCTTCACGCTCCAGGCGTGCCGGCCGATTCCCTGTTCGAACCGCTGGGTCAGCTCGTATCCGGTGGCGGGGCAGTCCCGAAGCAAACCGAGCAGTGCGTAGCGAATCGTCACGAACCGAAGTCTACCAGTAAATATTGACATGTAAATTCTAACATGTCACGGTTTACGTATGACACAGAGCGCGACCACCTCGACGTCACGAACCGACCGACCCGACACCGCCACCCCACCGGCGGACACCCCACAACATCCGATCGCGACCATCCTGTGGGGCATATTCCTCGACGCGGGATTGGCGATCTTCGTCTATTTCGGGCTGCGGACAGCCGGGGTCGAGCCGTACTGGGCGCTACTCGCGGGAGCCGGCGTCGCCGGATTGCGGCTCTTGTACGGACTGGTGCGTGCTCGCCGGATCGAGGGGTTCGCGGCCTTCATGTGTATCGGTTTCCTGATCGGCACCGGCTTGGCATTCCTCACCGGAAGCGACCGGTTTCTCCTACTCAAGGACTCCTTCTCCACCGCGATACTCGGCCTGGTATTCCTGGGCAGTTGTTTCGTCGGAAAACCGTTCATCTTCCATGCCGCCAAGCGATTCCGCGCCGCAGGCAGCCTGCAGGATCAGCAGTGGGACCGGAACTGGCAGGAACTACCCGGCTTCCGTCGCACCTTCCGCACGCTGACCATGGTCTGGGCAGCCGGGTTCCTGCTCGAATCGGTGGTTCGGGTGCCGCTGATCTACCTGCTGCCGATCGACACCGCGGCGGCTGTCTCAGCAGTCCTCATGCCCACAGTGCTTGTCGCACTCCTGATCTGGACCAGGCGTCGCGGTCGGCACGCCGAACAGCGCTTGATGGGCCTGTGACTGCACAGGTCATCGAGGGGCCGGTCCCGGTAGGGTCTCGACATGGCGCAACGATTTGTCATCTGGGATCTTCCGAACGAACTGAATCCGCGGCAGCGGTCGTCGACGCCACCAATACCATTCCGGCATCGGCACAGTCGTTCGTCAGATCGAAGCCTGCGTTCGGTGGACCTCAGGCTCGGTGGTCGAATTCACCACTGGCCCAGCGTATGTGATTGCCCGCCGACCGGTGCACCACCTGCCGCGCATTGACCGAAGCACTAGCGGTCAGAGCGCCGCCCGCGCCAGCGGATTGACAGCTACCGCTACTTGTTTCAAGATCAGCTGGATTGGTCCGATACTTCGCGGGGGAAGCAGAAACTGTTGCATCCCTTGGCAACAGCTTTCGAACATGGGTTTTCCAGATGGTTGAGACAGTGATGGCACGGCCGCAGGAGCAGGCCGTGCCGCAGGGGGAATTCCAGCAGCGCCGTGGCCCGTCGTGGTGGACAGCATCGGCCGCGGTGCTGAGCGGAATGGCGTTATTGGCCTGGCAGGCAGCGCAATACGGCCAGTGGGTGGTGGATGATGCCGGGATCACCTTTGCCTACGCACGTAGTGTCGCCGAGGGTGCGGGGCCCGTACTGCAACCCGGCTCTCCACCGGTCGAGGGGTTTTCCGACCCCACTTGGCTGCTCGTGCTGGTGGTCGGCAAATGGTGCGGCTTGTTCGACTCCGGCAGCCTCTTCGGCATCCCGGACTTCGTGCTCTATCCGAAAGCGATCGCACTGTTGTGCTGCGGCGGAATCCTGGTCGCCACCTACCTTGCCGCGCGGCGCGTGACGCGGTGGCCCGCACTGGTCACGCTCGCGACAGGCGCACTGCTGGCAGCGATCCCCTCATTCGTGATCTGGTGTTTCTCCGGTCTGGAGAACTCACTGTTCGCGTTGGCAGTGTGCGCGCTCGCGATGCACCTGTTCGTGGCGGTGCACGACGAACGCTTGTGGACACCCACGGTGGCCGTGACAGCGGGACTGATCGCCGCGTTCGCGGCGCTCACCCGGCCCGACGGGCTGATCTATTTGGCCGCATACCCGCTGGTTTCGGTGCTTCTGGTGCGGCGGGCCAGCTGGCGCATCGCACTGACACCGACGTTGTACTCCGGTGTCGCGTTCGCTGTTCCGTTCGGGGCCTATCTGCTGTGGCGGTTCACCGAATTCGGCCGACTCGTCGCGAATACGGCGGTCGCGAAAGGCCAGGCGACACCGACCGTGCACGATCTGACCAGGGCCGGCGATCTGGTGCACTATGCGGGCGCGCCCGCGGTGATAGCTGTTGTCGGCGTGACCGGACTCGCGCTGGCCGCCCCGGGCACCCGCCGCGACCGGATGGTGGCCCTGCTGGTTCCGTTGTCGCTGGCCACCATCGCCTACTGTGTGCTGCAACCGGATTGGATGGAGCAGTTCCGCTTCGCCACCCCGGTGTGGGCGCTCGCCGCATTCGTAGCGGTGCTCTCCGCCACCGAGGTACTGACCGGACTGGGCACCCGGGCCCGCAGTCTGGTGGCGATGGTCCTGGTCGCCTCGCTCGTTCCGTCGGGGGTCGCCTGGGCCGGCGCCGCCGAGTCCTATCGCTCGGATTCGGATATCCCGCTGTGCTGGATCGCTTTCCGGTTCGGGCGCTACTTCAACGGCTACGCCGACCTGCTCGGCCTGCAGCAGGGCACGCTGCTGGCACCGGATATGGGTGGAAGTGCACTGACATCGCGGCTGCAGCTGATCGATCTGGCCGGCCTCGCCGACGCCCGGATCGCCGACATCTATGCAGGCGAGGCCGACATCACCCTCGCGGACTATGTATTCGAGGAGCTCGAACCGACTTTCGTTCACACTCACGGAGTCTGGATGCAGAACGGGCTCACCGTCGATCCACGCATGACCCGCGACTACTACCGCATCCAGCAGTCGGAGAACACTGCCAGCCCGGACGAGGACTGGGTCCGTAAAGACGCGGTGCGCGACGAACATCAGCTCGAACAACTACGCCGATATTCGGGTTCGGTACTGCCGGACCTGTTGTCCGACTATCAGAAGACCGGCGAGTGCGGAACGGAACTACGACCAGGTCAGACCGTGGCACACCCGGGGACTGGAACCGCGTCGCCGTAGCGGCGATACCTGGTGCTCCGGCGATCTCGACAGCCAATCACCCCAGCAACGTTGAAGCTTCCAGTAAACTTGTGGAACGCGATGAATCGAGGGGATATGACCGTCAGCGGGTCGGATCTGTTTGTTCAGCTTGCCGATGCACAACTGGTGCCGGACGAGGATGCGCCGGTGATGCTGCGGCGCCTGAGAACGGATTTGCTCGACCTCGATGTCGCCGCAGTGGATGTGCTGTCGCTCGAATCCGTCCCCGAAGGCGCGAAGAGCGTGTCCGGCACGGTGGGGGCGCTCGCAGTCAAGCTGGCCGGACCGGCAGTGTTGAAAGCGCTGGTGGCGCGGGTGCGGGATTGGGTCACCCGTAACGGACGCAGCGTCGAGATCACGCTCGACGGGGACACACTCAAACTCACCGGCGTCAGCCGGCAGCAACAGGACGAACTGATTGCTGTCTGGCTGGCCCGCCACGAAGGCGGTGCCTGAGTTCCACGGGGCGCGCGCAGCCCTGCTGATCACTACCGCTGCCTACGCCGATTCGACATTGAGTCAGTTGCGCGCCCCGACTCGAGACGCGGCCGGTATGGCCGCCGTACTGGCCGATCCGCAAATCGGCGGCTTCGAGGTCACCGAGATCAGCGACGAACGCGACTATGTGATGAAGCGAGCCGTCGCCGCCTTTCTGGACCACCGAACCACCGATGATCTCATCGTGGTCTATCTGTCCTGCCACGGCATTCAGGACGCGCACGGCCGGCTGTACTTCGCCGCGACCAACACCCGCCGGGACGAGCTACGCGCCACGGCGATCGAATCCTCCTGGCTACTGGACGCATTGGAGGAGTGCCGGGCCCGGCGTCAGGTCCTGATCCTCGATTGTTGTTTCAGCGGTGCGTTCGCCCACACCAAGGGCGGCGATGCCGCGGTCGACCTGGAACATCAGTTCGCTACCGCGGGCCGTGGCCGGGTGGTGCTGACGGCGTCGCGAGCCGAGGAATACTCCTACGAGGGCCGGCTTCCGGACGCCGACGACGCATTCGAGTCGGCGTTCACCGCAGGCTTGATCGCGGGCCTGCGCAGCGGGGATGCGGACGAGAACCGGGACGGTCTGATCACGGTGGAGGAGGCGTATCAGTACGCCGCCGACCACGTCCATTCGCACGGCGCCTCGCAGACCCCGCAACGCTGGGTGTACGGCGGCGAAGCACCGATCATGCTGGCGCGCACCGCCCGTGGGGTATACACCGGCGCCACCCCACCTCCGGAAACATCGCAACTGGCGCTGGAGAGTTCCCGCGCGACGATCCGGCAGGCGGCGATCGCCCTGCTCGAGAACTGGCTGCGCACCGCGGACCCGGCACATCAACTGGCCATCAGCGCCATCCTGGAGTCCATCGTCGGCGGCGGGAGCCCCACCCCGACCCCGGAACAGGTCGCCGGGCCGCAGGCCGCCGCGAAGTCATCGGCAGCCTCCGCCGATGATCCGCCCATCTCGGAGGAGAAACCGATGCCCACCTCCGGCGACGCTCACCCACCCGGTCGACGACTTCCGTTCTGGAGAAGACACCTGTGGGCCCTGCTCGGCGGTCTCGCGGTGCTCGTCGTCGCTGCCGCCACTCTCGGCGTGATCATGACCGATGCGAACTCCGACCGACAGCCGAGCACGCTGCCGTTCAGCGGACTTGCCCACCCGTGGGGAGTGGCGGTCGACAGCTCGAACAACGTCTACGTCACCGACAACGAGAGCAACCGGATTCTGAAATTACCTGCAGGAAAACATAATCAGCAGCAACTGCCGGTGCCCGATCTCGACGGCCTTCCGCTGTCTCGTCCCGCCGGTATAGCGGTCGACGACTCGGGCACCCTGTACGTGGCCGATCAGGGCAACAATCGCGTGCTGAAGTTGCCGTCCGGCTCCGGCGACGACACGACCGCAGCACAGGTCCTGCCCTTCAGCGGTCTCACCGCTCCCGCCGGAGTGGCAGTCGACGAATCCGGCGCCGTCTACGTCGCCGACTACTCACACGACCGCGTGCTGAAGTTGCCGAAGAATTCCGACACCCAAGAGGTGCTCCCGTTCACCGACCTGCACAAGCCCATGGATGTGGCGGTCGATCAGCAGGGCGGGGTCGTCGTCACCGACACCATCGATCACGAGGTGCTGCGCGCGCCGGTAGATTTCGGATACCAGGAGCCACTTCCCTTCCCCGACCTCGACGGTCCCACCGGGGTGAGTGTCGATCAGCTCGGCAACGTGTACCTCGCCGAGCACGGGAAGAACAAACGGGTGCGGAAGTGGTCTCCGGACTCCGAGCAGCTCACCACCCTGCCGATCGACGGCCTCGCCAATCCCAACACCGTCGCTGTTTCCGCTGCCACGATCTACGTGGTCGACTTCGACAGGAACGACGTGTTCACGGTGCCGATCGAACAGTCCTCGCCCTAAGGACGAGGAGGCTGTCAGGCTCCGTCCGAGTAGTCCTGCGTGATCCAGCGATCGGGGCGGATGGTGAATAGCACCGAGGCGAAGTCGTCCATGCCGTCGGTGAAGGCTCGACCGTCCTCCGGCCCGAGATAGCGGATCGCGATCTCCTCCCGTGCTTCTCGCGGTGCCGGTGTGGTGGCGTCGACCACCGTGCCCTCGACGATCGCGTACCGGTACGGCGGTTGTTCGCGCTGCACGGTGACCGTGACAACGCCGGCCTCCCGGACCAGCTTGGCCTTGCGACTGTCGGCCCCGGTGTTGATCCGGATATCACCACCAGGGGTGTAGTCGTACCAGATCGGCACGGCCACCGGCGGGCGCCCGTCTTTCGCGGCCACCGCAAGCACCGCGACGTGCTTCTCCGCGAGAAACTGCTGACGTTCGGCTTCGGTCAAAGGTTTCGGCATGTGAGTGCCAACACAGTCGAGCGGTGCGGCTATTCCCACCGGACATCGGCCGTACTCCCCCGGACCGGATCGCCGAAACGAGCACATCCGGCCGGGCCCTCGGACCTCGCGGCGTCGTCAGTTGCAGGGGGCCGCACCGACCGCAGCTCCGCCCGCAAGGCGCTCCCGCGTCTCGGGTACCGGGCTCCACTGCCCGATACTGTTGCTGTAATCCCATCCCGGTCCGTGCCCGACCAGCGCGGTGACGGCGTCTATCAGCCGGTCGACATCGGCGAGGGTGGTACCCAGGCCGATGCTGGCGCGCAGTGCCCCGTCGACGCCGAGGCGGGTCAGCAGCGGGTGGGCGCAGAATCGTCCGTCGCGCACGCCGATTCCGTGTTCGGCCGACAGGTATGCCGCGACATGGCCCGGGGCGAAGCCGTCGACGGTGAACGCCACGATCCCGACACTGTCGGTGCTGTCGGTCCAGATGCGCAGGAACCGCACTCCGGCAAGGGTTTCCAGTCCGGTGCGGAGACGCTCGGTGAGATGGTGTTCATGCGCGACGACATCGGTGTCGTGCAGCGCACCGAGTGTGTCGCATGCGGTCGCGAGCGCGACCACACCCAAGACGTTGGGCGAACCGGCCTCGTGCCGTTGCGGAGCAGGTGCCCATTCGACGTCGGCGGCGCTCACCTCCCGTACCGCACCGCCGCCGGCTAGATAGGGGTCGGCGGCATCGAGCCAATCCCGGCGGCCGACGAGTACACCGGCCCCGAACGGGGCGTACAGCTTGTGACCGGAGAAGGCGAGATAGTCGACAGCGTCTGCACGCAGGTCGATGCGCCGGTGGGGTGCGAGCTGCGCGGCGTCGACCAGGATGCGGGCACCGAAACGGTGGGCGAGCGCCGCCAGGCGGTCCAGCGGCAGGATTTCGCCGGTCACATTCGAGGCACCGGTAACAGCAAGCAGCGCAGCGGGTTTGCGCCCTAATTCCGCGGCGATGCGTCCGATCGTCTCCTCGATCGTGTCCGCGGCCGCCACGACCCGGCGTCCCCGCCGTCGCCAGGGCAGGAAGTTGGCGTGATGTTCGATATCGAGCACCACTGTGTCGCCGGGCACACAGGTGGCCAGCAAGTTCAACGCGTCCGTGGTGTTGCGGGTGAACACGACGACCTGGTCGGCGGCGCAGCACACGAAGCGGGCCACCGAGTCGCGGGCGGATTCGTAGCAGTCGGTCGAGATCCTGGAGGCGTAACCGGCGCCACGGTGCACGCTGGCGTAATACGGCAACACCTCGGCCAGCCGGTCGGTCACCGTGGTCAGCGCGGGCGCGCTCGCGGCGTAATCGAAGTTGGCGTAGGTGCGAGTTCCGCCCTGCACCAGGGGAACTCGCAGATCGCGGCCGGACACTGCAGGCACAGCGTGGTCGGTACGATCGATGGCGACGGTCATCGAGACTCCTCGGGGTCAGGGACTCCGAGTGGATGACAGCCGAAGTCCGCGCTTGCCGCGCCGAACTGGCGACGGCCAGGTCGTCACCCGGAGCACCCCACCGCGGAGGAGGGTTGCCGACCAGCAAGCCGGGGCTTCACGCTGGCACTCATGACCTGCAGCGAGAGTGGCAGACGATTCCGCTGCTTGTCAACCTCCGGGTGCGCACGCCCCGTTGCCCTCACCCTGATTAATAACGTCTGACCTGCACGGCCTCACCTCGCAGGAGAACCGACCTGTTGCCGTAAGTCGTTGCCGCGCTTACGTTCTGAATGCACGTGCCGTCCGCCCTGGCGGACGATCGCATCGACGCCGGTATACGCCCGGCACGGGGAGAAATACGATGACCGAAACACTCGACAGATCCGGGTCCCAGGATGGCCGCACCACCGGCCGTCCAGTGGACCCGCACATTCTCACCACGACGATCCGCGACTTCTCTGCCGACCATCTGCTGCAACTGCTGAAAGGTGACGTCTACGCGGTGCGAGTGCGCGACGTCGTCACCGGCCCCGCGCTGGACGGATTGCGCGGTCGTTTCGTCGGCCGCGAGGATCACGGCCCGCTCGGCACCGATCCGCAGTTCCGGCGGATCGGATACGCCTTCTCCGAAGTCGGCGCGGGAGGACAGTCCACCTACTTCGACGAGGCCGCCGAACACCGCAGCCGGCTGCGTGAACTCGCCGCACCGTACGAGTATCCCGCCGACACCATCCGGATCCTGCTCGACGAAACCTGGCCGGCCGGAACAACACTGCTCACCTCGCAGAGCCGCAAGTTCTTCGCCGGGGTCGTCCGGTATCAGCTCGGCGGCGTGGATCTGGAGCCGCACACCGACAACGTGCAACGGGGTCTGCCGGACGACGACGTGCTCGGCATCCGCCGCCAGTTGTCGGTGAACGTCTACCTCGACGTCCCCGACGAGGGTGGCGAACTCGAGGTCTGGGACTCGTATCCGTCCGAAGACGATTACCGGGCACTGTCCGGGGCGCGGGTCTGGGGCGTCGACCGGGACGCTGTCGGCGAGCCGGCGCTCACGGTTCGCCCCCGAGTCGGGGAGGCGATCTTCATCGATCCCCGGCGCGTACACGCCGTCACCCCGTCCCGGGATCGGCCGCGCGTGACGATCGGGCTGTTCATCGGAGTCCGCGGCCGCGACCAGCCGCTGGGGGTGTGGAGCTGATGACACTCACCGCAACCACGCCGGTCGGGTCCGCATCGCACAAGGCGGCGTTCGACCTGAAGGGACGACAGTACGACTACGCCGACCGCTCGGCCATCCTGTTGGTGAGCGTCGGCGCCGACTATCACGAGGGTGAGAAGTTCGGCGCCACCATCGATCTGCTCAACCGCAGCGGGTTCGGGCAGATCACCGTCGCCGTGGCCGATACGCTGCAACGCCACAATCTGGGGATCGAATCGGCGCGCGCCTACGCCGAATCGAGGAGACGCGGCGATCAATGGGTGGCACGCAACCGCCCGCTGCTCGATCTGCTCACCGCAGACACCGACATTCTCCGCTGGGACGACGCCCTCGTCGACCCGGAGTATCCGCGAGCGTTGCGCGATGTCCGGGCGGCGTACACGTCGAACACAGGGTATCGGGCGGCGATCGACACGACCATCGATCGGTTCGTCGCCCGCCGCGACGGCGATGGCGCGGATCTCGAGCGGGTACGGCAGCGCTGCCTCGCCTACCTGCTCGAGGAGGTGCCGATCATCCAACCGCTCTGGGCCGCACAGGGTTACGACTTCGTCGTCTATCCGCAGCAGATTTCCGCAGCCATGCAGGCGACGCGCGAACTGTTCGTCGCCGACGGGGCCGCGTGGCTGCCACTACGTTTCAAGAAGCGCAGGTCCGCGCGGTGAGCGTCGTCGACCGGGACATCACCGCCGGACGGCGCACGACCGGGTTCATCGGCCTGGCCACGGCCTCGTTCCTCGGTTGTATCGACCTGACGATCGTGTCGACCGCACTGCCGGCGATCACCCGTGACCTGACCACGACGATCGGCATCTCGCAGCTGGTGCTCAGCGGATTTCTCACCGCACTCGCGATGTTCATGGTGACAGCGGGACGGCTCGGGGACCGGTTCGGTCGCCGGCGCGTCCTGCTGGCCGGGCTCGCTGTCTTCGTGGTCGGTTCGGTGGGCGCGGCGCTCGCTCCGGGGATCGGCTGGCTCATCGTGGCCCGGTTCGTGCAGGGTGCAGCCTGCGCCGTGCTCTACACCGGCACATCCACGCTGGTGGAACAGCTGTTCCCGGAGGGTGAGCGCGGACGTGCGGTGGGGTGGCTGTACGCGGTGAACGGTGTCGGCCTGGCCATCGGGCCGGTATTCGGCGGACTGCTGGTACCCGCATTCGGGTGGAGTTCGGTGTTCTGGATCAATGTGCCGTTCGGGCTGGTGGCGATCGTGCTGATTCTGGCGGCGGTCCCCGCACCCGAGCCTGCCGGCCACACCGCCGCCGACCCCGTCGGTCAAGTGCTGCTCGCGGTGACCGTGGCCGCGGCGGTCGCCTTCGTCTCGCTGCCCGAGAGTGCCGGATGGCTGAGTCTGCCGGTACTGAGCGCCGCCACCGTCGCGGTACTCGGGGCGGCCGGGTTGATCGTGGTGGAACGGCGGGCGAACCAGCCGCTGCTGGACATCGCGTTGTTCACGCACCCGCGCTTCGGTGCGGCACTGCTGTCGGACTTCTTCCTCGCCGCGTTCTACGCCTCCGCACTCCTGGTGCTTCCGCCGTATCTGACGGATCGGCACGACCTCGGTGAACGCACGATCGGCGTGTCGCTGCTGCTGGTCAGCGCGACCATGGCGCTCACCTCGCCGCGGGTGGGACGCTGGGTGGACCGCGTGGGGCCGATCACGCCGTTGCGCTACGGATTCGGCGCCCTCACCATAGCCGCGGTCGCCACCCTGATCGGCGGTGTCTCGGGATCGCTGGTCGTGCTGCTGACCGGTTTCGTGTTCTTCGGGCTCGGCTGGGCGTCGATCCTGGCGCCGGCCACACTCGCCGCCCTGTCCTCGGTACCTGCCGCCGAATCCGGATTCGCGATCGGCGCGTCGTGGACCTTCCACAATCTGGGCGGCGCACTGGGGGCCGCCGTCGCGGCGGCAATCTACGTGTCGTCGGACGCTTCGGGCGGGCTGGTATCCGTCGCGGTGCTGCTGCTGGCCGTATCGCTCACCGCGCTGATCGCGAATCTGGTGATCACCGACCGGAAAGGAGTCCGGTCATGACCGAACTCGATGTGGCTGAACCCCGAAACGGCAGCCGCCTCACTCCCACCGTGCGCGCGGTGACCGCCGCGCTCACCCTGTCGCTCGCACTACCGCTCGCGGCCTGCGGCGGGGCGGCTTCGGCCTCCGACACGCTCCGCTACGGGTTGTCTTCGGCGCCGAGCTGCGCGGATCCGGCCCAGGCGAGCACCAACCAGACCGTCAACGTGACCAGGCAGGTGGTCGACTCACTGGTCGACCAGAATCCCGAGACGGGCACGGTCACTCCGTGGCTCGCCGAACGATTCGACATCTCATCGGATGGGCGCAGTTTCACCTTCACGCTGCGTCCGGACGTCACGTTCAGCGACGGGACACCACTCACCGCCGGGGTGGTGAAGCAGAACTTCGACACCCTCGCGGCACCCCGGCCGGGTGCCGGCTCGACCCGCACACTGCAGGCCTCCGGGTTCCTGCTCGGCTACGACCGCACCGATACTCCCGATCCACGCACCGCGATCGTGCGGTTCGAGTCACCGAATGTGCAGTTCCTGCAGGCTGCGGCGACGACCCAACTCGGCATTCTCGCGCCGTCGACGGTGAACCGCTCGTTCGACGAGCGCTGCATCGCGGCCAACGTCGTCGGCACCGGCCCCTTCACCTATTCCGGCTGGGAACAGAACCGGTCGGTGACACTCACCCGTCGCGACGATTATCGCTGGGCCGCCGATATCGGTCTCGCCGATGAAAGCCGCTATCGGAAGGTCGAATTCAGCGTCGTCCCCGAGTCCGGGGTGCGGGCGGGCAGCATCGGGTCGGGCCGGCTGGATGCCACGGCAGATCCGCAACCGCAGGACCGCGATACCCTCACCTCGGTGGGCGCCACCCTGGTGTCGCGACCGAATCCCGGGCTGCCGTTCGTGATTCAGCCGAATCTCGCGCACGGTGTCCTCGCCGACCGGGAGGTGCGCCGCGCCGTGCTGACCGCCCTCAACCGCCCGGAACTGGTGGACACGATCCTCGGCGACGGCTTCGAACCGGCGACGAGCGTGCTGGCGTCGACGACTCCGGGCTACCACGAGGACGCGGGCGTCCGGTACGACCCGAAGGCATCCGAACGCGTGCTCGATGCCGCCGGTTGGCGTCGGTCGGGTGAGGGCGTCCGCGAAAAGGGCGGGCAGAAGCTGACATTCGATGTGATCTACTCACCCGAGTTCTACGGCAACAAGCCGATCCTGGAGCTCGTCCAGCAGCAGTTACACGCGGTCGGTATCGGTGTGACCATCAGCGCGCTGTCCAACGACGATTTCCTGTCCCGCCGCTCGGCCGGTGACTTCGATGCGGTGTACTACAACGTCACCCGCGCCGATCCGGATATCCTCCGATCACGGGTGAGCGCCGGTGGGACCAACTACTCGCACCGCCAGGCTGATCCGCAGATCGACCCGTTGCTCGACCGGCAAGCCGGGGTGGCCGATCAGGACGAGCGGAACCGGATCGTCGAACAAGCTCAGACCCGGGTGATCGCGGCCGGTTACGCGATTCCGGTGGTCGAACTGTCCCAGGTCGCCGCTGTCGCAGCCGGATTCGACGGGATCGGGTTCGACGCCTCCGGTGTGCTGCGATTGCAGTTCCGGTGACGGGTGGATCATGACGAATGTGTTCGTGCGCGCCGTGCTGGGCCGCGTGGCTGCCGGGGTGGTCGTGGTGTGGGCGGTGTTCACCCTGGTGTTCGGGATCCTGCGGGTGCTGCCCGGCGATCCGGTCTCCCTCGCGGCGAATGCCGACAGCGGCGGTGTCCCACCGTCGGCGGCGACGATCGCGGCATTGACCGCGCAGTACGGTCTCGACCGGCCGCTGTGGCAGCAATATCTGTCCGCACTGGGTGATTTCGTCACCGGCGACTGGGGGACCTCGGTGGTCACCGGGCAACCGGTCACGACGTCACTGCTGGACGCGCTGCCGTCCACCGCGGCACTGGCGGCGGCAGCCTTGGCGCTCGGTGCGGTGGTCGCGTTCGTCCTCGCCTTCGCCGCGACGTTCCGGCCCGACGGGATCACCGCGCGGGTGCTGGGACAGCTGCCGTCGATCCTGGTGTCACTGCCGACCTTCGCCGTGGGCCTGGTGCTGATCCAGGTGTTCGCATTCGGGTTGGGCCTGGTCCCCGGATTCGGTGAGGACGGCGTATCCACGCTGGTACTGCCGGCGATCACGCTCGCCATCCCGATCGCCGGATATCTGGGCCAGGTGATGGCGGCGGGAATGCGGGAAGCGGCCGCGCAACCGTTCGTCGACGTCGCCCGCGCGAAAGGCGCATCGGAGGCGGCGGTGCATCTTCGCCACGTCGCCCCCGCGGCGGCATTGCCGGCGCTGTCAGCGCTCGGCGTCCTCATCGGTGCCGCCCTCGCCGGTGCCGTCGTCGTGGAGACCGTGTTCTCCCGCGCCGGTCTCGGCCGGCTCACCCAGCAGGCGGTCGCCGCCCACGACGGACCGGTACTGCTGGCCGCGGTGGTGATCTCCGCGGCGATCTTCGTGGTGGTAACCCTCGCCGTCGACCTGATCAGCCCGTTCATCGACCCTCGAGCCGGAAGTGTGCACGGATGACGAACTTCGTGGGACCGCGCGTCCGGGACGTCACGCTGCGGCGATTCACGGCGCGGTGGCCGTTTCCACCTGTCGCCACTGTGATTTCGTCGGTGGTGCTGGTGCTCGTGCTGGTCGCGGCGGCGGCGCCCGCACTGCTCACCCGGAGCGATCCGTTCGCGGTGGCGCCCGCCGACCGGTTGCAGGCGCCCGGACTGTCACATCCGTTCGGGACCGACCGGTTGGGTCGTGATGTGTTCACCCGCGTCATATACGGCACGGGGGCCTCCCTGACCGCGGCCTTGGTTGCCGTCGCCATCGCGGTGATCAGCGGCGGGCTCATCGGCGTCGTCGCAGGCTATCTCGGTGGCCGGCCCGACCGGGTCGGAATGCGGATCGTGGATGTGCTGCTCGCCGTGCCGAGCCTGCTGCTGTCGATGACGGTGATCGCCGCGACCGGCGGTGGGACGCTCGAACTCGGTGTCGCGGTCGGCATCGCCGGTGTCGCCACGGCGGCACGCGTCGTCCGGTCTCGCACCCTGCAGTTGCGGTCCGCGCCGTTCGTCGAGGCGGCGGCGGTCAGCGGGTGGAGCCGGCCGGTCGTGGTGAGCAGACATATCGTGCCGCACCTGTGGCCGACGGCGGCGGCGGTCGCCTCCGTGGAATTCGGGCAGGCCGTGCTGGCCGTCGCCGCACTGGGCTTCCTCGGATTCGGGCCACCACCGCCTGCCCCCGAATGGGGTTCGATGGTCGCCGACGGTCGCGCATTCCTCGCGGACGCGTGGTGGCTCACCGCCCTACCGGCTCTGGTCATCATGGTTGTCGTGCTCGCCGCCTACCGGATCTCCCGGGTGATCGAAGGAGCACATCGTGCTCGAGATTGAAGACCTGAACCTCACTTTCGGCGATACTCGCATCCTGCGCGAGGTGAGCCTGCAGGTGCAGCCCGGGGAGGTCGTCGCTGTCGTCGGGGAATCGGGAAGTGGGAAGTCCTCCCTCGCACGCACCATTCTCGGGCTGCACCGCGGGCGGATCCGGGTGGCGGCAGCGCGGCTTCGGCTCGACGATTCCGAGCTGCCCGCGCCGGGCTCCCGAGCATGGCGATCGGTGCGGGGCCGGCGGGTCGGTTATGTGCCGCAGGATCCCGGGAGCTCACTGAATCCGGTGCAGCGCATCGGAAGTCAGGTGCGTGAGGCACTGCGCCTGTGCGGCAAACCATCCGGTGAGGCCGACGCCGTAGATCGCCTCGCCGAGGTGGGGCTGGCGGATCCGTCGTACGTGCGGCGGTACCCGCATGAACTCTCCGGCGGGCAGCGGCAGCGCGTCCTGATCGCCATGGCTCTGGCCGGACGCCCCGGTCTGGTGGTTGCCGACGAGCCGACCAGCGCGCTCGACGCCGAGGTCGCCGATCAGGTACTCGACGCTCTCACCGCACAGGCCACCGGCGGCACCGGCCTGCTGCTGATCACCCATGATCTGCGGGTCGCGGCGGACCGGGCGCATCGGGTCGTCGTGCTCGACGGCGGCCGGGTAGTGGAGGCGGCACCGGCCGAGCAGGTACTGCAGAACCCGGAAAGCACTGCGGCACAAGCTTTGCAGCGGGCCATGCCGGGCCGCAGGGGTCCGGTGGCGGCCTCCGCACCGGGGGAACCGGTGTTACGCGCCCGGCAGTTGAGCAAACGGTTCGGCGCGGTCACCGCACTGGACTCGGCAGAACTGACCGTGCATCGCGGTGAAACGGTCGCCGTCGTCGGCCCGTCCGGCTCCGGCAAATCGACACTGGCCAGACTGCTGACCGGGCTGACCACAGCCGATACGGGTCACGTCGAAACAACCGGCGGGCGCGTGCAATTGGTGGCCCAGAATCCGCTGACAGCCTTGGATCCACGCTGGACGGTGGAGCGAATCGTGGCGGAATCACTGCATCCGTCGCTGGGCCTCACCCGGCCTCAGCGGGCGCAACGGGTACGCGAGGTCCTCGACGACGTCGGCCTCGGTGCCGACTTCGCCCGCCGCCGGCCCCACGAACTCTCCGGCGGCCAGGGCCAGCGCGTCGCCATCGCCCGAGCCCTGGCCCCACGCCCCGCCCTCATCGTCCTCGACGAGGCAGTATCGGCCCTGGACGTCGTCTCCCGGGCAACGGTCCTCGACATCCTCGCCGACCTACAGGCCTCACACGGCACCGCATACGTATTCATCACCCACGACCGACTCGTCGCCCGCGACATCGCCCATCGCACGATAGAAGTGCGCGGCGGGCGAGTGCGCGAACTCTCCACCGCCGAGACCACCAGGGACAATTCCGCCGCTACGCCGCCGGCAATGCTGAGCAGCCCACACCGATAACCACACCGCGTGCCGCATACGATCGCGGCACAGTTCGATCGAGGCTACTGCTCGGGTACTACTGATGGACGGTTCACTATGACGATGTCGCTGCAGGTTCCCACCCCGCTCGGGGATGTGCGCCTCGAGGGAGACGGACCGACGTTCCGGTCACTGATGCCGCCGGAACTGTGCTTCCAGGGAATTGGTTTCGGGGGTTACTCGGCCGCGATCGCCGCGCTGGCTGGCTTCGTGCAGTTGCCCGGCCGCACACTGCGCAGCATCCACGCCGTGTTCACCGCCCCGATCGAACCGGGTCCGCTCGATGTGACGGCGAACGTACTCTCCGCGGGCCGCAGCTGTGGAATGTGCGAGATTACCGTCGCACAGAAGGGCACCCCGGTCCTGACCGCGCTCGCCTGGTTCGTCGATCCACGGATGATGAACGATCGCGAAGCCCCTGCCACACAATCACTTTCCTTCAACAGCTACGACGAGTTGCCCTGGGTCGTCGAGGTGGCACCGTTCCTGAAAGGGCTGAACCTGCGGGCGATCGACTACCCGCTGACCGAAGACACCTTCTGCGACGGGCAGGGACGCGTCGCACTATGGGCCGTACCGGACGCCGCTGCATCGGCGGATCGCCGGGCCGCAGAAATCTCCGGGCGCCTCACCGACATCATGTTCTTCGATGCGTTTCTCATGGACAGCGGCCTGCGAACCGAGCCCGCGCAGACTCGCATGATCAGCTTGGACCTGTCGGTCATCTGGTCCACCGGACACGAGGCACCCGCGCCCACGCTGCTGGAAGCCGACGGACGTATCGACCGTCAACTGGCAACCACGCAAGGCACCCTGCGTGATACCACCGGAGCAACGCGAGCATCGGCTACCTCTCAATGCCGAATCTTTCGAGCCTGAGGCGGAGTTCACCCCTCGCGCAGCAGGAATTCGAGGGCCACCCGCTCGAATGCTTCCCTGGCCTCGATCATCACCCAGTGCCCATCATCGACCAGTAGGGCGCATACCCGAAGTTTCACCCGAGCGACTGGTACACCTCGGCTCAGCTCGAGACCACGAATTCACCGCCGGCAGCCAATGCCAGTTCCGGGCCGAAGAGCCTGGCCGGGGTGAACGCGCCGGGACGGCCCTCCCCCGCGGCCAGCCGACGACCGACCTCGGCGAGAGCGCCGACCGTGAAGGTCATGGCCTCGCCGGTGCGCAACCAGCCCTCACGCACGCGACCGGACGGCCATTCGACGCGGGCGCGACCCCACGACGACTCCCGTGGACGCTCCTTGGCCGTGGTGGTCGTGACGGCGGCCAGGCGGCGGGTGGCGAAGGCGGTGAGGCCGGGCAGGCGCAGTGTGGCACCGATCATCGGCATCGCCGCTCGCGCAACAGGGTTGGCGGGAACCAGAGCCGAGCCGGCGACGACCGATGTGGCGCCACTCGCCTGCCACGCGGCGAAGAGTTCGCCGCTGCCCAGGGAGGCCGTGGTGATCACGTCGCCGCCGGGGGTGGTCAACTGTTCGGCGGCGCCGGCTGCCCGGGTTCGCGTGATCCGTCCCTGCCGTACTTGGCGTCCGCCCTCACGCAAACCTTGAACAATGGTGGCGGCCAGGGCTTCTCCGAGAGCGCCGGACTCGATCGCGACCGAGGCGATGGCATCGACGCGCACGCGTGCGGGCTTCTCCTCCCCCTCGAGCAGATGCCACAGGATGCCTTCGGTGGCGAGCACACCGAAGCCCGCGCCGGAGACCAGCGTGCGGCCGGTCGCCACCGCGTCCCGGTCCATCGCGTGCAGTGACTCGAACGAGCCCAGTTCGTTGGACACGTCGACGTAGTGCGTTCCCGGCGGGCAGGCTCGGACGACCTGCGGCGCCGTGACCGCGAACGGACCCACGGTATTGATCACGACGGCCGGCGCCTCGTCGGCCAGCCGCGCACACACCTCGTCGAGCGAGCCGGTCACGGCCCGGGCGTCCGGGCTCAGCCGGGCCAACCGCTCCCGGTCCCGGCCGGTCACCACCACGTCGACACCTTCGCCCTGCAAGCGCTCGACAACTTCCCGGCCGACCCGTCCGGTCGCGCCGAGTACCCAGATCTCACCTGTCATGTTTGCCTCCATAGCGATGGCACGTCATGTCATCACTATGGCACACCATGACACGTCGTGTCATCACTAGGATGTGGCGTATGGGTCGATGGCAACCGGGTACACGCGAACGGCTCGAGCAGGCCGCGCTCGATCTCTTTCTCGAGCACGGCTTCACCGAGACCACCGTCCCGCAGATCACCGCGCGCGCCGGACTCACGACCCGCACCTTCTTCCGGCACTTCGCCGACAAACGCGAGGTGTTGTTCTCCGGTGAGGAATCGGTGCCCGACCGAGTCGCACACCTCATGGCCGAGGCACCACCGGCACTGCGCCCCATGGAGCTGATCAGCGCATGCCTGGCCCCCGCCGCGGCCCAGATCTTCGAGGGCCGCAGCCTCGACTACGTGCGCCGCCGCCGGGCCGTGATCGACGCCGAGCCCGCCCTGCACGAACGCGAGCTACGCAAGTTCGCGCTCCTGGCTCAGTCCCTGGAACGGGGCTTTCGCGACCGCGGCGTCGACGATCTCACCGCACAGGTAGCCGCCGAGCTCGCGGTCACCACCCTCCGGATTGCAGTGACCCGCTGGCTCGAGCAACACGGCGACTCCGACCTCCCGAAGGTCATCGACGAAACTCTGACTGCCATAAGACATCTCACAGCCACGCCGACCTGACAACCAAGCAGTGCGCTCACACGATCGAGAGCGACACCGCCCCGCTCGATCAGTCCCCGAAGCGGGCAACCAAACGTCCTGCGGCCTCCCGGGCCTCACCACGCGCCGTGGTCGAGCAACCCCAGGACGAGGACGGCTACGGCGGTGAGTAGGAAGACGATGCCGCCGACGATGTTGTGGGAGCCGACCCGCAGGTGGGCACCGATCGCACCGATGAAGTAGAGCACCAGGCCGCAGGCGGCGAGGGTTCCCACGAGCGGTAGCGCGAGCCCCGCCAGCAGACCCACGGTGCCTGCCGCCAGCAGCAGTCCCAGTACCGGAACATACTTTCGCGGAATGCCCTTCATATCGGCCTGAGTCTTGGGGTATTCGTGGCCGATCAGGTAGGTGACGGCGGCGGCGCCGTTGAAGAGCACGCCGAGCGCGGTGACGACGAGGAAGGCGGTGGACACGTTCTCTCCCAACCGTAGCGGGCAACGCTATCGGCTGCCCCGCGACGATCGTAACGCTGGTCGACGCCTCGGAATCGGAGTTTCGGCGCCTATCGGGGAGAGATGCCGGCTGCTGATCCAGCCCTACTGGGCCGGGAGCGTCTACTGCGTTTCAGGTACCTGGTGCGCTACTTCCTTGCGCAACGGTGCTCCGGCCTGGTGCAGGTGCCGCAGCGCTTCGCCGTACGACCGGATCAGCCCCGTCTCGTGATACGGCACGCCGATCTCGGCGCAGTATTCACGCACGATCGGTTGTGCGCGACGCAGATTCGGTGACGGCATGCTCGGGAACAGATGGTGTTCGATCTGATAGTTGAGCCCACCCAGAGCGATGTCGGTGAGTGCACCGCCGCGCACGTTGCGGGAGGTCAGCACCTGCCGGCGCAGGTAGTCGGGGCGGTCGTCGCCGGTCAGGGTGGGCATACCCTTGTGATTCGGGGCGAAGATGGAGCCCATGTAGAGACCGAACAGCGCTTGGTGGACGACGAGGAATGCGAAAGCCTTGTCCACGGGCAGGATTACGAACAGCGCGGACAGGTAGAGGGCGAAATGTCCGAGGAGAAGTACGCCCTCCAACCCGCGGCGTTTGATCGATCGGTTGCCGAGCGCACGGAGGCCGGCCACATGCAGGTTCACACCCTCCAGCAGCAGCAGCGGGAAGAACAGGAAGGCCTGTGCCCTGCCGATCAATCGAGGCAGGCCGCGACTGGCCCGAGCCTGCCGCTGCGACCAGACCAGGACGTCGGGCAGCACATCGGGGTCGAGCTCCTCGTGGTTCGGATTGGCGTGATGGCGGGTGTGCTTGTCCTGCCACCAGCCGTAGCCCAGACCGATCCCGGCGTTGCCGACCGCCCGGCCCGCGATTTCGGCCGGGCGCCGCAACCGGAAGACCTGCCGGTGTGCAACATCGTGCATGACCAGCGCGACCTGAGCGAACGTCACAGCCATGACCGCCGCTACCAACAGCGTCCACCACGAGTCGCCGACAAGAAAGAACGCTGCCCACCCGGCCACGAAGGCGATCCCGACCAGGGTGAGCCGGACGGCATAGTAGACGGGCCGCCGTTCCATGAGTCCCGCGTCGGAGATCCTGCGCAGCAGGCGAGGGTAATCATTGTTGGCGCCGCTGCGCCGCGATGATCGTGGGGTCGGCGTCGGCGCCACGGCAACTGTCGTCATATGTTCTTCCTGAGAGGTGGGACCGAGAGGGTGCCGCCACCCCTTTCCGGTCCGGCGAAGATCTGAAATATGTTCCGGCTGAACATATTTCGTCGCCGATAACGTGTGGTGGCGATGTCGATAGCCCCAAGCTACCCGACAAAATCTCGTTGCATCTCATACTCGGGTATGGCATGAGACGAGGATGTGGTGTGCTACGGCGCCCCGGACGGAGCGACATCGATCATCGAGTGCCCACTTCTGTGTGGTCGATGCCGCCATCCTAGTGGTTGATCCGCACGCGAGGAGACGATCGCGACCATAACAGACACGAATCCTAGGCCCGCCGAGATCGCTCGGCGATGAGGTCGCGAACAGCACCGAAGGCCGGTTTGGGGGTGTAGTCGTCGCGTAGGAGGCCGAAGCGGCCGGCCCAGGCGGCGTCGGTGCGGCCATCTCGTAGGCCGAAGATTTCGTACGCGGTGACTCCGGCACCGGAATCGAGAACGGCTCGCGCGACCGTTTCCAGGACCGTGCGCTGGGTCTGTTCGTCCCGATCGATGTCGGTCGGCCATCCGGTTTCGGTGATATGGATGGGGACGTTTGCGGATATTCCGGATTCTGTTGTGACAGAACGGAACTGCTCGATCAGGAAAGTGACGGAATCGGCGAGCTGGTGATGCGGGATGCGACGGAAGACGTCGGGGAAGGCGTCCAGACCGATGTAGTCGAGTCTCGCGAGAAGTTCCGCCCCGACCGCGTCGGCCAGTTGCGTCCAGAATGCCGCATCGGTCATGCCCGCGGCATTCACGCCGATCGCCACCTCGGCACCGAGGCGTTCGCGTTCCTCGAAGGCGGCGGCCAACCCGGCCGCGACGGCGTCGAAGCATCCGGGGCTACCACCGTCCTGCGGTGCCGGCATATTCGGTTCCTCGCCGACCTGCACCTTGCCGCCACCCCAGGCGGCGACGTCGCGCACGGCTTCGCGAACGAACTCGGCGAAACCATCCGGGTCCGGTTCGGGGCTCTGATAGCAGGCGACCAGATCGATCAGCCGCCCCTCCCCCGCATACAGCTCCGGACGTCGAGGCGTCCGGGACACACCCGGCGACGGGGTGCAGCCGGTTCCGAAGTGCCGATAGCAGCGCACATAGAACGCGGCGGCATCACCTTGCAGCTCCCGCAGCGCCGCCAGAGTCGCGTCGGGGTCTTCCGGTGGGCAGTCGAGTGGCCGGAAGTCGACGAGGTCGGCCGCGACGACACCGGGCCAGATACCGAAAATCATGACACCTCCATTAGTCGTATACGGCTAACCGTATACGACTAATCGGCTAGGCTGCAGCAGTGCCCCAGAACGCGCTCGACAATCCGCTGGTCCTGCCCATTCTCGGCCTCCTGGTCGAGCAGCCGCGCCACCCCTACGCGCTGTTCAGCGAGCTCCGGCGCCGATACGACTACCTGCGCGTTCGTAACGCGACCGTCTACACGCTGCTGGATCGCCTGACCGCCGAAGGATGGATCGGTGCCGCCAACGACGAGCGCGGCACCCTCACTCCCACCGAATCCGGCCGCACCGCACTCGCCGAACGGGTGCGACACCAACTGCGCGAGGCCGATCCGGCCGGCGGTCCGGCGTTCGTCACCGCACTCGCCTACCTCGGAATTCTGGAACCCGGACAAGCCACCGCTGTACTCGCGACGCGAGTGCAGCTGATCGAGCAGACGATCCGCGAGCTCGAGCAGGCGATTCACACTTCCGGGGAACCCGAGATCCACATGATCGAGGCGCACTATCTGCTGGCCCGGCTGCGGCACGACCTCGACTGGCTGGAACGGACAGCGCATCGCATCGAGGCCGGAGAACTCGGCTGGTCGCGCTGAGACGCCGACCGGCGATACACCGCACGTAGGGTGGACAGCGATGACAAGGTGTGTGGACCCGGCGCGGCCGAGGGACGAGATCCGATGAGCCCGGCGCCGAGCTTGCTGTGGCGCGACCCGGAGCACAGAACCGTCGCACAGCCCGCTCCGGAGACTGTTTCCGATCTGAATCTGGACCGTGTGTTCGCCGAGGTCGCGGTGGCGGGCAGCGCTGTCGATCAGCTGCTGCGGGCCCCACTGCTACACAGCGAGGATGTCGACTACCGCCGGCAGGTTTTCACGGATCTGGCGGAACCGTCCGTGCGAGGGCCGCTCGAGAAATTCTCGCGGTCGATGAGTCTGGTCCGGCGGCACCTGTCCGAGCTGCCGCTCGTGCGCCATCCGGTGGTGCGGCGACGGCTCGGCGTGGACATCGTGCACGTGTACTGCCGATCCGTATCGACGCTGCACCGCGGCCTGAGCGAGAGCACACTGCATTCCCCCGCCCTCGAATCGTGGCGCACCTACCTGAACAGCTATATCAGCGGGGCGGGATTCCAGCAGTTGTGCTCGGGGTGCGAGGAAATCCTCGCCGACCTCGCAGAGATTCGTTATTCGATGCAGATCGACGAGCATCGCATCGCGGTCGAACCGGCCGCTGAGATCACCGGCTACACCGCCACCATCGAGCGCTTGTTCGCGCCCTTCACCCAGGGATGGGCACCTACTGAAAAACAGACCTCCCCGCCGTTCGCGGGCGTGCATCCGGTGGAGGAGCGCGTGCTCGACGAACTCGTACACCTGTTTCCGCGCGCATTTCACCGAATGATGGACGGCGCCGAGTTCGACGAATTCATCGATCCGGTTCTCGACCGCCTGGACGGTGAGTTGCAGTTCTATCTGTCGTTCCTCCGGCTGACCGACCGGTTGTCCGCCCACGGCTCGGTGTTCTGCCTGCCCGAGGTCACCGACTCGTTCGACGGAATTCGCGTCACCGGCGCCTACGACGTGGCACTCGCGGTCAAGAATTGCGGTGAGACGGACCCGCCGGTCACCAACGATTACCACCTGTCCGGCAGTGAACGCACCATCGTCGTCACCGGACCGAATCAGGGTGGCAAGAGCACCTTCGCCCGGATGTTCGGACAGGTCACTTATCTTGCGGCCCTGGGTTGTCCGGTTCCGGCGCGCGCTGCGCGGGTGCTGCTCGCCGATACGATAGCCACCCATTTCGAGCGGCGGGAACGCTCCGACGACGCTGCCGGCAAACTCGAGGGTGAATTGACCGCGATCGGCGAAACCCTCGCGCACGCCACCGACCGGACGATCATCATCCTCAACGAGAGTTTCAGTTCGACCGCCACCGCCGATGCGCAGCAGATCGGGGCGCGAGTGCTGCGGAAAATTATGGAACGCAAAGCTGTCGCGGTGTTCGTGACATTCTTGGACGAACTCTCGGACTTGGACGGTGCCGTGAGCATGGTCGCCGGCGTCGGTGCCGATCCGACGCTCCGCACGTTCAAAGTCGAACGGAAGCCGGCAGACGGCCGGGCACATGCGGTCGCGCTGGCGGAACAGTTCGAGCTGTCCTATGACGCGATTGTCGGGCGAGTGACACGGTGAGGGTCGATCTGCTCGGGCCGCAGGGGTGGCAAGCGCCTGCCGCCGAGGTGAACGGGAAGGCCGTCGCCGAGGATCTCGAGCTGTCCGCGATGTACGACGTGATGGCGGGCGGTGACCCCTTCGTTCGCACCGTCGTCGCCGACGTGATTCCCCGGTCGGTGCATGATCGGGACGTGCTGCGGTATCGACAGCGGGTCGTGAACGACGCCTGCGGCAAACCCGCTGCGGTGCGGGAACTCTATGCCATCGCGACCGAGGCCGCCGGTGCCCGCCGCTGGATGGTCGGCCGCGACCGGGGCGCACGCGGGAAACTGCACCTGTCGCTGGAACCGCTCACCAAATTGATCGGTTTTGTGCGCCGGGCACGCGACACCTACGAACATCATTGCGCGGCATTCGATTCGGAGGGATTCGCCGGCTTCGGTCGCCGGCTCGCCGCCACCTTCGGCGACGAGTATCTGGCCGAGGTCGAACATTATCTGGATGCCCTGCGCTTCGACCACGGTTTCCGGATCGGCGCCCAGCTCGGGTCGGACGCCGGGATCGCGCATCCCGTCCTGCTCGAACCGCTTCCCCCGCCACGCCGCCACCGGACGGTATTCGGGCGGCCCAAGCGCAACGCGCTGGAGATCTCCGAATCCGACGAGAGCGCAAAGCAATTCATTTCCCGACTGACCGGTAAGAGTCTCGACCGGATCGCCGACGTGATCACCCACACCACCGACGTGATCGTAGAATTCTTCCACACCCTGCGTACCGAACTCGCCTTCCTGGTCGGCTGCGCGAACCTGGTGGACCGCTTACGCAGTGACGGCTACGCGGTGTGTTTCCCCACTCCGCTGCCGCAGGGCAGCGGATCGTCGTTCAGCTTCCGCGAGCTGCGGGACCCGGCGCTGTGCCTGTCGGGCGCGGCCGGGGTCGCGGGTAATTCGATCGACGGCCGGGACACCTCGCTGACCGTGATCACCGGTGCCAACAGTGGCGGGAAATCGACGTTTCTGCGCAGCCTGGGTGCCGCCCAGATCATGATGCAGGCGGGGATGTTCGTGGTCGCGGAATCGTTCGAATCCGATATCAGGGAGGGCGTTTTCACGCACTTCCGGATCCAGGACGACTCCTCGATGACCTACGGCAGACTCAAAGAGGAGTTGGTGCGGATGCGCGAACTGACCGGGCGGGTCACCCGGTCCTCACTGGTGCTGTGGAACGAACCGTTCGCCTCGACCAGCGAGCGCGAGGCCACCGAAATCCTGGCACCCATCACCGAGGCACTGCTCGACTCGGGCGTGAAAGTCGTTGTGGTGACGCACTTGTACGATTTCGCGTCCGCGCTGGCACACCGGGACCGCGCCACCGATCTGTTCCTGCGCGCCCAGCGACTCCCCGACGGTACGCGTACCTTCCGGCTGGAACCCGGCACACCCGACCTCACGAGTCACGCCCTGGATATCTACCGGAAGGTCTTCCGGGACGAGCCGCACGGCTCGCCATGAGCACAACCGCCCCGGCGATCAGCGGTCCGCCGGATCCTCCGGCACCACAACGAGACTGATGACATGACGGCTGCGGCCGTCCTCGGCGACGGTCCGAGCCCGCCGCGCTACGGTCGCCTCGAGTTCTTCGACGAGTTCGGTGAACTCCTCCGGTGTCAGCCACACCGCACCCTGCCGGTACAGCACGCCGTCGTGGGCGGGATCGGCGTCGGGATGTGCGAGGTATCGGTCGAAATCGGCCATCAGCGCGCCGGTGAAGACCGTGAACGCCTGCCGGTGCTGATCGGGTGTCATGCTCACACGCGCGTCGGTGTCGACCACGGCCTGCTCCTGACGAACCCGATAACTGCGTTCGACCGTGCCGCGCACGGGACGCTCTCGCACCACCTCCAGCACCTCGGCCCTGGTGAGGGCCGCGACGTGCCGATAGAGCGTGGCCGGAGCGATATCCGGAAGACGTTGCCGCAGTTGAGCAATGGTCAACTCATCGACTCCGAGCAGAGCCTGCAGCACGCGCAGCCGAACGGGGTGCAGGAGTAGTTCTGCGGTCGCCATGAACTTATGATCTCATGGTCAATAATGTTATCAACTTTGATATCAATCGAGGGAACTCCGGAATGACCGCTACTGCTTCGTCGGTGGCCGCCGGCCGCCGCAACGATCTGCTCCTGTACCTGACCATCGCCTTCGCGACGAGCTGGGGCGCGTGGCTCGTCGCGATCGGACTCGGTGGAACGCCGATGTCGGCCCCGACGGTGGTGCCCTATCTGCTCGGCGCTTTCGGCCCGCTCATCGCCGCCCTGGTGGTGCGCACACTCCGCGTCCGGCGTGGTGAGCCCATCCCCGACCGGGTGGTGCGCACCGACCGGCGCACCCTGCTCTGGGCTCCCCTCCTGCTGGTCCTGTCGGCGGCGACCGTGCTCGGCGCCGGTGTACTCGCCCGGGCCGCCGGGCAGCCACTGCCCGGCCTCGACGATGTGACAGCCACCATGAGCGAATCCGGCGGCACCGCAGCATTTCTGGTGAGCATGGTGATCTCCGGACCACTGTCGGAGGAGCCGGGATGGCGCGGTACCGCGTATCCGAGACTGCGAGCGGCACTCGGCCGATACCAGGTCTGCGTGCTGCTCGGCGTCATCTGGGCGATTTGGCATGTGCCGTTGTTCTTCGTCCACGGCACGCCCCAGAACGAGCTGGGCATCGCGACGCCCAGCGGAATTCTCTTCCTGGTCAACGCCGTTCCGATGGCCATGCTGACCGGGTACGCCTACGAGAAGGCCGGCGTGATCGCGGCCATGGCGGTGCACTTCGCGACGAACACCACCCTGGTACTGCTGGACGTCCACGACCCGGTGACCTCCGCTCTCGCCCTCGGCATCCAGGGAATCGTGGGAGTGCTGCTACTGCGCACGCTCCGGGAACAGCCGCCCAGCCGGAAGCTCTCCCCGCCCGCGGCCGAACGTGACGAAAACCGCGACCGCATGTCCGCACCCGCGGGCCGGGACTGAGATCGGCAGTGCCCGTGCGGTAGTCAGGGCACCATTGGCATCGCGATCGACGTCTGCTCGCCGGGGCGGGCGATATCGATCGTCGCCACCCTTCCGTTCCTGGTGGCGATGCCGATCACCGCGAACAGGTGACCGCCGGGCGCGATGACGTAGCACCGTCGGTCGTCGACGAACATCGGTGTGGCGGCACGGATCCGGGCGGCGAACAACCGAGTTTCCTCGGCAACCGCCGCGGCACCGGTGACGACGGGGTGGGTACCGGGAGGGGCGATGGCCGGATCCACGGTGCGTACACAGTCACCGGCCATCAGAGTGAGCATTCGATCCATATCGCCCCCGGCCGCGGCAGCGAGAAATGCGTCGACGACGGCGCTGTCGACCGACGGCGTCGCCGGGGCACTGTCGACGTGCGCGATCCGCTCGCGGGCCCGACTGGCGTGTTTCTTCGCATTCCCGGTGCTGGTGGCGAGCGTGGCCGCGATCTCGCGGAAGGGCACGTCGAACAGATCGTGCAACACGTAGGCGACGCGCTGGGCGGGGGTCAGCCGATCGAGGACCACCATCAGCGCGCGCGAGACGTTTTCCCGTTGCAGATAGCGCTCGTCGGCGGCCAGCGAGGCGGCCGGGATCAGATCCGCGAACAGTGGTTCCTCGTGTCGCCGGTGCCGCATGCGGAGCTGGTCGAGGCAGACGCGGGTGAGCACCGTGGTCAACCATGCCGCCGGATTACGAAGCTCACCGGCCGTCGACGCCTTGATCCAGGTGGTCTGCACGGCGTCCTCGGCGTCGTCGATCGAGCCGAGTAGCCGGAACGCCACCGCCGTCAACTGTGGGCGTGCCGCTTCGAATTCCGGATCCGGTACCACCAGGTGTCACCTTTCTCGGGTGTGAGACGTCGGGAAGGACGAGACCACCGATCTCGTATACCGATACTCACCAGAGGAGGCATCCTGCCGATGAGCGTACTGTTCATTGCCACTGTCGTATGCATCGTGGCGAACGTCGCCGTCGCGATCACCGATTATCTGCCGGCGAACTTCGCCCTGCAGAACTCGGCCGAGGTGCATGTCCCGGCCGGCGCCCTCCCGTACCTGGCGACGACGAAACTGGCCGGGGCCGCCGGTCTGATCGGAGGGTTGATCCTCACGCCCTGGCTCGGAGTCGCCGCCGGCGTCGGATTGTCCCTGTTCTTCATCGGTGCCGTGGCCTTCCACGTCCGGGCGCGGGCCTTCCACAACATCGCGTTCCCGGGCTTCTATCTGCTCGTTGCCATCGCCTCGCTGGGCTACATGGTCCACCTCGCGCACTAGCGGCTCATGCGGCTGTTTGCCGGAATGGCAAACTTTCGTGCCACTCGGTGACGGCCGCGGCCACACTGGCCGTATGACGACACCGAAACCGCCGACGAGTGCCACCGATGCGGTCACGTTCTGGAACGACGTATATGCGAACCGGGCCGCGGAGGCCGAACCCCAGCCGAATATTCGTCTCACCGAGACGGTTTCGGACCTGGCGCCGGGCGACGCGCTCGACCTCGGCTGCGGTAACGGCGGAGATTCGCTGTGGCTCGCGCGGCGCGGATGGCGGGTCACTGCCGTGGATATCTCGGCTGTCGCGGTCGAACGACTGCCGGCCCTCGCCGCGTCGCACGGGCTGAACCGGATCACCGCGGAACGACACGATCTGTGCGAGTCGTTCCCGCAGGGTTCGTTCGATCTGGTCACCGCGCACTACCTGCACACCCGCTTCGATCTGGACCGGTCGATCGTGCTGCGCCGCGCCGCACACGCACTACGCCCGGGCGGTCGGCTGCTGGTCGTCGATCACGGTTCCACCGCGCCGTGGTCGTGGAATCAGGACCCCGACCTCCGCCACCCGTCTCCCGCGGAAGTCGCCGCCGAACTCGACCTCGCCCCCGAGACCTGGGTCGTCGATCGCGCCGAGGCCGCCCAGCGGATCGCGGCCGGACCGGACGGGCGCACCGCCGAGGTCACCGACCATATCCTCCTGGTCCGCCGTACGGCCCGAACCGAGGGCGGCCGATGACCACCCGGCGCGATACTCCCCCACCTCGCACCGGAAGCAGCGAAACCGAAGTCCTGCGCGGATTCCTCGACTACCTGCGCACTTCGATCGCCGCCAAGGTCGACGGCGCGCCGGAACCACAGGTGCGAACGGCGGCGGTCGGATCCGGCACCAACCTACTCGGCCTGATCAACCACCTCACGTTCGTCGAACGCGCGATCTTCCTGGGAGACACGGTCTCCGACTGGCCGGCGACCTTCCACGCCGCACCAGGAGACAGCGTCGCCGAGGTCGTTGCCCGCTACCGGCAGGCCGTCGCCGCCGCGAACGAGGTCCTCGATCGATGCACCGACCCGAGCGCACCGGTGCCGCGCCCGGCGGGCCGCGCCCCCAGCGTGCGCTGGGCACTCACCCACATGATCGAGGAGACCGGGCGGCACGCCGGTCACGCGGACATTCTCCGCGAACTGATCGACGGCACGACCGGCCGCTGAACCAGCTCACCGCTGGTGAGCACCGGCCGCGAGGCCGCCCCCTCCGCGCCGAGCCCGATACACGACGGACGCGCGTGCCCGGCGTAGCGCCGTTCCTGCGTGGCCCGTACCCGCCGCTCACGCCTGCGTGCGGCGGAGGTGGGTGGCGTTCACCTCTCCCACATCGCGCACGCCGAGCAGTGTGAGCGCCCGTTCGATCTCGGTGCGGAGGATGGTCAGCACGTGATCGATTCCGCGCTCACCGGAGACCGCGGCTCCGTAGAGGTAGGGGCGGCCGATCATGACCGCATCGGCTCCGAGCGCCGATGCCACGAGTACGTCGGTGCCGCGCCGGATGCCGCCGTCGAGCAGCACCTGCGCGCGCCCGGCGACCGCGGCGGCGACCTCGGGCAGTGCCGCCACCGCCGGGATACAGCGATCCAGTTGGCGCCCACCGTGATTCGACACCACGACGCCGTCCATCCCCAGTTCCACGGCACGAACGGCGTCGTCGGCGCGGACGACACCTTTGACATATATCCGGCCCGGCCAGTTGTCCCGCATCCAGGCCAGGTCGTCCCAGCACAGCCGGGACTGCATCAGGTGGCGTTCCTGGATCTCGATCGACTCCAGCGCCGCGGTGACGCCGGCTCCGGCGGACAGGGTGCGGCCACCGATCCTGCGATGCCGGAGCACGTCGTAGGCCCACCGCGGATGGCGGGCGATTCCGAGCAGCCGGCGCGGCGTCAGGACCGGCGGCACTCCCATGCCGGTGCGCTGTTCGGCCTCTCGATTGCCGACCACCGGCACGTCCACGGTCACGAACATGGTACGGAAACCGGCGGCCCACGCGCGCCGCATCACCGTCGCCGCGACGCCGCCCGAACCGGGATACAGCTGGAATGCGTGCTCCGCAGTGGCCACCTCCGCGATCTCCTCGAGCGACCAGGACGACGCGGTACTCACCACACAGCAGGTGCCGGCCCGTTCCGCGGCGCGCACGGCGTCCAGGTCGGTGCTCCACCGTGTCAGTCCGCTGAAACCGGTCGGCGCCAGCAACACCGGCATCGACACCGGCCGTCCGGCCGCCTGCACGCTCAGGTCGTGGGTGTCGTGTCCTGCCAGCACGGCCGGGGCAAACCACCACCGGTCGAACGCCGATCGGTTGCCTTCGACGGTCCGGAGGTCGTCGGCGCCACCGTCGATATATGCCCACACCATGCGCGGCAGCCGGCCGCGCGCCGCGCGCCGATAGTCCTCGATGCTGAGCAGTCGCTCGGATGCCGTTATCCGCCAATCGAATCCGAGCGCTCTCACCGTCGCCCCTCGGTGTCGCGGCGGTGCGCATACTCGGTCACCTTCCGTACCACCGCCGCCCAGCAGCGATCGAGGGTTCCCGCGGTCGTCCCGGCGATGTGCGGGGTGACCACCGCGCCCGGCGCATTCCAGAGGGGATGTCCGGGCGGCAACGGCTCGGGGTCGGTGACGTCGAGCAGGGCGTAGAGTCTGCGTGCCCGCAGCTCGGTGACGAGGGCGTCCGTGTCGACCAGCGGCCCGCGGCCGACGTTCACCAGCACCGCACCGTCGCGCATCGCGGCGAGAAATTGGGCGTCGACCATGCCTCTGGTCTGTGCAGTCAAGGGAACCGCGAGGACGACGATGTCGAACTCGGCGAGGCGGGCGAGCGCGCCGGGAACATCGAGGACGGTGCCGCGCGCGGTCCGTCCCACCGAGGTCACGACCGTCCCGAACGGTTCGAGGCGGCCCCGCAGGTTGTCGCCGATATCGCCGGCGCCGAACACCAGCGCGTCCGCGCCGGACAGGGTGCCCGACGACACCGCCTCCCATCGCTCTTCGCGCTGCCGGGCACGGTAGGCGTCGAGTCGTCGATAGTGGCTGAGCAGTTGCGCCACCGCCCATTCCGCGACGATTCCCCCGTGCGCTCGATCCGCATTCGACAGGCGAATCCCCGCCGGTATCACGGCCTCCCACTCGTCGGAGCCGGAGCTGAACAGCTGCACCATCCGCAGATTCGGCAGCTGGGCGAAGATCTCGCCGGAGCGGGCCGGGTCCAGCCCGTGGGCAACCAGCACCTCTGCTGCCCGCCCTGCCGCCGGGATCCGGCCGTCGACGTCGTAGACGACCGGTCGGACGAGGGCCGAACCGTCGAATTCCCGCAGCCCGCGCTCGTCCGGTACGAGCACCACGACCGGATCCATATCAGCTCCCACCGTTATCGCGACCGGTCGACAATGATGTCGGCCAGGGCGGGGTCGGCGCGCAGCTGCGCCCGCACCGCCGCTTCCCAGAAGCCGTGGTATCCGTTGCCGTCACTGTTCGCCTGGCGGTCGAGCCACCAGTCCGGCAGCGACGTCTTCTCGGGGCCACCGGCAACCCGAACCATCCACGCATTCTTGCAGCGCTGTTCGAGCGCGACCGCCCGGAGGAACGCCGCCGCGGCGGTATCCGCGATGACGAACACACCGTGCCCGCCCAGCAGGGCCCGATCGGCCGATCCGATCGACGCGACCGCTTTGGTGGCGGCCTCCATACTGTTGACCGCGCCGTCGTATTCGTCGACCAGGACCAGTTCACCGCCGCCGAGGCTGGAGCTCTGGTCGTAGGCAGGTGGGACCTCGAGCAGATCGCCCCACACGGTGCCGTACTCGGAGTGGTTGTGCACGGCGAAGGTGACATCGGGACGGGCGCGATGCAGGGCCAGGTGCAGTGCAATCCCCAGGGGAACCGGCCACTTGCCTTCCAGCACATTGCCTTCGAGATCGATGCGGAGGATGTCTTCGGGGTAGATCTCCTCCCAGGTCAGCAACCACGGATTACACAGCAGGGTGCCGTCACCGGGGCTGTAGGTGATGTGGCCGGCGAGGTGGTCCCGGTAGCCCTCGTGCCAGAGGGTCCGGGCGAGCATGACGATCTGTTCACGCGGATCGAGGTCGGGAATCAGCCGATCCGCCGTCGGGGTGAAGTTCATGACGCACCTTCTCTCAGCCGCGGGGCAGAACCTGGTCCGGCAGCGGATGCCGGTAGAGCCGGGCCGCGTTCTCGCTGCACATCATGCGCAGATCCGGCGCGGAGAATTCGCCCCAATACCGCTCGATCACGTCCTGGGTGTGCGGCCAGGTCCCGTCACCGTGCGGATAGTCGGTCTCGAGCATGATGTTCTCCACCCCGATCACGTCGCGCAGCGCGATCGTGGACGGGTCGTCGAGAGTGCAGAACCAGAAGTTGCGACGCAGCACGTCGGCCGGCCGTTCCGCCCAGCCCAACCCGTATCCGGATCGGTCGATGATGTTGTCGAGCCGGTCGATCAGCATCGGCACCCAGCCGATCCCGCCCTCACTCATCGCGATCTTCAGCGTCGGATGCTCCTTCGGATACCCGGACCACAACCACTCACTGCATGCGGCGAGCGACAGCTGGCCGAACATGGTGGCGCCCAACTGGAGTCCGGGCGCGCCCTGCGGGTAGGCGTACATGCCGGAGCTGCCGACATGCAGGGAGATGACGGTGTCGGTATCGACGCAGGCCTGGATGATCGGATCCCAGTGGTCGCGCTCCCACAGCGAGGGCAGGCCGATGGCGTGCGGCCGCTCGGGGAAGGTGACCGAGGTGAATCCGCGGGCGGCATTGCGTTCGATCTCGGCGACGGCCTCGACCGGATCGGTGAGATAGGTGATGCCGCCGGGGATCACCCGCGTCGGATACTCGAGATACCACTCGTTGTAGAGCCAGTCGTTCCACGCTCGCACAGCCGCCTTGCCGACCTCCGGATCCGAGGCGAAGGCGAATACGCGACCACAGAAACCGGTGATCTGGGACGGGAAGTTCAGCATGGCCCAGATTCCGCCGAGATCCATATCCTTGACCCGCGCGTGGATGTCGTAGCAGCCGGGGCGCATCTGATCGAAGCGGAAGGGCTCGTATTTCACCGAATCCTTGCGCCGGCCGGCGACCGCGTTCATCCCGACCTGAGAGTAGATGTTGCCGTCGAATTCCCAGATCTGAGCGCCCTGTTCGTTCTGGACGATCTTGGGGCCGCGTTCCGCCAGCGCCTTGGGCATCCAGGTCTCGAACAGGTGCGGCGGTTCGACCACATGGTCGTCGACCGAGATCACCGTGTACCTGACCTCGGCCTGCTCCGGTTCCGGATCGAAGAGGGCGGGATCGAGTTCGTCGTGGACGGATGTCATGACCACTCCTTCGCCGAATCGCATTGCCGCGCAACCGACCGGCCAACTAGTATCATTATGTGATACCTTCTATCACTATCTACAACGTTAGGAGTGATCCAGATCGCAGTCAAGACTCTGGGCACACTCGCGCGCGGTCTCCGCGTCATCGAGACCATCGCCGCCTGTCAGCCCATCGGCCTCAGCGCGCTGTGTCAGGAACTCGGCGAGGACAAGAGTGCCCTACAGCGCACGCTCGCCACCCTGCACGAGTCGGGTTGGATTCGGCCGCTGCCGGATTCACCGCCCCGCTGGGAACTGTCCACGAAACCGCTGATCGTCGCGGGCCACGCCCTCGACACCTCGTCGCTGCCCGCACGGGCCCGCCCGGTGCTGGCCGCCCTGCGCGACGAGACCGGTGAAACCGTCCACCTCGCCCTGCTGGACGAGGCGACGATCGTGGTCGTCGACGTCGCCGAGGGCCGGCACCTGGTCCGCACCGCACTGCGAATCGGCCAGACCCACCCGCCGGAAACGAGCGCGGCGGGCCGAGCACTGCTCGCGCACCTGAGCCCCGCGCAACGCACAGCACTGTGCGAAGTCCCCGGCGCACTGCTCGACCCCGCCGAATACGAGCGGATCCGCGCTCGGGGCTGGTCACTGTGCGAGGGGGCCGTGCAAGAAGGCTCGACCAGCCTGGCGGCGGCGGTCACCGACGCGGGCGGCAGACCCCGTGCCGCGATCGTCGTCTCCGGACCCGACAGCCGCCTCACCCCCGATCAGTACGCCGGGATCGCAGAGTTGCTGCGCGATGCGGTCACCCGACTGGGGGAAGGACTGCGCTGAGTCGCCATCCACGCGACCGACCCCGCTGGACCGCAGTCGAACTCACTCGTCATGCCCCGATCTCACACGGTGACGGTGGTGCGTTGCGCCGCGGTGTGCTGCGGGACCGCGGGATCGGGCACCGGCACCGCGTCGACCAAGGCTCTGGTGTGTGGGTGCCCGGGTGCGGTGAACACCGTGTGCACCGGCCCCAGCTCGATGACAGCACCGGAGCGCAATACCGCCACCCGATCGGCTACCTGGTGGACGACGGCCAGGTCGTGGCTGATGAACAGGCAGGCGAAACGCAGGTCGCGCTGGATCTCGGTGAACAGGGCCAGCACCTCGGCTTGGACCGACACATCGAGGGCGCTGGTCGGCTCGTCGGCGATGAGCAAGCGTGGCCGCAGCGCGAGCGCGCGGGCCAGGGCGACGCGCTGGCGCTGACCGCCGGACAGTTGGTGTGGCAGCCGGTCGGCGAGGGCCGCGGGCAGACGTACCGCATCGAGTAGTTCGAGCACCCGCCGGCGGCGTTCGGTGGCCGATCCCACCCGGTGCACGTCCAGCGGTTCCCGAATACTGGCTGCGATCGTCAGCCGGGGATCCAATGAGGTGGCCGGATCCTGTTGCACGACAGCGATATCGCGTCGACATTCGCGCAACTGCCGCGCGCTGATCCTGGTCAGGTCGTGGCCTTCGAACAGCACCCGGCCACCGGTGACCGGTTCGAGCCCGACCGCTACCCGCCCGAGAGTGGTCTTCCCGGAACCGGATTCACCGACCAGACCGAGCACCTCCCCGTGCCCCATGGTGAGCGAGACCGATGCGACGGCCCGGAAAGCCGGAGAACCGTGTCGCGCGGGATAGGTGACCGACACCTGGTCGAATTCGAGTACGGGCGATGCATCGGATTCGGTGTCGGCCCCGTCCACGGAGCCGTGATCACCGCCTTCCGGGAGCCGGGGCACCGCCGCGAGCAGGGCGCGGGTGTAGGGGTGCTCGGGTGTATCGAACAGTGCATACGTGTCACCGGTTTCGACGATCTCGCCGCCGCGCATCACCACCACCCGATCGGCGCACTGGGCGACCACACCCATATTGTGGGTGATCAGCAGGACTCCCATGCCGGTGCGCTGCCGGATCCGGTCGAGCAACGCCAAGATCTCCGCCTGCACCGTGACATCGAGTGCGGTGGTCGGTTCGTCGGCGACGAGCAGATCCGGATCGTTGGCCAGCGCCAGGGCGATCGCGACCCGTTGTTTCTGACCGCCGGAGAGCTGGTGCGGGAAATAGTCCACCCGGCGATGCGGATCGGGGATTTCCACCTGGGTGAGCAACTCGATCGCCATGGCTCTGGCAGCCGCGGCGGAGATCTTGCGGTGGGCGCGCACAGCCTCGCGTAGTTGCCATCCGATCCGGCGCACCGGATTCAGGGCGTGTTGCGGTTCCTGAAAGATCAACGCCACCTTCGCCCCTCGCACCCGGTTCAATTCCGAGTCGGAGGCACCGAGGATTTCACGACCGTCCAGGGTCACCGATCCGGTGGCGGTGGCGGTATCGGGAAGCAGCCCGAGAGCCGCGCGTGCCGTGACGGACTTTCCGGACCCGGATTCACCGACCAGTGCCACGACCTTGCCGCGGTCGACGTCGAACGAGATACCGCCGACAGCGGCCGGGGCAGGCCCGAAGTCGATGCGCAGGGCGCGGACGGACAGGAGCGCAGTGGACATGAATATCTCCTCGGGTGAGTCACTGCCGCCGCGACCGGGCGGCCAGTGCTTGTGAGACGAGCAGCAGTCCGAGGACCAGGACGACCACGACAGCAAGCGGCCCGACCACGAAAAACGGGGAATGGTAGGCACTCTGCGTGCCTTCCTTGATGAGCGAGCCGAGCGAAGGGGCCGGCGGTGTCACCCCGAGGCCGAGGAAGCTCATCGCGCCCTCCACGAACACTCCGACCGACATGGCCAGCGCGAGCTGCACGGTCACCGGTTCCAGGCAGTTGGGCAGGATGTGACGGCGCAGAATCCACTCCTCGCTCGCCCCCAGCGACCGGGCCGCTTCGACGTAGGGCAGCTGCCGGACCTGCAGCACCGAGGTGCGGATCAATCGACCGAACACCGGGATCTCGGCGAGGCCGATCACCACCCCGATCGTCACCACACCCGGCCCGAGGACCATGGTCAGCGCGATCGCCAGGACGATCGCCGGAAAGGCCAGGATCAGGTCGAATGCCCGCTGGATCACCGTGTCGAGCCGGCCGAACCGGGCGGCCGCAAGACCGAGCGCCGAGCCGGCCAGAGCACCGATCGGCACCGCGACGAAGATGACGAGCAGATCGATCCGGATGCCGTACACGGTTCGGGACAGGATGTCGCGTCCCACCGAGTCGGTACCGAGCAGATGCGTGCCACTCGGGTCGGCGAGGGTGGCGCCGGCGAACTGCTGATCCGGAGCGTAGGGGGCGAGCCACGGCGCGAGCAGGCCCGCCAGCGCGACGATCGCCACCAGGATCACCCCGGTCAGTCCACGACCGCTGCGCAGGGCCGCCCAGCGGCTGTCCCGGTCGCGAACGGTGAGCGCGCCGGTCGCGGTGTCGACAGCGGTGCTCATGGCTTGCCTTCCAGTCTGATTCGGGGGTCCAGCCACGCGTTGACGAGATCGGTCAGCAGCTGCACGATCACGAACAGCCCCACCGACAACAGCAGCAGCACCTGCACGACGGGATAGTCGCGGCTCGATATCGCGCGCTCGATCAGGTATCCGAGTCCGGGCCACGCGAAGATGGCCTCCACCAGAACGGCGCCGCCGAGCAGATGTCCGATCTGGATCCCCAGAACCGTCACGGTGGCCGGCAACGCGTTCGGCAGCACCTGGGTGAGCACGATCCGCGCCCGCCCGATCCCGAGCGCACGAGCGGTCGTCACATAGGGTTCGGTGAGCCGGCTGCGCAGTGATTCGGTGAGGAACCGGGTCAGCGCCGCCGCAATCGGCAAGGCCAGGCAGCAGGCGGGCAGAATCAGATACTGCGCCGTGATGCCGAGGTCGTCACCGAATCCCCGGCGCGGAATTCCTCCGGCGGGCAGCACCATCCAGACCACCCCGAACAACACCACCAGGATCGCGCCGGTGACGAAGTTGGGGATCGCGACGGCCACGGTGCCGAATGCGGTCACCACACTGTTGAGCCAGCCGCGGTCCACGATCACCGACACGGTGCTCGCCACGAGCGCGACGACTACCGCGAGTACGAGAGCGGTACCGGACAGGATCAGGGTGTTGCCCACCGCATCGCGCAGCAGGGTGCCGATATCGCCGCCGAGGATCAGCGACCGGCCGGGGTCGAGGGTGAGGATGCCGCCGATCCATGCGAAGTACTGCCCGATCTGGGAACCATTGAGTCCCAGGTCATTTCGCAGCGTTGTCAGCGCTTCCGGCGAAGCGTCCGGACCGGCCAGCATCGAGGCCGGGTCCCCGGGAACCAAGCGGAGCAGCACGAAGATCAGCACCGAGCCGGCGACCAGGACCAACAGGGCGGAAGGTATCCGCCGCAGACTGTATTTCAGCATCGTATTCACCTCCCCAGATAGGCGTCGCTCAGGTCGAGCTCGGATTTCTTCGACCACTGGACCCCGTGCAGTGCAGGTGACATCGCGAGTTCGTTCTCGTTGTCGAACAGTTCGATCACGAAGGCGTTGTCGAGCAGTTCGGTGTTGAGCTCCGCATAGGCGGCCTTCGCGGCCGGGCCTACCGGATCCACGGTGTGCCACGCTGTTTCGACTGTCTTGCGGTAGCCGGGATCGACGAAGTTCGACGCGTTCTTGTGTGCGTTGAACGGGAACGCCCCCGTGGGCAGGGTCACCGGGGTGTACTGCGTGTAGGTGTGGGCGGTGATCCAGAGGCCGTCGGAGGTACCGCCGATCAGGTGTTCGAGGGTGGCGGCGTAGTCCATGGGCTGCAATGTCGTCTCGATGCCGGCCGCGGCGAGATCGGCCTGGACGATCTGCGCGACGGCCTCGGTGTCCAGCGATCCGGTGGTGTAGCTGAGCGGGATCGGCGGGAGATCGCCCACCTCGGCGGCCAGTGCACGCGCCCGGTCGACGTCGTGGCGATAGGTGGCGTTGCGTTGCGCGTCGTAGGCCGGGGAGTACTCGGGCCACGGCAGACTGGTGACGCGTCCGTGTCCCTGGTAGACGTCGGCGAGTATGCGCTCCCGGTCCACCGCATAGGCAATGGCCCGGCGGATCCGAACGTCCTGCAGCACCGGCGACCGAACATTTGCTCCGATATACCAGTTGTGTTGCGCGCCGGTCTGTTTCACCACACGCTGCTTGGTGCGCTCGGTGAGCGCCTCCGCATCGCGAGGTGCGATCGACAGCAGCAGGTCCAGCTGTCCGGTGCGCAGCTGCGAGACGCGGGTCTGCGTGTCGGGCACGATCAGGTACTCGACGCCGTCCAGGTGCGGTGGCCCGCCCCAGTAGTGTTTGTTGGCGTCGAAGGTTATCGATGCGCCCGGTTTCCATCGGGTGAAGCGGAATGCTCCGGTGCCGTTGTATCCCCGGCCGCTCTCGAAATCCGCCATCGTATTGCGGTCGACAATGGGGACCAGATCGAACAGATCGAACAGATTCGCCACGGGCGCAGCGAGTTTCATTGTGAGAGCGTGCGGGTCGGTGGTGTCGTAGTCGGTGATCAGAGCCGCGGTCCGGGCGAGCTGGCCCGCCCGCGCCGGATTCGCGTACGTGGTCAGGCTGAACCGCACATCTTCGGAGGTGAAGGGGCGGCCGTCGTGGAAGGTGACATCGTCACGCAACGTGAGGTGGACGGTCCGCCCGTCCGGCGCGACCTGCCACGAGGTCGCCAGCCGCGGCTGCGGTCGCAGGCTGTCGGCGGGATACCGGATCAAGGTGTCGTAGACCAGGCCGGTGACGAGCGCCTGGGCGGGGGCACCGGCATACAGGCTTGCGGGAGTCAGGTCGCCGGCATCGCCGATGCGGAGTACACCGCCCTCGGTAATCCCCGCCGCCCCACCGGATTCGGCCTGCCGCACCGCCGATTGACACCCCGCCGCCGAGAGCGCTGCGACGAGGCACAACACCAGCACCGACAGGGTCCGGCGTCGTGGCGGGGTGAATCGGTTGTACATGTGTGGTCCTCTCAGGGCCGGGTCACATGAATTCAGGCGCCGAAGGCGGGGAAGCGTTCGGCCGGATCGACGATCGAGAAGTGCGACGCGTCGCCGGTGCGGATCCGGCTCGGCGCGCCGTCCACCGAGACCGGGATGTCACCGGCCAGTGTCACGCGGTGCACCCGGCGCTTGTGATCGCCGTAGTCGGCGATCCCGTAGTGCTGGGTGGCGCGGTTGTCCCAGATCACCAGGTCTCCCGGAGCCCAAGCCCAGCGCAATGTGTTCTCCAGGCGGGTGATCCGCTCCTGCAGCAACCCGAACAACGCCGCCGATTCCGACGATTTGAGACCGACGAAGTTCTTGACGAAATGCCCCAGCAGCAGCGACTTCTCACCGGTCTCGGGATGCACCCGGACCACCGGATGTTCGGTCTCGAACACGATGCGGGTGAAGTTCTGCATGTGTTCGGAGGCCGCGATACCGCGGGCCCTGGCATCGGCATGCACGCCCGCATAGTCGTATTCGTTGCTGTGCACCGCCCACAGCTTGTCCGCCAGCGCCCGCAGCGGTTCGGGCAGCTGATCGTAGGCAGCCGTGGTCGAGGCCCAGGTGGTGGCGCCGCCGTAGGGCGGGACGTCGACCGCGCGCAGGATCGACGCCTTCGGAATCCGGTCGATGAAGGTGACATCGGTATGCCAGCTGTTGGCGGCCCCCTCGAGCACCAGTGTCCGATTGTCCTCGGAGGTCAGGGTCGGATGGGTCGTGGTCGGAGCGCCCAGGGTCGAGGCGAACCGGTACTGCACCTCGTCGTCGACATGGTGCTGATCGCGGAACACGACCACCTTGTTGGCCGCGAGTGCGTAGCGGATCGCATACGCGGTGTCGGCGCCGATGTCGCCGGAAATGTGGACGCCCTCGATGCGGGCGCCGATGTTCTCCCCCAGTTTGGTGACGGTGATGCCACCCGCGGCATAGATCTCGGCGGCGGTCGTGGGTCGGGATTCGGTAGTGGTCACGGCGTTCTCCTCAGGAATCGAACGGGTGAACACCAAAATAATTTGGTTGCATTAATTTGAGAACGAATGCGATCCGGCTGATTCTTTACCTTGGTCTGTAGAGTGAACGCCGATGACCGCCAGACTCGGCCGCTACAGCGTCGGCGAGGGGACCCGGGTGCTGTTGATCGAAACAGCCGAGCGCCTGTTCGCCCGGCACGGTTACGACGCGGTCACCCTGGCCCGGATCCGCAGCGCCGCCGGACAACACAACGCCTCGGTGATCAGCTATTACTTCGGATCCAAGGAAAATCTGCTGCGCGCCGTCTTCGATCACCGGCTGCCGGCGATCAGCGCCGACCGGGACGCACTCGTTGCCCGCCTGACCACCGGCGCGCACGCCCTGACCAGCCGCGAAACCCTGTGGGTCCTGATCCAGCCTCTGGCCGACACCCTGCACGGGCAGAACCATTACGTCGGCCTGCTCGACCGGCTGATGGAGACCGATGTTCTCGGGCGCGTGTTCAGCTCCGCGAATCCTGAGCGGACGGCCAGCGGATTCGCCGTCGATCGGGCGCTGCACGCTGCCCTCGGCGATATTCCGGAAACCGTTCGGCAGCAACGGATCCAGATGACCTACGAGAGTGTGCTGCGGACCCTGGCCCGGTACGACCGGTCCGGAACTGCACCGAGCCGGGCCGAACTGTCGGCACTCATCGACGCCTGGGACGGGCTATTGCACGCACCGTCGTCCGCCGAAACGTGCGCGATCGGCGATGCGGACGGTCGCCACCAGGACCGATGACCGCTCCCCGCGCGCACCGGCGGCCCGTTCCGGCCCGATCGAGCCGTTCATGATCAGTTCACCTACCGTTCACCGGCCCCGGGCACGGGTTTCTCCCCGTCGTTGGCGTTCATGAGACAATACGGGCGTGATCGAGGCAGTCAGCATGAGGATCAGGCATCGGCGCAGCGCATCGACGGGTGTGGCACCGATCCCTGCAACGACCCTCTCCGTCTGGTAGCCCGATGTCGGACCGCGAAATACCGCAGTGGCACGCCGTGCCTAGACCCCGGACCGTCGATCGCTCGTCGAAAGTGGTGCAGCTACCCAAGCGGCCGCGGCGAGTGGAAGACGAAGCCGACCCGCAACCACGCAAGACCTGGCGTTCCGAACGCGGCAATGTCTACGATCCGCCCCCTACCAGGCCAGTGATGCGTTCGGAGTTGCAGGCCGAGACCGGAGCGTGGCAGGCCGAGCCGACCGCCTGGCAATCCGATGTTTCCGCGGCAGCCTGTAGGCCCGAGCGCGACGGGAGCGTCGTCGACCTCGACGAATTGCGACGCAAGCGGGCCGACCACACTCCCGGCGCCGGAATGCGGCGCGCGGTCAAGCCCCGGCGGATCTCCGCCACCATGAACGACCGTCCGGGTGACGACGATCGCGACACCGACGCGCTGCCCACCGACGGTCACATCGGGCGTCATCGCAAGTAGCCGGTTCGATCCGAGCACCGAAAGATCCGGTGTCGGGCCGCGCCGAACGCTCCACCGGTATTACCGTTGAGATCGTTCCACGAATCAGTTCGCCGTTTCTCCCCATTCCGACGGTCGGAAAGAGGCAGGACCATGAACGGTTTCGCGCCCGCACGGGTAGCTTCGTGACCCGGCTCGTCGTCTTCGGCGGCACCGGTGATCTGACCGGGCGATATCTGCTACCAGGCCTGGCAGCACTGTTCGACACCGGACATCTCGACGAACATTTCCGGCTGATCTGCGCCGACATGAAGGAATGGGACGACGCCCGATTCCATGACTGGGTGGCCGACCGGCTCGACCGGCACGCCGCGAACTTCTCGCCCGCGGCACGAGCGTCGGTGGCCGCGGCCGCACGGTACCGGCAGGCCGATATCCGGAACCCGCGCGAGGTGGCCGGGGCGATCGCCGGGGACGGGCCCCTCGTCGTCTATCTGGCGCTTCCGCCGGCACTGTTCCCGCTCGCACTGGACACCCTCGGTGCCGCGGGACTGCCCGCCGGCAGCCGGCTCGTTCTGGAGAAGCCGTTCGGTGAGGATCTCGCCAGTGCCGAAGCCCTCAACCGGCGACTGGCCGATCTACTACCCGAACAGTCGGTTTTCCGGGTGGACCATTTCCTCGCGATGACCACCGTGCAGAACGTGCTCGGCAGCAGACTCGCCAACCGGGTCTTCGAATCCGTCTGGAACAGCACGCATATCGAGAAGGTCGAGATCGTCTGGGACGAAACGCTCACCCTCGAGGACCGTGCCGGATACTACGACACGGTGGGCGCGCTCGAAGATATGGTGCAGAACCACCTGCTGCAGCTGTTGTGCCTGATCGCCATGGAACCGCCGATCACACTGTCCGAGCGCGACCTTCGTGACCGCAAGGTCGATGTGCTGCGATCGATCCACACCCTGACCGACGACGATATCCGCCGATGCACACGCCGGGCCCGCTACAGCGCCGGCACCATCGGCGACCGCCAGGTGCCCTCCTACCGTGACGAGCGGGGCGTGGACCCGAGCCGAGGCACCGAAACCTTCACCGAAATCGACCTCACCATCGACAACTGGCGGTGGTCCGGAACAACATTCACGATGCGCACCGGCAAGGCGCTCGGCGCCGATCACAAAGAAGTCGCCGTTCATTTCCGCCCGGTACCGCAGCGGCCGTTCAGGCCGGACACCACCACACCGAACGTACTGCGGTTCGGACTCGAACCCGAAAGTCTCACCCTGGCACTGACCGTGGTCGGCGCCGCCGTCGACGCCCTGGTCCCCCTGACCATGACCACCCCCGTCCAACCCTCGGACCTGCCGGCCTACGGCCGCTTGCTGCTGAACGTATTGAACGGCGATCCCGCATTGTCCATTCGCGCCGACGAGGCCGAACAAGCCTGGCGCGTGGTCACTCCGGTGATCTCCGCGTGGTCGCGCGGAGTGGTGCCGCTCGAGGAGTATCCGGCGGGATCCTCCGGTCCGGACGACCACCTCCCCGAACCCGCCCGAGACGAACCGCACTGAACCCTGCCCTACGGGGGCGCCACGCGGCACAGACCATTGCCGCATCCGCTTTACCCAAATGTTGTGCTTTTAAACCTCAAAGCGTGTAACGCGCATCGCCGTCCTGACTATCTTTCAGAACGCGGGACGTACCCGCACTGCCGCAGGACCACCCTGGGCGCCGAGATGAGGAACCATGACCACTCCGAACAGGCGTCGAGCGGTCCATATGCGTCCACCAGTTGCGCCGGGGACGCCGGTCAGTAGTAGCCGGTCGGGTCGGTCGCTCTCGGGCGGCCGGCTCGCATCCCCGAAAGAATCCGATGACAACGCCACCACCTCCACCCCCGTACAACCAGCCCTACGGACCATCGTATGGGCCGCCGCCCTATTCGTTGCCGCCGTACCCACCACCGCCACCACGCAAGCCGGTGATCTGGCCATGGATCCTGATCGGCGGTCTGGTCCTTTTGTGCGGCGGATGCTTCGGAATTGTTGGCATCGCAGCCAATTCGTCCGACTCCACCACCGAGAAGACCACGAAAGCACCGGCAGCCGCCATTGCGAACAAACCAGCTGCGCCGCAGCCCCCACCCGGCCCGAATGTGGCGCCGGCAGGCTCGGAAGTGCGCGACGGCAAGTTCGCGTTCGTCGTCACCGGAATCGACCCACCTGTCAAGACTCTCGGCGACAACGTCTTCCTCAGTGACACCGCTCAAGGCGAATACCTCGTAATTCACGTCGACATCAGCAATGTCGGCGACCGACCGAGGAGCTACTTCGGTGATAACCAAGTGCTCATCGACGACCAAGGCCGCGAGTACACCAACGACAGTTCAGCCGAGTTCAATATCAACGATGGAGCAGTCCTCGGCACGGATATCAACCCCGGCAACAAGATAACGGTCGCCATTGCGTTCGACGTCTCCCCCGGAACCGTACCTACGGCCATCGAATTCCACGATTCCATGTTCTCCGGCGGTGTGCGAGTGGCGGTGAGGTAAAAGGATTCAGTGGCCGATCCTTGCCTCGACCAGGGACGAGATCGCCGAATTACTCGCTGCCACCGGCAAGAGGATCGACTGAAACCTCACTGCCGAAGCAGATTTCAACCACATAGGCTCGCGCGAACTCCGCAGTTCGGGCGAAATCACAGAAAAGAACACCCATGTCCAACACCCTGGATCGAATCAATTCCATCGCCGCCAAACTGCGGTCGACCCAGAGCGCAATACTGACCGAGGAGGCTACAAAGAACGCGCTGGTAATGCCGTTCATCGCGCAAGTGCTCGGTTACGACGTCTTCGATCCCGCCGAGGTCGTTCCCGAATTCGTCTCCGATGTAGGAACAAAGAAGGGCGAGAAGATCGATTACGCCATCCTGCGGGACGGCGCCATCCAGATCCTGATCGAGTGTAAGAAGATCGCGGAGCCACTGAACATCAACCACGCTTCGCAACTGTTCCGGTACTTTTCGGTCACTTCCGCTCGGATCGCAATCCTCACCAACGGCCGCGAGTATCAGGTCTATACGGACGGCGACCGACCGAACGTCATGGATTCGAAGCCGTTTCTAGTGTTCGACATTCTTGATATGGACAAGATCCTGGTTCCCGAGGTCGCAAAACTGTCGAAAGAGTCGTTCGATCTGGACTCGATCGTCAGCGCCGCCGAGGAGCTCAAATACATAGGGCAGATCAAACGGCTCCTGAGCCACGAGGTGAAGACCCCTTCCGACGACTGGATTCGGTTTTTCATCACCCGGGTCTACGACGGTAAGGCGACTCAGCGCATCGTCGATCAGTTCCGCCCATTGGTCACCAAGGCAGCCGCACAGTTCGTCGCCGACCAGGTGAACGACCGGCTGAACAACGCGCTGGGTGACAACGCCGGCACGGTCACCGCTGCTCCTTCCGAAACAGCCCCGGCCGAGGTCCGGCCGGCTGCCGAACCGACAGCGCCGGTAGCCGACGACGGAGTCGTCACCACGGAGGAAGAGCTGGACGGATTCAATATCATCCGCGCGATACTCGCAAAGGAAATCGATCCGGTTCGCGTCTGCTACCGCGATGGCAAGGCCTACTTCGCCGTGCTGCTCGACGACAACAACCGCAAGCCCATCGTGCGGCTGCACCTCAACGGCAAGAGCGTCAAGTTCATCACCACCTTCGAGAACGGTAAGGACGGGGAGCGTCACGATATTGCCGGTGTGGTGGATCTTTACCAGCATGCGGACCGGCTCCTGGCGACGGTGAAGAATTATGGCTGAGCGAGGGGCCGAGCTGGGGCGAGGCGGTATACGGCCCGGGTACCCGCATCTACCGTGAACGTATGGCTACCGAATATCAGCATCTGCTTGTGGACCGCACCGATGACACCGTGCGTATCACCATGAATCGTCCCGACCGGCGCAACGCGTTGTCGGCCGGGCATCTGGAGGAGTTGCTGGCGGCGTTTCGGGCGGCTGGGGCGAGCGATGCCACCGGGATCGTGCTCGCCGGGAACGGTTCGGTCTTCTCGGCGGGGCATGATTTCGCGGATGTGGCGGCGCGGGATCTGGTGGGGGTGCGGGAGTTGCTGGTGTTGTGTACCGAGGTGATGCGGACCATCGAGGCGGTGCCTCAGGTGGTGGTGGCGCGGGTGCACGGGCTGGCGACTGCGGCGGGGTGCCAGTTGGTGGCGTCGTGCGATCTCGCGGTGGCCGCGGAGTCGGCGGGGTTCGCGTTGCCGGGCGGTAAGGGTGGCTGGTTCTGTCACACTCCGGCGGTGCCGGTGGCGCGGGCCGTGGGACGTAAGCGGTTGATGGAGTTGGCGCTCACCGGTGACCCGGTCGACGCGGCGACCGCCGTCGACTGGGGGTTGATCAACCGCGCCGTCCCCGATGCGGACCTCGACACGGCGGTCGAGGACCTGCTGGCCCGCGCCACCCGGGGCAGCCGGGCCAGTAAGGCACTCGGCAAACGCACCCTCTACGCCCAGCTCGACCGGCCCGAGGCCGATGCCTACACGCTGGCGGTGGAGGTGATGGCGGCCGCCTCCCAGCTCGCCGGGGCCCGGGAAGGCATGGATGCGTTCCTGCACAAGCGCAGCCCGGTCTGGCCGGACTGAGCCACGCCGTCAGAGGACTTTCGCGGGCTCGTTGTCGAAGTTCAGCGGTTCGGTCCGCGGAAAGGTGACCGGCAGTCCGGTCAGTGCGCGGTGGAACGGGCCGGGGCGCCAACCGGTGGCCCCCTCGGTGGACACGAGCCGGATTTCGGGCAGTGCGTCCAGGAGTTGATCGATGGCTTCCTGGGCGATCAGATAGGCCAGCGATTGCGCCGGGCAGGCGTGCGGGCCGATACCGAAGGCCAGGTGGGACCGGTTCCCGGTCATATCGTCGGCACGGATCTTGGGATCGTTGTTGCACGCGGCCATGCTGATCACCACGGGCTGATTCGCGGGGAGCCAGACATCGTCGATCAGGATCGGCTGGCGCGGATAGGTGATCAGCAGGTTGGCCAGCGGCGGGTCGTTGAAGAGCACCTCGTCCACCGCGTCACGCGAGGACAGATTGCCGCCGAGCACACTGCCGCCGAACCGGTCGTCGGTGAACACCAGCAACAACGCGTTGGCGATCAGGTTCAGCTGGAATTCGATTCCGGTGCCGTAGACCTGCGAGATGTGGTGCGAGACCTCGGTGTCGTTGAGGCCGGAGGGATGCCGCTGCAGGATCGAGGTGATGTCGTTGCCGGGTTTGCTCCGTTTGAGCGTCACCAGATTCATCAACGCCTCACCGAGCATCCGGTTGCCGGCCTCGGCATCGACACCTTCCAACAGGGCGGCGGTACCGGCGGCGACCTGGCTGCCGATTTCCGGCGGGCAGCCGAGCATGAAATTGACGACGTCGAAGACCAGTGGATAGACGTACTGGCTGATCAGTTCCGCCTGGCCGTCCTGGCAGAAACTGTTGATCAACGGCAGCGTGGCCTTTTCGACGGCCCCGCGCAGGGCATAGAGATCCACCCCGTCGATGGCCGCCATAATCGCTTGCCGATATCTGTGAAAATCGGTTCCGGAGCTTCTACTGGCCATCGGACGCCATTCCAGCAGCGGCAGGATCGGACAGTCGGCCGGCACCGTCTGCTGCCAGGCGCGCGGGTCCGCCGGGAAATGTTCGGGATCGTTGAGAATGCGCACCGCGGTGCGATATCCGATTACCAAGGTGGCGGGCACATTCGGTGCCAGTTCGACCGGGGCGAGGGCGCCGAACCTGTTCCGCATATCGCGGTAGACCCGGTGCGGATCGTCGGAGAAGTCCGAGGTGAACATGGCCACCCGTGGGCCGTCGGACCTGGTCGGTGAACCGTGGGTCACCGGGCACGTCCGCGAACGGGTCGGGAACTGCGAGGTATTCATCAGTTACTCCAGGTGTGGAATAGCACGAATGCAGCGCCGATCACCCCGGACGGCCTTGGCCGAGGTCGATCGGATCTCGATAACGTTGCCGGACAACGTTTTCAACAGCAGCGCCCCCTCCGACGCGGCACCGGGAGGACAGTACCGCACCGACATCGAACTCGTTGCCCGCCAACGACATAGCGGACAATTGCGAGGACGCCCCACTCTACGTTTCGACAGATGAGTTGGGCTGCTTCCTATTTGGCGGACATTGCGTTGTCCGCATATTGTCCGGACGACGGACCACCGTGAGCGGGCCGGCACCACGCCCCGGCCGCACGGACTGCGCGGACCTCCCCGTCGGCACCGCCGCAACCCTGGGGTTAGCCGACCATAGCCACCAGTTGACCGCTGTGGCAGTCTTGAACGTATCCATCCACCCCGGATGCGAAGGACCGATCATGTTCACAAATATCATCGAGCCACTTCAGGGCCTCGCCGAGCAGAATCGCGACCTCATCGGTTACGTGGTCATCAACCTGGGCAATGCCATGCTCGGTGTGGCGCGGTGGGGACTCGAGGCTGCCACCCCGTTGCTCCAGCAGTTCTTCTCCGAGTACCCGCCCGGCGGGAACTACTGACCGCCCGACCCCTGTTCGGCGAGCGTTTGCAGCACCTTCGGCACATCCTCCGCCGAAAGGTAGTGGTCGGTGTGTTCGAATTCCTCGATGGTGCGCGGGCCGAAGTCACCGTCGCCGATACGTAGGAAGTCGTCGCCGCCCAGTCCGTGTGCGGTCCAGTCGAAGGCGACCCGGGCCCGCGCGACGAGGGTGCGCAACGCCATCAGGTGGTAGCCGCGAGTCACGAATTGCGCAGGCGCGCCGTGCAGTCCGACCTTCAGTGGACGTGCCACCGCATCCTTGCCGCCGAGATCGACGACCAGGCCGAGATCGGGATGCCGATACGGTCCGGGCCTGGCCCCGCGCAGCGTCGCGACCAGATTCTTTCCCAGATGTCGCCCCTGGCGCATGGCGTGCTGGGCGGTGGGTGCGCAGACCGCACCGGGCTCCTCGGTCAGGTCCGGTACCGCCGCCGCGTCGCCACAGGCCCACACCCCGGGCAGCCCGGGAACCGTGAGATCGGCCGCGGTGACGATGCGCCCCTTCTCGGTCGCCGCCCCCAGGTGGCTCGCCAGCGGGCTCGGCACCGCGCCGGTGGTCCACAGTACGGTCCGGGACGGGATGAAGCGGCCGTTGGTGAGCTGGACGCCGTGCGCGGTGATCTCTTTCGCCGACGCGCCCTGGATCAGCTCGATCCCGCGTTCGGCCAGGATCCGTTTGGTTTCCTCACCGAGCTGATGTCCGAGTTCGGGCATCATCCGGTCACTGCGGGTGACCAGATGCCAGCGCACCATTTCCGACTCCGCCCGGGGGAAGTAGCGCCGGGCGGCCGCCCTGGTGAGCTTGTTCAGGACCGCAGTGGTCTCCACCCCGGCGTACCCCGCGCCGATGGTGACGAAATTGAGCCGTTCCCGGTCCTCGTCCTCGTCGCCGCGCACCGCTGCCACATCCAACTGCCGCAACACGTGATCTCGCAGGTACATGGCCTCCGGAAGAGTCTTCATCCCGAATCCGTGCTCTTCCAGCCCGGGCACGTCGAGAACTCTGGTGATACTGCCCGGGACCAGGATCAGATGATCGAACTCGAGCGCGGTCTCGACCCCCGCCGGTCGGCGCACCACGAGCTGCCGAGTCTCCGGGTGTACCCCGACCCCGCGGCCCGGCACCACCTCGGTGCGGCGCAACACCCGGCGCAACGACACCGAGATCGAACGCGGATTGAGCACACCCGAGGCGACCTGCGGCAACAGCGGTAGATACAGCAGCCCCGCATCCGGGGTGACGAGCTGAACGAACGCTTCCTCCGGACGCAGATGCCGCTCCAGGTAGCGGGCACACTCGACGCCGGAGAAACCACCGCCGACGATCACGATCTTCGCGCGACTCACGCACCACACCCTAGCGGCCGCATGCGTGCGACGGCGTGACACTGCCACCTGCCCCGCCGCTTCCGCCGCCGCCGGTGCGCCGTTACGAGGCCGCCTTCGGGGTACGCGCCGCGTCGATCACACGATGTGGCGCAGGGAGTTTCAGCGCCGAGTGCGCCGGCTGCTCGGTCGCGGCGGGTGCGGTGGTGAGCCGGCGCAGCCGGTTGTTGCGTTGTTCGAGGGCCTGCTCGGTGGCGGGAAACAGTGCGGCACTCCCCTCGCCGACCAGTGCCTGGTTCGCGGTCACGAACTCCCGCATGGCCTGTTCGTAGGCAGCGAATGCGGCGGTGTGCTCCCGGTGTGCCGCGAGCGAATCCGCGAGCAGGTACGCGCCGGCCAGCGCCAGGCTGGTGCCCTGCCCGGTCAGGAACGACGGTGCGGAGGCCGCGTCGCCCACCAGGACGACCCGGCCGCTCGCCCACCGTGGCATGCGGATCTGACTCACCACATCGAAGAACAGGTCGTCGGCCGCACGCATGGCGGTGAGCATGTCGGGCACCCGCCATCCGGCGTCGGCGAAGACCGCCGCGACCAGATCCCGTTGCGCACCGAGGTCGTGGACGATGTCGAACGGTGGCTCCGCCCGGGTGCAGGTCAGCAACGCGTGCAGCCGATCTCCGACCGCGTAGAGGGCTGCGCCCCGGCCCGGCGACGACCACAGCGCTACTTCGTCGCGCAGTCCGAACGTATTCGGCATGGTGAACCCGGCGAAGCAATAGCCGAGGTAGTGGTGGAACCGGGCTTCCGGACCGAACACCGACCGGCGGGTACGCGAGTGCAGGCCGTCGGCGCCGATCACGATATCGAAAGTGCGCCGGGTGCCGCCCTCGAATGTGACGTCCACCCCGTGCTCGTGCTCGTGCAGCACGGCGATCGAGTCGCCGAACCGGAATTCGGTGTGGTCTCGGATCGTCGAGTAGACCACACCGTTCAAGTCGCCTCGGGCGAGTTCGAGGTCCTGTTGCGCCCCACCGGCGACGGTGTGCGGGGCGAGCGCGGCCACCGTGGCGCCCTCGGGGTCGAGGAAGGTGATTCGCCGGGTGTCGATGTGCCGCTCGCGCAGCTGCGGCAGAATTCCCATCCGCCGCACTACTTCCACCGCGGTACCACGCACGTCGATCGGATATCCGCCGGCGCGTGGGGCGCTCGCCTTCTCCACGACGGTGACCTCGAAACCGTTGCGGTGCAACCAGTATGCGGAGGTCATCCCCGCGATACCGGCCCCACAGATCAGGATGGTGCGGTTCGTGGTGTCGTTCATGCGGGTACCTCCGTGTTCATGTGACGGATGAGAAACAGCGACAGCCCGGCAACGACGCCCGCCGCGGCGAAACCGGCGATGAACGCGGATTCGGCCGGATGGTCCGCACCGGCGTGGGTCCCGGCCGCCAGGACGGCGCCACAGATCTGGACCCCGATGGCGGTGCCGGCCACGCGAGTCACCATGAGCAGGCTGGTGGCGATTCCGGTGTCCCCCTGAGCGACCGCGGTGGCGGTCCCGGCCAGCAACGCCGTGACGCCGATCTCCGCGGCCAGCGCGATCAGCGCTCGCGCGGCGATGACATGCCAGAGCGCGTCGTGCAGGAGTCCCAGCGTGAGCAGCGCGCAGGCCGTGATCGCCGTGGCGGTGAACACGACGGCCCTGGGGCCGAAACGTCTCGTCGCAATTCCCGCGAGGGGCGCACCGACCGTTCCGGCGATCGCGGCCGGGAGCAGAAACATTCCGATATCGGTGGTGTCGGCCCCGAATCCGTAGGAGCCGGCGGAAATCCCGAGCAGTTGCGGGACCAGGAAGGCCGCCGCGGCGGCCCCGACGGAGACCAGGAAGGTCACCACACACGGGCGCCACACCCGCCGCATCGCGGGCGCGCGCAGATCGACCATCGGCGCCGCCGCGCGGCGCTCCACCGCGACCCATGCGGCACCGAGGACTCCCACCACCAGTGCGACAGCGGCGAGTGTCAGCAGCGTCAACTCCGCACCGCTCGCAATCTTCAGCCCCAGCACCAGCACGATCAGCGTGGCGCCGAACAGTGCCATACCTGCCCAATCGATGCCGGGGCCGGACGGACTCGGCGGGTCGTGCGGCATCAGCCGGTACACCAGCAGCGTCGCCACCGCCGTCACGAGGGCCGGCAACGCGAACATCCAGTGCCAGGACAGCGCCTGCGCGACCGGCCCGGCCAGCAGCGTTCCCGCCATGCCTCCCCCGACGAACAGACCGGTGACCGTCCCGATCGCGACGTGGGACGCGCCCTGCGGAAGGTAGGTGCGCACCAGGATGAACGACAGCGGTAGTGCTCCGATCATCGCGCCCTGGAGGACCTGCCCGAGCAGCAGGACCGGCAGGTTCGGCGCCAGGGCGGACACCACTCCGCCTACGGCGACCACGGCCATCAGCCGCACCAGCACTCGCTGACCGCCGTAGCGGTCGCCGAGTTTGCCCGCCACGGGCGTGACCACGGCTCCGGTGATCAGGGTCATGATGCTGATCAATGCCCCTGCGGCAGGCCCGATTCCGAGCTCGCGCTGGAGCAGCGGTAGCGCGGGATCCACGACCGACTGCAAGGCGCCGGCCGACAGCGCCAGCATTCCGAGCGCGGCGACCGCCGACCACCGGATGTGCACCGGCGACGGCAACGTTTCCGTCATGAATTGACCTTCCGGTCGGTACAGGGAACAACCTCGACGGCATCCGATGGACGCCTGCGAACTACACTACACCGTGCAGTGTAGTTCTGGTGTGGCCTAGGATCGCACCATGCCGACGAAGACGCTGCGTGCCGGATCCACCGCGAAACGAGCCGCAATCCTCACCGCGGCGCGCGCGCTGTTCCTCGGCGCCGGCTTCGATCGCACCAGCGTCGACGCGATCGCCGCGCAGGCTCAGGTGTCCAAACGGACCGTCTACGACTACTTCGGCGATAAGCACACGCTGGGCCGGGCCGTCATCGAGGCCACCGCCGAGTCGCTGTTCGCCACGGTCCGGCGCACCCTGGACGAGACGTCGAGCGAGGTCTCCACCGCCGGTGAACTCGAGGACGCGCTGATCACCTTCTCCCTGCGGATCACCACCGACATGCTCGACTCGGAGGAATACAGTGCCCTGCAGCGACTCGTGCGAAGCGAGTCCGCCGACGAGCTGCGCACCGGCAACCCACTGGCCGATGTCCCCGAGGAAATACTCGGCGAATACTTCGCCGCGCTCGCCCGGAAAGGACTGCTCGAGATCACCGACGCGCGATTGGCCGCCGACCACTTCCTCGCACTGACCTTCGGCGTCGCGCTGAGCAGACTCGGCTCGGCGAACGCAGCCGACGACGCCCGAGTCGAACCACTCATCGCGGCGGGCGTGCGCACATTTCTCCGGGCGTACCGGGCCGAGTGACGGCGCCGGGAGCGAGCGGTTCCAGCCCGCTCGAGGGCAGCTCGGCGACCGTGGGGCCGGTTCAGCAACCGGTGGGCGTCCCTGAGCACAGGCTGAGGATCGGCGGACGAAATCGCGGATAACGGAAACGTCACGTTAGCATCGGCGACCGTGGTCGACACGATGGTGAGGACGGACGGTGCGCCTGCTGCAGGCTCGAAACCCGGGGCTCCGGGTAGACGGCGCGGCAGCTGGGCGAAGCCGATAGCCCTCATCGCCGGGCTACTGGGGGCCCTGTGCGCGATCGCGGTGCCGCTGCTGCCGGTGAAGGTGGACCACACCACGTTGTCCTGGCCACAGCAGGATTCGGCCCGCAGTATCAACGCGCCACTGGTCTCCTATGCACCGCTGACCTTCGACGTGACCGTTCCGGGGCAGGCGATCGAGGAGTTGAGCGCGCACGGCGGCGTGCTGGCGTCGACGCTGCCCGCGGAGGCGGGCAAACTGGAGAAGTACGGGTTCGTCGCACGGGTCCAGCCCGTGCATGAAGGCAAGCCCGCCCAGCTCGAGGTGGTGTTGCGCAATCAGTCGCTGCTGAATGTGCCGGTCGCCGCGGTCGCCGGGAGCACCCTGACCGTGCATGCCGATATGTCGTCGACCGAGGTCGAGTTGACCGGGTCCGGCGTCACGGCGTCCGAACTGCCGCCGGGTGACTGGCGCCCGCAAGTGGTCGGGCTCTACAGCGATCTGTCCGACCCCGCCGGTGCGAGCATCACCGCGCAGGTCGACAGTCGCTTCTCGGTGACTCCGACCATCCTCAAACGCGCTGCCGAAGTGCTGGCCGTCGTGTTCACCCTGATCGCACTGGTGGCGCTGTACCGCCTGGACCGGCGCGACGGACGGCCGCTGCGCCGCCTGCTACCGCAACGGTGGTGGACGTTCACCGGGGTCGACCTCGTCGTCGGGGCGACCCTGGTGGTGTGGCACTTCATCGGTGCCACCACCTCCGACGACGGCTATCAATTCGGGATGGCGCGGACCTCACTGGTGTCCGGCTACATGGCCAACTACTTCCGATTCTTCGGCGTGCCCGAGAATCCCGTCGGCACACCGCCCTACGACATCATCGCGCACATGACCGAGATCAGCGTCGCAAGTCCGTGGATCCGGTTGCCGACCCTGCTCGCGGCCTTGGTGACCTGGCTCGCATTGAGCCGGGAAGTGATCCCGCGGCTCGGCGTGGCGGTACGCCACGACAAGGTGGCGGTATGGACGGGCGCGCTCGGCTTCCTGGCCGTGTGGCTGCCCTACAACAACGGACTGCGCCCGGAACCGATCATCGCGGTCTGTGTACTGCTCACCTGGTGCTTCGTGGAACGCGCCATCGCCACCCGGCGACTGCTGCCCTACGCGATCGCGATCCTGATCGCCGCCTTCAGTTTCACCGCGGCGCCCTCCGGAGTGATCTGTGTGGCACCGCTGCTGGCCGGGCTGCGGTCGGTGGTCGGCTTCGGCATTCCGCGAGCGCGGGCCCTGACCGGTGTTCCGGACGGCGCGGCGGTGTCGCGAGGGGCCTGGATCCGGGCCTACGGTGCGTTGCTCGCACCACTGCTCGCCGCCGGAGTTCTGGTGCTGGCCTTCGCCTTCGCCGTCGAACCACTGTCGGCGATGTTCGAGATGCAGCGGGTGCACAGCATCGTCGGCCCCTCGGACCCCTGGTACAACGACTACCTCAACTACCAGTGGCTGTTCATGCCTTCCGCCGACGGTTCCATCGCGCGGCGCTTCGGCATGGTCGCCATGTGGCTGGGCCTGCTCGTGTGCATCTTCGTCCTGCTGCGCAAGGGCGGCCGCATTCCGTTCACCGCGGCCGGACCGGCACGACGACTGCTCGGCATCACGTTCGGGGCGATGGTGCTGATGGCGACCGCGCCGACCAAATTCACCCACCACAACGGCGTCTATGCGGGGCTGGCCGGTGCGGTGGCGGTGCTGACCGCGGTCGCGGTCGGCCCCCGGGTGATGCGCTCGCCGCGCAATCGAGCCCTGTTCGCCGCGGTGGTGTCGCTGGCCATGGCGCAGATCTTCACCAGCATCAACCGGTGGTGGTTCGTCTCCAGTTTCGGTATGCCGTGGTTCGACAGCTCGCCCACCGTCCTCGGTATCGAATTCAGCACCATATTCCTGGTGATCGCGGCGCTGTGCCTGCTGCTGGCGATCTGGTGGCATATCCGGGCCCCCAAACCCGGTACCCCGCACCGGGTTTCCCCGCGCGCCTGGCGCCTGGCGAAGTTCCCGCCGTTGACCGCGGCCGCGGCGATCCTGGTGGTGTTCGAGGTCGTCTCGTTCGCCGCGGCGGCGGTGAATCAATACCCGGGCTTCTCGCTGGCATCCTCGAATATCAATGCGTTGACCGGGAATCCGTGCGGACTCGCGGACAAGGTGCTGGTCGAAACCGACCCCAATGCGTCGATGATGAAGCCGCTCACCGGTGACCGGTTCTCGACCTTCACCGACGGCGCGCAAGGATTCGTCCCCAACGGCGTCGGCGACATCCAGTCACCCGAGGAGAAGAACGAGAAGAGCAGTATTTCCAAGGCCTTCCACGACGATCCGGGCAAGAGCGGGCAATCCGGGGACTCCAGTACGCAAACCGGCGGCTCTCCCCTGCCCTACGGGCTCGACGCCGCGACCACACCGGAGCTCGGCACCTACGAGCAGCAACAGCCGGCCGACCTGATCACCGGCTGGTATCGGCTGCCCGAGCAACGCGACCGCAGCGACATCATCTCGATCGCCGCCGCGGGACGGATCGAGGCGATCGGACCCGACGGTGGCACCGTCGGCGGTGAGCCGGTCGACATCGAATACGGCACCATCGATTCCGCGACGACCGCCCGCCCGGGAGGACGGGTGAAGCCGATCGACATCGGCCCGGCACCGTCGTGGCGCAACCTGCGGATCCCGCTGGACCGCATTCCCGACGACGCCGACGTGATTCGCATCGTCGCCAAGGATCACAATCTGGATCCACAGCGCTGGGTCGCGTTGACTCCCCCACGCATCCCGCAGACGCAGACCCTCAACGACCTGATCGGTTCGAGCCAGCCGGTCCTGCTGGACTGGGCTGTGGGCCTGCAGTTCCCGTGCCAGCGCCCCTTCGACCACAAGGACGGCATCGCGCAGGTGCCGGGCTGGCGCATCCTGCCCAACCGGGCCGGCGCCAACGACACCACCATGTGGCAGAGCCACTCCGGCGGCGGGCCCCTGGGCTGGAGCCAGCAGTTGTTGCGGTCGCGCAGCCTGGCCACCTACCTGCGCGACGACTGGAAGCAGGACTGGGGCGAACTGCAGCGACTCACACCGATCGACCCGACGGCGGGCCGGGCACGACCCGCGGTCACCCAGGAGACACACGGTGGTCTGTGGTCTCCCGGACCGATCAACACCTGGTAGTACGCGGCACAGGATCGCTCCCGCCCCGGAACGGGGTGGGAGCGCTGCCTTCGGACATAAGCTCGGACGCAGTCCGGTCAGGGCTTGCGGGCCACGCCGCAGTAGAAGGCGACGTCGGAGTCCATGTCCTGGTCGCCGAGCTGCGCGCCGATGCGCGGCGTCGGCTGTTCGACATGCCATTTGCGGCTCACCACGACGCCCGGATCCAGCAATTCGAGGCCGTCGAAGAACCGGGAGATCTCCGCGTGCGTGCGCAGCCGAGCGTTCATGCCCGCATCGCGGTACACCTTTTCGACGTCCTCGAGTTGGTCGTTGAGATCACCGGTCGCATGGCTGATCGCCAGGTAGCTGCCGGGCGGGACCGCCGCCATGATCCGATCGACGATCTCGTACGGCAGTTCGCCGTCGAAGAAATGCAGTAGTCCGTAGCACGACACCGACACCGGCTCGTCTACGAGGGAACGAAAAGCGTTCGACTCCAGCAGTTTCGCGAGTTCGGAGATGTCGGCTTCGACGAAGTCGATCGAACCGGCCTCGTTACCGTCGGTGTATCCGAAGGCGCGGGCGTGGGCCAGCACCATCGGATCGTTGTCGACGTAGACGATCCGGCTCTCGGGGGCGATGCCCTGCGCGATCTGATGGAGGTTCGGCTCGGTGGGGATCCCGGTCCCGAGATCGAGGAAGCGGCGGATGCCGTGCTCGGCGGCCAGCAGGCGGGTCGCGCGGACCATCAGATCACGATTCTCCCGTGCCGCCTTCTTGATGCCGGGAAACGCCGCTTCGACTTGCTGGGCCGCCTGACGATCGACTTCGTAGTTGTCTTTCCCACCGAGGAAGTAGTCGTATACCCGCGCCGGCGACGGCCGCGTCGAATCCAGCTCGACATCCATGCCGCACATGCTATCTCGCCACCGCGGGTCGGCGCGCGGCGTAATGATGCCGGACGCCGTCCCGGCAGCCGCGGCTCCGCACCGGGCACGCACCACCCGCCTCGGCCACCGGGCGCCCGCGGTGAGGCAGGATGGTCTGGTGTCTGCACTGTGCGTTGTCGTGATGGGCGTTTCCGGTACCGGGAAGACAACCGTCGGCCACCTGCTCGCCGCACGGGCCGGGGTGCCGTTCGCCGATGCGGACAGCTTCCATTCCGCCGCCAGCATCGCGAAGATGTCGTCCGGTGCACCGCTCGACGACGCCGATCGGGAACCGTGGCTGGCGGCGGTCGGGCGCTGGCTGCAGGAGCGGTCGGAGCAGACCGGCGGCGTGATCGCCTGCTCGGCCCTCACGCGGCGTTATCGCGACATCCTGCGCGCGGCGGCGCCCACGGTGTTCTTCGTGCACCTGACGGCCGACCGTGACGAGCTGATCGAGCGCATGGACGGGCGCGATCACTACATGCCCGCCACCCTCGTCGATTCCCAATTGCGCACACTGGAACCGCTGGAGCCCGGCGAACGCGGGATCGCCCTGCGAACCGACCGGGCGCCGGAGCAGCTCGCCGAGGTCGCGGCGGCCGCGGCGCGGAACGCCGGCACCGCGGAAACCGATCCACGCTAGTGCGGGCGCACAGCTCAGAGATGTACGAGTTTTCTTATGCTCCAGCGTATTCCGCGTCCGATACCGACCAGGAACACGACGGTGAGCGCCGCGCCGAGTAGGCACCGTAGCCAGTAGGTCGCGCCGGCGGGCGCCATCCCCATCGCGGCGTGCAGCCCGTTCTGCCAGGCCGCGGCGCGCGCGACCGTCACCGTCACCGCGAACCCGCAGATCAGCAGCACCGGAACCCGGTGCCGGCCGAATCGCCGGTCGATATCCACATTCCAGTGCCGCAACACCGAGCGCAGGAGCCCGACGATGCCGATGGCGAGGGCGACCTGCACGCCGGTGAGAATGGCCTGGGATGCGGACGTGCGGGGCAACACGGCGGGAAGCAGCGACACCGCGACCGCGACCGTGACCGCCACGACCGTATCGACGCGCGGGCGGGTGAGCAGCGGACGGTGTGCGGCTGCGGTGGCCGGCGCCTCGAGGACAGGCTCCGGTGCCACGTCCGGGGCGAGCACGGTGGTCATCGGGTCACACCCGCCTCCACCGCCGCCGCGGCCCGGTTCACCCGCATGCGCCGCCACAGCACCGTCCCGGCGAATGCGGCGACGGCCACTCCCAGTGCCGCGGGGCCCGCGTAGCGGAGCAGCTGGTGCTGAAGATCCTCGCCCGAGAGCTGGGAACCGAAGAGATATTCGGCGTTCGGGGTCGCGTAGCTCTGGCGCAGCGAATTCAGGTCCACTCCGGTGGTGGCGACGGTGGCCACGACATCGCATCCGGCGCGCGCCGCGGTGTCGGCTCGCTGATCGCAGGCGGCGTGCATCCGCCGCTGCAGGGTGGCGTCGATGGCCTGACGTGCCCACGAATGCAGTGGCTGGCGCTGCTGCTCCGCATAGCGCAGCAGGTCGTACCCCAGGTCGTGGGCCTTACATGCCTCGGTGAACTCCGCCGGCAGTTCCACCGGTGACGAGCAACTCCCCCCGGGGTCGACCATGAGCCCGTTCTCGACCTGCGGGCGGTAGCCGGCCTCGGCACCGAAATCGGCCGGCAGCGTCACCCGATCGGGGTGCTCGCCGACCAGCGCTACGACCGCGGCGCGAGCGGCCGCGTTCTCGATCCCCGGCTGCGGCGCCGACGCCGCCGCGGGCATGGCGGGCACGAAGGCCAGTGGCACCATCGCCGTCATCACCGCGAGCGCGACCGAACCGACCACCTGCCGGATCCGCTGCAGCCCGCGGCGCCGGGGAGCTCGAGGCGGCGGGACGGTGGGCACGTGCGGCCGCGCGCGATGCCCGGCCGGCCCTGGTGATGCGTCGGTCATGGGTGCCGAAGGTAACCGATCGATCTGAGAAAGGCCGATTCGCTACGCACATGTTTTACTCGACCACGCGGCGGGTACCGGGGCGCGCGATATCTCGACCAGGGCTTTCATCCACACGGCGCCCGGCAGATGCCGCCGAACGAGCGCGTTCCGCATTCCGAGCCGTTTCTCACACCTACCCGAAGCGGGTCGGCCGGGCGACACCCCATCGGCCGCCTCGAACACCGGGCCGACCGATCGAGGAGATCCCGACCGGCCGGCACTCCGGAGGGAATTCAGCAGTGCAATGGCGCTGCCCGAGAACGGCGTACGCGAGAACTCTGCCCGGTGAATGGTGAATGGTGAATCCCGAAAAGGGCGCGAACACCACACTCGGATAAATTAGGTTCCCCTAAGCGGACGCGTTTATATTGCTTTTCACACCGACCGGCCCGTCCGTAGCCTTTCGGTAAAGTGTCGCGCGCGTCACGCCGCCCAATGTTCCGGTGACCGGGAGCGTGCACATACCGCCTGGCCAGGCGTTTAGCGTTGTCATGTGACCCGTAATCAAACCTTCCCGCACCTACTCGCTCCCGGCACTATCGGCCCGATTACCGTGCCCAATCGCGTGGTTCTTCCTGCGATGGATATGAACCTGTGCGACGACGGCGAAATCGAGCAGGGCGATATCGAGCATTTCGTCGCGCGCGCAGCGGGCGGGACCGGGCTGATCATTACCGGCGCCAGCGCCGTCGCGTATCCCGAGGGGTGCGCGAGCACCAAGGAGCCCGGCCTGTCCGAGGACCGGTTCATTCCGGGACTGAAGGCGCTTGCCGATGCCATACATGCCACCGGCTCCAAACTGTGCGTGCAGATGACACATCACGGCAAGGTCGCCCGGATCGATACCCTGCAGGGGCGACCGCTACTGGTCCCCTCGGTGCCGAACAAGAAGCCGGACTTGTCCGCCCTCGCCGACAACACACCGCCCGAGATGCAGAAAATGGCGGCCGTCACCGAGGGCAAGCAGCCGACGTATCGGGAAGCCACCCAGGACGACATCGACTGGGTGGTGCGCTGCTTCGCCGACGCCGCACGCCGGGTCCAGGCCGCCGGCGGCGACGCGGTCGAGATCCACTGCGCGCACGGCTACATCCTGGGCGGGTTCCTCAGCCGCGCGGACAACCGGCGCACCGACGGCTACGGCGGTTCGCTCGAGAACCGGGCTCGCATGGCCGTGGAGACCATCAAGGCGGTCAAGGCGGCGGTCGGCGACTCACTGGCTGTCCTGGTTCGCGTGGCGGGGCGCGAATTCGGCGAGGAGGACGCGCTGACCACCGACGAGGCCCGGCGGGCCGCCGTGCTGTTCGAGCGGGCCGGCGCCGACGCGATCCATGTCACCGGCTGGGGCCGCAACCCGTTCTCCAATTTCACCGACGGCCCGCTGCCCAACCAGGTGGGTGCGTACGTCGATCTGGCGGCCGAGGTGAAGAAGGCCGTATCCATCCCGGTGATCACCGTCGGGCGGGTGCTGCCGGAGGTGGGCGAGCACGCGATCGCGACCGGTGCGGCCGATTTCGCCGCGATGGGACGCCAACTGCTCGCCGATCCGGAACTGGTGAACAAGCTCAAGGCGGGTACGCCGGAGAATGTCCGTCCCTGCATCAACTGCTACGTGTGTGTCCAGGAGAACTTCTGGGACGACACCCCGCTGTGCGCGGTGAACCCCGCCCTGGGGAACGAGAAGCTGCTGCCGCTGACGCCCACGAGAACCTCGAAACACATCGTCGTGGTGGGCGCGGGTCCGGGCGGACTCGAGGTCGCGCGGGTGGCCCGCGAACGCGGACACCGGGTCACGGTGCTGGACAAGTCCGATCGGCTCGGCGGCACGCTGTGGTTCTCCAGTCTCACCACCCCGGACAATCAGCGCCTGCTGAACTGGCTGAAGGTCCAGGTCGAGCATCTGGGCGTGGACATCCGGCTCGCTACCGAGGCTACCGTGGCGTCGATCAAAGCATTGCGACCCGATGTGGTCGTAGTGGCCACCGGCGCCGTGCGTGATCGGCCCGCCGTGCCCGGCGCCGACCTGCCGCATGTGCACACCGGCGACAGCTTGCGCGCCCTGATGACCGGCGCCGGCGACGTGTCCCGGGTGTCGCCGCTCCTGCGTTTCATCGCCAAGCTGGGCAAGCTGTCCGGTATCACGAAGAGCCCCGCCGCAATCCGCACCGTCACCCGTCGGTTCCTGCCGATGGGTAAGAACGTGGTGGTCGTCGGCGGCTCCCTCGTCGGCCTGGAACTGGCGGAGTTCCTCGCCGAGCGCGGCCGCACCGTGACGCTGCTCGAGGAAGGACAACAGCTCGGTGTTCCGATGGCCCTGCCGCGGCGCTGGACCGCCGTCCGCACCGCCGGGCGGCACGGTGTGACCATCCACCGGCATGCGACGGTGCAGCGGATCACCCCCGATCATGTCGAGTTCCGGATCGACGAGCAGACGATGACCGCGCCGGCGAGCATGGTCATCGTGGCCTCCGGTGTCTCGGCGCAGGCGCCCCTGGCCGACGCGCTGGCGGGTGAGGTGCCCGAGGTGCACGTCGTGGGAGACGCCGGCTCGGTCGACTACATCGAGGGCGCCATCCACTCGGCCTGGAAGGTCGCGACGAAGCTGTAAGTGCCGGGCGCCGCTACGCGCGGCCCCATTCGGCGAGCACCCGCGCGGTCGGTCCGTCCCCCGACGGATCGGCCGCGTCACCCAGCGCACCCGCCGACCTGAGCATCACCCGAACCGGTTCGCCCCGGTCGAGCAGGAATTCACACAGTTCCGGGTGGAGTTCCACGGCCGGATCGGCGACCGAAGCGATATCCCAGCTGTGCAGCACCAACTCCTGCACTCGCATCACCAGCAGAGTCGGCGCGTCCACGTCCCGGACCGGATGATGCAGCACGATGCCGTCGTCGCGGTGGGCCGCGAACGCACCGCGCAGCGCGTCCGAGAGGCGACGATGCGCCGCGCCGGCATCGTCGCCGATATGGTCGGCAGTGCGGGTCCAGGCGGCCTCTTCCGGATCACCACCGGTGAAATAGTGGGTGTATCGGATCGCTCCGCCGAGCACGTGATCGGCCACGGCCCGAGTACTCCAGCCCGCGCACCGGCTGGGCTGAGGGCCGAGAGCACCCGGCACGCCGAGGACCCGGCCGAATTCATTCGTGGCGAGATCGAGCATCCGCATATCGTCGTCGGAAATCATCGGGCTCCGTTCTTCGTGGGCCGTTGATCCTAATTTCCTCCGGCGAACCGCGCCGACAAGTCCCCACATACGGGAAAGCCCGGTGGTCACTGCACTGTGACCACGCGGGCTCAGGCGTATCGGCCGGCTCTCCGGCCTTGTCAGCCGATGCTGATGCCGATATGAAAGAGATCGCCACCGAAGAGGTAGAGGTTGTTGAACAGCTGAGTGAATCCGTCGAGCATTGTCGGTGGTCCTTCTCGTTCGATCTATTCGCAGGCGCCGCATTTTCCGGCGCACCACAAGACTGGCACCGATCCACCACCCCGGTCGGCGTCCGCATGAATCACTGCAGGTCAGAGGCCACTAAGCAGGTTTCCGGACCGGACGGATCCGGTCGGGAACGAGAGGTTACAGCTGCGGTAACAGCCGGTGGGCCGATATTCCGGACGCATTTCACTCCGGACCGGACAGCTCGTTTCCACGTCCGGAGCTGCGGAAACAGATAACAGCCCCACGTCGAACTGGACGGTTGGTGCAAATCTTGTGGTGCGCCGGAATTACGACGCATTCCAGAAAGATCGACGAAGAAGGAACATCACCATGCTCGAGGGCTTCACCCAGCTGTTCAACAACCTCTACCTGTTCGGTGGAGATCTGTTCCACCTCGGCATCGAACTCGCCGCCTGACGTGTCCTGAACAAAGCCCGCACGGTCGTCCCTCATCCGACCGTGCGGGCTTTGTGCGTTACTGCGAGATCATTGCGAGCAAGCGCGGGACAGCTCGTCGTTCCACTGCTCCCACTCCCGGTCGAGCGAGGTGCCGTGCGTCGCGGTACAGACCCGATCGGCCGCCCGATCCGGATCGGTCGACAGCCGGCTGAGCATCGCGTTCTCACCGCCGGCGGCGAGCATGCCGGTGGGGCTGAACTGCACCCGCCACCGCACCGTGCCACTGGGAACGATCGATGCGCCCAGCGCCTTCGGCGCCGCCGGATCGTCCAGCGCCCACAGCCGCACGGTCTGATCGTCGGCACCGGTGGCCAACAGCCGAGACGTCGGATCGAGGCTCACCGAGCGGATCGTGCTCGAATGGCCACTCATCGCCGACACCTCCTCGGCGCGATCACCGGTCAGGCGCAGGATCCGGACGATCCGGTCGTCGCCGCCGATCGCGATCAGGGAGCCGTCCCGGCTGATCGACAGCGAGTTCATCGCACCGCGGTACCGAGCCAGCACGGTCGACTCGGACGACCCGGAATCACCGGAGCGCAGCTTCCAGGCGTGCAGCCGCCCCTCGCTGGTCACCGCGAACAACCGTTGTCCGTCCGGCGCGAATGCCACCGCGTTGATCCAGCCGAGCGGTACCTTCAACGGCTCGACCCGCGGCGTCGGGTGAGCATGATCGGCGACATCCCAGATCCGCACGCTGGTGTTGTCGAAGGCGGTCGCCAGCTGCTTCGAGTCCGGGGAGAAGGCGACCTCGTGCGAATAGCGCGCATGCGGAACGGGCACGGTCGCCGACAGCCGCGGCGCGCGGGGCGTGCTGGTATCGAACAGCAGCACCGCACTGCTGTCGGAGCGGGTCACCGCGAGAGTACGCCCGTCCGGTGCGAGGGCCACGTTCTCCACCGGCAGACCGTCGGCGAGCGGCAGCACCGAGGCGAGCAGGCGCGGTTGCGGACCCGAGCTGTCCCACAGCAACACCTGGCCGTCCCAGGACCCCGTTGCCATCAGCTCCCCCGTCGCATCGAAGCTCGGAGCCTGGACCAGGCCGGTGTGCCCGGCGACGACGGCCGGCGACAGTGTCCACACCTGCAGATCGCCACCCTGGCCGCCGGTGAGCACCCGGTGGTCGTCGAGGAACAACGCCGCGGCCAGACCGCCGCTACTGCCGTTCATCGGCATCCCGACCGGCACCGGGCGGGCCGGATCGGCCACGCTCCACAGTGCGGCGGTGCCGTCCCGGCCCGAGGAAACCAGGGCACGGCTGTCCGGGGAGAACGCCAGCGACCACACCGCCGCCGCCCGCGCCTCCACCGGCGGCCCGAGTGCGACCACGGCATTCCGGTCGCGCATCGACCACAGCCGGAAGGTCTGGTCGTCGCTGCCGGTGGCGATCATGGTGCCGTCCGGACTGAACGCCACGGAGTGCACCGCCAGCGACTGACCGGTCAGCGGTGCGCCGAGCGCGTGGGCGGTCGCCGGATCGGTTACGTCCCACAGCCGCGCGGTGCGATCATCACTACCGCTGACCAGGGTGGATCCGTCCGGACTGAAGGCGACCGAGCGGACCGGACCGGTGTGCTCGGTGAGTGTGGTGGTAGCACCGGAGGCCCCGGAGGTCAGATCGTGTAGGCGGACCGTGTGGTCGTCGCCCGCCGTGGCGAGCCACCGGCCGTCCGGCCGCACCGCGACGGAGTAGATCGCTCCCCGATGCCCCAGGTCGATATCCGCCCCGGGAACCGGATGCGCCGGATCCGAGACGTCCCAGCGCTGCACCGTGCCGGCGCCGGTGGCCGCGAACAGGGTGCGCCCGTCAGGGGTGAACGCCACCGATGTCACCCACGACGCGGTGGGTAACGCGGCACCGAGCGCGACCAGGCCGTCACTCGCGTCGCGGCGCCACAATCGCACCGTGTCGTCGTAACCGCCGACGGCGAGCACACCGTCGCGGGACCGCGCCACCCCGTAGATCGCGCCGACCTGCGCGGGAACGGTTGCCGCCAGCGGTGCGGACTGGGAGGCGAGCAGCAGGCCCCGAGCCCGCGGGTCGTCCGGACGCGCTGTTTCGGCCGCCAGCGCGAGCTGTGCGGAGGCTGTGGGATCGGCTGACTGGTCGTGCTGAGCGGCGGCGATGACGGCGGCGAACTCCGCGTCGGTACGCTCCCGGTCGGCACGTTGACTCTGCCGCATCGACACCACCGCCAACACCGTGGTCACCAGCGCCCCCACCACCAGAAACAGCGCCAGCCCCCGGGTGGCGACGGTGTAGCGCCGCTGCACGTGCCGGGCCGCGTCGAGGAATTCGACACCCTGCGGGGAGAGCGCCGCGGGCGTGCGGGCGCGCAGATCGCTCGCCAGTTCCAGTTTGCTGCCCCGATACAGCAGGGCACGATCGCGGCCGGCGGCCAGCCATTCGTCGACATCGGTCTGCAGCCGATGCCGCACGATCGCGTCCTCACGGTCCTCGTCCAGCCATTCGGCCAGTCGCGGCCAGGCACCGATCACGGCATCGTGGGCGAGGGAGGTGCCGTAGACGTCCTGGGTGACGATGCGAGCCTCGGCCAGCGCTTCGAGGACGTGTTCGGCCGAGTCCCGGTCGGGGCAGCGCCGGATCAGCGTGTCGCGATCGACGTGCAGTCCCACCGCGCTGCCGTCGGCGACCGGTGTGACCAGCTGCAACAGAATCAGACGGGCGGTCTCGCGCCGGCTCGGATCGAACGTCTTCCAGCACTGTTCCGCGCTGTTCGCGATCGCGCCACGTACTCCCCCCGCTTGTTCGTAGGCGCGCACGCTCATCAGATCGCCGTCGCGGAACTGCCAGGTGCTGCGCAGGGCATGTGCGAGCAGCGGGAAGGTACCGGCCGGAATCGTCGCGCCGGCACCCCGGACACCCAGATCGGTGAGGATCAGCTCGACCAGGCCGTCCCCGATACGCAGCCCCACCCGCTTCGCCGGCTCCACGATGGCGGCGGTGAGCTGATCGGCGGTGGGCGGGCCGAGCAGCATCTGGTTGGTTTCCAGCAGTGTTGCCAGCGCGGGGCGACGGGCGGCGTGGGTGTAGAAGTCGGCACGCAGCGCCGCCACCACTCCCGCACACTGTCCGGGCTCGGCGCGGCCGCCGCGACTCAACTCACCGAGCACCTCGAGGTAGCGGTCTGCGGCGGCCGCGTCGAACGAGGGTAGGAACAATTCCTCGAGCTGATCGACGGCGAGGATGTAGGGCTTCGACGGCGCGGCGCGTTCGGTGGCCCAGGCGGCGAGCTCGTCGGCGGCCACCGCCGCCGGAGTCACCAGCAGCACATCGAAATCCGCACGCACCCGCGCCGCGAATCCCGCCTGCAACAGCGAGGATTTACCGACCCCGGAGTCACCGACCAGAATCAGCGGTTCCCGGCGATCGGTGTCCCCGGCGAACCGCGCCCGCATCGCAGCTATCTGGGTGTCGCGCCCGGCGAAGTATTCGGCATCGTTGATGGTGAGTGCGGTCAGACCGGGATACGGGCAGACCGCGGGCGCGCTGGGCTCGTCCGCGCGCTTCTGATGGGCGAGCGACCACAATGCGCGCCAGCCGGTCATCGAATACAACCCCGGCACCACCGGTTCGGGGCGGCGTTGATGGGCGGCGGGAATCAGCACGCTGAGCACGGCCGAGAGCCCGTCGAACTTCGCGGGAACACTGCGTCCGAGCCGCCAGTCGGAGACCCGCTGCGCGCTGACCTCCCGGCCCCGCGGGTTGCGCGCCCGTAGCTCCCGGGTAGCTCTCGCGCTGACCGCTTTCAGCGGCGGCGAGCCGGCGGCGGAGTAGAGGGCGTCCAGGCGCTGCGCCAGCTCGTCCCGTGGACTGGTGGTCACCTGGTGCGCACTCCCTGATCAATACCGGACGGTTTGTGGTCCGTATCGATGCTACGGGGATAAATGTGCAGGTAGTGGCGAGTGTGGGCCAGACCATGACGGGGTGCGCATCACATCCGCACTACCGCTCTACCGGTCTCAGGCGTCCAGATCCGGTGTCCACGCCACGCCGTTGATGTGGCTGCCGCCGTCGACGAACAGAGTGTTGCCGGTCAGATACCGGGAGCCCTCCGACGCCAGAAATGTCACCACCGGAGCGATGTCGTCGTACGGGTCACCCATGCGGCCCATCGGGTTCGCCGCCTCGGCGGTCGCCGCGATCTCCGGGTGTTCGGACATGACCCGGCGGAAAGCCTTGCTCTTCGCACCCGGGCAGACCGCGTTCACCGTGATGCCGGTGGGCGCCCATTCACGGGCCGCGGTGCGGGTGAGGGTACGCAGCGCTTCCTTGGCGGAGTTGTACTCCAGGGAACCGACGTGGGCATTGACGCCGTTGAGACTGCACATGTTGACCACGCGACCCCAGCCCCGCTGCTTCATATGCGGGAAGGCGGCGCGCATCGCCCAGAACGGGCCGTAGTAGCCGACCGCGAAACCCTGCGCGAGCTGTTCGTCGGTCTTGTTCTCGACCCGGCCGATATTGCCCGCGCCCCACGCGTTGTTGACCAGGATGTCGATCGAGCCGTACTCGGAAACCGCTGTCGCGACCGCATTCTCGACATCGTCACGATTGCCGACGTCGGTCCGCAGGAACAGGCCGCCGACCTCGCCGGCGACGGTGCGCCCGGCTTCCTCGTCGAGGTCGGTGAGTACCACGCGGGCGCCCTGCGCGGCGAAATGGCGCGCAATGCCCTCGCCGATTCCCGCGGCGGCGCCGGTCACCAGCGCGACCCGGCCGTCGAGCTGCCCGGTCATCGCGACTTTCCTTCGATACCGGCGGTGAGCAGCGCACGGGCCTCGGGATCACCGTCGATGGTGCGGGTGACGCGGGCGGTGATCTGCCAGTGACCGTCGATGCGGCGCAGCTGGAAGTGGTTGGCGCCGGTGCGGGCGACGATATTGCGCTCCTTGTGGCGCACCACCAGGATCGATTCACACACTGCGACCGCCTCGTCACCATCGACGGTCGCGACGGCGGGGCCGTGGAAATGCAGGCAACCGGTGCCGATCAGGCCCTGATGCAGTTCGGAGGCAACCATATCGGCGACGTCGGCGCGACTGCGCATCTGCCAGTCCTCGACGTCGTAGGTGCCGTCTTCGGCCCACATCCGCGCGGTGCCGTCGACATTGCCGGAGTCGACCAACGGGCCGTAGGAGGCGATCATCCGCTCGATCGCGCGCTCGTCCTCGATCTTTGCCAACCGCCGCTGCAGCTCGGCCAATTCGGTCACAGCCAGATCCTTCCGAAGGGTGTGGTACCTCGACATATAGCGCGGCGCCGGGCGGTATGCGGCCGCGGTCCCGCACACCGGGAGTCACGGATCCGGCGCCCGCCGCCGCACCGGGCCACGCCGGCGTGTCGTATCTCACCCCGGTCCGGCAGGTGCACGATCGTGCCGGACGGCGGGAGTAGCCTTTCTCGCCGGTGCCGGCCCGCCGGCACCGCGCTACTTCGATAACCGGGAGGTCTGCCATGGCGTCGTCGCCCACATCTCGTACCGATGAGCCGCGGATCAGCTATCAACGTTTCGTAGCACTGGGCGACAGCCAGACCGAAGGCTTGTGGGACGGTGACGACGAGACGGGCCTGGGCGGCTGGGCGGACCGCTTCGCCGACCGGCTCGCGGCCGACAACCCCGGGATTCGCTACGCCAATCTCGCCGTGCGCGGTCGCCGTCTCGCCGAGGTGCGCGACGAACAACTCGATGCCGCGCTCGCGCTGGGCCCCGACCTGGTCGGCTTCTGTGCCGGCATGAACGATGTGACCGCACCTCGCGGTGATCTGGCGCAGGCACTGGACATCATGGAGGAGCTGTACGCGAAACTCACCGCATCGGGCGCGACAGTGGTCACCACCCTGTTTCCCGACGCCCGGCTGATCGTCCCGCTGGCCGCCCGACTGATCGGGCCACGGGTGGAACTGGTCAACGACCGGATCCGGTTGTGCGCACAGCGATACGACCTGCGCCTGGTCGACCTGTACGGCGCGGCATCGATGAGCGATCTGCGAATGTGGAGCCCGGACCGGCTGCACGGTTCGCCCGAGGGCCACCTTCGGTTCGCGCTGGCGGTTGCCGAAGCCCTCGGACTCGACGGTGCCGATCACAGTTGGGCGCAGGCACCGGAAGGAACCGAACAGCATAGGGCGGCCGGTGTGGCCGGCGAACTCGCCTGGCTCGGTGCGACCGTGCGGCCCTGGGTGTGGCGGCGACTGCGCGGACGGTCCACCGGCGACGGCCGCACCGCGAAACGTCCCGATCTGCTACCGGTCCGCGACTGAGCGTTGCCCCGACCTGCTAGTCGGCCATCGCCCGCGCGGAGTCGACCACGCTGGTCGGGATCTTGGGCAGCGCCTGCGGATGTTCACGGCCCAGCCAGGCCAGCAACTCCTCACGCACCGCACAGCGCAGCGTCCACACATCGTCCGAATTGCGCGCCGACATCGAGGCACGAACCTGGATCCCGGTGTAGGTGCTGTCGGTGACCAGCAGATTCCAGTTGCGCCGATCCCAGTCGTCCCGGGTGCAGAGATAGTCGTAGAGGTGCGAACGCAACTCGGCCACGGGGGTGTTGTTGTCCAGATACAGATACACGGTGCCGGTGATCTGCGGACCACCCTTGGACCAGTTCTCGTACGGCTTGGAATTGAAATAGGACACCGGCATGGTGAGGCGGCGATCGTCCCAGATACGCACCGTCAGGAACGACAGCGTGATCTCCTCGATGGTGCCCCACTCCCCCTCGACCACCACGGTGTCGCCGATCTTCACCGAATCACCGAATGCGATCTGCAGACCGGCCATGAGATTGCCGAGCGTGGACTGCGCCGCGACACCGGCGATGATGCCGAAGACACCGGCCGAGGCCAGCAGCGAGGTCCCCAGCGCGCGCAGATCGGGGAACAGGATCAGGATCGCCACCGCAGCCGTGGTGATCGCCAGGACCGTGGTGATGATGCGGCGGACCAGCGTGAGCTGGGTGTGCAGGCGTCGCACCCTGGCCGTGTCGATCGTGCGCCGGGCGTATTTGTCCAGCGTGTTCTCGGCCACCGCGTCGACAGCGCGCATTACCACCCAGGCCGCGGACAGGATCGCGACGGCGGCGAAGATATTGAGCACGACATCGTCGCGACTCCAGTGGATCTCTGCCAGCGGATAGGTTGCGTGCAGGGCGACCGATGCCAGAAAGATCTGCAACGGCAGATGGATACGCCGCAGCAGCCCCGGCAACCTGTTCTGTGGATGCTTCTCGGCGGTATGGCGCAGCACGCGATCCGCGGCCAACCCGATGGCGATGGTGACCGCGAGAGTGACGGCGAAAACCACCAGCGGTCTGAGTACCTCCTCCAAGGTTTTCCACTCCTAGCCACAGCTGTAGTTCCATACTTCCCCGGCCACGGTACCCGCCGTGACCGGGGCATGCATTCGCCTGGCGGTGTGCGGAATTCGACATCCGCGGTGACCTGGCACGCCGGGGCAGAGCCGGTTCGACCTCGGGGTTCGCGGGTAATCGACCCGCTCGTGCGAGGTGGGACGTAGTCGCGAATACGCCGCGTGACGCAGGCGCCGCGCCGGCCGCGAGCCTAGGCTGGAGCCAACTGATAGTTCCGGTGTGAGGCGGCTGCCATGACCGATTTCGACCCCGTGGTGTTCGGACCGCCGACCGTGCGGGTGGGTACGGCCGAACGCGAGCAGGCCGCGTCCGCGCTCGGTGAGCACTTCGCCGCGGGCCGGCTCGAACTCGACGAATACGACGAACGGGTACGCCGGGCCTATTCCGCGAAAACCGCCGGCGACCTGAGCGTCTTGTTCACCGATCTGCCGCGCCCGGCACCCGCACCCGCACCGCCCGCCGAGAGCCGCCGCCCGCGGTCATTGCTCCCCGTGGCACTGGTGGCCGCGCTCGTGATCGCGGTCGTCGTGGCGCTGACCACTCACATCGTCCCCTTCTTCATTTTCCCGGCCATTCTTTTCGTGCTGATCCGGGGTCACCAGCGGCTCGGCTTCGGCGGCGGCCGCGGCGCGCGGCGGGACCGGTTCTGACCGCATGCGCAAGATCGGTCAAGCGCGGCACCTGCGGTGCCCGCCAGACTGAATCATGTGACTACCGGACGTGACCGCCTGCGGGAACTGCTCGACGCCGTTCTCGACGAGGACAACAGCACCCTGACCGCGATGGCGCAGGGTGCGTTCGCTTCGCCGTATCACTTCTCCCGCCAGTTCAGCCGCGGCACCGGTGAACCCCCGGTGGCGATGCGGCGGCGCGTTCTGCTGGAACGGGCGGCCTGGCAGTTGAGTCGCGGTGGGGCGGTCACCGATATCGCGTTCGCGGCCGGTTACGACTCGGTGGAGGGGTTCAGCCGGGCCTACAGCCGCGCCTACGGTTATCCGCCGAGTGCGACACCGGCCCGGCCACGGGCGCGGTGGTTACCGGCGGTGAACGGGATCCACTTCCATCCGCCGATGTCGCTGTGGGTGGAGGGCGAACCGAAGGGCAGGCACGACATGGATCCGACTTCCCTACTACTGCATCATGACCTGGCCGATACGCGCGACCTGCTGGAGCTGGCGGGCGCCCTGGACGGTGAACAGTTCCACCGGGTACGTGGCAGCGGTTCGGCCCTGGCGTGGGACGGGCCCGACGATTCGATCGCCACCGTGCTCGATCGGCTGATCCGCACCAAACAGGTATGGCTGGCATCGATCGAAGGAGCGGCGCACCCCGAACCCGGCAGCACCGACCTGCCCGAGTTACGGCAGCGCTTCGAAGCGCTCACCCCGCGTTGGCTGGAAACGGTGCAGCAGATCGACCGGCGCGGCGGATGGGGCGACACCCTCATCGACGCGCTCTGCGAGCCACCGGAAAGTTTCGTACTCGGTTCGGTGATCGCGCACGTACTCACCTATTCGGCCTATCGGCGACTCCTGGTCCGGCAATGGATCGACAGCGAACTCCCCGGCGACACACCGGAACACGACCACGGCGACCCGATCATGTGGTTGCGCGAGAGAGGATGACAATGACCGGCACCGTCTACTACACAGCCACCACTCTGGACGGCTTCATCGCCACTCCCGACCACCGGCTCGACTGGCTGCTCACCCGCGATGTCGACAACAACGGGCCGATGGGATACGACGACTTCATCACCGATATCGGCGCGATGGCCATGGGAGCGAGCACATATCAGTGGATCGTGGACAACGAGCCCGAGATGGCGTGGCCCTATTCCGTGCCGACCTGGGTGTTCACCCATCGGACCTTCCCGGCACGCAGCGACGGCGCCGACATCCGGTTCACCCGGGATCCGGTTCCGGCCGTCCACCGACAGATGGCCGCGGCCGCCGATGACCGGCGTAGCTGGATCGTCGGCGGTGGCGATCTGGCCGGACAGTTCGCCGATCACGGCCTGCTGGACGAGGTGTGTGTATCGATCGCGCCGGTCACGCTGGGCGCCGGTAAACCGCTACTGCCGCGGAAGGTGGAGTTGCGGCTCACCGAGCTGGCACAGAATCGTGAATTCGCCTGCGCCCGTTACGATGTGGTTCGGGATGCGGGATAGACCGGAGGGGAACGCACTCACGACCGCGTAGCGGTGACCACCACGGTGACATACGGCATCGTGAAACTCCCGCCCAGTTCGTCTATCGCCGCCCCGACACCGGCGAGCACCTGGTCGACGACCTCGGCGGGAGCCCGGGTCAAGGTGCCCTGAGTCGGCATCTGATCCAGCCATTCGTCGCGTGAGTAGCGCTTCTGCCAGTCGAAATGCCACTGGTGCACGGCACCGAAGCCACCCGCTTCGCCGATGCCGTCAGCGGCGGCGGCGAAGAGAGACTGGTACCCCTGCATCGCAGAACCGGGATGGGCGGGGATGTGGAAATCCGAATCCGGGAGCAGGCGGCGGTAGACGGCGGCGAACGCCTCGGCCACCGCCTCCGGCAGCTGGAAGACGTGCCAGAACAGCGCCAGCCGGCCGGACGGCCGCAGTACCTGTGCGGCCCGAGCGGCGCCCGCGACCGGATCGATCCAGTGCCAGGCCGTCCCGGCCACGACCGCATTGAAGGTGCGGCCCGCGGGCTCCCATTCCTCGAATCTGGCGATCTCGACGTCGAGCCCGTCCCGCCGGGCGAACTCCACCATTCGGGCGTCGGGTTCGACGCCCAGCACCTCACATCCGGCCGCCCGGAACTGGCGTGCCTCGATACCGGTTCCGCAGCCGACGTTCAGATAACGCGGTCCGGGACTCTCGGCCACGATCCGGTCGATCATCGGTTGCGGGTAGTGCGGCCGGGTCCGGTCGTAGCGCTCTGCATCGACGCCGAACGATTCGCCGATACGGCGGCGCGCTTCGGCCGAGGGCGGGGAGGGAGTCGGCTGTGTGGAGGACATGCAGCCACGGTAGGCCCGAACCCTTTCTTCGTCAACCAGTGGTTGACTAAGCTGAAAAAGTCAATGAGCGGTTGACCAGTTAATGCTCACCGCCCCCAGGCCAGGGTGATACGGGTGGTCGCGAGAAAGTCGGCAGTCAGCTCGCGCAGCGCCAGGAATTGCCCGCCGGTCCCGTATTTCCTTCGCAGACTGCCGAAATCGGTGAAGGCCGCCGCGGCGGCGATCTGATTGGAATCGGGGATGCGAGTGGGGAACAGACGTGGCAGCGTGCGGTTCTCCTGCAGAATATCGAGCGTGGTGCGATGCACGGCCGAGGAGCGGCGGTACTTGGTGACGACCACGCCGAGTTCCTCGAGCGGCGCACCCCACCGGGCGGCGAGATGGCGCAGATGCGCCTGCACCGGCGGAATTCCGTAGGTGGACATGATGTCCGGAATGGTGGGGATCAGGTAGCCGTCGGACAGTCGCAACCCATTCTGGGTGATCGGCCCGAGGTTCGGCGGGCAGTCGACGAGGACGTAGTCGTAGTCCTCCAGCACACTCGACAGGGCGCGTGCCAGCACCACGGTGGGCTCGCACTGGCGCAGGCCGGGCAGGTCGTCCTGGAGTGCAATGAGTTTCGGCGAGGCGGGTAACAGGTCGACCGAGGTCACCGCATCCATCGCAGAAACCCGGTGGCAGATCAGCGATCGGATGTCGGGCACCGGCCGCTGCCCCAGCGCGGCCCGGAACACCTCGGCGAGGGTGTGTCCGGTGGAATCCAGCTCCACGGCCCGGTTCTCACCGACCATCATCGCGGTCAGATTGGCCTGCGGATCCAGGTCGACCAGCAACACCCGCTTGTCGAATTCGGCGGACAGGATCTCGGCCAGCGCGGCCGTGGTGGTGGTCTTACCGACGCCACCTTTCAGATTGAAGGTGGCCACGACGTATGGGCGTGAACGCCCGGGACTGCCACCGGCCTCCCAGATTCGTTGCGGCCGTTCCAACTGCAGGACGCGGCCACCACGCACACGCCCCAGCCAGTTGAAGCCGTCGTCCTCGGTGACGGCGACCGGCCCAGCACTGCGCACGGCAGGGCTTCCGTCGGCCGGACCTGCGTGCTGTCCGGGTATCGCCTCGCTTCGCAACTCCACCAGCCCGAGACCCTCCATTCGCACAGCCATCGGCACGGTTCGGTACACAGTAGTAATCGACACGCTATGTGGCAGTGCGCGACACCTATCCGATACCTGGAATTCGGTGTTCGCGCAGTTCAGCCCGTCGCAGGATCGGTAAATTCGGTGTGCCCCAGTGTGTCCGGAACTACCCGAGGGCCCGAATATCCCGATGCGTCCGGATCGGGTGCGGAGCTCGGACCCCCCGACGAGCCCGCTCGCTCCTGCGCACCGGCACGCGTCCGGAGCGACAAGTATCCCGGCGGTACCGCGTCGACCAGCCAGACGCCGTTGTCGGTGCGGTGGAACATATGCCCCGCGCGGTACATCCGGTCCGCCGCGACCTCGAAGATCACCGGTACGCCGTGCCGAGCCCCCACCGCGCGCGCGGTCTCGCGATCCGCGGACAGGTGCACCGCATGACGGCGCATCGGCAGCAATCCCTCGGCACCGATCACCTCCACCAGATGTTCCGCGGTGCCGTGGTAAAGCAGCCGCGGCGGCTCGACCGGCGCGTACCCGAGTTCGACCGGAATCGAATGCCCCTGCCGCGCCCGGATCGCCGTACCGGACTCGTCGAATTCGTAGCGCTGCTTGTTGTTTCGTGCGACGACAGCGTCCAGCTCCGCGCGCGACAGCGGCGAGCCGGCCGCATTCGCCTGCCGCAGCAGGATCTCCACCGGCACCCAACCGGCGCCGTCCGGTTGCAGGCCGATGCGCTGCGGATGGTGGCGCAACCACGTGGCCAGCTGCTTCGACAGCCGGACCAGATCTCGATCGTTCATAGCCATACGACCTGAACATTGGCACGGAACGAGCCCCGGACGCCACCCAGTAACCTAAGCCCATGACAGCTGTTGCAGATCGTTCACTCGGCCCGGAACTGGCACGTACCGAGAGCATCGGCCCCGATGCCGACGTTCTCGTGATCGGACTCCTGTCCACCGACGACGGTCCTGCGATCGCCGCGGCCGATATCTTCGATTCCGCACTCGACGTCGCCACCCGTGAGGGACTGCTCGCGGCACTGCTGGCAGTCGGCGCGAAGGGGAAGGCGGAGGAGCTGACCCGGATCCCGGCACCGGACGGGCTCGGCGCGACCAGTGTGCTGGCGGTCGGACTGGGTGCGCCCGACCGCGTGGACGCCGAGCAGATCCGCACCTCGGCCGGGGTCGCGGCACGGTCGCTGGCCGGTGTGGGTACCGCGGTGACCACACTGTCCGGACTGGACCTGGGTGCGGCCGCGGAGGGTTTCTACCTGGGCGCCTACACCTTCACCACCTACAAGTCCGACAAGTCGGCCAAGCCCGGTGACCAGCCGTTGCAGCGCGTCGAATTCCTCGTCCCCACGGCCGATGCCGGTGCCGAGGAACTGACCCGCGCGCAGGCGATCGCCGAGGCCGTCGCCACCGCACGCGATTTCGTCAACACACCTCCGAACGACCTGTTCCCCGCCGAATTCGCCGACCGCGCCGCCGAATTGGCGGGCACGCTGGGACTCGACGTCGAAATCCTGGACGAGAAGCACTTGGCGGAGGCCGGCTTCGGCGGCATCGTCGGCGTCGGCAAGGGATCCTCGCGTCCGCCGCGGTTGATCCGCATCACCTACTCCGGCGGCGACCGGAAGGTCGCGCTGATCGGTAAGGGCATCACCTTCGACACCGGCGGTATCTCGATCAAGCCGGCCGCCGGCATGGAGAACATGACCTCCGATATGGGTGGGGCGGCTGCCGTCATCGCGACCACACTGGTGGCGGCGCGGCTGGGCCTGCCGATCACGGTCACCGCGACGGTGCCGATGGCCGAGAACATGCCCTCGGCCACCGCCCAGCGTCCCGGCGACGTGCTGACCCAGTACGGCGGCACCACCATCGAGGTCGTCAACACCGACGCCGAGGGCCGGCTGATCCTCGCCGATGCCATCGTGCGAGCCGGCGAGGACGATCCGGACTACCTGATCGACGTGGCGACCCTCACCGGCGCGCAGATGGTGGCGCTCGGCACCCGCACCCCGGGAGTGATGGGCACCGAGGAGTTCCGGGACCGGGTGGCGCGGCTGTCACAGGGTGTCGGAGAGAACGCGTGGGCGATGCCGTTGCCCGCGGAACTGCGCGCCGATCTGAACTCCAAGATCGCCGACATGGCCAACGTCTCCCCGCACCGCTGGGGCGGAATGCTGGTCGCCGGAACGTATCTGAAGGAGTTCGTGCCCGAGGGCGTGCAGTGGGCCCACATCGACGTGGCCGGGCCCGCCTACAACACCGGTGGCCCGTTCGGTTACACCGGTAAGGGTGGCACCGGAGTGCCGGTTCGCACGCTGGTTGCCGTGCTGAGCGATATCGCCGGCGAATAACCTGCGCGACGCCGGGGGGTTACTCCCCCGGCAGGTCGCGCAGTTCCGCCTCCAGGGCACGTTTGCGCTCGATGCGCTTGCGGGCGTCGTGGTCGCGCATGCGTTGCGGGTACCCGGTGCGCGCGGCGTCGTAGACGGGAATCTTCAGGCGGCTCGCCAGCTGCCGGGCGCCGCGCTCACCGACGACGCGCCGCGTCCATTCCCCATCGGCGGCGACAAGGACTGCTGTGACATCGGTCACCGCAGTTTTCGGTTCGATGAACGCCTCCACGCCGGCGTGGGTGCGCACCCAGTCGGCGAGATAACGAGCATCCGCAGCCTCCGGACCGGCGCTTGCGCTGCCGCGGCGGAAACGATCGAGCAACCCCACGGCCGCCTACCTCTCGGTCGATTATCGGGATATGTGAACTCCCGTTCCATCGATAGTGCCAGTTGTCGGGCATTTCGGGCGCATCACCGGCGCGCCGGGATCGCCGCGCGGACCGCGCGGCGGGTGCGAGAATCCGTCGGCGGACACGCCCGCGTGCGGGGTAGCCCCTTCCGGCCGCTCTCGGCGTTGTCAGCGATGCTGTGAGATCGCCACGACCCCGGCGACAGTCCGGCCCTGTGGTACGTATCGCAACGGCGAGTGCAAGGATGGAGAACCGGAACAAGAACCGCACGGATCTCCGGTGCCACAGGAATGTTCGGTGGCAGTCGGGTGCTCGCCGCGACCCGCGGCGCGTCCCCGCCGAGAGACGAACTGTTGTGAACCCGTCGAGCAGTTAGAGGAGTCAACGGACATGGCCTTCTCCGTCCAGATGCCAGCTCTTGGTGAGAGCGTCACCGAGGGCACTGTGACCAGGTGGCTGAAGCAGGAAGGAGACACGGTCGAGGTCGACGAGCCCCTGCTCGAGGTGTCCACCGACAAGGTCGACACCGAGATCCCGTCCCCCGCGGCCGGTGTGCTCTCCAAGATCGTGGCCCAGGAAGACGACGTCGTCGAGGTCGGTGGCGAACTGGGTGTGATCGGTGACGCCGGTGAGGCGCCTGCCTCCTCCCCCGCCCCGGCTCAGGAAGCCCCCGCTCAGCAAGCCCCGGCCGAGCAGGCCCCGGCCCAGGAAGCCCCTGCCCAGCAGGCCCCGGCCCAGCCCGCCGCTGCTTCCGGTGCCGCGTCCGGCACCCCGGTGAAGATGCCCGAACTGGGCGAGTCCGTCACCGAGGGCACCGTGACCCGCTGGCTCAAGCAGGTCGGCGACGAGGTGGCGGTCGACGAGCCGCTGCTCGAGGTCTCCACCGACAAGGTCGACACCGAGATCCCGTCCCCGGTCGCCGGCACCCTGCTCGAGATCAGCGCGAACGAGGACGACATCATCGAGGTCGGCGGTCAGCTCGGTGTGATCGGCAGCGGTGCGCCCGCGGCGTCGGCACCTGCCGCACCCGCCCCGGCACCGGCACCCGCACCTGCACAGCAGGCGCCCGCCCAGCCCGCTCCGGCACCAGCCCCCGCTCCGGCCCCTGCACCGGCTCCCGCACCTGCCGCACCCGCACCCGCTCCGGCTCCGGCCCCGGCTCCGGCCCCGGCTCCGGCCGCATCCTCGACCGCTTCCGGTAATGCGGATTCGCCGTATGTCACCCCGCTGGTGCGCAAGCTCGCCGCGGAGAACAACGTCGACCTGGCCGCCCTGAAGGGCTCCGGTGTCGGCGGTCGGATCCGCAAGCAGGACGTCCTCGCCGCCGCCGAGGCGAACAAGGCCCCGGCCGCGCCGGCCCCGGCACAGCCCGCCGCGGCACCGTCGGCTCCGGCCGCGCCGTCCGCCCCGGCGGGCGCACGTCCGCAGCTGCAGGCGCTGCGCGGAACCGTGCAGAAGGTCAACCGCATCCGCCAGATCACAGCGGCCAAGACCCTGGAGTCGCTGCAGACCACCGCACAGCTGACCCAGACCCACGAGGTCGACGTCACCAGGATCGCGGCGCTGCGGGCGCAGGCCAAGCAGACGTTCACCGAGCGGGAAGGCGTGAACCTGACGTTCCTGCCGTTCTTCGCGAAGGCGGCCGTCGAGGCGCTGGGCGTGCACCCCAACATCAACGCCTCCTACGACGAGAATGCCAAGGAGATCACCTATCACTCGGCGGTCCACCTGGGCATCGCGGTGGATACCGAGCAGGGTCTGCTGTCGCCGGTGATCCACAACGCCAGCGACCTCTCGCTGGCCGGCCTGGCCCGCGCGATCGCCGATATCGCCAACCGCGCCCGCACCGGCGGGCTCAAGCCCGACGAGCTGGCCGGTGGCACCTTCACCATCACCAATATCGGCAGCCAGGGTGCCCTGTTCGACACCCCGATCCTGGTTCCGCCGCAGTCGGCGATGCTGGGGACCGGTGCGATCGTCAAGCGCCCGATCGTGATCTCCGACAACGGCAGTGAGTTCATCGGCATCCGCTCGATGTGCTACCTGCCGCTGACCTACGATCACCGCCTCATCGACGGCGCCGACGCCGGCCGTTTCCTGACCACGATCAGGCACCGGCTGGAAGAGGCCGCGTTCGAGGCCGATCTGGGTCTGTAAACCGTCCCTCGACACGACGATTCGGTAACCGCATGAGGGTTGTGATCGCTGGTTCGTCCGGGCTGATCGGCACGGCGCTGGTCGCCGCGTTGCGGCGCGGCGGGCACGAGGTGTCCCGCCTGGTGCGCCGTCCCGCCGCGGCCGCCGACGAATTCAGCTGGGATCCGATGCGTGCGCAGGTGCCCGAGCGGGCCCTGCGCACCGCGGATGCCGTGATCAACCTCTGCGGTGCCGGCATCGGCGCGCATCGCTGGAACGGTGGTTACAAACAACAGCTGCGCGACAGCCGCATCGTGCCCACCGATGTGCTGTCCACCGCGGCCGCCGCCGTGGGGGTTCCCACGCTGGTGAACGCCAGTGCGGTGCACTACTACGGCGGCGAGACCGGGGACCGGGTGGTCACCGAGCGTGACCCGGCCGGCGCGGGTTTCCTCGGGACGCTGTGCCGGGACTGGGAGGCGGCCACCAGGCCGGCCGCCGATGCGGGGGTTCGGGTGGTGCTGCTGCGCACCGCGGTCGTCCTGTCGCGCAGCGGCGGCATGCTCGGCGCGCTGAAACCGCTCTATTCACTCGGGTTGGGTGGCCGGCTCGGTAACGGGCGCCAGTACCAACCGTGGATCTCGCTCGAGGACGAGATCGGCGCCATCGTCTTCGCCCTCACCGAATCCACGGTGCGCGGCCCGGTCAACCTGGCCGGACCCGCGCCGGTGACCAACGCCGAGTTCAACCGGGCGCTGGGTCTGGCACTGCACCGACCGGCGCCGTTCGTCGTGCCTGCCTTCGCACTGCGCGCAGCGGTCGGAGAATTTGCGCAGGAGGGCATTCTGCGCGCCCCGCGGGCGATTCCCGCGGTACTCGAGAGCGCCGGATACGCGTTCCGGCATCAGACCATCGGCCGCGCCCTCGAGGCCGCGCTCGGCAAGGCACCCTGAGCGCACCCGGTGAAACCGCTCACACCTGCACCGATACCCGTACTCCTCGGCTCGCCGAACGGTGGCCGCGGCCGATAATGTCGGGCCGGTGACCGATTTTGCGCCGGATGCGCCGCTGGTCCGGGATGCGACCCAGGCCGACATTCCCGCGATCCTCGACATCCACAACACCGCCGTCGCGCACACCACCGCCATCTGGGACACCGAGCCGGTCGATCTCGACGATCGGCTGGACTGGTGGCGCGGGCGGGTGGCGTCCGGGTATCCGGTGCTCGTCGCCGAGCTCGACGGCGAGGTGGCCGGATACGCCGGCTACGGGCAGTGGCGGCCGAAGTCGGGCTACCGCTTCTGCGTGGAGAACTCGGTGTACGTCGCGGATCGATTCCACCGGCGCGGCGTGGCGACCGCGCTGCTCGCCCAGCTGCTGGTGCGGGCGGAGGAGTCCGGCCGGGTACACACCGTGATCGCGGCGATCGAAACCTCGAACAAGGCCTCGATCGTGCTGCACGAGAAGTTCGGATTCCAGGTGGTCGGGCAGCTGCCCGAGGTGGGCCACAAGTTCGGCGGCTGGATGGATCTGACCTTGATGCAACGCACGCTGCCGGGCCGAATTCGCGCGGGCGTAGAGTCGTCGGCGTGACCTCCGTCGACACCCCGACATCGAACAGCGGCGCGGCACACACCGCCACGCCGGCCACGTCGTCCCCGGAACCGCTGGTGCGGGAATCCGGCGGCCGCAAAATGCTTCGCATCGAGGCCCGCAACGCGCAGACCCCGATCGAGCGGAAGCCGAAATGGATCCGAACCCGCGCCACCATGGGCCCCGAGTACTCCGAGCTCAAGGGCCTGGTGAAACGCGAAGGGCTGCACACGGTCTGCGAGGAGGCGGGCTGTCCCAACATCTTCGAATGCTGGGAGGACCGCGAGGCCACCTTCCTGATCGGTGGCGAACAGTGCACCCGCCGCTGCGATTTCTGCCAGATCGATACCGGTAAGCCCGCCGCGCTGGATCGCGACGAACCACGCCGGGTGGCCGAGAGTGTGCAGGCGATGGGCTTGCGCTATTCGACGATCACCGGTGTGGCGCGCGACGATCTCGACGACGGCGGCGCCTGGTTGTACGCCGAGACCGTGCGCGCGATCAAGGCGCTCAATCCGCACACCGGTGTGGAATTGCTGATCCCCGATTTCAATGCCGATCCCGATCAGCTGGCCGAGGTGTTCTCGACCCGGCCCGAGGTGCTCGCGCACAATGTCGAGACGGTGCCGCGCATCTTCAAGCGCATCCGTCCGGCGTTCCGCTACGAGCGTTCCCTCGCGGTGCTCACCGCGGCGCGCGAGGACGGTCTGGTCACCAAATCGAATCTGATCCTCGGCATGGGTGAGACCCCCGAAGAGGTCACCCAGGCGATGCGCGATCTGCACGAAGCCGGATGCGACATCCTCACCATCACCCAGTACCTGCGGCCCTCGCCGCGCCACCACCCGGTGGACCGCTGGGTGAAGCCGGAGGAGTTCGTCGAGCATTCTCGCGTCGCCACCGAACTCGGTTTCGCGGGCGTGATGGCGGGTCCGCTGGTGCGTTCGTCGTACCGGGCCGGTCGGCTGTATGCGCAGGCAATGCATCATCACGGCCGCACCATCGCCCCCGAGATGGCACATCTCGCACAGGAGGGCTCGGCCAGCCAGGAGGCGAGTTCGGTCCTCGCCCGCTTCGGCGGCTGACACGGCACCACCTTCCACGACCGGCCGGACGCGATGTCCGGCCGGTCGTTTCGCTACGAACGGGGTGCGGATGCACCGAACGGGTGACACAGCCACGCACCGGTGGAAAACTCGAATCAATCGCACGTGTCGACTCCGGGAAGTGAAGAGACATGGCAGACAAGTCGAGCACCGCCGCCCGTGGTAGTTCCACCGGGAAGGTCGCCGCGGCCGCGCGGCCGGACGAGATACGCAATGTGGCCCTGGTCGGGCATACCGGTTCGGGCAAGACGACCGTGGTGGAGGCGCTGGCCATGGAGGCGGGGGCGCTCACTCGCTCCGGCCGGGTCGAGGACGGCACCTGTGTATCGGATTACGACGAGATCGAACAGCGCCAGCACCGCTCGGTACAACTGTCGGTGATACCGGTCGCCTGGAACGACATCAAGATCAATCTGATCGACACACCCGGCTATGCCGATTTCGTCGGCGAGCTACGGGCCGGTCTGCGAGCTGCGGACGCGGCCCTTTTCATTGTGTCGGCCGCAGCGGGCCCCGAGGGCGTGAACGGGCAGACCCTGGCGCTGTGGGAGGAGTGCGCCCGGGTCGGCATGCCGCGGGCACTGGTGATCACCCATCTGGACGCCGCCCGCGCCGATTTCGACCTGGTGGCACAGACCTGCGCCGAACTGCTCGGCGGCGGTGATTCCGACGCCATCCTGCCGCTACAACTGCCCGTCTACGGCGAGCCGGGACCCGACGGCCATCGCCCCGTCACCGGTGTGATCGACCTGCTGACCGAACAGGTCTACGACTGTTCGGCCGGTGCGCACACCAGCGTCGAGCCCACCGCGGAGCAGGCCGAGGCAGCCACCCGGGCCCGGAACCGCCTGATCGAGGCAATTATCGCGGAGTCCGAGGACGAAACCCTCATGGACCGCTACCTCGAGGGTGAGCAGATCGAACTGTCCACCGTGATCGCGGATCTGGAGCGCGCGATCGCCCACGACCGCTTCCATCCGATCCTGTTCGCCGCACCGCCGCCGGAGGGCGCCCGCGAGGGTCTGGGCATGGTGGAGATTCTCGAACTGATCACCCGCGGGTTCCCCACCCCCGCCGAACACTCCGTCGCGGCCCGCTGCCCCACCAACGGCCGGGAACCGCGAGCGTTGTCCTGTGATCCCGCCGCACCGCTCGCCGCGGAGGTTATCCGCACGGCATCCGATCCCTATGTGGGCCGGGTATCGCTGGTACGAGTGTTCTCCGGAACCCTGCACGCCGACGACACCGTGCACATCTGCGGCCACGATCACGACGCCGCGAGCTACGACGGTGCCGACGGCCACCGTCCGGGCGACGGGTCCGAACCCACCCATCCCGACTCCACCACGCACGATGCGGACGAACGCGTCGGTGCGCTCACCGCTCCGTTCGGCAAACAGCAGTTCCCACTGCAGCAGGCCATCGCCGGAGATATCGCCTATGTCACCAAGCTCGGGCACGCGGAGACCGGCGATACGGTCTCGGCCAAGGATTCTCCGCTGCTGATCGAACCGTGGCCGCTGCCCGAACCACTGCTCCCCGTGGCGGTGCGCGCACACGGCAAATCCGACGAGGACAAACTGTCGCAGGGGCTGGCCCGGCTGGTCGCCGAGGATCCGACGGTGCGGCTGGAACAGAATTCCCGCACCCGCCAGCTGGTGCTGTGGTGTCTGGGTGAAGCACATCGCGATGTCGCGCTGGAGCGATTGCGCGTCCGGTTCGGCGTGCAGGTCGACGTGGACGAGTATCGCGTCGCGCTGCGCGAGACCTTCGCCGGCAAGGCGGCCGGTCACGGACGGCACGTGAAGCAGTCCGGCGGGCACGGTCAGTACGCGATCTGCGAGATCGAGGTCGAACCGCTACCGGAGGGCTCCGGCATCGAATTCGTCGACAAGGTCGTGGGCGGTGCGGTACCGCGCCAATTCATCAGCTCGGTCGAGAAGGGGGTACGCGCCCAAGCCGAACGCGGAGTGGAGTCCGGCTATCCGCTGGTGGACGTGCGCGTCACCTTGCTGGACGGCAAATCTCATTCGGTGGACTCCTCCGATGCCGCCTTTCAGACCGCCGGCGCACTGGCGCTGCGGGAGGCCGCGGCGGCGGGCCGTATCGAACTGCTCGAACCGATCGCGGAGGTCCTGATCACGGTGTCCGACGAGAACGTGGGCACCGTCCTCGGCGATCTGGCCGGCCGCCGCGGCCGGGTGCTGGGTACCGAACCGACAACGGCGGGGCGCACCACCATCCGTGCCGAGGTTCCCGAGCTCGAACTGCGCCGCTACGCCATCGATCTGCGTTCGCTCTCGCGCGGGGCGGCCAGGTTCAGCCGCGGATATGCCCGCCATGAGCCGATGCCCGCGCAGGTCGCCGCCGAGCTGCGCGGTAACACCGCGTCCGTGATGTGAGGCGAGCGGGCGCGGCATCCGGTACGGCGCACAAGCGGGTCGGGCACCCCGGACCCGGCCCGTGCGGGCGCGATCGCACTGGCCCACTATCCTGAGAGATATGGCAGCAGGTAAGAGCGGCGCGCAGTCGAAGGAAGCGAAGGCCGCGGCGAAGGCGGCGCGCAAGCAGGCCTCGAAGGAACGGCGTCAGCAGCTCTGGCAGACGTTCCAGATGGTGCGCAAGGAAGACAAACTGCTGCTGCCGCTGATGATCGGCGCGCTGGTCGGCATCACCGTGGTCTTCCTGGTGGTCGGCTTCATCTTCGGACTGCAGTGGTTCCTTTTGCCGATCGGCATTCTGCTCGGTGCACTGGCCGCCTTCATCATCTTCGGCCGGCGAGTGCAGAAGAACGTGTACGCGAAGGCGGAGGGCCAGGCCGGTGCGGCCTGGTGGGTGCTGGACAACCTGCAGGGTAAGTGGCGCGCCACCCAGGCCGTCGCCGCCACCACCCAGCTCGACGCCGTGCACCGCGTGATCGGCCTGCCGGGTGTCGTCCTGGTGGCCGAGGGCGCTCCGCACCGGGTGAAATCGCTGCTCGCGCAGGAGAAGAAGAAGACCGCTCGTCTGGTCGGCGATACCCCGATCTACGACATCGTCATCGGTAACGACGAGGGGCAGGTCCCGCTGAAGGGTCTGCAGCGTCACCTCACCAAGCTCCCCCGCAATATCGATGCCAAGCGGATGGATCTCATCGAGGGCCGTCTGACCGCCCTCGCCAACCGGGGCGGCCCGGCGCTGCCGAAGGGCCCGCTGCCGAACGGCGCCAAGATGCGCGGCGTACAGCGCACCATGCGCCGCCGCTGAGTTCCGTCGGCACTTCCTTTTTCGTCGACACTGCCGCCACACCATCGCCCGGGTGGCGGCAGTGTCGTTTCCGGGTTGTTCCGGATCGCCCCGTCGAAAGCGAGGACAGGATCGCACACCGTCCCTTAGGTTCGAATATAGGACATTCTGTTACGAATGTCGGACATCGAACCAGGAGATGCGATGCCGTACTACCGGGCCGTCGGCGAGTTTCCGCAGCAACGCCACGTCGCCTTCACCCTCGGTGACGGCACGCCCACCTTCGAGGAATTCATCGGTGAAGAGGGATTCTCGGGTACCGGGTCGCTGTTGTATCACCGCCGGGTACCCGCTGCCCTGGTCGACGCCCGGGACTGGGATCTCGGTGACCAGACGCTGACCGCCAATACACCACTGCTGCCCCGGCACTTCCATCTGCCGGACCTCTTCCCGGCGGGCTGCGGACGCGACACGGTCCGCCATCGGCGCCCGGTGCTGGCCAACCACGATGTCCGGATCTCCTATGTGGTGGCCGACCAGCCTTCCCCGCTGTACAGCAACGGTATCGGTGACGAGGTGCTCTTCGTCGAGGCCGGTGCCGCCACCGTCGAGAGTGTGTTCGGCCGGATCGAGGTGCGCCAGGGCGACAACGTCGTCATCCCGCGGGTGACCATCCATCGCTGGATTCCCGATCCGGAGGCGGGCCCGCTGCGACTGCTGTGTGTCGAGGCCGCCGGGCACGTCCAGCCGCCCGACAAACACCGCACCCGCTATGGGCAGTTCCTGGAGGGCTCCCCGATCACCGAGCGTGATCTGCGGGGACCGGCCGGACCGCTGACGGCCGCCGCCGACGAGGTGGATGCCGATACCGAGGTCTACGTCAAACATCGGACCGCGTCGGGGCTGCACGGCACGGTCGTGGTCTACGACCACCACCCGTTCGATGTGGTCGGGTGGGACGGGCACCTGTATCCGTACGCGCTGAACTACCGCGATTTCTCCCCCGTCGTCGGCGCGGTCCTGCAACCGCCGCCCACCTATCAGGTGCTGCAGGGGCCCGGCTTCGTGGTGTGCAATTTCGTCCCGCGCCCACTGGAATTCGCGCCCGGCGCGATCAAGGTGCCGTACTACCACTCCAATGTCGACTCCGACGAGGTGATGTTCTACTTCGCCGGTGAGACCGCCGCCCGCAAGGGTTCGGGCATTCGCACCGGATCGGTGAGTCTGCATCCGGCCGCGTACACCCACGGTCCGCGGCGGCAGGCCTATCTGGATTCGCCCGGCTACACCGAGCCGAACGAGATGGCCTTCATGATCGACACCTTCCGGCCGCTGGAGGTGGCCGAGGGCGGCACCGCCAGTGATGTGCCCGGCTATCCGTGGAGCTGGTCGGACAAGCCGTATGCCGGCAGCCCGGACCAGCGTGCGTAGAAGGAGACAGCGTGAGCGAACCATTCGAGCGGATCCCGGTGATCCTGCACAGCGAGGAGCAGCCGACGGTCCGGGAGACCTACGGTTTCACTGGCGGGCACGGCATCGTGCTGGAGGGCCAGCTGCTGCACCCGCCGGGTGAGTCCGGCAGCGGTGGAACGGTTTTCCTGTTCCAGCATCCGACCTCGACGCTGAACCTGTTGCCGATGCCGACGGCACTGGCCGCGCGCGGCCATCACGTGCTGTGCGGGGCGAGCCGCTATCCGAAGAACGATTCCGCGTTGATCATGGAGAAGGTGGTCCTGGATCTGGGCTCCTGGGTGCGTTGGGCTCGGGAGGTCGGTGGGTACGACCGCGTGATCCTGGTCGGCTGGTCGGGTGGGGGTTCGCTGTCGTTGCTCTATCAGGCCGAGGCCCTGCACCCGAGCATCACTCACACCCCGGCCGGCGATCCGGTCGATGTGGCCGGCGCGGGGCTGTCCCCGGCCGACGGGGTGGTTTTCATCGCCGCACACCTCTCGCGTGCGGAAACGCTCACCGAGTGGATGGATCCGTCGGTGATCGACGAGACCGATCCACATCGCCGCGACCGCACCTGGGACATCTACGCCGAGGACGCACCGCACCGGCCACCGTTCGGCCACGAATTCGTCACCGGTTTCCGGCAGGCGCAGCGCGACCGCAATCGCCGCATCTCCGAGTGGGCGCTCGACCGTCTGGCCGAGCTGCGTCGGGCCGGCGGACCGGAACAGGAGCAGCCGTTCCTGGTCCATCGCACCATGTGCGATGTGCGCTGGATCGATCCGGCGGTCGACCCGAACGACCGCCGCCCCGACTGGTGTTATCTCGGCGATCCACGCACCGCGAACGTCGGCCCGGTCGGCTTGGCCCGCTACACGACGCTGCGGTCGTGGCTGAGCCAGTGGAGTCTGGATCATTCCGCGGCCGGTGGTGCGCGCAATGCGGCCCGCATCACCGAGGGCCCGGTGCTGCAGATCGAGAATTCCGCCGACGACGCGGTACCGGCCACCCACAATCCGACGGTGCGCGATGCGCTCACCACCCCGGATCGCACCTACCGCGTCATTGCGGGGGCGACGCATTATTACGTGGATCAATCCGATCATCTGCGCACCTGCCTCGAGCATGTGGAGGGGTGGGCCCGGGAGCGGGAGTTGATCAGCACCCCGCCCACGTAGGATCACGGTCCATGCCGGCACCCGATACCGCACAGACCCTGAGCCGCGGCCTCGACGTGTTGAAGCTGCTCGCCAGCAGTCCGCATGCGCGTACGCCCGCGCAACTGTCCGCGGAGCTCGGTCTGTCCCGCACGATCATCTATCGCCTGGTCGGCACGCTGGTCGAACACGGACTGGTGCGTCGTGGCGACGACGGCAGTGTGAGCATCTCGGCCGGAGCGCTGGTGCTGACCCAGCATGTCCTGGGTTCGGTACGTGAGGCGACGCGCGAGATCCTCGAGGATCTGGCGGGTGAGGCCGAGGCGACCGCGCATTTCTGTGTCGCAGACGGTGACGATGTCCTCGCGGTCGCGGTCGTCGAGCCACCGTTCACGACCTTCCACGTCGCCTATCGGGTCGGTTCCCGCAGCGCGCGCGGTCTGGGTGCACTGGGTGAGGCCGTCGAGGCGGCGCGGCGCAGCGAGAGCGGGATCTTCGAAAGTGTGGGCCGGCTGGTTCCGGGCGCCCACGGCATCGTCGCGGCGCTGCCCGGGCTGCCCGGGCCGCCGGCCGCGGTCGGTGTGGTGACCCTCGCCGGTCAGGAGAACCCGGCCATGGTGGAGGCGGTCCGGCGCGCTGCGACGCGCCTGCACAACACCCTGGGCTGAATCGCCAGTCCTGTCCGATAATCGGATTTCGCTTCACGGAATACGATCGGCGCGTTAGCCTGCTCCCACTTTCGTTCAGCTGTCAGGAGCTCTTCGTGTCCGACTACACCTCCACCGCCCACGCCGACGGAGCACAGGCCCCGACCACGTTCCCGCCCCGGAAGTTGTGGATCGGTGGCCGCTGGCGCGATGCGAGCGGCGGCGCCACCTACCGTTCGGAGAATCCGACCACCCTCGAGCCGATCTGCGAGGTCGCCGACGCCTCCGCCCAGGACGTCGACGATGTGGTGCGGGCGGCCCGGGCGGCGTTCGAGCACAGCGGATGGAAGGAAATGGGCGGCGCCGAACGCGGCCGCATCCTGTTCCGTGCCGCCGATCTGATCGAAGAGCAGACGCAGTACCTGTCCGCACTCGAAACCCTCGAGGTCGGAAAGCTCTACAAGGACGGCGTTTTCGGCGATATCCCGGCCGTGCTGGCCACCTTCCGCTACTACGCCGGATACGCCGACAAGGTGCACGGGTCCACCGTGCAGCTCCCCGACTACGCAGGCCGCCACCGGCTCAACTACACCTTGCGCGAGCCGCTCGGGGTGGTCGGTGCGATCACGCCGTGGAACAACCCGATCGTGGTCGCGGGCTGGAAGATCGCGCCGGCTCTGGCCGCGGGCAACACCGTGGTGATCAAGCCGCCCGAGGACGCGGCGCTGTCGATACTGCGGCTCGCGGAGATCCTCGCCGAGGCCGGGGTGCCCGACGGGGTGTTCAACGTGGTCCCCGGACGCGGGGAGACCGCCGGCGCGGCCCTGGCCCGTCATCCCGGACTCGCCAAGCTGACCTTCACCGGCAGCCCCGAGGTCGGGGCCACCCTGAATGCCCATGCCGGAGGGCAGTTCCGCAAGCTCACCCTCGAGCTGGGCGGAAAGAATCCGCAGCTGGTGTTCCCCGATGCCGATCTCGATCGGGCACTGCCGTTCATCGCCGTCGGAAACTTCCTACACCAGGGCCAGGTCTGCGCGGCGGGCACCCGCGTCTACGTGCACGACAGCCTGGTCGACGAGGTGACCCGCCGCCTGGCCGAGCACGCCGAATCCCTCGTCCTGGGCGACCCTTTCGATCCCGACGCCACGATGGGGCCGGTCGTTAACCGGCAACAGCACGAGCGCATCGGCGGCTATCTGGGGCTCGGGGTGAGCGAGGGTGCCGAACTGGTGACCGGTGGTGCGTTGCCGGAGCGGCCCGGCTATTTCGTCCAGCCGACCGTCTTCATCGGCCGCCAGGAGCACCGTATCGCACGTGAGGAGATCTTCGGCCCGGTCGCCACGATCATCCCGTTCTCCGACAGCTCCGACGTGCTGGCACTGGCCAACGACAGCCACTTCGGCCTGAACGCGATCATCTACACCGAAGATCTGCACACCGCGCAGACCACCGCACGCGATCTCCGGGTCGGCAACGTATGGATCAACGCCTTCGGCATCCCCGATATGACCACCCCGTGGGGTGGGCAGGGCGGCAGCGGTATCGGCCGCGAACTGGGGCCCGCGGGTATCGAGGCGTACACCGAGGAGAAGACCGTGCAGATGATGTTCTGAGCGGTGTCATGATGGCCGTATGACTGAACTCGACCGACTGCGGCGTTGCGTGGACTTGGCCCGGACCGCGCTGGACGAGGGTGACGAGCCGTTCGGGTCGCTGCTGGTGGACCCGAACGGCACCGTCGTGTTCGAGGACCGCAACCGGGTCTCCGGGGGCGACGCCACCCGGCATCCCGAATTCGAGATCGCCCGCTGGGCCGCGGCCAACCTCACCCCCGAGCAGCGCGCGAACAGCGTGGTCTACACCTCCGGCGAGCACTGCCCCATGTGCAGCGCCGCACACGCATGGGTGGGTCTCGGCCGCATCGTCTACGCCTCGAGCACCGAACAGCTCGGCGAGTGGCTGCGCGAGTGGGGAGTGCCGGCGAGCCCGGTCGCATCCCTCCCGATTCAGGCCGTCGCCCCTGATATCCCCGTCTCGGGGCCGTTCCCGGAGCTCGCCGACGATATCCGCGCGCTGCATGCCCGCCTGCACGGGGTCACTGCCTGAGTCGATCGGGAGACGAAGCGGCCGATACGCGTCGAACACACCCCGGAACCGGCACGACCAGCGGGTCAGCCTACGGCGGGGGCGGCTGCGATACCGTCGAGTGCTGCCAGCGCCTGCGCGTCGAGCCGGATCCGGGCGGCCGCCATGTTCTGCTCGAGATGCTCGATGCTGCGTGTTCCCGGAATCAGCAGGATGTGCGGATCGCGGGCGAGCAGCCAGGCCAACGCGATCTGGCTCGGCGTGACGTCGAGCCGGTCCGCGATCTCGCGCACCACCGGGTGCGCCCCGACGTGTGCACGCTCGGAGAATCCGGAACCGAGCGGGAAGAACGGCACGAACGCCGTCGCGCGGGCCGCGCATTCTCCGAGCAGCGCGTCGTCGGTGCGTTCCAGCAGGTTGTACAGGTTCTGCACGCAGACGATGTCCGCCGGTGCCGCACGGATCAGTTGGTCGGCGGTCACCGCGCTCAGGCCGATCGCGCCGATCTTGCCCTCGTCTCGCAGTGTGATCAGTTCGGCCAGCTGATCGTCCAGATCGACGATCTGATCACCGGTGGCGACGATGCCGGGCGGGTTGTCGACGCGGCGCAGGTTGACCACGTCCAGACGCTCGGCGCCCAGCGTGCGCAGATCCGCTTCCACGGCGGCCCGTAACTGCGCCGGCTGCTGCGCGGGCACCAGCCCGCCCTCGACATGCTCGGCACCGATCTTGTCGACCAGCATCAGATCGCCCGGATAGGGGTGCAGCGCCCGGCGGATCAGTGCATTCACCGCACCCCCGCCGTAGAAACCGGCGGTGTCGATGTGATCGACACCCAGCTCACGGGCACGACGCAACACCGCGACCGCATCGGATTCGAACTCCAGCTGCATGGCGCCGTAGCCGATCCGGCCGACGGATCGTCCGGCCAGAACTCCGTTTCGCGAGTGGTTCGGAACCGACATGAGTGCACTCCTCGGTATTCTCGACAGGTAAGCGGAGGACCCTCCGCTTACTCTCGACATTACAGAAACGGAGGAGCCTCCACTTTGTCTGCACCCGCCGGCGGACGCCGTGACGCCCAACGTAACCGGCACAAACTCCTCGAGGCAGCACTCGACGCATTCACCCGCGAATCGTCGGCCGCGAGCCTGGAAGCGATCGCCCGGTCCGCCGGGGTGGGAATCGGCACGCTGTACCGGCACTTTCCGTCCCGGGAAGCGCTCATCGAGGCCGTCTACCGCAACGAACTGGAACAACTGTGCGATCAGGCGGCGGACCTGCTCACCGAACTCCCCCCGGACCAGGCGTTACGCACCTGGCTGGGCCGTTACGCCGATTTCGTCGCCACCAAACGCGGCATGGCCGAAGCCCTGCGCGAGGTGATCGCCTCCGGTGCGGTCACCTCGGCCCGGACCCGGGAACGCTTGAGCACAGCCATCGCGGAGATCGTCGCCGCGGGCACGGCGACCGGGATGCTGCGTGCCGATATCCGCGCGGCGGACGTCACCGCGGCGATGGCCGGGGCGACGCTGGCCGGAACCGATCGCGAGCAGATCGACCGGCTGCTCGATCTCCTCGTCGACGGCCTACGGGCGCACCGGTGACAGCGGCCTACCGGCACTCACCTACCGCGCCCGGACCAGTGCCGTTCCGGTGGCGCGGTCGTGCATACCGCGGCCGTCACCGTCGGTGAACAGGGCAGGCACCACGAAGGTCAGCAAGGCCTGGCGGGCCAGCGCGCGCACGAATCCGACCGGCACCGCATCATCGACCCGAATGGTGCGCAGCCGCAGGAAGAACTGCCCCGGCGTGAAACCGAACAGCATCACGGTCACCAGGCCGAGCAGGAACCAAATGAGGTAGGTGACGGTATTGAGCGAACCGGAACCGTGCACGATCAGCGCGGCGATACCCATCGCGATGAAATAGTCGACGAACAGGGCGACGATGCGCCGCGACATCGGCGCCAGCGAGCCCGCCCCGGACTGCGGCAGGCCGATCAGCTGCCCGCGGTAATCGCCGGTGGGTGGTTCTTCCGGCTGGGCGGCGTTCGGGCCCGACAGCCAGGAACCGGTAATTCGCGACATGGCCCCAGCATAGGCGCGCGACCAGTGAGGATTACGTCACACCCACCCGCCCGCAGCGGCCGCACCAGCACCGGCTCGGACGCCGGCCGGATCTGCGTGCGGCATAACGGCCGCGGCCCCGCGGTCCGGTAACTCGGGTCCGGCAACGGCGTGCCGCATCCCGATCCGGTGGCCCCACTCAAAGCGGTTGCGCGCGGGAAACTCTCACAGAATCGATCGAACCGCACTCGCCCGGCGGCGGTCCTGTGCAGAGTAGTCGCAGGTGAGGATGGCAGGATAAGTGTGCTGGTCCGGCACCGCACCGCTACCGCGCCGTAGCGTCGTGAGGCCTGCAGGGTTCGCCGCTCCGCCCAGCACGACGTGTAACACCGGCGAAACACAGCCTTGATTGCGAGGAAACACCGCATCCATACCGTTCAGCGCTGAACCCAGCAATCGGCACAGGCTGGGAACCGATCCGTAAGGAGTAGCAAGTGGCGTTCAGTACGGCCGAAGAGGTCATCAAGTTCATCAAGGAGGAGAACGTCGAGTACCTCGACGTACGCTTCTCGGACCTTCCTGGCGTTCAGCAGCACTTCTCGATCCCGGCGAAGTCCTTCGACGCCGACCTGGCCGAAGAGGGCCTGGCGTTCGACGGTTCCTCGGTGCGCGGTTTCCAGTCCATCGACGAGTCGGACATGCTGCTGCTGCCCGACTTCACCACCGCCCGGATCGATCCGTTCCGTGCCGCGAAGACCCTAAACATGAACTTCTTCGTGCACGACCCGTTCACCCGTGAGGCCTACTCCCGCGACCCGCGCAACATCGCGCGCAAGGCCGAGGAGTACCTGCGTTCGACCGGTATCGCCGACACCGTCTTCTTCGGTGCCGAGGCCGAGTTCTACATCTTCGACGGCATCCGCTACGGCTCGGAGATGAACGGCTCCTTCTACGAGATCGAGTCCGTCTCCGGCTCCTGGAACACCGGTAAGGAGTTCAACCCGGACGGCTCGCGCAACCTCGGATACAAGGTGCGCAACAAGGGTGGCTACTTCCCCGTCGCACCGTACGACCACTACGTCGACCTGCGCGACAAGATCTCGACCAACCTGCAGAACGCCGGCTTCGTGCTCGAGCGCGGCCACCACGAGGTCGGTACCGCCGGTCAGGCCGAGATCAACTACAAGTTCGACACCCTGCTCGCCGCGGCCGACGATGTGCAGCTGTTCAAGTACATCGTGAAGAACACCGCGTGGCAGGACGGCAAGTCGGTCACCTTCATGCCCAAGCCGCTGTTCGGTGACAACGGCTCGGGTATGCACGCCCACCAGTCGCTGTGGAAGGACGGCAAGCCGCTGTTCCACGACGAGGCCGGCTACGGCGGCCTGTCGGACCTGGCGCGCCACTACATCGGCGGCATCCTGCACCACGCGCCCTCGCTGCTGGCGTTCACCAACCCGACGATCAACTCCTACCACCGCCTGGTGCCGGGTTACGAGGCCCCGATCAACCTGGTGTACTCGCAGCGCAACCGCTCCGCGGCCGTGCGTATCCCGGTGACGGGCAACAACCCGAAGGCCAAGCGCATCGAGTTCCGTGCGCCCGACTCCTCCGGTAACCCGTACCTGGCCTTCGCTGCCATGATGATGGCCGGCCTGGACGGCATCAAGCGCAAGATCGAGCCGCTGGCCCCCGTGGACAAGGACCTCTACGAGCTCCCGCCCGAGGAGGCCAAGAGCATCCCGCAGGCCCCCACCTCGCTGACGGCCGTGATCGACCGCCTCGAGCAGGACCACGAGTACCTCACCGAGGGCAACGTCTTCACCGACGACCTCATCGAGACCTGGATCCAGATCAAGCGCGACCACGAGATCGCCCCGGTCAACCTGCGCCCGCACCCGTACGAGTTCGAGCTGTACTACGACGTGTAAGTCGCTGCGGCCATATCAACGGCCGTGACCTGCATGTTTATCCGGACGCGTTGCTTCGGGTACGCAGTGGGTACGAAGTAGCTCCGGCAGAGTCCATCCGCTCGGCGATCACCAGGCGGGTGGACTCGTCTGTATCCGGCCACAGATGGCCGTAGGTATCCAGCGTGGTCTTCGCGGTCGCGTGCCTCATCCGCGCCTGCACCACCTTGATGTTCGCTCCCGCGGCGATCAGCAGCGACGCCAGATAGTGCCGCAGGTCCTGAAATCCGATCCCCTCCGGCAACTCCTTGATCCTCGGCTTCACGTCGCGCAGCGCCCGCTCCATCTGCCACGGCGGCACCGGCTCCCCGATCTCGTTGCACACCACCCGCTCCCCCGGCCGTTCCTTCACCGCGGCGGACAGCATCAGCGCCAGCTCGTTCGGTATCGGTATCCGCGCCTCGGACCCGTCGGTCTTCAGTGGCTTCTCGGGCCACTGCTGATTTGGGTGCACGATGCCGCGAATGAAATCCACATCTGCCAGTCTCAAGCCGGACACTTCGGCGACGCGCAGGCCGGCGAACGCTCCGAGCAGCACGGCCGGACGGATGTGTTCGGGCATCGCGTCGTAGATCGCCCACACCTGCTCCGTGGTGGCGCAATACACTTTCTGCTTCCCTGCCGGTGGTGAGGTGCGCCGGGAGCATGAATTGCGCGCGCGAGGACGCCGTCAAGGACCGCGTCGCCGAGAATCTGCGACAGGCGGGAATGCAGGGCGTAGATGTAGCTCGCTTCGTTGCCGCGCTGCTTCAGCTTCGCAGTCCACACCTTCACCGCCGACGGCCGCACCGCCGACAGCTGGACGTGCCCGAACTCCGCGGTGATCTGCGCGATATGCCTCCTGGCCTGCCGAACGGCCGAATCACAATGCACCGCATAACCTTTGACCCACTCATCACACCACTGCTGGACCGTCATCTTCGCGTCACGGGGTGCGACGTGAGTGCCCTGCATGAGGGTCGAAGTCTGGCCGCCGAGCCAGGTCTGCGCGTCGACCTTCCTCTCGAATCGCTGTGTGCGCTCCTTGCCGGCGTCATCGACGTAGCGAACGCGCCAGCGCTTCCCCTTGCCGTAGAGCTGAGAATGGACCTTCTCGGTGGTGCCATCGGTTTTGCGGACGGTCTTGTGCCACAGGTCCTCTACGCCACTGCGGCGGTTACGACGGGTCGTCATGGTTGCCCACCGGCCCGCCTCGTCGTCCCGGTGACGGGAAGAGCCTGTCGCTCACCGGGATTGCCGCTTACGCCGCCGAACAGGGGTACTCAGGCCTGCTGTTCTCGGTGGAGATGGACCGCGTCGAGATCACGTCCCGGATCGTCTCGGCGGCCACCCTCTCCGCCTACAGCGAGGTGACCTGGCGCGAACTCGCCGACGGCACCCGCAGCCGGATCGAGCAGTACCTGGACGAGCACCAGGGTATGCGGCTCGCGGTCTACGACAAGGAGCCCATCACGGTCGTCGAGATAGCCGAGCACGCGCGCCGCATGAAACGCACCGTTGGCCTCGACCTCGTGTGTGTCGACTACGTGCAATTGGTGAGCGCGACCGACACGAAGGTCAACCGGGAGCGGCAGATTGCCGAGACATCGGTCGGCCTGCGGAACATGGCGAAGGCGCTCGACATCGTGGTGATCTCGGCGGCTCAGCTCAACCGTTCGTCGGTGAAGGACAACCGGCCTCCAACCAAGGCGAACCTTCGCGACAGCGGATCGCTCGAGAACGATGCCGACGTGATCGTGCCGCTGAACGTGTGCGAGCAACGAGCGGTGTCCGTACGGCATGCTGACGACCTCACCGGCGCGACGAAATGGCTCCGGCGGCATGTGTACTCGCTCGCGACCACCGAGGGCGCTGACGGGGCGTACAGCGGAATCTGGGAGGCAATCCAGGACTGCCGTCGGGAGATCGACCTGCCGGCCGAAGACGAAATCTGTGTGACCCAGGCGCAACTGGATCACGCCAACAACTCAGTGCTCACCGCGTATCAGATCGCGACCGTCGCAACCAAGCTCGGACCACGAGGGCAGGGACTCAACCGGGACCAGGTGCGATATTTGGACAAAGTCGGTGCGATCCGCGTTGTCGGGAGCGATGGTGAGACGAAGTTCTATCGACTGGGTGACGTGCTGGTCGCTCACGTGACCCGTCTGAAAGGAACCGCGGCATGACCATTGCCCCGATATGACCCGGAAGTCCCGGATCTCAGCCAGGATGGGGGCGTGAAATCTGAACCCGCACTGCGCAAACCGGCCCCTACCGACCCGCAGAGGAACGGCAGGAAAGCACTGTGACCCGTTGGCAGCGCTTCGTGACCCGTCGACGACGCTCGTCGGCCGTCAAACCGGCAGGCGAAGGGCGGATGTTCGCGCGGAGCGCGAGCGTGTGGCTAGGTTGCGCGGCGACTGGGCTGATCGCCGTCTCGGCAACCGGATACCTGATGGGGCGCGATCCGGCTGCAGCGACGACATTGGGTTTGATCGGCGCGATACTGGCGTTCGCTGCACCGATCGTGAGGCGGTTCCAAGGTCCGCAGCCGATTAAGGCCATTGAGGCCATTGAGGCGGGTGTGAACCTGGCAGCCCTCACCGCTATCGCCAGGAGGGCGCCGCTCACAGGCAGGGCGACGGTAGCTACCTATGGCCAAGGGGTGCAGGTCATAGACCTCGAGCCAGCTCTGCAAGCAGGCCATCACGACCAAATGAAGGAAACAACCACTGCCACCGTCGCACTGCCGATGGATGCAGAGACGAGCAGGGCTGCTGTCGCCGCCCTGACATCAGCGGCTATCGAGGCACTCAGCGTGCCGGACGCTCTAAGCACTCCCACAGTGCGGATCACCCGGGCGTTCGATTGCTACGTGACGGTGCTCTTTGCCATGCGTCTCGGCAACCCGTACGGCGGCTCACCGATCATCACCCCGCTCGAAGGGAATACCCAGATCGGGTTCGAGGCCGGCGTCTTTCAGCAGATCTACGACCAGGTATCCACAGGCCGATGGTTCGCTTCCGATGAAAACGCCAACACGTTCGCTGAAGCGGTTATCAACGGACTGCACACTATCCATCGGAGTGTTCGGGAGTAGCTCGAGAATGCTCGTGCCGGGAGACAGCTGCACGCCCTGGTTTATGGCCCGAAGATCACGCGCTCAGCCCACCCACCGACGCGCCTGTCATGGGGCCGGCTGAGACGATTGAGAGTGACGTCGCGTCACTCTCAATCCATATCGACTTCCATCATGAAAGGCTCCACCGCATCGCGCTGCTCAAGAGCGATCGCGATGTTCGGCGATAGCAGGAGACTCAGCCGTCCGCCCGATTGAACGGTGACCGTGAATGCCTTGGGGACGGACGTCCCGGAGTCCATCACCGAGAGTTCAGCATCGAGCTTAGCCCAGTCGTCATCGCTGATCCGAAACGATTGGCCCGCGTAGTACAGCGTTGATACCGCCACGTTTAAACCTCCCAGTTCGAGACGCCCCGATGTGAGGCGTGACCGGATCGTATGCCCAGCGCAGGGCTGGCGTACTCCATGTCGACGGAGCTCGCGATCTCCCTCAGCGTATCGACTTGATCTTCCGATTCCCCCTGCATCGTTAAGGTCACCGGAGGGCTGCACCCAGAATCGGGTTGCGGCGCTTTCTCGTGCCCGCGGCGAACCGCGTCAAACCAGGCGCACTGACCGGCAAGCGGCCCGAGGACTCCCACTCCGCAACCCCGCCTCTCGGAACTTCGCGGTGGGCTCAGCTGCGCAACCCGCTGCGCTTTCCTCGCAACCATGGTGCTCATCACCGCGGTTGCCCACGCCTGCTGTTCGGCAGGCGGATACCAGACCCGCACAGCCGTAACAGCAGTGCAGCCGATCAAGGAGATCTCCGAAATCGCCAAGCTCGTCACCCTCGACCGCGCCCAGCGCAAGCTCATCATCGACGGGGAGAAAATTCCCGGGGCATGTCGGCCGGGAGGTCAGTGTCAACGCCGGCGCCAAGAACCGCAGCGTGACCGTGACAATCCTCGCCGATGACGTGCAGGTGATACCCGAGCACGCAGAATCCTGATGGACATCCTGGCCGCCCTGGTGCGCATCCTGCTGCACCACCCGATCGCACCCCACTGCACCGAACCCGTGCTGCGCGTGTGGCTGTGGTGACCATCCGGACCTTCCGGAACATCTGTCCCACGGAGAACCAATGCTGTCCTCGCTCTCGGCTGCCGTATCCGCCATCCCGCTGGACACCGTCGCCACCATCGTCGGCACAGTCATCGTGGACGTGATCAAGGCATTCCTGTAGGCCATGCTGCATGACGCGCACGTCCTGGCGTGGCGCCTCGAAGCGCTGAGGATCCACCTCGGTGCAGCGCTGGGCGTGCCCGTCAACCTCACAACGGTCTTGCGGACGATGTCGCCGGTGTCGTCCCCGGCAAGACCGCGCTGCTCGGCTGACCATGCCAGCCCGTCTGCCCCGAGTGTGTAACCGCTGTCGACAGCCAGCACCCTCGGGGCGGCAGTGCCCATGTCCCCAGCATGGCAAGGCCGCAACGGATACACCGGCAGCGGCAGCACTCGACGATGGCGTGCACTGCGTGACGCCAAGCTCAAAGACCAACCAGTGTGTGAATGGCCCGGATGCTCGGCCCTCGCCCTCGCCGTCGAGGTCGAGGTCGAGGTCGACCATATCCCACCGGATCCGGTGGGAGGTGCGGCGCGGGCGCGTTCATGTGGGCGCTGGCGGCATTCTGTAGGGCTTGGGCGAGGTCGTCCATGTCGATGGGGTAAGCCTGGCTTAGACCATCTGCCAGGCCGGGCTCCCCGCCGTCTATGACCTTGAATGTTCTGTCGTTCTTGCTCATGCGCGGGAAGGTACTCGATAGGGGTGCAGAGGGGAGGTCGGCCAGATCGACACCCCAACGACTAACGCTCACCGAGCCCGGGCAATCCTCCTGACACGGTATGGACGCTCGTTCCCTCTCTACGCTGCCCGGATTGCGGATGTCGCTTCTTGGCTTGCTGCACGGCCAGCGGATATCGGCTCAGATTCCGATGTAGTTTTACAGCGAATTCGCGCAGTTGGCGGTATCGCCGATCGTGGTGCCCGCCCGACTCGATACCTACAAGGAGGCTGCGTAGATCGGCGAGGATTCGACGCGCTTCATTCGCAACAGCTGGTGTGGGGTCCTGCTTGAGCACCTTGCTGTTGGCTCGCGCCCACAGGTCCTCCAGTGCCACTCGATCCTGTTCATATTCGCTCATGGCAGTAGCTGCCACACCAGGTTCCCCGCCCAGCGGCCGTTCACGGTCGGATTGCAATACAGGGTCCGTCCGTCCGGATCGGTGGTCACCGCATCAGGGGCCGTGCAATCATCACCGGCGTGGACCGCCGGCTGCGCGCCGGGAGCCCCGAATCCCGCCGAGCCGGTGTCGATCGCTCCAGCGGCCCCAGCAGCCGCCGACCCGGCCGCGATGACGGCTGCCGCGATACAGACCAGCCTGGAGAGGGATCGGGTATGCATGGCTGACGTCCTTGCAGTACTCCCGACCAGCCCGCACGGTGCGGACCTCTCCGAGCGTATCTACATCCCGCCGCGCTGCGGGCGATCGATCCCGGACCGTGACTCCGCCCTGGAGAAAGCCGCTCCGGGTACGCAGGAAGTACGCAGTACTCCTATTCACTCCCCTATTCATGCCAACGCAAGCAACGCACAATCCCCCGGTCAGAGCCATGACGTTAGCGCGTGTCTGAAACAGCAAACGCCAGGTATTAATCCGAGCTGTGCTACGACGTGTAAGTCGTTGTGAGGCCAGCCGATCTCACGAAGCTCCGGTCGACGCCGACCGGGGCTTCGCCCATCTCTGGGGTAACAACAAACAGGTGTTCTGAGCCGGCCCAGTACGAACACGAGCACTTCGTCTCACTGCGGTCTCGACCCACCCGCCCATCGCGCGAACGACAGACGTGGTGTCACCGTTTCGACGTCGGCAACGCACATCACCGCGTGCAGGGTAAGGATCCCGATGTGAGCGGTACCAGGCGTGATCACTGCCTCGGCTCCCGCCGCGCGTGCCTGGTCGGCCAGTGGTATCCGGCTCGATTCCCGCGGCCATACCAGGCGGTACCCGAGATGGCGGGCGAGGCGCCGTACCTGTGCCACCTCCCAGTCGAGAGCCTCCGATTCCGGATGCACCCAACCGAGTGCGACCGGATGGTCGCCGATCACCGGCGGCTTCCCGGACGATCACGCCGACCACCTGTCTCCGCGCGCGGCGAGTCGACACTTTCCTCTCGCAAGGGCCATGCCACCACGGCCACAGTGAACAAGACCAAACCGACGACCAACAGGACCAGCAACCACATCAGGCACACCCTCCGTCGTTCCGATAGAGAGGCCGCCGGGGACGACTCTTCGGCTTTCGACCCCAGCGCCGGAATACCACCTCAGCTTCGACCGGAGCGGCTTGTTGAAGCGACGACGAAAGCGGCGTCAATCGGTACCCAAATAGGGCGACATTTAGGCGTCATTCACGTACTGTGAGCGCATGGCTACGCCGAACGCCGCCTTGCGTGCCGCCCGCACGGCACGACTCCTCAGCCAGGACGACCTCGCCCGCGCACTGCGCGAAGTGGGATGCCTGAGCGCCACCAAACGGCTCGTCCAACGGTGGGAATCCGGAGCGACGGTCAACCCACGCCCTTCGCACGCCAGAGCACTCGAGCAGGTGATGCGGCTGCCTATCGAAAGCCTCGGCTTCGGCGCAGTCATGGCAGGCCGAAGCCTTTCGGGTGATGGCACCGCCGGCCACGAGGTTGAATCGACGATCGGGGACGTTCCACAGGATCGCCATCCCGGCGCCGCTACGCCACAACCGAGTTCCGGTACCTACTCCGGGATTTGGCTGTCGCGGTACGAATTCTTCTCTTCGGGGCGAGATCAAACATTCACCTCGTCGCACTACGTCGTGTTGCTACAGCACGGCGACCGCCTCACCGTACGGAGTCTTCCGAAATCGGCAGCGGGCACGCTCGAGCTCGATTTGGCTCTCGACGGCCATATCGCGACCGGCACCTGGTCGGAGGTGACCGCGCCGAGCGGCTATTACAAGGGCGCACGGTACTTCGGTGCGATCCAACTACTCTCGGAGCTGACCGCCACCCGTTTGGCGGGAAAATGGGTGGGTTTCGGGAAGAACTTCGATGTGAACGTCGGGCCGTGGGAGCTGAGTCTTCAGGACCGTTCGACATCGAAAGCTACGATCGAGGCATACGATCGCCCATCCGAGCGCAGGTAGCGCTGTCATCGGCATTCGAGGACTGCGATGAGATTCCCCCTCGGCGCCCGGCTGCGGCCGGACCGGCGGAGTGTCGCCGCGAGCGCCCTACCGCTGCTGTCCGCCGCACTTGTCGTGTCGGCCGGGTGCGGCACCGGTGATCCACCGCCGCCGACATCGCTGACCGCACAACTCGGCACCGAGTTCACGGCGGTGGTCGGAAGTACTGCTCATCTCGACGACGACCGCTTGATGGTGTTGGTGCGTCAGGTCTCCGACGACAGCCGGTGCCCGCAGGACGTGGAGTGTGTATGGCCGGGTGACGCGACCGTGGCGCTCCAGGTGACGGTCGGCGACAGCCCCTCCGAGCACGCCTTGCACACCTACGGCACCGACCGGAATGCGACGGAAGTGAGCGTCGACGGCTATCGGATCCAGCTGCGCGGGCTCACCCCGGGAGGACGCACCGGAGATACTCCACAGGAGGACTACCGCGTGCGGGTGCTCACCACACGCGACGTACCGGGCTCCGTGCGGTGAACCGACCCGGCCGTGCTCACCAGTGCGGGTGGCTGCCCAGCGATGCCGTGTACACGGCCGGATGCGCGTGTGCGGCGTCGAGGTTGCGGCGTTCCTGAAAGGTCAGGGCGTGGCGGGCCATGGCGCGGTGGAGATAGGTGCGCAGACTGTGCAGCGGTGAGGGGTGGGTGTGGACGTGAACCATGACCGGCTCCTCCTTCCTGACCTCGGATGGGTGAGAGAACACCAGTCTTGCACCGTCGGGCCGGTTTTTCAGCTGCATCTCGTGGTTGTGGGCGCGTCCTTGCCAACCTTTCGACATAATGAGATGATTCGCACATAATCTTCTCATCGTGTCGAGGGGTCAAAGGAGATCACGAATGACCGCGTCAGTCGCCAGCGTCGAGCACACCGACAAACACCCCGCGCCCCGGCAGCCGATCACGCCCGGGATGCGCATGTGGGATCAGGTCGGGTTGATCACCTTCTCCCTGACCGCCGGTTCGGCATTCCTGCTGCAGACCATGGAGCCGACCATCTCCGCGGTCGTCGACGAGCACTCCACCTTCCGCACCGACCCGATGGGTCGGGCAATGCGCAGCCTCGCCGCCGTGATGACCTGGACCTACGGCGGTGATGAGGCCGTCGCCGAGGCCGACCGGCTGCGTCATATGCACGCCACGCTCAACACTGTCGACGAACACGGCAAGCGGCATTCGGCACTGGCCTCTGGTCCGTGGGCCTGGGTGCTGCACACCGGCACCTTCGCGTTCACCGAGGGGTCGAAGTACTTCACCACGGCGGAACTCACCTACGCGGAGAAGGAGCTGTACTACCAGGAAGTGGTACAGCTGCAGCGGATGTTCTCGGTGGCGCCCAAGGAGATTCCGGCGACCTACGCCGAGTTCGAAGCCTTCTTCGCCGACACCGTGGAAAACCACCTGGTCGCCACCGACACCGCGCGGGACTACCTGAAGACCATCCGCCACGTCGGAGCGCCGAAATCGCTGCCCAAGCCACTGCTTCCGCTGTGGAAGCTCGCGGCGTCGCCGCTCGGGCGCATGCAGTATTTCTGCACCGTCGGCACCACCCCGGAGCCCGCGCGTCGCAAGCTCGGACTCACCTGGACCGCGGAGGACGAGCGCAAGCTGCGCCGGCTGGGCTGGGTGATCGCGCGGGTCACACCGCTGCTGCCGGAGCGGATCCGCTATTTCCCGATCGCCTACGAGGCGCGCAAACTCGAACGTGACCGCGCGCGGCTGCGTAAGGTGCTCGACCTGCGGCCGATGTGATCGCCTGAATTTCGCGACCCCGGTTCTGCGGGCTGGACGAACGCCCGCGCACGAACCATAGTCCTAGGGTGCTCGAGTATCCCTCGCCCCGCGCACGGCGCGTCCTCACGCGTCTGCTGTGCGGGCTCGTCCTGCTGATCGCCGCGGCGGTGCCGGTCACCGCGACCGCCGCACCGCCGCCGGCGTATCAGTGGCGCCAGGAATTCCTCACCACCCCGGACGGGGTGCGTCTGCATGCCGATATCCTGCGTCCGGCCGGAATGGCTGATGACGTGCGCACACCCGTGATCATGACCGTGAGCCCGTACCGCAACCATCTGGCGTTCCTGACCGAGGTCTATCCGGAGGGCGGTCCCTCGACGCGCGACCTGTATCCGGAACTGTTCCTCGATGCCGGATACACGTATGTGATCGTGGATCTGCGCGGTTTCGGTGGCTCCAGCGGCTGCCCGGACTTCGGCGGGCCCGGTGAGCAGAGCGATGTGCGCACCGCGGTGGAATGGGCTGCCGCGCAACCGTGGTCGACCGGACGCGTCGGACTCACCGGGACCTCCTACGAGGCCTGGACCGGAATCATGGGCCTGGCCACCCGGCCCGAGGGGCTGGCGGCAGTGGCCGCATTCGAACCCGACGTGGACCCCTACAGCTATCTGTACATGGACGGCATCTCGTGGAAGTTCTCCGGTAAACCGGTCACCGAGGACGGTATCCGGCCGGCTGAGATGGCTGGTTTCGAACATCTGCTCATCTCCTCGACGCCGGGGCATCCGGCCGATTCCGCGGAATACCGGGCCAATGCGGCACGACTGCCCGCGGAATGCGCCGAGCCGTACCTGTCGGGGCTGCTCGACCACGACCGGGACAACCAGTTCTGGAACGACCGTGACCTGGTCGAGCGGGTCCGGGGCAGTGATATCCCGCTGTTTCTGGGCCAGGGCTTCCTGGACTACAACACCCGCGCCTACCGCGTCGTCGACCTGTGGAAGAACCACAATCTGCCCGAGGACAAGGCGTGGTTCGGTCAGTGGGGGCATCAGAACTGCCACGAGAAATGCGGCACACCGCAATTCGACAGCGAGCTGCTGGGGTTCTTCGACAAGTATGTCGCACAGCGCGACGTGACGGTGCCCGGGCCGCGGGTCACCGTCGGCACTCCGGACGCCCGCTGGCGCAGCGAGAAGTCCTGGCCACCCGCCGATTCCGCGATGGTGGCCATGCCGGTACACCCCGGTGAGTACACCGATCGCGGGGTGGTTCCCGGGCCCGACCGCGAGTACTGGACGCTGTCGCAGCCGTTGCCGGCGGATCAGCATCTGTCCGGCGTCCCCACTGTCGCACTGAATCTGGACGGCCCACCGAATGCCGCGGTGGCCGCCGAACTCTACGATGTCGCTCCCGACGGCCACGCGACGGTCGTCACCGTGGGAATCACCCCGGTCACCGAGTCCGCGACCATCCGGATGCTGGCCCAGGACTGGACCGTGCCGGCCGGACATCGGATCGGGGTGCGGATCACCGATGTGCTCGACACGGTGTGGGCGCATGTACCGGCCAACGCCCGAGTGCGCGTGCTGTCGGGGACCGCACAGCTGCCGCTGCTGACCCGCACCCGCGATTTCGATCTCACCGGCGGTACCAGCGAGGCTCTCGGCAAGTGGATGGCCCGCCACGCCACCACACTCTCGCCGGAGGTATTGCGCGCTCCGGCTGTGCAGGTGGGCTTCCCGGATCGCGGAGGCGATCGATGACGCCGGGCGGACCGGCTCCGGCCGATGTCGACGATGCCACCGCGCAACGCCTTGCCACGGCGCTGCGGTGCATCACCGTGACCCGCGACGAGGCCGACCCGGATGTGGTCGAATTCGACCGGCTGGCAACTCATCTCGAGCAGAGCTACCCGCTCGTGCACCGCCACCTGGAGCTGGAGCGGTTCGGCCACGGGCGGCTGTATCGCTGGGCGGGAACCGACCCCGGCACGGCGGCGATTCTGCTCGCCCACCAGGATGTGGTGCCGGTCGACGACGAGCAGGGCTGGACTCATCCTCCGTTCGCGGGCGTGGTCGACGACGAGTTCATCTGGGGGCGCGGCGCGATCGACGACAAGAGCCGGATGACGGCGATCCTGGAAGCCGCCGAAGCGCTGCTGGCCTCCGGCCACCGGCCGCGCCGCACGCTGTATTTCGCGTTCGGCCACGACGAGGAGATTTTCGGGCGTGCCGGTGCCGCCCGGATGGCCGCCCGGCTGCGTGAACTCGAGGTGTATGCGGATCTGCTGCTCGACGAGGGCGGAGTCGTCACCGACGGCGTCGCAGACGGCGCCACGACACCCGTCGCCACCGTGATGCTCGGTGAAAAAGGATGGGCCACAGTGCGGTTGACGACCACCGACACCGGTGGTCACTCCTCGATGCCGGGGCGTGAGACCGCGGTAGGGCGGATCGCGCGGGCCGTCGCCCGGCTCCAGGACCACCCGATGCCGCTGCGGTTGACGCCGGTGATCGCGGATATGCTCGCGCGACTGCGACCCACGATGAGCCAACCACGCCGGTCGGCGCTGCGGTTGGCGCCGGTGGCGAGCGGGGTGGTCACCCGGATGATGGCGGCCCGTCCGCAGACCGAGGCACTGGTCCGGACCACCACCGCACCCACGGTGATCCACGGTGGCGTGAAGGCCAATGTGCTGCCGCAGCGGGCCGAGGCGCTGGTGAATTTCCGTATCCTGCCCGGCGATTCGGTTCGCGGCGTACTCGACCACTGCCGCCGCGTGGTGAACGACCCCCGGGTCTCGGTGGAGACGGTGGGGGCATGCTCGGAGCCCTCCGACATCACCGGCCCGGGGCCCGTCTTCGAGGTGATCGCCGAGATCACCCGCGCGCTGGTTCCCGCGGCCGTGGTGACGACGGGCATCGTGCCGGGTGCCACCGATTCGCGCTATTACGACGGTCTGGCCGCCACCCGGTGCAATTTCGCACCGATTCTGGTCGACGCCGCGGATCTGGATCGTATTCACGGCACCGACGAGCGGCTCTCGCGCGCCAACTATGCCCGGCTCATCGAGTTCAACCGCAGAATTCTGGCGCACTTCACCGAGGCCGGTGGCTGATGCCGGGAATGCCGGGGTCCGCGGCTAGGCTCAGCCCGTGCGAGCTACAGCAACGTTCTCCGTCAAATCCTTCGTCGCCACCGACGTCCTTCCCGATCCGGACATCCCGACCGCGACGCCCGTCGGAATCGCCCGGCTGGAAAAGCATTTCGAGGGTGAGGCCGTAGGGCGGGCAGCGACCCTGTTCACCTCCGCGTTCGATCAGCTCACGGGGGTCGGCACATATGTGGCGATGGAATCGTTCGAGGGCTCGCTCAACGGGCTCGCGGGCACCTTCAACTTCGCGCATTCGGCGACCACCTCCGGCAGCGACCGCACCGCCGAATTCTTCACGATCGTGCCGACCAGCGGCACCGGTGAGCTGAGCGAGATCACCGGCACCGGCGGGATGGCCGTCGACGCGGACGGCACTCACCGGATCTGGTTCGACTACGAACTGGGCTGAGCGGCTCCGGTCGGGCATACCGCGACACGACCGAGCCGCGGTATGTCACCGCAGCGGACTGTCGTTAGGCGACAATGGTCGGCGCGGAGGGTGGACGGAGGTCGGCGATGACAGGCGATACCGGTGTACTCGACACCGCGCACGGAGAGGTCTTCTGGCGGGCCTGGCTGCCCGAGCAGCCGCCACGGGCGATCGTGGTGCTGGTGCACGGAGTCGCAGAACACTCCGGCCGCTACGACCGGGTCGGGAAAATGCTCGCCGACAAGGGCTTCGCGGTCTACGCCGATGACCACCTCGGCCACGGACGCTCGGCGGGAGCACCGGCCAATATCGAATCGATCGACGTCGCCGCCGACACCGTGGAGCGCATGCTCGCTCTCGCGAGCACGCGCTTTCCACATCTCCCACGTTTCGTGGTCGGGCACAGCATGGGAGCGTCGATCACGCTGTATCTGGCCACCCGGGCGCCCCTGGACGTCGCCGGGATCGCGGTATCCGGTCCGGCGCTGGTGTTCGACGACGCCAATCCCGTGCAGCGCCTGCTGGCCCCGGCTCTGAGCCGGTGGACGCCGAACCTCGGTGTGTTGCAGCTGGATTCGAGCGGGCTGAGCCGGGATCCGGAGGTGGTGCGCGCCTACGAACAGGATCCGCTGGTCCACCGCGGCAAACTCCCGGCCCGGACCGCCGCCGAGATCCTGCGCGGCGCCCGTCACGTCCTCGGGCATCTCGACGCGCTGCACGTGCCGACACTGATCATGCACGGTGGCTCCGATTCCGTCACCGACCCGGCCTCCACCGATCGGGTCGAGGCCGGGGCCACCGGGACCGAACTCACGGTGCGCCGCTACCCCGGCCTCTACCACGAGATCTTCAACGAACCCGAACGCGACGCCGTCCTCGCCGACCTGGTGCGCTGGTTGGAGGACCATATCGGCGGGCAGTAGCATCCGGGGAATGAGCAATACCGAGCAGGGGCGTATCGCGTTCGTCCGGGCCAGCTGGCACCGGTCCATCGTCTCGCAGGCGTACGAGGGTTTTCTCGCCGAGTACGGGGAGCAGGGACATGCGGCCGAGACGGTCGAGGTCTTCGATGTGCCCGGCGCGTTCGAGATCCCCCTGCACGCCCAGCGACTGGCCCGCACCGGGCGCTATGCGGCGGTCGTGGCGGCGGCCCTGGTGGTCGACGGCGGCATCTACCGGCACGATTTCGTGGCCTCGGCCGTGGTCGACGGGCTGATGCGGGTGCAACTGGACACCGATGTGCCGGTGTTCTCGGTGGTACTGACTCCGCATCACTTCCATGAGCACACCGAGCACCTCGAGTACTTCACCAAGCATCTCTACGGCAAGGGAGCCGAAGCCGCACGGGCGGTCGCTGCGACGCTGAGCTCGCTGTACGCGCTCCCCGGAGAAGCAGGCTGATATGCCACCGGCGGCCGTGAGTCGAATACTGCCCACGGCCGCCGCATCGACTAGGTGTAGTTGGCCAGGCAGGCACCCTCACCGTCCAGGACACCGGTACGGAAAGCGTCGAGCCGCTGGTATCCGCTGGGAACCACCGCGCCGTCGGCATCACCGGCGGCCAGACCGTCTGCGAGCAGACCCGAGACGGCGGCGTCCAGATCACCCGCGGTCAGGCGCGGATCGCTGGCCGGATCGCTCAACTTCGTGGTGACCACGCCGGACAGGCAGGCGGTACGCAGGCCGGCCGATTCCGCACCGGTCAGCGACAGGTTCCGCTCTCGTTCCACCGCCAGCAGGTAGCGGGAGATGAATACGACATAGGCGTTGTAGTTACCGTCCACGACCGCCGAGAGTGGTTCGTCGGCACCGGGGAGATCTCCGGCCCGTTCGGCCAGTTCCGGAACATCGGTGCCGACGGTATTGGTCGCCGGACAGTACGAAACCGGTTCGACCGCCGTGTCGTTCGGGCAGTTCCGCACGATGCCCGAGTAATCGAGCCGGGGCGGTTCGGCCAGGGGATAGAGCCGCTGCAGTGCCGCGGCGACCACATTCAGCCCGTCGATGTCGACGCCCATCTGGTTTTCCTTGTCACCGGGTTCGAAGCTGGTCGGCAGCCCACCGCGGCGCTGCTCGATCTCCTTCTTGTCGATGGTCTTGCAGCCGTCGGTGCCGTCGGTCCAACCGATCTGCACCGCGGTGACCCGCTCGAATGCCGAACCGTGCACACTGTCCGGATCACCGGGGTCCTGATCGCGCACCGCCACTGCCGCACCGAGGACCCCGTTGAGCCCGTCGGTCGTGTTGAGCGTGAAATGCGCGGCACCACCTTCGGCCACATGCCGCAGGAACACACCGGCGAAGCAGTCGGCCTGCTGCTCCAGCACGATGCCCGGAGCGAAGAAGCCGTTGAGCTTGGCCTGAGCCTGCAGTGAATGGCCGTATTCGTGGGCCAGCACCATCACCACGGCCATATCGCCGTACTTGTCGGCAACCAGTGGCAACAGCCGGCCGCGGTCCCAGCCGATGGTCTTGTTGATCTTGCAGTAGGCCGCGTTCACCACGTGATAGGTGCTCGACAGGCAGAAACGGACCGCCTGTTCCCGGGGTGCGGCCGCATCCCAGGAGATGAACCGATCGACCGGGTCGAATGTGCCCGGGAAGAACTTGCCGTATTCACCCGTCCAGTACTCCTGCAGGTCCGACAGGGTATTGAGCGCGAGCCGATCCATCAGCCCGCCATCGCCGTTCTCCGCATGCAAGGGCGCGTCGGGCACACCCGGGCGGGGGCCGCTGGGCACCGAAGCGCTCGGTGCCGCGCCACTGAGGGCCCACGGATCGTCCTGGGTCGCGGCGACATCGTGCGCCACACCGGATTTCGTCTCGCCACCGCACCCGGTCAGCGCCACACCGAGCACCAGCAGCCCGGCCAGCGCCACCGCACGCACCGAGTACGCCCCGCGCATCGAGCGGCCTCGCCTGTTGCTTCTCATATCGAGTTGTCCTCCCCGAAGTTACTGTCGACGCCCGGACCGACGAAGATCCGGATTCCGCACAGCGGCTCCCCCCGTCTCCGAGCGCTCACATAGTAATCGGGTGACGTCGCGAACGTGCAACATCCGCAGCGGAATTCGAACGCCGCAGAATTCGAGCCCCGAGGTTCAGTCCTGCTTGCGGTGCGGGACGAACTCGAGGGTGAGCAGCGCGGCCGCGGTGAACACGATCTCGCGCCAGCGGATCAGCACGAACCGCTGATCGCCGAAGGAGTTGAATTTGCGCAGGAACCGGAACAGCGATTCCAGCCGGATCAGTGGATCCAGGGTCCGGGCCAGCACGTAGATCAGCTGCGCCGAGCGGGTCCGGTCCTTGTCGGCGAACAGTTCCGGGAAGGCCGCGAACGCCAGCGAGATCCGTCGCACGCCGCGCTCCCGGCCGTATTCGACGAGGTCGACGATCATCCGCTCGTCGAGGCCGTTGGGTGCGTCCTTGCGCCGCCACGGCACATCGAGGCTGAGTTCGCTGCCGTCGTTGGAGGAGCCGTAGCGCTGGAAGCCGGCGACCCGGCCGTCCCCGTCGCGTGCGATCACCACGAGCATGCCCGGATGTCTGCCGTCGAGCAGATGGTCCAGGATCATCGAGAAGCCGCGAGTCTGATGGCCCGTGCCCCATTCGTCGACGATCCCCAGCAAGGTGGCGCGCATCTCGGTGTCGAGGTCACGTTCGGCGATCACCTCGGTTTTCACGCCGAAGTTGCGGGTGCGGCTGGCCGCCTGACGCAGATTGCGGAATTTGCGGCCCACCATGTCGAAGGACCCGACATCCACCACGACGTCACGACCGATCGGAATGGCGTGCATGCCGTGGTGGTCGGCGGCCCGGCTGCGCCACAGCGCACTGACGTCCGGGCTCGCCCCCAGCACCGCGATGCGCCAGCCCTGTCCGGCGGCGAAATCGGAGAATTCCGAGATGAGCGTGCCGAATTCGGCACGGTTGCCGATCGGGTCACCGGCTACCACGGCAATGCCGAAGCGGGCGCGATATCCGATGGCCGCGCTGGAATCGCTGCCGAAGAAATAGGATTTGGCCGAGTGCAAGGCGAAGGGAGCCAGTGGGTCGTCCACCGTGCGGTCCACCAGTGCGGCGATGCGATGGCGCTGATCGGGCTGCGGGCGTGACCCCTGCGGCAACATCATGATCAGGCCGGTGGAGGCCAGGCAGAGGAACCCGATGGTGTGGTGATCGCCGCGGTAGGCGATATTCGACACCCCGAGCACGATCACGGCGACGGTGAAGTGCGGCAAGGTGATCGGGCGCCGCAGATGCAGCCCGCGCGCGATGAACAGACCCGACAGCGAGACCGCCACGAACCAGGCGTGGTCGACACCTTCCCTGGATGCGCGATCGGCATCGTAGAGCAGCACCACGCCGACCAGCAGCAACACAGCGATCAGCGGAACCCGTATCGCGCGCGTGGGACTGACCGCAGCATCCCGGTAGGTTCGGTAACCGGTTACGGCCGACTCGAGTTCTGCCATCTCACGTACTCCGATCCCGACTATTCGCGTATACCACCACAATATCCGGAACGCTCGTTCCGGCTCAGTGTCGGGTCCGCGATGTCCCACACAGCGACACCGATGTCCCATACAGCGACACCACTGTGCCGCGCGGCCGTAACCGACCACGCGGCATGCCTTTGTATCAACCGATATCGCGAGCAGAGTGTTCCCCGCAACACCTTTTCGGTTGCGGTTCGGCGTTGTCTACGCCCCGAAAACGCGCTCGACCACGGTCTTCGCCCGGCGCGTCACGCGCATGTAGTTGTCGAGGAATTCGCTGCCGTCGTCGGTGGGCCAGCCGGCCACGCGGGCGACGGCCGACAGCAGCGGTCCGGGGCCGGGGAGTTGGTCGTTGGGTTTACCACGCACCAGCACCAGCGCGTTGCGGGCCTTGGTGGCGGTGAGCCAGGCGTCGCGCAGCAGTTCCACGTCCTCGGCGTCTAGCAGTTTGCGCTGCTCGATCACCGCGAGACAGTCCAGTGTGGAGGTGTTGTGCAGCTCCGGCACCTCGTGGGCGTGCTGCAGTTGCAGCAACTGCACCGTCCACTCGATATCGGCGAGGCCGCCGCGCCCCAGCTTGGTGTGGGTGGCCGGATTCGCGCCGCGCGGGAGCCGCTCGGAGTCCACCCGGGCCTTGATCCGCCGGATTTCGCGCACCGCGTCCTCGGAGACACCACCCTTGGGGTAGCGGACCGGGTCGATGGAATGCAGGAAGCGCACGCCCAGGTCCTGATTGCCCGCAACCTGATGCGCGCGCAGCAGCGCCTGTACCTCCCAGGGCTGGGCCCACTGCTGGTAGTAGGCGCGGTAGGCGGACAGTGTGCGTACCAGGGCGCCGTTGCGGCCTTCGGGGCGCAGTCCGGTGTCGACCTGCAGTGGCGGGTCGGTGCTCGGGGCGCCCAGCAGTCGCTGTACCTGCTCGGCCACGCCGATCGCCCATTTCACCGCGACCGTCTCGTCCGCGCCGGGACGTGGATCGCAGACGAACAACACATCGGCGTCCGAGCCGTAGCCCAGTTCCAGCCCGCCCAGCCGGCCCATGCCGATCACCGCGATATCGGCCGGTGCGTCGGCATCGTGCTGAATCACCCAGGCACGGACGACGGCCTGCAGCGAGGCCTCGAGCACCGCAACCCACACCGAGGACAGCGCCCGGCACACCTGCGGGACCTCCAGAAGGCCGAGCACGTCGGCGGAGGCGATGCGGGCCAGCTCGTGGCGGCGCAGCGAGCGGGCGGTAGCAATGGCGCGACGAGGGTCCTCGTAGCGGGCAGCACCGGCGAGGGTGCTGGTGCGCACATCCTCGGCCTTGGGCTTGAGCAGCAGCGGACCGCTGGGACCGTCGGCGTACATCCGGATGGTTTCGGGAGCATTGATCAGCAGATCGGGCAGATAGGCCGAGGAGCCGAGCACGATCATCAGTCGCTGCGCGATCGCGCCCTCGTCACGCAGTTCGCGCAGGAACCAGATCTCATCGTCGAGAGCTTCCGAGACGCGGCGGTAGGCCAGCAGTCCGGCGTCGGGATTCGGTGTGTCGCCGAGCCATTCGAGCAGGGTGGGCAGCAGCAGCGCCTGAATCCGGCCCTTGCGCCCGACCTCACCGGTAAGGGCCTTCAGGTGCCCGAGGGCATTCTCCGGTGCGGCGTAACCGAGGGCGGCGAGCTGTCGTACCGCGGCCTCGGGGCTCAGCCGCAGTGCCGCGGCATCGAGGCGGGCGACCGATTCCAGCAGCGGGCGGTAGAACAGCTTGGCGTGCAGCCGCCGCACCCGCAGCGTGTTGCGTTTGATCTCGCTGCGCAGTACACCCAGCGCGTCGTGGCGGCCGTCGGGACGCATGTGGGCGGCGCGCGCCAGCCAGCGCAGACCCTCCTCGTCGTCGGCGGCGGGCAGGGTGTGGGTGCGCTTGAGGCGCTGCAACTGCAGCCGGTGTTCGAGCAGCCGCAGGAATTCGTAGGAGGCGGTGAGGTTGGCGGCGTCGTCGCGCCCCACGTAGCCGCGATCGGCAAGTGCGGTCAGCGCCTCCACGGTGCCCTGCACGTGCAGTGCTTCGTCGACCTTGCCGTGCACCAATTGCAGGAGCTGGACGGCGAATTCGACGTCTCGCAGGCTGCCGTGGCCCAGTTTCAGTTCGCGCTCGCGCATCTCGGCGGGCACCAGATCCTCGACCCGGCGCCGCATCGCCTGCACATCGGTGACGAAATCCGGGCGCTCGGAGGCGGTCCAGACCATGGGGGTGAGCGCCGCACTGTACTGGGCGCCGAGTTCCAGATCGCCGGTGGCGGGGCGGTTCTTCAGCAGCGCCTGGAACTCCCAGGTGCGGGCCCAGCGCTTGTAGTAGGTGAGGTGGGAATCCAGGGTACGTACCAGCGCACCGGCCTTTCCTTCCGGCCGCAGTGCCGCGTCGACGTCGAAGAATGCGGTGCTCGCGACGCCCATCATCTCCGCGGCCAGCCGGGTGGCGGTGGTGTCGGCAGGTTCGGCGACGAATACGACATCCACGTCGGAGACGTAATTCAGTTCGCACGCACCGCATTTGCCCATCGCGATCACTGCCAGGCGCACCGGTACCGGCTCGTCGGGACAGATCCGGGCCACCGCCACCGACAGCGCCACGGTGAGCGCCGAATCCGCGAGGTCGGTGAGATGCTGCCCCACCTGGCGGTACGGCAGCACCGGCTCGTTCTCGACAGTGGCGGCCAGATCGTGGGCGGCCAGCAACATCAACTGATCGCGGTATCGCTTGCGCAGTTTCGCCACGACCTCCGGTCCGGCGTCGGCCGCCCGGTACAGCATCTCGGTGGCGTGGGGCCCGGTCTCGGGCACCGCACCCACCACGGCGAGCAGATCGTCGAGTATGTCGCGACGACTCGGCAGGTCTCGGCGCAGCAGTTGCCAGCCGGTCGGATCGGCGACCAGATGGTCGGCGAACGCGCTCGACGAACCGATCAGCGCGAACAGCCTGCCGCGCAACGGAATATCGGTGCGCAGCGCGGAATCCAGCACGTCCCACTGCGGCCCCAGCACCTCCCGCAAGCGGATCAGCGTGAGCAGCGCCAGATCGGCGTCCGGGGCGCGCGACAATGCCCACAACAGCGCGACGCTGTCCACATTGTCCCAAGCGAGCTCCCGTAGCGATGCGGCTGCCGTCGGCTCCAGCAATCCCAGCCGACCGGCGCCGGGCACTGCGGGACGTGCAGTCGGTGGCCGGACCATGATGTCAAACTACCCCTGTGCGGGCCGGAACTCGGCAGAGACCGGCTGATCGACGGAAAGCGTGCTGCCCCAGGCGATCACAGTGTCAGGTACTCGTCCAGTTCCCACTGGGTGACCTGGGCTCGGTAGGTGGCCCATTCACGGCGTTTGTTACGCAGGAAGAAGTCGAAAACATGCTCGCCGAGCGTCTCGGCGACCAGCTCCGACCGTTCCATCGCCTTGAGCGCCTCGTCCAGGGTCGAGGGCAACTCACGGAAGCCCATCGCACGGCGCTCCGCGGTGGTCAGCGACCACACGTCGTCCTCGGCCTCGGCGGGCAGGGTGTACCCCTTCTCGACCCCGCGCAGCCCGGCGGCCAGCAGCACCGCGAACGACAGATACGGGTTGCAGGCCGAATCAGGGCTGCGGATCTCGACCCGGCGCGAGGACTGCTTGTTGGGCGTGTACATCGGCACCCGGACCAGCGCGGAACGGTTCGACCGGCCCCAGGACGCGGCCGTCGGCGCTTCACCGCCGTGGATCAACCGCTTGTAGGAGTTCACCCACTGGTTGGTGACGGCGCTGATCTCGTTGGCGTGCTCGAGGATCCCGGCGATGAACGCGCGCGCGGTCTCGGACAGGTTGTTCGGATCGTCGGCATCGGCGAAGGCGTTGTGCTCACCCTCGAACAGGCTCATGTGGGTGTGCATGGCCGAACCGGGATATTCGGCGAAGGGCTTGGGCATGAACGATGCGCGCACGCCCTCGTCGATCGCCACTTCCTTGATGAGATAGCGGAAGGTCATCACATTGTCGGCCATCGACAGCGCATCGGCGTAGCGCAGGTCGATCTCCTGCTGGCCGGGTGCGCCCTCGTGATGGCTGAACTCCACCGAGATGCCCATCGACTCCAGCGCGTCGATGGCGTGGCGGCGGAAGTTGGGCGCGGCATCGTGCACGGCCTGATCGAAGAAGCCACCGTTGTCCGCGGACAACGGCCGGCCGTCCTTCAGTTCCTTGCGGATCAGGAAGAACTCGATCTCGGGATGCACATAGCAGCTGAAACCGAGGTCACCGGCCTTGTTCAACTGCCGGCGCAGCACATGCCGCGGATCCGCCCAGGACGGCGAGCCGTCGGGCATCGCGATATCGCAGAACATGCGCGCCGAATGCTGATGCCCCTTACTCGTGGACCACGGCAGCACCTGGAAGGTCGACGGATCGGGTTTGGCGACCATATCGGCCTCCGAGACCCGGGAGAAGCCCTCGATGGCCGAGCCGTCGAATCCGATGCCCTCCTCGAAGGCACCCTCGAGCTCGGCCGGGGCGATCGCCACGGACTTCAGGTAGCCCAGGACGTCGGTGAACCAGAGCCGCACGAAACGGATATCCCGCTCCTCGAGCGTCCGCAGCACGAATTCCTTCTGGCGATCCATACGCGCGAGCGTAGGACACCTGCGGTTAAATCCGTGTTACATCGTGCAACAAATGCCGGTCCGCCTGTGTGGCGTCAGCCGCAGGTGAGCCCGTCCGGCGGGGTCCTGAGGTCGGTGAGATAGGCGATGACGGCGTCGTCGACGCACGGCTCCCCCGCCGACAGGAACGCGGTGTGCCGGTTTCCCTTGTTCGTGATCAGCGCCGCGCCCAGTTGATTCGCCAGATCCACACCCGCCTGATACGGGGTGGCCGGATCGGCAGTGGTGGAGACGACGACCGTCTTCGGCAACCCCGGCGCGTACACCTCGTGCGGGGAGCCGCTGTTGGGTACCGGCCAGAACGCGCACATCTCGAGCGGGGCCTGCCCGGTCGCGTGACCGTCGTCGAGGAAGGGCGCGGCCTTGCGGAATTCCGCGTCCTGTTCGTTGGTCTTCTTACGATCCTTCTCGGCCGGATCGTCGACGCAGTGGATGGCCATGAATGCGGCCTGGGAATTGTCGTAGCTGCCGTCCTCGGAGCGGCCATCGTACATATCGGCCAAGCGCAGCAGGATATCGCCCTGCCCCTGGGTGAGCTGGGCCAATCCGGCACTCAGCACATTCCAGCCGGACTCGTCGTAGAGCGAGTTCTGCACGCCGGTCACCGCGTCGCCGTAGGTCAGGGGACGCCCGTCGCGGGTCTGCGCCGGATGGTCCCACAGCGGGTTGACCAGCTCGCGGAAGCGGTTCACCGCCTGGCTCGGATCCGATCCGAGCGGGCAGTCCGGTTGGCCGGTGCACGAGGCGGCATAGGCATCGAAGACCTTCTGGAATCCGGCTGCCTGCTGGATCGACTCCTGGTCCGGATCGGCGGTGGGGTCCAAGGCACCGTCGAGCACCATCGCCCGCACCTTGTCCGGGAACTTCTCGGCGTAGGTGTAGCCGAGACGGGTGCCGTAGGAGTAGCCGACGTAGTTGAGTTTCTCGTCCCCCAGTGCGGCGCGGATGACGTCCATGTCCTGCACCACCTCGCGGGTGCCCACATGCGCCAGGAATTCGTTGCCGGTCTTCTCCGTACAGTTCGACGCGAAGTCCTTGCTGTCCTGTTCGGCGGCGGCGATACCGGCCGGGGTGTAGTCGGTCGGCGGCTCCGCACGGTCGGCATCCCACTGCTGCGCGGTGAAGCATTCGATCAGCGGTCTGGATCCGCCGATGCCACGCGGGTCGAAGCCGATGCGGTCGAACCGTTGCGCGAGCGGTGTGCCCTGCCCCTGTCCGGCCATCCACAGCCCGGACTGACCGGGGCCGCCCGGATTGAACAGCAGGGAGCCGATCCGCTTGCCGGTCGCCCGTTGGCGCGAGATCGCGATCTGCGCGGTCTCCCCCTCGGGCTTGTCGTAGTCGATCGGGACCGAGATGTGGGCACATTCGGTGCCTTGCGGGAAGCGCGTCCCCGGATCGGCGAACCCCTCACAACCACCCCACTGCGGGACCTGTTCGTAGTACTTCTGCAGGGCCGCCGTACTCGGCGGGGACGGTCGCGGGGCAGGACGGTTGTTCGACGTCGACGAGCAGGCGGCGGCCACACAGACGAGGGCCAGCACGGCGGCTAAGCGACCGGAGCGCGACAAGGGCATGCGCGCCATCCTTCCATCCCGCGTTGTACCCCTCAGCGGTGTCCGCGGCGGCTCCGTGGTTACGCAGACTGCCTCCTCGGGCTGCGTGTGACGAATCCCATCCCCGCCACGGCTTAAAAGCGCCCGCGCACGGGTGGCAGACTGGACGGGTCATAACAACCCGGGGACCCGATCGGGCCTCGAGGAACGACGAAAGGGACGATGATGTCCGCTGCTCAGGACAATCCTGTTTCCGGCACCACTGTTCCCGCGGAGAGCACTGCCTACGGTGCCGCACCGGCGACTTCCCGACGGAAGACGCGAGTGCAGCACCTGCAGCAGTGGAAGGCCGCGGGCGAGAAGTGGGCCATGCTCACCGCCTACGACTATTCGACTGCGAAGCTGTTCGAAGAGGCCGGCATCCCGGTGCTGCTGGTCGGTGATTCGGCGGCCAATGTGGTCTACGGCTACGACACCACGGTTCCGATCACCATCGACGAACTGCTACCGCTGGTCCGCGGCGTGGTGCGCGGCGCACCGCACGCGCTGGTGGTGGCAGATCTGCCGTTCGGCAGTTACGAGGGCTCCCCCGAACAGGCCCTCACCGCGGCCACCCGCTTCATGAAGGAGGGTGGTGCGCACGCGGTCAAACTGGAAGGCGGAGAACGGGTTTCCGAGCACATCGCCCGGCTCACCGCGTCCGGTATCCCGGTGGTGGCGCATATCGGTTTCACCCCGCAGAGCGTCAACACCCTCGGCGGTTTCCGAGTGCAAGGACGCGGCGACGGCGCCGAACAGCTGATCGCCGATGCCATCGCGGTCCAGGAAGCCGGGGCGTGCTCGGTGGTGATGGAGATGGTGCCGGCCGAGCTGGCCGGTCAGGTCACTCATAAACTCACCATTCCCACCGTCGGCATCGGCGCCGGCAACGATTGTGATGCCCAGGTCCTGGTCTGGCAGGACATGGCCGGGTACACCAGCGGCAAGACGGCCAAGTTCGTCAAGCACTTCGGCCGAGTCGGCGACGAATTGCGCAATGCCGCAGCGGCGTACGCGCAGGAAGTGGCCCGGGGCACCTTCCCCGGACCGGAGCACAGCTTCTGAGAACCGGCGGTGCGGGACCGATACCGGACCGAAGGTCCTGTCCCGCACCGCCGACCGGTTCGGCCGGCCGGACACGGTTCGGGCGAACTTCTCCCGAGCGGAACGACCCGGGCGTCGAGGATGGCAAAATTGTAGGTTCACTACGTGACCGCCGGAATCGAACAAAGGGAACAGATGTCGCAGAGCCGTTGGATGAGGTGCGCCGGGCTGGCCGCGGGAGCAGCGTTGACCGCCGCACTGGTCGCCGGATGTGGTGGCTCGGGCACCGATTCGGCCGAGTCCACGAATTCCGGCACCTCCGCATCCGCCACGGCCGCACATCCCAGCGGATCGTCCGGTGTCGACAAGGGACCGGGACCGAGCACGCCGGTGCAGGTCGAGGACCCGGTTGCCCAGAAGCTGTGCGACGCCATCTCGCCGCAGCTGTCGGACTGGCGTGTGCAGGGCCCGACGCTGGGGCGGGTGGCACTCAACATCACGGTGCACGAATGGGCCGCGCAGAACGGCGGTATCAACCTGGCGGTGCTGGGTGACAAGAGTTCGGTGGACCGCATCACCACCAAGACCTGTTCGGGTGTGCGCGACGAAGCGTTGCAGGCGCTGGAACTGCCCGATTTCGCCTCCGGGATCGCGTTCTGATGCGCACCCTGTACCCGCCCCTGCAGCCCTACCGCGACGGTATGCTCGACGTCGGCGACGGCCAGCAGCTCTACTGGGAGGAGTCGGGTAATCCCGACGGGAAGCCGGTGGTGTTCCTGCACGGCGGCCCGGGCGGCGGCACCACGCCGGCCCATCGGCAGTTCTTCGACCCGGCCGCCTACCGGATCGTGCTGTTCGACCAGCGCGGCTGCGGGCGTTCGGTTCCACACATCGCCGACGGTGCCGATCTCGCGACCAACACCACCTGGCATCTGGTGGCCGATATCGAACGGCTGCGTACCCAGCTCGGTATCGAACGCTGGCAGGTGTTCGGCGGCTCCTGGGGATCGACACTGGCACTGGCCTACGCGCAGACCCACCCCGAGCGGGTCACCGAGATGGTGCTGCGCGGAGTATTCCTGCTGCGGCGCAAGGAGATCGACTGGTACTACAACGGGGCGGCCGGCTTCGTCTATCCCGACGAGTGGGAGAAGTATCTGGCGCCGATCCCGGAACACGAGCGAGACGGTGACCTGGTCGCCGCCTATCACCGGCTGCTGGCCTCCCCCGATCCCGAGGTGGCAGCCGCCGCCGCGGTGGCCTGGTCCTGCTGGGAGGGCGCGACGAGTTCGCTGCTGCCACAACCGGATCGCGTCGAAGAGGCGGCCGATCCACGGTTCGCGCTGGCCTTCGCCCGGATCGAGAACCACTATTTCGTGAACGGCGGATTCCTCTCCGACGGCCAGCTGCTGCGCGATATCGACCGCATCGCTCATATCCCCGCGGTGATCGTGCAGGGCCGCCACGACATCGTGTGCCCGCCGGTGAGCGCATGGGATCTGCACCGCGCCTGGCCGGGTTCACGGCTACACCTGGTGCCCGATGCCGGTCATGCCGCGGCCGAGCCCGGGACCACCCACCACCTGATCGAGGCCACCGACGAGTTCCGGGATCACAGATGAGTAGCGCAGCCGGTCCCGCGATCGTCACCGCTCTCGGTGACGATGTGGATCGGCTGCTGTCCGCGGAGCCGCAGGTGCGCGCGGACCGCTACGACTCCGTCCACCAGATGCGCGTGGCCACCCGCCGCCTGCGCTCGGTGCTGCGTTCCTACCGGAAAGTGTTCCACCGCGCGCAGATCGACGCGCTCCGCGACGAATTACGCTGGCTCGCCGGTCTACTCGGTACCGCACGCGACGCCGAGGTGCGCGCCGAGCGGTTCGCCGCACTGCTGGACGAACATCCCGATATCGCACATCACCTCGGTCATCGTCTGGTGAGCACCGAGCGCACGGCCTACACCGACGCCCACCGCGCGGTTCTCGATGCCCTCGACAGCGATCGCTACGCCGCCCTGCGCGACCGGCTGCTGCGGTTGCGGACCGATCCGCCGTTGCACCGGCGCCGTGCCGCACGCGGTGATCGGGAGGTGTTCAGCGCCGCAGTGCGCGCCGACATCCGCCGACTCGACCGGAGGGTGCGAGCCGAAACGGCGGTCGACGACGCCGACCGGGTGGAGAGTTTGCACGATATCCGCAAGGCCGCCAAGCGATTACGCTATTGCGCCGAATCCGCGGAACGCGTGCTCGACGGCCCGGCCGAGGAGGTGGCCCGGCGGGCGAAGAAGATCCAGTCGGTGCTGGGGGATCACCGCGATGCGATCGAGGCCCTCGCGACGATCGCCACCCGCGCGGAATTCGCCCGCTCCCACGGGGTCGATATCACCGCATACGAGCAATTGTGCGCGATGGAGGCCGATGCGGCACGCCGGGCCCTGGACCGATACCCCGGCACCGTCGCCTTCCTCCGTGACGACCCGCTATCGTACGAATCCGGCGGTCGGCCGCATTGATTCTGTATCGGCCGGCATTCGTGTCGCCTCGACAATCGCTGATGCTGCGCGGACCACACCGGGCAACTAGAGAAATATCGATGCAATCGGCCCGGACGCCCGCGAGCGCATCCACTACGCCGCGGGCCTCCGAGACCGCCTCGGGCGAAAGTCCGAGGCGAGTTCGAATTCGAAACGCACGGCACCGCAATTCGACGGCACCGAGTCGATTCGACATGCGTTCCACGCAGAACGCTGAAATCTACTTCAGCGCCAGCATGGTGCCGTTCAGCTGATCCACCGGCCCGTAGACGGTGAACACGACGCGCCCGTCGGGGTACCGCGACGACAGGGCGGCCGCCGAATCGAGGGCCTGCCCGAACGAGGAGGCCGACGGATGCGGCAGCACCGCGATGGTGCGGCCGAAGTGGTTCTGGTTGACCCAGGCGGTGTCACCGTGGTTGAGATCGACCTGCACACCACCCGGCAGCGGCGTCACCGCGACCGCGGACGCCGAACCCGCTCCCATTACTGCCGCACCCGACGCAGCGGCGACGATTACCGCACCGGCTGCCATCTTGCGAACTCGCATATATATAGAACCTGCTTTCCGACACTCGTAGCACCCATGTCCACTGCCATCCCCGACAGCAGCCATTTCCAACGGCAACACCTTATGACGTCGGTCACCACCAGGCCACCCCGGCCCGGACCGTCGCCCGGGACACGCCGAGGATGTCCGATTCCGGCGGTGCGACATTCAGAGCATTTCGGTATCGAGCCGAAAAATGCCCGCGGGCCGAATCCGGTCCGTCGCCACTATTCGAATCGTGCACCGGGGTCTGTTTTCCGCCGATACTGCAACCGCCCGAATGCGCTGTTACTGTGAGCAATGGTGCGGCGAGCGAAATTTCGTGCTGCCGTTACCGAACTCGAACGGTCGCGGGCCCACACCGTGCCAGGCCGCAGGGGTCCGTGCGGTAACGCGAGTTCGCCGCGCAACGAGAATCGTCGAGTAACAGTTCACCGAGTACAAGGAGTTCCATACCTGATGTCGTCCATCGTCTACGACTACCTGCTGCCGCTCCTCGGTCCCGAGCAGGCCACCCACTGGGCACAGATCCTGGTGATCAGCCCCGCCGGCTGAGTCCCGGCACCGCCCGGTGCCCGCCACGGCGGGCGCCGGCTCCGGGCCGCCCGCCGTCCGGGCAGCCCGTCGAATACCGAGAACCACGCGCCGAAGGATGGCCACTGTCGTGCTCACCGCCGAAGACCGCTTCGCCATCACCGATCTGATCAATCTGCACGGCCACCTCACCGACAACGGTGACCTCGACGGCTGGCCCGCACTGTTCAGCGAGGATGTCGTCTACGACGTGACAGCGCTGGGCGGGGACGTGCTGGTGGGCCTGCATGCCCTCCGCGCCGCCGCCCTGGAACTGGGCGAGCGCAATCCCGTCGCCCACCACGTGACCAATATCGTGCTGAACGAAGTCGCCGACGGCACCGTGCGGGCGTTGTCCAAGGGCCTGTCGATCTGGACCGACGGTTCGGCGGGCAGCGTCACCTACGAAGACACCATCGGGCGCGTCGGCGACGGCTGGAAGATCACCCATCGCATCGTGCGCCCGCGCAGGCAACCACTGCGCCCCTGACTCGCCGGAGGCCAGTCCGGCACAAGCGGCCATCGACACCCGCCATCGGCTCGAACACACTGACCGATGTGATGATTTCTACCGCAGCCGTTCTCGGTATGGCCGTCACCGCCCTGGGGATGGTTCTCACGCCCGGACCGAACATGATGTACCTGGTGTCGCGCAGTATCAGCCAGGGGCGTATCGCCGGACTGATCTCGCTCGCCGGGACCGCCGTCGGCTTCGTCGTGTACATGGGGATGGCCAATGCCGGTCTGGCGGTGGTGTTCGTCGCGGTGCCGTGGCTGTACGTGGGGTTCAAGGCCGCCGGCGCACTGTATCTCGCGTATCTGGCGTGGCAGGCGCTGCGGCCGGGCGGCCGGGGTTTGTTCGAAACAACTGCGTTGGAACGTGATTCGGCCGGGCGCCTGTTCCGGATGGGACTGTTCACCAACCTGTTGAATCCGAAAGCCGCGATCATGTACCTGGCATTGATCCCCCAGTTCGTCGATCCGGGACGGGGTCACGCTGGGCGGCAGGGGCTGTTGCTCGGTGGCATACAGATCACCGTCAGTGTGCTGGTCAACGCCGTGATCGTGCTCGCGGCCGGCACCGTCGCGGCCGTGGTCGCGCGCCGACCCGCGTGGACCTCCTGGCAGCGCCGGATCACCGGCACACTACTGGGAGCGGTGGCGGTACTGCTGGCGCGGGAGGTCCCGGCCAGAGCTCCGGCATAGTCGGCAACGACGACACCGCCGCGGTCGCGATGTCGACAACCACGAACGGCCCCGGAGGGTGACGAGCCGGTCTGTAAGCCGGATCCTGTTCCCGGTTCGCACCGGGAGGCGACCATCCATCTGGGTGCACCGTCACCGGGCACCTCGAGCAGTCAACCCGCAGGCTCGGGCGAGCAGCCCTCGGACACCTGCGCAGTCGCACTCACCGAGTGCGACCTTCGACCTTGCTCCGGGCGGGGTTTACCTAGCCGCCCCGGTCACCCGGGGCGCTGGTGCGCTCTTACCGCACCGTTTCACCCTTACCGGCGGTCTCCGAGGAGGCCACCGGCGGTTTGTTTTCTGTGGCACTGTCCCGCGGGTCACCCCGGGTTGCCGTTAACAACCGCCCTGCTCTGTGGAGTCCGGACTTTCCTCGGCGACAGGCGGCGGTACAACTGCACCCGTTCCCGTCGACGCGGTCGCCCGACCGACTCGTCGCTGCCTATTGTGCCGTGTGCGCACCGTGTGCACGCACCCACCCCCGTGGGGTTCCGCAGACGTAGCGCGGTACCGGCGGTAACGCATAGGGTCCGGATGCACGGCGTCGGCGCCGTGCACGATCCGGTACGAAAGGGCAGCGCATATGGGGTTCGGCGACTTTCAGAACGAGATCTACTTCCAGGGGCTGCGCGGTGTGGTGCCGGAACTCCCGGTCACCTACGCCGACCTCGAGCAGCGCGCCCGGGCGGCCCTGCCCCCGGCGATCTGGAGCTACGTCGCGGGCGGTGCCGGCGACGAACGAACGCAACGAGCGAACGTGACCGCGTTCGACCGATGGGGGCTCATCCCCCGCATGTTCGTCGGCGCGAAGGAACGCGACCTCTCGGTGGACCTGTTCGGAACGACTCTTCCGACACCACTTTTCCTGGCTCCGGTCGGCGTGATCGGACTGTGCGGACAGGACGGGCACGGTGACCTGGCCACCGCACGTGCCGCCGCACGCACCGGCGTGCCGATGGTCGCCTCCACACTCACCGTCGATCCGATGGAAGACGTCGCGGCCGAATTCGGCGACACCCCAGGGTTTTTCCAGCTCTACACACCCACGGACCGCGACCTGGCGGCCAGCCTGGTGCAGCGCGCGGAACGAGCCGGGTTCAAGGCCATCGTGGTCACTCTCGACACCTGGATCACCGGATGGCGCCCGCGGGACCTGTCCACCGGGAACTTCCCGCAACTGCGCGGGCACTGCCTGGCCAACTATTTCACCGATCCGGTCTTTCGCGCCGGTCTGGAGCGCACTCCGGAGGAGGATCCGATGGGGGCGGTGCTGCGCTGGGTGCAGTTGTTCGGCAACCCACTGCGCTGGGAGGACCTGAGCTGGTTGCGTTCACTCACCGACCTGCCCCTGATCGTGAAGGGTATCTGCCACCCCGACGATGCTCGCCGGGCCCGCGACGGCGGCGTGGACGGCATCTACTGCTCCAATCACGGCGGCCGGCAGGCCAACGGCGGGTTGCCGGCGCTGGACATGCTGCCGGAAGTGGTCGCCGCCGCGGACGGGCTGCCGGTGCTGTTCGACTCCGGAATTCGCAGTGGCGCCGATATCGTCAAGGCCCTCGCGCTCGGAGCGAGTGCGGTGGGAATCGGACGCCCCTACGCCTACGGTCTGGCGCTCGGCGGGGCGGATGGAATCGTGCATGTGCTGCGCTCACTACTGGCCGAAACAGACCTGATCATGGCGGTCGACGGTTATCCCGAACGCAAAGATCTGACTCGCGAATGTTTGCGTTCTGTTCACCTGTGAACGCACCATGACCGGGGATCCAGGTCATCGTCCACCGGCGCGACACAGTACCGTTGTCGCCCATGGAGCGTGTCGAGGTGGGGTTCGGTTCGGGAAACGAACAGTGTGCAGCGTGGCTCTATCTTCCGGACGGTCCGCCCAAACCGCGTCCACTGGTGATCATGGGACACGGGCTGGGCGCGAACCGGGAAATGGGGCTGGATCGGTATGCGCGCCGGTTCGCAGCGGCCGGAATGGGCGTGCTGGTCTTCGATTACCGACATTTCGGGGCAAGCGGTGGAAAACCCCGGCAGTTGATCAATATCTCCCGGCAACGTGACGACTGGCGCGCCGCGATCGCCTTCGCCCGGACCCTCAAGGGTTTCGATGCCACCCGGATCGCGTTGTGGGGCACCTCGTTCGGTGGCGGACACGTGCTGTCCATCGCACACGAGGACGACTACCTGGCCGCGGTGGTCGCCCAGTGCCCGTTCACCAGTGGCTCGTCCTCGGCATGGGCGAAGGGACCGATCAGTGTCACCAGAACCGGCACGCTGGCACTGATCGATGTGCTGGTGGGCCCGATCCGGCGCAAGCCGGTGGGCGTCCGGCTGGCCGGGCGGAAACGGTCGGCCGCCTTGATGAGCGCATCGGACGTGCCGGAGGGGTTCGGCCGCCTCGCCGAGGAGAGCGATCAGTACCAACCGAAAGTGGCCGCCCGCATAGGGTTCTCAGCGCTGTTCGATGCACCGTGGCGGCGCACCAAGGGCATCAAGGTGCCGGTGCTGTACGCGGTCTGCGACAACGATTCGGTGGCGCCAACGGGCCCGACCCTCAAGGCTGCCGAGCGCACCAAGCACAGTGTCGTCAAGCAGTACCCGATCGGGCATTTCGACATCTACTTCGACGACTGGTTCGAGAAGGCCGTCTACGACCAGACCGAATTCCTGGTGTCGGTGCTGCGCCCCTGAGACCTCAGAGGTAGGAGGTGTCGTTGACCAGCCGAACCGAGGATCCACCGTCGGGATAGAACTCGGCGATCGACAGCGAGGCCAGATCCAGGTGCAGGCGGTACAGCAGTGCGGGTCCGACCTGGAGGGCCAGCTGCAGCAGGGTTTTGATCGGCGTCACATGGCTGACCACCACGATGTTCTGCCCGGGATACAGTGCGATCAGATCACGGCGTGCCGCCTCGACCCGCTCGCGCACCCGGTCGAAGCTCTCGCCACCCGGGGCCGGCAACGAGGGGTCGCCGAGCCAACGCTGATGCAGCTCCGGATCACGCTGTGCGGCTTCGGTGAAGGTCAACCCCTCCCATTCTCCGAAGTCGGTCTCGGTGAGCGACTCCAGCACTCGCACCGGAACGTCGAGCGCTTGCGCCGCCGCCTGTGCGGTTTCGCGGGCGCGACCCAACGGTGAGGTGACCACAGCGGCGATATCTCCCTTGGCGGCAAGATATTTCGCCGCCCGCAGCGCCTGCTCGCGACCGAGTTCGGTCAGCTCCGGGTTCCCGCGACCGGAGTAGCGGCGTTGCACCGACAGCGCGGTCTGCCCGTGTCGCAGCAACAGCAGCCTGGTCGGTCGGCCCTGTGCGCCGGTCCAGCCCGGGCCGGCGTTCGCTGCCGTTTCCGCGGGTGCCGGCACCGCGGGATCACGCTGCGGCGAACGCGTGTCGGCGACATCGTCGACCCAGCTGGGTTCCGGCTCGCGCGCAGCACCGCCACCGACCGCGGAATCCGCGGTGTCGGCCTCGCGAACTTCGGCGACCACCTCGGCGTCGTCCATGGCTTCGTTGGCGAGCCGATCGGCGTGCGAATTCTGTTCCCGCGGAATCCATTGAAAGCTCACGCGTTCGAATCCGGCGACCAGTTGCCGGGCTCGCTCGGCGAGCGGAATCATCGCCGCGTGCTTGACCTTCCAGCGGCCCGACATCTGCTCGACGACGAGCTTGGAGTCCATCCGCACCTCGACGATGCGGGCACCGAGTTCGGCGGCAGCCGCCAAACCGGCGATCAATCCCCGATATTCGGCGACGTTGTTGGTGGTGACGCCGAGATATTCCCGACGTTCGGCGAGCACCGCCACATGGTCGGCATCCCAGATGACCGCACCGTACCCAGCGGTCCCCGGATTGCCACGGGAGCCGCCGTCGGCCTCGACTATCACATTGCGCACCGCCATCGCCGGCACCGTCACAATCCGGACTGCTTGGTACGCACCATGATCGCGCCGCATTCGGGGCACCGAACCACCACCTGCGGTTCGGTCTTGGCGATACGGGCGATCTCACCGCGATCGAGTTCGATGCGGCAGGCTCCACAGCGGCGCGCCTGCAGCAGTGCCGCGCCGACACCGTGCTGAGTGCGCTGTTTTTCGTAGACGGCCAGCAGCTCTTCGGGGAATCCGGGGACGAGGGCGGTGCGATCGGCTTCGCAGCGCTGCACCGCGACGTCCAGATCGGCCAGCGCCTCGTCGCGGCGCCGCTGCGCGAGGCCCAGCTCCTCCTCGGCGTGGGAGAGGTTCGCACCGGCATGCTGATGGTCGGCCTCCGCGGCTTCGCGGCGTTCCATGACCTCGAGCAGTTCGTCCTCCAGTACGCCACGGCGGCGTTCCAGACTGCCCAGCTCGTGCTGGAGCTCCGACAACTGCTTGGCGCCGACACTGCCGCCTTCGAGCATGCCGCGGTCACGCGCCTCACGCTTACGCACGGCGTCGACCTCGCCCTCGAGCTTGCGAATGTCGCGGTCCAGGTCGTCGAGTTGGATCTCGACCTTGACCGCCGCATCCTTACGTTCGGTGCGTTCGGTTTCCAGCCGCTGCACTTCCTGCTGTTCGGGCAGCACCTTGCGGCGATGCGCGATCCGTGTCAGCTCGGCGTCGACAGCCGCGAGGTCGAGCAGTTTGGCCTGGATCGGTTGTTCGACATTCAACGCGGGACGTACTCCTCGACACTATGGACGGATGCGAGGCGACGCACAACGGGTGCGCGACGCCGGTGCCCAACCGTACTCTGCCCGCGCCCGCTTTCGTCCCAAGCCCGCCGGACCGCTGCTCGAGCGGCTGTCGCCGACCGGCGCGTCCGAATACCGCGTGCGGGAGCCGTCCCGATCTGCGACGCTCATCGGATGGCCGAGCATCGATATCGGGTCGACGTGGTGTGGACCGGTGCGACCACAGATTACCGGACGTATTCGCGCAACCACGAGGTCCTCGCTCCGGGGCCACCCCCACTGCCCGCCTCCGCGGATCCGGTCGTGGGGCGCGGGGACCCGGACCGCTGGAATCCCGAGCAACTGTTGGTCGCGTCGCTGTCCCAATGCCACATGCTCTGGTACCTGCATCTGGCCGTCGAGGCCGGGATCGTGGTGGTCGACTATCTCGACGAGGCCGAAGGTGTGATGAACGCCCGCCGCTTCGAACAGGTCACGCTGCGTCCCCGGGTCACCATCACCGATGCCGCACTGACCGAGCGGGCACGAGCGCTGCATGAGCAGGCCCACGAACGCTGCTTCATCGCGAACTCGGTCAACTTCCCCGTGCACCACGAACCCGATATCCGGGTCGAGTAGACACCGGCCGTCGTCCACACGGCCGTGGCATGACCGCACCGCCGGCGGCCGACCGGGACGAGAACTCTTCGTGCCGACGCCCCGGGCCCACGCGTCAGTCGTCCGCGGCCCCGATCGTCCACGGGTCGGTGCGCACTCTGCAGACTCGTGTCTGCAGGCCGGGCAGCGCATCCCGGACGCGGGCTTCCGCCTGCTCGCACCACGGGAATTCGCTGGCCCAGTGGGCGACGTCGACGAGCGCCGGACCGCCCGCACGCAGATGTTCGTCGGCCGGGTGATGACGCAGATCGGCGGTGACGTAGGCGTCGACGCCCCGTGCCGACACCTCCGCGAGCAAGGAGTCGCCCGCGCCCCCGCACACCGCGACCGTGCGGATCTCCCGGTCGGGATCGCCGGCGGCGCGCACTCCCCAGGCGGTACCCGGCAGAGCGGCACGCACCCGGGAGGTGAATGCGCGCAAGGTCTCCGGTTCACGCAGGGTGCCGATGCGGCCGAGCCCCAGGCCGGTGGGCAGTGCCGCACGCTCGGTGATGTCGAACGCGGGTTCCTCGTAGGGGTGCGCCGCGCGGAGAGCGGCCAGCACGGCGGCGCGCGCGGAAGGCGGCGCGATCACCTCGACCCGATCCTCCTCGACGTACTCGAGGTCCCCCACCCGGCCGATCGCCGGATTCGCACCGTCGAGCGGACGGAACTGTCCGGTCCCCGGAACCCGCCACCCACATTCGCGATAGTTCCCGGCCCCACCGGCACCGGCGGCGAACAGCGCGGTGAGCACCTCGTCGGTGTGGGTGCGCGGCACGAACACCACCCAGGTGTCCACCGGTCGCGCGGATTTCGGCTCCAGCGGACCGGTCACCGTGATCCCCAGCGCGTGCGCGAGGGCGTCGGAGACCCCGGGATCGGCCGAGTCCGCGTTGGTGTGCGCGGTGAACAGGGCACAGTCGTTGCGGATCAGCCGGTGCAGCAGTGCGCCCTTCGGGGTGTTCGCGGCGACGGTGTCCACTCCGCGCAACAACAACGGGTGATGCACAACCAAAGCCTGTGCGCCCCAGTCGATCGCCGCGTCGACCACCGCCGCGGTCGCATCGACCGCGAACATCACTCGATGGGCCGGCGCCTCCGGATCACCGCAGACCAGGCCCACCGAATCCCACTTCTCGGCCAGCCGGGGCGGATAGGCCTCGTCGAGTATCTCTATCAGATCTTTCAGTGCCACATCGGAATTCGCTGCTGTCACCACCGCACCTCCACCATATCGCTTACCGTCCATGTCACAGGCCGATGTCCGCGATCGCGGTGATCAACCGGTCGACCTGCTGTGGTCCGCGCACCGCCAGCCGCAGGAAGCCACGCTCTAGTCCGGGAAAGGTGTCTCCGCGCCGGACAGCAATGTCGTTGTCGGCCAGCCGTTTCCGTAGCAGCTCGGCGTCGGGGACCCGGACCAGCAGAAAGGGGCCCGCTGCCGGTTCGTGCACCTCGATGCCGAGGGCTCGTAGCCGGGGAATCATCGCCGCGCGATCGGCCGCGATCCGCGCCGCACTAGTCGCGGCCTCGGCCAGTGCGGCCGGTTCGCTGGTCGCCGCGATCGCCTCGAGCTGCAGTGTGCCCACCGCCCAGTGCGCCCGGCCCTGCTCGAACCGGGCCAGCACATCGGGGGCGCCCAGCAGGTACCCACAGCGCAGCCCGGCCAGCGCCCACGTCTTGGTGAGGCTGCGCAGCACCACCACATCCGGAGTGGATTGTCCGGCGAGGGATTCCGGCTCGCCCGGGACGGCATCGGCGAATGCCTCGTCCACCACGACGATGCGGCCGGGGCGTCGCAACGACTCGACGGCCGCGCGCGGGTGCAGAACCGAGGTCGGATTGGTCGGGTTGCCGAGCACCACCAGATCGGCCTGCTCGGGCACCAGCGCCGACGCCAGCTCGTACGGCGGCGCCAGCACGACCCGCGTCACCGGAACATCGGCTTCGCGCAACGCCAGCTCCGGTTCGGTGAACGACGGGTGGATCACCGCGGCCAGGGCCGGGGCCATCCGGGGCAGCAGCGCGAAGCCCTCGGCGGCGCCGGACAGCAACAGCACCTCTTCCGGCGAGCGACCGTGCCGGGCGGCCACCACCGCCCGCACCGCCGCGGTCTCCGCCGCGGACGGGTAGCGGCCCAGTTCCGGCAGCCGCCGCGCCAACCGCCGCTGCAACCACTCCGGTGGCGCTGTGCCCTGCACATTCACCGCGAAGTCCAGCATCCCGGGCCGCACCTCGCTGTCGCCGTGATGCCGCAATGCGGCACGGTCGACCGGGGCACTGTCCGGGGTGTGCGGCGCATGCCGCGCGGCGCTGTCGTCCGCGGCGGGCATGGCGGTCTCTGCGGTCGGGTGAGTGTCCTCGGGCACAGCCACCCACCCTACGTGGCCACCGTCCGCGCTCACCGGCCACAATGGGTGCGTGGGCGAGCTGCACGTGACCTTCATCTGCACCGGCAACATCTGCCGGTCGCCGATGGCCGAGAAGATCTTCGCCGCGCATCTGGAGCGGGCCGGACTGGCCGATCGGGTGCGCGTGAGCAGCGCCGGCACGACTGCCTGGCATGTCGGCAAGGATGCGGATCCGCGCACCACGGCACTGCTGACCCGCTACGGATATCCGATCGGCCATGTGGCGGCCATGATCGGACCCGACCATCTCGAGGCCGATCTGCTGGTCGCCCTCGATTCCGGTCACGCCCGCGAACTCACCCGGCTGCGGGTCCCCGACGCCCGGCGCCGGTTGCTGCGTAGTTTCGATCCCGGGGCCGATGATCACGACGTGCCCGACCCGTACTACGGCGACGACACCGATTTCGAGCTGGTCCGCGAGCAGATCGAGGCCGCGGTTCCCGCCCTGTTGACGTGGGTGCGCGAACAGCTCGGCGAACCGATCGGTCCGCGATGATGCGGGTACTGCGCCGGCTCACCTTCCTGTTCCGGCCGAGCTGGCTGATTCTGGCGGTCGTGGTGGTGGCGTTCGCGTACCTGTGCTTCACGGTGCTGGCGCCGTGGCAGCTGGGGAAGAACAACTCCACCTCGCACCGCAACGATCTGATCGCCGCATCGGTCAATGCCGATCCGGTGCCCGCGGCCACCCTGCTCAATGCTGCCGACGGCACCCCGCCGGCAGGGGTCGATCCTGCGGACACCGAGTGGCGGCGGGTCGATGTTTCGGGCAGTTACGTCCCGGATGCCACCGTGGTCGAGCGGCTGCAGCGGCTCAACGACAAACCCGCATTCGGCGTGCTGTCGGCATTCCGTCTGGACGACGGTCGCATGGTCCTGGTGGATCGGGGCCTGATCGCGGCGGTCGACGGCACCCAGCTCCCGGTGATTCCGGAGCCCCCGTCCGGGCCGCAGCACCTCGCGGGCCGGATCCGGCATTCCGAGGGCGCGGTCCCCGGTAAGGAACCGATGATGCGCGACGGCGTCCGCCAGGTGTATTCGGTCGACACCACCCAGGTCGCGGCGATCCTCGATACTCCCCTGGCTTCCTTCGCCACCGGTGAGCGCGGCGGCTACCTGCAGTTGGACGCCGGTCAGGCCGGTGCCTTCACCCCGCCGGAGTTGCCGCAGCTCGATGCCGGCCCCTACCTGTCCTACGGCCTGCAGTGGATCGCGTTCGGTGTGATGGCGCCGCTGGGCCTGGGCTATTTCGTCTACGCGGAACTCCGCGAACGCCGCCGCGACCGCGCCGCCGGCGATACCTCCGTCGCGCCCGGCGAACCGGACTCGGCCGACGCGATGGAAACCGCGACAACTCCGGGTCACCGGGAACCCGCACCGACCGCCGCGGCCGGGTCGTCCGGGCCCGACACGGCCACCGCAGCGGAACCCGGCCGGGTCGACACCGTCACGAAGCCGAAGCCGAAGCCCACCACCGCCGATCGCCTCGCCGACCGCTACGGCAATACCCGCCACTGACCACGGGCTCCGCGATGCCGCGGAGCGCGCCGATCTCCACCGTCCGCGGGGTCGTCATACATCGTGGGCAGTGGCGTACACCGGCCCGAGACGAGGCGGCTGGGGCAACCCGCACCCGCCGTCTCCACGAATTCGGTGGGAGCTGCGTGCCCCCTGCCCGGGCCGATCAGCTGTCGCCGCCCCGGCGCCGGTTCCACCGTCCGCGAGCGTATGCCGTGCCGGCTGCCAGCAGCACGGCCCCGACCTGCACGGCGGTCGACAATCGCACCGCACGCCGCAGATCACTCACTGCGGGCACACGGCCGTCCCCCAGCACCGGTCGCAGCTCGATTCCGTGACGGTATTGCGTGCGACCACCCAGCGTGACCCCCAGCGCACCGGCCATCGTCGCTTCGGCAACGCCTGCGTTCGGGCTCGGATGCGAGCGCGCGTCGCGTCGCCAAGCGCGCCACGCGGCGGCGGGCCGTCCGCCGAGCACCGGCGCCACCGCCACGGTCAGCGCCCCACTCACCCGGGCGGGCAGCAGATTCGCCAGATCGTCGGTGCGGGCCGCGGCCCAGCCGAAGTGGCGGTAGCGCTCGTTGCGGTAGCCGATCATGGCGTCGAGGGTGTTGATCGCGCGATAGCCGAGTACTCCGGGAACCCCGGCGATCGCACCCCACACCAGCGGTGCGACCGTCGCGTCCGAGGTGTTCTCGGCGATGGATTCGACTGCCGCCCGGGCCAGTCCGTCCGCATCGAGCAATTCCGGATCACGCCCGCACAGCGACGGCAACACCTCCCGCGCGCCGGCCACGTCAGCGGCTTCCAGCAGGTTCGCCATCTGCAGTCCGGTCCGTGCGAGGGTCGTTCCCCCCAACGCGACCCAGGTCGCGGCGCCTGTCACCACCACCGTGCCGAGACCGGCACCCGACCGGTTGCGGTGGCCCCTCGGACCGCGCCGGGATCCCACCCGGGCGGTGCGCTCGGCCAGCACACCCAGGCCCACGACACCGCCGACCAGCACCGCTTCGCAGACGACACCCCGTGCGCGGTCATCCCGGTACCACCGCGATTCCGCCGCTCCCGCCACGGTGCCGAACAGTGCCACCGGATGCCCCTGCCGCGGATCGCCCAGGATCCGGTCCGCGACGAATCCGATCAGAAGTCCCGCGGCTCGCGCCGTCCCATATCGCACCGGGCGAGAGTATCGGGAGGCGTGGTGCGCGCTGTCGGGCGGCGCGGGGACGCCGAACGGATGCCGTCCCTGCCGGTGACGAGTGCCTTCCCCGCCCGGGGCGAGCCGGTGTCACATTCGGGCGGACAGGATCGTCACCAGTAGGTAAGACTTTCCGATACAGGCGCACCGGATCCTCCCGCGCCCCGGACCGAACGAGGGCGACAGCAGTGACAAGCGGAGCGGACGATATCGATCAGGCCGAGCTGGCGCGGCAGTTCGAGGAGCACCGCCCGTATCTGCGGCGCGTCGCCTACAGCACGCTGGGCAGCCTCAGCGACGCCGACGATGTGGTGCAGGATGCGTGGTTACGGCTACAGCGCTGGTACGAGACTCGCTCACCCGGCGATCGGATCGACAATCTGCGGGCCTGGCTCACCACCGTCACCGGCCGGTTGGCGCTGGATCTGCTGGGTTCGGCGCGGGCCCGGCGTGAGGAGTACGTCGGCGAATGGTTGCCGGAACCGGAGGTGACCTCCTGGGAGGACCCGGCCGACCGGATCTCGCAGGACGAGCGGGTCACCACGGCGCTGCTGGTGGTGCTGGAATCGCTGTCCCCGGCCGAACGCACCGCGTTCGTCCTGCAGGACATCTTCGGGATGTCCGGCCCCGAGGTCGCCGAGGTGGTGGGCCGGACCCCGGCCGCGGTGCGCCAGCTGGCCTCGCGGGCCCGCAAGCATGTGGACAGCGGCACCCCGCGCTTCCCGGCCAGCCGTGACGACCACGAGAAGGTCGTGTCGGCCTTCGCGCTGGCCTGGCGTTCCGGTGATCTGAGCGGTCTGGTCGGTGTGCTCGACGACAATGTCGTGCTGGCCGCCGACGGGGGTGGGCGCGTGCCCGCGATCCGGCAGCCGGTGCGGGGTGCGGAACTGGTGGCGAAGCTGTTCTTCGGCTGGTTCCGGGCGGGGAAGGGCGCGTGGGCGCGGATGGTGCGGGTCAACGGGAATCTCGGACTCATGGTGTTCGACGGCAGCCACATCGGAATCATGTCGTTCACGGTGGAGCGCGATCGGATCACCTCGGTGGCGATCGTGCGCAATCCGGAGAAGTTGCACGACCTGCCCGAGGGCGCGCCGGACTGGAACCTCTAGGCCGGCAGGGCTTTATCCGGGGACCGCGGCGACCAGGCCGTGCGCCTGCGCCACCTCGGCCGAGTACAGCTGTCCCGCCTCGGCGGTGAGGCCCGCCGCCAGCCCCGGATCGGCCGCGCACGCCGCCCGCACCCCGTGATCGGCAACAGCCCGAACGTAGGGCAGGGTCGCAGTGGTCAGTGCCACCGTCGCGGTGTGCGGGACGGCGCCGGGCATATTCGCGACGCAGTAGAACAGCGCATCGCCTACCCGGAAGGTCGGCTCGGCATGTGTCGTGGGCCGGGTGCTCTGGAAACAGCCTCCTTGATCGACGGCGATGTCCACCAGCACGGCGCCGGGACGCATCCGGGCGACGAGGGCGTCGGAAACCAACTGCGGCGCGCGGGCGCCCGGGACCAGCACAGCGCCGATCACCAGGTCCGCCGCCATGACCGCCTGCTCGATATCGGCGGCCGTCGAGGCGAGTGTGGTCAGACGCCCCTCGAAGCGATGGTCGAGGTGCCGCAGCTGCGCCGGATCGGTATCGAGCACACTCACCCGCGCGCCCATGCCGACCGCGACCGACGCGGCATTCGAGCCTGCCGTCCCACCGCCGATCACCACGACATCCGCGGGCCGCACGCCGGGCACCCCACCGAGCAACACTCCGGCACCACCGACGGGCGACATCAGGTGGTAGGCGCCGACCTGGGTGGCGAGCTTGCCCGCGATCTCACTCATCGGCGTGAGCAACGGCAGTGTCCGGTCCGGGGCGCGCACGGTCTCGTAGGCGAGGGCGGTGATACCGGAGGCGAGCACGGCGTCGGTGCAGGACCGGGATGCGGCCAGATGCAGGAAGGTGAACAGTACCTGCCCGGACCGCATCCGCGAATACTCCTGCTCCACCGGCTCCTTCACCTTCAACACCAGCTCGGCGCCGGCCCACACCGCGGCGGCGTCGCCGGCGATCCGGGCCCCCGCAGCCCGGTAATCGGCATCGGTGAAACCGGAGCCCACGCCGGCGCGGGCTTCGATCAGCACCCCGTGTCCGTGCCGGGTCAGTTCCCCGGCACCGGCGGGGGTCAGCGCGACCCGGCTCTCCTGCGGTTTGATCTCGCGCGGAACACCGATTCTCATATCGACATCGTGGCCTCCATGCGGGCGGCTCGCCACGAACCCGGGCCCGCGATTCACACTTCGGCTATCGATCGGCAACCGCGGGGTGGCGGCTCGCCGCCGATACGCTCGGGAGTCCGGCGGTCTGCGGGGGCGTATCCGATCGCGACACCCGGCCGCTATGTTGACCGCATGATGATCAAGCTGGGTGAGCACGAGCCACACATCGACGACGCTGCATGGCTGGCACCGACCGCCACGGTGATCGGCCGGGTGCGACTGGGCGCACAGGTCAGCATCTGGTACGGCGCGGTACTGCGCGGCGATCTGGAGGACATCGAGGTCGGCGCGGGCAGCAATATTCAGGACGGTTGCGTGCTGCACGCCGATCCCGGATTTCCGCTGCGCGTCGGTAGTGGCGTGTCGGTCGGCCACAATGCGATCCTGCACGGCTGCACCGTCGGCGACGATGTACTGGTCGGCATGGGCGCGACCGTCCTCAACGGCGCGGTGATCGGTGCGGGCAGTCTGATCGCCGCGAACGCCCTGATTCCGGAGGGTGCGCAGATCCCACCCGGCTCACTGGTCGCCGGCGTGCCCGGCAAGGTCCGGCGGGAACTCGGCGAGGCCGAGCAGGACCGCATCAAGGCCAATGCGGCGGTGTATCTGCACAATATGTCCACTCACCGGGACACCGGAATCCAGCTGTGATGCACACCACTTCGCCCTGAGCGTGCACCCCCTGCGCTTGGTAGCATCGGCCCTGCACGGTCCTGGTGCGGCGCCGAAAAACGGTGCCGCACATCGGGTGGTGCGAAGCGGTATGCAGGAGGTTAGACGGTGGCGTACGAGAAATCCGGTATGCACCGACCCCAGGGGCGGATCAGTGTGGCCGATATCGCGGCCCAACCCGGCGGCATCGAGGCGCTGCAGCGCCGGGTTCACGAATTACGTTGCAGCGGAAGTGATTTCGCCGCCAACGCGATAGAGCGGGAAATGGACGCGCTACACCTGCGGTAATCGGGCCCGACCCGGTGCCCGGTCGGCGCCGGCGAGCACGACGCGGTGCGATGAGATAATGAAAGCCGTCCTTCCGCATCGACGCGGTACCTCGCCGATTCGACTGGAGATCCGATGCCTCCCGTGCCGTCCATCCTGGCCCGCATCATGGAGAAGCCGCGCGCCGACGGCGAGCAGCTTCTCGAGAGCGCGCTGTCGGCGTTCCTGGACTTCGGGATCAAGCGCACCAGCATGGGTGAGATCGCGCGCCGCGCCGGTATCAGCCCCGCGACCCTGTACCGGCGCTTCGAATCGAAGAACGATCTGGTGGAAGCGGTCAGCGTGCGGGAGGCGCAGCGCTTCGTCGCCGATATCGAGCAGCGGGTCGCCGGTATCTCCGACAACGAGGATCAGCTGGTGGAGATCTTCATCGTCTTCATCACCGCCCTCGCGCACAACGAATTGCTGCAGCGGCTGCTGCGCACCGAACCCGAACTGATCCTGCCGCGGCTGACCACCGACGCCGGGCCGATCCTCGAGGTCGGCCGGGTCTATCTGGCCGACAAATTACGCGGACTGCACGGTGACGGCGCCGAACTGGATTTCGAACCGGATCTGGTCGCCGAGATCATGGCCCGGCTGGCCCAGTCGCTCGCCCTGACGCCCGACGGGCTGATCCCGCTGGGCGACAAGGAGGCCGCCCGCACCTTCGCCCGGCGCACCTTGCTGCCGATGGTCGGCGCGCGCGGCTAGCTCCAGCTCACCGGATCCGGACGGTCGGGATCCAGCCCGAACGCCCTCGCGACCCGGTCGTCCAGAAGTGCGATATCGGGTTCGGCTCCCCCGCCGGCGAATTCCGCTGCCAGCGCGATGAGCGAGCGCCCCGGTGCGGTTACGGGGTCCGGTAGCGGCAACCGCGCCACGTACTGGGTGATCCACCGGCGCCGCCCGGCATAGAGCCGGTTACCGCACACGGCATCATAGAAGTGCCGCCCGAGCGACGAATTCGCCACCCCCATCAGCAGATACGCGATTCGCTCGTCGCCGATGTCGTGCAGCGACATCCAGTAGCAGTCCCCGTTGACCACCGCGCCACTGCGATCGAGCGCGAACCGCGGTGCCACACTGATATCCGGGAACACCACCTTGGGCGGGCCCCACAGGTTCGGTCGCTGCGGCACCCAGATCTCGAACCATTCCCGGCCGCTGCCGGTGAGGTAGTCCCGAGCGGACAAGACCTCTCGATGCTGGGCGAGATACGCCCGCGTTGCGGGGTATTCGCTGAGCTGCACGGGTGTGCGGCGGGACTGCGCGACATCGTAGGGATAGAGCACCTTGGTGTCGTGCGCCCGATCTATTCGCCACGGCGCCACATCGTGATGGGTCAGCAGATCGCGGAGCAGCTCCGCTTCGGGCCGCACTGGTTGCTCGTCCCAGCGGTCGGATATGAAGACCCGGTCGGCGGTCGTTTTGATGCCCACCCTGATCCGGGCGACCTCACCGAAGGTGCGCCAGGTCCCTTCGCCGATGCGCCGCAGCCACTCGTCGGTGCCGGGCCGCGACATTCGCCACGGAACCGACGCGTCGAAGGCGGCCGGCGCGCCGCGTCCGCGCCGGGCGGGCGGGCCGGATTCGGCGGTGATCGGGTCCTGCCTACCGGTGCGGTTCCACCGGTAGGCGTCGGTGCACAAGGTTCCGGTCTCGATCGCGATCCGCCGATCCTCGTGTTCGACCACGCAATCGCGGGCCGTGGTCAGCGCCTCGAAAAGACCCGCTGTGCTGGTGGATCCGCGGTCTGTCTCGTAGGCGGCGGTGAACCGGCACGGTGGCGCGACAGGCCCGCGGACGGCAATCGTCACCGCGGGAAGTACCGCGGCGTCGAACAGCCGGGTGTCGCCGAGATCGTAGAGCTCGACCGGGGACAGTTCCTGCGACAGCACGGTACGCAGATTGGCGCCGGCCTTCGTGCTGAGAAACCGGTTCGCGCACAGTAATCCGAGCACACCGCCCGGTCGCAGCAACAGTGGCACCGAGGCGACGAACGGATGAGTGAGATCGATGCGCCCGGACAGCCCGAACTTTCGACTCAGCAGCTGCGCGGTGGCCCCGCCCAGCTGCTGGGTACGTACGTACGGCGGGTTGGTGATCACCGCGTCGAACCGGACATCATCCGATGCCGCCGCCTCGTCTGCCGCCGCACCGAGGAAATCCGCCACTTCCCACTCGAACCGGATCGACCCCGCCGAGAGTGCGGGCGCCGGATCACCAGGAACCCCGGCGCCGAGTGCGATATCACCGTCCACCGGCACGGCGAACTGCTGATCCCGCCGGACGGCGAATCCGGCACTGCGGGCCCGGCCCGAGCGGACCGCGTCGGCATCGGAGTCACGGCCGACCAAGCGCCACGACACACCGGGAAACCGCCGCGCTGCCACCCCAGCCACGGCCAGCAGTAGCTCCCCGTCACCGCATGCCGGATCCAGCACCGTCATCTCGTCCCGCACCCGCAGCCGGGCGATCGTCCGCTCGGCGAGAAACTCCGCCAGTCGTGGCGGCGTGTAGTGCCGACCGTGCCGCTTGCGCGCCCCAGCGCCGCCCGGCCCCTCACCCGCCCGGCGGTCCGCTGCCTGCCCTCCCCGGCCGTGCATAAGGGGCATTCTGCCTGCTCCACGCGAATATGTACGACAACCCGACGGATCGGCTGCCGCGGACGGGAGCCACCTCAGCCCGCGGGCGTTTCCGGGCGCATGTCGTAGGCGGTGGCCACCGTCGGTGCTCGCTCACCGACCCCGTCGGTGGTCTGCCGATCCCATACCGAGTCGATCTGCTCGCGCAGCCCGCCGACGATTTCGGCCGGTACCACGTTGCGATAGGTGCCGATCTCCCCGGTGAGCACGCCGACGGCGATGTCCGCGACTTCCGAGGGCTCGTATTGTTCGTGCGGGAAAGCCAGTTGTGAGTAGTCGAACAAGCGCTGCTGCGGGTCGTCCTCCCAGCTGCGCCACGTCTCCAGCAGACGATCGTTGAACCCGGTCAGATATGGGCCGGGGTTGATCGTGGCCACCTCGATCCCGAATTCGGCCAATTCCTGCCGCAGTGCGTCGGCCACGGCCTCCACCGCATGTTTGGACGCGGCGTACGCGCCACCGAACGGGTCGGTCATCATCCCCGCGATCGAGGACATGAACACGATCCGGCCGCGCCGCCGGGCGACCATCCGCTTCGCGATGTCCTGGGTCAGCAGCACCGGGCCGATGACATTGACCTCGAACTGCCGGCGCAGATTCGCGGCGGGAATGTCCACCATCGACCCGCCCTCACTGACGCCGGCATTGTTGAGCAGGACGTCGACCTCCCACTCCGCGGCTTTACGCCGGTCTCCGGGATCGGTGACGTCGAGTTTCTCCACGCGCAGCGGGACGCCCCGGCGGTCGGCCTCCTGTTCCAGAGCCCACACCTGGGCGTAGATCTCGACACCCGCGATCACGTCGAAGTCGGCCCGCTCGGCCAGGCGGAACGCGGTATCCCACCCGAACCCGGTACCGGCCCCGGTTATCAGTGCAGTCGTGTCGGCCATGGGTTCGTGCTGCCCGATCGACGGCGCCCGAAACCGGTCGGCCGGAGCTACCGCCGAGCAGGGCCGGCCAGCTCGCTCACTCGACGATGAACGGCAAGGTTTCCCAGCCACGCACCGTCGAGGTCGACGACAGGCTCATCCCGTCCTGATCCACTTCCCAGGTCGGGAACCGCTTCAGCAGTTCTTCGAGCGCCACCCGCCCTTCCAGCCGCGCCAGTGCGGCGCCGAGGCAGAAATGGGTGCCGAAGCCGAAGGTGCGCAGATTGGCGATCTTGCGGTGAATATCGAAGCTGTCCGCGTCGGCCCAGCGCTGCTCGTCTCGGTTCGCCGAGGCGATCAGCAGCATCATGGCGCTGCCCTCGGGCACGGTCGTGCCGTAGAACTCGACATCGGTGGTGACATAACGGGCGATGGCGTGTCCGGTCGGTTCGAATCGCAGCGTCTCCTCGACGGCGTTCGGGATCAGCTTCGGATTCGCCACCAGCTCGGCGCGCTGCTCGGGATGCCGGGCCAGCAGGGCACCCATCCAGCCGATCAACCGGGCCGTGGTCTCGTTCCCCGCCCCGGCGACGACCGAGACGTAGGTCAGGATCTCCTCGCGGGTCAGTGTCCGGGTGACGCCCTCGGTGTCGACGAATTCGGCGCGCATCAGTTCGGTCATGAGGTCGTCGGACGGGTTGTCCGCGCGCCAGTCGATGTACCGCGCGAACTGCTCCGCATCCGGAATGGCCTTGTCCGAGATCTGCATACCCTGGCCGGGCTCGGTGCGCAGGGTGTTGTCGGCACTGTCGCGGATGCCCTGCTGATCGGCTTCCGGGATGCCCAGCAGCATCCCGATCACCCGCATCGGGACCTCGTTGGCGAACGAGCTCATCAGATCGAACCGGTCCTTGCCCGCGAGCCGGTCCAGCGAGCGCGCGCACAGATCTCGGATCTGCGGCTCCAGCGACATCACCCGCCGCGGTGTGAATACCCGCTTGAGCAGTGCGCGATGAATATCGTGCGCGGGTGGATCCTCCATCAGCAGGGTTCCCGGCGGAATCTCGATCCCGGCCTTGATGATCTCCAGGATCGGGCCGCGCGAGGACGAGAACGTCTCCCAGTCCTGTAGCGCTCGATCGATGTCGTCACCGCGGGTGAGTGCGTAGAAATCGTGCTTGTCGTTGTAGTAGAGCGGCGCTTCGGTGCGCATCCGCTGATAGATCGGGTACGGATCGCGTCCGATCTCGGGGTCGAACGGGTCCCAGTAGACGGCGTCGGGCGACGGTGCGGTGTCGACGGCTATTGCAGGTCGGGGCGAGGATTCTTCCGGCATGATCAGTATTCTCCCTTACCGAGAACGATAATTCCACAATCGAGAATACCGATACCCGCGGCCGGTTCGTCGAATACCTCCGGGACAACTCGGCCGACCAGACAGTCGGTGGCGCGCTCACGCCGCTCGCGCGACTGTGTACGGACGTGACTTCGGCCGCCGAGATTCCGATATCTCTCCCTGCAGCACCGACCAGCACGGGCACCCACCCGGAGCAGACACATCCGGGTGGTGCCGGGACGTGCACGTGCCGACAGACAGGGACATACCGAATGCCGTCAGCCCCGCGATTGCATCGCCGCGAACGAGCGACCGGATACACCGCGCCCCCTGTGGCACAGATCGGGAACCGGCAGCCAGTCGCAGGGCGCGCCGCAGCTACCGCTGTGCCGATCGCTCGGTAGCGGGCGCGATGACCGAACGGGCGGGACTACCCCGCGCTCACGAACCCCAGCAAGCGCGCGACGCGCTGCCCGTCCATTTCGAGCTCCGCGACCCCGCGCTCCCCCTCGGCGGTACGCACACTCACCGTGACGAACTTTCCCGCCGCAACGGGTTTGCTGATCTCCGCACCCCGCAGGCGGTTGACGAACTCGGCATGACCGATCGGTTCACCGGCGGGCCACTGCACCACCGCGGTGGGCGCGAGGACCGCACGCACGGCGGCAACGTCTCCCCGGGACGCGGCGTCGAGCATGCCGGTGGCGGCACGTTTGCCTGCCGCACCCACCCGGATGAATCCGCGAGCGAAACCCAGTGCGCCGGTGGCGCCCTGATTTCCGAGCAACTGCGGTGCGAGTTTGGCGGCAGCCGTCAGGCCGCGACCGCCGGCGGCGAGGAGCTGTCCGACCATCACCGGAAGCTCCCAGTGCGCGTAGAGCCGATCGATCCGCCACTCGGCATCCACCTGCCGCAGGTCGTAGCGCAGGTGCATGGGCACGTGCAGGGTGACTCCGGTCGACATGGTGGTGGCCAGGGTGAGATCGCGATAGACCGTGGTGCCACGGACGACGTCGTGGTCGACGGCGAATTCGATGGTGTTGGGAGCGATGAAGGTGTCGTAGAAGCGCTCGATCGCGGCGCGGCCGGTGTGCGGTGTGGATCCGACGGGGTCCTCGACCCGGGCGTCGGGAGCGAACAGGTCGACCCAGGCTGCGCGGTCGTGTACCCCCACCGCCTGCGGGGACAGTTCCACCGTGGCGAGCAGTTCGGCTGCCGACGCGTTCGCGGACATGATTCCTCCTCGACCTGTACCTGCCTCCAATCTATAACCTGTTGCATTTTCTGTGTGGCGGGGCGCGCGTAATGTTGGCGGCATGCAGGTCGGGCAACCCAGCGCCACCGCCATGGCCGTCGCGCGAGCCAGGGCTTACCACCAGATCGCGGACGAGCCGCGGATCTTCACCGATCCCCTGGCCGTACGAATCGTCGGCACCCGGGCGACGCGGGACGACCAGTTCGATTCCGGGGTGGATCCGGACTTCGTACGCCGGCGCCGACTGTTACTCGCCGCGCGCAGCCGCTTCGCCGACGACACCGTCGCCGAAGCAGTCGCCGCCGGTACCCGCCAGGTGGTGATCCTGGGCGCCGGGCTGGACACCGCCGCATACCGCAACCCGCACTCGGACGTGCGGTACTTCGAGGTCGACCACCCCGACACCCAGGCCTGGAAGCGAAACCGCCTGGCGGAGACCGGTATCGCCGTGCCGTCGACCGTGTCGTTCACACCGGTCGATTTCGCTCGAGACGACTTGGCCGCGGGTCTCGCTCGCGCCGGGTTCGCCTCCGACGCCGCCGCGGTGTTCGTCTGGCTGGGCGTGGTGGCCTATCTGGAGCGCGATGCCATCGCCACCACCCTGCGCTACATCGGCGAACGGACCCCGGCCTCGATCCTGGTTTTCGACTATTCCACCCCACCCACACCCGAGCAGCTGGAGGCTCAGCGCGAGCGCGCGAAACGCGTTGCCGCGGTGGGTGAACCATGGGTGAGCTATTTCACGGTCGAACAGATGCGTACGGAGTTGGAGGCGGCCGGATTCGTCGAGGTGGACGACCACTCCGGCGTGTCCCTGGTACGGGCCTACCTGGGCGAGTCGGCCGCTCCGGGCATTCCCGGCCCGCACCTGGTGCGGGCCCGAACCGCCTGACCGGCAGGCGGTAGCGGTCCGAAGAGCACCGGGGATACACGTCTCCACCATTCACAATACCTCCAGTGAAAGCTGTTGCTGCACAGTCACATCACATGACATCCGGGGGGCGCCTCCGATAAAGTCTCTGCGTTACAACGCATCCGGAGGCAGGGCTCGACCATGCTGATCATCAACGGCGTTACCAGGAAACCGCGTGCTGAACAACAGGTGGTGGAATGGCTCTCGAACTACATCACCCACCCCGGAGTAGCGGTTTCCGGTGTGCACGTGCCGGATTCGCGCGGGCGCACCACGGCGGCCGACTTCGTGGTCTTCACGCCGTACGCCGCGGCAGTGATCGGGGTCGAAGGGCTGCGCAAGAAGGTCGGCGGCATGCTGATGTGCTCGATGAACGAGCGCTGGTCGATCGTCGGGACGAATGTGGACCCGGTGCATGTGCACCCGGGTGACCTCAACCCGTTGTACCGAGTGCGGGAAGCGGCATCCGGACTGAGGAAACTGGCGACGAGCAAGCTCGATCGAGAGCCGTTCGTCGACGGCTTGGTACTGGTGATTCCCTTCCCCCACCGGACCGTCCGGCTCGACCGCGGTCCGCTTTCACCCGGTTTCAACGTGCTACTCGGAGACAGTGCCGCGCAGCTGTATTCGTGGTTCAACCGAGCAGCTCAGCAGCGCAGGGGCCCGGTATGGAACGCCGGCGCCGTGCTGGAGATGCTGACCGTCCTGCGGGCCGACGGGACCGGCGGGACGACGAACGATCGCCTGTTCGACCAGCTCGTCGCCGAAGGATTCCCGACCGACCTCCCGGACCTGTCCGCCGACGACCGCGCGCCCGCTCCGGCATCTGGATCCGTCGACGCGGACACGTCCCCCGCTCCGGCAACCGTACTTGCCGATGCGGATGTATCGGACACCCCAGCGGTCGGAGAACTTCGTGGCACCGAGAACTCGGGGGTCCTCATGCCGGGCCGACCCTCCGCCTCCGGCCGGATGTCGGTGCCCACGACCACCCCCGCTTCCTCATCTCCGGACCGACCCGTGTCCACCCAGCCGATTCGTCCGCACCGCGCGGCATCTCTGGCATCCCAATTGTCGGCCGGTCACTCGACGACGGGCACCACCGAGCGACCGAGACTGCCGATCCGCACGCCCGGGAGCACCTGGGAGACGAACTGGCCGTCCCACCCGGCGCGGAGAGCCGAATACCAGCCGCCGACTGCAGCCGACGTACCCGCTGCACTGCGACCGGACCCACCGACGGGCCCCGTTCGCAACGTGTCCACCGTTCACAGTCCGGACTTCCCGCAGACAGCACCGGCGGATACCGACACGGGTGCTTCCACCACCACATCGGGCGCAGATACCGCACGGACCCCGGACGCCACCGCAGCCGGGGGCCCGGCCACAGCGCTTTCTGCAGACTCTCCCTCCGCGGCACGTACGATCGAGCCTCTCGTCGCGCCACACCCCACCGGGCCCGTTTTCCCGCCCCGCCCTACCGAGCCCGGCTCATCAACGCCTGGGCCCGAGCCGGCACAACAGGACCGGGTGGACCACGCCGCACCACAGCCGGGCACTGACATCCGACACGGAGTACCGGCTGCCGCCCCGGGTACAGCACACCCGGATCCCACCTCTCGGAACGCCCAGGCGAGTCCGGACGGGTCGGGCACGAACCAGTGGTCGCAGGATGCCGACCGCCCGCCTCGGCACCGCATGCGGACGGCGCTACTGACCGCTGCCGCCGTCATCTTTCTCGCCTGCGGGATCTGGGTGGTGACCGGTAACGACAACGCGCGAGCGCAGCCCGACGGGCACTCCCCACCGACCACCGCGGCAGTTCACCCGGCGGCCGAGTACTTCCCGCCGCCGCTCTCCGAAACCGCACCGCCGGCCCCGGCTCCGCGCCTGTTTCCCGATGAGAAGACCTGTTACCCGTTCCAACCGGAGTGCTGATCACCACAGCTCCCCCGGCACCCCCGGCCGCTCGCCCGCCGGGCGGCAGCCAGGCCGATCGCGGGGCGTCACCGCCGGGCCGATGGCGCGTACCGACGTGCAGTAGCCCCGGTCGGAAGCCACACACAGCCGCGTCACCGGCCGCAGCACGCGAGTTCCATTCAGCCGCACAGTGAAACGCCGACCGGCCGAGCACCCCCTGTCGACCCGGACGGCAGACACACCGATGGCGACCCGTATATCCACAACCGCTAGGGATATGTATGATGCACGAGGTATGCATAGTGCAATAGTCAACTCGCGAATATCCGAGAGGTAAAGGGCGTGGAAAAGGCACAATCCGCCGGGCGTTCCGGCGGCATCCTGGCGGTGCTGGCTTTCGCCGGCATCGTCGCATCACTGACGCAGACGCTGGTGGTGCCGCTACTGGGCGAGTTGCCGCAGATTCTGGACACCAGCGCCGCCAACGCGACCTGGGTGGTCACGGTCAGCCTGCTGGCCGCGGCGGTGACCACACCGGTATCCGGGCGGCTCGGCGATCTCTACGGCAAGCGGCTGGTGCTGCTCGCCTCGACCGTGCCGCTGCTCGCCGGTTCGGTGCTCTGCGCAGTGTCCTCGTCGCTGTGGCCGATGATCATCGGCCGCGGCCTGCAGGGAATGAGCGCCGGCATCGTGCCGGTCGGTATCGCCGCACTGCGCGATCTGCTCCCGCGCGAGAAGCTCGGTTCCGGTATCGCGCTGATCAGCTCGTCGCTGGGTATCGGCGGTGCGCTGGGCCTGCCGATGGCGGCCGCGATCGTGCAGTACTCGAACTGGCGGGTGCTGTTCTGGGTTGTCGCCGGGCTCGCGGTGGCCGTCTTCCTGCTGATCCTGGTGCTCATTCCGTCCACCCCGCGTGCCGTCGACGTCGGCCGCTTCGACTACCTCGGTGCGGTCGGACTCGGCGCCGGCCTGGTGTGTTTGCTGCTGGCCGTATCCAAGGGCTCCGGCTGGGGCTGGGGCAGCGGCCTGACCATCGGCCTGTTCGTCGCCGCCGTCGTCGTACTGCTGCTGTGGGGCTGGTGGGAATTGTCCACCCGGGCTCCGCTGGTCGACCTCCGCGTCGCCGCCCAACCGCAGGTGCTGCTGACCAACGGCGCCTCGCTCACCATCGGCATGGCCATGTACGCGCAGTCGCTGGTGGTGCCGCAACTGATGCAGCTACCGGAGGCGACCGGTTACGGGCTCGGCCAGTCGATGATGGCGATGGGCCTGTGGATGGCTCCGAGCGGTTTGATGATGATGCTGGTCTCCCCGGTCGGCGCCAAACTCTCCGCCGCCCGCGGTCCCAAGACCACCCTCATCACCGGCTGCGTCATCATCGCCGCGGGCTACGGTGCTGCCATCGGGCTGACCGGAACCGCTTGGGGCTTGATGATCGCCACCATCATCATCGGTACCGGCACCGGATTCGCCTACGGCGCCATGCCCGCGCTGATCATGTCCGCGGTGCCGATGTCGGAGACCGCCGCCGCCAACAGCTTCAACACCCTGATGCGTTCGATCGGCACCTCGACCGCCGCCGCCATCGTCGGCGCGGTGCTGGCGCAGATGACCATTTCGATGGGCGGGCAGTCGCTTCCGAGCGAGAACGGCTTCCGGGTGTCGCTGCTCATCGGCTGTGGTGTGGCCGCGCTCGGTGCGCTCGTGGCGTGCTTCATTCCCGGTGTGCGCCGGGCGGCCGCGGTACGGGCCGCCGCGGAGGCCGCGGCGCACGAGACGGCCGACGTCGACCATGCGCCGGCGACCGAATCCGCCGTCGCCGGCGTGCCCGAGCCGGCGGCTGTCGCCGCCGCGATACCGGCCCTGCCGGTCACCGACGGACCGGTGGCTTTCGGACGCGTGCACGACACCCGCGGCACCGCGCTTCCGGGTGCGGTGCTGACGTTGATCTCGTTGTCCGGCCGTCAGATCGGGCGCACCACCTCGACCTCGGACGGTTACTTCGAGGTCAACGCGCCGGAGCCCGGTTCCTATGTGCTCATCGCCTCCACCGACGGCCGCCGGCCCGACGCGTCGACGGTGACACTCGGCGAGCTGCCCTCACCGTGCGATGTGACGCTGTCGGCCATCTCCGGGATGGCCGGGACCGTCACCCGCGCCGACGACGGCACCCCCGTCGCCGAGGCCCGAGTGTCGGCACTCGATTCCCGCGGCGAGGTGCTCGCCTCGGCCGCTACCGACGAGGCCGGCGGCTTCGTGCTGGCGGAGGTCCCGGACGGCGATTTCACCGTCGCGGCCAGCGCCGCCGGATATCACCCGACCGCCGTCCCGGTGCGGGCGGCCGGTAGCGAGGATGCCCACCTCGAGATCGCACTGCGGGCGAGTTCCAGCCTGCGCGGCATCGTCCGCGGGCACAGCGGCCTGCCGCTGGCCGGTGCCCGGGTCACCCTCACCGACTGGGTCGGCAATGTGGTGGACACCGCGATCACCGGCCCCGACGGTGTCTACGCCTTCGCCGATCTGGACGAGGGCACCTACACGGTCGTCGCCAGCGGCTACGCCCCGGTGCACACCCCGGTGACGGTGGGCCCGGAGTCCGCCGAGCTGAACGTGGAGCTGGGACACGGAGAGTCGAACGACACCGAGGCCGACACCACACTGCCGGCACAGCCCGCGGTCGTTCAGCACGCCGCCGAATAGGAGGACTTCTCCGCAGGGAGGCGAACCCGCACAGCACCGGGCCTGTCGCACGAATCACGTGCGACAGGCCCGGTTGTCGTTGTCCCCGCAGGCGTTCGCCGCGGTCTTGTACCCCACCGTTTTGCCGATGTACTGTTCGGACAACTGTCCACCAGCATCGGCAGGCCACGACCCTCTCATGGTCGGCCGAGCGCCCGCCGGCGCCGCCGCGCGCTGCCGAAGGAGTTTCCGGCATGGAAATCACCGCTGCCGTCGCGCGAGGTGCCGATGCGCCCTTCTCGATCGAACGTCTCACCCTCGCGGCGCCCGGTCCCGGGGAGGTACTGGTCCGGATCGTGGCCTCCGGTATCTGCCATTCCGACCTCACCGCGAAACAGAACTTCCCCGCCGAACTGCCCATCGTGCTGGGCCACGAGGGTGCCGGCATCGTCGAAGAAGTGGGTTCCGGCGTCGCGGGAATAGAGGCCGGTGACCATGTGATCGTCACCTACTCCAGTTGCGGTGCATGCGCACTGTGCGAGCGCGGCCTGCCCGGATACTGCGACGACTGGGTGGTACTCAACGGTGGTAAATACGGGCCGGACTCACCGCTGTCCGGCGGCGGCCAACCGGTGGTCGGCGCGTTCTTCGGCCAGTCCAGCTTCGCGTCCCATATCCTCACCGGCCCACGCAATCTGGTGGTTGTCGACGACGATATCGATCTCGCACTGACCGCCGCCTTCGGCTGCGGTATCCAGACCGGAGCCGGGACGGTTGCCAACGTCCTCGCACCCGACTCGAATTCGTCGGTGGTGATCTTCGGCGTCGGCGGCGTGGGGATGGCCGGGCTGATGGCGGCCCAGGCCCTGGGAGCGGGGACCGTCATCGCCGTCGACCTGTCCGAGTCCCGGCTCGAGATCGCGAAGGAACTGGGCGCCGACGCCGTGATCGACGGCGCCGCAGGCGATGTCGCCGAGCAGATCAAGGCCGCCACCGGAGGCGGCGCCACCCATGCGCTGGACACCACGGGGGTGGAGCAGGTCGTCGCGAACGCTATCGACGCGCTCGCGCCGCTCGGTACGCTCGCGCTCGTGGCACTGGGCGCATCCTCCCTGCCCATCGAGGTCGCCAAGCTGACCGGCCTCGGTAAGTCGCTGCGCGGATCCATCGAAGGTGACTGCGACCCACAGGTTTTCATTCCCCAGCTGATCGACTGGTACCGGCAGGGCCGTTTCCCGATGGACAAGCTCGTGCGTACCTACCCGTTCGCCGATATCAACGACGCCGTCGCGGCGGCACACAGCGGTGCGGCAGTGAAGCCGGTGCTGACGTTCACTTCGTGAGACGCGGCGAGCGGTACCCCCACCGGCCTCGCACCACTACCCCAACAGCTGACGAGCGTCGCCGACCTCGTACTCCGACACCGATGCGGCGACGATCGCCGCCTGTTGTTCGTCATCGGGCCCATCGGTGCGGAATGCCTCGAGTTCGCCCCGTGAGGCCCAGCGTTCGAGGATATTGATCCGTCCCGGCACGACCAGGTCCGCGGAGAGCGCGAAATCCAGGCACCCGGCGGCCCGGCGTGCCTGCTCGACAACGCTCACACAGCCCGCGAGGTAGGACTCCCGCGTGCCGGGTTCGACCGAGATGTGGCCGGCAACGATGATCATGTACGCCCTCCTGCTCCGATAAACACTTCACCCATTCGGACGCGTCGAGCGCAGCGAACTCATCGGTGGCCGGTGATCACGCCTCGATCTGCGGGTGCAGCCGGTCGAGGGTCCACATCCGCTGCCGGCGCACCACCAGGCTGGTGGCTGCGAGGAAGGCGATCGCGAAGCCGGCCAGGACCAGCAGGTCGCGAACAAGATTCGTGGTGAGCCCGCCGGAGACGGTGACCCGAAGTCCGTCGACCACATACGTCATCGGGATCAGCGGATGGATCGCCCGGAAGGGTGCCGGTGTGGTCTCGATGGGATACAGACCGCCGCAGGCGGTGAGCTGAATGATCAACAGAGCCAGCGAGATCGCTTCACCGATCGCGCCGAGCGCCACCCGCAGAAAATGGTCGATCGCCACATACGCACCCGCGGCCAGCACCAGTAGTCCGATCATCCAGAGTGGGTGGATCGGATTCAGGCCGAGCCCGAGCTGCACCACGAGATACAACAGCAGCCCACCGACCGCCGCGATCACGGCGACGGGCAGCCAGCCGGCCGTCGCGACGGTGAACGCGTCGACTCGTCCCGCCAGCGCCCGCGGGTTCAACGGCCGGATGAACAGGTAGGCCAGCAGCCCCACCACCCAGAGGGCGATCGCGAAGAAGAACGGCGCGAATCCCCTGCCGTACACCCCGGCCGGATGCAGATTGTCCGTCGAGATCCCGACCGGTGAGCCCAGCACATCGGCCGCCTTCGCGGTCTGTTCGGGACTCGTCTCCGGAATCTTCGCGGTCGCGTCGTCGATCACCTTCGTGATGTCGGCGGCACCGCTGTTGAGCTGATCGGCACCGGTCTGCAAGGTCCGGCTGCCGGCGTGCAGCGACTCGAGCCCCGAGGTGACCTGGGTGGCACCGCCGCCGACGGTGCGCGCGGCGGCCGACAGTGCTTGCAGCGGTGCGGTCGCGCCGGTGACGGCCTGCGTGAACGGCCCGGAGTCGGCCTGCAACCGGCCCGCCCGCTCGGTGAGCTGCCGGGCGGCCTGCTGCGCATCGGCGGCACTGGCATGGGCAGTGGCAGCGGTGTCGGTCATGGTCTGTGCGCTGCGTCGCACGGCCCCCAGCAGTGGGTCGCCGGCGAATTCCGGATGTGCCGCGCTGAACTGTTCCAGCGCCGTACTCCCTTGTGCGGCGGCCTGTCCGACGAGCCCGGTCGCCTCGTGCACCACCGCAAGACTCTGCGCCGCGGCCGTACCGGCGTTCGCGAGTGCGGCGGTGGCGGTCGGCAGCGCGGCGGCACCGGCCTCGGTGATGGCCGCGATCGCGCGATCGGCTCCTTCGGCGGCGGCCGCGAGCTGACCGACTCCGTCGCTGATCGCGCCCGAGCCGGCCTGCGCGGATGCCACTCCCTGGGTGAGCGCAGCACTGCCCTGCTGGGCGAGCACAGTGGCGTCGAGCAGTCGGTGCGCACCGGCGGAGGCGATCTGCAGTTGCTGTTTCACCAGGGACAGGTCGCCGTAGATGGCACGGGCGTAGGCGGCGTGCGCGGCGCTGTCCACCTGGCTCTGCAGTTCGGTTTTCGCTGTCTGGGCGACGATTCCGACGATGTAGTTGTTGGCGTCGTTCATCGTGATTCCCAAGCTCGCGCGTTCGGGCGTGGGGTTCTGCGCACTGGCCAGCTTGGCGCTGAAATCGGGTGGGACGGTGATGGTGAAGTAGTACCGGCCGTGCCGCAGGCCGTCCAGCGCCTCGTCGGCATCGACGAAATGCCAGGCGAAGACGCCCGACGCTTTCAACTGTTCGGTGAATTGCTGCCCGGCATCGATCTGCTGGCCGTTGGCGACGGCGGGCCGGTCCTGGTTGACGACCGCCACCGGAATCTGATCGGTGCGGCCGTAGGGATCCCAGTTCGACCACAGATACAGCGAGCCGTACAGCAGCGGGATCATCATCAGACCGATCGGGACCAGCCGGCGCATCGGCGCCCGAAAGCGGCGAAATTCCACCAACGCCAAGCGGAACACGGTCATCACTCACTCCTGTGGAAGAGGGATCTGATCTCGCTGTGCCGGATGTGGTAATTCGACGACCGTGACCGGGTCGGCCAGTGCCGGAACGTCGGTGCTCGCGGCGAGCACGGTGCATCCGTGCGCGGCGAGGGTCGCCAACGAGTCCCACACGCCCCGCGTCTGCTCGGCACCACAACCGCGCCCGATATCGTCGACGACCACCGCCGCCGGTGCCTCGGCCGCGGCCAGTGCGACGGCCAGCAATGCCTGCTGCTCAGGGGGCAGTTGCGCCACCGTCGAATCCGATGCTGCCTCGATACCGAGCAGGGTGAACGCCTCGGCGATCGCCGCTCGGTCCGCCGGTCCGATCAGGGTCCGCTCGGCGACCAGATCGCGGACGCGCAGTTCGTCGTCCAGTCCGGCCGCGGGCTCGGCTCGCGCCACTGCCACCAGCCGACGAACGGCGCGCGCCTGCTCCGGCAACCGGTAACCGCCCACCGATGCGGCACCCGCGACCAACCGCATGCGTCCCGACAGCGCCAGCAGCAGCGAGGTGCGGCCGGACCCCTGCGGACCCACGATCACCCCCAGCGCGCCCGCCGCCACCTCCAGCGATACTCCGGCGAATGCGCATCCACGGGCCCCGCGCGCGGTGATACCCCGAGCGGCGATGTCGATACCGGAGAAACGCATCGAGCCGATAGTACCCGGCGAACCTGCACGCAAGTGGTCAGCAATCGCCGGAGAAAACACAGCGCGGAGGCCCGGCAGTGGACCTCCGCGCGTGGACCGGACGGCTCACCGGCCCGAATTCCGGGACCGGCAGCGCCGATTCGGGCTAGGCCGAGATCTCGCTGCGGTCACCGCTCCACAAGGTGTGGAACTTGCCGTCGGCATCCACCCGCTCGTAGGTGTGGGCGCCGAAGAAATCGCGCTGAGCCTGGGTCAGCGCGGCGGGCAGGCGCTCGGCGCGCAGTGCGTCGTAGTAGGACAGCGACGAGGCGAAGGCCGGGACCGGAATACCCAGCAGGGTTGCGGTCGACACGACGCGCCGCCAGCTGTCGATGGCGTGCTCGATGGCCTCACGGAAGTAGGGGGCCAGGATCAGGCTCGGCAGTGCCGGATTCTGCTCGTAGGCCTCCTTGATGCGGTTGAGGAAGCGCGCGCGGATGATGCAGCCGCCACGCCAGATGGTGGCCATGTCACCGGGGTGCAGATCCCAGTCGTATTCGGCGCTGCCGGCCGCGATCTGGTCGAAGCCCTGGGCGTAGGCGACGATCTTGGAGGCGTAGAGGGCCTGGCGGATGTCCTCGGTGAACTGTGCCGCGTCGGCCGGCTTGTCGGCCAGCGTTCCGGAGGCCAGGCCCTGGGCGGCCTTGCGCTGGTCCCGCGAACCCGACAGCGCGCGAGCGAAGACGGCCTCGGCGATACCGGTGACGGGGATGCCGAGGTCCAATGCGGACTTGACCGTCCAGCGGCCGGTCCCCTTCTGCTCGGCCGCATCGACGATCACATCGACCAGCGGCTTTCCGGTCTTGGCGTCGGTCTGCTTCAGCACCTCCGCGGTGATCTCCACCAGATAGGACTCGAGGTCGCCCGAATTCCACTCGGTGAACACGTCGGCGACCTGACCGGCATCGAAGCCCAGCGCCCCGCGGAACAGGTTGTAGGCCTCACCGATCAGCTGCATATCGGCGTATTCGATGCCGTTGTGCACCATTTTGACGAAGTGGCCGGAGCCGTCCGGGCCGATGTGGGTGCAGCACGGGGTGCCGTCGACCTGGGCGGCGATCTTCTCCAGCATCGGGCCCAGCGATTCGTAGGACTCCTTCGGTCCACCCGGCATGATCGCCGGGCCGTTGAGCGCACCCTCCTCACCACCGGAGATGCCGGCGCCGACGAAGTTCAGCCCGCGCGCCTTCATCGCGGCTTCGCGGCGGATGGTGTCGGTGTAGAGGGCGTTACCACCGTCGATGATGATGTCGCCGGGCTCCATCGCGCTCGCCAGTTCCTCGATGACGGCGTCGGTGGCGTCACCGGCCTTCACCATGATGAGTACCCGGCGCGGCTTCTCCAGTGCGCCCACGAACTCGGAGATGGTCTCGGTCCGCACGAACTCGCCGTCGTCACCGTGCGCCTCGAGCAGCGCATCGGTCTTGGCGATGCTCCGGTTGTGCAGTGCGACGGTGTAGCCGTTGCGGGCGAAGTTCCGGGCGATATTGCTGCCCATGACCGCCAGCCCGGTGACGCCGATCTGAGCACTTGCAGTAGCAGAAGTCATCATTCATCTCTCTTCGAGTTGGGCCGCGGATGTCCGGGCGGCAGTATTCGACTCGCGCGCGTTCCGGTAACGCATTATCAGTGCGTCGGTGGAACTGTCGAAACCGGGTTGCCGATCGGACCGAAGTTCGTCGTGGATCCGGGTGGCGAGCGTCTTGCCGAGCTCGACGCCCCACTGATCGAACGAATTCACACCCCAGATCCAACCCTGTACGAAAACCTTGTGCTCATACAGGGCGACCAACCGGCCCAGAGTGCGGGCCGTGAGGCGGGGCAGCAGGATGGTGTTGGTGGAGCGGTTGCCCGGAAACCACCGGTGCGGCGGTCGGTCGCCGGGATCGTCGGCGGCCCCGAAGGCCAGGGCGCGGGTCTGCGCGAACAGGTTGGCCATCAGCAGGTCGTGATGCTCGCGCAAGTCGTGTGCGGGTTCGAGCACTCCGATGAAGTCGCACGGCACCGGCGTCGTGCCCTGATGCAGCATCTGGAAGAAGGCGTGCTGCCCGTTGGTTCCCGGCTCCCCCCAGATGATCGGTGCGGTGTCCACCGCAACCCGGTCTCCGTCCCGGTCGACGCTCTTTCCGTTGCTCTCCATGTCCAGCTGCTGCAGATAAGCGGGCAGGCGGCTCAGCCGCTGGTCGTAGGGCAACACCGCATATGCCTGCGCACCACGGAAGTTCCGATGCCAGATCCCGAGCAGGCCGAGCAGCACCGGCAGGTTCTGTTCGAACGGCGCACTGCGGAAGTGGCTGTCCATCCCGTGCGCTCCGGCGAGCAGTTCCCGGAACTGTCCGGGACCGACGGCGATCATCAGCGACAGCCCGATCGCCGACCACAGCGAGTACCGACCGCCCACCCAGTCCCAGAATTCGAACATATTGGCCGGGTCGATCCCGAACGCCGCGACCTGTTCGGCATTAGTCGATACCGCGACGAAATGCTTGGCGACCGCATCCGGGTCGTCGAGCCGGTCCAGCAGCCACTGCCGCGCGGTCCGGGCATTGGTCAGGGTCTCGACGGTGGTGAAGGTTTTCGACGAGACGACGAACAACGTGGTCTCCGGGTCGAGATCGCCGAGTGTCCGGGTGATGTCGTGACCGTCGATATTCGAGACGAACCGAGCCTCGATACCTGCGTCCGCCAGTTCCGACAATGCCCGATAGGCCATGGCCGGACCGAGATCGGAGCCGCCTATACCGATATTCACGACCGTCCGAATCGGCCGCCCGGTCGCACCGCACCACCGGCCCGCCCGCACCCGGTCGGCGAAATCGCTCATCCGATCCAGCACCTCGTGCACCGCGGGCGACACCTGCGCGCCGGCGGGCGAGAGCGCACCGGCGACCGGCGCGCGCAGCGCGGTATGCAGTACCGCACGATCTTCGGTGGTGTTGATGTGATCGCCGGCGATCATCGCGTCGATCCCGGCACGCAGACCGCGCTCGGTGGCCAAGCGCACCAGCAGGTCCAGGGTGTGTTCGGTGACGGTGTTCTTCGAATAGTCGAGCACCAGGCCGTCGTACTCGGCCGACATGACGGTGCCGCGCCGCGGATCCGCGGCGAACAGCTCGGTCAGCGAGGTCGCGGCCAGTTCGTCGCGATGTGCGCACAATTCGCGCCAGACGGGTAGGTCCACCGGGCCGCCCGGGCGCCGGCCGATGGTCGAACCGGGTGCGTCCTGGTCGAGAAACGGTTTCGCGGAGCGATTCATGGTGGCCTCGAATCCCGGTTGTGCCCGATATCGCGTTGTGCACGAAATCGCGCAGGCTGTGCTCGAAATCATGCACTTCGATGAGCGAGCAAGTCAACCGGAACTCCTAGTACTATGCGGAAACCGCAGTACAGCACCAGTGACGCACGACCCGCCTCGGGAGGCACAGTTGCTCGCCAGCACGCGACGGCGCGAAATCATGCACAGGCTGGTCACCAACGGTTACGTGGAGGCCAAGGCCCTCGCCGACGAACTCGGCGTCGATGCGTCCACGATTCGCCGCGACCTCGACGCCCTGGAGCGAGCCGGGCAGGCACAACGCACCCACGGCGGCGCCCGCCCCACCCCCGGCGCCACCGCGAAACTGCCCTACACCATGAAAGAGGGCGAACACCTCACCGAGAAGGCGGCGATCGGCGAGGCGGCCGCGACCCGGGTCCGCGACGGCGACACGGTGATCCTCGACAGCGGTTCCACCACCTACGAAGTCGCCCGCGCCCTGCGCGACCGATCCGACCTCACCGTCATCACCAATGACCTGCGCATCGCCACCCTCGTCGCCGACACACCCGGCGCCCGCCTGCTCGTCACCGGCGGCGAACTCCTCGGCTCGGTCTACACCCTCGTCGGCGAACGCGCGATCGCCTTCCTGTCCGACTACGCCGCCGACTGGGCCTTCCTCGGCGCCGACGCGGTCGACCGCACCGCAGGCATCACCAACATGAACACCCTCGAGGTTCCGCTCAAACGCGCGATGATCGCCACCTCCGCCCAGGCGATCGTGGTGGCAGACAGCTCCAAATTCGGCCGCCGCGCCCTCGCCAAGGTCGCGGGAGTGGACGAGATCGACGGCGTGATCACCGATTTCGGGTTGGATCCGGAAATCTCGGATCAGTTCGGAGATTCGGTGGCGCAGGCGGGGGCAGCCTGAGTTCGCGGCGCCGCCCATCGGCTTTCCCCGGCTGTGCCGACTGTCAGCCGGCGGACCCGGTGGCCATCAGCTCGCTCAGCCCGTAGGCCAACGCGCACAGACCAGTCTGCTGCGAGGTCGCGGTGCAACCGATCGACGACGACCCCGCATCGGCCACCACGCCGGTAGCAGGTACGGGTGCCGCCGCGGCGGTGCCGATCCCGAGGAACGACACTGCACCCCCCAACACCACTCCTGCGACTGCGTATTTCATCTGTCTCCCTTTCTCGCATGCGACAACGGGAGTCGACGGTAGTTGCCCCCCACCCCGGACCGTAGCCCCGACTTCCCGGGGCGCCCGCGCAATGCCGTCGCTACGATCCGCCTACTCCGTTCGTACAGCTCGTGGAGCACCACCGGCGCCCTGCCCCGATCCGTTTCGCTGAACTTTTGCTGTTGCGCTCCCATGAACCCGGTCGGAGCGCACAATAGTGGCTGTCAGGCGCAGTCGTTCACTCCGGTTGCGAGATGAGGGCCGGAGCGTAGTCGGTATTCCGCCTCCCGCGAGGAGCGAGGATGGACCCGTACCCTCCGATCGCCGACCACGGCATCGTCGGCGATCTGCAGACCGCGGCGCTGGTGTCGTCCGCGGGGACGGTCGACTGGTGGTGCACGCCACGATTCGATTCACCGAGCGTCTTCGGCGCCCTGCTGGACCACGAACGCGGCGGATACTTCCGGATCGCCGCAGATTTGCCGGAGGGCGACGTTGCGATCAAGCAGCTGTATCTTCCCGATACCGCGGCGCTGGTAACCCGGTTCATGGCGCCCGACGGAGTCGGTGAGGTCGCCGACTTCATGCTGCCGATCGACAACGACGCACCCACCGACCGGCACCGGCTGATCCGGGTGGTGCGGGTCGTGCGGGGCACTCTGCCGTTCACGGTTGCCTGCCGGCCTCGCTTCGACTACGGCCGAGCCCAGCACCGCACCGAGACCCACGGCGAGCGATGGATCGTCTTCGCCGGGCCCGAGACCACCGTGCATCTGCAGGCCTGCGCACCGGTCGTCTTCGGCGTCGAGGACGGCGATGCGGTCGGTCGTTTCGAGCTCGGCCAGGGCGAGACGGCGGTGATCACGCTGACCGCGACCGCCGCCGGTTCGGACTTCCCCGCGGCACCGGAACGCGACCGGGTCGCCGCCGAATTCGGGCAGTGCCGCGAATGGTGGCAGCAGTGGTTGCGCCATTCGACCTATCGCGGCCGGTGGCGCGATATGGTCGACCGCTCGGCGATCACGCTGAAGCTCCTCACCTACGCGCCGACCGGTGCGCCGATCGCGGCGGCGACCATGGGCCTGCCCGAACAACCGGGCGGGGAACGGAACTGGGATTACCGCTACACCTGGATCCGCGACGGCTCGCTGTCGGTGCGGGCACTGCTCGATCTGGGATTCACCGCCGAGGCTCTCGCATTTCGCCGCTGGCTGCGAGATCGACTGGAAGCGGGCAATACTGCCTCCGGCGAGCCGTTGCAGATCATGTACCGCGTCGACGGCGATCCGCGGCTGGACGAGCAGGTGCTCGAACACTGGGAAGGCTATCGCGGGTCGGCGCCGGTACGCGTCGGCAACGGTGCGGCCGACCAGCTGCAACTCGACATCTACGGCGAGGCGGCCGACGCACTGGCCCAGACCTCCGATATCGGAAGTATTGCCGGGTGGCGGGTGTTCGCCGACCTACTGGACTGGCTCGTCGATCATTGGGATCGTCCCGACGAGGGAATATGGGAAACCCGGGGCGGCAGACAGGATTTCACCTACAGCCGGTTGATGACCTGGGTGGCCTTCGACCGCGGCATCCGCCTCGCGACCGCCCATGCGCGCCCGGCCGATCTTCCGCGCTGGACCCGGGCCCGCGACGCCGTCTTCGCCCAGATCATCGACCGCGGGTGGAGCCGCAAGCGCCGAGCATTCGTCCAGCATTTCCGCACCGAAGTGCTGGATGCATCGCTGCTGCTGATGCCACGCATGGGCTTCATCACGCCGCGCGATCCCGACTGGCTCAGCACTCTCGACGCCATGGATGCCGAACTGGTCAGCGACAGCCTGGTCTACCGTTACGATCCGGCTGCCTCACCGGACGGGTTACGCGGCGCGGAAGGCACTTTCACCCTGTGCAGCTTCCTGTACGTGGAGGCGCTGGCCCGAGCGGGGCGGGTGCAGCAAGCCCGTTACGCTTTCGACAAGATGCTCACCTACGCCAACCATGTCGGGCTGTTCGCCGAGGAGATCGGCCCGTCCGGGGAGCAATTGGGCAATTTCCCACAGGCCTTCACTCATCTGGCACTGGTGGCCGCGGCGATGGCGCTCGACGACGAACTCGATCGCGTCGAATCCGGCTCCGGAACGTCGTGAGACCATGATCGAGCCCGGCGCTCCGACCCGCCCGCGCGGCGTGCTGGTGCCGCTGGCGCTCGCCCAGTTCATCTGTAGTTTCGCCGGTACCAATATGGCGGTGATGATCACCGACATCAGCACCGACCTCGACGCCGACGTGGCCGGGGTACAGCTGGTGATCACGCTGTTCCTGCTCATCATGGCGGCGCTGATGATCCCGGGGGGCAAACTCACCGACCGCTTCGGCCGCACACGCTGCTTCACCGTAGGTCTCTCGGTGTACGGCGTCGGCGCGATCGTGAGCGCACTCGCCCCGGCACTGGGTGTGCTCGCGCTGGGCAACTCCGTGCTGGAAGGGGTCGGCACCGCGCTGCTGATCCCACCGGTGTACATCCTGACCACGCTGCTTTTCACCGAAACCAGCTCCCGGGCAAGGGCCTTCGGAATCATCATGGCGATGGGCGGGCTCGGCGCCGCCGCCGGACCGCTGCTCGGCGGCCTGATCGCCTCGGGGGTGGGGTGGCGGGCGGCCTTCGCCTTCCAGGCAGTGGTGGTAGCAGTCATCCTGATCTCGACTCGTCGCCTGCACGACCCCGTCCCACCGGACCCGAGCCGCACCCTCGATCTCACCGGAACCATCGTGTCGGCGACCGGACTCGTCCTGCTGGTCCTCGGAATCCTGGTCGCCGACAACGACCTGCGGTGGAGCGTGGTACTGATCGTGGTGGCGGTGCTCCTGCTGATCGGATTCTTCGTCCACGCGCGCGCCGCCGACAAGGCGGGCCGCGAACCCTTGGTTTCGCCGACGCTGTTTCGCAGCCCCGCCTCCAACCTCGGCCTGATCACCCAATTGCTGCAGTGGCTGATCCTGATGGGCACCTCGTTCGTGGTATCGGCCTACCTGCAGGTGGTCCGCGGCTACGATCCCATCGGCACCGGCGTCATCTTCACCGCCGCGACCGCCGGCCTGCTGCTGTCATCGCTGAGCGCCGCACGGCTGACACGCCACTTCGCCCAGCGCACCCTCGTCATGGCCGGATTCGTCGTGGTCGTCGCAGGCATTGCGATCCTCGTCGCGTTGGCCGGGCGCACACTCGCCCCGTGGGCCTTCGCACCCGGACTCCTCCTGATCGGCCTCGGGCTCGGCTCGATGCTCACCCCGTCGGTGAACATCGTGCAGTCGGCGTTCACCGAGGAGCACCAGGGCGAGATCTCCGGACTGTCGCGGTGTGTCTCCAACCTGGGTTCGACGCTGGGCACCGCGATCGCCGGCACCATCCTCGTCGCCGGCCTGAGCAGTCATGCCTACGCGGCCGCGATGCTCGTACTGGCCGGGGCCGGAGTGATCGGACTGTTCGCGGCGGCGGGACTGCCCCGCCCGGTAGCCGTCCCGCGATGATGAGCGGCCACCCTGGCGCGGGCGTTGTCACTGCCGAGTCGGCGCAGAGCGGAGGTTCAAGCGCAGACGCGGTTGAGCTCGTCGGTGAACGGATCCAAGGGCCACCACCCGATATGAGCAATGGGGTTTTCAGAATGACCGGGCCGAATAGCGAGCCGCACAACGCGCACCGCCTGCACCGAGGCAAGCCGTGCCGAGTACGGCAGTGCTCTTACCCCCGCTCGCCGGGGACCACTGTCCCGGATTCGTAGGCGAAGACGACGAGCTGGGCGCGGTCGCGCGCACCGAGTTTGGTGAGTAGGCGTCCGACGTGGGTCTTCACGGTGGCGATGCTGACATACAGCGTCCCGGCGATCTCGGCGTTGGAACTCCCGGCGGCGATATGGCCGAGCACCTCGCGTTCGCGGTCGGTGAGGGCCGCGAGTGCCTGCAGCGCCGCGGACTGCGGGGGCGACGTCGCCGGGTGGCGAGCGAAGGCGCTGATCATGCGGCGGGTGACGCTCGGCGTCAGCAGCGCGTCACCATCCGCGACGACCCGGATGGCGTGCAGCAATTCCTCCGGCGAGGATCCCTTGAGGATAAATCCGGCCGCACCGTTGCGCAGCGCGCGGAATACGTGCTCGTCCTGATCGAAGGTGGTCACGATCAGCACATGCGGCCGGTCGACACCGTCGGCGGCGATGTGCCGCATCGCTTCCAGGCCGTCCATCACGGGCATACGAATGTCCATCAGCACCACATCGGGCGACAGCTGCCGGGTCAGGCGCACCGCCTCGCTACCGGTTCCGGCTTCACCGACCACGGTGAGATCCGGCGCGGAATCGACGAGAACGCGAAAACCGGCGCGCACCAACGCTTCGTCGTCGGCGATCAGAACACGGATCGACTCCGGTGAGTGCGCGGTGTCAGACACGGCGGTCCGCATCGATCGGGAAGCTCGCGGTCACCGCGAAGCCGCCGTCGTCGAGTGGCCCGGCATCGAATCGGCCGCCGAAAAGCGCTACCCGCTCTCGCATGCCGGCCACACCGAGCCCCGATCCGCTGGAACCGATTCCGTCGTCCGTCCCGGCGGTGGATCCGTTGTCGGTGATCGAGGCGGCCAATTCCGCTGACGTATGCCGGATCTCGACCACCGCGTGGTCCGCATGTGCATGCTTGACGATGTTCGTGAGAGCCTCCTGCACGATCCGATACACCGTGGTCTGTAGCAACAGCGGATAGTCGGCCGCCGCACCCAGCACGCGATATTCCAGCATGAGCCCATCGTGCCGCATACGGTCGACGAGCTCGGGCACCTCGGCCAAGGCGGGTTCGGCCGGTTCGGCGTGCCCCGGCTCGCGGATCTGCGACAGCACGTCCCGCAGTTCGGTGAGCGCGGCACGGCTGGCCGTTTCGATGGTGCTCAGCGCGCGGCGCACCTCCCCCGGATTCTCGTCGATCAGCATCCGCGCCACGCCCGAGCGGACCGCGACCATGCTCAGCGTGTGCGACAGTAGATCGTGCACGTCGCGGGACACGCGCAGTCGTTCCTCGGCCCGGATCCGGCGTTCGGTCTCGATGGCTCGTGCACGTTCCTGCTCGGCCAGGCGCTGCCGGTATTCGCGCCGGGTCCGGAGCATGTCACCGAGCAGCCAGGCCGGCACGGCGATCAGCAACTGCACCATATTCTGGTCCTGATCCGGGTATGCAGCGAACGCCACACCGGTTGCCACGGACACCGCGCCCACGGCAATACCGGTCTCCACCAGCGATTCCCGCCGTGGCCGCCGGTGGGCGAGCGTGGCCACGGCGATCGCGAGCGCCGGGCCGGTGTTGCTCACCCATGGCGTGAACCGCACCCCGGCAAGCGCGGCGGCGCACAGCACGACCGCAACCGCGATGAGCACGGCCGCCGGCATGCGCCGGCGCACGAGCAACGGCACGACCGCAGCGATGCCGAATCCGGCGATCGCCGCGGTCGAACCGATCCCGTCGCCGAGGCCCACCAGCAGCGGTCCGGTGAACAGCACGAAGCATGCGACCGCGATCGCGATGTCGATCGCATCCGGCCCGCCGGAGGCCGCACGACGGCGGCAGGCGAACCGCTGATACCACTGCGGCGTGGCCGAAGGCGCGACGGTGCGGAACATGGCTCGACCGTAATCGTCCGGCACGCCGGGGCGCGTCACCCTTCGGTCCGGTTCCGCAGTCATCCGGAGGTCGGACGCCGCGGGTGCCGTCCGTCCGAGGTGGACCGGCACTACTGTGCCACGAGCCGACGACACGGCCGGGTCCCGGAAGCGAGGCTGATCCCATGAACACTCACGGCATCCAGCGCCCCTCGCCCGAATCCCGGACGCCGACCCGATCACGGCTGTCGACCGCACTGGTCGCGCTCGCGACCTCACTCTTCGCGGTAGGCGTCGTATCCGGCGGCATATCGTGGCTGGGCCGCTCCGCGCAGCGCGAAACCCACGTGGCGGGCACGGCCGCCTGGTGGCCACATCTGGTGCTACTGGCTCTCACGGTGCTCGGCGCCGTGTGGCTCGCACGCCGCTCCGCGGACCCGCTCGGCCTCCTGCTCGCGCCACTGGGCACCCGTGCCGCCCAACGGATCACGCGCACCGCGTCCGCGGCTCGACGCCATCCGACCGCGGCGCTGCGTCTGCTGATCTCACTGCTGCCACTGGCCCTTCTGGCGTACAGCTGTTGGCGTGTCGGCGAACAGCTCCTCGGCGGGCTCGACCCGAATTTCACCGTCAACGCCTGGGGCGGCCCCGGCTATTTCGGGGCGATGGCCTGCCACTACCTCGACGCCATCCTGATGATGGCGGCCGCGGCCGGGCTGCTGCACCTGCTGCTACTTCCCGCGAAGGATCGGTCCGCACCACCGAACAGTCGGGGATAGGGCGCCGCTCAGTCGAACAGCAGGTGGGCGGCATGCGCGACCACGTCACCGCGACTCTGCCCCGGATGGTCGGCCTTGATCAGGTGATTGCCGATCACGACCGAGAATGCGAGTAGCGCAACGGCTTCGAGATCACGCTCCGCGACGCCGGAGCTCTCGAGCATGCTGCGCAGATAGTCCATCCGGGCGTTGTCCACCTTCCGCAGCCGCTGCGCCACGGTGTCGTCGCGGCGTGCCCAGGCGCGGATCGCGAGATCCAACGGGGTCAAATCTTCGGCGAAGGTGAGCATTCCGGCGCGGCGCGCCTTCTCCCTCGGATCTCCGCCCTCGGCCTCGACCTGGCCGACCACATCGTCGACGGCACGGCGCTCCCACTCGTCGAGCATCGCCTCGAGCAGTTCGTTGCGGGAACCGAACTGCCGGTAGAAACCGCCGCGAGTCACCCCGAGTCGGGCCGCGAGTGGTTCGACCCGCACGGCATCGGGGCCGTGTTCCTCGAGGACGGCCAGCCCGGCCTCGATCCAGGCCCGTCGCGGGGTGCGCACGGGTGGCGCCATCGCCTTCTCCTTGTCGACCGGCTCTTCTCCCCCTTGATTAGACCACCATACATAGATACAGTACTGTTCTGCATCTATCGAGAACAGCCGAAAGGTCTCGCCATGTCAGTAGCCACCCCCGTCGTAGTGCGGCAATCCGGTATCTCCGACGATCTCCTCGCCCTCACCACACTCACCGATGTCGCCTACGTCGACTGCCACGTCCTGGAAACCCCCGCGGCCACCACCCGCACCGCGCAACAGTGGGCGCGCGCAATCATGGAAGATGTTCCCGCCGCCGTCCACGAGCGACTGCTCACCGGTTGGGGCGGCCTCCGCCTCGACCTGGAGCAGGACGCTCCGAACACTGTCTGCGGCTGGCGGATCGCTGTCGATTCACCGGAGTGTGTGGTGTTGCGCGCGAATTCGGAACTCGGCTTTCGCGGCGAACTGGTCACCGAAGTGCTCGATCGGTCCGTACGCTTCGCCACCTTCGTCACGATGTCCGCCCCACAAGGCCCGGAGGTGTGGTTTCCGCTGGTGCCGAAACACACTGCGGTGGTGCGGTCACTACTCGAGGACGCCGGGCGAGGTGTTCCCGCGCCCGTCCGGTAGGTAGGTTCCCCTCAGGGTGCAGTCACCGTCCCGCACCCTGAGGAGGGTTGCATGTCCGATCCACTACCGACTGCCGATATCGCCGACCTGGCGAAACGACTGTCTCGATGGGAAGCCGTCGAGCAGATCAAATCGCTCAAACACCGCTACTTCCGCGCGTGTGATGCCAAGGATCCGCAGGGTTTCCGGGACTGTTTCGTCCCCGGCGCGCCCGTCGACTACGGCGAGCTGGGCAGCACCGATGCCGAGGGAATGGCGTCGGTGTTCGAGTCGATCGCCCTGCAAGAGGTCGACGGCCGTCATGTGATCCTCGATATGCACCACGGCCTGCACGCCGATATCGAGGTGCACGAGGACGGCACTGCGACCGGGCGATGGACGCTGCGATTCCGTCAGGTGAATCTGATCGAACGCACCGAATCCGTCACCAGCGGTGAGTATCGCGACGAATACGTTGTGCAGGACGGCCGGTGGCGGATGGCGGCGTGCCGGTTCCAGCGGAACTGGTCGATCACCCGGCCGATCGACGCCGACTGCCGGATCACACAGTAGCCGTCCAGGACCGCAGTTTCTCCGGATTCCGGATCGCCCAGATACGGGCGATCCGGCCGTCCGCGATATCGAACGCATACACCGAGACAACGGTGCCGTCGAGCTCAGCCACCAGACCGGGCTGACCGTTCACGGTGCGCTCCAGCACCGCTACCGCCGGTCCGCGCGTCGCGATCTCCATCCAGGTGCGGGCGATCCGTTCGCCGCCGATGATCGGGTCCCGGAACGCCGGGGCCAAACCGCCGCTGTCGGCCGTCGCGGTAGCCTGCGGGTCGAGCACACCGATCAGGGCTCCGATATCCCTGGTTTCCCACGCGTGTTTGAACCTGCGGACCACCTCGGCGCGCTCGTCACCCGACGGTTGCCGCGAGGTATCGATGCGGCGGCGGGCGCTGGATGCGAGCTGGCGGCAGGCCGCGGGGGTACGGCCGACCACCTCGGCGATCTCGGCGAACGAGTAGCGGAATACGTCGTGCAGCACGAAGGCCACTCGCTCGGCCGGGGTCATGGAATCCAGCACGACGAGGAAGGCCATGCCGATCGACTCGTCGAGGGTGATCCGATCGGCGGGATCGACCGGGGTGGGGCCACCGAACCAATCGGAGCGCCCGGGAACCGGCTCCGGAATCCACTCGCCCACATAGTGTTCGCGCCGGGCTCGCGCGGAACCCAGCAGATCGAGGCAGATCCGTCCGGCCACCGTGGTCAACCAGGCGCCGGGCACCACCACTTCCCGGCGCTGTCGCTCGGACAGTGCGTACCAGCGCGTGTAGGTCTCCTGCACCACGTCCTCGGCTTCGGCCAGGGAGCCCAGCAGTCGGTAGGCCAGCTGGAGCAGCTGCCGGCGTTCGCCGATCACCCTGTGCAGATGCGGGTCCGTCATTGTCGGCTCCTTCGGTCCGTATCCCTCACCCGTACCGACGAGACAGCACGGCGATATGTGAGCCGGACGGTCCGGGCCTGACATTCCGGAGGGCTACCTCGTCGGGAGGTCGTGACAACGTCGGCACGACAGGAGTTCGGACCATGATCAGAATCGGCATCATCCTCGGCAGTACCCGCCCCAACCGTAACGGCGCGCAGGTCGCCCGGTGGGTGCTGGACACGGCAGCCCAGCGCGGCGACGCCGAGTTCGAAGCGATCGATCTGCGCGACCACCCACTCCCCCATCTCGACGAGCCCGCACCACCGATGTTCGGCCCCTCGGCCAACGAACACACCCGCGCCTGGGCCGAGCGGATCGCACCGTTCGACGGTTTCGTGCTGGTGACCCCGGAATACAACGGCGGGATCCCCGGCGTGCTGAAGAACGCCATCGATCATCTGTTCACGGAATGGACCGACAAGGCGGTCGGATTCGTCTCCTACGGCGTGTCCGGCGGCGCCCGCTCGGTCGTCCAGTTGCGGACCGTCTGCGGCACTCTCGGCATGGCCGATGTCGGCCGTCAGGTCGCGATCTCGCTGCTCACCGATTTCGAGAACCACACCACCTTCGTACCGCAGGCCACGCACGACGCAACCCTGCACAAGACCCTGGACCAGGTCATCTCCTGGAGCACCGCCCTGGCGCCGCTGCGCGCGACCGCCGCCACCCACCCCGAAGGAGCAGATCATGACGACACCGATCGACTCTCGCCCGCAGGCCGACCGCGGTGAGCCGGAGGAAATCCGCATCCGCCGCCGGCTCGACCTGCTGATCGACGCACTGCGCGCCCGGAACCTGGACGCGTTGCGAGCGCTCTACACCGTCGACGTGGTGTCCTTCGATGTCGAGCCGCCGCTGCAGCACAGCGGTATCGCGGCCAAACTGGAGAACTGGGCGAAAGTCTTCCTCGTCTTCGACACCGTGAACTACGAGATCCGCGAGCTGACGGTCACCGTGGGCGGGGACGTCGCGTTCGCCCACGCCTTCGCCCGTCTGTACGGCACTCTCGCGGACGGCACCACGACCGACGGGATGTGGGTACGGGCCACCTTCGGCCTGCGCAAGATCGACCACACCTGGCTGATCGCCCACGATCAGGTCTCGGTGCCGTTCGATATGGCTACCGGACGCGGGGTGCTCGATCTGGTCCCCTGACGACGCGATCCACGGACGCCGGTCACGCTCCGCCGGCGCGGGGCCCGGTGGAGCTTCCCCGGTCCTGCTGCAGGAGCAGCCCGTTGGCGACGACATCGGTCGCGGTCACGAGAAGCTCGCGCAGTTCGGATACGTTGCGGCGTAGGTGGTCCGGCCGCCAGGCAAGGCTGATGATGCCGTTCCACGCGGACCAGAGCATGGTGGCGACTCGGACCGGGTCGACCGACCGCATCAGGCCGTCCGCTATGCCGCGGCGCAGGGCGGCAACCATGCGCGCGTTCTGCTCGTCGATCGCGCGGGCCAAGCTCTCGGACAGGTCCTTACCGGCGGCGTAGCGTCCGGGGCCGGTGGGAAAGGCGAGCATCCGGAAGTACTCGGGGCTGTCGAGGTAGAACTGCAGGTACTGTTCCGCGGCGGCGTAGAGCTGCTCCACCGGGCCACGCTCGGCGGTATACGCGTGGTCCATGTACCGGCGGTCGATATCGAGCGCGCGTTGCACGACCGCGGCGTGTAAGCCGCGTTTGGAACCGAAGTGGTTGTAGATCGACCCGACGGCCACGCCCGCGCGGGCGGCGATCTCCTCGACGGTGACGTCCTCCACGGATCGTGCACTGAAGATTTCCTGCGCGGCCTGCTGGAGCGCATCCATGGTGCGCTGTTTCCGGGGATCCACGCGGCACACTCCAGTTCTTGCAGCCATTGCAGCACATCGATTCGGCCAGTATTCTAGCCACGGACAGTTTCTTGCAACCATTACAAGAATCGGTCACACGTTCCTCGTCTCACGCGAAGGAGTGCTCATGGCGGATTGGCCGACACTGCACGACAAGGTGGTGAGCACCTTCGCGGCAGGCTGGAACGAACCGGCCCCACACGCGTGGGACGAACTCCTGGCCACCGATGTCGAACTCGCGCAACCGATGCTGCGGCACTGTCACAGTCGTGCCGCATGGCAGGACGAGGCGAAACGGCTACTGACCCTGGTGCCCGACCTGCGGGGTGAGGTGGTGTCCTGGTCGGCTCACGAAGACACGATGTTCATCCGGGTCCGCTTCACCGGCACCCTCGGCGGCGCACCGCTGACATGGGAAGCGGTGGACGTGGCCCGGATAGATCAGCAGGGCACGGTGCTACGCCGCGAATCGTTCTTCGACTCGGCAGTACCCGCCACCGCGGTATTGCAGCGCCCGAGCGCATGGTTGCCGTGGTGGCGGTCCGGCATCGCCCCCTTGGCCGGGCGCCGCCGCATCCTCGGGCGGCCACGATGATCCCGACTCCCCCACACCGGGTTCCCGCATCACCGCAACAGTTCGTCCGCGAAGCCCAGCGCAGCACCAACGAACGCGATACCACCGCCGCCCGAAGGGTATTCGCTCGTGACGCCCTCTGGGTCAGCATCATCGACGGCATGGTCATCGAAGCGCACGGCATCACCGAAATCGACCAGCGCTGGCAACTGCTGTGCCGCTTCATGCACGCCCGCCGGATGACGGTCACCAAACGCCTGATGACCTCCGACGACCGGCTGATCGTCAACGAATGGTCCGGCAGCCTCGACGGGAGGGACACCGCTGTCGGCATCGAATACTGGATCTTCGACGACAAGGGCTCGGTCACCGAACAACGGCTCTACGGATTCCTCGACGCCCACCCCGACACCAGCCTCCGCCAATCCCTGCGCATGCTGTCGTCCTATCCCCGCACCGCCCTGGCCTTCGCCCGCGCCCGGGTGAGCACGGCCGCCGCGGCGCCCGTGCGGTGAACGGCGAACATCGGAGCCGGGCACGAGCGGCACGATGTCACCGGGAAAACCCGGTGCGCCGGATTGCCTCGGTGTTGTAGCGTCCCCGCCGTGTGTAACGCAGGCATCGCAGTGATCAGGTTCCGCCGCAGCTAGCGGCGGAGAGCTGACGTCTACCAGGCTCCGCCGCTTTCAGCACTCCAGTTGCTGGGCGGCGTCCTCGTGCTGCCCGGGCCATCCACTATCGCCCGGAGTTGTTTCCTACCATGCCTACCTACCGTGCCGGCCGTCACGAACTCGGCCAGAACTTCCTCACCGACCGCAGGACCGTCGACACCATCGTCGATCTGGTGGCGCGCACCGACGGACCCATCATCGAAATCGGCTCCGGCGGCGGCGCGTTGACATTGCCGCTGCAGGATCTGCGCCGGCCGCTCACCGCGGTCGAGATCGACGCCCGGCAAGCGCACGTACTGAGCAGTCGCGTGCATGCCGGCACGGACATCGTGCACGGCGACTTCCTGCGCTACCGGCTGCCCCGATCCCCGCACACGGTCGTGGGGAACCTGCCGTTCCACCAGACCACCGCCATCTTGCGGCGCCTCCTGCACGCCGAACACTGGACAACGGCGGTGCTGCTGGTGCAGTGGGAGGTCGCCCGGCGCCGCGCCGCTGTCGGCGGAGCGACGATGATGACCGCGCAATGGTGGCCGTGGTATGCGTTCGAGGTGTCCGGCCGCGTTCCCGCCTCGGCCTTCACCCCACGCCCCGGAGTCGACGCCGGCCTGCTGACGATCACCCGCCGCTCCGCCCCGCTCGTCGACCCGGTACTGCGCCCTCGCTACCAGGCCTTCGTCCATGCGGTCTTCACCAGCAGAGGCCATGGACTACCCCAGATCCTGCCCAGGGTGGCCGGGGCGGGCGCGAAAGCCGCCGTGCGGAAATGGCTCGCCGCACAGCGCTTCCGTGGCACGCCACTGCCACGCGATCTCTCCCCCGAACAATGGTGCGCGATCTTCGCCGTCGTCGATCGACACCCGGCGACTACTCACCAGCGAGCCGCCTCCCGCCGCTGACCCGGTGCACTCGGCGGTATCACCGGTAGGCGCGGGGACTCTGCATGCACGATCGGCCTCACCGTGGGGCGGGCGGAAGGAAGGCCTGGGCGTAGTCGTGGGCGAAGTCGGTGAGGTCGCGGGCCGGGTGCCCGGTGAGGTCGGCGACGCTGGTGTGGACTTCGGCGGCTTCGCCGCGGGCATAGTGGGCGTAGTCCTCGACCAGCCCGTCGAGTTGCCAGGTCGGAAGTACCCCGGTCAGCGCGGTGCTGAACTCGGTGGCAGACGCATCGTGGAAGGCGATCTCTCGACCGGTTGCGGTGGACAACGCCGCGGCGATCTGGTGGTGGGTGACGGCGCGGGGCCCGGTGAGCGTGTAGGTGCGGCCGCTGTGCCCGGCGCCGGTGAGCACAACCGCGGCGGCGTCCGCGATGTCCCTGGTATCGATGGCGCTGACGGCGGCGTCGCCGATGGGCGCGGCGAACCAGCCGTGGGCGATGGTTCCGGCGAAGCTCAGCAATGCCTGCAGGTAGAGGTTGGGGCGCAGCACGGTGTGGTCGAGGCCCAGGCCTCGCAGGTGGGTTTCCACCGCCGCATGCCAGCGCAGGAACCGTACCGGCGAGTCGGGGCGTGCCGCGTACTGCGACAGCAGTACGAGCCGGTCCACTCCGGCGTCGCGAGCGAGGTCGGCGAACCGGATCTGCAGTGCGGCAGCGTCTTCGGCGGACGGGCTGTTGAGGAATGCCGCATCCACCCCCTGCAACGCGGCCGCGACCGATTCCGGATCGCGCAGGTCGGCGACGACGTTCTCCACCCCGGCGACACCACGGGCGGGGTCGCGCACCATGGCACGAACGGTGACATTGCGGGCTTGCAGGGCAGGGATCAGGGCGGATCCGACTGTTCCGGTTGCCCCGGTGACGAGCACGGTGGGTGCGATCGACATGGTGTTTCCTTTCTTCGTGCGGCCGGGCTCCTCCCGGCCGCCCGTTCCGGTTCACGATGTGGCGGCGGTGACTTTCCGGGTCCTGACGGCGAAGTCGATCGACAGCAGGAGGGCGAGGAGGGCAAGCGCGGACTGGCCGAGGAACGCGGTGGTGAACGAGATGTCCCCGTGCGTACCCGCGGTGCCGATCGCGATCCCGGCGAGGGCGGCCAGACCGACCGCGCCACCCAACTGCTGCGCGGCATTCACCAACCCACTGAGCAGACCCGATTCATGGTCGGCACTGTCGCGCACCGCGATCGCGGTGGCATTGACGGACCCGAGCCCCAGCCCGGTGCCGATCAGCAGGAACGCGCCCATCATGGTGACCGAGAACACCTCGGTCGTCGAAGCCAGTGCCAGGCAGAGGAAGCCGGTGAGCAACACAGCGAGGCCGACGGGCAGGGCGCGGGCCACTCCGATGCGCTCGGCCACTACCGGCGCGAGCACACTGCCCACGATGATCATTGCGGCCAGCGGCAGCTGAACCAATCCCGCTGTTTGCGGGCTCATTCCGAGAATGTCCTGCTGGTACTGCGGCAGAAAGAAGAACAAGCTGGTCAGGGTGCCGCCGATCAGCACCATCACCAGGTTCGCGGTAACCACCGGCGGCCGGCGGAACACCCCGAGCGGTACCAGCGGCCGGGGCGACCGCCCTTCGACGAAGACGAATGCCGCCAACGCGACCAGGCCCACCGCGAAGCCGAAAACCGTTCCGGGCGAGACCCATCCGGCGTCGGAGGCGGAGACCATGCCCAGTGCGAGGCCGGAGATTCCGAGGGTGACGGTGACGGCACCCAGCGTGTCGAATCGGCCGGGCCGCCCGGAAACCGGAGTGACCGAGCGCCAGACGATGAAGGCGCCGAGCAGCCCGAACGGCACCGGGGTCAGGAATACCGACTGCCACCCCAGCATCCCGGTCAGCGTCCCACCGAGAAATACGCCGATCACACTGCCCGCGCCCGCCACGGCACCCCACACCCCCATCGCGCTGGTGCGTTCTGCGGCAGAGGAATAGAGCGCGAGCACCAGCGAGAGCGCCGCCGGCATCAGCATCGCCGCGCCGACCCCCTGCCCGATCCGGCCGGCGATCAACAGTGCGCCACTGGTGGCCAGGGCACACCAGACCGATGCCGCGAGGTACACCCCCATCCCCGCGAAGAACACTCTGCGCGCGCCCAGTACATCGGCGAGGCGGCCACCGAGCAGCAGCAGACCCGCGAACGTGACCAGATAGCTGTCCACCACCATGGTGAGCTCGGTGGCGGACAGACCCAGGCCGCGGCGGATCGTGGACCCGGCGAGGTTCACCATCGCGGCGTCGAGAACGACAAGGAACATCGCGGTCGCCAGGCCGACCATCGCCACCGCGCGCGGTAGCGGCGAGCGGGAGGCCACGCCGGCGGGTGCGGTTACATCACTCATACCGGAACTTTCCCGCGACCACCCCCTTGCTCGCGTCGGTGACAATCACCTAGTTCCGTGCCGGCGGATCACCGATGACCACGAGACCGGCGGTGGCGTGACACAGCCATCCCTCATAGGGTTCGCAGCATGCCTACGTCCCCGCAGCGCTCGCTCGTCGGCCGGTCCGAGGAGATCGATCGCCTTCTCGCTGTGGCCGGTGCCGCGGAGCAGGGCGCGGGTGGTGCGCTGGTGCTGCGCGGCGAGCCGGGCATCGGCAAGAGTGCACTGCTGGACCACGTCGAGCAGGCGCTACAGGGGAAGTTCCAGGTCATTCGCGCATCAGGGGCGGAGTTCGAGGTCGAACTGCCGTTCGCGGCATTGCACCAGCTGTGCACGCCGGTATCGGGGTATCTCGATTCGCTGGCCGCGCCGCACCGCGACGCACTGCTGGTCGCCTTCGGTTCGATCGATGCGACACCGGACCCGTTCCGCGCCGGCCTGGCCACCCTCGAGCTGCTGGCGACAGTCGCGGCCGAACGCCCACTGCTGTGCATCATCGACGACGCGCACTGGATGGACACCGCCTCGGCGAGTGTGCTGACCTTCGTCGCCCGGCGCATCGCGGCCGAACCGATCGCGATGGTGTTCGCCACCCGCGATCAGCACAGCACTCGTGGGCTGGACGAGCTGCCCACACTCGTGGTCGGTGGCCTGAACAACGAGTCCGCGCGCGAGCTGCTGGCCGCGGACAAGACGCTGGCCCTTGATCTGCGGGTGCGGGATCGGGTGCTCGCCGAGGCCCGTGGGAATCCGCTGGCCCTGCTCGAGTTACCGAAGGCCGGCGGCTTCGCACTGCCGGCGGCCTCGCCGGTGGCGGGCCGAATCGAGCAGAGCTTCCAGACGAGAATGGCGGAGCTGCCCCCGGATTCGCGGATGCTGCTGATTCTCGCGAGCGCCGACCCCACCGGAGATCCGGGTCTGCTGTGGCCGGCCGCGCAGCAACTGGACCTCGAGCTGTCCGCCGCGAGCGCCGCCGCCGAGGCGTCGGGGTTGGTGCAGTTCGGTACCCGGGCGCGGTTCTGCCATCCGCTGGCCCGGTCGGCGGCCTACCGGGCGGCGGAGCCGCGGCTGCGTCAGGCGGCGCATCGGGCGTTGGCAGCTGCCACCGATCCAGCCACCGCCCCGGATCGGCGGGCCTGGCATCTCGCGCAGGCGACCACGGGCACCGATGAATCCCTCGCGGCGGAACTGGAGGCGTCGGCGTCCCGGGCGCAGGCACGCGGAGGAGTAGCTGCCGCCGCCGCATTCCTGGAACGTGCCGCGGAGCTGTCACTCGATCCCGGCCGGCGCGTCACCCGCACGCTCGCGGCATCACGGGCAACCCTGGCGGCGGGACGAGTGGCTGCGGCGGCAGACCTGCTGGCCAGCATCGACGTCGAGACACTCGATGATTCGCAGCGTTCGTGCGTCGACCTCCTCCGCGGGCAGATCGCCTTCGTCGGAGGCGCCGACGGGTATGTCAGGGGCCCGGAACTCATTCTGCGGGCGGCGCAGCGCATCGCCGTCAGCGACCCACAGACCTCCCGCGAGCACTTCGTGACAGCTCTGGACATGGGGCTCGTCGTCGGTCGGGCCGCGGGGGTGATGGACCGGGTACTCGAAGCCGCCCGTTCGGCGCCCCCGGCGGCAGGAGCGCAGGATCTACTCGATGCGCTGATGCTGCTGCACGACAAGGGACATCACGCCGGTGTGCCGGCACTCCGACAGGTTCTCGAGGGCGAGGATGCCGGGTGGGCTCGCTTCCCCGCGCTGGCAACGGTTCTCGCGGGTGAGTTGTGGGATCTGGAGCTGCACACGACGATCGTCGAATGGCTGGTGCGGTCCGGACGCGACACCGGATCGCCGATGACCATCCGGCTCGGGCTCTCCCAGGCGGCCTTGTCCGCGGTGTTCGTCGGGGATTTCGGGCAGGCGATGGCCTCGATCGCCGAGGAGGAGGCGATCGCCGACGCCGCCGGCGATGTGCCGCAGCTGTATCCGAAAGTGCATCTGGCAGCCTTGCGGGGCCGCCGCCGGGAGGTGCTCGATCTGCACAGCGAGGTGATGGATCGAGGGACCGGCCAGCTCACCGCGAACGCCCATTGGGCGATGGCCGTGTTGTACAACGGCCTCGGTGAGTACCCGGCGGCCCTCGACGCCGCCCGGCACGCGGTCGCGGGCGGCGATCTGTTCCTGACCGGCCTCGCCCTGTCCGAATTGGTGGAGGCCGCCGTCCGATGTGATGCGGACGAGATCGCGCGGCACGCATTGGACTCGTTGCTCGAGCGCACCGGACCCGCCGGCACCGGATTCGCCCGCGGAGTAGCGGCGGGAGCGCGGGCGCTGGTCGGCAATACCGAGGACGACCATCTGGAGGCGCTCGCGCAGCTGACACAGACGCCGCTGGCGCCGCACCTCGCGCGGACGCACCTGCGCTACGGCGAGTGGCTGCGCCGCGCGGGTCGTCGTCGCGACGCCCGCGAACACTTGCGCACCGCGCACGAACAGCTGTCGAAGATCGGGATGGAAGCATTCACCCGGCGAGCCGCCGACGAACTGCGCGCCACCGGCGAAGTGGCCCGCAGCCGCTCCGAGCACACCTACACGCAGCTGACCATGCAGGAGATGCATATCGCGCGTGAGGTCGCGGCAGGCGCTACGTCGAAAGAGGTGGCGACCCGTCTGTTCCTCAGCCCGCGCACGGTAGACGCGCACCTGCGCAACATCTTTCGCAAGCTGGGCATCACCTCACGCAGGCAGCTCCGGGATATGCCGGATCTCGGATGATCCGGACCCGGGGCCGTTCACCCGGCCCCCGGAGTCGGCGGCATCGCCGCGGCAGCCCGGAATATCCTGCGGCCGGCCGGAGTACGCGCTCCGGCCGACCGGCGGATCAGGATCGCACGAAGCGCAGTAGTGCGGTGTTGACCTCCGCGGCGTGCGTCCACAGCAGGCCGTGCGGCGCACCGTCGATCTCAATGACGGGAGAATGACTGTCCCCCACGAGGTTCGACGCTCGGCATCTCAATCGGGTGTGGCCGCGGCGGCTGCTCGATCGAGGAGTCCCTCGAGATCGATCTCTCCCGCCGCTGTCTGGCCACCCGCGGCAACCGTGTACCGCATGCGCTCCACCATCTCCGGCGGGGACGGATACACCTTCGCGTGCGCGCTCGCCTCTTCGGTGAGGTTCGGCACCGGACCACTGGCTTCGGCGGCATCGATCGCCTCCATCGCCGCCGTGGCGACGCCGTCGGGCAATGCCGCGACCCGGCGCGCCAGGTCGTCGACGTACTCGTCGAGTTGTTCGGGCGGCAGGGCCCGGTTGATCCACCCGTACTTCTCGGCGATGTCGGTGCCGTACAGGTCGCCGCTCAAGACGACCTCGACGGTTCGGGCCCGCCCGAGCAGCCGGTTCAGGTATTGGGTGCCGCCCCCGCCGGGGAAGATCCCCATCCGGGTTTCCGGCTGCCCCAGCCAGGTCTGCCCTGCGGCCGCGAAACGCATATCGGCGGCCATCGCGAGTTCCACTCCCCCGGCTCGCAGCCGACCGGTGAGTTTCGCGATCTTCACCTGCGGCAGCCGGCGGAATCGTTCGTGAAGCTGCTGCAGCGGGTTGAGCGCCGGATCCCCCTCCGGATCGGACAGTGAGGTCAGTTCCTCGGGGTCGAACATCCACCCGAAATCCGCGTGTGCCGCAAAGAATTCCGGGTTGGCGCCGGCAAGAACCACGACCTTGATCGTGCTGTCCCGCTCGGCCCGTTCGACAAAGTTCCGCAGATCACGGACCAGGGCGGCGTCGATCGCGTTGACCGGCGGATTGTCCATGGTCAGGGTCGCGACGCCGTCGTCGACGTCGACTCGCAATGCGGAATACACGTGCGGAGAGGTGCTCATAGGGACTCCGATAACACCGGGACGACGATGGTCACCGCCGTCGACTTGATCTGAACACGAGCCACCGTATGTGTGGATGTGTGCGCCTTTGTATGCCTGAATGGTTCATATTCTTTGCTGAAGCGCTCATGAACCGCCCCGCTCCCGGTCGACCCGATACGACGGATCGTAGCCTGGCGGTTATGGATCTACTCGGCGACTGGCTGGCCGTGGCCGGTGTCCGCGGCACGGTCGGCGCCCGTATCGAGGCGGGCGGCGACTGGGGCGTGCGATGGGACGGACAGGGCGATGCGGTGATCTATGCCGTCATCACCGGTGCGGCATGGATAGAGCCGGAAGGTCACCCACCTGTCCAACTGGTGGCCGGTGACGCCTATCTGGTCTCCTCCGGAACACCACATGCGCTCGCCTCGAGTACGGGTGCGATGCCGCGTCGCTGCGAAACGCAGGCGGCGAGTGAGACTTCCGCTGCCGAGCTGATGCGGCTCGGCACCGCGCCACCCAGCACCCACGTCCTGGCTGCTCGCTATTCGTACGACGCCACGATCGGCACCCAAATTCTCGCCTTGCTGCCGACCACGGTCCACCTTCGTGCCGACTTCGGCGACAGCTGCCTGAGCGACACGTTGCGCCTGCTCGCCCGGGAACTCGCCACGCCTCGACCGGCCGCCGGCCTGGTCCTGGATCGGCTGGTCGACATCATGCTGGTGCAGTTCCTGCGAGTGTGGATCGACGCAGCCGCACAGCGACCCGGCCGTGGCCTGTCCTCGTTGCTCGACGCCGCTACCGATCCGATCGTGGCGGAGGCCGTGGGCCTGATCCACTCGGAACCGGCTCGGCCGTGGACCGCACACGCCCTGGCCGCCGCTGTCGCCGTATCGCGAGCCACCCTGATCCGCCGTTTCGGCGAGGTCGTGGGAACCACGCCCTCGACCTACCTCGGCCGCTGGCGAATGGACCTGGCAGCACGCCGACTCCAGGACACCGACGACACGGTCGAGACCGTCGCACGCCACGTGGGCTACACCTCGGTCCCCGCATTTACCAGGGCTTTCACCCGCGCGCACCAGGTATCTCCGGCGCGGTATCGGCGATCCACCAGCTCAGCAGGGCTCAGCGCCGGGGAATAGAACGCGGCTTCGACATCGCGAATCCCTGGACACACGCTATTGAAAACACTCGTACCGATATGTTTTCATAGACTTCAGACGGCCGGAGAACCGCCGCGACCCGAGGAGCAGAACCGTGGGCACTACGCAGATCACCGCGAACACTTTCGGACTCACCGACGAGAACTGGCGTAAGCACGCGAACCCGTGGAGCGTGTGGAGTCGCATGGGCGCGTTCGCGATCATGATCGCCGCCGTCTATCTGCGAGAGGCGCTGAGCTGGTGGGCCCTTGCGGTAGTGCTGGCCGGCATCGCGTTCATGTTCGTCAATACCCGCATCTTCCGCCCCATCGACGTGCCGCGCCGCTGGGACGAGAAGGGCATCTACGGCGAACGCCTGTGGACCGAGAAAGCCCCGGCCGCCGAACCGCACCGCCACGCGATCTCGGCGATCATCGCCATTGCCGCAGTAGGCTTTCCGATGACCGCGTGGGGGCTGGTGACCATCCAGATCTGGCCGACCGTCTTCGGCTGGACACTCATGCTCCTGTCCCAGCTGTGGCAGATCGACCGGTTCGTCGCCATCTACGACAGCGCCGTCCACGAAGTTGTTTGCGGTATGGGAGGTTCGAGGTGCCGGTAGCGTTCACCGATCAGGAGCGCACTCATATCGCCGACGCGTTGCGCTCGACGGGCCACCGACTGTTCACCACCGTGGGCCTGAAGAAGACATCGCTGGCCGAACTCGCGGCCGGCGCCGGGATCGTGAAGTCCACCTTCTACGCCTTCTTCGATTCGAAGGAGGCGCTGTACCTCGACCTGCTGCTGGCCCGTGCGCAACGCGTCCGCGAGGCGACCATCGACAACGGCCTGCACCGGGGAGACGACACGGTCGACGCACTGCGCCGCTACCTCCGGGCCGTGGTGCGAGTGCTGGACGAGGACCCGCTGTACCGCAGGCTGATGTCACATCCGGACGAGGTCGCACTACTGCAACGCAAATTGACCCCGGAAGTCGTTGCCGCAGCGGGAAATAACGGCATGACGGAACTGGCCGAGTTCATCGCGGCCCAACAGTCGGCCGGCGAGATCGTCGGCGACGACCCGTGGGTGGTGGTCGGCACACTCCGCAGCGCACTGCTGCTGGTGTTGCACGCGCAGGAGTACGGCGCCGCCTACCCTCGGATTCTGGCTCTGACGATCGACGCGCTGACCGCCGGAGTCACCACTCGCGCCACCGCGAGCCCGTAACGCTGCAGTTCGGACGGTGTCCACTCCGCACTCTCGACCGGCCCTGCGCCGCAAGAGGGTTCGAGGCCGACGTTCGGGCCCGGCACTTACGTCCGCGCGAAACGGGCCGGCTCGGAACTCGGGACCTGAGCGACCAGGTCGCGGGCCACCAGATGCCGCAGGTGGGCCGCGGCCTCCGACAACGCCATATGCTTGCCCATCGGGGACAGGTCCGCCCACGCTTTGTACCACTTCATGCGCTCGGCGACCTGCCACACCGTGATCGGATCATCACCGAAATTGGCATGGAGATGTTCGAGTCGCTCCTCGTGGTGCTCGATCAATTCCGCAGCGCGGCCGGCGACGTCATCGATGGGCAGCCCGTGCGCGCCGAGCCCGCGGGTGACATTCATCGCTTGCACGCGCCGCAGCGAATCGATGAACTCCGCCAGGCCGTCGCGTTCCTCGAGCGGGTAGACGAAATTCCCCACATGAGGTGTGGTCTTCTGCAGGACGTGGTCGCCGGTGAACATCACGTCGGCGTCTTCGAGATAGAAACACACGTGGCCGGGAGTATGGCCCGGGGTGTAGATCGCTCGAAGGCTGCGGCCGGCCAACGCGATGCGTTCGTTGTCGACGAGGACGCGATCGGGTGCCGAGTCGCGACCGACGGGTGCTTCCTCGCTCGCCGCGGCCACCCAGGCATCCTGATCGATCGGGCCGGCACCCGCTCGGGCCATGTTCTCCCTTTGAGCGGCCATCTCGGCCTCGTCCCGGTCGGCCGTCATGTGGGCGAACAGATCATGATCAGCTTCGTGCATCGCGATCCATGCACCGGAGGCGTCCCGGACCCGACCGCACAGACCACTGTGATCCGGGTGGTAGTGGGTGAGTACGACGCCTTCGATATCTGCCACCGAATGGCCGATGGCCGCGAGCCCCGAGGTGAGCCCGCTCCACGCGTTGTCGTCGTACCACCCGGCGTCGACCAGGACGAGACCGCCCGGCGACTCGAGTGCATAGACCAGGGTGTGCCCCAGCGGATTATCCGTGATCGGAACCTGGATCTGATAGATGCCGTCACCGACAGATAACGCGTTCTCCATACAATGCACCATATTACTTAGGCTGCATAAGCATTTGCCGCGACTCCCGGCAGGCGAGACTCAGCAGGCCCGGGCCCCGAGTCGACTCGTCCGCACGCAGGTGCCGCTGCAGCACGCGCAGAAGCTTCTCGGGCACGCTTCGATCCGGAGGACCCAGCGCTACGCGAGCCTTGCGGACAGCCAGTGGGAGAACGTCCGGAGCATCCTCGGATGAAGCCCGTGCCCCACGTTTGCACCCACGGATTCGAGCGTGGGCGCATCGTAGGCCGGATGACCTGCACGAACACTGTGGGCGCAGAGGGGTTCGAACCCCCGACCGCTGGTGTGTAAAACCAGAGCTCTACCACTGAGCTATACGCCCGGACTTCACCAGCCGAGTCGGCGGTGAAGGTCTGCCGCTGCGTTCCGGGGAACGGAACGATGCGGCGGGTTATGAATCTAACGCAGTGAGCGCTTTCTCCCAAGCCGCCTGGTCACGGGGCTCTCCGGGGCCGTTCATTTCGGCGAAACGGATGATTCCGTCCTTGTCGACGACGAACGTGCCGCGGTTGGGGAAGCCGGTCTTCTCGTTGAAGACGCCATAGGTCTGCGCGACCGCACCGTGCGGCCAGAAGTCCGACAGCAGGGGGAAGGTGTAGCCCTGCTCGGCCGCCCAGATCTTGTGGGTGGGCGGAGGTCCGACCGAGATCGCGAGGATTTCGGCGTTGTCGTTCTGGAACTTGGGCAGCTCGTCGCGTACCTTGCACAGCTCACCCTGGCAGATACCGGTGAATGCCAGCGGATAGAACACGATGAGGACGTTCTTGTCGCCCCGGTAAGCCGCGAGACTCACGTCCTGATTGTTCTGGTCCTTCAGCGTGAAATCCGGTGCGGCGGTGCCCACTTCGAGCGGCATGCGCAGTCCTCCTGTCTCGATGGTGGGCTGTCCGGCGTACTCGGCGACTGCCCGCTGCGCAACCTTAGTCACGCGGGGGGTCAGCGTTGCTTCGAGGGCGTCTTGGGCTGCATCAGCTTGGTTCCGGTCCAGTTTCCGAGCTTCACCGGGGTGGTCGACGTCAGCCCCGCGGTGGGAGCCGATTCGGCGATCTCACTGGGATCGACATGCCCGGGTTCACCGGTTTTGGGAGTGAGTACCCACACCACGCCGTCTTCGGCGAGCGGGCCGATGGCGTCCATCAGCTCGTCGACCAGATCACCATCGCCGTCGCGCCACCACAGCAGCACGACATCGATCACCTCGTCGGTGTCCTCGTCGAGTATCTCGGCTGCGGTGACTTCCTCGATGGACGATCTCAAATCGTCTGCGGTGTCTTCGTCCCAGCCCAGTTCCTGAACCACCATGCCGTGAACAATGCCAAGCTTCTGAGCGTAATTCTGCGCGTCCGCCGCGGCGACCACGGTGGTGTCCTCCTCAACTCCCGACAACAGATACGTGCAAGCGAACATGGTTATCGGCCGCAACGCAAGCCGATCGACGCAATTCGCCTAGGAAAATTCGCGGACGAATACCCCGGAACAGACCGCCCGGATACGACGCACAGGGCCCTGACCGGCGCGGCTGTACCGATACGACGGTTATCGCGCCGGGCATGCGATTCGCACGACATTCAGCGCGTCGTTGACCCGCTTACTGGCATCGTTGAGTAGCCCGACGGGAGCGGTATAGGTCATCTTGCGCGATTCGGTGGCCAATTCCCGGGCGGCGTTCACGTACTCGGTGAACTTCTGCGCCAGATCCGCCGGCAGTGCGTCCGCGGCGTCGGTGACGCGCTTCTCGACGGTGTTCGCGGCCTCCTCGAGCGTCTGCGCGGCATCGTCGCGCTTGGCATCCTGATCGGGGGCATTCGAATCGTGCGCACTGACGAAATCGTTGTAGTTGGTGACCGCGGGTCCGGTGGTGGACCGGAACGGGTTGCAGTTGTCGGAAATCGCCTTCTGCAGTGCGGCAGCCTTTTTCGATGAAGTGGCCGCGGCCGACGAGGCGGCCATCTCGGTGCGATAGGCGGCGGCGACGGCCTGATCGACAGTGGGGGTGCCCTGGACGGCGTTGGAGCAACCTGCCAGCACGATGCCGGTGCCGAGTGCCAAGGCCGCACATGTCAGTCCGAACCCACGTGGGTTCAGCAGTTTCATCGTCCTCCCCGCTTCTCGAGCAGTCGAAAAGATTCTCATCCGTGGCGCGTCCCCGTGGTGCCGTCACAGCGCCGTCGCACCCAGTGGGCACCACAGCCTAGCGAACGGTACTGGATCCGGGACTGACATGATGACCTGGGACGCACTATCGGCAAGGATGTGAGGTGCGCCCCAACCGTGAGCGACGGACGACCCGCGCACCAGCGGCGTCGTCCGGGGTTAGAGCCATCAGCTTGTCCACCCCGTACGAGGAGCATTGATTTTGACCGACCTGATGCACCCAATTTCGTCAAGTTCTGCGTCCGAACCCCCCGAGCAGTCCGGCACCAACGGTCCCGCTCGGCCGTCCGGGGCGCGTGTGCGCGTGATCCGCGAGGGGGTGGCGTCCTACCTACCGGACATCGACCCGGAGGAGACCAGCGAATGGCTGGAATCGTTCGACGAGATGCTCGAGCGTGAGGGCTCCGGCCGCGCGCGATACCTGATGCTGCGCCTGCTCGAGCGCGCCGGTGAACGTCATGTCACCATTCCGTCGTTGACCTCCACCGACTACGTCAACACCATCCCCACCGAGAACGAGCCGTGGTTCCCCGGCGACGAAGAGGTGGAGCGCCGCTTCCGCGCCTGGATCCGCTGGAACGCCGCGATCATGGTGCACCGCTCGCAACGTCCCGGGATCGGCGTGGGTGGGCACATCTCGACCTACGCCTCCTCGGCCGCGCTGTACGAGGTGGGGTTCAACCACTTCTTCCGCGGTAAGGACCATCCCGGCGGCGGCGACCAGATCTTCATCCAGGGCCACGCCTCCCCCGGCATCTACGCCCGCGCCTTCCTGGAGGGACGCCTGACCGAGGATCAGCTCGACGGCTTCCGGCAGGAATACAGCCACGGCGGTCCGGGGCACGGGCTGTCCTCGTATCCGCATCCGCGGCTGATGCCCGATTTCTGGGAGTTCCCGACCGTATCGATGGGTCTGGGCCCGATGAATGCCATCTACCAGGCCCGGTTCAACCACTACCTGCACGATCGCGGCATCAAGGACACCTCCGATCAGCACGTGTGGGCCTTCCTCGGTGACGGCGAGATGGACGAGGCCGAATCGCGCGGTCTGTGCCATGTGGCCGCGCTGGAGGGCCTGGACAACCTGACCTTCGTCATCAACTGCAACCTGCAGCGCCTGGACGGCCCGGTCCGCGGTAACGGCAAGATCATCCAGGAGCTGGAGTCCTTCTTCCGTGGCGCCGGCTGGAACGTCATCAAGGTGGTCTGGGGCCGCGAGTGGGACGCGCTGCTGGGCGCCGACCGCGACGGCGCACTGGTCAACCTGATGAATTCCACACCCGACGGTGACTACCAGACCTACAAGGCCAATGACGGCGCGTATGTGCGCGAGCACTTCTTCGGCCGCGATCCCCGCACCAAGGAACTGGTGCAGGGCCTGACCGATCAGCAGATCTGGAATCTCAAGCGCGGCGGCCACGACTACCGCAAGATCTACGCGGCGTATGCCGCGGCCCTGGCGCATCAGGGCAAACCGACGGTGATCCTGGCCAAGACCATCAAGGGGTACGGCCTGGGCAAGCACTTCGAGGCCCGCAACGCCACGCACCAGATGAAGAAGATGACTCTCGATGATCTGAAGGCGTTCCGCGATGTGCAGCGCATTCCGATCACCGATGCGCAACTCGAGGCCGATCCGTATCTGCCGCCGTACTACCACCCCGGCAAGGAGGTGCGCGAGATCGGTTACATGCTGGACCGGCGCCGCGCACTCGGCGGCTTCCTGCCCGAGCGGCGTTCGGCGGCCGCACCGCTGCAACTGCCGGGCGATGCGCCCTACGCGTCGGTGCGCAAGGGCTCCGGTAAGCAGAACGTCGCCACCACCATGGCGTTCGTGCGACTGATGAAGGAGCTGCTGCGCGACAAGAACATCGGCCATCGGATCGTACCCATCATTCCGGACGAGGCCCGCACCTTCGGGATGGACTCGTGGTTCCCGTCGCTGAAGATCTACAACCGCAACGGGCAGCTGTACACCTCGGTGGACGCGGAACTGATGCTGGCCTACAAGGAGAGCCAGATCGGCCAGATTCTGCACGAGGGCATCAACGAGGCCGGCTCGACCGCATCGTTCACCGCGGCGGCCACCTCCTACGCCACCCACGGCGAACCGATGATCCCGCTCTACATCTTCTATTCGATGTTCGGCTTCCAGCGCACCGGTGACGGCCTGTGGGCCGCGGCCGATCAGCTGGGCCGCGGTTTCGTGCTCGGTGCGACCGCCGGGCGGACCACGCTCACCGGTGAGGGACTGCAGCACAACGACGGTCACTCGCTGTTGCTGGCTTCCACGAACCCGGCCGTGGTCGCCTATGATCCGGCCTTCGCCTTCGAGATCGCCCACATCGTGCGTGACGGCCTGCGCCGCATGTACGGCGGCGGCCGGCCACAGCTGGGGCCGGGTGGCAGCGCTGCCTCGGAGGTCCCGGGGACTCATCCCGTCCTGCACAACGACGTGTTCGGCGGGGAGAACATCTTCTACTACATCACCCTGTACAACGAGCCGTATCAGCAGCCGGCCGAGCCCGACGACCTCGATGTCGAGGGTCTACTCAAGGGCATCTACCTGTACCGCCGTGGCGGGCAGGGGCAGGTGCGTACCCAGCTCCTGCTGGCCGGTGTGACGATGCCCGACGGTCTGCGCGCACAGGAACTGCTCGCCGACGACTGGGGTGTGCAGGCCGATGTGTGGTCGGTGACGTCGTGGAGCGAGCTGCGCCGGGAGGCGCTGGCCAAGGAGATCCATGCGCTGCGCCACCCCGATGCCGGGGTGGATCCCGCCTACGTCACCCAGGTGCTCTCGCAGGCGCAGGGGCCGGTCGTGGCGGCTACGGACTGGATGCGGGCGGTTCCGGACCAGATCCGCAAGTGGGTCCCCGGCGACTACACCACGCTGGGTACCGACGGCTTCGGCTTCTCCGATACCCGGCCGGCGGCGCGACGGGTGTTCAACGTCGACGCCCAGTCCATCGCGCTCGCGGCGCTGGAGGCGTTGAGCCGCACCGGCGCGATCGAGCAGTCGGTGGTGACGCAGGCCGCGGCCCGCTATCGCATCGACGACGTCGACGCCGCGCCGAAGTCGACCGGTACCGAAGAACAGCCGGCGTAATCGTTCGGGTGGGGGCGCGACATCGCGTCCCCACCGGGGGGTTGCGGTCGCCCACTATGCGATGACGGACTATTGAACAGTGGAACGTAAACCGCCGCGGCCTCGCCGGGTCTCCGATGGGTCGTCCGAACACGAGGTCTATCTACCGACCGGCGCGCTGTCACCGAATCGGCAAAATCGCGATCCGCTGCCGGACACCCTGCTCAAACGGGTGAAGCAGTTCTCTGGCCGGCTCTCGACCGAGGCCATCTCCTCGATGGAGGACCGGTTGCCGTTCTTCGGCGATCTGGATGCCGCGCAGCGCGCCGGGGTGCAGATGCTGGTGCAGACCGCGGTCGTGAACTTCCTGGAGTGGCTGCAGGATCCCGAGAGCGATATCCGTTTCAGCCTGGACGCGTTCCAGGTGATCCCGCAGGACCTGGCCCGGCGGCTGACTCTGCGCCAGACCGTGGACATGGTCCGGGTGGCGATGGAGTTCTTCGAGCAGTGGCTGCCGGCGCTGGCTCGTAACGATCGCCAGCTGGTGGCATTGACCGAGGCGGTACTGCGGTACGGGCGTGAGCTCGGTTTCGCGGCCGCGTCGGTGTACGCCAGTGCGGCCGAGTCCCGAGGTGCGTGGGACACCCGCCTGGAGGCTCTGGTGGTCGACGCGGTGGTGCGCGGCGACACCGGGCCGGAAATGCTCTCGCGCGCGGCGACACTGAACTGGGACGCCACCGCGGCGGCCACGGTTCTGGTCGGCACGCCACCGAAAGATCAAGTGGCGGTGGTGGGTTCGGTTCACACCATCGCCGCCCAGCACGGTCGTGCCGCACTGGCGGTGGTACAGGGCTCGCGGCTGGTGATGGTCATCAGCGGCAATATCGGCGACACCGGCTATCCGTCTCCCTTCCTGACCGATCTGCTCAGTGACGCCTTCTCCGACGGTCCGGTGGTGATCGGGCCGACCATGCGGACGCTGTCCGCAGCCCATGTCAGTGCGGTCGAGGCGATGGCGGGGATGGAAGCGGTCGTGGGCTGGCGAGCCGCACCACGACCGGTGCACTCGACCGAACTACTGCCCGAGCGTGCCCTGCTCGGCGACCGGGCGGCCGTCGATGCCCTCAACGAATACCTTGTGCTACCGTTGGCCGCCGCTGGGTCGGCCCTGTCGGACACTCTCGACGCCTATCTCGATTGTGGTGGAGCAGTGGAGACATGTGCCCGCCAGCTGTTCGTTCATCCAAATACCGTCCGCTATCGGCTCAAGCGCATCGCCGAAGTCACCGGCCGGGACCCGATGAATCCTCGTGACTCGTACGTGCTCAGAATCGCGGCAACGGTAGGTCGCCTGACACGAATACGTAACGAACCGTCCACCTCTGTCCCAGAGGGCACTCCTGCCACTTTCTACGAAGATCCGCTGTAACGGATCCCCGGAATCGGTCGATGCCGACATCTCACGTCGGCTTTTGTGGAGACCGCACAAAAGCGATCGGTAAACATCATCGGCGTCGACATCTCCACGGAGCCCTCCGACGGTGTTTCGTTGAGGACGTGATCGCGTTGTTCGCCCCTGGACAGGGCTCCCAGACACCCGGCATGCTCGCGCCTTGGCTCGACCTTCCCGGCGCGCGTGACCGTATCGAACTGTGGTCCAAGGCCTCCGGCCTGGATCTGCTGCAGCTCGGCACCACCGCGACCGCGGAGGAGATCACCGATACCGCGGTGACTCAGCCGTTGGTCGTCGCGGCCGCGCTGCTGGCTTTCGCCGAGATTCCCCATGATGCGGTCCCGGCGGATACCATCGTCGCCGGACATTCGGTCGGTGAACTCGCCGCCGCGGCCATCGCGGGCATCATCTCCCACGACGACGCGGTGAAACTGGCCGCGATTCGCGGCGCCGAGATGGCCAAGGCCTGTGCGTTGGAGCCGACCGGTATGTCCGCCGTGCTCGGTGGCGACGAAGCCGCCGTGCTCGCCCGGCTCGCCGAGCTCGACCTGGTTCCGGCCAACCGCAATGCGGTCGGCCAGATCGTGGCGGCAGGCCGGCTCGATGCGTTGGCGGAACTGGCCGCGAATGCGCCGGAGAAAGCGCGGGTTCGCGCACTTCCGGTCGCCGGGGCCTTCCACACGGCGTTCATGGCGCCCGCCCAGGACGCCGTGACCGAGGCCATCTCCCAGATGGTCCCGGGTGAGCCGACTCGGACGCTGCTGTCGAACTTCGACGGCAAGCCGGTCGACTCCGGCAAGGACGCCATCGAGAAGCTCGCTGCACAGGTGACCCGGCCCGTCCGGTGGGATCTGTGCACCGAAACCGTTCGCGCGGCAGGGGTCGGCGCAGTGGCAGAGCTGCCACCGGCCGGAACCCTGGTCGGCATCGCCAAGCGGGAGCTGAAAGGCACCCCGAATCTGGCGCTGAAGACCCCCGAGAACATCCCCGCGTTTGTCGAGCTGACGGCAACCGGATAGCTTTCCTCGCGGTCCGCATAACGCGGCCGTGAGCGGGGTGGCGAAACATTCGCCCGCCTCGTACCGAAGAAATAATCGGACCTCCGAAATAATCGGACCCTACGAAGTACAAGAAGGGAGCCACGAAGTGGCCGCTCTGACCCAGGAACAGATCGTCGAAGAGCTCGGCAAGATCATCGAAGAGGTGACCGGTATCGAGCCCTCCGAGGTGACCATGGAGAAGTCCTTCGTCGACGACCTGGACATCGACTCGCTGTCGATGGTCGAGATCGCCGTCCAGATGGAGGACAAGTACGGAGTCAAGATTCCGGACGAGGATCTCGCCAGCCTGAAGACGGTCGGCGACTCCGTTGCTTACGTGCAGAAGCTCGAGGCCGAGAACTCCGAGATGGCCGCCGAGCTCAAGGCCAAGTTCGACGCGAACGCCGAGTAAGGGCCGATACCGTGACCACTCCTTCCACTTTGAACGGGAACTTCCCGAACGTAGTCGTCACCAGTCTCGCGGCGACCACGTCGATCGCCGGTGACGTCGATGCGACGTGGAAGGGACTCCTCAACGGCGAGAGCGGCATCGACGTTCTCGAGGACTCCTTCATCGAGGAATACGACCTCCCGGTTCGCATCGGCGGCCACCTGAAGGTTTCGCCGGACGCACAGCTCAGCCGAGTCGAGATCCGCCGTATGGCGTATGTCGAGCGGCTGGCCACGGTCCTCGGTCGCGAGGTGTGGCGCAATGCCGGCAGCCCCGAGGTCGATCCCGAGCGCCTCGGCGTGGCGATCGGCACCGGACTCGGTGGCGGCGACGCGCTCATCGACTCGGTGGACAAGCTGAAGAACGGCGGCTATCGCAAGATCTCGCCGCTGGCCGTTCAGATGGTCATGCCGAACGGGCCGTCCGCTGTCGTAGGCCTCGAACTCGGGGCCAAGGCGGGAGTGGTCACCCCGGTGTCGGCGTGTTCGTCGGGCTCGGAGGGCATCGCGAACGCATGGCGGATGATCGTCATGGGCGATGCCGACATGGTCGTCACCGGCGGCGTCGAGGGCTACATCTCCGATGTGCCGATCGCGGCGTTCTCCATGATGCGTGCGATGAGCACGCGCAACGACGACCCGAAGGCCGCCTCGCGGCCCTTCGACAAAGATCGTGACGGCTTCGTCTTCGGCGAGGCCGGTGCACTGATGGTCATCGAGACCGAGGAACACGCCAAGGCGCGCGGGGCCACCATCCACGCTCGCCTGCTGGGTGCGGGCATCACCTCCGATGCCTTCCACCTGGTCGCGCCGGATCCCACGGGTGCCGGAGCGGCGCGCGCCATGGAGCGTGCGATGCAGACCGCCGGGCTGGCCAAGTCCGACATCACTCATATCAACGCGCACGCGACCGCCACCCCGATCGGGGATACAGCGGAAGCGAACGCTATCCACCGGGCCGTGGGCACCCATGCCTCGGTCTACGCACCCAAGTCCGCCCTGGGCCACTCGATCGGCGCCGTCGGCGCTCTCGAGTCGGTACTCACCGTGCTCAGCATCCGGGACGGTATCGTGCCGCCCACGCTGAACCTGGAGAACCAGGATCCGGAGATCGACCTGGATGTCGTGCACGGTGAGGCACGCCGCCAGGAAATCGAGTACGCGATCAACAACTCGTTCGGATTCGGCGGCCACAACGTGGCCCTCGCCTTCGGCCGGTACTGATCCACCTCGGTCGGCCGAGACGGTCGGCAACTTCAGCGAACCCGGTGGGGCTTTCCGCTTCAGCCGAAAGCCCCACCGGGATTTCACTTTTCGCAGCCGCGTCAGCGACTCCGTATCTCCTGAGGAGACAACGCGATGACCATCATGGCCCCCGCCCACGCGGGCGCCGCGACCGATTTCCGCGATCCGCTCGGACGGTTGCAGCGCTTCTTCGATCCCGGCACCGTGCTCCCGCTGCATCCGCGCGACTCCTCCGGGGTACTGGCCGCGATCGGTGAGGTCGACGGTGTCCGTACCGTCGCCTACTGCTCCGATGCCACCGTGATGGGTGGCGCGATGGGAGTCGACGGCTGTAAGCACATCGTGGATGCGATCGATACCGCGATCGACTCCCGCCTTCCCGTGGTCGGTATCTGGCATTCGGGTGGTGCACGCCTGGCCGAAGGGGTCGAGGCGCTGCACGCCGTCGGTACCGTCTTCGAGGCCATGGTCCGTGCGTCGGGCCTGGTCCCCCAGATTTCCGTGGTCGTCGGATTCGCCGCCGGCGGTGCCGCATACGGCCCGGCGCTGACCGATGTGGTGATCATGGCTCCCGAGGGCCGCGTCTTCGTCACCGGCCCCGATGTGGTCAAGTCGGTGACCGGCGAGAACGTCGATATGGCGACGCTCGGCGGCCCGGATACGCACGGCAAGAAGTCGGGCGTGTGCCATATCGTCGCCGACGACGAGAACGACGCCATGCACCGCGGCCGCCGGCTGGTCTCGATGTTCGCCGAGCAGGGCGAGTTCGATCAGTCCGCCGCCGCACACGGCGATGTGGACCTGAAAGCCATGCTGCCCGCGTCGGCCAAGCGCGCCTACGACGTCAAGCCGGTGGTGCGGGCACTGCTCGACACGATTCCCTCCCCCGACGGCGCGGACGAATCCTCGTTCGAGGAGATGCAGGGCGGTTACGCACGCAGCATCGTCACCGGTCTCGGGCGCCTCGGCGGCCGCACCGTGGGCGTGCTGGCCAACAATCCGCTGCGCATGGGTGGCTGCCTGACCAGCGAATCCGCCGAGAAGGCAGCGCGTTTCGTGCGGCTGTGCAACTCCTTCGGCATTCCGATGGTCGTGATCACCGACGTCCCCGGCTACCTGCCCGGAGTGGATATGGAGTGGGAGGGCGTGGTACGCCGCGGCGCGAAGCTGCTGCACGCGTTCGCCGAGGCCCGCGTCCCCCGGGTCACCCTGGTGACCCGCAAGATCTACGGCGGCGCGTACATCGCCATGAATGCCCGTGCACTCGGCGCGACCGCGGTGTACGCGTGGCCGGAGTCCGAAGTGGCTGTGATGGGCGCCAAGGCCGCGGTCGGCATCCTGCACAAGAAGGCCATCGCCAAGGCGCCCGAAGCCGAACGAGAAGCGCTGATCGAGCGACTGACCGCCGAGCACGAAGCCATTGCCGGCGGAGTGGAGCGAGCGGTGTCGATCGGCGTGGTCGACGAGGTCATCGATCCGGCCCGGACCCGCTCGGTGATTACCGCGGCATTGGCCTCGGCGCCGGCCCGGCCCAGCCACAACAAGAATATCCCGCTGTAAAGCCTTCGGCTCGAACGAGAACGGGTGACCCGCTCCGGGTCACCCGTTTTTCGTCAGCCCACGTCGCGGCGCAGCCAGGTGACCTCGGCTCCTTCGCCGCCGGTGCGGAAGGGTTCGAGATCGTCGTCCCAGGCGGTACCCAGCGCGCGGTCGATTTCTGCGGAAATATCGGCGGCATCGTGCAGTCCGCGCGCATGCGCCGAGCGCACGATTTCCCGCAGGCGCATCTCGCCGACCATGATGTCACCGTTGGCGCTCGTGGCACCGCACCACAATCCGAGAGTGGGAACGAAACTGTAGCGTTCACCGTCCACCCCGTCGGACGGATCTTCGGTGATTTCGAAGCGCAGTACCGACCAGTCCCGCAACGCGTGAGCAATCCTGGAGGCGGTACCCACCGGCCCCACCCAATCGGTGGTTGCGCGCAGTTGTCCGGACGCGGCCGGTTGCGCAGTCCAGCGCAGCGAGGCAGGTGATTTGAGGGCGGAGGAAAGCGTCCACTCGACGTGCGGGCACAGCGCGGCCGGTGACGCGTGGATGTACACCACACCACACGTCACATCCGCGAACTGATCAGATGCGCGCACCTGTATACCTCCAGCCTCGACGTGGGACGTCTTCCCCAACATCCCGCCGAGCGCAGGCGTTGCCCGAGTTTACTGGAGTGCCCGTTGTTACGACTGTTACTTTTCGGCCGTGTCGCGAATCCGCTGAATATCAGCGATGACAGCGTCACTGAGCGTCGGCCACATCGCACGTGCCCAATCGCCGAAATTCTCATCACTCAAACCCACACAGGCGGTCCCGATTTCCGGATCCACCCACAGGAAGGTGCCGGACTGACCGAAATGGCCATAGGTACGTGGGGAGTTGGCTCCCCCGGTCCAGTGCGGGATCTTGTGGTCGCGAATCTCGAATCCCAGACCCCAATCATTGGGGCGTTGCGAACCGTATCCGGGAAGTACGCCACCGAGGTCGGGAAATTGCACGGAGGTGGCAGCGGCGAGCATCTCACCGGAGATCAGTTGGGGGTTCAGCAACTCTGCGGCGAAACGCAACAGATCGCCGAGGGTGGAGCGTGCGCCGTGTCCGGCGGATCCGGTCAACTCCGAGGATTCCATACCGAGCGGTTCGAATACCGCCTCGCGCAGATAATCGGGAAATTCGATACCGGTCTGCCGCGTGAGGAATTCGGCGAGCACCTCGAAGCCGGCGCTGGAATAGATCCGCTTGCGGCCCGGCTCGGTCAGGATGACCGTGGTGTCGAACGCCAGCCCGGAGGTGTGCGCCAGCAGATGCCGCACCGTCGAACCGGGTGGGCCCGCCGGTTGGTCGAGTTCGACCGCCCCCTCCTCGATCGCCACCAGGACCGCGTACGCGGCAAGGGGTTTGGTTACCGAGGCGAGTCGGAAGACCCGGTCGAGATCACCTTCGGTGCCGATCACTCCGCGCGCATCGATCACTCCCGCGGCGGCGTGCCGGACCGGCCATTCGCGAATCTGCTCCAGTGCTCGCACGGCAGAAAGCCTACGAGAGGGCTCGCGACACCGGCGCACCGGCCGCGCGGATACTCCCGCGAGCGGCGTGCCGGATTGCCGCACCGAGGTGACCGTTACCATCGGTTGCACTATGGGCGAGGGTGCTGAGATTCACGGTGAGGTGGCGGCCGGGTTCGAGCCGGTCGCCGATGCCTTTCGGCGTAACTTCGCGCACGGCGGCGAAGTCGGGGCGGCGGTCGCGGTCTACGACGGCGACCGTCCCGTGGTGGATCTGTGGGGTGGCGTGCGCGATCGAGCACGCGGCCTGGCCTGGGAACGCGACACCATGGTTCCGGTGTTCTCCTCGACCAAGGGGATGACGGCCTTTCTGATCGCGCGGGCCGTCTCCCGCGGGGATCTCGACTATCAGGCCCCCGTCGCCCGGTACTGGCCCGAATTCGCCGCGCACGGCAAAGGTGCGATCACCGTGCGGCAATTGCTGGATCATCGAGCCGGCCTGCCGGTCCTCGATCGGGTGGTGCGGTTGTCGGATATGTCGGAGCCGGACCGGCTCGCGGAGATACTCGCGGCACAGAAACCGCTGTGGAGTCCCGGGACGCGGCAGGGATATCACCCCATCACCGCGGGACTGTATCTGGGCGAACTGGTGCGCCGGGTGGACCCGCACGCCCGGAGCCTGGGACGGGTGTTCGCCGAGGAGTTCGCCGCGCCGCTCGGGCTCGACTTCTTCATCGGTCTGCCCGAGGACGAGCCGCTCGATCGGATCGCGACGCTGTCGGCCACCTCCGGCCTGGATATCCTGCGCTACGAGCGCGATATCCCGCTGCGCATCGGTATCCAGATGGTGTTGCGGCGCGGTCTGACCTACCGCGCGCTGAGCAGCCCCCGCACCGGCGCACCCGAGCGCGCCACCCGCCGGGAATTCCTCGGCGTCGAGAATCCGGCCGCGGGCGGGGTCGGCACCGCACGATCACTCGCGCGGGTCTACGGCGCCGCGGCCGGTCGGACCGGCGAATTACCTATCACGCCAGGAGTTCTCGATCGTCTCGCCACCGCCGACACGGTCGACGACGTACCCGCCGACGATCTGGTGCTACTCACCCGCAGCCGGTACCACCTGGGTTTCCGCAAGCCGTGCGGCGACTTCCGATTCGGCAGCGACAAACGCGCCTACGGCACCACCGGATACGGCGGTTCGTTCGGTTTCGCCGATCCGGGTACCGGACTGGGTTTCGGCTACGTGACCAACCGGCTGGGCACCGCGGTGCTCGACGATGCCCGCACCCGCGTGGTGCGCGAGGCATTGCTGCGCTGCGTCTGAGCACGATCGCCGGCTCGCCGGCACGGAACGCGACCACTCCCAGCACTGAAGATGTTCACTTCCATGCTGTTAACTCCCTCTTCGCCCACTGGTGACCGGGTGTGCGAACCGACCGCACACACTGTCCGAGCCGGACAGCACAGAGGAAACACGGATGCGGATGGTGATCGGACACATGCCCCAAACGCCCCTCCGAGACGGCGCTCTGGACTCGGCCAGATTCGGCGTGTTCGGTGGCCGCTACGTCCCTGAAGGGCTGATGGCGGCCCTCGCCGAGGTGGAAACCGCACACCAGCGTGCCTGGGCGGAGCCCGCATTTCATCGTGAGCTCGATCAACTGCTGCGTGAGCGCGTCGGCCGGCCGACGTTGTTGCATTCGGCACCACGGCTCGCCCGCGCACTGGGCGTCCCAGGAGTGCGGGTGTTCCTCAAGCGTGAAGACATGGCTCATACCGGCGCCCACAAGATCAACAATGCCCTCGGACAGGGACTATTGGCCGCGCGGCTGGGCAAGTCCCGCCTCGTCGCCGAGACAGGGGCCGGACAGCATGGTGTCGCGGTGGCGACCGTGTCCGCGATGCTCGGCCTGACGTGCGTGATCTACATGGGAATCCGCGATATGGCCCGCCAGCAGAGCAATGTAGTGCAGATGCGCCTGCTCGGTGCCGAGGTACGGGCGGTGCGCACGGGCGACGGCGGCGTGAAGGCCGCGATCACCGAGGCGGTGCGAGATTGGGTGGCGCACACCGAGAACACGCACTTCCTGTTCGGTACCGTCGCGGGGCCCGCACCCTACCCGCGAATGGTGCGCGATCACCAGAGCCGGATCGGCACCGAAGCACGCAGGCAGGTGCTGGCGGCGACCGGGCAACTGCCCGATCACGTCATCGCCTGCGTGGGCGGCGGCAGCAACGCGATCGGCATGTTCCATCCGTTCACCGGCGACCCGCAGGTGCGGCTGATCGGTGTGGAAGCCGGCGGTCGTGGTTTGCACACCGGTGAGCATGCGGCCACTCTCAGTGTCGGCACCCCCGGCGAGATGGATGGCTCCTACAGCTATGTCCTGCAGGATCACGAGGGCCAGATCGCGCAGACCCACAGCATCGCGGCCGGACTGGACTATCCCGGCGTGGGCCCCGAACTCAGTCATCTGAAGGACATCGGTCGCATCGAACATGCAGTGGCGACCGATGCGGCGGCCCTGCGCGGCCTGGACACCCTGTGCCGGACCGAGGGCATCATCACGGCCCTCGAATCCGCGCACGCGGTCGGACATCTGCTGGAGCTGGCCGAACAGGACGCCCTCGCGGCGAATACCTTGATCCTGCTGTGCTTGTCCGGCCGGGGCGACAAGGACCTCGCCATCGCGGCCGAACTACTCGACGCCGGCCGGTCAAACCGGTAGCCCCCGGCTCACTCGCAGAGGCGGCGCGCCTTCTCGAACAGCTCCAAGGTGATGGCGTGCAGGAAATCACCGGTCTGCTTCGGTGCCTTGCCGGCGAAGGCGCGCGCATGGGTGCCCTCCAGCACGATGCCCAGTTTGAAGCAGGCCAGCACCGTGTACCAGGTGGCGTGTGAGAGATCGCGGTCGGAGAAGGTGGCGTAGTGGGCGATCATCTCCTCGGCCGTCGGCAGGCCACCCGCCTTGCCGAGCTCACCCAGCAAGGCGGCACCGGTGGTTCCGGGTTCGGGACGGGTGGCGATCTGCCAGCCCAGATCCAGTAGCGGATCGCCGATGGTCGACATCTCCCAGTCGACCATCGCAGCGACCTCGGGGCCGTCGTAGGAGAACATCATGTTGGCCAGGTGGCAGTCACCGTGCAGAATGCCGGGCCGCCACTGCGCCGGACGATTGCGCTCCAGCCAATCTCCGACGTGTTCGACCCCCGGGATCTGCGGGCCGGTGTAGCCCTCGTTACTGCGGTAGGACTCGAGCTCGCCGAGCCAGCGCGGAACTTGACGCTCGAGGAAGCCGTCGGGCTTGCCGTAATCGGCGAGACCCAGTGCTTCGTAGTCGAGCGCACCGAGCCGGGCGATGGCCTCGACCGCGGACAGTCCCATCTGCCGCCGGATCTCGGGGTCGCCGGCGTGCAGCGCGGGCAGCTCGGTCTGCGGGTTGAAGCCGGTGATCGGTTCCATCAGGTAGAACACGGCGCCGATGACGGATTCGTCGGCGCCGGCGGCGGTCACGCGTGGCGCGCGGACGTCTGTGCCGTCCAGCGCGCTCAGCAGCCGCGACTCCCGGCGGATCACGTCATTGCTCTTCGGCCGCAGGTATTCGGGGCCGCGGCGCAGCACGACATCGCGCCCACCGCGCCGGAACCGCAGCATGATGTTCTGGGTGCCGCCCCCGAGCGAGACCACATCCTCGAACTCCCCACCGGGCAGGCCCTGCTCATCCATCCATCGACCGACGGCCTGGAAGTCCACGACCTCGCGCTTCACACCGGCTGGTTGCACCACAGACATGTCCCATATTGTGCACCACCATCCCCACACAACTGAAGGCATATGCCATCACTGTGACCGTCCGGGACCCCGTTACGGTGATGCGTATGAGCACGACCCGGTCTCGGCCCGGCGACGAGACCACCGTCGACCAGCTGGTGAGGGGCGCGACAACAGCGCCGGTGCGTACCCTGCTGATCGATAATCACGACTCGTTCACCTACAACCTCTTCCAGCTGATCGGGTCGGTCAACGGCATCGAACCGACCGTGGTGCGCAACGATGAGGTCGCCGCGATCGCGGAGCTGGACCTGGCGCGCTTCGACAACATCGTCATCTCCCCCGGACCGGGTCGCCCCGATGTGCCGAGGGATTTCGGGATTTCGCAACAGTTGATCGAACAGGCCGAACTACCGCTGCTCGGGGTGTGCCTCGGCCATCAGGGCATCGTGCTCGCGGCCGGCGGGCAGGTCGTGGCGGCGCCGTCGCCTCGGCACGGCTACCCGGATCGCATAGCGCACGACGGTCGCGAGCTGTTCGCCGCGATACCCGCGGATTTTCTGGCCGTCCGGTATCACTCGCTGTGCGCGGACTCGCCGCTGCCCGAGGCGCTGGCGGTCACCGCCACGGCGCCGGACGGCGTGGTGATGGCGGTGCGCCATCGGCACCGGCCGCAGTGGGGTGTGCAGTTCCATCCGGAATCGGTGTCGAGTGAATGCGGTGCCGCGCTGCTGCGCAACTTCGCGCGGCTCACCCGGGCCGTACCCCGCTGTGCGCCGGCCGTGGTGGCCAGCGGCGTCTCGGCGAGCACTACGGGCACGGCACACTCGACGAGCGATACGGCGCCTCGCGAGGCGGAAGTTCGCGATACCGCCGGCGTGGACGAGTCATCGCGCACCACACCCGTCGCGCTGACGGTGCTGCACGACATGATCGAGCGGGCGGTGGATACCGAAGCCGTGGTGCTGCGGTTGTATCCGGACTCGCCGACCGTGTTCTGGCTCGACAGCGCACACGTCGAGCCGGGGTCGACCGGATTCTCGTTCGTGGGCGACGCGGCCGGGCCGCTCGCGGAGGTGGTGCGTTATCGGATCGGCTCGGGGTGTGAGATCACCGATCGTGCGGGCGTACGCACCGACGCACGGCCCGTCCTGGACTATCTGGCGGCTCGGTTGCGCGAGCACACTGTCACACCTCCCGATGTTCCCTTCGATTTCGCCGGTGGATACGTCGGATATCTCGGCTACGAGATGAAGGCGGACTGCGGTGGCGCACAGGTGCATCGGTCGCCGTACCCGGATGCGCAGTGGATCTTCGCGGATCGATTCGTGGTGGTCGATCATCTGGCCGGGCGCACCCATCTGATCGCGGTGACCGACCGGGGCGCGGCCGCGGAGAATCAGCGGTGGTTACAGGAGACGCGTCGAGCCGTTGCCGCACTCCCCGACCGGGCCGAATTCGACACCGTGGCACTACCCGCCGACGAACCCGCCGTGATCGCGCGGCTCACGCGCGGTCGCGCGCGCTACCTCGCCGATATCGCCGCCGTCGACGCCGCACTGCGCGCCGGGCAGACCTACGAGGTGAACCTGACCGACACGGTCGTATCGGACTCCGAGACCGGATCGGACGTGTCCGGGGACGGGCTCGAGGTGTACCGGGTGCTGCGACGCAGCAACCCGGCACCCTACGCGGCATATCTCCGATTCGGCGATATGCATATCGCCTGCTCCTCACCCGAACGATTCTTGAAGGTCGACCGGGCCCGCGCGGTGGAGACCAAACCGATCAAGGGCACCGCACCCCGCGGGGTGAACTCCGATGCCGACGAAATCCTCAGGCGCACCCTGGAATCGGATCCCAAGACCCGCGCCGAGAATCTGATGATCGTCGACCTGCTGCGCAACGATCTGGGCCGAGTGTGCGAGGTGGGCAGCGTGCACGTTCCCGAACTCATGCGCGCCGAGACCTACACCACCATGCATCAGCTGGTCAGCACGGTTCGCGGGCGGTTGCGCCCGGACGTCGACGTGATCGACTGCCTGCGTGCCTGTTTCCCGGGCGGCTCGATGACCGGAGCCCCCAAATTACGCACCATGGAAATCATCGACGAGCTGGAAACCGAAGCGCGCGGCGTCTATTCGGGCACCATCGGATTCCTCGGACTGGGCGGCACCGCCGATCTCAATATCGTGATCCGCACCGCAGTGCGCGACGCCGAGGGCTGGCGGATCGGCGCCGGCGGCGCGATCGTGCTCGACTCCGACGCCGAAGCAGAATTCCACGAAATGGTCCTCAAGGCCTCCGCCGCCCTGCGCGCAGTGGATCACACTGCGCGGGCCACGGCGAGCGATTGCGCACTACCGGCCGGTTGAACACGGGCTCCGCCCCGCCGGGGCCCGTTCGTGTCGGCGTGGCCTGGCATAGTTTCCTGACGATGACAACCTCTGCGCACACCGTCGACGGCGATGCCACGCCGGTACCGACTTCGCTACTGTCGGTGCTGGTTTCGTGGCGCTCGACGCGCAGGCCGGACGCCCACGCACTGCTGCTCGACGCGAGCGGACGGGTGCGATCCGGACGCGACGTGGTGTATTTCAACGCGCCCCGCCATCCCTCGCAGGCGGTGACGGTGGATCAGGATCCGCAGCCGGGGACGGCCCGGTTGTCGGTATCGCTGCCCCGGACCGAGGCCGCGATCGTGCGGATCGTGCTCGCGGTCTCGTGTCCGGACGAACAGCTGGGCGCCGCGCCCGGACTCACGGTGTCGGTCGACGATGCCGAGGGCCTGGTCGCGCGCGGGGATATCGCCCCCGCACCGGGACTGCGCGCCGCGGTCCTGGGGGAATTCCGGCGGCGCGAAGACCGCTGGTGGTTCGTGCCCGGCGGGATCCAGTGCGGCGATGCGGCGGAATTGTTCGCCGCATTCGGTGCCCCGGTGACGGCGACGGGTCACGCCCGCGCGGAGCAGCTCTCGTTGCACCGCAGCACCGTCGCCCCGGTCTCGGCTCCACCGTCGGACCCCCGCCCCGACTGGCATCGAGATCCGGGCGATCCCGCGGTGCTGCGCTGGTGGGACGGGGTGGGCTGGACGGACGAGACCCGCCCACATCCGGTCGGCGATGCACGGAGCTGCGGTCGCTGCGGCCGGCGGCGGGGCTGGCGACTGCGCGGCTCGGCGCCGTGCCGTGCCTGCGCTGCCGAGATCGAGGACTATCTGGCCGGTTGGTGCGGCCGCGCGATGCGCGTACTGAACTCCGCCGGGCCCGCTGGTCCGCAATGGGACGACCTCTGGGCGCGAATCCGCTATCTACGCATCGACGATGCCACCGCGCGGGCAGCGCTGCGCGGGCCCGCACAGGCGCAGCTGGAGCGGATGGCGGCATTCGCCCTCGCCGACGGAGCGGTGGACGCCGAGGAGTTGCAGCGCTTCGACGCCACGGTCGGCGCGCTCGGGTTGCGCGGTGCGGCCGTGGACGACCTGCGGCGCGGGCTGCGCCGGGTCCGGATTCTGTCGCGACTGCGAGAGGGACAACTGCCCACGATCGCCGTACCGGAACTGCATCTGGATCCACACGAGCGAGTACATCTCGATACCCCGGCCACTCGAATCCGCCGCACGTCCCGCGGTGCGGGCACCGTAGCGGGGCGGTTGATCTGCTCGAACAAGAAGCTGCGTTTCGTCGGGTCCGGGGCGGGTATCGAAATCCCTTGGGGGCGCGCGGTGTCGGTGTCGATCACCGACGAGCACACGGTGGTGATCGCGGCGACCTCGGCCCGTGGCGGCGCCGAATTCGAGGTCGACGAACCGGAATTGGTCGCAGCGATCGTAGAAGGTGCGCTGCGCGTAGCGAAACGGCTCGCCGTCGCACCCGGGCAACGAGACAGCCGGTCGATCGCACCCGATGTCAAGGCGCAGGTGTGGCATCGCGACGGCGGCCGGTGTGTGGAATGCGGATCGGCGCACTATCTGGAGTTCGACCACATCATCCCACTCAGCCGCGGTGGTGCGACCAGTGCGGCCAACCTGCAGATCCTGTGCCGGGGATGTAACCGCGACAAGGGCGAACACATCTGACCCGGCACCGCGCGCCCTACTCGTCGGCGATATCGAACCCGGCGGCCGTGAGTGTCTCGGTCGCCGCGCCACCACGGGTTTCGGGCACGAGTACCAGATCGGCGTGAAAGGTGGAGGCGACGAATACCGGAATTCCGCTGTGTGCCAGTGGTTCCAGGATCGCGGCCAGAACACCGGCGGTGTCGAGTTCACGTGGGGTGACCGCGTAGAAACCGACCCAGCACTGCTCACGTTCCCACGGTGGCGCCTCCCGCACCACCGTCAGCCCCTCCGGCGCGCGGACCAGCGCAACCCACTCGTCGTCCTCCGGGAAGGTCGCGGTCGCGACATGTTCGACGCTGAACCTGGACGGCACGATCCGGAGCCGATGCGATCTGGTCATTCGCCGATCGTAGGCAGGGCCGTGCCGGCCGCCTCAGGTGGTCGCCACCAGGAGTTCCTCACCATTGGTGGTCTGCAGTCCGTCCGGACGGCCCGCGAAGTACCGCTCGTTGAGCAGACCCGCCGACACGTGGCGGGCCTGGGTGAATCCGGCGTCGAGTGCCATGGCGACGATCCGGTCGGGAGGGTAGAAACTCACGAACGGGGTTCCGGATGCCGCCGCGCCCGTGTCCGCGAATTCCCGCCCGGAACGATCGTGTTCGTAGATCAGCTCGGCCGGGGGCATGAAGGTCATCACCACCGTCGAGCCGGGTGCCGATCGCGCCAGCAGCGACAGCGTTTCACGATTCGCCTCGTCGGTGAGATACATACTGACCCCCAGTGAGGCGACGATCGCGGGGCGAGCCGGATCGAAACCGGCCGCGACCAGTCGATCCCACCACGAGTCGGTCTCGAAATCGACCGGCACCGAATGCAACCACTCCGGGAGTCCGTATCCGGTCTCGGTGAGGCGCTGCCGCTTCCACTGTTGCGTACCGGGCTGATCGACCTCGAAAATGCGGTACTGCGCGGCGATGTCGGGACGACGTTGTGCGAAGGTGTCCAACCCGGCTCCGAGCAGGACGTACTGCGGGACCCGTCCGGCCTGTTCGGCGAGCAGATCCTCGACGAATCGCGAACGCACCACGATGCTCGCCCGGAAACGGCTGGTGACCACCGGATCCATATCGCCACGGTCGCGCCAGCCGGTGGGCGGATCGACCAATTGCAGCCCGATCTCGTCGTCCAGCACGTGCGGTGCGGGATCGAGTTGCACGTGCAGGGCCCGCCACAACGCCACCCGCACCGCGGTCTGGTCGGGAATCTCCGGGCTCATCGGCTCTGACCGGGGGCCTGCAGGGTCCAGCTGCGTCCGTCCGGGTCCCGGACCGTCATCTCACGGGTCCCGTAGTGGGTATCGGTGAACGGGCTGAGCACCTCGACCGGCGAGTCATCCGAAAACCCTTGTTCGTCGGGAACTTTCAACACCACCTGCATTCCCGGATCACGTTCCGCGGGCACCTCCGCGATGAACAGGTAGGCGCCGTCGCCGTTGCGGAGCTGTCCGGAGTTGTGGTCGGTGGCGAATTCCAACTCGAAACCCAACTGCTGGAAGAACTTCGCCGCCTTCCCCCAGTTGTGTGTCTCCAGGAAAATCGCCTCGACTCCTCGATCCGCCATATCACTGTTCCTTCCGAGATTCGGGTTCGTGCACTGGTCGGCCGGTGCCGAGATAGGAACGAAGCGCCTCGGTCACCAGCGCCGACAGCGACATCTCCGATTCGACCGCCCGGAACTTGACCTGCTTGATCAACTCGACCGGGAGGTACACGTTGAACTGCTTGACTTCCTCAGCGCCCACGCACCGACCTTAGCATGCTAGCAATATAGGTTGCTAGATCGGAGAGTCACAAAATCCCACACACTGCCTTCGATCCGGAACCCGCCCGGATCGCAGCGCACTGTGACGGGCCGCCCCACCGCTCACACCGGCGGGAGCCGAACCGGCTACTCCGAGGCTTCACCCTCCGCACGATCCCCCGCACGCGATGCCGGGCCCGAGAGCCTGATCACGCCGGCGTCCAGATCGAGATCGAGACGGGGATGTTGCTCGCCGTCGGTGTCGCCGGTGCCCTCGTCGGTCAGTTTCTTGCCGGGAAAGATCTCGCCGAACACACCCATATCCCCACGATAACCGCCCGGTCGGCACGGCGCCGGAGTCGCGCGCCGCGGACCCTACGCCCACCTGCGCGAGCGCCCGTCGATCAGCCCTGACCACGCCTTGTGTTGGAGGTCACTACACTCGGGTGAGGTTCCTGTTCATGATCGGAGGCATCGATGCCACTGGCCACTTCGGCAGCTCGGCCCCTGCCGCCGTCGATGGTGGAGCGGATGACGCTCATTCTCGACATGTTCGAGCACCGTTCGATGCGGCTCAGCCTGATGGAAATCTGCAATCACAGTGGGCTGCCCCGGTCCACCGCGCATCGAATTCTCGAGCAACTGGTGAAGCTGCACTGGCTCGAACACACCCCCACCGGATACACCTTGGGACGGCGCGCGTTGGGCCTGGGCGGATACGACGGCACGCACGGCGAGATCCGCGCCGCTGCCGCCGAACATCTCCACGAACTACAACTACGCACCGGCATGGTCGTGCACCTGGCCGCGCTCGAGGGAGCCGACGAAATCTTCCTGGACAAGATCGGGGGGCCGTTCGCCCGCACTCTCGAATCCCATGTGGGACAACGGAGTTTCGCCTACCGCACCACCGGTGGGCGGGCCATGCTCGCCTGGCTGCCACCGGAGGAAGTCGAGGCACTGCTGGGTAAGCGCCTGGCGAAGGCCAAAGACTGGACGCTACCGACCCTGCATCGTGAGTTGAACCGAATCCGACGCAGCCGGGGGCTGTCGTTCGATCGAGGCGAGAACAGCACCATGATGGTGGGGCGAGCGCTGCCGAGTGTGGCCACTGCGATCCGCGGCCCACAGGGCCCGGTCGCAGCGATCTGTCTGTGCGGGGATACGAACACGAGCTTCGCGACCATCCAGCGAATCGCCCCGCTGGTGGCCGAAACCGCCGCCCGCGCCTCGCGAGCCCTGTCCCCGGACGTCCAGCCCCGGCCTCGTGGCCAGCACCGACATCCGAACCGTCCGGTATCGCGCCCAGCGGCGGCATCGCCCCGACCGGCGTAGGAGACGGCGAGGCGGCCCCGCCGGAGGTCTCGGTGAGCGGACAATTCGGCGCATTCCGAGAGCGGCCCGTGGCAGGGTGTAGTGGTTGTGACGCTCCACACAGAAGGACTGCCGATGACCACTACCTCCGCTTCCGGACCCGACCTCGGCGCCATCATGGCCGGCCTGACCGGCCCCGGTGCGCGGTTCGAATTGGTCGAGGAGGAGGTGCTCGGCGCCCGCATGCCGGTCATGCGGGAGCGGCGCCGAGCCGTCGCGGAACTGCTCGTCGAATCACTGCGGTTCGGCGAGCGCGACTACCTCGTCACCGAGGACCGGCGGCTGTCGTTTCGCGAACACGCCGAGGCCGCAGCGGCCCTCGCTGCCGCGCTGCGCGCCGACTACGGCATCGGTCGCGGTGACCGGGTCGCCATCCTCGCCGCGAACACCGTCGAGTGGGTGATCGCCTTCTGGGCGACGCAGCAACTCGGTGCCATCACCGTCGGCCTCAACGGATGGTGGGTTCCGCGTGAGATCGAATACGGAATTCAGCTCAGCGATCCGGCCGTCGTCATCGCCGACGCGAAGCGGGCGAAGGTTCTCGCGGAGGTCGACACCACCGTTCCGGTCCTGACCATGGAGCAGGATCTGCCCCGGCTCATCGCCGCACATGCCGGTGCGCAGCCGGAAGTACCCGACGTCGCCGAGGACGACCCGTCGGTCATCCTCTTCACCAGCGGCACCAGCGGAAAGCCCAAGGCGGCGTTGCATTCTCAGCGCAACCTGCTGGCGGTGACCGGCTACTTCGAATACACCGACGCGCTCGCCGCGGCGTTCACCGGCCGAACCCTGGAACCGGGTGCTCCGGTGGACGTGCGGTGTCTGCTCACGTCGCCCCTGTTCCATATCGCCAGCCTGCACAATCTGGTCGTTCCCCGGATCGCGACCGGTAGCGCGCTCATCATTCCGCAGGGAGGCTTCGACGCCGACAAGATCCTGCGGTTGATCGAGCGCGAGAAGGTCACCAACTGGGGCGCTGTTCCCACCATGGCGTCACGGCTGCTCGAGCACGGCGACATCGGGCGCTACGACACCTCGTCACTCACCGCCTTCGCCCTGGCTTCGGCGCCGTCGTCGACAGCATTCAAACAGCGTCTGCGCGAGGAGATTCCGTTCGCCGCGAACGCCCTCGTCGACAGCTACGGTCTGACGGAATGCAGTACCGCTGCCGCAGTCGCCACCCCGATGGACCTCGCCGAGGCGCCGGGCACCCTGGGCCGCCCGATCATCGGCGTCACCCTGGAGATCCGGGACCCCGACGGGGCCGCGGTCCCCGAAGGCGTGGAGGGTGAGGTGTATGTGCGCAGCCCGTACGTCATGATCGGCTACTGGCGCAATCCGGAAGCCACCGCTGCCGCGATCGATTCCGAGCGCTGGCTGCGGACCGGTGATTTCGGCGCGGTCCGGCAGGGACGGCTGTATCTGACCGGTCGCCGTTCCGATCTGATCCTGCGCGGTGGGGAGAACATCTACCCGGTGGAGATCGAGCAGACCCTCGACGAACACCCCGGGGTCATCGAATGTGCGGTCGTCGGCGAACCGCATCCCGACCTCGGTCAGCAGGTCGCCGCCGTGGTGGTGGTGCCCGAGGGCTCCTCGGTCTCGGAGAACGACCTGCGGGCCTTCGCCACCGATCGTCTCTCCTATTTCAAGGTTCCGGAGCGGTGGCGCATCACCACCGAACCGCTGCCGCGCAATGTGACCGGCAAACTGGTGCGCGGACAGATCGGCTCCGTCGACTGAGCTGCTCCACGAGGCACACCCGAACGAGCGGTCCGCGAGTCGAGGCGACGAACCCACGACTCGTGGACCGCGCCGTACTGTCCGGGCCCATCACGGCGCCGCGTGTGGAAGGGTGGGGGCTCGCATCGACGAATCCGAGAACACGAGGAGCAATTGGGTGGACACAGCGTCGGATATCTCTGAGCTCGAAGGCTATCGCTACCGGATGGCCGACTACTACGAGGTCGGCCGGGAGAAGATCCGCGAATACGCCCGCGCGGTACAGGATTTCCACCCCGCGCACTGGTCCGAGGACGCGGCCGCCGAGCTCGGCTACTCCGGTCTGGTCGCACCCACCACCTTCATCTCCACCGCCGCGATGCTGGCCAACCGCCGGCTGTTCGAATCGGTCATCACCGGCTACGACGTGTTTGTGCAGACCGATCAGGTCTTCGAGATGTACAAACCCGTGACCACCGGCGATCAGCTGGTCAGCGATGTCGAATTGTCCTCGGTGCGCCGCATCGCGGGTAAGGATCTGATGACGGTCACCAACACCTTCGTCGATCAGACCGGCGATGTCGTGCACGTGATGCACACGACGGTGGTCGGTGTCACCGGCGAGGACGTCGACGCGGGCATCAGCGAATCCATCGACCGCGTGATCATGCACGGGATCGATGCCACCTCGCGGGGCTCGGCCCGGCCCGAGGCTTCCGAGGAGACTCCCGCCGGCGACGGGCTGCGGCACTCCCCGATCTCCCATGGACGCACCCCCGGGACCGCAATGCGCTTCGAGGACATCAGCGTCGGCGACGAACTGCCCGCCCGCACCGTCGCGCTCACCCGCGGCGATCTGGTGAACTACGCCGGCGTCGCCGGAGACGCGAATCCGATCCACTGGCACGACGGTGTCGCCTCCCTCGCCGGCCTGCCCGATGTCATCGCGCACGGAATGCTGACCATGGGCCTGGGCGCAGGTTTCGTCACCGGTTGGCTCGGCGACCCGGGCGCGATCACCCGCTACGGGGTGCGGTTGTCGAACTACACCGTCGTCGCGGCCGACACTGCCGGCACCGTGGAGTTCACCGGCCGCGTGAAGTCGGTCGACCCGGAGAGCCGCTCGGCGGTGGTCGTGATCATCGCAAAATCCGCGGGCCGCAAGATCTTCGGCCTCGCCACCGCGAACGTGCGGCTCGCCTAGGTTCGCGCCCCGAGCCACGGGCCGCGGCACCCGCTTTCCGCGAGCGAGCGGGTGACCGCCGTCCGGTGGACTCCGGTGCGCACGGCGGAAGTCAGCGATCGACGCCGCGGCGACGTTCGGCACGGTGGGTGAGCGTGTCGGCGATGCGGTGCCACGCCGGTGTCTCCGCAGCAATCCGCGCGAACACCAACTGCGCGTGCCCGGATCCGGTGCCGTCACGGTCGTGCCGCGCGTTCCACGCATCCAGTTCGTCGATCAGCGCATCCAGGCGCGGATCGCCGGGATCCCAGTCGGCCGCCCGGTCGCAGGCGAGATACATCCGCACCGTCTCCGGGTCGTCGAAGGCCGCGTTCTTCTCCCGGAGCCGGCGCGGCACCGTAGCCGGTTCCATGGCGTGCATCAGGATCCACGCATCGCGCTCGATGCGCAGTCTGCGCTCCCCGACGCCCAGTCCGCGCATCCGGTCCAGCAGCGCGACCACCTCGGCGGGGAGTACGAGCCGTTCCCCGCTGTCCAGCTGGGCGATCCGGCGGCGATATTCGGCGAGTTCGTCGATCCGGCGCTGCAACTCGGCGTCGATATCGACGATGGCGGCGGCGAACTCGCTCGGCTGAGCGTGCAGCAGCGCGTCGATGCGTGCCAGCGGAACACCGGCATCGGCGAGGGTGCGGATGCGAATGAGATCCACCGCCGCCTGCGCGTCGTAGCGACGGTATCCGGAGGCGTCACGCTCGGGCTCGGGTAACAGGCCGACCTGGTGGTAGTGGCGTACCGTACGCACGGTGACACCGGCGGCCGCCGCGAGCCTTCCGATCGTGAGCACCGCCCTCCCTTCACCCGCTGTGGACCAGGCAAGTCTAGGGGTGTGTGGCCCGGTCGAAAACGTCACGTGCCGCCTGCACCACGGCGTCGGGGCGGTCGAAGCAGAGCCGATGGTGCACGGTGTCGGAGACGATGCGCTGTTCCCCCTGCGATACCGCACCCACCAGCGCAGCGTCCAGCCGCGTCTTGGCATCGTTCATCTCCCGTATCGCCTGATCGCCGACCACTGCCTGTTGTCCGGGATCGACACCCACCACGGTGAGAGCGACCACCGGCACATCGGGAATGTTCGGCCCGGATGCCAGCTCGGCGGCGAGCCCGGTCAACATGCTGCGTTCGGCGATACCGGCACGCAGCCACTCGTCGCTCACCTTCGCATCGACCAACTGTTCCCCGAGCCCATCCGGATAATCCGCGTGCAGTTCGGCGAACATCTCCCGCAGCGCCGGACGCATGCGCTGCATCTGCTCCAGCTCGGGTGCCGACTGCTCGGCCACCGCGAATCCCGACGCGGGCGGCATGAACGCGTCCCAGTCGCGATGCAGACCGTCCAGCCAGACCAGTCCCGCAACCTCGTGCGGGTACAGCTGAGTGAACCGGTGCGCGTACAACCCGCCGAGTGAATGTGCCGCCAGGATGTAGGGGCCGGGAATGTGCTGGGCCCGTAGCAATTCCCGTAGTTCCGTGGCGACCGCCGCGGCGGTGCGGGGCAGGGCGAGCGCGTCACTGAAGCCGGTTCCGCCACGGTCGTACACCACCGCCGTGGTGAACGCCGAAACACCCTGCTGCACACCGAAATAGTCCAGACCGACAGCGCTCGCGCCCGGCAAGAACACGACCGCCGGCCCGCCGCTCCCGGCTCGGTATACGAAAAGACTGCGGTCGTCGATGTCCTGAAACTCCCCGATCGGCGGAACCGACCGATCCGGCGCGGTACTGATGTTGGTCATATGACAAGACTGCAACCCTGACGCAGCGTCAGGGTCAACCTCGGGCTGCATGCCTGCGTCGACCGTCACGCCGCACCGTGCAGTCGGGTCGGCACCGAACGTCCGCCTGCAGCGCTATCGACTGTCGCCGGTGCGGTCGGGGCGCCCCGCGCGCTGCTCGGCCCTCGTCTCCAGGAGACCTTCGTCGGTCCCGAGAGCCGCGAGCAGGTGCAGTCCGTCCTCGGTCGGGCTGTCCGGGGCAGCGGAGAGCACCAGCAGTTCCATACCCGATTCGTCCGGCAGCGCGAAGTTCTCCTGATGCAGTTCCAGCAGTCCCACCAGCGGGTGCCGGAACGGCTTGAGCCCATGGGTGCGGGCGCGGACATCCGCACGGGCCCAGAGGCGACGGAAGCGTGCACTGCCCATCGACAGTTCGCCGATGAGCGAGGCAAGGCCCGGATCGTCGGGGTACTTTCCGGCAGCCAGGCGCAGATGCCCGACCGCGTCCAGCGTGCATTTCTCCCAGTCCGCATACAGCCCGCGCTCGTTCTCCTCCAGGAAGATGTGCCGGGCGGTGTTGAATCCCGGCATCGGCCGGCCGTAGAGCAGCCTGGCAAGACGATTGCCGGCGAGCACATCCATGCGATGGTTCATGATCATCGCGGGCGCGCCGGGCACCAGGTCGAGCACCCGCAGCAACTCCGGCCTGACGCGCCCGGCCGGTACCTTCGCCCGGCGGCGGGTCTGGCACGCGAGCCGGTGCAGATGTTCGCGTTCGGTGTCGTCGAGGCCCAGCACCCGGGCGAGGGCGTCGAGGACCTGCTCGGAGGGCTGGGTGGCGCGGCCCTGTTCCAGCCGGACGTAGTAGTCGACGCTGACGCCGGACAGGTGTGCGATTTCCTCCCGGCGCAGACCCTCGACCCGTCGATGTCCTCGGGTGGGAATGCCGACCGATGCGGGCTCGACCCGGGAGCGTCGAGTCCGCAGGAAGCCCGCGAGATCGTCCATTACCCCAGTATGGCCTCGCTTCTTCCGGTGAGGGTGGTCCTGTCATTACCAGGACCCCGGAGCCCACGGAAGAAGCGTCCCTGAACGGCGGTCGGTGCGGCGCCCAGGATCGAAGCATCCGATCCGAAGGAGTTCTGTCGTGAAAACACTGATCGTGCACGCCCATCCGGAACCGAAGTCACTCAACAGCTCACTCACCGACCTCGCGGTATCGACGTTGACGGCCGCCGGGCACGAAGTGCAGGTGAGCGACCTGTATGCGATGAACTGGAAAGCCACCGTAGACGCCGCGGACTACGGTCCGTCCGCCTCGGCCCCGTTGCGGGTCGCGCGCGATTCGGGCCGCGCCTTCGACACCGGCACCCTCACCGCCGACGTCCGCGCCGAACAGGAAAAACTGCTCTGGGCCGACACGATCATCTTCCAGTTCCCGCTGTGGTGGTACGGCATGCCCGCGATCCTCAAGGGCTGGGTGGACCGGGTGTTCACCTACCACTTCGCCTACGGCGTCGGCGAACACAGTGCCACCAAGTACGGCGAACGCTACGGCGAAGGCACCCTGGCCGGCCGCCGAGCCCTGCTCTCGGTGACGATCGGCGGCAAGGAGTCCCACTACGACGCCCGCGGCATCAACGGCCCGATCGACGACCTGCTGTTCCCCATCCAGCACGGCATCCTGTACTACCCGGGAATCGAATCGCTGCCCCCGTTCGTGCTGTACGGCACCGACCGCCTGACCGACGAGGACTACCCGGATATCGCGAAAGCCTGGCAGCAGCGCCTGCATACCCTGGAGACGACCGAGCCGATCCCGTTCCGGAAGCAGAACTTCGGCGACTACGAGATCCCGTCGCTGCAGTTGAAGGAGGGGTTGGAGCCGCTGGGGCGCAGCGGTTTCGGACTGCACGTGCGCGGCTGATGGTGGGGCGGGCGGGGCTCGAACCCGCGACCAGCGGATTATGAGTCCGCGGCTCTAACCGACTGAGCTACCGCCCCTTACCGCGGCACGCCGCGGACGTGGGGGATGCTACCGGGTCCGGAGGCGATGAACCTACTTGGGTTGCCGGAACGGCGGAGATCGGTGAGAGCCGAAATCGCTGAAACCCTTGGGGACACGGGGTGCGCCTGTCGCGCGACACGGGACCGGGACCGTTGTGGCGGCTACGGTTGGGGCACGGTTCGCGATGGGAGGTGCGGGATGGCTGATCTGTTCACGACCGCGTTGCGGGTGCACCAGGCGGTGTACGAGAAATCCGGTGGGCTGGTGGGGCATCGGCTGCTCTTCGGGAATCCGACATTGCTGTTGCGCACCGTGGGGCGCAAGACCGGGAAGCCGCGGACCAGCGCACTGACCTATGCGCGGGACGGGCAGTCCTACATCGTCACCGCATCCAATGGGGGCTCGTCGCGGCCGCCGGGGTGGCTGGCGAATGTGAAGGCGGCGCCGGAGTGTGAGATCCAGGTCGGGCGGCGGCGGATTCCGGTCACGGCGCGGCCGACCTATCCGGACGATCCAGACTACGCACGGCGCTGGGCCTTGGTCGACAAGGTCAACAAGGGCCGGTATTCGCAGTATCAGACGATGACCGACCGGCCGATCGCGCTGGTCGTCCTCGACCCGCGCGGCTAGCTGCTTCGTGGGTGGACCGCCGCCGGACTGTGCCGTCGGTCCCATTGCTTTTCGATTCACTTGGATTTGAGCAAAGGCTTCGCTATCCTCGCCTCCGAGGGGAGTACTTCCCAAGCGTCACATCGGTCAGTACGGATTCCGCCGTCGGGATCCCCGGGTGGCCACCCGAATATCGGGTGAAGGAGACCTCGGGTGCTAACGCATACCCGAGGAGACCCGTGAATTCGACCGTTCTCGCAGCTCAGCAGTTGCACACCATCGGCACGCCGTGGTTGTGGGCCGCCACCATCGCCGGGGTACTGATCCTGCTCGCGCTGGACTTCATCGTCACCCGGAAACCACATGAGGTCTCGATGCGGGAGGCCGTCGGGTGGACCGTGTTCTATCTGGCCCTCCCGTTCGCCTTCTTCGGCCTGATCTGGGCGGGCTACGGCTCGACCCCCGCCACCGAATTCATCACCGGCTACGTGCTCGAGAAATCGTTGTCGGTGGACAACCTGTTCGTCTTCATGCTGCTACTGGCCGCCTTCGCGGTACCGGCGGCACTGGCCCAGCGGGTCCTGCTGTTCGGCATCGTCGGCGCGCTGGTGCTGCGCGGTATCTTCATCGCGATCGGTGCGGCCGCACTGGCGTCGCTGAACTGGGCATTCCTGTTGTTCGGGATAATCCTGCTGCTCACCGCGCTCAAGCTGATCCGCGACGCGATCGGTGGCGACGACCAAGAAGTCGATATCTCGAAGATGCGCACGGTCCGGCTGATGCGCCGGCTGATGCCGGTCACCGACGACTACCGTGGCACGAAGATGACGGTGCGCGAAGCCGGGCGGCGTGCGCTCACCCCGCTGGCTCTGGTCGTCACCGCCGTCATGGCGACCGACCTGGTGTTCGCGATCGACTCGGTGCCGGCCGTGTACGGCGTGACCGGCGATCCGTATCTGGTGTTCGCGACCAACGCCTTCGCACTGCTCGGCCTGCGAGCGCTGTACTTCGTGCTGCAGTCGGTGCTGTCGCGACTGGTGCACCTGGCCTACGGCCTGGCGGTGATCCTCGGATTCATCGGCGTGAAACTGGTGCTGCACTGGGCGCACGAGATCTGGGACGGGGTGCCGCAGATTCCGACCCCCGCCTCGCTCGTGGTGATCGTGGTGGTGCTCGCGGTGGTCACGGTCACCAGCCTGCTCGCCACCCGGACCAAGGACGACGAGGACACCACGGCAGCCGATTCCGCCACGCACTGACCTACTGAGAATGGGCTCGGCATCCCCGACTACCGGTGCGGCGGGACGGCCCGCACCGGTCAGGTCAGTTTGATGCGCGCTGCGAGGAAGCGGTTCAGTGCGGGCGCCAGCCTGCTGAAGTGGTACTGCACCCGGGCTTCAGGAGTCACCGGCACGATATCGCGATGGGATTGCACGGCCGCGACGATCTGTTGTGCGACCCGCTCCGGCCCGTAGTTGCGTCGGCGGTACAACGCATCGTATTCGGCTTGTTTCGCCGCTTCCTCGTCGGCGGACAGTCCGGAGAACCGGGTGGTGGAAACGATATTCGTGCGCACCACGCCAGGGCACACGGTGTGCACCTCGATGCCGCTACCGGCGAGCTCGGCGCGCAGGCAGTCCGAGAACATGAAGACCGCCGATTTACTGGTCGAGTAGGCGCTCATCCCCTGTTGCGGGCTGTAGGCCGCCATGCTGGAGACGTTGACGATATGCCCACCGAGGCCACGCTCGGACATCGCGGCGCCGAAGGTGCGGCATCCGTTGACCACACCGCCCAGATTCACCCGCAGCACCCGGTCGAATTCGGCGGCGGGGGTGTCGAAGAAATCGCCGGCCTGACCGATTCCGGCGTTGTTGATCAGAATATCGGGCACCCCGTGGGCGGCGATCACCTCGGCCGCGTGGTCACGCAGGGCAGTCTCGTCGGAGACGTCGACTCCGTAGGCGTGCGCGGTGCCACCGGCCGCCTCGATCGCGGAAACGGTGCGCTTGGCGGCGTCGGGGTCGATATCGGATACCACCACCTCCGCACCGAGCGCGGCGAAGGCGAGCGCGGTCTGCTGCCCGATTCCGCTTCCGCCACCGGTGATCACGACCAGTCGATCACCGAAGGGCGAAGTCTGCGCACCGACTTCGGCGCGGCGCAGGGTGCGCGGCTGCGCACCGGTGGTTACTGCTTCCGCCAGTTCGGTGGCGGAGGTGGCCAGCAGTTCCGGGTGGGAGAAGGGCAGCCAGTGCCCGCCGGCGATCTCGCGGCGCCACAGCCGCCGCGTCCACTTCGTGGCATCGTCGAATCCGGCCGGGCGCACCGCGATATCGCGGCGGGCGACGATCAGCTGCACCGGGACCTCGGTGTGCCGTTCCCGCGGGCCGAACATGCGGGGCAGAATGTTGGCCTGGTAGATCCGCATCCCGTCGAAGAAGTCCTGCCGGAATGCGGGCCCGAGTTTCACGTTGTCGGGTGAGGTTTCGTTCATCAGCGCGATGAACCGTTTCCAGATCTTCTCCGACGACAGCGGCCGCATCACCACCTTGTTGAGCCCCGGGGTCATGAACAGGGCGGTATAGGCCGAGGACAGCAGTTGGGTGGCCGGGCCCCACAGCGCGCCGCGGCCGAGCCGGTCGCGAGTCCAGTGTGCGAGGTGGTCGAGGTTCGGCCCCGACACGGAGGTGAACGAGGCGATCCGGGCGGTCGCGCGTGGCTCGCACACCGCCTCCCACACCTGCACCGAGCCCCAGTCGTGAGCCAGGACGTGCACCGGCTCGCCGGGGCTGACCGCGTCGGCCACGGCGTAGAAGTCCGACGCGAACCGGTCCAGCTCGTAGTCCTCGGTGCGATCCGTGCGAGTCGAACGCCCGTGGCCGCGGGTGTCGTAGGCCACCACGTGAAAACGCCCGGCCAGCAAGGGAATCACGCGATCCCAGAGGTGATGATCGTCGGGCCAGCCGTGCACGAGCAGCATCGCGGGCGCGGACGGGTCGCCGTACTCGTAGACGGCGATATCGATATCGCCGTTGCGGACGAAGTGCTGGGCATCGGGAACGGGAGCGGTCACGAATATCTCCTCGAAGAGACGAGAGTGGTCAGAGGTCGAGCACCAGACGCTCACCGGCACAGCGGGATACGCAGATGAGCAGTTCACCGGCAGCACGTTCGTCCGGGGTCAGTACGGTGTCGCGATGGTCGGGGGGACCATCGAGGACGTGGACCTTGCAGGTGCGGCAGAATCCTTGGCGGCAGGAGTAGGCGATATCGGGACGAACACGCAGCACTTCGTCGAGCACGGTGCGGTCGGCGGGGATGGCGAGCACCTCACCGGTGCGCGCGAGCTCCACCTCGAACGGGGTCCCGGCCACCACCGGGGCGGCGGAGAAGCGCTCGGAATGCAGTTCCACTCCGTGCATCTCGCGTACCGCGGCGGCGATCACCGCGGTCATGGGCACCGGACCGCAGCAGTAGACGGAGGTGTCGCGCCCGACCCCGGCCAGCAGTGCCGCGGCGGTGGGCGTCCCGGATTCGTCGTCGGTACGCACGGTGACCCGGTCACCGAAAGATTCGATCTCGTCCAGGAAGGGCATCGCATCGCGGCAGCGGCCGGTGTAGACCATGGCCCAGTCCACGCCGAGCCGGTCCGCCATGCGCACCATCGGCAGAATCGGGGTGATTCCGATGCCGCCGGCCACGAAATGCACCCGAGCGGCAGGCGATCCGTATCCGGGCAGGACGAACGGGAAGGCGTTACGGGGGCCGCGCACGGTGAGGTCGTGACCCGGACGCACCGCATCGTGGACCTCGATCGAACCGCCGAGCCCGGTGGGGATGCGACGGACCGCGATCCGGTAGTGGTACCGGTCGGCCGGGTCTCCGCACAGCGAGTACTGCCGTAACCGGCCCGAGGGCAGCTCCACGTCCAGGTGCGCCCCCGGCCGCCAGGACGGCAGTACCGCGCCGTCGGGTGCGGCCAGCAGCACGCTGACGACATCGGTGTCGTGGGCTTCCACCCGGCGTTCGATCACCCGCAGCCGGAGCCGTCCGTCGTCCGAGGTGCCGGCCGAGTTCGTCCGGTTGACCAGGGCCGACCAGCGGATCCGGGCACCGGCCAGCAGGCTGATGAGCTGGGTCGTCCGGTCGACTCCGGAGTTACGGTAGAGGTCCGGCGGCAGCGCCACCGGAACCGGGCGACGGGTGGTCACGAGGCGAGGGCCTGCGCCGCCGGCGACTTCGCCAGATATGCCACGGCCTGTGCGGTCGAGCCGACCGACGCCGGGGTGTAGCCGGGCCGGGCGACCGACAATGCCGAACGCAGCAGCGACGGAATACCCGGGAGCGCACCGCGCCACATCGCGCCGAATACCTTGGGCGCCAGGCGTGGATAACCCATATCGGGCAGTCCCGGGTCCTGTTGCACAAGGTATTTGGTCCCCCGCATGAGCAGCACCGTGAACACCGGGAAGACGAGTGCCATCAGCGCGCAGCGGCGGATATAGCCGACCTCGAAATATTCGGCCACATCGTGGGCGACGAAGCGGTGCTCGACCTCTTCGGCGCCGTGCCAGCGGAACAGGTCGAGCATGGCCGGATCGGCCCCGAATCGTTCCAGGTCGGCATTGATGATCCAGTCGCCGAGGAATGCGAAGAAGTGCTCCAGGGTGGCGATGAAGCCCAGCCGTTCGACAAGTGTCTGGAATTCCTGCTGCGCCTGCTGTCCTGCTCGGGGACCCAGTGCCTTGCGGAAGACGTATTCCATCTGCCGCAGGTAACTCTCGACGTCCACTCCGTGCGTCTCGAGTACCTTCCGAAGCGAATCGTTGTGGGTTTCGGCATGCATGGCTTCCTGCCCCATGAAGCCGATGACCTGCTCGCGCAGTTTCTCGTCGCGAATCAGGGGTAGCGCCTCGGAGAAGGTCTGGATGAACATCCGCTCCCCCTCGGGAAGCAGCAGGTTGAGCGAGTTGAACACGTGGGACGCGATCGGTTCCGAGGCGAGCCACCGCAGCGGCGTGGCCTGCCAGTCGAACCGCACGTTGCGCGCATGCAGCGCCACCTCGCCGGGGTCACCCGCGGCGGTGGACAGTGGAAGCAGCTTCATCGGTACTCCTGATCACGGTTGCTACAGCAGCGTAGCAACGATCGGGCAGTACGCGATACCCCGAGTATCACTTATTTTCGCGGCGAGGGCCTCAGCGTGGTGTCATCGGCCAGGTCTGCGTCTTCCCCTCGGCATCCACGGTCGTCACCGAGGTGAACACATTCCCCGGCTGCACCACCTTCGACAGGGTCAGGTGCACCTGGCGGGTGATGTAGTTCCCGGCGGCGCAGTTGGGTTCGCACACGTTGTCGTGTTCGGTGCCGTCACCTTCCGCCTTGTCCTGCCCCCAGCTCTGCCATCGGATCTCTTCCACCTGCGCACCCAGATCGGCACAGGCGAGGATCAGGCTCTGTGGCCGGACCGCCGGCTTGTTGAACGAACAGTCGATGACCTCGGGCACGGTGGAACTCGCGGTCGACTTGGCCGCGACCGGGTCGGCCGAGCGCCCGTGCCCGGGTTCGGTGGATCCACACCCCACCAGTGCCAGCGCGGCGACGACCGCAACCAGACCCGACAGTGGGCGAGCGCTGCGCCGAATGATGTCGCCGTTCATATCGAGCCCCACCTTGTCCTCGAACTGCACACCCCGCTACCTCACGACGTGGACTGCCACCAACCTAGCCGATGCGCGGCGCCGACATCGGACGTCGTCACACCAGCACGGCGACACCGCCTCGACCGGGCCGACACCTCACTCCCCCCTCCACACCAGCCGCGCCGATTCACAGCGGACATGATCCACCGGGTCACCCCCGGCCCGGTCCGTCACCCGAATCCAGGTATCGCCGCGCCCACCCCCACAGCGGTGCCAGTGCCTCAGCGAGCGCAGTGCCCGGCGCGGTCAGTTCGTACGCCTTGTCGGCACGCTTCACGATCACTCCGGCGCCCTGCAGCGTCTGCAACCGCACCGAGAGCATGCTCGACGAGCAGTTGTCCATCCGCCGGCGCAGCTCGAGAAATCCGAGTGGCCCCGGCTCCAGCTCCCGGATGATGCGCAGCATCCAGCGCTGCCCCAACAGCTCCATCGCCGCGCGTTCGGCGTCCCCGACCTCGGTTGCACTTCTCATTTCGAACTACCATAGTGGTTCTGAATCAGAAGCAAACAGGTGGGAGTGCACCGTTGGATTCACAACGCATCGTGTTGGTCACCGGCGCCTCCCGCGGGATCGGGGCGGATACGGCCCGAATACTCGCGGGACGCGGCGACCACGTTCTGGTGAACTACCGGGAGAAGGCCAAGCGCGCGACCGAACTCGTCGACTCGATCGCCGCCGCGGGCGGAACCGCCACCCCGCTCGGCGCCGACCTGGCCGATCCGGAGCAGAGCAGCAGGCTGATCGAGGAGATCGCCGACCGCTTCGAGCGACTGGACGTCCTGGTCCTCAACGCCTCCGGTGGGCTGGAGCACGGCGCAGCACCCGACTACGCGATGCGAATCAACCGGGACGCCCAGGTACGACTGGTAGAACAGGCGCTGCCGGTCCTGGCCCCGGGCGGGCGGATCGTGTTCGTCACCAGTCACCAGGCACATTTCCACGGGCGCAAACCCACCCCGCCCGGCTACGAGCCGATCGCGGCGAGCAAACGGGCGGGCGAAGACGCGCTACGCGCGATGGCAGCCGAATTCGCCGCGCGCGGAATCGGTTTCACGGTGGTCTCCGGCGACATGATCGAGGGCACGATCATCGTCCGGCTGCTGGAGCGCCGCGACCCCGATGCGGTCGCCGCCCGTACCGAGCACGGTGCACTGCCCACGGTCGAGGAGTTCGCGACCGCGATCGCCGACGCCACCGCGGCGACCGACGCCGGACCGGGGCACACCGTGTACGTCGGTGGGGCCGACTACCTCACCGGAGCCTGACGACCGCGCAACCGCGTCAATGCTGCGCTCGATCGAACCACTCGTGGGGGATCGACCAGTCCCAGTCTGCGTCGACCACCTCGTCGCACGGTCTGTCGTCGTTCAGGTAGAGCGGCACCATGGCGCCGAAACCGGCGCCCAGCGCGGACAGCCCGATCAGAACACCACGCCACAGGGCGGAATTTTCGAGACGGTGCACCGAGATCGACCTCCTTGTCGCACGCGGCGGGGGCAGTCGGCGAGACGGTCACCGGCGGCACCCTTGCCGACCATCGCTGTGAGCCAAGACGGTACGCGGGTCAGCGCGTGCCAGGGCCGGTTTCGGCAATGTTCACACCGCGAAGTGAATCGGGCACCGACACCGACACTCCGCCCGGATCCCGACCGGCACAGCACTTGTCGGTGCTGTCGCATACCTTGTGCGCATCGTGATCGACCGGGAGGGAGAACAATGGCCTCGAATCCGAGTGCCATGCCGGATGAGCCGGCGTGGGAGCACGCCGCGGTGCTGCGGGTGCTGCCCGCCGCAACGCCGCGCAAGTTGAACAAGGTGCCGTTCGTCGAGCTGGCCGACGGACGCCTGCAGGGAGTGGTATCGAGCGGCTCCGACATCGCCCGTGTCTACGTGGCCTCGGTGACCGCGGGAACGCACGGGCTCAGCTGCAGTACCAACAACAACCGGCCGTGCGGCGGGCTGAATCAGGGCGGGGCCTGCAAGCACCTGGACGCGCTGATCGATGCGGCCGTACTCCAGTACGGGCAGGCCAGGGTGGCCCGGTTCCTGCGGGTCGAGGTGCCCGACGGCGACCGAATCGCGAGCTGCCTGAACGGAAGCCGCGATCCGGCGCCCGCCGCGGCGGTGTTCAGCCGGTTCCTCCGGCATCTGAGGTATCTCGAACTGCCTGCCGCCGCCACGCCGCTGCCGGAGTTGCAGTGGTTCCCGGCGGGGGTGGTGAAGTGATGCAGGCGGTACAGCTGGGCGCGCTCGCCGATCCGCCCGCAGGCGTCGCCGCGGTTCTGGACGTGGTGAACAACTTCGATGCGGTCCTGGTCGACGGGCTCGCCCGGCTGTCCGAACCACAGGGCACGGCGCTGGCGGCGCTGGCCGGGGCGGTATCGGGATCACCGCTGGCGGAGGTGGTCGTGACGGCCGTGTCGGCCGTGCGGGCGGGCACGTTCGGGGTCGACGAGCTGTCGGCGCTGGCCGCGGCACGTGCCGCGCTGCTCGGCGCGCTGCACGATGCCCTGCTCGACCAGATCGATACCGCGTCGAACCGGGGCCGATCCGAGTGGGCAGGTGCTACCGGGATCGGCGCGGCGGGCCCGCTCGCCGCGGGAGTTCAGGCCTGGCTGGGCGAGCTGGCCATCGCCGGTTGGCGCGGCGTGGACCACGATCTGGTCACCGCGGCCGATCGGACCGTCGAATCCCTGTTCGCCGAGCCTTCGTTGCGCCGGGTGGCCGTACTGCTGGACGGTTTCGCTGCCGAACTGGGTGCGTGTGCGCCGATCGCCACCATGGACCGGGTGCCCGCACGACGCTGGGCCGACCTGTGGTCACGCGCCCTGCTGCTGTCCGCACGCGGCACGGAAACCGTGGGAACCGAGCTGGTTTCGGGACGCCTACTACCGCTCGGGGTGGAATTGCACGAGCACGGGACCGCTGTGCAGGCTCAGCTGCACGGCATACTCGAGGTCACCGGCGCGCCCGCGCGTCGGGTGCGGGTGTCGGTGGCGGCGGCCAAGGTGGACACCATCGTGGGGCCGGCGGTGTGGCAACTACTCGGTGCGCATCCGCGCCTGCTCACCGCGCTGGCCGAGCATCGGGCCCTCGGACTCACCGATATGGCACTGACCGCCGCCGGAGATCTGCTGTGGGAGGACCACCGCGCCGAGGCCGGGGAATCCGCCGACCCGTTCGTCACCGCTGCCGTGCAGCTCCCCGGGGCTCACGCTCCGGCGGTGGCGCCACTGGATCGCGATCCGATCCATATCGCCGAACCGGTGCTGCTCGAGGGGTACCGAATTCGGGACGGCCTGCTCGAACTGGGCGATCAGCGCCTCCGGGTGGACCTCGCGGCACTGCCACCCGCCGGCCCGCTCACCGTGGCGGGGGTGAACGGCTCGGTCGACATGATCGGACTGCTGCGCTGGGACGGCGGCTGGTCGGTGCGCCCGCTGGCGGTGCGGCGCAAGGTCAAGAACACCCTCACCGCCGCTCACAACGGTGATTGGGCGCTCGGGCCCACCGATGCGAAAGTCACCAAGGCGCAAGCGAAGTCGGGCGACGCCGTCGCGGTGTTGCGCGAGCGGGCAGGACGGTTGCTGCGAACATGACGACACCACCACGCAGTTCCGCCGCACACACCGGCCGGGCAGCGAGCGAACCGAACCACGAGACGCGGCGGCAGATCGTCTATTGGCGGCTGCTGGCCGGCGTCTTCGGCGGGGATCAGCAACCGACGTTGGAACAGGCGAGCGCGGGTGTCGCCGACGACCTGGGGTTGCCGCTCGCCGTGCTCGACCCGAGTATCGCCGTCGATACCGTGGTGCAACGGTATCCGGAGCTGAAGGCCGAGTTCGAAGGTCTCGACTTCTCGGGCGGCACGTCCGAAGCCGCCCCGACCGGAGGGGAGGTCTCCGCCGACTACGCGGGCCGGCCCGTCGGCGCCGCCGAGGTTCGCTCCGCCGCACTGGTATCGAAGTTGCTGCTCAACGTCTTCGCCACCGGTTCCGGTCAGGTCAGCGCCACCCAACTGGCCGGCTGGCAATCCGATGCCGGGTGGTTGCGCCGCTGTCTGGGCGAGGAACAGGCAGGTGCCGTGCACGGGGTGCTGGCCGGCATCGAGGGTGAGCTGGTGTCGCGGATGCGGCTGCGCGAAGTGCTGGCCGATCCCCATCTGGCCGCACAACTCACCCCGAGCATGTCGCTCATCGAACAGTTGTTGCGCGACAAGCACAATTTGTCGGGCGTGGCCCTGGCCAATGCCAAACGCCTGATCCGCCGCTACATCGACGAGGTCGCCGAGGTGCTGCGCACCCAGGTGCAGCAGACCAGCACCGGCACCGTCGACCGGTCCGTGCCGCCCAAGCGCATCCTGCGCAACCTCGATGTGGATCGCACCATCTGGAAGAACCTGCCGAACTGGAATCCGGAGGACGAACGCCTCTACGTCGACCGCCTCTACTACCGGCAGACCGCGAAACGCACCGTCCCGGCCCGCATGATCGTGGTGGTCGACCAGTCCGGCTCGATGGTCGACTCCATGGTGAACTGCACGATTCTGGCGTCGATCTTCGCGGGCCTGCCCAAGGTGGACGTGCATCTGATCGCCTATGACACTCGCGCCATGGATCTGACGCCGTGGGTGCACGACCCGTTCGAGGTACTGCTGCGCACCAACCTCGGCGGCGGTAACGACGGCCCGGTCGCCATGGCCATGGCGCAGCCCAAGATCACCGATCCGACGAATACCGTGCTGGTGTGGATTTCGGACTTCTACGAGTTCGATCGTTCGCAGCCGCTGTTCGAGGCCATGGAGGCCGTGCACCGCTCCGGCGTGAAATTGATCCCGGTGGGTTCGGTGAACAGTTCCGGCCGGCAAAGCGTCAACCCGTGGTTCCGCGAGCGGTTCACCAAGCTCGGCACCCCGGTGATTTCCGGACGCATCCAGAAGCTCGTGCGCGAGCTGAAGAACTTTCTCGATTAGGAGACACCCGTATATGAACGACGTTTTGCGCGCGCCCGCCGAGGTCAAGTACGCCGCGGAACTGGATTGGCTGGAGTCGATCGACGACGGCCCCAAGCCGTTCGCGTGGCGACTGAGCCCGAAGATGGTGCGGCTGTTCATCCTCGGCTCCGAACGCGCCGACGGCCTGGACCGTGTGGTGGAACAGAAATGGTTCGGGGACCGGAGTTTCGTCGAGCGCAGCATCGTCACGCTCGCCTCGGACCGCGGTCTGCTGCTGATCGGTGATCCCGGGACCGGCAAGAGCTGGCTCGCCGAACTGCTGTCGGCCGCGATCAGCCGCAATTCCACACTGGTCGTGCAGGGTACCGCCGGTACCACCGAGGACCACATCAAGTACTCGTGGAATATCTCGATGGTCATCGCGAAGGGCCAGTCGCGGGAGTCGATGATCCCCTCGCCGATCATGACCGCGATGGAACAGGGAGTAATCGGCCGTTTCGAGGAACTCACCCGCTCCACCAGCGACGTGCAGGACGCGCTGATCTCCATCCTGTCGGAGAAGTACGTCTCCATTCCCGAGCTCGACGACGACAATGTGGTGTTCGCGCAACCCGGTTTCTCCATCATCGCGACCGCCAACAGCCGCGACCGGGGTGTGAACGACCTGTCCTCGGCGCTGAAACGGCGCTTCAACTTCGTGCGCATCCCGGTCGTGTCGAACAAGAAGAGCGAGGCGGAGATCGTCCGTTTCCGCACCGCGGAACTGCTGCGCCGGCACAGTATCGAACTGGAGCTGCCGCCCACCCTGCTCGATGTACTGCTGGAGAGTTTCGCGGATCTGCGGGCCGCCGCGGCCGCTGCCACCAGCGACGACGACAAGCTGGAATCGGCACTGTCCACCGCCGAGCAGATCGGGGTGCTCGAGGACGCGATCCTGCACAGCCAGTTCTTCGGTGCCAAGGAGTTGCGCGCGGAAACCCTCGCCGGGTCGCTGGTCGGGTCGCTGGCCCGGCGCACACCCGAGGACCTGGCCATTCTCAACAAGTATCTGCACGGCGTGGTGGAGCCGCGGGCCAAGGACACGCAGGGGAACGGCGCGTGGGGCGAATTCCTGGAGGGTGGCCGGGCGGCGATCGCGAGGCTGTCGTGAGCCCTTCCGAGACGCGGTCCGCGACCGCTGCCGACGGACCGGCCACCGTGCCCGGACCGGCACCGAGCGGTGGCCCGAATACCTTTGCCGCGCTGCGGGATCAGCTGGCGGAGGCGGCGGTGAGCTTCGTCGGCAGCCCCGGGGCGGCGGGCGACATCCTCGCCGGCATCGTCGACGACGTCGACCGAGCACTGGCGCAGCGGCTGGAGATCTTCCCGGTCTGCCACCACTCCCCCGCCTCCGGTCTGGCGATGGTGCGGCGGCTGCGCGAGAAACAGCCGAAGGTCGTCTATCTGGAGCTCTGCGAAGATCTACGACCGCTCCTCGACGAACTGCGCAACTGCCGCCTACCGGTCGCGCTGCAGGCCTTCGCCACCGATATCGACGGGTTCCCGGCGCAATGGGCACCATTGTCGGTGGTCGCGCCGATCACCGAGTCCTCCGCCGAGTACCAGGCCATCGCCTACGCACTCGATACGCCCGGAGTGGAACTGGTGCTGGTGGACCGTTCCACCGACCACGTGTTCCAGTGGGCGCCAGAGGATTCGCAAGCGGACCCCGGCACCGACGACGACGACCAACTGCACGGTGCGGCGGTCGGGCTCGACATCGGCGACCTGCGACCGCGTTTCGCCGAGCTGGAACAGCATCTGCTGCATCACGGCAAGGTCCGGCACTGGTCGGAGTGGTGGGACCAGTTTGTCGAGCAGCCCCTCACCGACGCCGACTACGACACCTACCGTCAGGTCATGGTGATGATCGGCAGTCTGTTCCGCCGGCTCCGACGGGGCAGCACCGCCGAGGACGAGGACCGCGAACGGTATATGTGGACGCGGATGCGTGAACATCTCACCGCGGGCGCGATCGATCCGTCCCGAGCGTTGTACGTCTGTGGTGCGGCCCATGCGGCCAGTCCGGTCGAGCAGTTCGGACTGGACTCCGCCGCCCCGTTCGAGATATCGCCCCGTTCGGCCACCACCTGGCACTACGGGTTGATCCCGTCCAGTCACTCCGCCATCGAGGCGCAGTTCGGGCTGTCCGGTGGCGCGGTGTCGATATCGGCGGCCACCTGGCGGAAGGGGCTGCGGCGCAGCCGGTTGTCGTCGTTCCAGCTCGAAGGACAACAGCGGGCCACCCAGCGCGCGAAGCAGCCACTGCCACCGCAGCCGGACACTGCGGTCGCGGACCAGTTGTCGGGTTTCCTGTCCCGGCCCCCGGCACTGGATCGGCTGGACGAAGCCGAACTGCTCGAATGGTCGGTGGATATCGTTCGCCTCGCCCGGCGCAACGGCTATCCGGCCAGCACTGCCGACGCGATTGCCGTCTTCGAGACCTCGATCCTGCTGGCGGGTCTGCGTAATCGCGCCCGTCCGACACCGTACGACTTCCAGGACGCGGCCGTCACCTGTATCGAGAAGGATCTGGTGCCGGGCCGACGCGATGTACGGCGGCTGTGCGAGATCCTGCTCGGCGGGGATCGGATCGGCCGGGTCGGCTACGCGGCGCTGCCGCCGCTCGCCCGCGATGTGCTCGACCGGCTGGAGCCGCTCGGGCTGGATCTGTCGAAGCGAACACTGCAGCGCGCCCTGCTGGATCTGCAGGCGAACCCGCACCTGCGTCCGTGTTCGGATCTGCTGTGGTTACTGCGCCGACTGCTCCCGCCGGAGGCGCTGCGGCCGATCATGGGCTCGCGCGGCCTGGGTGAGAACTCGATCCAGGAGAGCTGGGATATCGGGCTCGGCAAGTACCAACGCTCATTGGTGGAGCTGGGCTACGAGGGGGTCTCGGTGGAGCAGGTGCTCGAGCAGCGCCTGCGGCAAGCCGTCACCGCACCGGACGCGACGGCGGCGGTGGCACTGACCGCTGTCACGGACGCGCTGGTGTATCTACGCTCGGTTCGACTCGCCGACGAGCTGGGCCGGCGCGCGGTCGACCTGCTCGCCGCGGAACGCACCGTGGACGACGCCCCCCTCGTGCTCCGGCGTATCAGGGTGCTGCTCAACTACTTCCGCTCCACTGGGGACGGACTGCCCGCATGGTGCGAACAGTTCGTCACCGCTGGCTATGCGCACTACTGCACCTTGCTGCCGACCGCGTTCACCGCGGAGGACAGCGGTCCGCAGCAGGTGGCAGCCGTGCTGGGCTTCCTGTTCGGCATGGAGAACCTGGCGCTGTCGCTGGGGTGCGACCATACCCAGTTGGAACTCGCAGTGCTGCAATCACATCCGGAGGCACCGGCCAAGGTGGCCCTGCTGTGGGCAGCTCGATTCCAGCTCGGCATGCTGGGCCTGGCGGAGCTGCGTGAACGCTGCGACGAGATGCTCTCCAATCCGCTGATACTGCCGACGGTGCCGCAGTACGTGAGCGGGTTCGTGCAGGCCATCGACCCCGTCCCCGCACTGAAACCCTTTGTGGTGGAACTATTGTCGAAGGCCTTCGGTACCCTCCCCGATGCGGTGCTGCTGCCGTGGCTGCCGAAGCTCATCACGACCTTGAAGGAGCAGGCGGGCGACCTGATCCCCGGGCTGGTCCGGGAAGCGGGCCGCACCTTTCCCGGTGCATTGCCCGCCGTGGACGCCTTCGTACCGCCGTGGTCAGCTACGTCCGCCACACTCGCTGTGCGGGCCGCCGCCCCCGCGCAGGGACTGGCCAACCGGCTTCTGGCTGCCTATCCCGCCGCATGCGACGCGGTGGCCGGTGCCCTGGGCATCGGCGGAGAGTGGCAGCACCCCGAACCGGACGAGACCTCCGACGCCGCAGCCCTGCTCGATCGATTCCCGGACACTGCTGCGGCTCTGGCTGCGCACCTCGAGGTATCGGCCGGGCCCAGCCGAACATGAACACTCGTGGTGGTGGCGACATAACCGCCTCATTCGCCCGTGCTGATGAAAATGGTTTCCACCAGCAGGTCTCCGCAACCGAACTATGGTCCAGACACCTGTCCGGTCAATCGCGTCCGGGCATAGACTGTGCCTCAGCTGAACCGGCCCCCGATGCGTAGAGGAGATTTCATGTCCCAGAAGGTTCGCGGCGTCATCGCCCGCAGTGTGGGCGCACCGGTCGAGATCGTCGATATCGTCATTCCCGATCCGGGCCCACACGACGTCGTGGTGCGCGTGCAGGCCTGCGGGGTGTGTCATACCGATCTGACCTACCGCGAGGGTGGCATCAACGACGAGTTCCCGTTCCTGCTCGGCCACGAGGCCGCCGGAGTGGTGGAGACCGTCGGTACCGATGTCACCCATGTCCAGCCCGGCGATCACGTGGTGTTGAACTGGCGCGCGGTCTGCGGGCAGTGCCGCGCCTGCAAGCGTGGCCGCCCCTGGTACTGCTTCGACACACACAACGCGAGCCGCCCGATGACGCTCGACGACGGTACCGAACTCACCCCCGCGCTGGGGATCGGCGCCTTCGCCGACAAGACCCTGGTACACGAGGGGCAGTGCACGGTGATAGACGCCGAGACCGACCCCGCCGTCGCAGGCCTGCTCGGTTGTGGCGTGATGGCCGGGCTGGGCGCCGCGATCAACACCGGCAATGTGCGCTACGGCGATTCGGTGGCGGTGATCGGCTGCGGCGGCGTCGGTGATGCCGCGATCGCCGGGGCACGCCTGGCCGGTGCGACCACGATCATCGCGATCGACCGCGATCAGCGAAAGCTGGAGTGGGCCAGGGAACTCGGCGCCACCCACACGCTCGAGGCGGGTGACGATGTGGTGGCGAAGGTGCAGGAGCTGACCGGCGGTTTCGGCGCCGACGTCGTGATCGACGCGGTCGGCCGGCCCGAGACCTGGAAGCAGGCGTTCTACGCCCGCGACCTGGCCGGCACCGTGGTGCTGGTGGGCGTACCGACACCCGATATGCAGCTGGAGATGCCGCTGATCGACTTCTTCTCCCACGGCGGTTCACTGAAGTCGTCCTGGTACGGCGACTGCCTGCCGGAGCGTGATTTCCCGATGCTGCTGGACCTGTATCGCCAGGGCCGGTTGCCGCTGGAGCGGTTCGTCAGCGAGCGGGTGAGCCTCGACCAGGTGGAGCAGGCCTTCACCACGATGCATCACGGCGATGTGCTGCGTTCGGTGGTGACGCTGTGAACATCGACCGCGTCGTCACTTCCGGAAAATTCGAATTGGACGGTGGCAGCTGGGATGTCGACAACAACGTCTGGGTGATCGGCGACGACCGCGAGGCGATCGTTATCGACGCGGCCCACCAGGCCCAGCCGATCCTCGACGCCGTCGCCGGGCGCACCGTGCGAGCCATCGTCTGCACCCACGCCCACAACGACCACATCAACGTCGCCACCGAGCTGGCACAGGCCTTGCAGGCCCCGATCCGGCTACACCCCGCCGACGAGGTGCTCTGGAGTGCGCTGTATCCCGACACTCGCTACGAGGCCATGACCGACCACGAGCGAATTCCGGTGGCGGGCAGCGAACTCGAGGTCCTGCACACTCCCGGCCACTCCCCCGGTGCGGTCAGCCTGTATCTCCCCTCGGAGCAGACGGTCTTCACCGGCGACACACTGTTCCAAGGCGGCCCGGGGGCGACCGGGCGCTCGTTTTCGAGCTTCCCCACGATCATCGAATCCATCCGCACCCGTTTGCTGACTCTGCCGGGCGAGACCGTGGTCCACACCGGGCACGGCGACTCGACCACCATCGGCGCCGAGGCGCCACAGCTACCGGAGTGGATCAAACGCGAGCACTGATCAACGAGTTCCGGCAAGGCCGCATCGCCCCACGGCGATGCGGCCTTCGCATTCCACCGGCCGCCCCGGGACATGGCAGGTGGTAGCATCGGCCTCAATATAAGTTTTCACTTATGAAGGAATGGCGATGCCCATCTCGATCGACCCCGCCGAAGCGGCCGGGCTGATGACTCGCGAGGTTCGCACCGGCAACCGCGACGGCACGCCGACGAAGATCGCCGTCGCCCGGCGCACCTACCCCACGGGACAGACGGACCTCTGGCAGGCACTGACCGATCGCGACCGACTTCCGCGATGGTTCCTCCCGGTCACCGGCGATCTCGCGGTCGGCGGCCACTACCAGCTCGAAGGCAATGCCGGCGGCGTGGTGGAACAGTGTGAAGCGCCGACCCGGTTCGCGGTCACCTGGGAGATGGGCCCGCAGATTTCCTGGCTGGAGGTGACACTGACCCCGGAGCAGCACGGCACCGTGCTGGAGTTGGTGCACGAGGCGCCCGTCGACCCCGACATGTGGACCCGATACGGACCGGGCGCGGTCGGCGTGGGCTGGGACCTCGCACTGATGGCACTCGGGCTGCACAGCGCCGACGGCGCCGCGGTGGACCCGGCCGAGGGACTGGCATATCCGACCACGCCCGAGGGAACCGAATTCGTGCGCCTCGCCGCGTTCGACTGGGCCGCGGCCGCCATCGCCGACGGCGACGACTCGGCGGCGGCCCGCGCGGCCGCGGAGCGGACCATCGAGTTCTACACCGTGGAACACGAAGGTGGGTCGGCCTGTTGAGCGCTCCGGCTCCGGCGAACATCTTCGAAGCGCTCGCGGATCCGGTTCGGCGCTACATACTCGTGCTGGTGGCAGGTGATGAGCAGCCCGCGAGCGCGATTGTCACCGCGGTGCAACGGTATACGCGGATCTCGCAGCCGGGCGTCTCGCAGCATCTCAAAGTGCTCCGCGACGCCGGCCTGGTGAGCGTGCGCGCCGAGGGCACCCGCCGGATCTATTCCCTGGACCCGGCCGCCGTGCAGACTGCCCGCGGCTGGCTGCTGACACTGATCGACCCGTTGCGGCAGTTCGCCGGGCCGCTGGACGCGCTGGGCACCGAGATCGCCCGCGGCACACGCGCCCGCCGGGGCTCGGAATCGGACCGCGGCGGCGAACTGCCCGGCTCGAAGGCCCGGCCGGCCTGACCGCCACGGCTGTACCGCCGGCCTCAGGAGTACGCGACCTCCCAGTGCTTGATGCCGTTGATCCATCCCGAACGCAACCGCTCCGGCGCGCTGACCTGGCGCAGATCCGGCATCACGTCGGCGATGGCGTTGAACATCAGGTCGATCTCGAGGCGTGCGAGGTTGGCGCCGACGCAGAAGTGCGCGCCGGTGCCACCGAAGGCGAGATGCGGGTTCGGGTCGCGCAGGACGTCGAATTCGAAGGGCCTGTCGAAGGCATCGGAATCGAAATTGGCGGAGCTGTAGAACAATCCGACCCTGTCGCCGGCCTTGATCAGTTGCCCGCCCAGTTCCACGTCCTCGGTGGCGGTGCGCTGGAACGCGGTGACCGGGGTTGCCCAGCGGACGATTTCGTCGACCGCGGTGCGGGGCCGCTGTTCGCGGAAGATCTTCCACTGCTCCGGATTGTCGACGAACGCCTTCATTCCGTGCGAAATGGCATTGCGGGTGGTTTCGTTTCCGGCAACAGCCAGCAGAATGACGAAGAAGCCGAATTCGTCCGAGGCCAGCGCTTCACCGTCGATATCGGCGTTGACCAATTGGCTCACGATGTCCTCGGCCGGCGTGGCGCGGCGTTCCTCGGCCATATTCCAGGCATAACCCAGGATTTCGGCGGACGCCACCACGGGATCACCGTATTCGGGGTCGTCGTAGTTGAGCATCAGATTGGACCAGTCGAATACCTTGTGCCGGTCGTCCTGCGGCACCCCGAGCAGTTCGGCGATGGCCTGCAAGGGAAGTTCGCAGGCCACCTGCTCGACGAAATCACCGCCGCCGGACTCCTTGGCCGCGGTCACGATCCGCTGGGCGCGCTCGGTGAGCGCGGCGCGCAGACTCTCCACCGCGCGCGGCGTGAAACCCTTCGAGATGATCCGGCGCACCTTGGTGTGCTTGGGCGGATCCATGTTCACCAGCAGCGCATTGGTCACCGACAGCTGTTCGGGGGTGGCGTATCCGGGCAGCCGGATGATGGACCCCTTCTTCTCCGAGGAGAAGACCTCGTGGCGGCGCGAGACCTCCTTGATGTCCTCGTGCCGGCTCACCACCCAGTAGCCGCCGTCACCGAACGGGTAGGCCTGCTCTTCGCTCTGGGCGTTCCACCAGACCGGCGCGGTGCGCCGCAATTCCGCAAATTCGGTGACCGGACTCCTCTCGGCCCACAGCCCCGGGTCGGTGAAATCGAATCCGGCCGGTATCGACGGAGCAGCCACAGTTCCTCCTCGTATCCGCTGCATTGCGAATCATGGATTGTTTCGAAACCTGTTCTCCCTCAATTAGAACACGTTGCAGTGAACGGCAAAAGGGTCGCAGACATACGTCCGCCGGGAAAACAGAAGTTAGGACAAAAAGGTTTCGGACAGGCCGAATTCGATCCGCATGGAATCGATTTTTTCGACCGTCCGGACCAATGTCACCGAAAATATTCGCTTGTAGTGTTCGACAGCGCCCGCGCACCCCGGGCCGACCGTCGGCGTGAGTCGGGGATCGGCCCGGGGTGCGTGTTCAGCCGCGCACCCCGGCGCCGCGGTCCCGGCCGCCCCGCCGCAGCCGGTGCGCGGCACGGCCGGCCGGCAGTGGCAGGTCGAGATACGTGCGTACTCCCGGTGCGGCGGCGACCACATCCGGAATGGCGTTGACACAGTTCATCGCGGTGGCGACGATCGACGGGTTACGCCGCGCCCCCTCGGCGAGATCGTGCGCATGCAGTCCCGACAGGGTCAGCACACATCCCGGATCGCCGCGCACCTCCACCTCGAAGCGCTGACCGCCGGGGCCGAAGCGCCACGGTGGGTCGAAATCCGCCTCACCCATCAACCAGTTGACCGCGGCGGTGAGTACCGGCTCCCCGTCGACCGTGCCTTCCCAGCGGAAGTGCTGGGCCGCAACCTGTCCGGGTTCGATGATGCCGATCGGCGATTCGATGGGCGCGGTGGCGACCGCGATATCGTGCGTGGTGCGGATATCGGGATCCAGATCGATGCCGAGCGCGTCGGCCAGCATCCACACCGACTGGCTGTAACCGCCGGCCAGCAGCGCGGCGACGGTACTACCCGCCGCCTCTTCGGGCTTGCGCCCGAACATCATCCAGTCCCGCACCACCTCCGGCGCACCGTAGGTGCGGATATCGGAGAACTCCTCGGCCCGGATTCCGGTGATCGAACCCGACAGCGCCGAGAGCACCAGAGGCAGCCGTTCGGTGAGGCCGCCGGGATGAATGCCGGTGCCGTGCAGGGTCACTCCGCCTTCGGCGCATACCGCGTCGAACTTCTCGCGGTCACGCTGCCTGGGGTAGAACCATCCGAGCGGGGTCACCACATTCTTGCCCGAGCGCAGGATGGCTCGCAGTACCGAGGTGTCGGCGAAGACCGGGCTGTAGAGCACACAGTCGGCGTCGAGCGCCAGCAAGGCATCGGCATCGGTGGTAGCGGTGACGCCGACCGGATCGCGCCCAACCAGAGTGCCCAGATCCGTCCCCTCCTTGTCGGCACTGTGCACCCAGGCACCGACGAGTTCGAGCTCCGGGTGATCGAGAACGGCCTCGATCGCGGCGCGTCCGACTCCGCCGGTGGCCCACTGGATCACCTTCGTCACGGGCGGTCTCCTTTCACCGGGCCGGCGGCCCGCACGAGCGTGCCCATCACTGGTCCCGCACGATCGACAGCGCCTGGGTCGGGCAGTACCGCACGGCGTTCTCCACATCGGGACGGTCGGCCTCGTCCACCTCGGGGCGCAGGATTTCGACCTTGCCGTGTTTGGGTACGGCGAAGTAGTCCGGTGCCTCGCCCAGGCACATGGCGTGGCCCTGACACAGGTCCAGATCCACCTCGATCCGCATCAGCTCTCCTTCGAATCCGTCTCGCGCAGCGGCGCTTCCGGCTGCACCTCGACCAGGACCAGATGCGCGCCGCGGGGCGTGTTGACCACCGCCGCGACCGCGGCGGCGAGATCGGAGGCCCGCAGGAAGAACGGGTGACGTGCGAAGCCCCACTTCAGCCAGTCGTCGAGCAGCGGCCCGACCTGCTCGGGGGCGGCATTCATCCCCATCCCGGTCTGCGTCGCACCCGGGCGCACGATGGACGCCCGCACGCCCGTACCTTCCAACTCCATCCGCAGTTGCCGAGCCATCGCCTCGAGGCCGGTCTTGGCGGCGTTGTACGCACCGTTGCGCGGGCGGACCTGATCGGCGCAGTCGGACCCGATGAAGACGAAATCGCCCCGGCGCCGCGCGATCATCCCCGGTAGCACTCGGTGTGCAAGTCGCTGGGCGCCCACCAGATGCACGTCGACCTGCTTGGCGAAGGTCTGCGGATCCATCTCGTAGGCCAGGCCGAATTCGATATCGCCGGCGCCCGAGACCACCACTTCGGCGGGTCCGAGCGCCTGCTCGGCGGCGGTGACGAAGGCATCGACGGAAGCCTCGTCGGTGACGTCGAGCGCGCCCGCGAAGGCGGTGCCGCCGCCGGCGACGATCTTGTCGGCCAGCTCCTGGCAGGTCTCCACTCGCCGCGCGCCCAGCGCGACCGGAAATCCGGCCTCGGCGAGGGTGACAGCGGTGGCCGCGCCGATACCCGACGAGGCCCCCGCGATCAGGACCGGTCGCACATCCGGATGCGGATCGAAACGCGGCATATTATGAAACCTCCACGGTTACTGGGAGTTTGGCGAACCCCCGGACATTCGTCGAATGCACCCGCTCGATGCCGGACTCGCCGATCGAGTACTCCCGGACCCGGGCCGCGAACTCGCGCAGGGCGATCACGGCCTCCAGCCGGGCCAGATGCGCCCCGAGGCAGAAATGGACGCCGCCACCGAAACTCGCGAGAGCGTTCTTGTCGGGACGTTCGATGTCGTAACTGTCCCCGTCGACGAAGATCGAGTCGTCGCGGTTGGCCGAGCCGATCAGCAGCAGCACCTTCGATCCGGCGGGAATCACACCGTGTTCGAGCGGCACGTCCACCGCGGCCGAGCGCGCCACCATCTGACTCGAGGTGTCGTAGCGCAGGGTCTCCTCGACCCAGTCCGGGACCAGATCGTTGTCGGCGACCACCTTGGCGAACTGCTCGGGATTGTGCCCGGCCCAGTAGAGCGCGTTGCCGAGCAATTTGGTGGTGGTCTCGTTGCCGGCCACCACCATCAGGAACATGAAGCCGATGATCTCGTCGTCGGTGAGTTTGTCACCGTCGATCTCGGCATCGAGCAGCGCCGAGGTCAGATCCTCGGTGCGGCTGCGGCGGCGCTGCGCGACCATCTCCGCGTAGTAGACGATCAGGTTCAGCGAGGCTTCGACCGCGGCATCCGGAACGTCGAGCACTCCTTCTTCGCGGTGCACCACCAGATCCGCCATCCGGCGGATCTCGGCCCGATCGGGTTCGGGCACACCCATCATGTCGGAGATGACGTCCATCGGCAGCTTGCCGGCGAAATCCTCGATCCAGTCGAAGCTGCCACTCTCGAGCGCCGGTTCCAGGTGCTGCAGGGTCAGTTCCCGGATCCGGTCGCCCATCCCGGCGACCCGGCGCGGAGTGAAGCCCTTGTTGACCAGCTGCCGCATTCGCAGATGCCGCGGATCGTCCATGGCCAGGAAGGACATGGTCTTGTGCGCGTGCGGCCCCCATGCCGCCGGGTCCAGGGAAACACCGTTGGCGCTGGACAGCCGGGTGGCGTCCCGGAAAGCCGCGGCCACATCGGCGTGCCGGGACAACGCCCAGAATCCGAGGTCCGCGTTGTGATAGAGCGGCGCCTCTTCGCGCAGCCGCCGGTACACCGGGTAGGGGTCCTCGTGGAACCCGTAGTCGTAGGGGTCGAATACGACCGGATGCACAGATGCCACAGTCATCCCACCCACCTCGCGAGACAGAACGAGTTCACATCGAATCTCATACACACACCGCCAACCGAGACACAGGACTGGACATGTGTCTGGACGCTACCATCGGACGGATTTTCCGACAATGGGCGACCACGGAAAACCACCCCGTCACGCCGTGCCGCCGATCAGCGGATGCAGCTCGGACACCGCCCACGGCGGCGTCTGTGCATGGTCGCGATAGCCGATCGGCTGCAATACCGGACGGACGAAACGACCGACGAAACCACCTGCGGCCACGAAGATCTCACCGGTCACCGCGCTGGAAAGATCGTCGGCCAGATACAGATACACCGAGGCGGCGTGGTCCGGCGGCGGCGCATCCAGCGACGACTGCGCGGTGAACTCGTCCAGCATTCCGCGCTCGCGCAGTTCGGCGATCTTGGCCTCGTAGTCCGGCCCGGTCGAGAGCCGGGTCCTGGCACCGGGGCAGACCGCATTGACCCGCACCCCGTGCTCCTTCAGTTCCGCGGCCATGGCCAGGGTCAGACTGGCCACCGCACCCTTGCCCGCGGGATAGCCGGTGCCGCCGTAGTCGCCGAGGTAGGCGAAGGAGCCGGTGTTGACGATCGACCCGGCGCCACGGGCCACCATCAGCGGTGCGACCGCCCGGCAGGTATTGAACACCGTGGTCAGATGGGAATCCAGCAGTGCCCGCCAGTCGGCGGTGCTGATGTCGAGGATCGAGGAACGGGTGGGTTCGGCGATCCCGGCACAGTTGACCAGTACGTCCACCGCACCGAAACTCTCGATACACCGCCTGACCATCCGGTCGGCGACGGTCTCCTCCGCCGCCGACCCGGCAACCCCGACGGCGCGGCCACCAGCGGCGCGAATCTCGCGCACCACCTCCTGTACCGCCGACTCGCTGCGGGAATTGACCACGACGCCTGCCCCTCGCCGTGCCAGTGCGACAGCAATCGACCGGCCGACACCGCTACCACCACCCACCACGATCGCCGCCTTACCGGCCGCCGCCTCATCTCCGGTCATCACCGGTACCGCCTCTCGCCGCTCCGATTCGCCTGAAACATTCGATTCGCCTGAAACACGTTCTTGTATTCACAGGCCCGTCCAAACTATATTCCGTACAGGTGTCCAGACAGCCCTATCGGAGAGGCGAATGACAAAACTGCTGCCCCACAGCGAGGGCTCCCGACTACTGATCGACGGCAAACTGGTCGCCGGCAGCGCGGGTGTATTCGAGACCGTCAACCCCGCGACCGAGGAGGTCCTCGGCCACGCGGCCGATGCCGACGCCGCCGATATGGATGCGGCCATCGCCGCGGCCCGTACGGCGTTCGACACCACGGACTGGTCGCGCAACCACGCATTCCGCGCCCGGTGCCTGCGGCAGCTGCGCGACGCCCTGCGCGACAACATCGAGGAATTGCGCGAGATCACCATCGCCGAGGTCGGCGCGCCACGCATGCTGACCAGCGGCCCTCAGCTGGAAGGCCCGATCGGCGATCTCGGCTATTTCGCGGATCTGGCCGAAAGCTACCAGTGGGAAACCGATCTGGGCCTCGCGCAGCCGATGGGTATCCCCACCGCACGCACACTGCGCCGGGAGCCGATCGGCGTGGTCGGCGCGATCACACCGTGGAACTTCCCGCACCAGATCAACTTCGCCAAGATCGGTCCCGCACTGGCCGCCGGCTGCACCGTGGTGTTGAAGCCTGCGCCCGACACCCCCTGGGTCGCCGCGGTGGTCGGCACCGTCATCGCGGAGCAGACCGACATCCCACCGGGCGTGATCAACATTGTCACCTCCGACGACCACGAGTTGGGCGCGCAGCTGGTGACCGATCCTCGGGTGGACATGATCTCGTTCACCGGATCGACCCGGACGGGCCGGTCCGTCATGGCCGGTGCGGCCGAGAGTTTGAAGAAGGTCTTCCTCGAGCTCGGCGGCAAATCGGCGTTCGTCGTACTCGACGACACCGACGTGGCCGCGGCCGCGAGCTACGCGGGCTTCACGGTCTGTGTGCACGCCGGCCAGGGCTGTGCGCTCACCACCCGGCTGCTGGTGCCCCGGGAGCACTACGACACGGCGGTCGCGGCCGCGGCCAAGTCGATGGGCGGGATCGTCCCCGGCGATCCGAACGAGGCAGGGACCGTGTGCGGGCCGCTGATCTCCGCACGCCAGCGCGATCGGGTCCAGCATTACATCGATATTGCGCGGTCCGAGGGCGGCACCATCGTCACCGGCGGCGGGCGTCCCGACCGCGAGTCCGGGTTCTTCATCGAACCCACGCTGATCAGCGGGGTATCCAACACCTCGACGGTGGCCCAGGAGGAGATCTTCGGCCCGGTACTCGTGGTGATCCCGCACGACGGCGACGACGACGCCATCCGGCTCGCCAACGAATCCCCCTACGGGTTGTCGGGCGAGGTCTGGGGCACCGACACGGCGCGGATCGACCACGTGGTCAACGGGGTTCGCACCGGCACCTTCGGCGTCAACGGCGGGATCTGGTACAGCGCGGACGCACCGTTCGGCGGCTACAAGCAGTCCGGCATCGGTCGTGAGCTCGGCGTCGCCGGCTTCGAGGAGTACCTCGAGACCAAGTTGATCGCCACCGCCCAGAAGTAGACCTCCCGCGAAGTTCGCGACAATCACCCGAGGAGAACACAACTCATGGCTCGTTTCACCGATCGCGTCGCGATCGTCACCGGCGCGGCACAGGGTATCGGCGCCGAGTACGCACAGGCACTGGCCGCCGAGGGCGCCACCGTCGTCGTCGCCGACCTCAACGAGGACAAGGGTAAACAGGTCGCCGAGCAGATCACCGGCTCCGGTGGCACCGCGGTCTTCCATCCGGTCGACGTGTCCGACCCCGAATCGGCCACCACCCTGGCCGATTTCACCAACACCGAGTTCGGGAAGATCGACCACCTGGTCAACAATGCCGCCATCTACGGCGGGATGAAGCTGGACCTGCTGCTCACCGTGCCGTGGGACTACTACAAGAAGTTCATGAGCGTGAACCTCGACGGCGCACTGAACGTGACCCGCGCGGTGTGGCCGCACATGTCGGCCGCCAAGGGCGGTTCCATCGTGAACCAGTCCTCCACGGCCGCCTGGGTGTATTCGAACTTCTACGGTCTGGCCAAAGCCGGCGTGAACAGTCTCACCCAGCAGCTGGCGGTCGAGCTCGGTGGCTCGAACATCCGGATCAATGCCATCGCGCCGGGGCCGATCAACACCGAAGCCACCCAGACCGTCACCCCGGGCACCATCGTCGACGACATGGTGAATCGCCTGCCGCTCAAGCGGATCGGCACACCACAGGACCTCGTCGGCGCCTGCCTGTACCTGCTGTCCGACGACGCGGCCTGGGTGACCGGCCACATTCTCAACGTCGACGGCGGACAGATCATTCGCTGACCCGCGTTGCCGGCGCCCGGTCCCGGCGGACCGGGCGCCGTTGCGCTCCGAGCGGGCGGGAATTTCCGACCGGGATCAGATTTCGGCGCGGTCGCGGTGCGCGGTGACCGGTTCGGCAGTGCGCTGTTCGTCGCAGACCCGCTGCAACGTCGCCAGGGTTTCGTCCAGGCCCGGCCCCAGCCTCGGGCCGGGCGTGAAGGTCGCCGGAAGCTTACGCATACCTTGGATCACACCGATGGTGTCGTAATGCACGGCACCCTCGGGGTCGCACCGGAAATCCGGCATCCGGTCCAGCACGGCCACGAGCATCCGTTTGAAGACGGTGCGGGCGACATTGGACCCGATACAGCGATGCACGCCGATGCCGAAACTGAAGTGCCGATTACCCTTCCGGTCCAGATCGAGGGTGTTCGGCTCGGGAAACAGCTCCGGATCCCGATTGGCCATCGCCCACGACAACCACAGCCGCTCGCCCTCCTGCAACCGGACGCCCGAGTATTCACAATCCCGCGAGACGGTGCGGCCGTCGCCGGGGGCGGGAGTGAAGAATCGCAGAAATTCCTCGGTGGCCGAGTTCAGGAGCAGATCACGTTCCGCGCTGAGGGTTTCGCGCTGATCGGGATGTTCCGACAGCCATTCCAGCGCATGCGCGGTCAAGGCGGTGGTGGTGTCGAAACCGCCACCGATGAGCAGGCCCAGCATGCCCAGGATCTCGATGTCCGACGGTGCCTCGCCGTCGATTTCGAGGTTCGCCAACGCATGGACGATCCCCGGTCGCGGCCGGGTACGCACCTCGGTGAGATTGGTCAGCAGGTCGATACCCATCGCCTGGTGTTGTTCACGCACCCGCGCCAGATCCGGCGAATCCGGCGGGGTGTAGACCGACGCATGCGCCGGTTCACAGTACAACTGCCATTTGCGCAGCGGAATGCCCAGCATCGCCAGCGTGAGCACCGCGGGCACGATATTGGCCAGATCGTCGACGAAATCTATGCGCCCGCTCTCGATCCGGTCGTCGAGGGCGGCACGCACCACCTCGTCGACGAACGGGATCCAGCGATTCACCGCGGCCGGCGAGAGATACGGATTGAGGGCCTGACGCCACACGCGCTGTTCGGGCGGGTCCATCTCGAGGATGCCGTTCCGAATGGCGGTGCCGGTCTCCGGAAACGGGATGGTGATACCGCGGTACCCACGCCGCTCCCCGTTCGGATCGTGGTCACTGGACACGTCTTGTGAGCGGGCCAGCCCGAAAACCTCGCGACTACCGGCCGCGACCCAGTGGCCACCATAGGTCGGCGACCAGGCGATCGGGCACGTTCGCTGCATCTCGGTGGTGATGGTGTCGAATTCGTCGCGGTATCGCGGCGCATGCCGGTCGAAGTCGTAACGGGGCTGCCGGTGGTCGTCGGAGTGCACGGTCACGATGCTGTCCTCTCCCGCGTCCGGGGTCTCGGGCTCCAATGAACCAGACTAACCCGACACGGCAATACTGTTCTCCTAAACAAAGAACTCAATTTTGATGGTGCCGGCTCTTCCGGCGCACCGGACGCCGGAATCCCGTCCCTGCCATGCGCTACAGTGCTGCCGAACGTTTCACAGCACAGACGGGGGCAACCGCCAGATGTCGATTCCGGCCGCGGCACAGCACATTTGCGCAGGAGGGGAGCGGTAGGCGATGGCGACCGACGATCAGCGCGAACCCGGCCGATCCGGCCAATCCGGCCCCGGCGAGCAGCCTGCGCCGCCCACTCAGGCCTATCCGGGCCCTCCGCCCGCGCCCGGCCCGGGCGGGCCGCCTGCTCCGCCGACCCGGGCGTACCCCGGTGGACAGCCGATGCCACCCGGTCCCGGGAATCCGGGCGGACCGGTGGCGCCACCGACACAGGCGTACCCGGCCGGGCAACCGGCGCCACCCACCCAGGCCTACGAGGGGCAACAGCCGCCGCCCGGGTACCCGGGCGGATACCCGGCGGACGGTTCCGGCGACCCGACCGTGCAGGCCGGACCGGGATACGCCGGCGGTGCCCAGTACGGTGCTCAGCCCTACGGTGCGGACCCGAATCAACAACCGCCGGGATACGGCCCCGGCCAGGGATATCCACCACCGGGTCCGGGCTACCCCGACGGCGGATATCCGGGCGGCCCGCAATACCCACCGCAGTATCCGTATCCTCCGGCGCCGCCGGGCAATTCGGGCAACGGCAAAGTCATCGGCATCATCGCCGCGATCCTCATCCCGATCCTCGGCATCGCCGCCGTGATCGGGGTCCGGGTACTGCGCAACCAGTCACACCACACGTCCACCGACGCGGCCGCGGACCACAGCACCTCCTCCACGTACTCGACGTCGTCACCCGCGCCCACCACCGACTACGAGACACCGACCAGCGAATACGCACCGCCCCCACCGCCTCCGCCGCCGGCCCCGGCCGACGTCTGGATCGCCGCCGGCTACAACACGAATACGGGCAAGGTCACCTGGGCACGCAGCAGTGTCAGCTCCGACGACGCCACCGAACAGGTCGCCAACCACTGCCCCGACTGCGCGAAGCCCGCGGCATGGGCGCGCAACGCCTGTGTGGCGGTGGTCGTCGGCGCCGGCAACGGCTGGGCCTCCACCTGGGGAACCACCGCGGAGGAAGCCGAATCCAAGGCGGTCACCAGCGCTCAGGACAACTACGGCGTATCCGGCCCGTTCGATACCTGGTCCAAATGCACCGAGGACTGAGAGTGCACCGGGAGCACGGTTCCCACCGTCGGGAGTAGTCGGCACCCACGGAGGAACCTATGCTTCCAGCAGACGTATCGGTGGTCTCCACACCCACGTGACGGAGGACAACTCGCCACTGCCCTCGAGGCACCGCCGGTGATCGATCCGTGCCGACCTTGTCAGCCCGAGTGAGAGCGAGGCGCCGATGAGCCCGAAAGGCACCAAGCAACTCGGTGATGTACACGACCTGCCCGCCTGTGCGCCCGATGCGTTGAAGTATTTGTTCCGGGTCGCCGAGGCGGTGATCCAGGAGCAGATCCGGATGCTCGGATCCGGTACTCCGTCGAAGGCCCCGGATATGCAGAAGCTGCTCAGCAGCAGTGGATTCAGCGATCCGGAAAACGAATCGAAGATGATCGACGATTACAAGGGCCACAAGACCGAGATGAACGACGCCACCACCGGTCTCGAGCACAAGGACAAGGGCGTCGTGGTGAAAACCGCGGGCATCGGCGACGCGGTGACAGATGCCTACAGTGCCATCGATACCGCGGTGGGAGAGCTGAACGCCAAGGTCGACGCCTCGTTCAAAGCGGTGCGCACCGTGGCCACGATCGACAAGAACGGCAACAAGAGCACTCACGAGGAACTGCCGAAACACATTGTCGACGGCCTGTTCAAGGCTGCCTGGGAAACCGTGAACACCACCTACGACAAGGCGCACGGGGTGACGGACAAGGCGGCGGCCGCGGCGGTCGCGATCAACGAAGCTACCCCGCCGGCACCGCCACCCAGCGCAGGCGGCGGTCAATATCCGTCCTCGCCGGTTCCTTCCCACGTCCGGCAGGCGGCGTTCAACCCCTCGGATGGTCCCGCACCGAGCATCACCGAAGGACAGAAGCCCACCGCCGAGGCCATCTACCAATACCTGTTGGAGAAGGGCTTCACCCCGGCGCAGGCCGCCGGGATCATCGGCAATATGCAGATCGAATCGGGATTCGAGACCGACGCCTACAACGCCGGCGAAGGTGCGATCGGTCTGTGTCAGTGGGAAGGTGGACGCCGCACGAACCTGGAGGCATTCGCCGCCGGAAAGAACCTCGGAGACTGGCGCACCCAGGTGGATTTCATGGTCCACGAGATGCAGACCAGCGAGTCGCTGGCCTACTCACAGGTCAAGGCCGCACAGACGCCGGGCGAAGCGGCAGCCGCATTCGACCAGTACTACGAGCGCAGCTCCGGCGAAGCCCGCGGCCAGCGCATCAGTGCGGCGCAGAACTTCGCCGGCAGCATGGCCGACGTGGCGGTGTGATGAGAGCCCGTCCGCTCAGGGCACGATGACCGCCCGTCCCCGCAGGGTGTTGGCGGCGAGGCGGCGATAAGCCTCGGGAGCGTTGTCGAGGTCGAAACGTTCGACCGCGATATCGAAGGCGCCCTCGTGCGCGAGATCGATCAGCTCGATGAGTTCGCTGCGTGCACCCCAGTACGGTGAGGTCACCGCCGCCTCGTACGGACTGACCCCGAATCCGACACGGGCCGCGGACTTCCCGTCGCCGACGCCGACGATCGTCACGTCCGAGTCGATACCGGCGACGCCCATCGCGATATCGATGGTCGGCTGGTATCCGACGAAGTCGAGGACCAGACTCGCCCCGGCCGCACCGGTGATCTTGCGAACGTTGTCGGGAGCCTGCGCATTCGACAACACGGCCTCGTGCGCACCGACCGATTTGGCGAATTCGAGTTTTTCGTCGTTGACATCGAGGGCGACGACACGGGCCGAGGACAGCTGCCGCAGCAGCTGGATCGCGACGTGGCCGAGTCCGCCACTGCCGATGACGACCGCCCACGAGCCCGGACGCAACTTGCCCAGCGACCGTTTGATCGCGTGGTACGGGGTGAGACCGGCATCGGTGAGCGGAACCGTCTGCACCGGATCGAGATCTCCGATCGGTACGAGGTGGCGCGGCGAATCCACGATCAGGTACTCCGCGATCGCACCCGGCGCACCCAGCCCCGGCGGGAAGATTCTCAGTTCACCGGCACGTGAACAATAGTTCTCCATCCCCTGCGCACAGAACCAGCAGGTGCCACACCCCCACGGGCCGTAGACCACGGCGCTGGTCCCGAGTTCGAGCCCGCGTACCCCCTCGCCGACCGCGGCGACGGTTCCGGCCCCCTCGTGCCCGAGCGTGAGCGGCAGGTCGAAGCCGAACATCTCCAACGGCATCGACATCACGAAGTCGTCGGAGTGGCATACCCCGGCCGCAGTGACCTTCAGCAACACCTCGCCGGGGCCCGGTTCGGGTGTCGGGATCTCGCGGACTTCGGGTTCCGCGCCTACTGTGACGTACTGCAATGCCTTCATAGCGCCATTCCTCTCGGTCAAGAGCCGGCTCGCGATACGGCCACCGGGCCGCACGTTCAGGCTGGTTCGTTCTGGTTCTCTCCTTCGACGAGCACCACGATCAACTGCCTGGGACCGTGAACCCCCTGGACCCGGGTCATCTCGATATCCACCGTCGCCGAAGGCCCACTGATCCAGGTGGTCGGCCGACGCGGATCCAGTTGCGGAACCACTTCCGGTAGCGAGGATTTCACCTGGTCGGCGGCCACGACACACAGATGGCAGTCCGGAACGAGCGTGGCGGCGCGGCGGCCCTGCCCGGCCGCACCGTCCAGCACGATGGTGCCGGACTGGGCGATCGCCGCCGCGCAGGTCGTGACGATCGCGTCGACGTCGTCCAGTTCGAGGGGCGTCAACGGCGGCTCGTCGCGCACCACATGATGCTCGGCCCGGCCCGTCCACCGGCTCAGCCACGCCTCGGGCAGGCCGGGCGGTGCCAGGATCGACCGCGCCGACGCTGCCCGCAACTCCGTATCCACCGCCGCGGCGATCCCTGCCACCGGCGTGCGGCGCAGCCGCGCGCCGTAACGGGTCAGCCGCTGTTCGAACTCGTCCAGGATTCCCGCCCGGTCGCCGGGGTCCAGCCCCGGCGCGTGCCGGAGGTAGTCGCGCGGGATGGTGCGGGCGGGCGAGGATGCACCTGCACCGTTCGCGAGCCGGATTCGCTGCATCATCTCGGCCCGGGCATTCACGACCGGCTCCCGTCGTCCGAACCGTTCGCGTCCCCCGCGGCACCGTCCTGGGTCCGCGACCACCAGCCCCGGAACGACTCGTCCGGGATGTCGGGGACCAGCCGGCTGTCGGTCCAGCCGCCCAACGGTCCGGGCAGATGCCGCTTCGGCAGCACCACGCCCGCGCGCGAGGCCGCGCGTACCGCCATACCCCAGAGCGTGGGACGGCGCATCACCCCGGCCATCGCGTCCAGTGCCATCCGCTCCACCGGATGTTTCACCGCGGCATCACCTTCGACCACCTCGTGCCGCAGTGCCAGCAGGTTTCCGGTGATATCGATGCGGACCGGGCAGACGTCGTTGCACGCTCCACACAGCGCGGACGCGTACGGCAGCGACGCGGTCTGCAGGTCGTCGGCCCCTTTCAACAACGGGTTGAGGATGGCTCCGATCGGGCCCGGATAGACCGAACCGTAGGCCTGGCCGCCGGTGCGTTCGTACACCGGGCAGATATTCATGCAGGCCCCGCAACGGATGCAGCGCAGCGCTTCCCGGCCCAGTTCGTCGCGCAGCGCACGCGTCCGGCCGTTGTCCACCAGCACCAGGTGGAAGGCCGACGGCCCGTCTCCGGCGGCGACACCGGTCCAGGTCGACACGTACGGCGACATCCGTTCGCCCGTCGCGCTGCGGGCGAGCAGTTCCAGATACACCTCGAGGTCGCGCCAGGCCGGCACCACCTTTTCGATACCGGCCACCGTGATCAGCGTGTCCGGCAGGGTCAGGCACATCCGGCCGTTGCCCTCCGATTCGACCATGACCACCGTGCCGCTGTCCGCGACCAGGAAGTTCGCGCCGGTGATACCGACCCGGGCCCGCAGGAATTTGTCCCGCAGATGCAGTCGGGAGGCATCGGCGAGAGCCTGCGGATCATCGGACAGATCCGCGGGGGCGGGACGGCCGTGCTTGCCCATCTCGCGGCGGAAGATGTCGCGAATCTGGTGGCGGTTCAGGTGCATCGACGGCACCACGACATGCGACGGCAGATCGTCGCCGAGCTGGAGAATGATCTCGGCGAGATCGGTTTCCCGAGCATCTATTCCGGCGGCGGCCAACGCGGCGTTCAACCCGATTTCCTCGGTGAGCATCGATTTGGCCTTCACCACCTCTGTTTCTCCGGTGGCACGGACCAGCTCGGTCACCACGGAGTTGGCCTCGGCGGCGTCCCCGGCCCAGTGCACCACTCCCCCGGCCGCCTCGACCGCCGTGGCCAGCTGGTCGAGATAGGTGTCGAGGTGGCCGAGGACCTCGTCCTTGATCGCGGCACCGGCCGCCCGCAGCTCCTGCCAATCCGGACGTTCGTCGACGAGGGCGTCGCGCTTCCCGCGGATGGTGTGGGTCGCTCGGTGCACATTGGCCCGCAATTGCTCGTCCGCGGTGGCGGCGCGCGCAGCCTCCGGGAACGGCGGCCATCCCACGAAGCTCCTACTCATCGCTGCTCCCGGCCGCCACGACCACCGGCAGCCCCGGCATCGGCCCGTCGGCTCTGGTGCGCGCCAGAATCTCCACCAGATGCAGATTGCGTACCGGGCTGCCGTCCGCGGCGAGGCGACCACCGATATTCATCAGGCACGAATTGTCCACCGCGGTCACCACCGCGGCGCCCGTCTCGCGGATATGGTCGGCTTTATCGCCGTTCATGGCGCCCGACGCCGCAGCATTCTTGACCGCGAATGTGCCACCGAATCCACAGCATTCCTCTGCCGCGGGCAACTCGACCAACTCCATCCCCGATACCGCGCGCAGCAATCGGTACGGCCGATCGCCGATGCGCTGCACCCGCAGGGAATGGCAGGTCGGATGGTAGGTGACCCGGTGCGGGAAATAGGCGCCGACATCGTCTACCGCGAGGTCGTCGGTCAGGAATTCGGTGAGTTCGCGGATTCGGGGTAGCAGTGCCTCCGCATCGCGGGCCAGTGCCCGATCACCGACCTGCTCGGCCACCGTCCGGTAGAACTCCTCCGGAGCGGCCCCGCACGATGCCGACGGCACGATGATCCGGTCGTAGTCGCCGAACACCGAAACGAAATGACGAGCCATTTTCGCGGCATCGGCGCGATATCCGGTATTCGCATGCATCTGGCCACAGCAACTCTGCGCCAGTGGAAATTCGACGTCGACACCGAGCCGGCGCAGCAAATTCACCGCGGCGCGACCGGTATCGGGATACAAGACATCGTTGACACAGGTGATGAACAATGCCGTACGCACCGACATGCGGCCCCTTCCGTCACCGGTGCCGCCGGCCGGGCACGAGAGGGCGGCACCTCGAGTGGAATGCTGGCGAAAGCTGTCTATCGGACGATCTCCGGCCAGACTACGCCGTGGCACACCGCGGCGAGGCGAGATCTGCACGGCGTGTGCACCGCGCACCCCGCCCCGCCGGCACTGCTCTCAGCTGGTGATATCCGCCCCGGTCAACGGCCGCTCGTCGGCGAACTCGGCCAGCTCGGCATCGGTGAGCAACCGGGAACGGATCAGGAAACGCACCCCCTCGGGAGCTTCGAGGGAGAAGCCGCTGCCTCGTCCGGGAACCACATCGATCGTCAGGAAGGTGTGCTTCCAGTACTCGTACTGATCGGCGCTCATCCAGAACGGGACGTCCGCGCCGACCCGGCCGAGGAGGACATCCGCGGCACCCACCCGGAATTCACCACGTGGGAAGCACATCGGGGAGCTGCCGTCACAGCAGCCACCGGACTGATGGAACATCACCGGTCCGTGCCGGTGAACCAGGTCGTCCAGCACAGCCCGGGCGGCCTCGGTCAGGTCGACGCGGGCGCCCATCAGAAGAAGCCCTGCTTGTTCGGCGAGTAACTGACCAGCAGGTTCTTGGTCTGCTGGTAGTGATCGAGCATCATGCGGTGGTTCTCCCGGCCGATGCCGGACTTCTTGTAACCGCCGAAGGCCGCGTGCGCGGGATAGGCGTGATAGCAGTTGGTCCACACCCGCCCCGCCTTGATGCCGCGGCCCAGCCGGTAGGCGGTGTTGCCGTCACGAGTCCACACGCCCGCGCCGAGCCCGTACAGGGTGTCGTTGGCTAGCTCGAGCGCCTGTTCGGTGCTGTCGAAGGTGGTCACCGCGACGACCGGGCCGAAGATCTCCTCCTGGAAGACCCGCATGTCGTTGCTGCCCTGCAGGATGGTCGGCTCGACGTAGTAGCCGTCCGCCAGGCCGTCGACCTTGCGCGCAGTACCTCCGGTCAGGACCTCGGCGCCTTCCTGGCGGCCGATGTCGATGTAGGACATGATCTTCTCGTACTGGTCGTTGCTGGCCTGAGCGCCGATCATGGTCTCGGTGTCGAGCGGATTGCCGCTGACGATCGCCTTGGTCCGTTCCAGGCAGCGAGCCATGAACTCGTCGTAGATCGAGGAATGGATGAGCGCGCGCGACGGGCAGGTACACACCTCGCCCTGGTTCAGCGCGAACATCACGAAACCCTCGACCGCCTTGTCCAGGAACGCGTCGTCAGCAGCCATCACATCGGGCAGGAAGATGTTCGGGCTCTTACCACCCAGTTCCAGGGTGACCGGAATGATGTTCTCGCTGGCGTACTGCATGATCAGCCGACCGGTGGTGGTTTCGCCGGTGAACGCCACCTTCGCCACCCGCGGACTCGACGCCAGCGGCTTGCCCGTTTCCACACCGAACCCGTTGACCACGTTCAGGACTCCCGGCGGCAGCAGATCCGCGATCAACTCGACCACCTTCAGGATCGAGGCGGGGGTCTGCTCGGCCGGCTTGAGCACCACGGCATTGCCCGCGGCCAGTGCCGGCGCCAGTTTCCAGGTCGCCATGAGGATCGGGAAGTTCCACGGAATGATCTGTCCCACCACACCCAGCGGTTCGTGGAAGTGGTAGGCGATGGTGTCGGCATCGATCTCGCTGACGCCGCCCTCCTGCGCGCGGATGGCGCCGGCGAAGTATCGGAAGTGGTCCACCGCCAAGGGCAGATCGGCGGCGAGAGTTTCACGGACCGGCTTGCCGTTGTCCCAGGTTTCGGCGACCGCCAGCCGTTCCAGATTCGCCTCGATCCGGTCGGCGATCTTGTTCAGGATGTTGGCACGCTCACCGGCCGCGGTGGCGCCCCATGCGTCGGCGGCAGCGTGCGCGGCGTCCAGCGCCAACTCCACGTCGGCAGCCGAGGACCGCGCCACCCGGCAGAACGTCTGCCCGTCCACCGGCGACGGATTCTCGAAGTACCTGCCCTCGACCGGTGCCGTCCATTGACCACCGATGAAGTTGTCGTAGCGGTCGGCGTAGGAGACGATGCTGCCTTCGGTGCCGGGCTTGGCGTAGATCATGACGGGCGCTCCTCGATGAGTCACGAAGGGTCGGCATCACGACATGGTTCATCGTGATGTGGACCACTATGAGCCACGAAGGTTGGCACAAGGTTGAACCCGGCCGACATGCTCGAGAGCACGGCGTGCGTTGCGGGGTCAGCCCGTGCGGAGGGCGGTGTGCAGACGCGCAGCCGCCACCGCGCGGCGGGCGTCACCGACCGGCAGCAGGCGCAACGCGTGTTCGTGGATCTCGATGTCACCGGGCGCTCTGGCGCCGTAGTCCAACGCATATCCGGCCTGGTCGGCAGCCAGCACCGCGGTACGGACACCGACTTCGAGATACTCGCGCCACTCGACGATGCCCGGGGTCTGCGAGCCGGGCAACAGCGGGCCGCGATAGAGCCGCACCGCGGCGGCGATGTCACCGGCGGCGAGGGCGGCGAGCAGCTCGGTGGCATCGCAACGCACCGGGGTGGTCAACCGGTAGACCCGGTTACTGATATCGCCTCCGGTGGCACGGCGCAGATGCGAGACATCGGCTTTGAGGGTGCTGGACCCGGTGACCCGGTCCCCGTAGACCGCCAGTTGCAGTTGCTCCGGGGTATAACCGTCGGGTTCCAGCGCGAGCAGCGTGAGGATTTCGAGTAGCCGGCGGCGCAACCGCACCGGCCGGCCGGACCGCATCAGCGTGCCACCGCCGAGACATTCCAGGCGCACCCCGGATTCGGTGACCACACCGGCGCAGTGCAGTTTGGCCTCCACCGCGGCGGTCAGCGACAGCACGGTGGACATGGCCAGCGGATGGGAACGGTCCCACGTGGTCGACAGGTCCAGCACCCCGAGCTGCCGGCCGTCGGCGGCGCGGATCGGCGCGCAGTAGCAGACCCAGCCGTGCAGCGCCTCCACCAGATGCTCGGCGGAGAAGACGGTGTTCGGGCGGCCGGTGTGCAGCGCCAGCGACAGCGCGTTGGTGCCCATGTGGTTCTCGTCCCACCGGCCCCCGGGAGTGAAACCCACCCGTTCGGCGCGCCGGCGCATCACCTGTCCACCGTCGGACCACAGGATGGTGCCGGCCTCGTCGGTGACCGCGGCGACGAAACCGGCGTCGTGGGTGATGCCGTGCAGCTGATCCGACAGCTCGGCGATGGGGGCACGCAGTGGTGACTGCGCCCATTTCGAGGCCACGTCCCCGTCCGCGGCGGGCGCACAGTCGGTGGCGGGATCGACGAACGCTCGCGATCGAACCCACGACTGCGCCACATCGGGACGCGGGCGTACCGCGTCGGCGCGCAACGAACGCCCCGCACCGCGCGCGTCCGGAACCCAGCTCGCCCACTGTCGTTCCAGTGCAGCGCGGCGCCGAACCAGTGCGCTGTCCTGTCCTGATCGCATCCGTATCTCACCCGTCACCGGTCGGTCCGCACGTGTGTCGGCTCGGCACTCATTGTCCAGCAGCGCGGGGTGACCGGGGCGCGAAATCGGCCGGTACGGGATCAGATGGGCGTGAGTTCGAACAGCCGGAACCGGCGGGATCCCGCCAGGCGCTGTTCCATGGCGTATCCGGGCCAGTAGGCCACGGCGCGCTCCCAGGCTCGCTCCCGCGCCGCACCGCGCAGATGCTCGACACGAACCTTGATCCGCACGCCCCCACTGTGCACCTCGGCGTCGGTGGCCGCCGCCAGATTCGCCGACCAGGACGGATGCTCGGACCGGCCCCAATTGGACCCGACCAGTAGGTACCGATCGGGGCGTTCGGGAACGTAGAGCAGCGAAACCGTGCGCGGCACTCCGGACCTGCGCCCCAGCACGGTGAGCTCCATGGACGGCAGCCCGGCCAGATCGAGGACGCCGTGCCGACCGCGGGTCAGGCGCCGCACGGACCGTTCCAGCACCGCGATCACCGGACCGGTGCGCATCACCCAGGGCATGCGCGCGAGCGTCCGGCCGAGCGCCGGCAATGGATTGATCACGGGACTACTGCGAGGTCGCAGAGCGCTCCGGCAACTTCCAGCCCGGCCGCGGGAAATGGCAGGTGTAGCCCTGCGGGTAGCGCACCAGATAGTCCTGATGCTCGGGCTCGGCTTCCCAGAACTCACTCGCCGGGGTCACCTCGGTCACCACGGGGCCGGGCCACAGGCCGGAAGCGTCCACATCGGCAATGGTGTCGCGCGCGATGCGCTGCTGTTCGTCGTCCAGGTAGAAGATCGCCGAACGGTAGCTGGTGCCGATATCGTTGCCCTGCCGGTCCTTGGTGCTCGGATCGTGGATCTGGAAGAAGAACTCCAGCAATGCCCGGTAATCGGTGCGGGCCGGGTCATAGGTGATCTCCAGCGCCTCGGCATGGCCCGGATGGTTGGGGTAGGTCGGGTAATCGTTGCTGCCACCGGTGTAGCCGACGCGGGTCGACACCACACCCGGCTGCTTGCGGATCAGATCCTCCATGCCCCAGAAGCATCCGCCTGCCAGAATCGCCCTCCGCGTTTCGGTCACGCTTTCTCCTTCGATCTCGAGTTCCACAGAAAGGTCCCACACCTACAACTCCGGACAGCACCGAAAAATGCCGGACGGGCCGTAATCACGCCGTCGGTGCTCTGGTCGTGACGTGCCCCAGCGCACCGGCCGCGGTTCCGCTGCCGGATCACTGCACTCGTGCAGGGCGCGCAGCCCGGTCACGCGGACCGCTCGACACGAACCCCGGTACCCGGCGGCGGCGCGGTAAGGGATCAATCCGAGGATATCGGCGCGACACTCCTGTCCGGCGCTGGTTCGGCCCGCCGGGCGGGGTACCGCGCGGCGGCGACGATTTCCCGGGTCGGTCCGGTGCCCAGGGCGGTGGCGTGCTCGTCGATCCGCATCTCGTCGTCCCCGCGCAGCGCCTGCTCGCAGCGGCGGACCAGATCGCGCCGGTCGGTACCGGGGCCTTCGACCGGTAGCAGCACCAGTTCGGCGACCACCCCCTCGGCGCGCAACACACGACGTGCCGAATCGAGGAACCCTTCCGCGCCGACGAAGGCCGGCACGGTCGACAGCTCGCCTCCGGCGCTCAGATAGCGCAGCCGGATCGGCTGCACCGGTGTGGCGGTGTCGACCGCGGCCTGGAACAGGGCCGGGCGAAATCGCCCGTGCGCACGACCGCACCAGGTGGTGCCCTCGGGAAACACGCCGACCCGCTCTCCGGCCGCCAGCCGCGCACTCGTCGCGGCGATCACCTCGGGCAGTTGCCGCAGCCGCTCGCGTTCGATCGGGATCACCCGCATCAGCCGCGCCACCCGGCCCAGCACCGGCCAGGCGACCAGATCGGCCCGCGCAACGAAGCCCATCGGCGACACAGTGGCGAGTGCGAGCACATCGGCCCACCCGATATGTCCGGCCACCACGAGCAGGCCCGAACCACTGGGCGCCCCCTCGGCAGCGCCCCGCCGATCGATGACCCGTACCCGTATTCCACAGCAGCGCAACAGCCACCGGGCACACCGGCGCTGCAGGCCCGCCCGACGCTTCGACGGCGTCAGCAGGTTGACCACCGGGAAGGCCGCCAGCAGCCCCGCGATACCCAGCACCCGCGCGGCCCGGCGGATCAGGCCCGCCCCGGTCGGCACCTCCACACAGCCGGAGCCACACGGACTGACCGGAGTCCACGCATGGACGGGCGGAACCGGAATCCGAGCCGGCTCGACCGGGGCGGCGACGAGGCACCGTGCGTCCGCAACTCGGCTGCGATGCGCTGCGACGACCGAATCGCCTGGCACACCACGCAGCTGCTTCGCCTCGGTGCCGACCACGGATGACGTCATCACACACCTCCGGCCGTCCGCGCGCTCGCCGCTGCCGGCTTCGGCTGTTCGGCCGCGCGTCCATCCATCGCTCCCGCCGCGCTCTGCAGCCGGTCCAGATAGCGGGTGTTGATGGTCTCCAGGCCCAGCAGCGCAACGAAATCCGCGACACCGAAGTCCGGATCGTGCGCCGGTTCACCACAGATTTCGGCACCCAGGCGCAGGTATCCGCGCAGCAGTGGTGGCGGTGCGGGACGGGCTGTGCCCGCGAGTTCGTCGAGCCCGCGGCCGTCGACGACGACCGGGCGATGCGGGCGCACGCGGTAGGCCGGATCGGCGGCATGCCTGTCGAGCAGCAGGTTCCGGACCGCCGCCACGTTCACGCCGGGTGCCTCGGGCGGGGTCGCCCGCATCGGCACCGAGACACACCCCATCACCCAGTCGTAGCCGGTGAGCTGGATGTAGTGCAGAATTCCGGCCCACATGAGGGTCAGCACCGAGCCGTTGCGATGTTCGGGCACCACACAGGCCCGGCCCATCTCCACGATCCGGCGGCGTTCGGGATCCATTGCGCTCAGGTCGAATTCGGTGGCGGTGTAGTACCCGCCCGCGGCGCGCACCCGGTCCGGAGGCAGCATCCGGTAGCACCCGGCGAACTCACCGGTCGTCTCGTCACGGACCAGCAGATGGTCGCAGTGGTCGTCGAATCGGTCGGCATCGCGCCCCTCGGCGTTGAACGGAATGTCGAAGCCCGGTTCCCCGGCGAACACCCGGTAGCGCAACCGCTGTGCGGCCATACGGTGGTCGGAGTCGGACGACACGACCAGGGAATATCGTGGCGCCGCCACCCCTGAACCGGTCGTGCGGGTCGCTGTCAGCACGGACGATGGCGTCATGCATCGATGAAGCCAGGCCGATCCGGCGTCCCGGCGACAGACCGGTGTCGCCGCGATGCCGACCCGGTGAACGAGATGTCGGTCACACCGACTGTTCACGGCGACGACGGCTGCGGGCTACCTCCTACAGCGGATTGTTCGGATCACGTTCCGGCAGCGGCCGTTCGGTGATCACCGGACGCCCCAGTGGGTTACGGACCCGGCGCTTGGCGGCTTGATAGACCTGAATCGTTTCCGCGGCCACCACATCCCAGGCGAAGTCCTCGCTCAGCCGCTCGTGTGCGGCGTAGGCACGGCGCTGTGCGGCGATCGGATCGTCGAGTACCGCCGTCACCGCTTCGACCAGACCGGTCACGTCCGCGGGGTCGAACGAGGTTCCGGTGACACCGTCGATCACCAGCTCACCCAGCCCACCGGCCGTGGAGGTGACCAGCGGGGTTCCCGCGGCCGCGGCTTCCAGCGCGACGATGCCGAACGGTTCGTAGCGGCTGGGCAGCACCACGGCATCGGCACCGTGCAGCCAGCCCAGGAGTTCGGCGTGATCCAGCCGCCCCGCGAAGTTCACCGCCCGCGCCACCCGATGCACCCGGGCACGCTCACGCAGCCATTCGAATTGGGTGCCGACACCGGCGATGGTCAGGGTGGCGCCGGGATGGGCCCGCCGGATCCGCGGCAGTGCGGCAATCGCGTCCTGGATGCCCTTCTCGTATTCGAGCCGGCCCACATACAGCAGCCGCGGCGGCCCCGACCGCGGCGAGCGCTCACGAAAGGTCCACGCCCCCACATCGATCCCGTTGCGAATCACGGTCACCGGAACCAGTTCGGGGCCGTAGAGGCTCTCCACTTCTTCCTGCATCGAGGTCGAGCAGGTGATCAGCGCGTCGGATTCCCGTGCCAGCCACCACTCCACCGAATGCACCTGTTTGTTGACCCGGCCCGACACCCAGCCGCTGTGCCGACCGGCCTCGGTGGCGTGGATGGTCGACACCAGCGGTACGTCGTAGTGTTCGGCCAGCGCGATGGCCGAGTGCGCGACCAGCCAGTCGTGCGCGTGCACCACATCGGGCGTCCAGCCCTCGGCGATGCCGGGTTTACTCAGCGCGATACCCGCCCGCACCATGGCATGGCCCATGGCCAACGTCCAGGCCAGCATGTCCTCGCCGAAGTCGAAGGACGGTGGGTCCTCGGCGACGGCGACCACCAGCACCCGTTCGTCGATGAAGGTGTGGGTGGGATGCGTCGTGGCGTCGGTTCCCATCGGCCGGCGCGCCAGCACGACCACCTCGTGGCCGGCCGCTGCCAGTTCGACGGCCAGGTGATGGACGTGGCGACCGAGCCCGCCGACGACTACCGGTGGGTACTCCCACGACACCATCAAGATCTTCATGCCGGTCCTTCTGTTACTCCCGCCGAGCGGTGACCGACCACGGGGCTGCCCGTACCTCGCACGTCGAGCCGTCGCGCGTCCAGAGCGGGGAAGAATCCGTCGGCCGCATACCATCCTGCCGCCAACTGCCGTGCTTTGGCGAGTTGTCCGCCGGCGACAGCTGCGGCGATCTCCCGGACGGCGTGGGCGTGTTCGTGCGCGCGGTCGCGGGCGTACCCGGCCGCGGAGTCCTTGCTGACCATGAACGCCCAGTCACTGGACACCGCCAGGACGGCCTCGCGCAGCAGTTGATCGGCCATCGGGTCACGCAGGCCGTCGGACTGCGCGGCCATCTTGTCGAGCGTATCCAGCGCGGTACGCACCACCTCGGCGTTCAGGTCCACCAGGTCGCGCACCTGGTCACCGGCCCAGACCCGCCAGTCCTTGCCCGATCCCCAGGACGAGTCGGCCAGGTCCACGGGGCTGCCGACATACCCGGCGGCGCGGGCGTCGGCCAAGGTCCCGACCGTCACACCGGCCTCGGGCAGGGCACGCAGCACCTGCTCGAGCCACTGCGGGCCCTCGTGCCACCAGTGTCCGAACAGTTCGGTGTCGAATGCGGCCACCACGAGCGCCGGACGTCCGATGCGCTCGGATTCCGACAGCAACCGTTCCCGGACCGTGTCGACGAAATCGGCGACATCGCGACGCACCGACCGGGCGGCGGCCGCGGGATCATAAGGCGCCTTGTCCGGCCCGGCGACCTGCTTGCCGGTGACGCGCGCCGGCTTCAGACCGGTGTCGTGGTCGTAGTGGTGGAAGTCGCGATAGTGGCTCTGGCCTGGATATCCCGATTTCGGCGACCACACTCGATAACTGACCTGGAGATCGCGGCCGAAGGCCAGAACATCGCTGCCGCGGACCGGGCGCCCGAGGGTCGTGTCACCGCGCAGCGCGGGTCCGTCGACCATGAAATGTGTCACACCGGCATCGGCATAGCCCTGTTCCATCCCAGGCGTGAAGCCGCATTCCGGCGCCCAGAGCCCGGTGGGCCGGCGGCCCCAGCGATGCCGCGCATCGGCCAGACCCTCGCGCAGCTGGAAGGACCGCAGCCGCGGGTCCAGCAGCGGCTGGAACGGATGCGCGAGCGGTCCGCCGAGCAGTTCGATCGCCTCGGCGTCGATCAACTCACGCCACACCGGTGAGCCGCCGTGCCGCCAGCGCACCTCGAAATCCTCGATCGCCGCGACGGCCAGGCCGTGTTCGTAGCGGCCCAGGTCGGTCCGGCCGGCCATCGACGCCTCGTCGGCGCGCATCTGCCAGTTGCCCAGCCAGTGATGCATGGCCGCGAGGGCATGTGGATCGTCGAGCTGTGCTGCCAGCACCGGGGTGATGCCGAAGCTGAGCAGATGCGATCGGCCTTCGGCGGCCAGCTGTGCGAGCACGCGGGCGACGGGAAGATAGGACGCCGCCCAGGACTGGTACAGCCATTCCTCACCGACCGGCCACCGACCGTGGTGGGCCAGCCAGGGCAGATGCGAATGCAGGACCAGAGTGAACTGGCCCGGTACCGCGCGGGAATCGGTCACGGCTTCACCGCGATGGACACCAGATCGAGGCTCGCGTCGATATCGGGACCCCACCCTCCGGGTGCGGTAGCCGCCGGCAGCGGCCGCAACTCGAAATCGTCGATCCGCACTCCGGCCACGGCCGCGGTCAGCTCGTCCGGCCACGGATCACCGGCCAGCGCCCGCTCGATCTGGGCGTCGATGAACGACCCACCCCACCGCTGGTCGAGGTCGACCAACGCGGGGCCGTGGTGCACACCGGCCATGGTCTCGACCCGGAATCCGGCCTGCACCAGCAACTCCGAAAGTTCCGCGGCGTTGAGCTCACGGGTGTGAAAGGGATTGAGCGGCGTATCGCGCCCCGGCGAGAAGGTGATCCGATTCGGCGTGCTGATCAACAGTTCACCGCCCGGCCGAAGCACCCGCAGACATTCGCGCAGGAATTGTCCTTGATCCCAGAGGTGTTCGACGACCTGGAAGTTCACCACCACATCGACCGAGGCGTCGCCGAGCGGCAACTCGGCGAGATTGCCCTGCATCATCTCCACCCGCGGGTAGGCAGCGCGTACGTGTTCCACCGCACCGGTGTCGTAGTCGAGGCCGATGACCCGGGTTGCCACATCGGCGATCATGTTCGCGCCGTAGCCTTCTCCGGACCCCGCTTCCAGGACGGTGGCACCGGCACACCGCTCGAGCAGGCGGGCATAGACGATCTCGTGCCGGCGGAACCAGTAGTTCTCCTCCGCGATCCCGGGCACGGTCCGCTCACCGGTCAGCGGCAACGGCGCCACCGACTCCCCCGGTTCCACCTGGGCGGACTTCCCGCTCACCGGGTCGACAACAGCCTCACTCATTGGGTCGACGTTAGCGGTTGCGTGTATCACACCCACGTCCGGACCGGACATGGAGAACATCACACCCTAAGTTACCCGCGAGTAACTTAATGTAGGGTAATCTCCCGGACGGAGCTTTAGATGTGACGGAGCTTTTCATGTGGACGTACGGCCACCCCCGATCGTGCGACCCCACTCACGTGCCACCAGAACAGGAGGTCGACGAAGACCAATGCCGAATATCGTCGTACTGATCAAGCAGGTTCCCGACACCTGGTCCGAGCGCAAGCTCAGCGATGGTGACTTCACCCTCGACCGGGAGGCCGCCGACGCGATCCTGGACGAGATCAACGAGCGCGCCGTCGAAGAGGCCTTGCTGATCAAGGAAGCCCAGGGCGGCGAGGTCACCGTCCTCGCGATGGGTCCCGAGCGCGCCACCGAAGCGATCCGCAAGGCCCTGTCCATGGGTGCCGACAAGGCCATCCACGTCAAGGACGACGCCATCCAGGGCTCCGACGCGGTGCAGACCGCATGGGTGCTGGCCGGTGCGCTGGGCCAGATCGAAGGCATCGAACTGGTCATCGCCGGCAACGAAGCCACCGACGGTCGCGCGGGTGCCGTGCCGGCCATCATCGCCGAGTACCTGGGCATCCCCCAGCTGACCCACCTGCGCAAGCTCACCGTCGACGGGGAGAAGATCTCCGGCGAGCGCGAAACCGACGAGGGCGTGTTCAAGCTCGAGGCCACCCTGCCGGCCATCGTCTCGGTCACCGAGAAGATCAACGAGCCCCGCTTCCCCTCCTTCAAGGGCATCATGGCCGCGAAGAAGAAGGAAGTTCAGACCTTTGCCCTGGCCGACCTGGGCATCGACCCGTCGACCGTCGGTGTGGCGAATTCCGGCACCACGGTCACCGGCGTGACCCCGAAGCCGCCGCGCACCGCCGGCGAGAAGGTCACCGACGAGGGCGAGGGCGGCAACCAGGTCGCGCAGTACCTCGTCGGACAGAAGATCATCTGAGTCGCCCGTTCGCCGCACTCCGGCTTCGCCGGCCGGACGAGAGTCTCACTAGGAGAAGAATTCCATGGCAGAAGTACTTGTGCTCGTAGAGCACGCCGAAGGTGCCCCGAAGAAGGTCACCACCGAACTGCTCACCGCCGCCCGCTCGCTGGGCACCCCCGCCGCGGTCGTGCTGGGTGCGCCCGGCACCGCCGACAAGCTGGCCGATGCGCTGGCCGCTGCGGGCGCCGAGAAGATCTACGTCGCCGAGTCCGACGACGCCGAGGGCTTCCTGGTGACCCCGAAGGTCGACGTGCTGGCCGGTCTGGCCGAGTCGGCCTCCCCGGCCGCCGTGCTGGTCGCCGCCTCCGCAGAGGGTAAAGAGGTCACCGGTCGCCTGGCCGCCCGGATCGGCTCGGGCCTGCTGGTCGATGTCATCGACGTCAAGGCCGACGGTTCGGCCACGCACTCCATCTTCGGTGGCGCGTTCACCGTGGACGCCAAGGCCACCGGCGACGTGCCGGTGATCTCGGTGCGCCCGGGCGCGATCGAGGCCGCTCCGCAGGCCGGCGCGGGCGAGAAGGTCACCGTCGAGGTTCCGGCTCAGGAAGAGGGCGTCACCAAGGTGACCTCTCGCGAGCCCGTCGTCGGTGGCGATCGTCCGGAGCTCACCGAGGCCACCATCGTGGTCTCCGGTGGCCGCGGTGTCGGTAGCGAGGACAACTTCCACAAGGTCATCGAGCCGCTGGCCGATGCGCTCGGTGCCGCCGTCGGCGCCTCGCGTGCGGCCGTCGACTCGGGCTACTACCCGGGCCAGTTCCAGGTCGGCCAGACCGGTAAGACGGTGTCGCCGCAGCTCTATGTCGCCCTGGGCATCTCCGGCGCCATCCAGCACCGTGCCGGTATGCAGACCTCGAAGACCATCGTCGCGGTCAACAAGGACGAAGAGGCGCCGATCTTCGAGATCAGCGACTACGGCATCGTGGGCGACCTGTTCAACGTCGCCCCGCAGCTGACCGAGGCGGTCAAGTCCCACAAGGGCTGACAACAAGACCCCTGCAGGGAGAACGGCCCGTCGGTGGCGATACTTCGCGGTATCGCCCCGGCGGGCCGTCTGCATTTCCGATATTCGACCGATCGTCCACGTCCGGCAGATCGGACAAGATCGGCAACAGTTCCGGATAAGTTCGCGTCACACAGGCTTGTCGGAGCCGAGGATCGAATTCGGCGAGATTCAGCCGTCGCGCATCTGTCAGCGCATGTAATCGGGCGATGATCTTCCGCGATCCGCCCCGGCGCCCGACACTCGGTCCCCGCTGGTCAAGCCGGGTTGTCAGGATCGATGGTGACGGGGTGGACGAAACCGTCTCTGCCCGAACAAATCCGAAACACCTGCGACGAAGATATACTACCGAGCCGTACATAACGAATCGGTCGCTGCCACCCGGAATTGCTGATATCTTGGCTGTCGTCGGGTGCTGGGGCCGATCGGGATCCTCCGCCGGTAAGGCGATAGTGAATTCGCCTGTCCGGTAAGCGCTTCGAGGTCCCATCCAGGTGAGGTGCAGTATTATCCTGCCTGCCGCGTTCCGGCCGTCCGACCTGTATGTCATTCGGCCGTGTTTGTTCGCGGCCGCCGAGCAGGGAAGGACCAACCGGCCGGACATCCGGCACCGAGGTAACTGATGAATCAAGCTACCGCCGTGACACTTTCGTGGATCCTCGCCGCCATTCTGATCGTGACGATCGCGGGAGCCCTATACGCCGTTTACTACGCGTCGCAACAGAAGACGCGCGCGCTCGCCGCGGAGGCGGAGTTACGCGCTCACGAAGATCAGCTCGAGAATTTTTCGACTACGACCATGGGACTGGTGGCCGACTCGGTGCGCCGGTCCGAGTCGACCGTCGAATTGCCCGCAATCGACCGAGGCGGCTCCCGCTTCGCCCGTCTGTTGCAGCGACTCACCGAGCGCTATGCCGACGATCTGCATCGTGTCGCGACCGAAACACACGAACGCACCAGCCAGGAGCTGGAATACGAGAAGCAGCAGGCGGTCGCCGCCGCCGAGTCCGGCGTCCGGGAACAGATCGAGAACGCCTCGCGTGAAGCGACCAGTGCGGCCGTGCGCGCGTTCGGCACCTCTGTGGTCAGCCTGGGCGCCGACGTCGGTCAGGTCGTGAGCACTGCGCTGCGCGAACACCGCGGCGACGACGTCTACGAGACGCTGATCCGCATCGATCACAGTGTGCAGCAGATGATCCGCCAGGCGCAGTCCTACGTGATCGTCTGTGGTGGCCTGCCCGGCCGCCGCTGGCCCCAGCAGTCGCTCACCGATATCGTCGGCGGCTCCGTCGGCCGCGTCCGCGACTTCACTCGCGTGCGGCCGCAGCAGCTCGAGCGCGTGGTGATCAGCCGCGCGGTCGAACCACTCGTGCACACGCTGGCCACCCTGCTGGACAACGCACTGCGCTACTCGCCACCGACCTCGTTCGTGGATGTCACCTTCCAGGAAGGCCATCACGGCCTGACGGTGATCATCGACGACGCCGGTGTCCGGATGAACCCCGAGCAGATGGAGGAGGCGCGCCAGGTTCTCGCCGGCGAGCGCACAGTCGATATTCACCAACTGGGCCCGACTCCGCGCGTCGGCTTCCCCGGTGTCGCCGCGCTCGCCCGCCGCTACGGTTTCACCGTGTATATCGACGGCCCCAACGTCTACGGGGGTATGCGCGCGATGGTCTACGTACCCGAAACTCTGCTCACCGCCCGGCCCGAGACCACCGACAACGAGGCCGCGGTGCCGCTCGCTTCACCGATCGAGCCCGCGACACCTGCCGTGAGTAGTGCCCCGGCGCCCGCCGCGGTCAGCCTCGCCTCCGCGTCGAACGGCATCGGCTCGGCCCCGAACAACATCGGCTCGGCCTCCAGCAGCATCGGCTCCGCGTCGAGCAGCATCGGCTCGGCGTCCAGCAGCATCGGCTCGGCCTCCAGTGATATCGGCACGCCGAACCGCCACGTGCTGGCCGAGGCACCGGCTGCCGCACCTGCTGCGGATCCGATTCCCACGGGACAGAATTCGACCGTGCACGAGATCACCCCCGGCGGCCTGCCCCGGCGGCGTCGGCGCAGTGTGTCGGTTCCTCCTCCGGTGCGGGGACGGACCAGTGGCGGGCCGACCACCGACAGCGGCCTGCCTCGCGTCGATATCGCTCGGGCCTGGCAGTCCGGCACCACCACTGGACGTGAAGCCGCACACGACAACTCCGAAGGGACGAACTCCTGATGGCCACACCCGGCACAACCATCAGCGACAACGACAACAAGCTGGCCTGGATGCTCGAGGACCTCACGGTCCCGGGTGTCAGATTCGCGGTCCTGCTGTCCGAGGACGGCCTGCGTATCGCCCACGCGGGTGCCATCGCCCTCGACGACGCCGAGCGTTTCGCCGCCGCTGCCTCCGGGCTGCGTTCGCTCGGTAAAGCGCTCACCGAGTTCTGTGGCGGTGCGAACTCGGTGCGCCAGAACATGACCGAGTACGACGAGGGCATGATCTTCATTACCGCAGCAGGTGAGGGCGCGTTGATCGGTGTCTCGACGATGGCTGATGTTGATGTCAGCATGGTCGCGCACCGGATGAACGAGCTCGCTGTCAGAGTCGGTCGCGAACTCGGCAGCTTGCCCCGCCACAGGCCCGGTAGCGACCGGGCATGAGCACCCACCGGCGCGATCCCGACCTGGTCCGTGCCTATGTGCGCACGGGCGGTCGCACGCGTGCGACCCGCTCGGTGGACCTGGTGACACTTGTTGTGGTAGCGCAGGATCCCCCTCCTGCCGCCGGCCCGGATGCACGCCGGGTGATGAGTATCTGCAGCCGGCGTGGTGCACTGTCGCTCGCCGAGGTGGCCGCCTATCTCGATCTGCCGCCCTCGGTAGTGAAGATTGTGGTATCGGACCTTCTCGACAGCGGCCATCTGGTCAATCCGACCCCGGAAGGCTATGTGCCGGAGGTCGCCCTGCTCGAGGAGGTACTGAATGGGCTCCGCGCTCTCGCCGTCTGAGCGCCCGACTGCCCTGTCCGAACGACACAGCCCCGCACCCGACCGCACCGTCGACTACGTCCCCGAGACGGTCACGCGGTCGGTCAAGCTGTTGGTAGCGGGCAACTTCGGGGTCGGCAAAACCACATTCGTCAACAGCGTGTCCGAGATCCGACCGCTGCGCACCGAGGAGACCATCACCGAGGCCAGCGTCGGCGTCGACGATATGGCCGGTCTCCCCGGTAAGCAGACCACCACTGTGGCGATGGACTTCGGCCGGATCACGCTCAATCCGCAGCTGGCGCTGTATCTGTTCGGCACTCCCGGGCAGCGGCGCTTCCTGCCATTGTGGGAAGAACTGGCACAGGGTGCGCTGGGCGCATTGGTTCTCGTCGACACCCGCCGGATCGACAAGGCCGACGAGGTGTTGTCGATTCTCGAGGAACGCGGCGTGCCGTACTCGGTCGCGATCAACGAGTTCGACGGGGCACAGCGCTTTCCGCTCAGCGAGATCCGCGATGCGCTCGACCTCGAGCCGGGCACTCCGCTGACCGCGCTCGACGCGCGTGACCGCGGCACCTGCCTGCGTTCACTGATCACCCTGGTGGAATTCCTGTTCCACCGCATCGAATCGCGGTCCTGAGGTCCCTCAGCGCGCACCCAGCGCATCGAGAACCATCGGACGGGCCGCGGCAATTGCTCGTTGCCAGTACGGCCAGCAGTGTGTGCCGTTACCGACTTCCACTCTGGCATCGAGTCCCAACGCCGCGGCCCGATCACCGAACATTCGGGCGGCAGTGCCGGCCATCATCTCCAACCCACTGGCATTGGTGGTGTTCACGGCCCCGTTCGGCAGGTCGAGCGGACCGGGTACACCATTGCCGGAGGAGACGTACACCGGCAGGCCGCGCAGCAGTTCCGCCTGGTTGGTGGCGTCGTTGCGGTTCCAGGCCGGATCACCGGCCGGGCCCCACATATCGTCGACATCGAACTGTCCCTCGTCCCACATCGCAGCGCGCATCGCCTCGTTCCACAGCGGGAAGGTGGGGTGCACCATCCCCGAGAACGATCCGGCCATCCGGAACTGATCACGATAATGCCCTGCGATCACCAGCGCGGCGTTCCCGCCCATCGACGCACCGACGATCGCGTTGTTGCTGCGTGAGACCCCGTAGCGGGACAGGAATTCCGGCAGTTCCCGGGTGGGAAATGTTTCCCACTTGTAGGTCGTGGTCTGGTGGTTGGTGCTGCTCGGCCGGTACCAGTCGGTGTAGAAACTGGAGCGTCCGCCGACCGGGAACACCAATGTGACGTCGTCACCCGTGAATTGACGCAGCACATCGGTATCGCTGACCCATTGGCTGTGGTCGTCGGGCGCGCGCAGGCCGTCGAGGACGTACACGGCGGAGCTTCCACCGCGGGCCGCCCATTGCACCTGCACCTTGATCGGCCCCATGCTGGAAGGGACGAACAGGTCCTCGAATCCATGCGCCGATACCCGCACAGGTGCGGCCCCGACCTGAGCGATACCTACCTGAGCAATGCCTACCGATGCCATCAGTACCACGGCGGACACGACGCCGACGGCGCGCAACCAGCCGCGAATTCCCTGACGACGCTTGGACTGTGCTGCACAACCCACCCCGAAACCTCCACGCTTCCCCTCGTGTGGGCACTACGGTACCCGACCCCCGGTAGGTCCGCGCGGCACAGCAGGTGAGCGCGGCCTCAGGCGCTGTGTAATGCCTGGAGCAGAGTCGTCAGGATCGGCGAGGGCCGGGCATCGCCCCGCAGCACGGCCGATACCGGGATTCGCAATGGACGCCCCTCGAGTTTCAGCGTCGCTATCCCCTCGGTGGCACTGTCCGCGTACAGGATGGTCCAGGCGTTGGGCCGATTCACCAATTCCATCGTCGCGGTGTGGTCGGGCGGGATGGACGGGCCGTAGCTCGGGCGGACCGGCAGGTCCGCGAAGGCGTGCCGGACCACGTTGTGCAGCAGCACCTGTTCGGTCTCCGGAGGCAGCAACAGCGGAAATTTCCCCAACTCGGTCAGTTTCACATCGACGCGCCCGGCCAATTGATGAGCCGGCGACGTGGCGATGACGAGGTCCTCGACCCACAGTTGTTCCACCGTCAGACCAGGCTGCTCCACACTGCCTCGAATGAGAGCAAGATCACAATCGCCGTCGGAGACCGCGGCGATGCGCTGCCGGAAAGGCTTGATGACGAACTCGATTTCGGCACCCGGATGCGCAGCGCGTGCCCCCGCGATCGCCGACAGCGAACGGGTTGCGAAGGACATGTTCGCTGCCAGGCGAATTCGTGGCCCGGAGTCGCGTACAGCTGCGCGGATCGCCGATTCGAGGCTCAGCATTTGTTTCGCAAGGGGAAGTAGCCGAGCGGTAGCCTCGGTGGGCAGAACCGAACGCGTGGAGCGTTCGAACAACTGAACACCAAGATCATGTTCCAAGCGCGCGATCTGATGACTGATAGCCGATTGCGATATGAAGCACCGGACAGCGGCCCGGCTGAAGCTCAGCTCCTCGCACACGGCAACGAAGTAAGTGAGCTGACGCAGTTCCATCAAGATCTCCATTCATGAGCGATCTAGATAAGAGTCATCAATATTATGCGCCCTGACCCTAGGAACATCCAGCGCATGAATCGCGGTTAGTAATGACAGAAGGAGGCTGTCATGCAACACGTGGATGCGGGAATGGAAACCACCGATGTGGTCATCGTGGGTTCGGGGTTCGGCGGGCTCGCCGCCGCGAAGCAGCTCAGCAAATCGGGGGTCGACTATGTACTGATCTCGGCCACCCCGGAACATCTGTTCCAGCCGCTGCTGTACCAAGTAGCGACGGGTGTGCTCCCATCGACCGATATCGCCCCGCCGATCGCGAGCATTCTGCGGCGGCACAAGGGCGGTGATGTGCGCCTGGGCAAGGTCGTCGACATCGATGCCGAGGCCGCGGTGCTCACCTACGACACCGAACAGGGCCCGCGCCAGATCCGCTACGGGTCGCTCATCGCGGCTACCGGGGCCACCCAGTCCTATTTCGGCCGCGACGATTTCGCGGACAAGACGTTCTCACTCAAGACCATCGACGATGCCAAGCTGCTGCGGGCGCAGATCGAGCGGGTCTTCGCCGAGGCATCGAAGGCCGACCCCGAAACCCGTGAACGCCTGCTGAGCTTCGTGGTGGTCGGCGCGGGCCCGACCGGCGTCGAGGTCGCCGGCCAGCTGAAGGAACTGTCCAAGCGGCACTTTCACCAGGAGATTTCGGTCACCCTCGTGGAAGGCGCCGGCGCCGTACTACCGCCGTTCGGCGGCAGCCTCTCGAAGTACGCGCGAGAATCGCTGACCCGCAACGGTGTCGAAGTCCTGCTCGACACGTTCGTCACCGATATCGAGGCCGGCAAGGTGACGGTCAAGACCAAGGACGGCGTCGAACGCGGCATCGGTGCCGAGACGGTGGTGTGGTCGGCAGGTGTGGCGGCCGGCGGATTCGCCAAGCTGCTCGCCGAGGCCACCGGCTGCGAAACCGACCGCGCCGGACGGCTGCTCATCAACCCCGACTGCACGGTGGGCGGGCACGCCGACATCTTCGCCATCGGCGATATGACCTCGCTCAACGGCTACCCGGGACAGTCGCCGACGGCCATGCAGGAGGGCCGCCACGTCGCCGACATCATCCGCCGCGACAAGCAGCCCGGCACCCCGTTCGTGTACTGGGACAAGGGATCGATGGCGGTGATCAGCACCTTCAGCGCCGTCACCAAGCTCAACGACCGGGTCAAGTTCACCGGCACCATTGCCTGGATCACCTGGCTGGCCGTCCACCTGTTCTATCTGGTCGGCTTCCGCAACCGCTTCACCGCTGTCCTGTCCTGGCTGGTCGCCTTCATCGGCACCGGACGCCCCGGCTTCGACGAGGAGGAGACGAAGCCCGTGGCGGACAGCCCTGCACACCGACGACAAGCAGCCTGAGCGAACCGGCCCACTCCCCTCGGGTGGGCCCGCTCGACAAGGCCGAACCACGGCCGCATTCCGCGTACCAGCGCACCTGAACCCGATCAGGTGCGCTGTTTTCCGTCCCCCTCCCACGATTGGGAAGAGCAGTCCGGATGCCGACACGGTGACCTTGACAAACTGAGAGTCGAGAACCGGCTAGGAGAGGACCGCGCGCACCATGAACGAGGGCGATCGGTGAGGGAACTCCACCCCGACGTCAATGCCACGCTCGGGATGACGCGCGAATTGCGACACCGAATCGCCACGGTGCGTGAGCGATCGGACGCGATTGTCGCGCGCCGCCCTTCGCCGAGTGGACTCGTGATTCCGGAAGTGGATGCCAAGGGGCGGCTGCGCGATCTGTTCCTGGCCCCCGGAACCTGCGACCGCTTCGACAATCAGGAGCTGGCCGCGGAAATCGTTGCCGCCATCGCGGAGAGCACTGCGGATGCCCGCAGGCAGTATGAGCTGGTCATGAACGACCCGACCGAGATCCCTCGCCCCCTTGCCGACATCGTGCGGGAGTGGCGCGCCAATCCCGGAAGCCCGGTCCCCAACTTTGGGAAGTCGGAAGAATAGTGGCAGCTGGGCTGACGGGAGGAATCGCCGAGGATGCCGGATTACATCAACGTCGAGCCCGATGAACTGCGCAGAACCGCGGCGCAGGAGGATCGGCTGGCAGCCAAGATTCGCGCCTGGGGACAGATCCCGGAGGACTGGCTGAAGGAGTTCCCCGACGGCTACGGCACCATCGCCCATCCCGTCCATCAGGCTCTGACGGACTACTACAACCGACGCCACGAGAAGGCGGAGCGCCTCGCCGACACGCACGAGAAGACGCGCGACGAGTTGCTCACCGCGGCACAGCGGTTGGAGGAGTCGGACCAGGGTGGTGGGGGCAATATCCGGCACAGCGGCAACAGTTTCGGGCCAGATGCCGTGCACACCCCCGGAGTCGGCCCAGGATTCGCACCACCAGGCCACATCGCGCCGAACACAACGGCGACGAACTACAACGAGCCGGGTCGGTCTCCCGCCACGCCGGAGTCGTCGAAGGCGCCCGCACCAGTTCCGCTGCCCGGCGCGACGGCGCCGATTACCGTCCCGTCGAGCGCGCAACCGGACCGGCCCACCCCGGTGACGGGTCGACCGCCGAGCGGGGTGTCCTTTCCGGCGCCCACACAGCTCGGCAAACCACACAGCGAAGTTTCCGAACCCGCTACCGGGATTTCGGCACCAGCGGCTGCCGACGGCACCCCACTCACCCGCGTCCCCTCGACCACGAACGTCGTCCCTGGACAGATACATGATCAGGTACCGGTCGCGGCGGCCGGTGATACCGCGATGAGCCGACCGGCGACACCGACCGATTCCGGAGCTTCTGGTGCAAACCGCAGTCCCCGGCCTCTTCGGTCCGGTGCATTCGTGGCGTCACTACATACTCCCGCGGCTCGCCGAACGTTGCCGCCGTTGGAGGGGGGGAGGCGCAGTGACCAGGACCTCCTACTGGCCACAACGCTACTCGGCGCCATTGCTGCCGCGGCCGAAACTTCTGCCCCCGGTGTGGAATGGGCCGTGGCAGTCGCACGACGCCGCGGAGCGTTGGTGATGGTGACCTCGAATCAAGGCCGCGGGTGGCTGCCGGCCGGGTTGCATCTCCCGGAGGAGGTCGTGGTCCCCTGGCATTGGAGCAGCAGCTTCGAACCGGCCTACGGCCCCGCGATCGCGGCACTGGAAGATCTCACCGACCCCGCGCGAATTTTGACAGGTTTCTGTTCCCTGGCAACCCGACAAGTCGGCGGCCGGCTCAGTGCACTGGCCTCGACAACCGCATTGCCGGAGGACATCCATACGTGCACCGACGCCAGGGTTTCGTTGCAGGGCTCGGTGCGGGCTGCGGAGTGCGCGGTCGATCTCGGGTCACCCGGCCCCGGCTTGGTCGACAGGCTCGCGGTGGTCGGCTCCGACACTTTGCTGCAGCACGCGATCGACGTACCGGACAGCCAAATCCGCAGCATGTGCGTCCGTCTGGCCCGTTCAGCAGACACCCGGCTCCGCGCCACGTTGCCCGACGGGGAAGGAATCTGGGCCCGGCACCGGACCGCACGAGCGCAGGTCCTCGACTCGCTACTGGCGCAGCGTGCCGTTCCGACGCACTCGTGGGACCAACTACACGACGCTTTCCATTCACTCGCAGCGATGCCCCGGGAACTCACCGCCGTCTCTGTCGGTCGTACCGGCGACGGTAGGGCCTCGGTTCGGTCCGCCGGCGTATGTGAGCGACTGGCGGACGAGTTGCTACTACTTGTCGCAGCAGGTAATTCCGATCGGCAGACCCTGCGCGAAGTGCTCTATACGTACGGACAGATCGCCGACTACCTGTCACTCCCTTTGTCCTTCGAAAATTTGGGTCAGGATGCGGTCGCCTCCGCTCCGGCCGACCGCACACTCCCCGCGTCAGCTCTTCGTGCAACCGACGCGACCTTCAGTACTGCCACCGTATCTACCGAGGTCAGGAATGCGCCGCTGACCCCGCAGGCCGATCCTCACAGCCTCCGTTGATCAGAGGGATGTCCAATGGGAAAAGTTGACGAAGTCGCCGACAATGTGAACAGCGAACACGAGAGAGGCTGGGGCGACACCGAATATTACGCCGGCGACGAGGCGAAAAAGACACTGGACGCGATACTGGACGCCGACCTTACTCCGGGTCAGCTCGAACAGGTCTTCGATAAAGTCGACAAGACCGTACGAAAAGATCTTTTCGACGACGCTACCAACGACGACGGCGACAACCTGATGGAGCAAGCAAAATACAAGAATTTGCTTGTTGCGCTTGAATCCGGAGACTACAAGGACGCCCAACTCAAGGAAAAGAAGCCAGAAAAGATCGAGTTCGATCCGAAGCAGGGCGGTTTCCTCCCCCTCGCCGAGGGAAAACATCTGGAACCTGTTCAGTTGTGGGTTCCCAAGGGTGCCAGCGCACTCCTCGAATCCTTGATCGCGGACACTCAGGCCACGATGCAGCTCGGCTTCGACACCCTCGGAACGAGCACGCCCAAAGATCACCCCGATTTCAGCAGCATCCTGCTGGGCAACGGAGTCGACACCCCGGGGGGCTGGTCGCACACCATCGACCAGTACGACTCACTGAAGGGGCAGTTGAAGGGGCGCAAAGAAGAACATACCGCCGCCTACAAAGACGTCAAGTTGATCACGGTCGACAGCAAGGACAAGAACTACGAAACCATCAAGAAACTGAAACAGATCAAGGATGAACTGAACGATCACCTGGACGACACCTACACACCGACCAAGGGAAACACCACAATTCGTCGCGAAGGCGACAAGGTCGTCCGGTACAGCGGCAATCCCAGCGACCCGATGACCGACACCATCTACGAGAAAGGGTCGGGAAAAGATGGATACTGGAAACTGACTTACGAAGCGGAACAAAGCCTTTACGTTCACTACTTGGACGTTGCGGCCGAACAGTGGGACAAGGCCTACGATGCCGCGGCGAAGGCATTCCAGAAGGATGGTGAAAACGTCGACGGCAAGGACCCGGAAACCGGCGATGCCGAGGCCGCACGCAAGGAAGGATACGAGCAAGGCTACGCAAAGGGTAAGGAGGCGGCGAAGGGCAAGGAGGGCGCGGGCAAGCAGGCGACGCCGAGCGGCCCCCCTGGTGGAACACAACAACCCACCGGCACCGAACAGCCCACGGGTAGCGGAACCCCGACCGGTAGCGATACCGACACGGAGAAGGAGCCGACCGACTTCAGTGATCTGTTCCCGAAGGAGATAGGTGACGACACCGAGCTGGGCAGCGGTGACGATGCGGACTCGACGACAGACGGTGCCGACGGTGTGACCGACACAGATGCCGACGACGATCCCACCGGCACAGACGAATCCACCGGTGCTTCGAGCGCGATCGACGATGCGATCGCCACGATTACCGACAGTGCCGGCGACGGCTCCGAAACTCCCACCCCCGCGACTCCGGCCACGAATACGGGTGTCACGTCGGATCCCAGTTCCTCGATGTTCAACCCGAATTCGATGTTCAGCCCATTCGGTTCGGCGCTGAATTCGGGTAATCCGCTCGGGCAGCAGCAGGGCGGGTCTGCATCCGGGGGCACGCCGTTCGGTATCCCGGGGAGCGATTCAGGAGCCGGGGCCACCCCTAAGAATCCGATGCTGCAGATTCCCGGAACCGATACGGCATCGGCAAGCAGCCCGGTGCAGGGTAGTGCCGTCTCTTCCAACCCGATCACCGCCACGGGTTCACCCGTATCGCAGTCCCGCGCACCGCATTCCCCGGTGGATATGAAGTTGTGGCCCGATGAGAGTCAACCTCAGAAGGTGTCCTCGGCGGTGGCCGACGCGGTCAACACGGAGGTCAACAGCAACGCAACCGATGCGATAGCTGCCTATGGCAACGCCCTCGGCGAGTTGAATGCGATCGGTAGTTCTCAGTTGCAGACCGGCGACATCATCCAATGGGAGCACGGCAGCGCGATCATCGCGTGCAAGGGCAACGATGCTTACATGATCGTCAATGGTGACTACAAGCCGCTCGATCCGCACAGCCCGCCCAGCGGCCCCTACGGGAGCTTCCAAGGCTTCTTCCGTCCGGATGCGGCCGAAATCCAAGGCAGTGAACGGGCGAACGAGAATCTCCAGCCGGCCGCTGCGGTCACCACCGGTACTCCTCCGGCACCGGGCACCACTACGCGACGAGTATGACGGCCACGACCGCCGCGGCCGCAGCAGACTTCCTGATCGACTTGTCCGGACGACTGATGTCGGCCACTTCGGACCCGCCGATTCGTACCGTGATGAACATCGCCTGTGGCGGGCGACTCGATTCGCACGCCCCCGACGGACGCCCTGCCAGCGGGCTGACCCTGTCGGGCCTACCGTTCGAAACGAGTGTGTCCGGGGGACGGGGCCGCTACTCTCCGGCAGTCCGCTATGTCACGGAGTCGGCAACACAGCTGCCGCTTTTCGCCGAGCGCGTGACAACTCAGCTCACTGCCATCAGTGACCTGCTGACGTGGCTACCGAACGCAGGCCGGACCACCGCCGATCTGGTGCATTCCTTCGTCACCGCGCTGTACCCCGACCCGACACAGGTGCCTGCGAGACAACGCAGCGCGCTGTGGACCGGAGTGGTGCACCACCCCGAGGCGCCGCAACATGCTGCCCGGCTCAAGGTGTACGGCGGCCCCTCGGTCGTTCCGGGTGCGCTGCAGCGCCTCCGAAACCGATGGCCGGATTTCGCCGACCTCACCACTGTTCCCGAAGACGACAGATTCTTCCGCTACGCCGGGGCAGCGATCGAAGCGGATGCACTCGGCCAGGTCAGCCACAAGACCTATCTGGCCGCGCGGTACCGCGACAAGGCGGTGCCGATGAAGCTGGTGCGTCACTTCGGCGACCCGGCGTGGGAGATTCTGTCCGAACTCATCCGTGCCGGTGTCGACGCGACGGCACTGCACGAATACAGCTTCTTCGCGTGTTGTACCGGCAGTTCCGACTCCCCTTCGTTTGCGCTGTCGATGATGCCTCGGCGAGCAGACCAAGACCTGACCGGGCTCGCGCGTGAACTTGCCGGACGCCATCACGGCAGCACCTATGCCGTGGACGCACTCCGGCAGGCCGCTCGAGCGCACGGAGCACGCTGGCGCTATTCCGGCATCGGGCTGGGCTTTTCCGCTGATTACGGCATCGACAAACTCAACGTGTACGGCACGCCCACCTGGGATACCGCAGCGGATGCACCGACAACGCGCTCCGGTACTGCACCATGAGAAGGGCGGCTGCCCTCACGCAGCGTGTTCCACCCCCACATCCGTGGTCGCCATGGTGAACAGCTGCTCGGCCAGTTCGTCCGGGTGGACCCGCTCGATGTCGCCCGGTTCGACCGAGTCGAAATGTCCGGAGGTGAAGAGTTTTTCGGCGGCGCTGTTTTCGATGAGGCGGCCGACGAGCAGTGCGCCGACTCGGACGCCTCGGGGGCGGACCTGCTGGTCGACCGAGTGCAGGTAGTTGAGCAGGCCGGACTGCGGGGCGCTGACGCTGGCCAGGGCGGCGCGGGGTTCACGCACGGAGCTGCCCTGGACCACGAGGACGGCGCCGGAGCCGCGGGCCGTCATGGCGGGCAGCAGGGAGTGCGCGATGTGTAGCGGGGTCGTCAGGTGGAGCGGGAGCCAGTCGCGCAGGATGTCGGCGCTCAGGGAGGTGGCGTCGACCGGGAACTTGGCGGTGCCGCCGGGCGCGTAGAGCACGACGTCCGGAACGCCGTGTGCGGATTGAAGTTCCGCGAGAGCGCGATCGACCTGAGCTGCGTCCTCCAGATCGGCGACGAGCACGTCGACCTCGATTCCGGCCTCCGCCACCTCGGCACGCAACTGTTCGAGGGTGCCGGGGTTGCGCGCAATCAGGGTTACCCCGTAGCCGGCCCGCCCGAAGCGCAGGGCCGCCGAGAGACCGGTTGCGGGACCCGCGCCGAAGATCGCCAGATGTGCCATGATTCCTCCATAAGTTGATACCCCACTCAAGTTGAGTGCCTACTCAAGTTAAGCTGAAGTCGAGAGGGTTTTCAAGTTGCTAGAGTCATGTCATGGCCGAGGTGACCGCGGGGGTAGGTGACGAGCCCGGCGCGGCACGGTCGCGGCCCCGCCGGCGAGACGCACGCGACAACCGCGACCGGATCGCCGCCGTGGCGCGCAAGCACTTCGTTGCCGAAGGGCTCGCAGCGTCGCTGAATCGGATCGCGCGGGAGGCCGGCGTCAGCATCGGCACGCTCTACAACCATTTCCCCACTCGCGAAGCGTTGATCAACGACGCACTGCTGGATCTGGTGACCGCATCCGTGCGCAGCGCCGAGACCGCCCTGGAGGCCGCCGACCCGTGGACCGGGCTGGTCGAACATCTGACGACCTTGGCGCAATGGCAGGCCGACGACCACGGGTTCACCGATATCTGTGTGTACGCACTGCCCGAGGACAGCCCTATCGAGATCGAGAAGAAGCGAGGGCACGAGCTCTTCGAGCGAGTGGTGGCACGCGCCCGGGAATCGGGGCAGTTGCGTGCCGACATCAGCGAAACCGATTTGGGACTGCTGCTGTGGTCCGTGGTTCGCGCAACCGATGGGGTGCGCGAGTCCGCGCCGCAGGCGTGGCGGCGGCATCTGATGGTGCTGCTGGACGGATTGCGGGCCGAGGCTGCCCATCCGCTGCCCGGCGACTCCCTCGACCCGGCCACGGTCCGGGCAGCGATGACACTGGGATAGCCGGAAATGCCCTGACTCGAGCGCGGATGCCGGGGCATTTCTCCCCCGAACGCAGCAGTCCCCGGTAGTCCTATTCTTCGCGGAACCTCAGTCGTCGCTGATGGCTCCGGTTCGAACCGACTTGCCGGGGGCCTGGCCGGATCCTGGAAAACATCTCGTGTGCCGACCGACGTCTCGATCGGTTACTCGGTCTTCTCCGGTGCTCCGGTGTACCTCCAGTCTGCTCCTGTCGGGCCGCCACCTCAACCCCTCGAGGCGGGTAACCGCGCACAATTTCGACAGCTCGAACTGTGGGCGCCCCTACAACTTCGCCAGTACCTTCTGCACCGTCAGCCACGTGCGCGTAGTGATGTTCTTGCCGTAGACCGATTCCAGCCAGGTCATGTGGTTGGGGGTTCCCGACCCGGAATTGTCGAGCACCGCGAGCAGCGCACCGGCCGGCTGGTCGTAGCGCACGACCCGGACGTAGGGAGCCAGTGCTTCCGGTGGCGCGGGCGGAGCCGCAGCGGAGCGGTCCTTGACGAAGGTGGCGGTGAGGTAGGTGCCACGGGAGTGGGTGAGTCCGGGGAACGGGTCCGATTCCACCAGCTCCCGCAGCTCCGCACGGCTGCGGAGAATGGTACCGCCGGCAATACCGAGCTGCGACTGCAGTGCGGCTTGAATGCGTGCCTCCATCGCCGCGGTATCGGTGTCCTCGCTACCGAACACGATGTTGCCGCTGGCGAGCAGCGACCCCACGCCGTCGTAGCCGAGTCCTTCGAAGACACCGCGCAACTTCTCACCGCGCATATTCGGGTTACTGGGCATGATGCCCCGCAGCCAGGCCGCATACCGGTTCATGCTCGGCACGCTACCCACAGCCACCGACAGGTACCGCCGTCAGCGCCGGGAACACGGCCGGCCGGTGTGCCGGGTCAGCCTTCGGTACCCGCGCCGACGCCGGCCTTCTTGCGTTCGATATCGGCGAGGGCCTCAGCCTGCCGGGCCCGCTCGTCGGCAGCCTCTTCCCAGGCCTTCTTCCGGTTCTTCACCACTCGCGCGGGCGCGCCCACCGCGATCCCGTAATCCGGGATGTCGCCCTTCACCACGGCATGCGCACCGAGCACACAGCCCCGGCCGACGGTGGTTTCGCGCAGCACCGTCACCTTCGCCGCGATCCAGGTGTCCGGGCCGATGCGCACCGGACTCTTCACGATGCCCTGATCCTTGATCGGCATCGTCACATCGTCCATGCGATGGTCGAAATCGCAGATGTAGCACCAGTCGGCGACCAGCGTCGAGGCCCCGATCTCGATGTCGAGGTAGGTGTTGACGACGTTGTCCTTACCGAAGACCACCTTGTCGCCGATGCGCAGCGAGCCCTCGTGGCAGCGCAGCGCGTTGCCGTCGCCGATATGCACCCATTTGCCGATCTCCATCCGGCCCAGTTCGGGAGTGGCGTGGATTTCGACGTTGCGGCCGAGGAAGACCATGCCGCGCAGCACGATGTGCGGATTGCTCAGCCGGAATTTGAGCAACCGGTAGTACCGCACCAGATACCACGGCGTATAGGCCCGGTTGGCGAGCACCCAGCGCAACGAGGCCCTGGTCAGGAAGTGCGCCTGCTCCGGATCACGGCGGCGCGAACCCCGCCAACGCGAACGCAACGGTGCGCCCCACATGCTCGTCACGGGCCTGCTCCCTTTCCTCGGGCGAACGGTTACCTGCAGCGGTCACCGGATCGAGGTACCAGCGTACTTTCGTCGCGTGGGCACGCGTTTCCACCCCGGAAATTCGACCGGCGTGAGCTGTGCCACGATCGGCGCTCGTCTCCACTGCCCCACCATTCTCACCCAGCACAGCCGCGGTCACGGCCGATGTTCTAGTCTCGTGCAGGCCCGTTACGAACAGATGGGAGTCCAGCAGGTGCTAAGCGGCAGCCGGCGACCCGAGCGCAGCGAGCACGACCGCGGCGGACACCACCCGACAGCATTGCGGCACTCGATGATTCGAGTGGGCGCAGCCACAGCGACAGCCACGCGCTCGATCGCGCTGCTCGGTGCCCTGGGCATGCTGGCGCTGACGGGATGCGGAAGTACCACCGTCGACGACATCGCCGTGGGATCCGGTGAAGGCTGGCAGTCGTCGTTCCACGATGCCCGCAACAGCAGCTCCAGCCCCGTCGACGGATCCCGTCGTCTGAGCCTGAGCTGGTCCCGCCCGGTCGGCGGCCCGCTGGCCGGAGCGACCACGATCGGCCCCGACGGTCAACTGTTCGTCACCTCCCGCACCGAAACCGATTGTGTGGGCAAACCCGGGACCACCGGCACCGTCTTCTCCTTCCAGATGGAGACCGGGCGCAAACGTTTCTGCAATGCCCTCGGACCGGACGCCATCTCGGCGGCCACCGCGGTCGACGGGGCGAGCAACGTGTACCTGGGCGACAACGGTGCGGTGTTCGCGTTCAACGCGCTGGGACAGCCACGCTGGCGCACTCCGGTGGCCGGCGTCCCGATCTCGATGCAGTTCACCGGCGACGGCACGGTGCTGTCGGTATCGCAGTCCGGTCAGGTCGACATCCTGGAACGGCAGACCGGGGATCGCGAGGTCTCGACCTATCAGATCCTCGGCGATCCCGATTTCCTCGCTCATCCCGATGTGCCCCGCCCGCCGGACGGACAGGGCATCCGTGACTGCGCCATCGGCGGGCCGGACTGCCCCGTAGCGAATGTTTCCGCACTGGACAAGGATTCGGGCCGGTTCTACGTCACCGCGTGGCGTCACGGCGCTCCCAGGGCCTCGCTGGTGGCCCTGCACTACGCCGACAAGAAGGTCACCGAGGACTGGAGCGTGGATATCCTGACCGACGGCAGTGCGACCAGCCCGACACTGTCGGAAGACGGTAAGACGCTGTGGGTGGGTGACAACAGTGGCCGGTTGCTGGCCGTCGATACCGCCGACGGGCACACGAAGTGGACGCAATCGCTGGGCTTCACCCCGCGCGGCGGTATCTCCGAGATCGACGGCCTGCTGATCCCCGGCGGCGACGGACATCTCACGGCGTTGCAGGACAACGGCGACAGCGCCACGGTCGTCTGGGAACGCAAGGATCTCGCGCTGCGCGGGCAACCGGTGCAGACCGCCGGTAACACCGGCTATGTGGTGGTTCCGATGGGTGCGGCACTGAACCTGCTCACCTTCGACACCGAGAGCGGTGCCACGGTCGCCTCCGCACCGTTGCCGGGTGCCGAGGGCTCGACCGTGTCCACCTCGATCGGTCCCGAGGGCGAGGTCGTGGTCGCGACCCGCATCGGTGAGCTGTTCGCCTTCGAACCGGAGCAGTAGCGGCGGAATTCAACGGGCCGGCGGGGTTTCGCAGACGAACACCGTCGCGGCCCGGCCGATTCGGGTGATCACCAGGGTGTGGGGCGTGGCGCCACGCGGTTTGAGACGCCGGCGCAGCGCATCGGGATCTATATCGACACCGCGGACCAGGATTTCCAGCGGCCCGCAATCGCGCCGGTGCAGTTCGGCACGTAGTGCCTTCTCCCGCAACTCCAGCCGATCCAGCACCCGGAATCCCCGTACCCCCGCAGGCACGGAATCACCGGTGAGATAGGCGATCCGCGGATCCAGCTGCCACAAACCGTATTTCGCGGCGTACTGACGGACCAGGCCGGCGCGCACCACCGCGCCGTCGGGATCGACGATCCACTCCCCCGGCGCCCGTTCGGGCAGCTCGCCGGGTTCGGCGTCGGTGATGCTCCACCCCGTCCCGTCGCCGTGCAGGACCGTCGCCCTGCGGGTGACACCACGGTCGCCGAGGCCACGCGACCACAGGCAGGCTTCGCGGACGCCACCGTCGAGTGAGACCACCTCGACCTCACCGTCCCACGACAGTCCCGCGTAGCCGCCACCATCTCCGTGCGGAATCGGCGCAACGTCACGTCCGCCCACCGCGAACCGTTCGAAATCCAGTCCGGGAGCGCACTTCACGACCAGATCGCGGCCCCGGTAGCGGGCCAGCAGTTCCGGCAGTGGGGGCTGCAATCGGGTCGGGTCGTAGGTTCTGCGGCCACCCGCACGCCGGGCCGGATCGGCGATCACGACGGTGTCGCGGCTCGTCGGGTGCAGCGCATCCGCCTGCAACAGCAGCACATTCGCTGCGGCAGCGAGGTTGTGCGCGGCCATCTCCAGGCGCACCCGGTCCAGGTCGCTCCCCAGGACGGCCGGGCATTCCCGCTGCAACGCAGCCAATTCCGCGCCGATCGAACAAGTGATGTCGTGGACGGCGCGACCGCTCAGGCGGCGGGCCCGGTGCCGTGCGACCGGGCCGGGCGTGGCCTGCTGCACGGCATCGTCGGTGAGCAGCCACCGCCCCGCATCGTCGAGTTTGGCTGCCGCACGCCGGCGCAGCCGTACCGTCTCCACCAGGGCGGACGTACGCTCACCGTGCACCCTCCGGAGCGATTCGAGATCACGCAGCAGATCGGCCGGTGCCAGTGAATACTGCTCGACCAGTGCCAGAGCATCGTTCCCGGCTGTCCCCGCGAGATAGTCGACGTCGGCGACCGTGAAGTCGTATCCCATCAGAATTGTCCGGAGCAGGCGCGGCGTGTGGTGCGCGGCGATCGTCGCGCACCCCAGCGGCACTGCCGTCCCGATGCCGTGGCATTCGAACGCGAAAACGGCACCGAGGGCAGCGAACAGGCAGCCGTGCAACGCCCCGCGGCGCCCTCCGGCATGCCGGCCCTACTCTCCGGCGTGACCCGGCTTCACGCCGGTGATCATGGCGTTATAGAAGAACTGCCGAGGCACCACGTGGCGCAGCACCTTCTCGTCGAGGCGGCTCAATCCCAGCCACGCCTTGTACTGGGCCATGCGATAGCCCCAGGTGAGCTTCTCCTCCGGCACCGCGGCCTCGAAGGTACGCACCGGCCAGCCCCACAGCGCGGCGGCGAATTCCTCGGTTTCGGCGTGCACCTGCACCGCACCCGCGTTGCGGGCGATGCCCTCGAGATCGGACGGGTCGAAGGTATGCAGATCCACCACGGCCTCCAGCGCGGCAGCACGCGAGGATTCGTCCAGTTCGGCCTGCGGACGCCGCCAGTCGGTCAGGAACGGCAGCTTGGTCACCTCGGTGGTGACCTTCCAGGTGATCTGGCCGAGTTTGCGGGCGTAGAAGTTGCCGACGGTGGTCGGCTCACCGGCGAATACGAAACGACCGCCCGGCTTCAGCACACGCAGGCATTCCCGCAGTGCCAGTTCCACATCCGGGATGTGGTGCAGCACCGCATGCCCGACGACCAGATCGAAGGTGTCGTCCTCGTAGGGAATGGTTTCGGCGTCGGCGACGCGGCCGTCGACATCGAGGCCGAGGTGCTGCGCGTTGCGGGTGGCGACCTTCACCATGCCCGGGGACAGGTCGGTGACCGAACCCGACTTGGCCACCCCGGCCTGCATCAGGTTCAGCAGGAAGAAACCGGTCCCACAGCCCAGTTCCAGGGCCCGCTCGTACGGCAGCGGTGCATCCGGGGCCACGGCGTCGAACCGGCCGCGCGCGTATTCGATGCACCGCTCGTCGTAGGAGATGGACCATTTGTCGTCGTAGGTCTCCGCCTCCCAGTCGTGGTAGAGGACCTGCGCGAGCTTGTTGTCGGCGAGCGCGGCCTGGACCTCGGCCTCGGTGGCGTGCGGGTTCGGCGCGGGGTCGTCAAGACGTGCGGTCATGGTCGCACAGCGTATCTATCGATCGGCCGGGTCCGCTCAGCGGCCCACGAATTCCGCGACCCCCGGACCGGACGCCGAATAAGAACACGTTCCTATGCTGCGATCTTCGGTCCCGAACAGCTCCGCCCACTCGGTCCGGGCACTGCCGGCGGTGTCGGGGCCCGCTTCGAAAACACGCTTGGCGGCGGCCAGCGCACGGGCGGGACCGGCAGCGAACTGCCGCGCCCACCGCAGCGCCGCGACGAAGACATCGTCCGGCGCGACGACCTCGTCGACCAACCCCAGCGCCGCAGCCTCGGCAGCATCGACGAAGCGACCGGTGTACACCAGCTCCTTCGCCGGCCCGGGACCGATGACCCGGCTCAGCCGGCCGATGCCCGCGACCGGGATCAGTCCCGCCCGGATCTGCGGCAGGCCGAGTTTGACGTTGTCACCGATGAGGCGGCGATCGGCGCCCAGCGCCAGTTCCAGGCCCACCCCGACCGCATACCCGCTGATCGCCGCGATCGTCGGTTGCGGGATCCGAGCCAGGCATCCCAGCGCGTCCTGCAGATCCGCCGCGACGGCCCGGGCCTGCGCGGGAGTCCAGCGCGCGAGTTCGGCCGTCTCGTCACCGGCGCTGAACACCCGCTCGTCGCCGTAGACGATCACCGCGCGCACCTCCTCGTCCAGCGCGAGGGTGTCGGCCGCCGCGGACAGTTCCAGCGCCAGCTGTAGATCGATGCGGTTCAGCGGCGCGCGGGCGAAGCGCAGTACGGCGATGCCCGGCTCGACACGGTCCACGGTCACGAATTCGGCCACGGCGGCGAGCCTACTGGGCGGGCCCCTCAGTCCCGCTTGGAGCCCTGCAGCCGGGTCGGGTCGGGATTGTCGGCGAAGTAACGATCGTTGCCCGGGAACTGCAACATCGGCTTACCCTCGACCGGCGCGAAGATCGGCTGAATCGGAGCGATGGTGCGCTGGGCCGCGAAAATCTGCTCGGTCGACCCGAACTCGCCGAGCGTGCTCAACTGGGTCCAGGTCGGGGGCAGCAGCACATCGTCACCGGCGCGCCAGCGCTCCAGCGCCTCGGCCGGGGTCCGCCAGGCCACCTCGTGTGCCTCGGAGGTCGCGCCGTCGGCATCTTGTCCCTGCGGCAGCACAGCCACGAAGAAGTAGGTGTCGTAACGGCGCGGCTCCACCACCGGAGTGATCCAGTTGTCCCACGGCCGCAGCAGATCGGCACGCAACACCAGATTCTCCTCGGCCAGGAACCGCGCCAGCGACACCTCGCGCCGCTCGAGTCGTCCACGCGCCGCGCGGTAGACGGTGGGGTCGGCGATCACCGAATCGGCGGTCGGGCCGGCCAGCAGCACACCGCATTCCTCGAACGTCTCGCGAACCGCCGCACACACCAACGCCTGCGCGCGTGCCCGATCGACACCGAAACGCTGCCCCCACCAGGTCGGGTCCGGTCCGGCCCACCGGATTTCGGCCTCTGCATCGGAAGGATCGACACCACCGCCGGGAAAGACCGTCATCCCGCCGGCGAATGCCATCGCCTTCACCCGACGTTGCAGGAAGATCTCCGGACCCGCGACACCGTCCCGCACGAGCAGCACAGTCGAGGCATCCTTCGGCGCCGGTACCTCGGCGTCGTTCCGGTCAGCAGTTTCACTCACACTCGCACCCTAACGCCCGCTTGGTAACAGGTACCGCGAGGTACACCGGCACGATCGTTACCCGTGCACCCCCACGGCAGCCACTCAGGCGCGGTGCCGACCGAAACGCTGGGAACGACGGGCGAAGTACCGGCCGTCGATGCGATCGAGTGCGATCGACTGCCGGAAGGCCTCACTGAGATTCTCCGCGGTCAACACCTCCGACAGCAGCCCCTGCGCGACCACATCACCCTCGTTGAGCAACAGGGCATGGGTGAAACCGGGCGGAATCTCCTCGACGTGGTGCGTAACCAGGACCGTCGCCGGGGCATCCGGATCGGCGGCCAGATCACCGAGCTGCTCCACCAGCTCCTCACGGCCGCCCAGATCCAGCCCGGCAGCGGGTTCGTCGAGCAGCAGCAGTTCCGGGTCCGTCATCAGGGCCCGGGCGATCAGCACCCGCTTACGTTCCCCCTCGGACAGGGTGCCGTAGGAGCGATCGGCCAGATGCTCCGCGCCGAAACTCTCCAGAATGTCCACGGCCCGGTCGGTATCGATGTCGTCGTACCGTTCACGCCAGCGGCCCATCACGGCATATCCGGCCGACATCACCAGATCCGAGACCTTCTCGTCCTTCGGGATCCGGCTGGCGACCGCCGCGGACGACAAGCCGACCCGCGGCCGCAACTCGCTGATATCGGTCTTGCCGAGAATTTCCCCCAGCAGGGTCGCCGAGCCCGAGGTCGGGTAGAGCTCGGCCGCCGCCATCCGCAGCAGCGAGGTCTTCCCCGCACCATTGGGGCCGAGCACGACCCAGCGTTCGTCGAGCTCCACCTGCCAGGTCAGCGGGCCCACCAAGGTGTGGCCCGACCGCCGGACGGTCACCTCGTTGAAATCGATGAGCAGATCGGGATCCGGTTGCGGCACGAGCACCATCTTTGCCGACGCGCTCGATGCATTGCCAACGTGGTCGGTGTGCACGCTGTCCGTCATAGTCGGCCGCGGCGATCCGCACCAATCGAAACCGGTATTGCCACAGTGAGATACCGCACGTTTGAGCGCCGTTGTCCCGATCGGGAGTCCGATCCCGCAGGTACGCCGCCGATCGCGCAGAGCTACACCGGCGCTACCGCGATCACCGTCATCGATCCGGGCGCCACCTCGGTGAACCCGGCATCACGCACCGCGGCCACGCCCGGGGCGTCCTCGTGCACCAGCGCACACAATCGGGACCACTGCTCCGGGTCGGTGTCGCGCACACCGCACCGGAATCCACGTTCGGCCCAAGCGAACACCTGCTCCACCGGAAGCACCCCGGCCAGCAACATGGTGGCGTGCCCGACCTGCGCGGCCGCCTTGCCGACCGTCATCTCCAGCGACGAGTTCACCCACAGCACAGGCAGTTCCGGATCCGGCGGGCCGGGATCGTCGTGCTCGAGATCGGTGCCGCCGATTTGCAGCTTGCGGATCCGCGGGTCGATCTCGCCGACCGGGCCCGGCACCAGCGCCCGGGCCTGGGCACCGTCGGCGTCCACGGTGACACCGTCGACCTCGCCGCTCGCCGACCACTGTGCCCCGCGGGCCCGCCGAGCCACCTTCCGGATACGGGAACGTTTCCACGCCAGATAGCGGGATTCCCACTCACCGCCCGGCCCCACTCGCGGATCCAGGCACAGCGCCACCGCCGCCGCGGCGGATGCCTCCAATACCGCACTGCGCCGGGGCGGCTCGGCCTTCGGAATGTGCAGCACCATCTGCATCGCCTGCACCAGCGCCGGATCCTCGGGATCGCCACTGCCGCCGTACCCGAGGGCGAGCTCCGCGTGCCGAGCCCGGAAACCCGCATCCAGCACCAGTGCCGGAGCGTCGGCGCCGATCTGCATGTCTGCCGAGAGGCCGGGACCGCTCGCTTCCCCGGTGTTCTCGGTACCCGAAGTGACCGGCGCACCGGCATCGGTGTCGGCCATGGTGACCTCCGCTCGTCTGTTCATCCCCCGTGGCCGTTCACGTCTTCAGCTCAGCGGTACTCGCCGTAGCACGCCGTCGCGCGCATCGGCTGCCTCGACCTCGTCGCGAGTCACACCGAGAATGAACAGCACCGTATCCAGGAAGGGATGCGACAACGCGGTGTCGGCGACCTCCCGCAGCGCGGGTTTGGCCTGGAAGGCGACACCCAGACCGGCGGCGTTGAGCATATCGATGTCGTTGGCGCCGTCACCGACCGCGACGGTCTGTTCCATCGGCACCCCGGCCTCGGCCGCGAAACGCCGCAACGCCACCGCCTTACCGGGACGATCCACGATGTCGCCGATCACCTTGCCGGTCAGTTTGCCCTCGACCACCTCGAGGGTGTTGGCCTGCACGAAATCCAGCTCCAGCTCATGCGCCAGCGGTTCGATGACCTGCCGGAAACCACCGGAGACCACACCGCAACGGAATCCGAGCCGGCGCAGGGTCCGGATAGTGGTGCGAGCTCCCGCGGTGAGCTCGATCCGCTCAGCGACCTGATCGATCACGGCCTCGTCCAGACCGGCCAGCGTCGCGACCCGCTGGCGCAACGATTCGGCGAAATCGATCTCACCGCGCATCGCCGCCTCGGTCACCCGGCGGACCTGCTCCTCGACACCGGCGTGTGCCGCCAGCATCTCGATCACCTCACCCTGGATGAGCGTGGAATCCACATCGAAGACGATCAACCGCTTCGCCCGCCGCGCCAGACCGGCCCGCTCGACGGCGACATCGACATTCTCCTTGGCCGCGATCTCGGCGAGCGCAGTCCGCAGGCGAGTCTCCGCGACGCTCGGGTCAGGGCCGGAGGCGGCAGCCTGCGTCACCACGGAGGCCCCCCGAGTGTCGCCATCGGACACAGCGACGCTCGGGTCAGGGGCGGAGACGGCGGCTCGTTCGGTTGCTTCCGCACCGGCGCTCAGATCCAGGCCCGTGGTCGCGGACGCGGGTGCGGTGACCATCAGCTCCAGCCCGGTGACCGGATAGTCGGCGATACCGCGAATGGAGTCGATATTGACGTCCTGGGAGGCCAGTGTCCGGGCGATCGCACTGAATGCCCGCGCGGTGACCGGGCTCCCGAGCACCACCACCGCATGAGTCGACAGCGGTGCGCCGGACACCGAATTGGCGCCGATCTCGACATCGACGTCCATACCGACGGTGGCCATGGCGTCCTCGAGCTGGTCCTGCAGGTCCTCGGGATCCCCCGGAGCGGTCACCAGGACGCCGAGGGTCAGACGACCGCGGATCACGACCTGCTCCACATCCAGCAGGCTCACACCGTGCCGCGACAACGCCGCCAGCAGCACCGAGGTCACGCCCGGCTTATCGGGTCCGGTGACCGTGATCAGCACCGTCGTCTCGGTCGCCACGCGCAACTCCATCTCTCGTTCACAGCTCCACTCACACCGGCCACCACCGCCGGCCACCGAACATTCTCTCAGGTCGAATCCGCGCCCCGGCGCGCACATCCGTCCGCGTGATCAGAGGTGGCGCTTTCCGGAGTCGATCACGGCCCACGAACGCCGAACGCGGCGGCCGTCTCACTGGACGGCCGCCGCGCCGGGATCGTGCTCTGTGTGCGCCGAGTGCTAGCTCGACACCTTCTCGAGCTCGGGGGTGTGGGGCTTGGTGCCCCAGCCGACGTGGGCCTCGGCCCGCATCCGCTCCACCATGTGCGGGTAGTGCAGCTCGAACGCCGGACGCTCGGACCGGATCCGCGGCAGCTCGTAGAAGTTGTGCCGCGGCGGCGGGCAGGTGGTGGCCCATTCGAGGGAGTTGCCGTAACCCCACGGATCGTCCACGGTCACGACCTCGCCGTACCGGTAGCTCTTGAAGACGTTCCAGATGAACGGCAGCGTCGAGGCACCGAGGATGAAGGCACCGATCGTGGACACGGTGTTCAGTGCCGTGAAGCCGTCGGTCGGCAGGTAGTCGGCGTAGCGACGCGGCATACCTTCGGCACCCAGCCAGTGCTGCACCAGGAAGGTGGTGTGGAAGCCGATCAGCGTCGCCCAGAAGTGCCACTTCGCCAGGCGCTCGTCCATCATGCGGCCGGTCATCTTCGGGAACCAGAAGTAGATACCGGCGAAGGTGGCGAACACGATGGTGCCGAACAGCACGTAGTGGAAGTGCGCGACCACGAAGTAGGTGTCGGACACGTGGAAGTCCAGCGGCGGGCTGGCCAGGATGACACCCGACAGACCACCGAACAGGAAGGTGACCAGGAAGCCGACGGACCACAACATCGGTGATTCGAAGGTCAATTGCCCCTTCCACATGGTGCCGATCCAGTTGAAGAACTTCACGCCGGTAGGCACCGCGATCAAGAACGTCATGAACGAGAAGTACGGCAGCAGCACCGCGCCGGTGGCGTACATGTGGTGCGCCCACACCGCGATCGACAGCGCCGCGATACCGAGGGTCGCGTAGACCAGCGTGGTGTAACCGAAGATCGGCTTACGGCTGAAGACCGGGAAGATCTCGGACACGATGCCGAAGAACGGCAGCGCGATGATGTACACCTCGGGGTGGCCGAAGTACCAGAACAAGTGCTGGTAGAGCAGTGAACCACCGGTCGCCGGGTCGTAGATGTGGCCACCCAGGTGGCGGTCGTAGGCCAGGCCCATCAGCGCGGCGGTCAGCAGCGGGAACGCCAGCAGGATCAGCACGCTGGTGACGGCGATGTTCCAGGTGAAGATCGGCATCCGGAACAGGGTCATACCCGGGCAACGCAGGCAGACGACGGTGGTCAGCATGTTGACACCACCGAGGATGGTGCCCAGGCCGGAGACGGCCAGACCCATGATCCACAGGTCGGCACCGACACCCGGAGAGTGCACGATGTCCGACAGCGGGGTGTAGGCGGTCCAACCGAAGTCCGCCGCACCGCCGGGGGTGATGAAGCCCGCGGTCGCCATGGTCGCGCCGAACAGGTACAGCCAGTAGCTGAACGCGTTCAGACGCGGGAAGGCGACGTCGGGTGCACCGATCTGCAGCGGCAGCACGATGTTCGCGAAACCGAACACGATGGCGGTCGCATAGAACAGCAGCATGATCGTGCCGTGCATGGTGAACAGCTGGTTGAACTGTTCCGGCGACAAGAACTGCAGACCCGGACGAGCCAGTTCGCCACGCATCAGCAGGGCCATCAGGCCGCCGATCATGAAGAACGACATCGCGGTCACCAGGTACATCACGCCGAGGACCTTGGGGTCGGTCGTGGTGACGGCCTTGTAGATGAACGACCCCTTCGGGCCCAGTCGTGCCGGATACGGCCGTGTCGCTTCCAGCTGGGGGACTGGCTGGGGCTCTACAGCAGTCACTGATCCTCCTGAAGGTGTGCCTTCTGCTCGTTTCGCACGCTCGTGCGTTCCTGTGCATGCCGAACGACTGCATGACGAAACGACGGTGGCTTGCGCTAGAGGCATCGTAAACCGTGGCGCCACAAGCGACCGAAGGGGTCCTACTCTGTGTCGTAATTCCCCGCCGGGTCCGCCGCGTTTCCCTGCCCACCCCCCGGGGCGAGCGAACGCGCCCGGTCGGCGCATGTACCCTACGCTGCATGCCGGTGAGCGAACGCGTCTCCGCCCGAATCCCCCTGACCCGCAAGCGCAGCTGGGTGCGTCGGTGGTATCTCGGCGGTGCGGCGTTCGTCGCCGCGACCACCCTGATCTCCGGCTGCAGCACCGGGGGCGACGACGCCGAGAATGCCATCATCCGCACCACCACCAGCGTCGCGGGCGCGAGTGTCGTAGGCGTCGAGCGGGACACCACCCGGGCATGCGCGCTGCCGAGTGCGCCGGACCAGGCATCGGGCACCCACACCGTGGCGGATACGCAGGTTCCGGCAGATCCGAAACGGATCGTCGTACTGGATACCGCGGCACTGGATTCGGTGTGCGCCGTCGGGCTCTGGGAGCGGGTGGTCGGCGCGACGACGCTGGCCGGGCCGGCGCCGCAGCCGAGCTATCTGGGCACCGGCGTGCTCGACATCCCGAGTGTCGGCACCGCCGGGTCGATCGATACGGCGAAGATCTCGGAGCTGAAACCGGACCTGATCCTCGGCACGGTGGGTGACGGCGATCTCACGACCCTGCGCGACATCGCCCCCACCGTCCTCGTCGAACGGCAGGGCTGGCAGGACGATTTCGCCGCCTACTCCGAGGCACTGGGCCGCGGCACCGCCGGTACCAAAGCACTCGCCGACTATCGCACCGACGCCCACGACACCGGCGTCGCGATCGCCGCGAACTTCTCCCAAGCCTCGGTGATCCGCTTCTCCGACAAAGACATTCAAGTCCAGGGCAATGACACCTTCGCCGGGAACGTACTCGCCGACGCCGGAGTCCACCGGCCCGAGGCCCAACGCGGCCCGTCCTACACGGTCACCGACCTGTCGTCGCAGCAGCAGCGCAACAAGGTCGAGGGCGACATCATCTACCTGATGTTCAACGGCGAGAACGGTAAGAGCCATGCCGAATCAGTCATGCGCGGCGACGACTGGAAGAAACTCGGCGCCGTCTCCGATAAACGCGACTTCGCCGTCGACGACACCATCTGGAACGGGTCGGGTGTCACGGCCGCGCGGGCGATCCTCGACGATCTACGCAATTCGCTGAACGGGTACGTCACCGACTGAACGGGGACATTCGACCCTGACTCTCCGACCGGTGCTGCGCTCGGTGGGCAGCTGAACCTCACCGGCGCCGTGGCGTGCGACGAGGGTCGTCTCCGGCCGCTCGCGGACGCAGTGCGTAGGCGGGCACCAGTTGATCGGTGAGATGCAGTGGGGCGCGGCCGTCGGCGTAGCTCACCGCGAAGTTGACCCGGCCCATCCAATCGCCGGCGAAGGTCGGCACCCAATGAGTAAGCGTCCCCGGCCGCTCCCCTGTCATATCCAGCCCGGCCCCGTTGACATGCCTGGGCGCGCCCGGGTCCCGGATCAGGATCGCATCCAGGCGCACCCACACCGGCTTCGGCGGTTGCACCAGCACGCGGTAGTAGTAGCCCAGCTCATTGGGATACTGCAGCTCGGGTGCAGTCCCCTCGGTCCGCGGAATATCGGCCGGAAGCGGCCGCGCCTCCTGCGCTGCCCGCTCCCCTGCCACCTCCCAACCAGAACTCGAACACATATTCGAACAATACCGCCCGGTCGGCCTCGTTTACATCTCCCCCTGGTTTCCCCACAGACGCGGTGGCGTGTGGTGGGCAAAGATCGCGGGCACGAGACCTCGACGCTATGGTCAGAGTTCCAGCGTCGCACCACGTTGAAGGATATCGAGATGCGTATCGGAGAACTGGCCGATCTCACCGGCGCCAGTGCCCGGTCCCTGCGCTACTACGAGCAACAGGGTCTGCTGGCTCCGCAGCGTACCGACAACGGTTACCGCACCTACGATCGGCAGGACGCCGTGCGGGTCGCGAACATCAAAAGACTCCTGGATGCGGGACTCACCCTGGACGACGTGCGCCCCGCCCTGAAGAAGGGCTGCCTGGACGTGCCGCTGCGGCAATCGCCTTTCTGCAACGAGCAGTTGAGTGTGGCCTCCGACCGGCTGACCACACTCGATAATCGGATCGCCGCGCTGCAGCGGCTACGGGAACGGTTGGCCAAGCACATCGACGAGACGATGGCCGACCAGGCTTGACCATGACGCTGGTGTCAAGGTCATAGCGTGCGTGCCATGGTCGCAGACATTAACGATTGGAACGAACGAATCATCGCCGAATTCCGGGCGAACGCCGGTCAGGTGCACTGGAATACCGACGACGACATCGCCGCGGGCCGCCCCGTCCCACCCCCGCTTGCAGGCTTCGACACCCGGTGTGGTGTACCGATTCTCCTGGTACACCACATGGGCGCCAAGACCGGACGCCAGCGAACCAACCCGATGATGTATCAGCCAGTTGGCGAGGACTTCGCTGTCTTCGCCACCTACGGCGGCAGCCCACACCACCCTGCGTGGTATCGAAACCTGACCGCCAATCCGCGCGCCACCGTCGAGGTGGGCAGGGAGACAATCTCGGTCACGGCCCGGCTCGCCACCGGGGCCGAGCGCGAACGAATCTGGGCCGCACAAGTATCGCTCGTGCCGACATTCGCAGAGTTCGAGGCGGCAGCCGACAGACAGATCCCGGTCATCGTGCTCGAACGCAATTCCTAGATCGCTCGTGTGAGAACGGACCGCGCCGACTGGTCGGACCGGCCATGCTGCCGGCCTGTTCGAAGACTGGGACGCAGTCAGGGCCGGCAGCACATCGTGGCCAGGTTGGTGCGGCGCCTCAGAACTCCCAGTCCTCGTCCTCGGTGTTGACCGCCTTGCCGATGACATAGCTGGACCCCGACCCCGAGAAGAAGTCGTGGTTCTCGTCGGCGTTGGGCGACAGCGCCGACAGGATGGCCGGGTTGACGTCGGTCTCGTCCTTCGGGAACAGGCCCTCGTAGCCGAGGTTCATCAGCGCCTTGTTGGCGTTGTAGCGCAGGAACTTCTTGACGTCCTCGGTGAGGCCGACCTCGTCGTAGAGGTCCTGGGTGTATTCGACCTCGTTCTCGTACAGCTCGAACAGCAGCTCGAAGGTGTAGGACTTGATCTCCTCCTGCTCGGCCGCAGTGAGATCCTCGAGGCCCTTCTGGAACTTGTAGCCGATGTAGTACCCGTGCACGGCCTCGTCGCGAATGATCAAGCGGATCAGGTCGGCGGTGTTGGTGAGCTTGGCGCGCGAGGACCAGTACATCGGCAGGTAGAAGCCGGAGTAGAACAGGAAGCTCTCCAGCAGCGTGGAAGCCACCTTGCGCTTGAGCGGCTCGTCACCCCGGTAGTAGTCCAGGACGATCTCGGCCTTGCGCTGCAGGTTCGGATTCTCCTCCGACCAGCGGAACGCGTCGTCGATCTCGCGGGTCGAGCACAGCGTGGAGAAGATGGAGCTGTAACTCTTGGCGTGCACCGACTCCATGAACGCGATATTGGTGTATACGGCCTCCTCGTGCGGAGTACGCGCATCCGGGATCAGGCTCACCGCACCGACCGTGCCCTGAATGGTGTCCAGCAGGGTGAGTCCGGTGAACACTCGCATGGTCAATCGCTTCTCGTGCTCGGTCAACGTCGCCCACGAAGGAATATCGTTCGACACCGGAACCTTCTCCGGCAACCAGAAGTTGCCTACGAGCCTGTCCCAGACCTCGGCATCCTTCTCGTCGGGCACCCTGTTCCAGTTGATCGCAGACACTCGATCGATCAGCTTCACGCCCGCTACCTCACCCTTCTGACCATCGCTGGATCATGCGGTTATCTGTCAACCTTGGACACTACCCCTTGGGTCCGACAACAACGAATAACACAACACCTTGTGTCTTCGATGTCTCTGGGCAAATGCGTTCCGGGGTGGGAAGATCCACATCGCGACGGTCCGCGCATGACCGGCGAGGCAGTTCGCGCGAACTGGCACTGCCACGACGCCGCCGCGTTTGTGCCAAAAGTTTGCCGTCCCGATCCAGTCGGGCAGTTGCGGGTCGGCGCAGCGCGCACACCGTCACCCCAGACGCGCACCGACAACACCACCGAGTCGGTGCTGCACGAATCCCAGCGGATCACTGGCGTCCTTACTGTCACCCCAAGTAGGGCTCGGTCCGCCGCTCGGCATGGTGCCGCAATCGGAGTCGCACAGTCGGATGCACCGGGACGGATTCGAGTTCCGCCATCGTCACGAACCTCACCGATGTCGATTCGTCCGACACCTGAATCGTCCCGCCCAGAACCCGACCGTAGTAGACCACCGCGAACTCTTGGCGCACCTCACCGTCGGAGTACTCGATGACATGGTCCGGGTCGGTATAGATTCCGAGCAGCCCGGTGACTTCTATTTCGAGGCCGGTTTCTTCTCTCGTCTCTCGCACAGCACATTCGGACAGAGTCTCGCCAACCTCCATGATCCCGCCAGGCAACGACCAGTTGCCGGAGTCACCGCGCCGTTGCATGAGCACCCGACCGGAATCATCGACAACGAGCGCGGAAGCTCCCGGTTTCAGAGAGTTGGGTACAGGGGCACCCGGCTCTTTGTAATAGTCACGCCGTGAGCCCACGGTTCTCCCCTGCCGGATACGGCGTGGCAGTTCCCCAAATCTGCTCGAACTGGCCGGAGAACGATTCGAATATCCCGTGCGGAGACAGCTTCCGCAGGTGCAGTGCAGTGTGCTGATATCCACGGGCACCGAACAAATAGGGGGTCACGATCATCTCGTCATCGAATCGGAAGATGGAGTTGTACAGGTGCGTGGTGTGCAGGCCGATCGCACATCGTGGGGTGTCGGTGAGCGGTCCCAGCATGGACAACGCGTTGCGTATACGGCCCGGCAGCGTCCCGCCCATCTGTTCCAGCGTGTCCCGTTCCCTGACATGTTCACAGTCCGGGTCGGCGAAACCAAGCCGTACCTCGCATCCAGCACGGCATTTGGCCGCCATCACCTCGGATGCTTCAGGCAGTAGTTCGAGCACGAACGGGTATGCGTATCCCATGATGTCGATCCGCTGAGTCGCCTTATGCACCAACGAAATCCACAGATCGTTCGGTATCTCCGCGCGGTGGGCATAAGCACTGAGCACCTCAGCGGTCGCGGGTGCCCCTACTTGCTTGTCCGGGCGTGCGGACGGCCACAACGTCTCTTCGGTTTCACCGAGGAGTTCAGCTACCCGCACTCGCGTTCCGCGGTGCGGAACCCGACCGGCGCGCCATCGGTTGACGGTTTTCACGTCGACGCCCGCCTTGTCCGCCAGATCTGAAGAGCTGAACCCGGACCTGAGCATTGCCGTCTCCAGCCGCTGCTGAGCCATGCCCGCAAGAGTAGAAGACATCCAGGGCGTTCGAAGTGTCTTCCAATATGTCCTCAGCACAGTTCCAGCGTCCCCGGCCTGCCAATACCTTCGGTCCAAGCCTCCGGGCCGGCTGCCTACTCGCCGGTCCGGGGTGCCTTACCAAGCAGACCGACCACAGGGGTTGCCATGAACACCAACGAGGCAGGTTCACCAAGACGACGCACAAGGCTTCACATATTTCCGGGCGGCATACTCGAAACTGCCGACTACGGCGACGACGACTGCGGCGGCTTCTACCTTGAGTTCTCTGCACACACTCTGCCGCAACGTGTTCCACGTACAGAGACCATGCAACAAGTCGCCTCCGCCGACTCCGAGACGTGCCGTCGGGTGCTCCGGTTGCTACACGTGTGGGACCGACCGGACCGAGATCTCCCGGCGGCCGAAGACGGGTGTTCCGCGTGATGCTTACGCTCGGATGGACCGTTGTCATCGGTCTACCGCTGAGCGTCGTCGGGTGGGCTCTCTTCCCCTACCAGGGCCAGTCCGACACGAAAGTCGATGACGCCGAGACTTCCCGGTCCACAGGCGGACTCGACATCCTCCGCAAACGCTCCGACGATGAAGCAGACGATCGAACCGGCGGCACCCGTCCAGAGTTCCGCCTCCGGCGATTCATTCGTTGAGCAGTAGTTCGGCAACAGCCTCCGGGTCTTCGTGCATGGCGTCGTGGCCGGTCGGGAGATCGTGAACCTGCCACTGCGGGTCGGCCAGGAGCCGGGTGCGAAGGCCGGCGAAAGGCGTCTGGCCTGCCCATCCTGTGCAGTAGACGAACTCCTTGCGCGGGACTTCGGCAAAGATTCCCGTGAGCCGGACCGTCTGCGTGATCGAGGCGAGCGGGTGCGGACGGCGGCGGGGGTCACCTCCGGCGGGCGGGGAGACCGAATAGCCGGTGCTCGCGGCGCCGGCTGCGTACACCTCGCGGAAGTGCTCGTTCGTTGCCGACCAGCATGATTCGCCATCGCGTGGGACGTAGGCATCGAGGTGGACCAGGCGGGCGACCCGGCCGTGGGCGCGGTCGGCCGCTGCGGCGATCACCATACCGCCGTAACTGTGGCCGACCAGCGTCACGTCGGTGATGCCGGAGCGATCGAAGTGCCGCAGGACGTCTTGGGCGTGGGTGTCGAGGTTAGCCGTCGCCACCGTCGCTGCGTCGTCTTCCGGCCGAAGACCGGTGAGGGTCAGGGAGTGAACGGTGTGACCGGCCTGTTCCAGTAGCGGGATCACCGCCTCGAACGTCCAAGCGCCCTTCCAGCCACCGGGCACGAGCACGAATGTAGTCATGTGACTTCCTTCGGTTTCGAGCTGTTTCGCCGAGACCTGCTGCCGCGACGATCATTTCGTACGGAGAAAGTGTCGCCAGATCACCTCGTGGCTTGCTACCGATAGAATGCCAACTGATGCCTGTTCCCCGCCAACCTCCTCCGGATACCGGCGTGACCTCACATCTATGGCCGTCGGGTGGGCGCCACCGCTGGCCTTCCGGCAAAGCGAGCGCAGTGCAGTCGCACGCCCGCGGCCATCTGGTCTACGCAGCCGACGGTGTTCTGGCGGTGCATACCGAGCACGGCACATCGATCGTTCCCGCCAATCGGGTTGCCTGGACCCCTGCGGGTTTCACGCACTACCACCGCGCCCACGGCGAGACCGATATGCGGATCGCGTTTCTCCCACCTTCGCTCGCCCGGCTGGTACCGGACCATCCGGCCGTGTTCACCGCTTCTGGACTCGCCCGCGAGGTGCTGCTCACCCTGACCGGCCCCCGCAACTACGACGCCGCTACGCCCGGCTACAACCGCACCGCCCGCACTCGCCTGCTCCGCGTCCTGGTCGACGAACTCCACGAAGCCCACGAACAGCCACTGCAGCTGCCGGAGCCACGCGACGACCGTTTGCGAGCCGTTGCCCGGATCCTGCACGAGACACCATCGGACAACGCCACGCTGGCGGAACTGGGGGCAACGGTCGGGGCCGGTGCACGCACTCTCAGCCGACTGTTCCGCACCGAACTCAGCATGTCGTTCTACGAGTGGCGTACCCAGCTACGCATCTACCACGCGCTCGTACTCCTCGCCGACGGCCACGACACCACCTACACCGCGCATGCCTGCGGCTGGGCCAATCCCAGCAGTTTCATCGCGGCGTTCACGGCCGTCATCGGCACCACTCCGGGCCGCTACCGCACCGGCCGTCCGAGCGCCGCCGACACGGCTCAGCTCCCGAGAGCCGGCGAGCGCTCCGAATGACGATGCGGCGCGGCCATCTCCGATGAAGGTCGGACCGACGGAGCGTCTCAGATCCCCAGGACGATCTTCGCGGTCGTGAAGTAGATGATCAGCCCGGTTGCATCGACCAGTGTCGTCACCATGGGTGCGGAGATAACCGCGGGGTCGATGCGTAGCTTCTTGGCCAGCAGTGGCATCGTGCCCCCGATGGTGGCGGCCCAGCCGCAGATGATCACGAGCGTGATTCCCACGACCAGCGCTATCTGGGTGCCGACGAATGCGGTGCCGATGACGACGCCGACCACGGCGAGCATCGCGCCGAGCACCAGGCCGACCCGGCATTCGCGCCAGATCACCTTGAACAGGTCCGATACTCGCACCTCGCCGACGGCCAGGGCGCGCACGCAGGAGGTCGCCGCCTGCGCGCCGGCATTACCGCCCGCGCCGATCAGCAGTGGGATGAACAACGCCAGATGCGCGGCCTGCGCCAGGGTTGCCTCGAATGCATCGGTGACTGTCACCGTCAAGGTGGCCGCGACCAGCAGCAACAGCAGCCACATGGCACGGTAGCGGGCCAGCTGGAACACTCCGGCGGCCATGTAGTGCCCGGCCCACGGGCTGGCACCGGCCTGGCGTGCCATGTCCTCGCTGTCGGCGGCCTCGATCACCTCGACCGCGTCGTCGATGGTGAGCAGACCGACCAGGCGGTCCTCACTGTCGACGACCGGCAGGTTGATCAGGTTGGTTTCGCGCATCAGCCGGGCCGCCTTCTCCGCGGCATCGGTGGCGCGGGCGAAAACCGGTTCGGTGACGGTGAGTTCGGTGAGCGGGGTGCTCGGATCGCTGAGGACCAGCTCCCGCATCTCGACCACACCCGTGAGCCGGCGCCCGTCGTCCACTACCGGCAGGGTGTACACGGTTTCTGCGTGCGCACCCTTGGCCCGGACCACACCGAGGGCCTCCGCGGCGGTCAGATCACGGTGCAGTGCAACGACTTCGGGGGTCATGAAGCGCCCGGCCGAACCCTCCGGATAGCCGAGCAGGGCGGCAGTCATCCGCCGTTCCCGCGGGCTCAACCCGGCGAGGACCTTCTTGGCGACGGTGGCCGGGGCCTCGCGCAGCATCCGCGCGCGGTCGTCCGGGTCCATCCCTTCGACCAGTTCGCGGAAGCTCTGATCCCGCAGGCCGGACAGGATCTGCTGCTGGTCGACGGGCTCGAGCTCCTCGAAGACCTCCAGCGCCCGGTCCTTGTCCAGCAGGCGGAACGCGAGCCCAGCGTCGACGGCGTTCATGCGAGCCAACTCGTCGGCGATGCGGTGCGGGGCGTGCTCGTCCAGCCAGGTCAGCACGGCGCCGACATCGCGGTCGTCGATGAGTTCACGCAGGGAGGTCCGGTCCGAAGAAGATTGTGTCACAGCGTTTTCCGTAGCGTCGGTGTCATCGGTCTCGATCTCGGTGACAACGTCGCTCGCCGTGGAGTCCACGGCAGCCACGCTGTCGACCGCGGCCGGATCCACCGGACGGTCATCCGGGTCACCAGGGCGTACGGGCGCAGCAAAGTACAGGTCGGTCGACATAACAGAACCTCGGCATACAGCGAAGTGGGTACGGAATCACGGATGACACCGCGGGGCACCGACCTCGCTACCGAACGTTCTACCGGCAGATCAGGAGGACGGTGCCGCGCGGTGTTCGACTCGGGGGCTCGCTACGCACAGCTACCCACCTCCTCGTCTCGGCAACTACACCGTCAGGAAATTTCATTCGTCTCGATGCCGCTCCGGCATCGGATAACCAGCGCCGTCGCATGATCATCGGAATGGACACACAGTGCCCGAGTGCAGGCTACACCTCTTTGCACCGAAATGCCGAACGGAGAACCTGGCAACTTCCTTCGATAACCACTTGGCAAGACTTCTGAAAAAGTTCAGAATAGACAGGTGGTTACCGAAGTTCAGTGGAGTGAATTACAGCGCGACCCGAAGCAGGTTGCGCACCTCGCCGATGCCGGCGCCGTACGGGTCCGCCGCCGGGACGGCGCACCTCTACTGCTGCTACGGGAAGACAGGGCCGGGGCAGCGTCGGAAGGTTCGGTGACGGCGGCCCGCGCCCTACGCAACGTGCTAGTACACCTACCGCCCGACATCGCGGCACGCTCTCTGCTGGACGAGTTTCCCTGGGTAGACGTCCTTCCTAACGATGAACAAGCACAGTTCGTCCGCGATTTCGCTCGCGCGTTCCAGGCCTCGGCCGAACTCGGTGAGTGGTCCGTTCTCGCGCAGACGATCCGGGAATGGCGCGCCACCGCAGCGATCCACGCAGATCCCGCTCTGGCCGAACAGCTTTCCGGTCCGCTGGACGGTGACTTCGGCCCGGTTCCACCACCGATAGAGGAGTGATCCGTGCCCGCCAAACGTGGTGACCGCGTCGCACCACCTCCTCGTCCGGGTGCCTGGGAGGCACGATTCGCATCTTTCCGATGCCGCAAAAGGCTGGGAAGACCTGTGCCGCGCCGCGCAGTCCAACACCTGGGAAGCATGGATCGTGCTGACCGAACGCCCCACCGCACCAGAGAATCCGGCGCGACAGCACCGGCTCCGAGGTGCCTACTCCGCCAGAGAGGTCGGTGGAACAATGCTGGACCAGTGGCAGTACGAGGTCACAGCGGGTGGTCGGGTCTGGTACTGCCCCGACCCGACCAGACGCATTGTCTGGCTGACAGTGGCGACTGCGGCACACCCGAAACAAACGGAGTAGTCGACGACGCGAAGGCGCCCCGGCTCCGGCCGGGGCGTCCGTCGCTCGTCGGCCCTACAACATGCAGCTGACGCAATTCTCCACTTCAGTCCCCTCCAGCGCCATCTGCCGGATACGGATGTAGTACAGCGTCTTGATGCCCTTGCGCCAGGCGTAGATCTGGGCCTTGTTCACATCGCGGGTGGTGGCGCTGTCGTTGAAGAACAGGGTCAGCGACAGGCCCTGGTCCACGTGCTGGGTGGCCGCGGCGTAGGTGTCGATGATCTTCTCGTAGCCGATTTCGTAGGCGTCGGCGAAGTATTCGAGATTGTCGTTGGTCAGGTAGGGGGCCGGGTAGTAGACGCGGCCGATCTTGCCTTCCTTGCGGATCTCGATCTTCGAGGCCACCGGGTGGATCGAACTGGTGGAGTTGTTGATGTAGGAGATGGATCCGGTCGGCGGCACGGCCTGCAGGTTCTGGTTGTAGATGCCGTGCGCCATGACCGAGGCCTTCAGCTCGCGCCAGTCGTCCTGGGTCGGGATGTGCACGCCGGCGTCAGCGAAGATCTCGCGGACCCGGTCGGTTTTCGGCTCCCACACCCGATCGGTGTACTTGTCGAAGTACTCACCGCTGGCGTACTTGGACTCCGGGAAGCCACCGAAGGCGGTGCCGCGCTCGATGGCGAGCTTGTTCGAGGCCCGCACCGCGTGGTACGCCACGGTGTAGAAGTAGATGTCGGTGAAGTCGACACCCTCTTCGGACCCGTAGTGGATGTACTCGCGCGCCAGATACCCGTGCAGGTTCATCTGACCGAGACCGATCGCGTGAGACTGGTTGTTGCCCTGCTCGATCGAGGGCACCGAGTAGATGTGGGTCTGGTCCGAGACCGCCGTCAGCGCCCGGATCGAGGTTTCGATGGTCTGCCCGAAGTCCGGTGAGTCCATCGCCTTGGCGATGTTGAGCGAGCCGAGGTTGCAGGAGATGTCCTTGCCGACCTTCGCGTAGGACAGGTCGTCGTTGAAGATCGACGGGGTGGAGACCTGCAGGATCTCCGAGCACAGGTTGGAGTGGGTGATCTTGCCCGCGATCGGGTTCGCCCGGTTCACCGTGTCCTCGTACATGATGTACGGGTAGCCGGATTCGAACTGCAGCTCGGCGATCGTCTGGAAGAACTCGCGGGCGTTGATCTTCGACTTGCGGATCCGCCGGTCGTCGACCATCTCGTAGTACTTCTCGGTGACGTTCACATCGGCAAAAGGCGTCCCGTAGATGCGCTCGACGTCGTACGGCGAGAACAGGTACATGTCCTCGTTCTTCTTCGCCAGCTCGAAGGTGATGTCCGGAATCACCACACCCAGCGACAGTGTCTTGATGCGGATCTTCTCGTCCGCGTTCTCCCGCTTGGTATCGAGGAAGCGGTAGATGTCGGGATGATGGGCGTGCAGATACACCGCACCCGCACCCTGACGGGCACCGAGCTGGTTGGCGTAGGAGAACGAATCCTCCAGCAGCTTCATGATCGGAATGACGCCCGAGGACTGGTTCTCGATCTTCTTGATCGGCGCACCGTGCTCACGAATGTTGGTGAGTAGCAAGGCAACTCCGCCACCGCGCTTGGACAGCTGCAGCGCCGAGTTGATGGAACGCCCGATGGACTCCATATTGTCCTCGATGCGCAGCAGGAAGCAGTTGTGCACAACCGTGCCGCGGATCGTATAAGTGTGAGTGCCTGCGACGTGCAGATTGTACACCTTCTCCGGAGTGTCCGACGTGTGCTCGATCGCACGGACTCCGTACACATGACGGCCATGGACCACCTGGTACGTCGTACGCTTGGTCCCCTTGCGGCCCGTGTAATTGTGCAGGTTCTTACCGATATCGAAAATGAACTCTTCGTTGGTTCCGGGCAGGCCGGGCACGAACACCTGTCCTGTCGGGTTGCCGGCCTGGTTGACATAGGTACGAACCACCGACACGATGCCGAGCCGTCGCAGAATCAACTGCACCTGATCGATCAGCTCCGGATTGACCAAATCGAGAACCATGCCACCGGTGGTGGCACATCCGTCCCCACGGAACAGACCTCCTACCAGGCCACGCAGGAAATCATCTCCAGCGGTCATCACTTCGTGCGACAACCGTTTGGTGGCATATCCGGTCCCGGCCATCGACAAGAGCATCGAGGCAACAGTCTTGCTGTTGCAGACCATGCGGGTGGAGTGGTCGGAGTGGTTGGTGTGCAAGGACAGGTCGCTCCCGAACACCTGCTTGAACGCCATGCCGAGCTCGACGTGATATTCGGCTTCGTGTGCGCCCAGAGTGAAGTGCACACCATTCGGCTGCACGCCGTCGACTCCGGAACGCTTGGATACGTGCCCCTCGGCCAGGTACCAGCCGAGGATCAGACCGAGTTCGTAAGACTCCTCGACGTACCGGTTGACCGGAACGAACACCTGGCTGTAGCGCTGCTTGTTGCGGTGCTTGGCATCCGTGTTCACCTTGCGGACCAGCCCGTCCGACTCTTCGTAGACGCCCTTGCCCGTGAACTTCATCATGTCGAAGGTTCGTCGCTCACGCGTATCCAGCGGCGCGGTCGTGACGATGAAATCGGAAGGATGCACGTCCTGGGCGGCCAACCACACAAACCCACGGAATGGGTCGGCGCCGTCACCGTCGATGATCGTTTCGACGTCGCGGCTGGTCCACACCAGAATCGGATGTTCGGGAGTGCACCGGATCGGCTCCTTGTGACCGAAGTGCGAAATCGATACCAACGCTTGATCGTTCGGATTCTCGATCAGTTTCTCGATCTCGGCATAAGAGCCATCGTGGGACAGCACGAGGTCTCCCGGGCGCAGACTCTCGATCGGGCGCGGGCCTGCACTGGTATCCACGGGAGTTCCCGCAGGAAAGCAGCTGACCGGCTCGCCACGCTGCTTCTTACCGGAGTTCAGGAAGGTCGGGGTGGCCGGCTGGAAGCGGCCGTCGATGATCTCCTCGACCAGTTGGCGGGCGAGGATCTCATCGCCCGCGGCGAGGGTCAGCGCGACCATGCACACGCGGTCCTCGAACCGCTCCAGGTAGCGCTTGCCGTCGAACGTCTTGAGCGTGTACGAGGTGTAGTACTTGAACGCGCCGAGGAAGGTCGGGAACCGGAACTTCTTGTCGTAGGCCTGCTGGAACAGTGATTTCACGAAGGGCCGGCCGTACTGTTCCAGCACCTCGGGCTCGTAGTAGTTCTCCTCCACGAGGTAGTCGAGCTTCTCGTCGAGATTGTGGAAGAACACCGTGTTCTGGTTGACGTGCTGCAGGAAGTACTGCCGGGCAGCGGCGACATCCTTGTCGAACTGGATCTCACCATCCGGTCCGTACAGGTTCAGCATCGCGTTGAGCGCGTGGTAGTCGAGCCCCTCGGTGGCGGCGTCGTTGCTGACCGGACGCTCTAGGCGGGCCGTCTTTCCGGCCGGTGCTGTTGTCGTTGCCAAAACAATCCCAATCCCTCTCGGACGCGCTCGACGTCCTCGGCGGTTCCCATCAGTTCGAAGCGATACAGGTAAGGCACCCCGCATTTGCGCGAGATCACCTCTCCCGCATAGCAATACGTATCGCCGAAGTTCGTGTTGCCGGCTGCGATCACCCCGCGCAACAGCGCACGATTATCCGGATCGTTGAGGAACTTCGCGACCTGCCTGGGCACGAATTCCTTGTCCGATCGACCGGCTGCTCCCGCGCCGCGCTGCGCGTCGAACACGTGCCGACCGCCACCGTAGGTGGGACAGATCAGCACATAGGGCGTGTCGACGCGCAGCGAATCGGCGGTGCGGAGCGGAATGCGAACGGCGGGCAAGCCCAGCCGTTCGACGAATCGGTGCGTGTTCTCCGAGGCGCTCGAGAAGTAGACCAGAGCGGGTGTCGATTGGGTCCCTTCCCCGGACAACCCAGCCATCCCACTCCCCCTTCCTCCGCTGTTCGGACGAACGGTGACCGGCGGCTCAGGCCGCCTGGGCCACCAGAGACTTGATGCGATCCGGACGGAAGCCGGACCAGTGGTCGTCGCCTGCGACGACCACGGGGGCCTGCAGATACCCCAGTGCCATGACGTAGTCGCGGGCTTCCGGGTTCTCGGAGATATCGATGATCTCGTACTCCATACCGGCCTTGTCGAGGGCGCGGTAGGTGGCATTGCACTGGACACAAGCGGGCTTGGTGTAGACCGTGATACTCATAGGTGTCCCTCTCTCCTTGCGTTATCCGATGCAGCCTTGAATCGGTACGTCGAGCTGCTGCGAGCATCCGTACTGAGCACGATCCATGCGGTACTGCGCAAACCTCTGGAAGCGAGTGGCTATGAGGGCCTTCACCAGCGATCACACTGCGGCGACCGACTCCGAGTCCGTCTCCCCTTCCAGTGCCGTAGACACTACACCTAGTGGCCGACAGTTTCATCCAACACGACATGTTGCGAACCACAAAGATGAAATTCGACGGCGGTAAGTACCAGGACAGTCGATTCGCAAGCCGACACGACAGTGGTACAGATCACGATTTTGCAGCGTAGCGCGCTCCCAGCAAACTCATTGTCACCACTGGACGCACCCGCAACAAGCACCTCGTCAACGCCTGTCTCCACCCCCGCCGCAGGCCACTCACACACCCCACACCACACCTGCACGCAACGGCCGGGAACACACGAGGGCCGCGCCCACACCGAGGAGTGGACACGGCCCTCGATCGACCGATGCCGGGCGTGTCGCAACACATCCGGACGGCGAATCCGGAAACCGAACTCAGCCCTGCCGGGCCTTGAAACGCGGATCCCGCTTGTTGATCACATACGTCTTCCCACGCCTCCGTACCACTTGCGCCCCGGGCTTGCTCTTCAGTGATCGCAGCGACTTGCGCACCTTCATTGCCGACTCCTCCTATTGGAAATGGTTTTCATATCCTATAGGTGAACAGGGCAGGCGGCGATATAATCCTCATCCCGGCACGACTCAGGGGCCGCACCGCCGTGGTGCGACCCCTGAACAGTTTCGGAGCTCTACTCCGATAATCCTTGCCGAACCGTCGCCGTCAGGCGTTCACCGACTCGCGCACCGCAGCGACCACCTCGGCCACCGCACCGGACAGCTGGGTCAGCGCCTCGGCGTCCTCGCGCGGGTGCGCCTCGGCGAACCGCTGGCCGATGGTCCCGAAGTGCAGATGCGCGCTCTCGACGATCGTGCCCCCGGCCACGCCGGCCGACTTGACGGTGTCACCATGGGCCCACTTCGCGGCATTCTGGCTGATCGACGCGCTCACCACGGCGATCGGCTTGTCCTTGATGGACCCGGCACCGTAGGGGCGCGAGGCCCAGTCGATCGCATTCTTCAGCACGGCGGGAATGGTGCCGTTGTATTCGGGAACGAACAGCAGCAGCGCGTCGGCCTCGGTCACGGCCGAACGCAGAGCCTCGGCCGCGGCCGGTACCTCACCCGGCAGGTCGATGTCCTCGTTGTAGAACGGGATGCCGCCGAGACCCTCGAAGATATCGACCTGCACATCCGCGGGGGCGGTGTGCGCGGCGGCTTCGGCCAGCTGCCGGTTGATCGAACCGGAACGCAGGCTGCCGACGAGAGCCAGAATGCGGGTTTGTGACATGATCACTCCTTGTACGGTGGGCGGCGGCGGTGGCATCCGCTTTCACGAGACGACAACCGGACTACGGTCCACTTCTATTCCCGAACCAGGGGTAGCTGCACTGTGAACCGCGACACTCCGGATCCGAAACCGCCGACCTCGCACGGCTTTCGCGAACTTCGCGTATCGGATCCGCTGACCCTTCTGCCGCAACCGAACGAACTCGAACTCGCTCCCGATGCGATAGCGTCACCCGCGCTCGACACACCCCTGCCGCTGGCCGGGCACTCCGAACGCAGCGACGCGGCACGCAACCGGCAACTGCTGCTGGATGCTGCCGAACAACTGGTCGGCGAACTCGGCGCAGACGGTATCACCATGGACGCGGTCGCCAAGCGGGCGGGAGTCGGCAAGGGCACCGTATTCCGGCGCTTCGGCAACCGGGCGGGGCTGATGCTGGCACTGCTCGACCAGTCCGAGCAGAAGCTGCAGGCGGCGTTCATGTACGGGCCGCCGCCACTGGGTCCGGGCGCGCCGCCGCTGCAACGGCTGATCGCCTACGGCCGCGCCCGGCTGGCCGGTATCGAGGTGGAGGGCGAGATGCGCCGCGCCGCCGACGAATCCGATCGCTACAGCACCGCCCCGTACAACATTTCCAAGACCCACGTGGCGCTGCTGCTGCGCCAACTCGGCGCGAGCGGCGATATCGGGCTGCTCACCGATACTCTGCTGGCGACCCTGGACGCCGGTCTGGTACTGCATCAGATCCGAGTCCTCGGATATCGGCCCGAACAGATCGCCGACCACTGGGAAAACGTGGCCCGCGCACTGGTGACACCACGCCAGTAGAGTAAGCGCATGTCGACTCTTCGGGAACAGATCATCGCCGAATTAGGTGTCCTACCGGCCATCGAGCCGAAGGTCGAAGTGCGGCGCCGCGTGGGATTCCTGGCCGATTATCTGACCTCCACGCCGACGACGGGATTCGTTCTCGGTATCAGTGGCGGCCAGGACAGCACTCTGGCCGGCCGGCTGTGCCAGCTCGCCGCGGAAGAGTTGCGTTCCCGCGGGCGGGACGCGCAATTCGTCGCGGTTCGCCTGCCCTACGGCGTCCAGGCCGACGCCGACGATGCCCAGCGGGCGCTGGATTTCATTCGGCCCGACCGGGTGGTCGAGGTCGACGTCGCACCGGGCGCCGACGCGGTATCGGCGGCCACGGCGGCCGGAGTGCGTGAGTTGCTGGGTGCCGACACCCGGCTGCGGGATTTCGTCCGCGGCAATATCAAGGCCCGTGAACGCATGGTGATTCAGTACGCCATCGCGGGCCAGCTGAACCTGCTCGTCGTCGGCACCGACCACGCGGCGGAGGCGGTGACCGGCTTCTTCACCAAGTACGGCGACGGCGGTGCCGACGTCACTCCGCTCACCGGCCTCACCAAGGGCCAGGGCGCGGCGCTGCTGCAGGAATTGGGTGCACCGCCGAGTACTTGGAGCAAGGTGCCGACGGCCGATCTCGAGGACGATCGCCCGGCGCTTCCGGACGAGGAGGCGCTCGGAGTCGGCTACGCCCAGATCGACAGTTATCTCGAGGGCAAGGAGGTGGCGCCGGAAGCAGCCGAGCGGATCGAGACCCTGTTCCGCAATACCCGGCACAAGCGCACCGTTCCGGTCACCCCGCTCGATACCTGGTGGAAACAGGGCTGAGTCGGTTCCCCGTGCTCACCCGCCGGCGAACGGCGGCAGTACGTCCACTCGGGCGCTCAGCTGCACCGTGCCGTCGCGGGTGAGTTCGTCTCCCACCAGGTAGGCACATACTTTCAGCATCGGCTCGAGTTTCGTGCCGTAGGCCGAGTGCAGTGCCGTGCGCAGATCGGCCACGGTCGCGGGCTCGGGCAGCTCGAAGCGCTCGCTGTCCTTGCCGACGGCGTCCGCGATCGCGGCGAAATATCGGACCTCAACCACCGATGGCTCCCATCGTGCGTTCCGGCGGGACGAAATCGGCGGCGTCGATGCCGTGACCGGCCCATTTGTTCCACATCGCGCCGCGCCACCGCTGCGCCAGCTCGTCGTCGCTCGCTCCCGCTCGCAGCAGCGATCGCAGATCGTATTCCTGATCGCTGAACAGGCACGATCGGATCATGCCGTCCGCGGTCAGGCGGGTGCGGTCGCAGTCGCCACAGAATTGGCGTGTCACCGAGGCGATGATGCCGACGGTCGCCGGGCCGCCGTTCACCAGCCAGGTCTCCGCCGGTGCCGACGGATCGGTGCGACCGGCCTCGGTGAGGGTGAACCTCGCGCCGAGCACCTCGAGCAGTTCGGCCGCGGTGACCATATTCGCGCGCGCCCACTCGTGATCGGCGTCGAGTGGCATCTCTTCGATGAACCGCAGCTCACACCCCTCGTCGAGGCACCATTGCAGCAGGTCGACGGCGCCGGAGAGGGTTTCGCGCATCAATACGGCGTTGACCTTCACCGGGGCGAGGCCGCAGGAATGGGCGGCGCGGATTCCGGCGAGCGTCGAGCCGAGCCGGTCGCGGCGGGTGAGGCGGGCGAAACCGGCCCGGTCCACGGTGTCCAGCGAGACGTTGACCCGCCCCAGACCGGCCGCGGCCAGTCCACGAGCGCGATGCTCGAGCCCGATGCCGTTGGTCGTCATCGCGAGCGGAGTGTCCGGGACGGCGGCCCGGCATCCGGCGATGATCTGTTCGAGGTCGCGCCGCATCAGCGGTTCGCCACCGGTGAACCGGACCTCACGAACCCCCAACTGCCGCACCGCCAGTTCGACCAGCCGGACGATCTCCCCCGTGGACAGCAGTTCGTCCGAGGGGATCGCGGGCAGCCCTTCCTCCGGCATGCAGTATGTACAGCGCAGTGAGCATTTCTCGGTGATGGAGATCCGCAGATCCCGTGCTACCCGGCCGAATTTGTCGACCAGCAGGTCGGTGTCGGGTCGTCCGTCCAGCGAGGGCCGCCCGCCCCGGACGGCAGGAATCCCCATGAGAACGACGGTCACGACTCCATTATGAGGGGAAGGACAACCTCACGTCCTGCAACAACAGAGAGTGAGTGTTGCGTAACCGGATGGAAGCCGGAACGGGTTTCGGTCCGGAGGGCGGGACCGCGGCCGGAACGAAGGCCATAATTGCAGCTATGAGTTCACGGCCCGCTACTACTTCCGCCCGGTCCGTCGAGGATCATCGTGAGCGGATCGAGCAGCTGCTGCGACCGTTGGCGGACCGCAGGGGTGAGCGGGTTCCGGTGTCCGCTGCGCTGGGTCGGCTGCTGAGTGACGAGGTGCGGTCGCCGCTGGATCTTCCGGTTTTCCGGAACTCGGGAATGGACGGGTACGCGGTGGCGGCGGCGTCGGTCGCGGTGGCACCCGTGACACTTCCGGTCGACGAGGTGGTCGCGGCGGGGCAGGCCGGCCCGGAGCGGTTGCGTCCGGGTACGGCGGTGAAGGTGATGACCGGGGCACCGATTCCGCCGGGGGCCGATTGTGTGGTGCCGGTGGAGGACACCCGAGCGGGCTCGGGTTCCGTGGTGGTCGAACGAGGCCGTAACGCCGGTGATTTCGTGCGTGAGGCGGGTACCGATATCCGCCGGGGTGAGCTGCTGGTGGCGGCGGGAACGCTGCTGACCCCGAATCGGGTCGCGGCGCTGGCTGCGGTCGGGATCGAAACCGTCGCGGTGGCGCGGCGAGTGCGGGCCGCGGTGCTGACCACCGGTGACGAGTTGGTGGCGGCGGGGCTGGCATTGCGTCCGGGGCAGATCTACAACTCCAACGGGATCGCGCTCGCGGCGGCGGCGGAATCCAACGGTGTCGAGGTGGTCGATGTGGCACACAGTCGTGACGACCCGGACGAGTTCCGCGCGAAGCTCGCGGTGGCGCTCGCCGCCGCGGATGTGGTGTTCACCTCCGGCGGGGTGTCCCAGGGCGATTTCGAGGTGGTGAAGGAGGTTTTGGCCGGTTCCGGCGGGGAGTTCGGGCCGGTGGCGGTACAACCCGGCGGGCCGCAGGGGCTCAGTGTCGTCGACGGTGTTCCGGTGCTGAGTTTCCCGGGGAATCCGGTGAGCACCATGGTGTCGTTCGAGGTGTTCGCCCGGCCGGTGTTGCGGCAGTTGAGCGGTTTGCCGCCGATGGCGGACTATGAAGTGGCGCTGCTGGAGCCGGTGCGTTCACCGGCCGGGCGGCGGCAGTTCCTGCGCGGGCGGCGTGCCGACGGCGGGGTGCGGTCGGTGTCGGGCCCCGGTTCGCATCTGGTGGCCACCATGGCGCAGGCTGATGTTCTGATCGATATTCCGGCGGCGACGACCGAGGTGGCCGCGGGATCGCTGGTGAGGGTGCGCGAATTGTGAGTGAACTGTCGCATGTCGATGCCGAGGGCCGTGCCCGGATGGTCGATGTGAGTGCGAAGGCGGAGACGACGCGGGTAGCGGTCGCGGCCGGGCTGTTGCGGACCACCGCCGAGGTGGTGGCGCTGGTTCGCGCGGACGACATGCCGAAGGCGGATGTGTTGTCCACGGCGCGGCTGGCCGGGATTTCGGGCGCGAAGAAGACGTCGGAGCTGATTCCGCTGTGCCATCAATTGGCGTTGTCGTCGGTGGATGTGCGGTTCGGTTTTGCCGAGGACGCCATCACGATCGAGGCGCGGGCGAAGACGAAGGGCCCGACCGGGGTGGAGATGGAGGCGCTCACCGCGGTCGCGGTCGCCGGTCTGACCTTGCACGACATGGTGAAGGCGGTGGATCCGGCAGCGGTCTTGGACGGTGTGCGGCTGCTGACGAAAGACGGTGGTAAGCACGGGCATTGGGAACGCCCGGATGCCGGTGCCGCCGAAACCGCTGCGGGGCCTGCTGCTTCGCTCACCGATGCCGGGCGCACGGACGCGGAGCCCCGGCACGACCACGGCGAGCACTCGCATCCCGGCGCTCATACGGGTCAGCGGCACGGAAGTCCGAACCACAACGACGCATCGTCCTCGGGCGAGGGCTCCCGGTCGGCGGTGGTCGTCGTCGCCTCGACCGGTACCGCCGCAGGCACCCGGGTCGACAAGACCGGCCCGGTGCTGGCCGACTGGCTTGCCGGGCTGGGGTTTTCGGTGCGCGGACCGCTGGTCGTCGCCGATGCCGAGATCGCGGCAGGCCTGCGTGAGGCGCTCGATGGGGCGCCGGGTCTGGTGATCACCACCGGTGGTACCGGCGCCTCCCCCACCGATGCCACCCCGGAAGCCACACTGGCGGTACTGGATCGGGAGCTGCCGGGGGTGGCAGAGGTGATCCGTCAGCGCGGCACCGCGACCTTCCCGCTCGCCGCACTGAGCCGTGGCGTGGCCGGGCTGTCGGGCAGTACCGTGATCGTGAATCTGCCCGGTTCGCCGGGTGGGGTCCGCGACGGGATCGCGGTACTGGAACCGTTGCTGGACCATCTACTGGCCCAGGTCGCCGGAGGAGGCCGTCATGAGTGAGAATTCGCTACTCACCGGCATCAGTGATCAACCGCTCGACCCCGCGGAGCTCGAACGGGCGGTGACCGGCCCCGAGCACGGCGCGGTGGTCGTGTTCAGCGGTAAGGTGCGCAATCACGATGGCGGGCAGGCGGTGTCGTCGCTGGAGTATTCGGCGCACCCGGATGCGGGTCGCTTCCTGGCGCGGTTGTGTGCGGAGGTCGCCCGGGAGTCGGGCCTTCCCGTCGCCGCCCGGCATCGGGTGGGTTCGCTGGCCGTCGGCGATCTGGCGATCGTGGTCGCGGTGGCCGCACCGCATCGCCGTGAGGCGTTCGACACCTGCTCGACCCTGGTGGACCGGATCAAGCACGAGGTACCGATCTGGAAGCGCCAATTGTTCGCCGACGGCCTGTCCGAATGGGTCGATGCCTGCGGCTGAGCCTGCGGGCAGCTCAATCGCGTGGCACGTAGCGCCAGACCGGCAGCAGCGACTGCTCGTCGAGTGGTTCGGCTCCCGCGTGCGTGGTCGCTCGTAGCCGGTCGGTGGTGGCATCGCTGTCGAGACCGGAGCCGATGAACACCAGGCTGGTACCCCCGCGCACCGCGGGCGCCGGTTCGAAGATCACATGGCGGCCGACCATGTGGAGCAGGAATTTCCGGGTTTCGCCGCGGACATCGAAGACGGCGGCGCCCTTGGCCCGGAACAGGCCGGGCGGTGGGTCCTCCAGGAATCCGACGAGCCGGCGGGGATCGAGGTCGGTGGCGCTGGTGAAACTCACACTGTCGTATCCGTCGTGCAGATGGTGATGTCCGGGCGCGTCGTGGTTGTGTTCGGTGAGTAGTTCGTCGAAGGACAGTTGCCGCGCGACCGGCGGCTGCGTGCGCTCGGGAACATCGAAGAGCAGATGCGGGTCGACCCGGCCGTGTGCGGTGGCGTATACCGGCACCGGCCCGCTGATCTGCCGGATCCGCTCACGGAGGTCGTCGATCTGTGCGTCCGGCACCCGATCGGCTTTGTTGAGCACGATCAGATCTGCCAGGCCCAGGTGGGAGACGAGTTCGGGATGACGGGCGCTGCTGTCGTCGAAATGTTCGGCGTCGACCACGTCGATCAGGCCGCCGTAGCGGATGCGCGGGTTGTCGCTGCCGATCACCATGCGGATCAGGTTGCGTGGTTCGGCCAGGCCGCTGGCCTCGACCACGATAACGTCGATGCGGTGGCGTGGTTCGGCGAGCCGCGCGAACATGTCGTCGAGTTCGGTGACGTCGACCGCGCAGCACACACATCCGTTGCCAAGGGAGACCATCGCGTCGACCTGCCCGGCGACCAGCATGGCGTCGATATTGACCGCGCCGAAATCGTTGACCACCACACCGATTCGGACCTCACGCCGCCGCAGTAGGTGATTCAGCAGCGTGGTCTTACCCGATCCGAGGAATCCCGCGACCACCAGAACAGGTATGCGCCGATCCATTGCACGAAGCCTAGCAGCCACGATCCGCCGCTGACGCGCCCGTGCCCGCCCCTCGCGGTGGGGCGGGCACGGATGGGTGCGCTGTTCGGTGGCGCCGGCTATTCGATGGCTTCCAGGAGCGTGGAGGCCAGCGTATAGGCGAGGTTCACCAGTTCGTCGCTCATCGCGCCTTCGTCGATGCCGAGAGATTTCGCCAGCGGCAGCAGCAGCTTCATCGCCGTGGTGGCGACTTCACCGGCGGCCGAGCCGGTTTCGGGCGTGCTCTGCTGTGCGTCGTTGCCCGAGCGACCGGGCAACGCCTGTGCGTCGGCTTGCGGGCTCGTCCGCGCTTGCGGTGTGGTGCTCGGGGAGGTTCCGGGCGCGCTCCGATAGGTGTCCGACGAGGCGCTCGCGGGGTTACCCGGCCGGGTCTGTGCGGCGGGATCGCGGGTGCCGTCGGTGCTCGGTTGGGTGGTGGCCGGAGTGCCGGATTGTGCGGGGCGGGTCGTTTCCGGTGTCGACGGGTTCTGCTGGGCCGAGGCGCCGGGCTTCGGAGTCGGCGCACCTCGCAGTGAGTCGGCAGGCGACGGGGTGGGCGCCTGCGAATCCGCTGATGTCGATCCCGGTGCCGGCGATGCCTGGTCGTGCGTCGGAGAGGCGGGATCCTCGGTCGGGGAGGTCTGGCCCGGCGGTGTCGGAGGCTGCGACGGCGACGGATCCGGTGCCCGCACCGGGGCATCCGCCGGTGCCGATGCCTGCGAGGTAGCGGCGCCCGGGTCCACACCGAGCAGATAGCCGACCAGGCCGGTGGTGATGGCGATGGCGTGCTGGAGTTGCCCGTCCTGCGATTCGAGCAGTTTCGCGTCGTCGGCGTTGGCTCCGTTGCCCATCTCCACGAAGACGTCGGGCACCTGGGTCAGCGCCGGGCCCGCGATATCGGACCGGGTCTGCAGGCCGTCGACCGCGCCCGCATAGTTGGCGGGAGCGAATCCGGCCTGGACGTAGGCGTCCCGCACAGCCTGGGTGGCAGCGCGCCCGGGACCCGATTGGGCTCGGTCCGCGGCCGCGTCCGGAATCGGCAACTGGGGCACGATCAGATGGAAGCCGTGGTCCTGTTCGGGGGCGCCGTCGGCGTGGATGCTGAGCGCGACGTCCGCGCCCGAGCGGTTGGCGGCCTCGGCGCGTTCGTCGACGCATCCGCCCCAGCCGGTGTCGTCCTGGCGGCTCAGCACGACGTGTGCGCCGAGCGATTGCAGTGACTGGCTCACCAGCTGCGCCACATTCCAGTTGATGGTGTGTTCGGCGACGCCGTTGCGGGTCGTCATGCCGGTGGTCTGGCAGTCCTTGGTGCCGCCGCGGCCGTCGTTGACCTGCCGGGCGAGATCTTGGGAATGGTCGGAGCCCTGATGGCCCGGGTCCAGGAAAACCGTCTTCCCTGCGAGCGTGGTCGAGGTATCGGGGTCCGCGGGTGCGGGTGGGGTCGCGAGCGCAGCGGTGGGAACCAGAACGCCGGCCGTGGTGACGGCGGCGACGGCGAGCCTGACTCCGGTCTTGATGATGCGTGGATGGTTCATGTTGGACGGTGCGCCCGGAGCCGGGAGCACCCCTCCCTTCCCACTAGTAACATCAAACCCAGTGGTTCACTCTGGCAACGGCTGTCTCGGAAATGCAAGTCTGGTTACCGAACCGTTACTCCCGCCGAAACGAGGCAGACCTACTCCTTGCAGCACAAATACCGACAACGCTGAGCAGCATGCAACACGCGGACACGAATCAGCTACCCATCAGGCAGCCTGCCGCGCCGACCAGACAGAAAACCGCAAGGTTTGTGTCACTGACCACAGTTTCGAAACCCACACAAACAGCAATCAGGCGTTGCCCAAATTTCGCTGCCCATCGAGTGAGTCGATATTCACGGCCTCTGTCCAGGCCTGTTTACGCGGTATCCGGAATGCTACGTCCGGTTGTACGCAAAAGTACCGGATCGTGGGCCCGAGTAATTGAATTCTTGAACACAAACTACGCTTGCCACGCTGCTCGACGCTGCAGTAGCTTCCCATGTCGCACCCGGTGGACGACATGACACAGGTGCGGTCCCCGTGGGGCCGAGGGGATCCCGCGGGGACATTTCGATACCTTCTGGTGAATCTCCCGATATTTCCCGGTTCCGATCCCTCGGTACCCGGAATTCTGATAGACCGAGCCGCGGAAGATACGGGGTTCTTCCGCGGCCGCGACAGTCGATCGGCGGCCTGGTTGTGCGATATCGAGGAGGGACCGTGGTGCGTACACGCACATGGGTGATCACCGGAGCCGTCGTCTCCGCGGCGGCGATGCTCGGCTCGGGAACTGCCGGCGCCGCACCGGCGACAGCGGTGCCCGGTGACGGGCTCTACCGGGTGGGGGTCGATCTCGCCCCCGGGATCTATCAGTCCGCCGGACCGGCCGACCCCGCCCATCCCTGCGTCTGGAAGCGGCTGCGCCATATCGCCGAGCCGGGCGACACCGCCGATCCCAACACCTATCTGGTGGCGAGCGACTACGTCCGCAACAGCCCGGTGCGGGTGATGGTGAAGCCGAGTGATGCCGGTTTCGACACCGCCAATTGCGGCGGGTGGGTCATGATGCCCGCACCGCCGGCGACCGGATCGTACGGGCCGGGCGGCACCTTCGGCAGCGAATACTGACCTACCGGCTCCACCGGACGCCACGCCGTCGCGGGCTTCCGCGGGACGTCGGTGCGCGGTGCTACTGTCCGCTGAGTTCCGCGGGCGAGCAAAGGGGTGCGATGGCACGGTCCAGTCCGGTGCTGAGTCGTCGGTCTCTGGCCGACGGCCGCGAGATCATCTATTTCGACAGCGAACCGACGACACGCACCGCCACCGATACTCGCGACCTCCCCACGACCAGCACCCATTCGCAAGCTCGTTTCGATCCGCTGCTGGGTGAGTGGGTGGTGATCGCCTCACATCGGCAGAGCCGCACCTTCCTGCCACCGGCCGACCTGTGCCCACTGTGCCCGTCCCGCCCGGGTCATCCCAGCGAGATTCCCGAATCCGACTACCAGGTGGTGGTCTTCGAGAATCGCTTCCCTTCCTTGTCCACCGTTCGCGAGCCGCTGCCGGACCACGTCGAGGGCTCACCGGAGACGCTGTTGCGCAATGGCTTCGGGCGGTGCGAAGTGGTGTGCTTCACCAGCGACCACACCGGCTCGTTCGCCCGTCTCGATCCCGGCCGGGTCCGCCTGGTGGTCGATGTGTGGGCGCAACGCAGTGCGGAACTCCGCGAACTCGAGGGCGTGGCCCAGGTGTTCTGCTTCGAGAATCACGGCGAGGAGATCGGCGTCACGCTCACCCATCCGCACGGGCAGATCTACGCCTATCCTTTTCCCACTCCCCGCGCGGCCACCATCGCGGCCAATGCGGCCCGGCACCGGAAAGCACACGGCAGCAATCTGTTCGGTGACCTGCTCGGCGCCGAGCGCGCAGCAGGCATCCGGGTGGTCGCGGCGAACGACGAATGGACGGCCTTCGTGCCACCGTTCGCACGCTGGCCCTACGAGGTGCAGCTGTATCCACACCGCCGGGTCACCGATATTCCCGAACTCGACGAGGCGCAACGCGACGGGTTCGCCCAGCTGTATCTCGATGTTCAGCAGCGCTTCGCGCACCGCTTCCCGACCCCGATGCCGTATGTCGCCGCCTGGAATCAGGCGCCCTCGACCGAGCCCGCCCGCGACGACTGGTGGTTGCACATGCAACTGTTCTCCATCCGGCGCACCGAGCACAAGATCAAGTACCTGGCCGGCTCGGAATCCGGAATGCACGCCTTCATCAGCGACACCTCCCCCGAAACAGTCGCCGCGGAACTGCGGGAGGTGCGGTGACACCACGCCCCGCACAGGGGGTCTGGGTAGCTCCCGGCCGGGTCAACATCATCGGTGAACACACCGACTACAACGACGGTTACGCCCTGCCGATCGCCCTGCCCCAGGTGGTGACCTGCACCGCGACGGTCACCACCGACGCCGTGGTGCAGGTGAGTTCGAAGCAGCATCCCGGACAGCCCACGCGGGTGCCCCTGCGTGAACTGGCCGATTCGCCGATCTCGGGATGGGCCCGGTACCCGCTCGGCGTGGTGCACGAATTCCTGCGCCGCGGACACGCACTGCCCGGCGTGCGCCTCGAGATCGACGGCGAAGTCCCCGTCGGCGCGGGACTCTCCTCGTCCGCGGCACTGGAATGCGCGGTGGCGCTGGCCGTTCGGGATCTGTTCGAGCTGGAGGTGAGCACCCGCGAACTGATCGATATCGGGCGTGCGGCGGAGAACTCGTATGTCGGCGCCGCCACCGGAACGCTGGACCAGTCGGCAGCACTGCTCGGCACCGCCGGACACGCCCTGTTCCTGGACTTCGCCACCGGCGAGCACGAACCGGTGCCCTTCGACCTCGCCGCGGCCGGGCTGCAGTTACTGGTGGCCGATACCAACACCCCCCACCGTCTGACCGACGGCGGTTACGGCCAGCGGCGCCGCGAATGTGAGGATGCCGCCAGGGAACTCGGCGTACATTCCCTGCGAGCGGTGACCGAGCCGGACGAGCTGCGGCGCCTGCCCGACCCGATACTGCGCCGCCGGGCCCATCACGTGGTGACCGAGAACGCTCGGGTCCTCACCGTGGTCGACCTGTTGCGCGACGGCAGCGATCCGCGCACGATCGGACCGCTGCTGGTCGGTAGCCATACCTCGCTGCGCGACGACTTCGAGGTGTCCACACCGCAATTGGATGCGGCGGTACAGGCCGCAATCGACGCGGGGGCGCACGGGGCGCGGATGACCGGCGGCGGATTCGGGGGCAGCATCATCGCCCTGGTGGACACCGACCGCGTCGACGCCGTCGCCGCCGAAATCCGGGAGCGCTTGCACGCGCGGGGTTTCGCGTCGCCACGCTTGTTCGTCGCGGTTCCCGCGGCAGGCGCACGCCGGACGGCCTGAGTCCGATCGCTCGCAGCGGGTGGCATCGGCCGCCGTACCGGTGAGGTCCCTCACAACGAGAAGCGACCCCGGCTGTGAAATCTCCCAGCTGGGGTCGATGCGGACTGTTTGCGGCAGTGCCGACTGCCTACGCAATAGATATCCAGACCCTGGTAGCACTCCAACCGGAATGATTGCCATACCGTAGCCAAATATCTGCGCCGCACAGTTACAGAAACTTGCGCCCGCGAGGCTTCGGAAGAAGGTCGAGATGCACACCCGCCAATCGCTAGTTACTCTCCGGTAGCATCACCATCCGTACGAATTCCACAAGCATTCGTGATGCCAATTCAGGAGGGGCGGCGTGCCGTATTCTCGGTTCGAATCCATCGGCGCATATCTACCGGAAAAATCGGTCACCACGGAGGAATTGATAGCTCGGCTCGCGGTACCACCGGCGTTCGACGTGGAAAAGATCACAGGCGTGCGTGAACGCCGCGTCCACGACACACGACCCGAGTCCTACGAGGATTCCTTCACGCTGGCCGGAAAGGCACTCGACGACTGTCTTTCCAGGTCACAGTATGCAGGATCGGATATCGACGTGCTGATATCCACCTCGATCACTCGCAGCAAAGATGGCACCAGAATGTATATGGAGCCGTCGTTCGCCTCCGCGCTGGCACGACGGATCGGTGCCGAGAATGCGATTACTTTCGACCTGTCCAATGCATGCGCAGGAATGCTCAGCGGCACCTACATTCTCGATCGAATGATCCGTTCCGGAATGGTCCGAAACGGCATTGTCGTCAGTGGCGAAGCGATTACTCCGATCGCCGATACTGCCGTACGGGAAATTTCCGAAAAATATGATCTGCAGTTCGCTTCGCTGACCGTGGGCGACTCCGCAGCCGCCGTCGTGCTCGACCCATCGGTGGACGAGTCCGACCGCATCGACTACATCGAACTGGTCACGGCCTCGGAGTTCTCCCACCTGTGCCTGGGTATGCCCAGCGACAAATCCTCCGGCGTGGCCCTGTACACCGACAACCGCAAAATGCACAACGAGGCGCGGTTCCTGGTGTGGACCGATACGCAGCGCATGTTCTACGAGAAGCGCGGAACCGCCTTCGCCGAGGAGAACTTCGACTACATCATCCACCACCAGTTCGGTGCGGCCGCGGTGCCGTTCATGAACGCTCTCGCCGAGCGCGAGTTCGAAACCCCGATGCCGCCCGATCTCAATGTCATCTCCGAGTACGGGAACACCTCCAGCACGTCACATTTCATCGTCCTGCACGACCACCTGCGCCGCGGAGAAATCCCGGACGGGTCGAAGTTGCTGATGGTTCCGGCCGCCTCGGGTGTGGTCGGCGGCTTCCTGTCCACCACGATTTCGTCTCTGAAGGTCTGAGGTACTGCGCATGGGCGTACGCATCGCATCCACCGGAATCAGCCGCGCGAACGGCACATTCAGCATCGTCGAGCACAGCGGCCGGGCCGCGCGGCACAGCCTGGAGCGGGCCGGAGTCACACCGAGCCAAGTCGGTGTGCTCATCAACACCGGAATCTTCCGCGATTCCAATACCGTGGAACCCGCGGTCGCCGCGCTGATCCAGAAGGAGGCCGGCATCGGGCTGGACTACGAGTTCGGCGATCCGCGCTCGTTCTCCTTCGATCTGATGAACGGCGCCACCGGCGTGCTCAACGCGGTCCAGGTCGCGCAGTCGATCCTCGAGACCGCCGGTGCCGGGCATGTTCTGATCGTCTCCGGCGACACCCACCCTTCGCTCACCCGCTCGGCAGCCGACGACGAATTCCCCTACGCGACCTCCGGTGGCGCCCTGCTGCTCGAATATGCCGACGGCACCGCGGGTTTCGACCGCGTACACACCGTCAACGGCGACGGCGGCCCGCTGGTGGAGTCCTACGTGGACACCGCCACCATGGGCACCGTCGGCCGCGGGCTGATGACGGTGGAACGCGAGCCCGGCTACGAGAGCCGGCTGCTGGAGATCGCGACCGAAGCGGGCCGCCGGGCCCTCGATGCCGTCGCCGGCGTCGATCCCGCCACCACCGTCCTGATCTCCTCCACACCGACGCCGAAGTTCCCGCACCTGCTGGCCGATGCGCTCGGCCTCGGCGCGGTACGCACCCCCGATCTGTCCGAGGGCGATCCGCACACCGCTGCCCTGCCGCTGGCCTACCACTCTGCGGTGGAAGAGGATTCGCTGTCGGCGTACACCACCGTACTGTTCGTGGCGGCCGGTGCGGGGCCCTCCGCGGCCGCTGCGATCTACCGGTTGCCGGCGCCTGCCGATATCCCGGCATGAGCGGAACCTACTGGCAGGCGATCGACCGGTTCCGGGACGTCGTCGCGGCCGAACCCAGCCGAGTAGCAGTGCATTTCAGCGATGCAAACCGGGCCGGGGATCCGCAGTACCGTTCGCTGAGTTACGCCGAGCTCGATCAATGGTCCGACACGATCGCCGAACGGCTCGACGCCGCAGGGGTGGGTAGCAGCACCCGGACCATCGTGCTGGTGTTACCCGGCCCCGAGCTCTACGCCGTCATGCTGGGGCTGCTGAAGATCGGTGCGGTGCCCGTGGTCATCGATCCCGGGATGGGGCTACGCCGCATGCTGCGCTGCCTGCAGGCCGCCGACGCCGAAGCGTTCATCGGCATCCCGCAAGCTCATGCGGCCCGGGTGCTGTTCCGGTGGTACTTCCGGGACGTCCGTGTCGCGGTCACGGTCGGGCGACGCTGGTTCTGGCGCGGCCACACCCTCGACTCCTGGGGTCGCCGTCCCGAGGCTCCGGCACCGCGGCGCACCCCGGGCGCTGCCGAGGATCTGTTGCTCATCGCGTTCACCACCGGCAGCACCGGACCCGCCAAGGCGGTGGAGATGACCCACGGCAACCTGTCGGCGATGATCGAACAGGTCCATGCCGCACGCGACCACATCGCGCCACACACCTCACTGATCACACTGCCGCTGGTCGGTATCCTCGATCTGCTGCTCGGATCCAGATGTGTGCTGCCGCCACTGATTCCGAGCAAGGTCGGATCCACCGATCCGGCCCATGTCGCCGCGGCGATCCGGACCTTCGGGGTACGCACGTTGTTCGCCTCCCCCGCGGTGTTGATCCCGCTGCTGCGTCACCTGCAACAGTCCGGAACCGAACTGCCGACGCTGGGCAGCATCTACTCCGGTGGTGCCCCGGTCCCGGACTGGTGTATCGCGGGCCTGCGTGACGTACTGGCCGACGAGGTCCGCATCTACGCCGGCTACGGCTCCACCGAAGCGCTGCCCATGTCGATGATCGAATCGCGGGAGCTGCTGGCCGGTCCCGCCGAACGGGCACGGACCGGAGCGGGTACCTGCATCGGCCGGCCCGCCGACCGGATCCGGGCGCGAGTCGTCGCGATCACCGACGATCCGCTGCCCACCTGGACGCAGGTGCGAGCGCGCGAGGACGAACTCGAGGGTACCCGCCGGATCGGTGAACTGGTGGTGACCGGACCGAATGTGAGCACCCGGTACTACTGGCCTGCGGCAGCGAACACGACGGGCAAGATCGTCGACGGCGATACCGTGTGGCATCGCACCGGTGATCTGGCCTGGATCGACGACGCGGACCGGATCTGGTTCTGCGGCCGGAAATCCCAGCGTGTCAGCACATCGGCCGGGCTCCTGTTCACCGTGCAGATCGAGCAGATCTTCAACGCCGTGCCGGGGGTGGCCCGCACCGCACTGGTCGGGGTCGGCGCACCCGGTGCGCAGCAGCCGGTGCTCTGCGTGGAACCGGATCCCGACGCCGACCGGACCGATGTGCTGAAGGGGTTACGTGCCCGCGGTGCCGAATACCCGCTCACCGAGCCGATCACGGAGTTCCTGTGTCATCCGCAGTTCCCGGTGGACATCCGCCACAACGCCAAGATCGGGCGGGAACAGCTCGCCCGCTGGGCCGAGGCGCAACTCCGGAAGGACGCCCGATGAAAGTCCTGCTCCTGCGCCTGATTCCGATCGCGGGCTGGCTGTACCTGCTGGCGGGGCCGAAGGTGCTGGGCCGGTCCCCGCTGCTGCGCACACTGTGGTGGATCGACGCGGTACTCAGCATCGGAGTGCACGCGGCACAGATTCCCGCCGCGCTGCGGGCTACCACGGGCAGTGGCCGCTCCCGGCTGCACACCGCGGTCATGACCCAGCTCTTCGGACTGACCTGGTGGCGGACGCAACCGGGCACTGCCGGCGAACACGATGACGACGGAAAGGCCCGGTCATGAGGGCACTGGTCACCGGTGCGTCCGGATTTCTCGGCGGTGCGCTGGTGCGGCGTCTGGTCAGCGACGGCGGACACGAGGTGACCGTCCTGGCCCGGCCCACCAGCAAACTGGGTGATCTCACCGGACTCGACGGCGTGCGGGTCGCCTACGGTGATCTCACCGACGAAGCCTCTCTGGCGCGCGCCTGCGCCGGCGTCGACGTGGTCTTCCACAGCGCCGCCCGCGTCGACGAGCGTGGCACCCGGGAACAGTTCCGGAACGAGAACGTGCGCGGCACCGAGGCATTGCTGCGCTGCGCCCGTGCGGCCGGAGCCGGTCGTTTCGTCTTCATCTCCAGCCCTAGCGCGCTGATGGACCGGGACGGCGGCGACCAGCTCGAGATCGACGAATCGGTGCCTTATCCGCGGCGGTATCTGAATCTGTACTCCGAGACGAAGGCGGCCGCCGAACGTGCCGTCCTGGCCGCGAACGCCGACGGGTTCACCACCTGTGCGCTGCGTCCGCGCGCGATCTGGGGTGCGGGCGACCGGTCCGGGCCGATCGTGCGCCTGCTCGGCCGCACCGCACAGGGGCGGCTACCCGATCTGTCGTTCGGCAGGTCCGTGCAGGCCTCACTGTGTCATGTCGACAATGTCGTGCACGCCTGCCTCGGCGCCGCCGCCTCCGATCGGGTGGGCGGTAAGGCCTACTTCCTCGCCGACGCCGAGCACACCGACGTGTGGGCATTCCTGGCCGAGGTGGCGACCGGGCTCGGCTACGCACCTCCCAGCCGGACACCCGACCGCCGAGTGCTCGATGCCGCAGTGGCAGTGATCGACACGGTCTGGCGGGTACCGGTGATCGCGCGACGCTGGTCACCACCGCTGTCCCGGTACGTCGTGGCACTGATGACGCGCAGCGCCACCTACGACACCGGCGCCGCGACACGGGATTTCGGATACGCGCCGATCATGGACCGGGATCGTGGCCTGGAATTGTTCCTGGCCTGGCTCGAATCCGAAGGCGGCGTCGAACATCTCACTCGCGGCCTGCACTGACCGACTTCCAGGAGCCCAGCATGAGCACCGCCTTCCGGCGCCGGATCTCCCCCACCGAGCGTATGTACTTCCCCATGCGCGATATGGCGCCTCCGTTCCTGATGCAGCTGGCGATCCCCGGAACCGGCAGTCTCGACGCCGACCGGTTGCGCGCTGCCGTCGCCACCGCCGCGTCCGCTTGTCCCGGGGCGCGGCTGCGGCGCGACGGCAAATACTGGGTGGATACCGGTGTTGCTCCGGCAGTGCGTGAAATCTCCGGGCACACTCCGGTTTACGACCGGCTCGAAGCCGACCCGGTGCTCTGCTCCCCGATTGCTCCGACCCCGGAAACCACCTGTGAAGTACTGCTCCTGACCGGTGACCCGGTGACCGTGATCTTCCGGGTGTTCCACGGCGTGATGGACGGCATGGGCATGGTGATCTGGGCACGCAGCGTGCTCGCCGCCCTCCGTGGTGACCGGCCCGAGCGGTTCGCCGATCCCGTTGCCGACCGGGAATTGGTACGGCGACTCGGCGCCCCCGGGCGGCCCACAGCGATGATCCCGCGTTTCCGGTCCGCGGCCGGCCACGGTCGGCAGCACGCCGATCTGCCCCGGCATCTGCTGCGCCGGCGCACCATCGCCGCCGCCGTACCCGGGGCGGTCGCCCGGGTGTCGGCGCTGCTTGCCGACCACGCGGGCACCACCGCGCGCATCATGGTGCCGGTGGATCTGCGCCGCCACGATCCGCAGCTGCGGTCGACGGCGAATCTGGCATTGCCACTGTTCCTCGACATCCGGCCCGGCGAACAGTGGCTGCAGGTCCGCGACCGCATGCGCGCCGGACTGCGCGACCGGACCGAACTCGACCAGCTGGCCGCCAGTGCGATCGCCGGTGCACCACATCCGGTCAGCCGCACCGTATTGCGCGCGACGAATGCACTCGGGGCCCGCTTCGGCCGCAATCTGGCATCGGCAACGGTCTCGCACATGGGTCGATTCGATGCGGCCGAACTCGCCGTGCCCGGGTGGTCGCCCACCTCGGTGCTGGTGCTGCCGCAGCACAGTGTGGCGATGCCGCTGCTGTTCGCGATGGTGGAGTTCGACGGGCGCACCGAGCTGACGGTCTCGGCCCGAGGCGGCGCCGGGATCGAGCAGCGGCTGGAGGTGTTGCTCGATCGCATCGTCGCGGAGTTGGAGAGTGCGGCACCGCAACCGGATTCGGTGTCCCCGTGAGCCGCTGGGCGCGGCTGGTCGGCTCCCGGCCGAAGCTGGTGTTGCTGGCCGCAATCGCGGTGGCGGTGCTGGCGGGACTGTTCGGCGCGGATGTACAACAGCGGGTGAGCGCCGCCGGATTCGCCGATCCGGGCAGTGAATCCGCACTGGTCGACGAGGTGGTCACCGCCGGCCTGGGCCGGCAGAACCCGGATGTGATCGCGATCTACACCGCTCCCGAGGGCCGGAGCCTGGACAGCCTGGGCCCGCGTGTGCAGCAGGCCGTCGACGGGATCGATCCGGCATTGCTGGCCGAACCGGTGCAGACCTATTGGAACAATGCGCCGCCGCGCCAGCGCTTTCTGCGTTCGGACGACGGACGGCAGGGGCTGGCGGTCGTCTTCGCGGCGGGCGACGACAATCAGCGTATCGCCGCCTACCGCGAGATCGCCGATTCGTTGCGGATCCCGCAGGTGCAGGTCACTTTCACCGGATACAGTGCGCTCGCGGACGAGGTTGCCACCCAATCGCGCCACGATCTGATTCTCGCCGAATCCCTGTCACTGCCGGTCACCCTCGCGATTCTGGTGCTGGTCTTCGGCGGCGTCGTCGCGGCCGGACTCCCACTGCTAATCGGGGTGCTCGCGGTAGTGGGTTCACTCGGCGCCGTGGGCGTGATCGCGCATGTCACCGAGGTCAGTGTGTTCGCGGTGAACGTGGCCTCCCTGCTGGGCCTCGGCCTGGCCATCGACTACGGTCTGTTCGTGGTGACCCGTTTCCGCGAGGAGCTCGCCACGGGCGCCGACGTCCCCGCCGCGGTGGCCCGCACGATGGCTACCGCCGGTCGTACGGTCGCATTTTCGGCGCTGCTGTTGGCCTGCGCATTCGCGGGCACCTTCGTTTTTCCGCAGGCGGTGCTGCGGTCGCTGGGTTTCGGTGCCGTCGCGGCGGTCCTGCTCGCAGCCGGCCTGTCGCTGACCGTGCTGCCGGCCGCGCTGACCCTGCTCGGGCATCGGATCGGTGCGTGGAGTTGGCGCACGGACGCCTTCGAGCGCGGGCAGCTGCGCACCCGACGCTGGTGGAGGCGGGTCGTCGACGCAGTGGTGCGGCGGCCCGGGATCGTCGCGGTCACGGTCGGCGGACTGCTCCTGGTGCTGGCAACACCGGTTCTCGGCGTCCGTCTCGGCGATGTGGACCATACGGCGCTCCCCGCGGGCAATGCGGTGCGGACCGGTGTCGATGAGCTCGCTGCACGATTCCCCGCGGCCGGCAGCGGCGCCACCGTGCTGCTGCGCGGCGACGGCGCTCCACCGAATTCCGCACCCACCGCCGCGGCGATCCGCGCCCTCGAAGACGTATCCGGTGTGCACGAGGTGATGCGCCTGGCCACCGTGGACGATGCGGTGGTCCTGCATGCCTCGCTCGACGATCCGGATCGTTCCGCGTCCGCGACCGAAACCGTCACGCGCATCAGAGATCTCGACCTTCCCGAAGGGGTGCGGATGCAGGTCGGTGGCGAATCCGCGGCCACCGTCGACAGTGTCGCGGCCATCACCGCCAGGATGCCGTGGATGATCGCCGTCATGGTCGCGGCCACCCTGGTGCTGCTCGGGGTGGCCTTCCGGTCGGCGGTACTGCCGTTGAAGGCGGTGTTGCTGGCATTCCTCAGTCTGTCGGCGACCTTCGGTGTGCTCGCCTGGATCTTCTGGCAGGGGCACCTCGCCGATGTCCTGCAGGTGAGTGTGGGGCCGCTGTCCGCGGGCATGATGGTGCTGATCATCGCCGTGGTCTTCGGATTGTCGACCGATTACGAGGTGTTCCTGCTCTCCCGGATGGTGGAGGCCCGGCAGGCGGGGGCGACCACGGTCGACGCCGTGCGGTCGGGCACGGTGCATACCGCACGTGTCATCACCGCCGCTGCGCTGCTGCTGGTGTTCATCACCGGTGCGTTCACCTTGTCCCCGTTGACTCCGATGCGTTTTCTCGGGCTGGGCATGATCGTCGCGCTGATCATCGACGCCACCCTGGTGCGCATGCTGCTGGTTCCGGCACTGGTCACCCTGATGGGCCCGGTGAACTGGTGGCCGATGCGACGCCCGGCGCCCGACCGTGCACCCGGTGATGGACGGGATGCGCCGCAGGGGGCAAGCTCGAGCGCATGACCGATTCCGAAGTCTCCACCGATGTCGAGGGCACCACGCTGTTCCACAGCACCATGCCGTTCACGGCCGAACTGGGTGTCGAGGTTCTCGAGCACGGACCGAAACTGGTGCGCAGCCGGATCGCCTGGGACGAACGCCTGTGCACACTGGGTGGTGCACTGCACGGCGGAGTGCTGATGTCGCTGGCCGATGCCACCGCCGCCGTGTGCGCCTACCTGAACCTGCCGGACGGAGCACAGGGCACCACCACCGTGGAGTCCAAGACGAATTTCCTGCGCGCGGTCCGGTCCGGATACGCGGTGGCCTCGTCCACGCCGCTGCACGCCGGCCGCAGCTTCATCGTCGTGGAGACCGAAATCCACAACGACGCGGCACAGCTGGTCGGCAAGGTGACCCAGACCCAAGCCGTGCTCTGAGGCCGCTCATCGCGTGGTGATCGCCATCCGCCCGAGGGTACGGCGGGCGGCGATCTCGGCGATGACGCCGGCCAGCCCGGCCCGCTCGGCGATCCGAACCCGCGGCCGCAACGCCTTCTCCCGCAGCAGTTTCCACATCTGCTCCCGCCATTGCCGGACGAGTTCGGGCCGGGTGCGGGACGGCAGGGCGACGGAGAACGCGGTGACGGTCTTGCACTCACCCAGCAGTGTGGCGGCATCCACGGCGCCGCCGGCGGCGCTGAAGGCCACCAGCACACCGTACGGTGCGAGCTGATCCACCCCGCGCTGCACCAGCTTCCCTCCGACGCCGTCGAGTACGACATCGACGGCCGGTGGCCACTGCTCGTCGTAGGTGACGACGTCGTCGGCGCCGCAGTCCCGAACGAATCCCGCTTTGTCCGCCGAACCCACCGCGGCCGTCACCCGCGCGGCCCCCGCCGCACGGGCCAGTTGCAGCGCGAGATGCCCGCATCCACTGGCCGCCCCGGTGATCAGTACCGATTTTCCCGCCACCGATCCCGCGGCGTGCAGCGCACCCGAGGCAACCAGGCCGCCACGCACCACGGCCAGTGCCTCGGCGGAGCCGACACCCTCGGGTATCGCGGTGACCAATGCGGGGGCGGCACAGACGTGGTCGTCGTAGACGGATTCGAAGACCACCCCTCCGATGCGGCGCCCGAGCCACTCGGAATCGGTATCGTCCCCGACGGCGACGACCGTGCCGACCATCTCCCCGCCCGGGTCGGCCACCGGATCGGCGCGCAGCATCCGGACGGTGCCGATTCCGACACCGGCCAACTCGACCCGGACCAGCAGTTGCCCCGGACCGGGCTGCGGCCGAGGACGATCGACGCACTGCGCCATCGAGCTGCCGTCTGGCCCAGCCGAGAATCGAATGCCCTGCACGACGCCGCCTTTCGAGGTCAGTGCGCGAGTACCGGATCTGCGGTCTGCCGGGAGCGTCGGCGGATCGAGATCAGCGCACAAAAACTTACTACGAGAGTAATTTTATGTCCGTACACATACTAGGGCAAGAGTATTTTTACCCTCGTAGTAACATTGCTGCCATGACCAGTACGACCCCCGGTCTCCGAGCGACGAAGAAGCAGCAGACGCGCCAGGAAATCTCCGACGCCGCGACCCGCCTGTTCATCGAGCACGGCTTCGAGCCGACCACGATCGCGCAGATCGCCGCCGCCGCGCGCGTGGCGAAGAAGACCGTGACCAATTACTTCCCCCGCAAGGAAGACCTGGCGCTGGACCGGCACGAGCACTTCGTCGCCGCACTCGCCGACGCCGTGACCGCGCGCCGCGCCGGCGAATCGGCCCTGACCGCGCTACGCACCCGATTCCATCGAGCCGCGCAAACCTACGACGCCGACGCCGGATTCTCGGGGCCACAGTTCAGCCGGATGCTCACCACCAGCCCCACCCTTACCGCACGCCTGCGCGAGCTACAGGACCTGCGCGAACACGCCCTGGCCGCAGCGCTTCCCGGTGACGACCTGATGCGCCGTGCCGCCGCCGCACAACTCGGCGCGGCACATCGCCTGCTGTTCCAGCGCATTCAGGAGCTCCAACTGGCACACCTGCCACGACCCGACATCACCGCAACCATGACCGCCGAGGCCGAGCGGATCTTCGACCTGCTCGAGCCTGCGTTCGGCACCTACGGAGTGGACCGGATCACCGCGACAGGCGAATCACCCCACGGGGACCGTCCCACGGCACCGTAACCCTTCCGAGACTGGTTAATCATTCGCTACCCCACCTGCCGGACTTATTCTGCCCACATGACAACCAGCAAAGAATCAGTTTCCGAAGGGCCACTGCATCTGCTGGCCCGCGGCGCATGGCAATCGATGGTGGTCATCGGGTTGCTGTCGGTAGTGGTCGGCATCATCGTGCTGATCTGGCCCGGCCCGACACTCGCGGTGGCCGGGGTGCTGTTCGGCATCTATCTGCTGATCTCCGGGATCCTGCAGCTGGTTGCCGCCTTCGGCCCGCACGTCGGCACCGGTTACCGGGTGCTGACTCTCATCAGTGGCATCCTGTCGTTCATCCTGGCCTTCCTGTGCTTCCGCAGTATCGGTAGCTCCCTGGTCCTGCTGGGCCTGTGGATCGGCATCAGCTGGCTGTTCCGCGGCATCTCGGCAATGGTGGCGGGAGCCGAAGCACCGGAGGGGGTTCCGGGACGTGGCTGGTCGGTCCTGTTCGGGGTATTGCTGCTGATCGGCGGGATCGCACTGGTGGTCTGGCCGATTCACTCGATCACGGTGCTGGCGCTGGTGGTGGGCTGGTGGCTGATCTTCATGGGCGCGATGGAGATCGTGTACGCGATCGAAGTCCGCCTCGTCGCGAAGAAAACCCCCGCCTCTCTGTAGCCCGCACCGCCGGTGCGGGTGCGCGACTCCCGGTCTGTTGCTACCGTCGGATTCCGACATTCCGGTTGCCAGCAAGGAGATTCACCATGGGAATCATCACGATGATCATCATCGGCCTCATCGCCGGCGCCATCGCACGTCTACTGGTCCCCGGTAAGGAGGACTTCGGCTGGATCATGACGATCGTTCTCGGCATCGTCGGTGGTTATGTCGGCGGCACCCTGGGCAGTCTGGTCTTCGCCCCGCACAAGTTCGACTTGCGTCCGCCGGTCGAGCACAGCTTCATCGGCGCCATCATCGGTGCCGTGATCATCCTGATCATCTACAAGGCGGTTCGCAGCCGCACCTAGTCACCGCTCCCCGGCCCGGCGGCACGCCGGGTCAGGGACGGCAGACCTCCGACTGGGAGTGTCCGCCGATCTGCGAAAATATCCCGCGGGGGAACAGAATTCCGTAGAGCGAGACATCCAGCGAGCACACATAGGCGTTCGCGTAGGCGCCGTCCTGGGTGAACTTCCCGACATCGGAGAGAATCCCGGGGAGGTCGATGGCAGCCTGATCCAGTTTCGCTCCGTTGTCGATCAGCAGGGTCAGCGCATCATGCGTGGCGTTCTGCACCGGCGCGAGCCGCGGCTGCACCTGGGAGACCATTCGCACCAGACTGTCACTGGCGGTGGCGATCTGCGTCGTCGACGCCAGCAGCGACTGCCCCTGATCGTAGAGGCCGCCGATCAACGCCCTGGTCTGGGTGATCAACGTTTCCAGCTCGCCGCTGCGCCGGGCCAGCCCCGACATGACGCCGGACAGATTGGTGATGATGTCGCCGAGGATCGCGTCCCGGCGTTGGAAGTCCGTGGCCAGGCCCGCGGCCTGGGTGATGAAGGTGGACAACGAGACCCCGTCGCCCTGCAGCGCTTGAATGAGAGTCATCGACAGGTCGTTGACCTTCGCGGGCTCCAGGTTCTCGAACAGCGGCTGGAAACCGTTGAGGAATCCGGAGATGTCGAACGACGGTTCGGTGCGCTCCACCGGGATCCGGGCGCCGGAGCGCAGCAGCCGCGCATCGGGAGCACTTCCGGGGGCCAGCGCCACGTAGCGCTGCCCGATCAGGTTCTGATAGCGGACCAGGGCTTTGGTATCGGTGAACAGGTGCTGATCACGCTGCACCTCGAACGTCACCCGAGCCAGATGCTTATTGGTCGCCTCGTCGCGCTGCAATCCGATCGCGGTCACTTTCCCCACCCGCACCCCCGCGATGCGCACATCGTCGTTGGGACGTAATCCGAGCACATCGGTGAAGATCGCGGTGTAGGTGTCGGTCGACCCTTTCACCGTGCGCGCCAACGTATTCCAGATCACGACGGTGACCAGAACCGACACGATCGCGAATATGCCGAACCCGAGAGCCTGCTTGCGGATACTCATCGGCATCCGGAACCACGAACGAGCAAACCACGCCTCCTCGAACTTCCCTGCGAAACCCGAACATCGGCCATGCTTGTGGTAATCGCAGGTAGAGTAGTCGGCCGCGCGATCGTGTGACCTGCGCCACGCCGCAGCGAAGGCAGGTGGATCGGATCATCCGACCGGAGCGAGACGAGGGACCGCACAAGACAACAGCCCGGCGCCGAAGCGCCGGGCTGTTGTGCGGCCGGAATGTTCTGTATGTCCGCCGGGTGGACGGTCGGGGACCCTCGGGTACGGACCCGATCAGTCGATGATCGTGCCGTTCGCGGCGGCCCGCTGCTTGGCGGCCCGGGCACGTTTGCGCTCGGCCCGCAGTTCGGCGAGTTCCTGTTCGAGGGTGTCGGCGATACGGAACTGGCCGGTGTCGTAATCGGCCAGCGGATCCTCGTCGGCCAGATCGGCTTTCGCCGATTTCTTCCCACCGTCGGCATCCGAATCGGAATCGGAGCGGCTGCTCGGCGTCTTCTTCGGAGTCCAGATATCGGGCTCGACCACCGGGTCGACCGTTTCCACGGTCTCGGCCGTGTCGGCCGGCTCCGCCGAATCCGCGGCAGTGGCTGCGGCCGGCTTGGCCTCGTCGGCGCCCGGCAATGCTGCCATCGACGACGTCGGCCGGGTGTCGGGTGCGGACTGACGGATGAAGCTGACGAAGGTCGGCATGGTGCGGCGGATCTGCTCGGCCGGGTCGGGGAGGTCCCGTACCTGTTCGGTCGCCTGCAGAATGGCCTGGCCGTACCGCTGACTGGCCGCGTCGTGCACCAGCAGCGCGACACCGATCATCACCGGCGCCACCGCGTGGACACCGACGTTGTACCAGTCACCGCCACGCAGATACGGGTAGGTGTTGAGACCGACGGTCAATGCCAGCAGCGCCAATTCGGCCAGTGCGACCTGGCGGCGACTCTGCAGGATGCCCCATTCGGAGACCTTGTTGGTACCGATCATGATCACGACCAGACACACGCTGATCATGGCCTCGAGCAGGTAGCTGAACCAGTACAGCGGATCGGTGGGACCACCGGGGGCGATGTTGTGCTGCACGTTGACCGCGGACCACAGCATGCCGGCGACGACGACACCCGCGAGGGCACGCATCGACCACGCACGGTGTCGGTACAGCGAGGCCAGTTTGGCGTGGGGGCTCGATTCCCGCCGCTGAGCCGCAATTGCCTTGCGGGCCATCAACAGATCTCGCATATCGGCCTTCGCGATCGCTTCGGAGGTCTGCCTGGCGCGGTCGGATGTGGACGCCGCGGCCTGCACATTCTTCCAGCGCTGCTCGCGCTCCTGTTCACGAATTTTCTCCGCGAGGTCACGTTCGGCGTGAAGCTCGTTCTCCGAGAGAGCCTCGGTCAACGCCGGATCGAACTGATAAGCCAACCGCCCGCGGGCCTTCTCGACCCGGCGTGCGAGCTGTCCGACCTCGTCTTCTCCGGGGGATTCGACGGTCAACTAGACCACCGCCCGGTGTGAAACGGTGGCCGACAGGTGTTCACGAAGTGAGAACGGCACATGCCATTCATAGTCGATGAACCGCCATATGCGAAACTGCGGATTTGCCGTAACGCCAGACTTATTCGGTTTGCGTCGGCGTGTCGCTCGCGGCACGCCGACGCAAACTCCTGGACAACCACCACATTCGGCGTGATACGGCGCCGGCGGAGCTCCGGTACGCGAGATCAGGCCGCCGCAGCGGCCGGGATATCGGGCCTCGGCGGCAGCGAGATCAGGCTGCGGCGGCAGCGACGGCGAGACGACCCCGGACCTCGTCCGCATCCGCCACGTCGACGACGATCCGGCTGAATTCGGTACCGGACAATTCGATTCGGATACCGCGACCGTCGAACCTGGTGTCCCAGAATTCCTTGCGGCCACGGCCCCGGAAGACTCCGGCCGCGATCACGCCCGGGAAGAAGGTGCCCGGCGCGCGCATCCACGGCGGCCGCAGATCCACTTCCGCCGGCGCGATCTCACGCACGTGCGACAGATCGAAACTCACCCGTTCGCACAAAGCGAGGACCCGATGGGCGCCCCGAATCTCGACGGTGACCTTCGTACCAGTGATCTCGATGTCGACCATCGCGCACCCCATCTCGCCGAGTTTCGTCCTCGGTATCCATGGTGCCGACCGGTCCTGACCGGAAACTGTGGCGTTCCTATGATTTTTCTCAGATTCTCCGCCGGTCCGACGCGGGCCGCGGTACCGGGAACTACCGGGCGCGATCGGCGAGGATGCGCTGTTCGAGCCGCTGGGTCAGGGTGCGCACCCGCTTGTCGACGCTGAGTTTGTGGTCGAGCGCCACATTCACCACCCCTCGGAGCAGGGCGTAGGGCTCCCACCCCACCGGCGCCACCGCACGGGCGGAGCGATTCTCGATCGCCCCGGCGATCACCTCGGCGGCCTGCCGCGCCGTGATGCGCTGATCGAGCGGCCACGGCAACAGCGCACCGATATCGGCGCCCAGTTCGTCCTCGTCGAGCGTGCCGTGGGTCATGGCGGTCTCCACCACACCGAAGTAGACGATCCCCGCGGTGGCGCCGGTGCCACCCAGTTCGACGCGCAGCGCACGGCCCAGCTGCTCCACCCCGGCCTTGCTCACCATGTACGGCGAACCGCCCATACCGGGTGCGAAGGCGGCGCACGAGGACACCACCACCACATGACCTTTCGCGGCGATCACATCGTCGAGCGCGGGCTGGACGGTGTTGAAGGCGCCGGTGAGATTGATCGCCAGCACCCGATCGAATTCCTCGGGATCCAATAGTCGTACCGTGGCCGGGCGCGGCACCACGCCGGCATTCGCCACGACCACGTCGATCCGGCCGAACCCCTCGCGCACCTGTGCGATCGCGGCGCGCACCCCGGCGCGGTCGGCGACGTCCACAGCGATGCCGACCGCACGCACCCCCAGCGCGGCGGCACGAGCGCGGACCGCATCGGCGTCGATATCGAGCAGGGCGACATAGGCGCCGCGCCGGTGCAGCAGCCGTCCCAGTTCGTCACCGATCCCCGCGGCACCGCCGGTGATCACCACAACCCGGTCCTGTAGGTCGATCCGCTCCCCACCACCGATGACCGGAGCCAGCAGGGTACGCATCATGTCGAAGGGGCCTGTGATCATCGGATTTCACTCATCTCTGCGGTCCGCTGCTCGTGCGGGGTCAGCCGGTAGGAGTCCGGGTCGAAGGCCGCCACGCGGCGGCGATATTCGAAACTCCAGTTCGGGTACAACCCGGCGTTGTCACCCTTGTCGGTGGTGTAGTAACTGTCGCAGCCGCCGCCCAGCCAGACCGTATCGCGGCTGCGCCGGCTCATCTCGTCCAGGAAACGTTCCTGGACCGAGGTCCGGACCTCCACTCGCTCGATCTCGTTGTCACGCAGGGTCCGCAGCGCATCCACGATATAGGCGATCTGCGATTCGATCATGAAGATCGCGGACTGGTTCCCCGCGGCCCCGAACGGCCCGAGGGTGAGGAACATGTTCGGGAAGCCCGCGATCGCCGCGCCCAGATAGCTGCTGGGCCGGCGCCGGTAGTGATCGGCCACCGAGAGACCGCCGGTGCCCACGATGCGGTCGTAGAGCTGCGGTATCGCACCGAAGCCGGTCCCCCACACGATGGTGTCGATCTCGTGTTCCACCCCGTCGGAGGTGAGGATCGAATGTTCCCGGATCTCGGCGATCGATGCCGTCACCACGTCCACGTTGTCCCGGGTGAGCGCCGGATAGTAGGCATCGGAGAAGATCGCGCGCTTACAGCCGATCATGTAGTCGGGAGTCAGGGTGCGCCGCAGTCCGCGATCGTGGACCTGGCGGCGCAGCTGTGCCCCGGACAGGGTCTGGAAGATGTGCCGGAACCGGCGGTCCACGAATCCGACCAGACCGAAACTCTCGATGCCCGCGTAGTAGGCTCCGCGCAATGCGGTGCCCAGCAGCGGCATCCGGCGCAGCAGTGCGCGCTCGACGCCCAGGGTCGGCCGGTCCAGCCGGGACACGATCCACGGCGCCGAGCGCTGGAATACCGTGAGCTGCTGCGCCTTCGGCGCGATCTCCGGAATGAACTGCACCGCCGAGGCTCCGGTGCCGATCACCGCGACGCGCTCACCGGTCAGGTCGTGGTCGTGGTTCCAGTGCAGCGAGTGGAACTGGGTGCCGCCGAAGTTGTCCCGGCCCGGCATGTTCGGGATCTTCGCCTCGCTGAACGGGCCGACCGCCGAGATCAGCACATCGGCGCTGAGCATTCCCCGGTTCGTCCGCACGGTCCAGCGTCGCTGCGTCTCGTCCCATTCGGCATGCTCGACATCGGTACCGAATCGCATGTGCCGGATCGCGTCGTGTTCGTGCGCCACCCCGCGCAGATAGGCCAGGATCTCCGGCTGCTTGCCGTAGGTGCGTGACCAGTCGGGGTTGGGGGCGAAAGAATAGGAATACAGATGTGAGGGCACATCGCAGGCACATCCGGGATAGGTGTTGGCCTGCCAGGTGCCGCCCAGATCGTCGGCGCGTTCGAGGATCAGGAAGTCCTCGAATCCGGCCGCGCCCAGTGCGGCGGCGAGGCCGATTCCGGCGACACCGGCGCCGATGATCGCGATCGGGGTGTGTTCGACGGGTGCGCTGTCCGAACCTGCCATCGTCGAATTCCTTTCGGTGCGGGTGCGGAGCTCGCTCACAACTCGAGTTCGAGTGTGTCGCCGGCGGCGCGGGAGACGCAGGTGAGCATGGTGTTCTGTCGTTCGTCCGGAGCCAGGCGCCGGTCGCGGTGGTCGACCTCGCCGGCGCGTACCCGGACCGCGCAGGTGCCACAGAAGCCCTGCCGGCAGGAGTACGGCGTGTCGGGCAGAACCCTGGTGATGGCGGTCAGTGCCGATTCGTCGGCACCGACGTCCACGCTGCGGTCGCTGCGCACCAGCTCGATGCGGAACGGCTTACCGTGCAGGACCGGCGGTGGCGAGAATCGCTCGAGGTGCATCGATACGGTCGGGTCCTGGGCGGCGGGTGTCGCCAGTGCCGCCGCCATCAACGGTGGCGGTCCGCAGACGTAGACGGCTGCGCCGCTCGGTACGCCGGCCAGGATCTCGTCGAGGTCCGCGATGCCGAATTCGTCGTCGGGCCGGATCTCGAGCCTGCCGCCGCGGCGGGCCGACAACTCGGCCAGGAACGGCATGCTGTCCCGGCTGCGGCCGAGATATACCAGCCGCCAGCCGATTCCGCGCCGCTCGGCGTCGGCGACCATCGGTAGCAACGGTGTGATGCCGATACCGCCGGCGACGAAGACGTAGTGCGGTGCGTCGATATGGGAGAAGGCGTTGCGCGGTCCCCGGATGCGCAGCCGGTCGCCCACGGACAGGGCGCGATGGATCTCCTCGGAGCCCCCGTTCCCGTCGGGCAGGCGGCGCACGGCGATGCGGTAGGACCCGCGGTCGGCCGGATCGCCGTTGAGCGAATACTGTCGCAGGCGGCCCGAGGGCAACAGCACATCGATGTGCGCACCCGGGATCCAGCTGGGCAGCGAGCTCCCGTACGGCGAGACCAGGGTCAACACCACGACATCGCCCGCGTGTACCTCGCGTCGCGCGATGATCAGCTCACGCTCGAAACCGCTGCGGCGCACCGGAGCCGAGCGGGCCAGTAGCTCCGGCTCGGAGGCCACACCGCGCCGGTACAGGTCGGCGACAGCACCTATCGCCCGCAGCGGAAGCGACGGCCGATACGTCGGTCCCGCGGCTGCCGCACTCACTGCTCCCCTGCTCTCGCGGCCGGTGACTGGGCCAGATAACGCAGCGCGTTGTCCATGGGGCCGAGCTGCGAGGGGTGGAATCCGGGCCGCAGATAGCGCGGGATCTCGGTGAGGAAGGTGGACATCCGGGGAACGACGCCACGTGCGGAGGCGCTGAGGAACTGGACCGGCCAGAACCGGCCCTTGCGCGGTTCCGGATCCTTGGTGAACAGGTAGCCCCCGGCGATGAAGAACAGCACCAGCAGCGATGAACTCGCCACCAGGCCGGTGCGGGCTTTGCGCAGATATCCGCCGTCGACGTGCATGTACGCGTCGTAGACGACGCTGCGGTGTTCGACTTCCTCGGCGCCGTGCCACCGGATCAGGTCCAGCATCACCGGATGCATGTTCTTGGCCTCGAGGATATCGTTGCCGAGCAGCCATTCGCCGATCACCGCGGTGTAGTGCTCCATCCCCGCGAACAGGCCCAGCCGTTCGCACAGCCACTGATGTTTGGCCCGTCCGGTCAGGCCGTTGTCACCGAGGACTCGGTCCACCAGCCACGACACGGTGTCGACCATCGGCGCCACATCCAGGCCCAGCGATTCCAGATGGCGGCGCGCCTGGGCGTGCGAGCTGGCGTGCTGGTTCTCCTGCCCGATGAACCCTTGCACCTCTTCGCGCAGGCGTTCGTCGTCGATATGGGGCAACGCCTCGGCGAGGGCAGCGGCCATCGCGCGTTCCCCTTCCGGGAGAACCAGGTGCATCACGTTGATGATGTGGGTCGCCATGACCTCGTCCGGTATGTAGTGCATCGGGACGGAGTCGAAGTCGAACCGCACGTCGCGAGCCTTGATCGCGTGGGCTTGGTCCTCGTAGACCGCTGTGTTCATGGCGCGTCCTTGCGTCTGGTCGAAGCGATGACCCCGACAGTATTGTTGACATCATGGGATGTCAACAGCAGTCGATGTCAAAAAGGCGAGCCCGGGCACCGCCGGTAGCATCACCGCCATGGCCGAATCGCCGCAGACCTCGAAGACGGGCAGTAGACCGTGGCGCGGTCGCGAACCGGCCGATCGCATCGCCGCGCGCCGCGCGCGGCTGATCCAGGCCTGCTACGAACTCATGGCAGGCGCCGGAGCGGCCGATACGTCGATGCGCGGAGTATGCCGACAGGCAGGACTCACCGAACGTTATTTCTACGAGAGTTTCACCAATCTCGACAGTCTGATGACCACCGTCCTCGAGAACACCGTGCAGCAGTGCCGCGACCGGCTGCTCGCAGCACTGGCCGACGCGCCGGAGGACCGCGATCTCCTGTTCGGTCATGTGGTGCGCGCATTCACCGATTTCCTCCTGGAGGACCCTCGGCGCGGACGCATTCTGTTCGTGGAGTCACTGGCCACCCCCGCGCTGACCCGACGCGGTGGCGAACTCGTCGAATTGATCACCGGGCCGATCGCGGCCGTCATCGCCGCCGACGACACCGACACCCCCGCCCCGGACGACACCGACGCCACCCTCAATGCGATGGCCATCTTCGGCGCCCTCGCCTATTGCTATCGCCCCTATCTGATCGGTGAGATCAGGATCGATCGCACCCGCTTCGACGCCCACGCCGCGTCGATCATCCGGCAGCTCAGCACCGTGCGCTCGGCCACCGCGCTGCGCTGACGCGGCGCCGCTTCCCCGCCCCCGAACCCCGGTCCGACCTTGCCATGCCCATGCTTCCGTAGTACCGTCCAGACACGTGTCCATACGGACGGATGGATCCGGATTGCGGAAGGAAATCTCATGACCTTGGTCAAGCCGCGGCAGGTGTCCGGGGGCGAACACGAGCACGGCCACCTCGAAGAGTTCCGCACCGATCCGATCGCGCTGATGCGGCGGGTACGCGAAGAGTGTGGCGACGTCGGGCAGTTCCGGCTCGCCGACAAGGACGTCATTCTGCTCACCGGAGCCGAGGCCAACGAATTCTTCTTCCGTTCGGCCGACGAGGACCTCGACCAGGGCGCAGCCTACCCGTTCATGAAGCCGATCTTCGGTGACGGCGTGGTGTTCGACGCCAGCCCCGAGCGGCGCAAGGAAATGCTGCACAACCAGGCTCTGCGCGGTGAACACATGCGTGGGCACGCGGAGACGATCGCCCGCGAGGTCGATCGCATCGTCGAGCGATGGGACGACGAGGGCGAGATCGATCTGCTGGAGTTCTTCGCCGAGCTGACGATCTACACCTCTTCGGCCTGCCTGATCGGCAAGAAGTTCCGCGAGGAGCTCGACGACCGGTTCGCCCACCTGTACCACGAACTCGAACAGGGCACCGACGCGCTGTGCTACGTCGACCCCTACGCGCCGATCGAGAGTTTCCGCAAACGCGACGAGGCCCGCGCCCAGCTGGTCGAACTCGTCCAGGACATCATGAACGGCCGCATCGCGAACCCACCACAGGGTAAAGAAGACCGGGACATGCTGGATGTGCTGGTCTCGATTCGCGACGAGCAGGGCGAACTACGGTTCTCCGCCAGCGAGATCACCGGCATCTTCATTTCGATGATGTTCGCCGGCCACCACACCACCTCGGGGACCGCGGCCTGGTCGGTGATCGAACTGCTCCGCAATCCGGACGTGCTGACCGGCGTGGTCACCGAGCTCGACGAGCTCTACACCGACGGCCAGGACGTGAGTTTCCATGCACTGCGCCAGATTCCGCAGCTGGAGGCGGTGCTGAAGGAGACGCTGCGGCTACATCCGCCGCTGATCATCCTGATGCGGATCGCGCGTGGCGAATTCGAGGTGTGCGGCCACCGCATCGAACCCGGCGACATGGTCGCGGCCACCCCCGCGATCTCCAACCGGATCCCGGAGGACTTCCCCGAGCCCGACCGGTTCGACCCGGGCCGCTACATCGACCCCAATCAGGCCGATCTACTGAATCGGTGGACCTGGATTCCGTTCGGTGCCGGCCGGCACCGTTGTGTCGGTGCCGCGTTCGCGCTCATGCAGCTCAAGGCGATCTTCTCGATCCTGTTGCGCGACTGGGAATTCGAGATGGCGCAGCCGTCGGAGAGTTATCGTAATGATCACTCCAAAATGGTGGTGCAGTTGCAGCAGCCGTGTACAGTGCGCTACCGCCGCCGCACCCGGGGGTGAGCCGTTGAGCCGAATCGGCCTCGTTCGCGGATAAAATCTCGTTTCGGCGCATGCCCTGGTCATCACCGATCATTCGGTGAATAATCGGGTCGTGCGCTGATTCGCGTCTTTTGAGGATCGCACCATTGGGTACCCCGACATCGTCGGATTCAATTGGAAGCGAGGCGTCTCGAATGACATCTGAACCGATCACCCGTCGCAACGAACGTGCCCCCCGGCACGGGATCAACAGTTACGACAACATCGAACCCTGGTTCGACAAACTCGCTGCCCTCGGCGAAGATGATCCGCATCGTGACCCGATTCGGTCCGAGATTATCGAACTGTGCCTGCCGCTGGCCGAACATATTGCCCGCAAATTCGCGGGACGCGGCGAGAATTTCGACGACCTGCACCAGGTGGCCCGACTGGGCCTCGTCCTCGCGGTCGACCGTTACGATCCCGCCCGTGGTAATTCCTTCCTCTCCTTCGCGGTCCCGACCGTGATGGGTGAGGTCCGCCGGCACTTCCGCGACTACACCTGGTCGACCCGGGTGCCGCGCGCGGTCAAGGAGCTGTGGCTGCGGGTCGGCCCGACCACCGAACAGCTGGCCCACGAGCTCGGCCGGATGCCTACCGCCCGCGAACTGTCGAAGGCCCTGGAGGTCGAAGACGCGCAGGTCGTGCAGGCCATGCTGGCCGGAAATGCGTACCAGCCGAATTCGATCGATGCGGTCGCCGATCCCGACGACAGTGCGATGCTGGACAAACTCGGCACCGAGGAGCAGTGCTACGAACTGACCGAGGAGGCCATGGCGGTACGCCCGCTCATCGATGCGCTTCCTCCGCGGGAACGCACCATACTCGTGATGCGTTTCTTCGAATCCAAGACGCAGAATCAGATCGCGGACAAGCTGCACATTTCCCAGATGCACGTATCGCGAATTCTGTCGCGCACGTTGAAGGGCCTTCGCCAGGACGCCCTTTGCGAAGCCGCATAGTACCGACGGATCGAATTTCTACCACTCCGAGGTGAAAAACATCATGCCCAAGTCGTGGACCCGGAAAGAGGAACGTCAGTATCAACATGTGAAATCGTCGGCCGAGGACCGCGGTGAAGGTTCACGGCGGGCAGAGGAAATCGCGGCGCGCACCGTGAACAAGAATCGCGCACAATCCGGTGAGACCCGCACCGCGAGCCGCACTTCCACCGAGGATATGTCACCACAGCGCCGCGGCGGATTGCGTTCCGGTAAAGGTTCGCAGGGCCCCACTCGCGATCAGCTGTACAACGAGGCCCGGCAGCGCAACATCAAGGGCCGGTCCAAGATGACCAAGAAGCAACTGTCCAACGCCCTCGGCAGGTGAGCCGGACAAGGCCGGCACCATCGCTCAGGGCAGGTCGGACCGGCGGCGCTCACGCCACGGCAGCACCAGCCAGACCCCGAGAAACAACAGCGCACTGCAGCAACCGACGACCGTCGCGGCCACCGCACCCGCGACGGTCACGAAGATCAGGACCGCCACCCCGGTGAGGGCGAATCCGAGCAGGGCCAGCCCGATCAGTGCGAAGGTGTGCGCGTTGCGCACGACCGTGGCGAGCCGGTGGCGGCGAAACAGAATCCGATGTGCCGCCACCGGCGCGACGAGGAACACGGTCGCAGCGATGGACGAGCTCACCACCGCCAAGTAGAGGCCCCGCATCGGGGTGGACACGGTGTCGAAGCGGGACTGGAACGGCAGGGTGAGTAGGAAGCCGGTGAGCAGCTGCACCCCGGTCTGCACCACTCGCAACTCCTGGAACAGGGCAGCCAGATTACGGTCCAGCTGCTGTGTCTCGGTTTCCCCTCGGGCCCGAAGGTTCCAGTCGGCCCCGCCCGTGGGCTGCGCCTGCTCCATCGACCAACCCTATCTCCGCCCGGCCTGCACAGTTCATCAATAGTTCCGGCCATAATGGTGGTATGCACACCGTCGAGTCGCCCGAGGTCCGCACCTGGAACTTCGCTCGTGGAATCGCCAGCGTCACCGTCATGACGGAATTCGCGGCCGAACGCGGGATACCGGCGGAGCGGCTGTTATCGGGTTCCGGCATCGCGCCGGCCGCCCTGGCCGACCCGGCCGCCCAGATTCCCGCCGAGGCCGAACTGAGGGTGGTACGCAATCTGGTCGCCGAACTCGGCGATGTCCCTGGGCTCGGCATCGAGGTCGGGCGCCGGTACCGGTTGAGCACCTTCGGCATCTTCGGTTTCGCCTGTGTCACGAGCCCCACGCTGCGTGAGGCGATCTCATTGGCGCTGCGCTACTACCGGCTCGGATTCGCCTTCTGCACCCCGATCGTCGAGTACCGCAACGACGATGTGGTGGCCTGGATCCACCACGAACTCATTCCGGCCGACGTCCAGCAGTTTCTCGTCGAACGCGACATCGTCGCGATGCACCGGGTGATGGGCGATCTACTCGGGCACGACTTCGCCTTCGCCCGTATCGAATTCGGCTATCCGGCGCCGCGCTACGCCGACCGGATCCGCGGCGTTCTGGGTGCCGAACCGGCGTACGGACGCCCACACACCATGTTCACGGTCGCGCCCCAGATCCTGGCGCAACCACTGCCGCAGGCCAATCAGCAGACCTGGGCGGTCTGTATCGCGCAGTGCCGGGACCTGGTGCAGCGACGCAGCGCTCGCACCGGCATCGCGGCGGAGGTTCGCGAGCGACTGCTGCCGGGCAGCGGGGCCACCGGCATCACCACCCCGCCGCCGATCGAGGTGGTGGCCCGCGACCTCACCATGAGCGTGCGCACCCTGCGACGCCGCCTCACCGACGCCGGGACCAGCTATCGAGCCCTACTCGACGAGGTGCGCCGCGCACTGGCCCAGGAAATGCTGTCCGGTACCCCGCTCACGATCGACGACATCGCCATCCGGCTGGGTTACGCCGAGGCGACGCCGTTCATCCATGCCTTCAAACGTTGGACGGGCACGACCCCCGCGGCATACCGACGTGACCGAAACTATTGATTTCTTGGCCGTCGCTCTTTGAGGTCCGCCGCGAGCCGCTCCTAGGCTACGAAGAGCGGATCGTGACGAGGAAAGGCGCCGACGATGGGGTTCGACTACGACGTGGTGGTGATCGGGTCGGGATTCGGTGGCAGCGTCAGCGCGTTGCGCCTGACCGAGAAGGGCTACCGCGTCGGCGTCCTGGAGGCCGGACGCCGTTTCGCCGATCACGAGTTCGCGAAAAACTCCTGGCGCGCCCGCCAGTTCCTGTGGGCGCCCAAGCTGGGCTGCTTCGGAATCCAGCGGCTGACCCTGCTGAAGGACACCTTCATCATGAGTGGTTCCGGCGTCGGCGGCGGTTCCCTGGTCTACGCAAATACGCTCTACGAACCGCCGGCCAAGTTCTACGCCGATCCGCAGTGGGCCCACATCACCGATTGGGGTCAGGAACTGGCGCCCCACTACGACCAGGCCAAACGCATGCTGGGCGTCACCGACAATCCGGCCACGACGGCGTCGGACCGGGTCCTGCGCGAGGTGGCCGACGAGATGGGGGTCGGCGACTCCTATCGCGCCACCCCCGTCGGAGTCCTGTTCGGCGGGAAGGGAACCAGGGCCGGACAAGAGGTGGCCGATCCGTTCTTCGGCGGCACCGGCCCGACACGTCGGACCTGCACCCACTGCGGCGAATGTATGACCGGATGCCGGCACAACGCGAAGAACACGCTGGTCAAAAACTATCTGTATCTGGCCGAAAAGGCCGGCGCCACCGTGCACGAGCGGACCACCGTCGTCGACGTGGTGCCGCTGGCAGCGGGCGGATACCGGGTCGACACCGTGCGCACCGGGCGGTGGATCCGGACCTCCCGGCGCAGCTTCACCGCCGAGCAGGTGATCTTCGCCGCCGCCGCGCTGGGCACCCAACGCCTGCTGCACCGGTTGCGTGACCGCGGTTCGCTACCGCACATCTCGCCGCGTCTGGGCTACCTGTCGCGCACCAATTCCGAAGAGCTGATGGCGATTCGCAGCCGCCGCCGGGATACCGATTTCACCAAGGGCGTGGCCATCACCTCGTCGCTGCATCCCGATGCCGACACCCATGTGGAGCCGGTGCGCTACGGCAAAGGCAGCAATGTGCTGTCGCTGATGACGACGGTGATGTACGACGAGGACGGCACCACCGCACCGCTGCGGCTGTGGGCGCGGGCGAACTGGCGGCACCGTCGCGACCTGCACCGGGTGCACAACCCGCGACACTGGTCGGAACGGATGGTCGGCCTGCTGGTGATGCAGTCGCTGGACAATTCGCTGACCACCTTCACCGAGCGCAGCCTGTTCGGTCGCCGCCGGATGACCACGAAACAAGGTGAAGGGCAACCGAATCCGACCACGATCCCGGCCGGGCACGAGGTAGCCCACCGGGTGGCCGACAAGATCGACGGCGTGGCGACCACCGGATTCACCACACTGTTCGGCGTCCCGATGACCGGCCATTTCATCGGCGGCTGCGCCATCGGCGACTCCCCCGAAACCGGTGTGATCGATGGGTATCAGCGCATGTACGGCCATCCCGGTCTGCACGTGATCGACGGATCGGCGATATCGGCGAATCTCGGCGTGAATCCGTCACTGACCATCACCGCCCAGGCCGAGCGCGCCGTCGCACTGTGGCCCAACAAGGGTGCGGCCGATGCCCGACCGGCCCTCGGCACGGCCTACCGGCGGCTGGCGCCGATCGCCCCCGAGGCGCCGGTGGTACCGGCCGACGCACCGGCCGCGCTGCGGTTGCCCATCGTCGGTATCAGCTGAGCGGGGCGCCGGGTCAGGTCCGCGTTCGGGGCAGCTGCACCGACGACTCGAGCAAGGCCGCGTGCACGAACGCCTGCGGCAGATTGCCGCGCAGCTGGCGCTGAGTGACGTCGTATTCCTCGGCGAACAGACCGGGAGTCCCGCACGCGGCACGGTTGCGTTCGAAATACCGCATCGCAGTGAGCGGCTGCCCGAGCTGGTGCGCGGCAGTCGCCATGGTGAACCCGCACAGCAGAAATGCGCCTTCGCTCACCTCGAGCGGGCGGTCGTCGTGACGGTAGCGATACACGAAGTGATCGGTGGACAGCTCGTCACGCACCGCGCCGAAGGTCGCCGCATACCGCGGATCGTCGGCCGGCACGGCGCCGCGAATCATCGCCAGCATCAGCGATGCGTCGACCCCGGCCAGGTCCGGTGCGCGTTGCCAGCGTCCACTCGAATGCAGGCCGACCCGCGAGGAGTCGGCGAGCAAACGGTCGGCCAGTGCACTGCAGGCCGCGGTGTCGGCACCGGTCGCCGGCGACGCGGCGACCGCGCGCAGGCCCGCTGCGCAGATCAGGCGAGAATGCGTCCAGCGCCGGTTGTCGAGCTCCCAGATGCCGGCTTCCGGACGGTGATGGTTCTCGGCGATCGCAGCCACCGCGAGCGCGATCGCGCGCCGCTGATCGTTGTCGAGACGATCGTGGCGCGCCGCGGCGGCGAACAACAACAGCAGCTCACCGAAGGTGTCCAGCTGAAATTGGCCGTACACGCGGTTGCCGGTGACCGGTTGTGCACCCGGATATCCGGGCAGATCGACCGGCCGCACCGGCGGTAGCCCGGCGCCGTTCACCGTGTAGGCAGGTGACAGCTCCGGCCCGTCGGCGAGGATACGCGCGGTCGCGAACCGGATCGCGTCGTCGAGCAGCGGGTGCCCTCCGGCGGCTGCCGCGACCGCCTGCCCGGCCAGACATTGATCGCGGAGCCAGACGTATCGGTAGTCGTAGTTCTCGTTCCGATCGGCTCGTTCCGGCAGGCTGGTGGTCGCCGCCGCCACCATGCCGCCGGAATCGGCGGTCATTCCGCGCAATACGGCCAGGGCATGGGCCGCATCGCGCGGAGCGATACTGTCGCCGATGTCGAGACGCTCGCTCGCCCAGGCATTTTCGGTCGCCGACCAGCAGATATCCGGATCCGGTAGTTGGTCGGGCAGGCCGTGATCGGACAGCTCCAGGATCAGGTCGCGGTGTTCTCCTTCCGGGACACGGAGGTGGGCGGTCCAGCCCTGCTCGGTCCCTTCTCCGGTGATCCGGGCTGTGGGCGCTCCGCTCCAGCGCACCCGGATCGCGCCCGCCCGCGCGGACCAGATCCCCTGGTCGAGGCTCTGTGCACGGATCGGATGCTGCCCGAAGCCGGCCACCGGCCGCAGCAGGATGTCGACCTCCGCATCCCCGTATTCGGCGACGATGCGCCGCAGCAGAATCGCGCGGTGCCGATCGCCCGGAAAGACCAGTGCCTCCCGGCATTCGATCACCGCCCGTCCGGCCACCCAGCGCGAGCGCCAGATCAACGTGTTGTTCTCGTAGTACCCACCCCAGACGAACGGGTCGGAGGGGGTGATCGCGTACATCCCCGAGCCGCCGAGCAACGTCGCGAAGACGGCGTCGTCGTCCCAACCGGGCAAGCACATCCACGAGATGTCACCGCGCGGGCCGATCAGGGCACCGCGCCGGCCATCGGCGATGAAGGCGTATTCACGAAGAACATGCGGGGCGGCGGCGGAATTCGCGATCATGCTCGCGCAGTACCACGAGCGTGCACCGCTAACCGCCCCGCGTCCCGGCTACGCCTTCTTCTGGGCGGAAGAACGGCCCGGATTGTCCTGCCCGGCAGCCTTCGGATCCTTGACACCCTGCTGCTGTTTCTCCCGGACCCCGGCCTCGACCCGCGCGCCGAGATCGGCATCGACATTGCGCCAGTACTCGAATGCTCGGGTCAGCACCGGCTCACTCACATTGTTGAGCAGATGCCCGACGATGTTGTACACCAGCCGTTCCCGGGCCGCATCGTCGAGTACGTCACGGACCATGGTGCCTGCCTGACCCCAATCGTCGTCGTCGCGGCGCAACGTGTACGCCGCACGCACCATCTCGCCGTCGGTGTACCAGCCCGCCAGCGGCCCGGCCCGGTCCGGCTCGGCGTGCGGGCCGCCCTTCGAATTCGGCACGTACACCGGATCGCCCGGATTGTGATGGCGCATGTGGCCATCCTTGGTGTACGAATGCCGCGGTGATTCGGGCGCATTGACCGGCAGTTCCTTGTAATTGGCCCCGATCCGGTAGCGATGTGCGTCCGGGTACGAGAACCAGCGTCCCAGCAACATCTTGTCCGGGCTCGGGCCGGTACCGGGTACCGAATTGCTCGGTTCGAAGGCGGCCTGCTCGATCTCGGTATGGTAATCGGCGGGGTTGCGGTTCAACGTCATCCGGCCCACCTCGTAGAGCGGGTAGTCACCGTGTGGCCACACCTTGGTCAGATCGAACGGGTTGAATCGGTAGGTCTTGGCGGCCTCGAAGGGCATGATCTGCACCTTCAACGTCCAGCTCGGGTGCTCGCCCCGGTCGATCGCCTCCCACAGGTCACGGGTGTGATAGTCGGTGTCCATCGAGGCCATCTGGTCGCCCTCGTCCTGGGTGAAGAACTCCACCCCCTGGTCGGTGATGAAGTGGTATTTCACCCAGTGCTTCTCGCCCTCGGCGTTGATCCACATGTAGGTGTGGCTGGAGTAGCCGTTCATGTGCCGCCAACTGCGGGGGATCCCGCGGTCACCCATCAGCCAGGTGACCTGATGCGCCGATTCCGGTGACAGGGTCCAGAAGTCCCACTGCATATCGTGATCGCGAAGGTTGTTGTCCGCGCGGCGTTTCTGCGAGCGGATGAAGTCCTGGAACTTCATCGGGTCGCGCATGAAGAAGATCGGCGTGTTGTTACCGACCAGATCGAAGTTGCCGTCCTCGGTGTAGAACTTCAGCGCGAAGCCGCGCGGATCACGCCAGGTGTCCGGGCTGCCGCGTTCTCCGGCCACCGTGGAGAAGCGGGCCAGCATGGGCGTCTTCTTACCGGGCTGGAACAGCTTCGCACAGGTGTAGGGGCTCATGTCCTGGGTGGTTTCGAAGACCCCGAATGCGCCGCCGCCCTTGGCGTGTGGCTGTCGCTCGGGCACGCGCTCACGGTTGAACGCCGCCATCTTCTCGATGAGATAGGCGTCCTGCAGCAGAATCGGGCCGTCCGGGCCTACCGTCAGCGACTCCTGGTCGCTGGGGACCGGAATTCCCGCGTCGTCGGTGGTGAAGCTGCCGTGTGTCGGGTCGACCATCTCTCTCCTCTCCTACCGTCGATCGTGCGTGGGTCAGTGGCCCTGCCGCTGTGGTGGCTCCCACTGATCCCGGGCACTGGTGCGCTTGCTCTCGAGCGCGATCCAGGTGATCCCACCGATCAAGCAGGCCGCGCAGACGATGCCCGCCACGATCGCCCATCCGGCGAAGCCGTAGCCGGCCGCGGTGAGCGCCAGCGCCAGCGCCACCGCCCCCAAACCACACAGCACGATGCCGGGGATGTTGTAGGCATCCTCGATCCCCTCGCCCGCATGTTTGCGTGGGCTGCGTAACAGTTGCCGCCGCCGGCTCCGCTGCGCCGCGGTCTCCCGAGTCGGTTGCGATCCAGCCATCAGGCACCTCCGTTTCGGCGGATGCGGCCACACGTGTGCTGTCGTGGGCCGTACTACCCGGGATCGGCGGTTCGAATCAGGCGAGTTTCGCCGCACTATGCTGGCGGCGTGGACCTGGTGTGCGTACCCGCCGACCCGGATGCCGTGACCGCGGTCGGGCCGGAGGACGATCCCACGACGGTGGGACTGACCCGTGGCGATGTCGAGCAGATCTGGGCCTCGGTGCTGGACTGGTATCGCCTGGGGACCACCCCGGCGATCCAGATCTGCCTGCGCCGGCACGGTGCCCTCGTCCTGAACCGGGCGATCGGTCACACGCGCGGGAACGCGCCGGCCGAGGCGCCGGATGCGGTGGTCGAGCCGATCACGGTCGATTCCCCGTTCTGCGGGTTCTCCACCGCCAAAGGTGTCACCGCAACGGTGATCTCCATGCTGATCGAACAGGGTGTCTTCGCCGCCGCGGATCGGGTGTGCGATTACATCCCGGAATTCGCCGCGCACGGCAAGGGTCGGATCACAATCGCCGATGTGCTCACCCATTCGGCGGGGGTGCCGTTCATGCCGGCCGGCTACCGCGGCTTCGACGCCGTCGTGGACGAGGAGGTGGCGCGGCGGGCACTGATCGAGTTGCGCCCCAGTTGGGCACCGGGTCGCTTCCGCGTCTACCACGCCCTGACCAGCGGGCTGATCCTGCGGTCGCTGGTGCAGCGGGCGACGGGTCTGCGGGTCCGCGACCACCTGGCCGCTCGGATTCTGGATCCGCTCGGATTCCGCTGGACCACGCTGGGCGTCGCCCCCGAGGACGTGGATCTGGTGGTTCCCAGCGTGCGCACCGGCCCGCGGCCGTCGCGGGCCTGGTCGATGGTGGCCGGGAAGGCACTCGGCGGCGGCATGTCCTCGATGCCGGAATCGGCGACGCGCTCGTTCCTGACCGCGGAACTACCCTCCGGAAATCTGGTCACGACCGCATCCGAACTGTCGCGTTTCTACGAAATCCTCACCCGCGGAGGTGAGCTCGACGGAGTGCGGGTGTTGTCGCCGGAAACCGTCCGCTGGGCGATCGGGCCGGCGCCCCGCATCCCGGGCATCGCCGGCCGGGTGAGTCGCGCCGGATTCGAACTGGGCGCCCGGCGCTCCAAGTTCGGCGCCGATACCGGCCATCACTTCGGCCGCAGCGGCCTGACCACCCAGTACGGCTGGGCCGATCCGGACCGCGGACTCGCCGGAGCAATCCTGACCAGTGGAAAAGCCACCACCGACACCGACCGCCCGACCCAGCTGTGCGCCCTGATCTCGGCCCTCATGCCCCGCACCGGAGCAGCCTGGATCTGACGCTCCCGCCGTGGTGCTCAGTCACGATCGAGGTCATCGGCATGCAGCAGCACGCGCAGCGCCGATGTAGCCGGGTCGTCCACCAGCTGCTGCGCCGTGCCTTGTTCGGTGATACGGCCGGAGTCCACCACTGCCAATCGATCGGCTCGGTGCACCGCGGTGCGAATATCGTGGCTTATCCACAGCACGGCCGTACCCCGGCCGTGGCAGCGATCCTCGACCACAGCGAGGATTCGCTGTGCCAGCCGGTGATCCAGCGCAGTGGTGACTTCGTCGCAGATCAGTGCCCGGGGTTCGGCGGTGAGCGCCCGCGCGAGGGCCGCTCGCTGCAGCTGGCCGCCGGACAGATTCGGCGGGTACCGGCGGGCCTGCTCGACGTCGATCTCCAGTTCCGCCAGTACCGCCACAGCGGTGGCGTACGCCTCGGTGCGCGTGTGCCCGCGCAGCCGCAGCGCGGTCGCCGCGACCTGGTCCAGTACCGTTCGCCGCGGATCGAACGATCCCGCCGATTCCTGCCAGACGTACTGCACCGCGGCGATATCGGCACGAGAACGCTTACGCAGCACCGGAAGCGGCGCACCGTCCAACTCCACCCGCCCGGCTCCGGGAGCATCGAGTCCGGCGAGGACTCGGGCGATGGTGGACTTACCCGCGCCCGACACCCCGACCATTGCCAGCAGTTCTCCCGCGCCGAGTTCGAGGTCCACATTCCGCAGGATCGGCGTATTCCGCCGGGTCACCGAGATATCGCGCAGGCACAGGACAGGCCGCTGCGGTACCGGCCGGGAGGGTGCCGGGCCGTCCGGTCCGGGCGCCGGGAGCCCGCCGGATCGCACGCGCCCACGCTCCACCCTCAGGACGCGGCCACCGAGCCGGCGCACAGCCACGCGGTCATGGGTCACCAGTACGACCGCAGTGCCGTTGCGGCGCAACAGATCCAGACTGTCCAGCAGTTTCGCACGGGCGGGCGGGTCCAGCCCCACGGTCGGCTCGTCGACGATCAGCACCTGGGGGTCGGATGCCAGCACCTGGGCAAGTGCCAGGCGAGCCCGCTCACCGCCGGAGAATTCGACCGGAAACCGCCGCAGCAGCCGGCCGAGATCGGCGCCGTCGATATCGAAGGCCGCCGCCGACAGGGCCTGCGCTACCAGGACCCGACGGGCACCGCGGCCGAGCCGGTGCCCACCGGGACGAACATGAATACCGGCGTATTCGCCCAGTGCGGCGCCGATCCGCCGGGCCGGATTCAGCGTCGCGGCGGCATGCTGAGGCAGATAACCGACTCGCGCGCCCGAAAGCCGGATCTGTCCGTCCACCACCACTCCCGGCCTGCGCACCCCGGCGATCGCGGCCGCGATCGTCGTCTTACCCGCACCCGACGGGCCGAACAAGGTCACCGCCTCGCCCGCGGCCACATCCAGGCACACATCGTCCACCAGCACCGTGCTCCCGGCACGCACGCGCAGTCCGCGCACCGAAATCATCGGCTCCCCCGTCGTCGCGTACCCGCCCGCGCGAGATCCCGGGCGGCCACGGCGGCCGGGTCGGCGAGCAGTTCGTCGCAGAGCAGGTTGACGCCCACAGCCAGCAGCACGATCAAGGTGGCCGGTAACGCGACCGACCACGGCGCCACGGTGAGCGCGTCCTTGTTGGCGGCCACCGATACCGCCCAGTCGGTCGAACTCGTATCGAACCCGAGTCCGAGGAAGTTGGCGGAGGCGAGGAAGTACATCGCCGCGGTGAATCGGACACCCACATCCGCGGCCAGCGGGCGGGCCAGTGCACGGGCGGCGTACCCGCCGTAGCGATATCCGCGGCTCTCCCCTTGCATGCGCAGCGCATCCATCACGGGACCGCGCACCACGCCATCCGCCGCCATTCGGACGAATCGAGCGATCGGGGCGATCAGGGCGACACCGATCGCGATCGAGATCGCCACGGCCGACCCCTGCGAGCGCATCGCGGCCACCATCACGATCAACAACGACGGCAGGCACAGCAAGACATCGATCGGGCGCATCAGCAGCTCCTCGATCCAGCCCCGCGGGGCAGCCGCGGCGGCGACTCCGATCGTGAAGCCGACCAGGTACGCGCCCAGGACCGTGACAGCCGCGACCAGTAGGAATCCACGACCACCGGTGAGTGCGGCGGCGAGCACGTCCCGGCCGAAACGATCGGTGCCGAACGGAGACCACGACGACGGCCCGAACGGAACCTGTCGCTCACGCGGCGCCGAGACCGCGAACCACGGGCCGGCGATCGCGATCAGCAGCGGCACCGTCACGGCGAGCGACGCCGTCCACAGCCGGGCCCGTCGCATCATCTCCCCTCCGCCCGCGGCGTGAGGCGACGGCCGATCAGATCGATCACCAGGTTGATCGCGATGGCGCACACTCCGGTGACGGCTACGATGGCCAGGATCACCGGGTCGTCACGATTGCCGATGGCTCCGATCAGCTCCGAGGCGATTCCCGGCATCACGAAGACCGCCTCCACGATCAGCACTCCGGACAGCAACCCGTCGCCGGTGCGGCCGAGTTCCTGGATTGCGGGCCCCAGCGCATTCGGCGCGATATGGCGCAGCAGCACCGATATCCGACCGGCACCCAGCCGCCGGGCCTGCTCGATATAGGGCTGCGCACAGACGTCGATCACACCGGCCCGCACCAACCGCACCAGCGGCGCACCGACCCGCACCACCATCACCAGCAGCGGTAGCACCAGATATTCCGGACGGCTGAGAACGGTGTCGGTGTCGACCCCGAGAAAGGTGGCCGGGAACAGCTGCAGGCGCACGGCCACATAGGTCACCAGCAACACCGCGAGCACGAAATCCGGAATGGAGTCGAGGCCGATACTCGCCGTCGTGATCAGCCGATCGCGCCGTGAACCGGGTCGCAGCCCCGCGGCGAATCCCACCGCGCCGGCCACGGGCACGAGCACCACCAGTGTGAGCGCAGCCATCGCCCCGGTGACCAGGAACGGTTCGGCGATCAACGTGGTCACGCGCTCGCCACCGGCATACGAGGTACCCAGGTCGCCGGTGAGCGCATGCGCCAGCCAGTCGAGGAAGCGCCGCACCGGCGAAACGTCGAGCCCCATCAATTCGCGGGCGGCCTGCTGCTGGCTCGCGCCCAGCATATCGTTGCTCTGCACGTCGGCCGCGTCGCCGGGCAGCAGTAACGACAACACGAAGACCACGACCAGAAGTACGAACAGCTGCCCGGCGACGATCGCCGTGCGACGCAGTGCGCTTCGCCACCATCGCGGCGGTGTCGTCGGCACCCAGCGCGGCAGGGCGCGCTCAGCGGACAGCGACCACGACACGGTCGTCGCCGTACTGCCAGACGATGCCGGATTCGGCGAAGCCCGCCGCACGTGCGAAGTTCACGTAGTCGTGCGCGGTGGGCCGATCGTGCACTGTGTGCTCGAATCCGCCGGCCCGCCGCCGCACCAGTTCCGCCAGTTCGGGCGCGGCATCGACAGCCGCCCACCAGGCCGACCAGTCCTCGGCTGCCGCCGTGCCCTGGCGCTGCGCCCGGCGGGCGGTGAGGGCCCGGCCCAGCGTATCCAGCCGCGGCCCGGCCGGGCCCTCGTACAGATGATCACCGTCGACGAACACACCACCGGCGGGCAGCGCGCCGGCACAGACGGTGATGAGTTCCCGCAGTGGTTCCCGGTTCATCCAATGCAGGGCCGTAGTGCTGACGAAGGCGTCGGGGGCCCGGTCCAGCGCCAGGGCGTCGAGCCAATCCGCAGTGCGCAGGTCCGCGTCGACGGTGCGGAAACGGTCCGAGCCCAGGGTCAGCTCGGCCAGCGCCAGCAGCAGCGGATCGGCGTCCACACCGACGATCCGCGCCTGCGGCAGCCGCTGCAGGATGCGCTGCGCGAGGGTGCCGGGCCCGACCCCGAGGTCGACGATCAACGGGTCCGGGCGGTCGAGGAGTTCGTCCAGGACATCGCCGATCACCTCGAAGCGCTGCTCCCGATCGGGCATGTAGTGCTCCTGCTGCCGATCCCAGCGCTGCACCCAGTAGTGTGCCCGCTCGGGTGACAAGCCCACCGCGGTCATCGCGCCGACACCTTGTCGAAACGGGCCCACCGATGCGAATTGGGGACCGCGGCCGGTACGTTCGTGTATTCGTTGCGGGCCGCACGATTCCAGTGGGCATTGCCGTAGAACACGAAACCTCCTCTGTCGTATTGAATCTCGTGCATGGTGCGATAAACCGCCGCGCGCCCTTCGACCGAGGGCGTCGCCTGCGCCCGCGCGTAGAGCGCATCGAACTCGGGATCGGAGAACTTCGTGCGGTTCTGCGGTGATCCGGTCAGCAACCGCGACGCGAAGTGATTGGGGATCGCCAGCGGACCGGACTGCCCCATCGTGAGCTGACCGGTTTCCAGCGCGTCGGTGTAGTAGCTGTCCTTGGAACCGACCACGACGTTCACCCGCACTCCGCAGGCCGCGGCGTGCTCGGCGAAAAGCCGCGCCGCTTCGATGAAGCCGTGTCCTACCTGCGCGGTGAACAGATCGAAACTCAGATCCCGGACGCCTGCCGCGCGCAGCAGACGACCCACCAGATCCGGATCGTATTCGTGCTGCGGGAGCTCGGCGTAATACTGACATCCCTTGCCGAACACGTCGTTGCCGATCTCGCCCTGACCTTCCAGCGCCACCTTGACCAGTTCGGCCCGGTCGACCATGTGCATGACCGCACGGCGCACCACGGGATCGTCGAACGGCGGCCGATCTGTTTTCATCGCGAAGAAGTAGATGCCGCTGTTCGGGACGGACTCCAGCGAGACGCCCGCGCGTCCGCGCAGGGCCCGCGCCGCCGACGGGGTGAGATCCTCCGCGTAGTCGATCTGACCGCTCTGCACCGCCGCGAGCCGCGCATCGGGATCGGCGCCGACGATCCGTAACTCCGACAGCTCTGGCGCACCGTCCCAATAGTGCTCGTTCGCTCGCGCGACGAATTGTCCCCCCGGCTCGAAGGACTCGAAGACGAAGGGGCCCGTGCCCACCGGATGCGCGAAATCGGTGGTGCCGTTGCGGACTATCTTGGTCCCGTATGCCGACAGCGCGGTCAGGAAGTCGTAGGAGGGCTGTTTCAGCGCGATCTCCACCGTATGCGGATCCACCGCCCGGCACAGCGACAGATCGATGTTCGCGAGGGTGGTGGCCGCGATGAACGGGCGGCGTTGCGGCGGCCCGAGCACACGAGCCAACGTGAACAACACGTCGTCGGCGGTGAACGCGGAGCCGTCGTGCCACCGGGCCTCACGCAGCGCGATGCGCCATCGGGTCCCGCCCGCATCGGGCTCTCCGGACAGTGCCAGGCGCGGAACGGGTGTCATGGTGTCGTCGACCTCGAACAGTCCGTCGTAGACCGCCTTCATCCGCACCTCGTCGATGAACAGCGAATTCACACCGGGGTCGATCCCTTCGGCGGCTCCCGACCCCTGCAGGGCCGCGGTGAAGGTCCCGGTATCGCCACCCGCACCACAGGCACTCAACACACCTCCGGCGGCCAGGGCGCTGCCCACCAGGAACGACCGGCGGCTCAGCCGTGGTGAAGCGGTCGGCGACATCTGCGACTCCCATCGCGCTCGGTGATACACGCGACGAGATATGCGAAACGGGCCGCGGCGAGGCGGCTCATTCGGCGCATCGACCAATACCCACGTGATCATGTCCGTTCAACACTGCACCCGCGGGTATCTGGCTTCGGATCGCGCACGATCCTCACAGTTGCGGGACAGCTCCGGACTCGCACCGGTCTTCCCCACGGGCAAGGTCATCCTAACCGTACGGGGACATTCGCACCGTCGGGTCAGCGCGCGGGGCGCAGCCGGCCGACCAGCAGGACGACCAGTGCGCAGCCGAGGGCGATGACGGCCGAGACGATTCCGGGCAGCGCCGAGTTCGTGGTCTCGGCGCTGCGGTACCAGCTCTGGGAGTATTCGACCCGACCGAAATCGTGGCCCTGCAGGGCCACGCCCGCCGAGGGGATGAACAACACCGCGATGCCCACGACCGCACCGGTCGCGTGTGCTCCGACGGCGCAGCCGAGGGTGTAGCCGGCGACCGTCGCGACCACGAGACAGCCGGCGACGGTAATCACCGCGGACGGATCGTCCACCAGTGCCGCGCCCGCCACGCCGACGATCGCCAGCAGCACCGACCCGGCGACCGCCCGCAGCGGCTGCCGATCACGCCATCCCACATACAGCGCGATGCCCGCGATCACGACGATCGGCACGGTGGACCAGCCGGGCCTGGGCACGACGAGCACCGCCGATCCGGCCGTCGCGAATGCGACCATGACCACCACCAGCAGCCCGTCCCGACCGGGCAGCAGCAACGCCGCGACCGTCGTCGCCGCCAGCAGGACCGCGACGGCCGCGACGGCCGTGGTGACCGTGACGCCGTGCGCCAGCCACACCGAGGTACCCAGAATCGTGGTCACGATGACCACCGCCGCCACCACCGGCTTCAACGGCACCACAGTGCTGTCGTCCGGTTCGGTGCCCGGCCCCTGCCGGTACAGCACGGCTGTGAACAGCATCAGGGCGATCGCCGCGACGATCAGCCATACCGGTGGCGCGCCGCGCAGCGCATCGGTACGCCCGTCGGGCGCGGGAGTGAGATCCGCGACGAGGATCGAGGTGAGAGCGCCGAACAGGTAACCGGCAGCCGGGGCCCGGCGCTGCCAGACCGCTGCCGCCAGACAGCCGAGGATCACTCCCGCCAACATCGAGTCGACATAGTTGAGCGTCGACAGCGTGCGTGTCTCCAACCGGACCAGCAGCACATGATTGACCAGCATCGCCGCGGTCGCACAGAAGACTGCGCACCAGGCCAGCCGGTCGTTGCCGATCGCGCACGACACCGATACCGCGATCACCGAGATGAGCGCACCGATGGTCAACGCCAGCGGCATATTGAAGATCAGCAGGTCGACCTGCATGGCAGAACCGGGCGACACCCAGGACCGGCCGATGGGCATCATCATGCCCAGCCCGGCCACCCCCGCGCTCACCGCCGCGGCCGCGGTCTCGGTCACCGCTCGCAGTAACCGGACATCGGCGCTGCCGACGGACAGCCGTGGTGAGGTCACAGCGCTCATACCAGGCTCCGTTCCGCCGCGGGCACGTCGACGCGTGATATCCCCGCCGATTCGATAGCCGAATGATTGCGGTGACGACACTACCCGAGCGGTAAAGACCCCTGAAAGCCAGAAATTGGCAGGTAAAAGGATTGGCCTGTAATTCGACCTATGTTTGCTAACGGTTCGATAGCTGCGGATACCGATTTCGCATCACTATCCGCCACACTTCCGCATTTCCGCAGCTGAGGCCGCAGAACGGAATTATCTCTCCGAAAGCGCCCGTTGCCCGATCGTATCCGGACCGGCTCCGGGCGCAACGGCATTCAGCGCGCGATATCGTCGGCCGGCGCCTCGGCACCCTCGGATCCGGCGGCCACCGGCCCCGCGCTGCGAAACAGGGGACGATGCGCCACCCCGCCCGACGGCACCGGGGTCTCGATCGGGCCCGGACTGTGGCTGAACAGGTTCGGCTGCTCACTCATATCGGATGTCCTTTCCCTGCATACGGTTTCGGCGATCGGATCTACACCGTGGCTGCCATGACGCAGCCGGAACCGGCGGGAATCGAGTAGCGCAGGACCACCGAATGTCCCACGTTCACTGGATTGTCGGTATACGGATCCACCATCGACGCTCCCGTCCGGCCAACGGATCGGCTGAACTCTTCACGTACCCAGCGGCACTCGATCGATCACCGACAAACATCACAATACCTCACGAGCACCGTCTGCGGATGCAGACCGTCTCGTGAGGCACCGCGGAATCGGTTCGGCGGGCAGGGATTCCGCGACCACGCGGGTTTCCGACAGCGCCGAGGCCCGGTTTCAGCCGCGCCCGTAGCGCGCTTGGTAACGCTCTCGTTCGGCGGCAGCGCGCCGGCGTTCGGCGACATCGGCCAGTTCCGGGTCGAGACCGTGCTTGAGCAGACGATGCCGCCGATACACGTAGATCAGGGCCACCGTGAAGTAGACCAGCGGGAGATACAGCAGCGCCATCATCGACAGACCGACCCACAGCGGGCCCGGGACCAGCAGAAACAGACACAACACCGGGATGATCGGCACCAGGAATCGCACCAGGTAGCGGCGGGCCGCACCGGGGCCGGTCAGGTCCTCGAGCACCCACTCGCGCATCGAGGGCGGCAGGGTGGCGCCACAGATATAGCGCACCCGCTGGATCACGTTGGGCTTGTGTTCACTCATCAGTGCCTCCCTGAGTTCCGGCGAGAGCCGCCCGTCGAGCTGCCCGGTTCACGCGGGTCAGCACCTCACGCAACTCCTCCAGATCGGCCAGGCTCACACCGAGCCGCTCGACCACCGCGGGCGGGATCCGCTCGGCGTCGGAGCGCAGCGCGCGGCCCGCCACCGTCAGATCGATCAGCAGCGTGCGCTCGTCGCGGTGATCGCGGTGACGCGTGATCAGACCAGCGGCTTCGAGCCGCTTGAGCAGCGGGGACAACGTCGCGGAATCGAGCTGGACAGCCTCGGCGATAGCCTTCACCGACATCGGCGCCTCCCCCCACAGCGCCAGCATCACCAGATACTGCGGATGGGTGAGCCCCAACGGCTCGAGCAGTGGCCGGTACACGGTCAGCACGGACCGGTTCGCCACAGCGAGCGCGAAACACACCTGCCGATCCAGCCGCAGCGGATCCTCGACCTCGGCCACCATCGGCGACACCTCCTCGTCACCGAAAGATTAGCCCGCTAATAGTTAACGCACAAACCATTAGTGACGGAGGCCACCACCGGGCACGAACACAAGGAGCAGTAACGCCGGTACAGCGCGGGTGACTCGCTCGCTGCTCAGCGGGCGCGGTTGTCGTCCGGATCCGGCGGCGGTGGCGGCAGTGCGCCGCCTTCGTTGGCCCACCGGTCGAGCTGTTTCGGCTCGGGATCGGGTAGCTTGCGCCGCGTCAGGTGCAGCCGATCCATGACGTCTCTCACTCTGCCCATGCCGACACCTGCACCCTTCCGTTCCTGCCGGAAATCGAACCTGTCGCGGAGTGGGCCGCGTTTCCGCAGATGCTACCCGGTGAACGCGGCCCGGGGGCGCACGAGATCAGATGATGGCGTGCTCCTTCTCGAGGCGCTTACGCAGGTCGCGCATCAGCCAGTGGGTCGGCGCGAAGCGAATGAACTTGGGGATGAAGCGGTTCACGAAACCGACGAACAGGAAGAGATTCTCGAACCGCCGCTGATCGGATTCCGACCACTCGATGCTGTACAACTCCCGGAAGTAGGTGCCCAGGAAACCCTTGGTCAGGAACCGCAGCAGTTCACCGAAGACCAGGCGCAGCGGCCAGAAGATCATCCGCAGGTGCAGCAGATCGTCGACATAGGCCTGGACCTTGTCGTCGACCACCGCCAGTTCGGACGCCGCATTCCAGTAGACATCGAACTCGGCGCGGGTGGCCGGCCACATATCTTCGGTGACCTGCAGCGTGGTCGCCAACGTCGACGACGTCTGATAGAACTCCTCGGCCTGTTCGGGACTCATCTTGCCGTGCAGCAACTGGTAGGAGTCCTCGAATCCGATGTAGAGGCAGCACGCCACCCACAACTGCAGATTCCGGTCGAAGGCGTTGTACTTCACCTTCGCACCCGGATCCGAGCGCACCCGCCGGTGCGCGGTGTTGACCGCCTCGCGGAACAGCCGCTTCTCCTCCTCGCTACCGAGGATCGCGACCGCGAGATACTGCGTCGTGGTGCGGGCCCGCTTCCACGGGTGCACCATCAGCGCTCCGGTCTCGACCTTGCTGTCGGCCACGCCGTGACCGACACCGGGACGCGCCATCTGCATCGCCACATTGGCCGCGGCGCCGGCGAACTGCCAGAAATCGAGGGCATCGGTGAGCGACGGCGGGCGTTTGGTCTCGGAGCGATGGGTCGCCGGAATGTGGACCCGCGTGCGTTCCGTGGTCAGTGGCACATCGCCGGCGAAGTCGGCGGCATCGAGGGCCGCGGACTCGGCCCGGGTGGGGTGGGCCGTCATGATCCGGCGCATCCGCTCGGTCCCCTCCTCGTCGGTGCTGGTCGCCAGCTCCGCCTCGGTGGGCACGTAGGACTGCGATGTCGACATGGCCTTTTCCTTTCACATGAGTAGTCAGTCATTCCTGGAGCGTTGGTTCTCCTGCTCCCGCACCGCGAGCCGGCCGAACAGAGTCGCCTCCATCAGCCCGATCACATGCGTACGCGGACAGATCCGCTGGTCGTTACCGAAGAGCCGGCCCAGCCCGACGACCAGCCCGAAACCGGCGTGCACCAGAATCCGGGCCTGCGCTCGCGGCAGGTGCGGGCGCGCATCGACCAGCAACTCCACCCACTCGGCCACCACCAGTCGCTGAATATTGCGCAGGACCTGTTGCTCGTGGGCATCGACGCTGCCGAACTCCGCGAAGTAGACGAAGGTCAGCTCGCGTTCGGCGAACGAACCCTCGACGTAGAGATCGACCAGTCCGGCCAGCGCCCCTTCCGAGGTCGGCGCCGCGTCGACCGCCGGAGCAATCGCGGCGGCCATCCGGTCGGCCACCCGCCGGAACGCCGCGGCCAGCAGCGCATCCTTACTGCGGTAGTAGCGATAGACCGCCGAGGCCGCCGACAGACCGGCCGCCGCCGCGATATCCTCCACACTCACATTGGGATACCCGCGTTCGTGGAAGAGTTCGACCGCCTTGTTCAGCACCACCTGATGTTTGAACGAGTGCGGAACCTCGCCCGGCGCTTCGGGTTCGGGCAGCGGGCTCCGCTGCGGCAGATCGACCCGGACCAGCGACCAGGCCGCCTCCGACAACACCACGGCCAGTGACTTCACCGGCAGATGCGCGTGGTGGTCACCGATGCTGCTGACCACACTGAAGACCGCCACAGCGCGCACCAGAAGTTCCCGCCCGCGCAGCTCGGGGCGCAATTCTCCGATCAGGGCCCGCAACGCCGAGATGGCCGAACCGAACTGCTGGTCGAAGACCTTGCGGTCCTCGGCGTCGAGATAGCGGGCCTCCCACCGGGCCAGCGCCGCGGTCGGCCGGTTCGCGATGGTTTCGGCGATGATTGCGTCGATCACCGTCCGCAGCCGTTCCTCGGCGGGAAGCGCCCGCATCCGCTCCGGCAGGGTCGCCGCGGTCACCGCGGATGCCGACAACCGCAGCAACTCCTCCCGGAACAGCGCGTACTTACTCGGGTAGTGGCGGTAGAGCGCGGCCGAGGAGATCCCCAGCCGGCCCGCGATCTCCTCCATACTCACACCGTGGTAGCCGAGTGAACCGAACGCCGCCGCCGATTCGCTCGCGATCTGGGCCCGGCGGTTCTTCGGCCGCCGACGGATCACCCGCTCCGCATTTCTGGTCGCCGCGGGCAGCGATGTCTTCCCCCGGTCCGCATCTGCACGGCTCACAGTTGTTGTCCATCCTCGAGTTCGAACGGACCGCGCGGCGACACCGGGCTCGGCGGGGGCCGCACGGCGGCTAGGACTGCGGCGGCATCGCCGTCAGCGGGGTGCCGACCTTGTCGACCAGCCAGCGGTCACCCTGCTTCTGCAACCGCATCACCGTCGACAGCTGGCCCGGTTCCGGCTTGCCCGCAGTGCCCAGACTGGTGATGGTCTGCCCGATCACCACGATCGCCTCGGCCGAGTTCTCGTCACCGGATTTGATCGCGCACTGCACCTCGGTCGATTTCGCGACCACCTCTCCCTTGGCCAGCACATCGCTGAGATCCTTGCTGTTGGACTCGAACTGCTTCTTCCACTCCCCGGTGGCGCCGGCGAGCACATCGTGGACGTAGGTGTCGAGATGTTTCGCGTCGTAGGTCGAGACCACCGGCCCGTACGCGCAGGCGGCCTGTCGAGCCTGTGCTTGCGCGGCCAGCACGTCCTCATGGTGCGAGTTCTGCTGATAGAAGTAGATGCTGGTGCCCACGGCAGCGCCGAGTACCACCGCGACGGCGGCGCGCAGGCCGACCGCGACACCCCGCCGGCCGAACACCGAACGCAGCGCCGCCCCGCGCGACATCGACCGGGCCGCTGTGCTTTCGGTATCGGCAACCGCGGGCCCCGGTGTCTCGGCGGGGGCGGGCCGGCCCGCCTCCGCCGCGGATTCGGTCGACTGCGCGGCCGGGGTGTGCACCGCGGCATCGGCGCTGCTGCCCTCGGCCTCGCCTGATCCGGCGGGCTGCTCGCGATCGCCGGTGGCACTCGTCTCGTCGGCGCTCATAGCTGTACTCCTAGTTGTCGGGGACCGTGCCGGGCGGAATCGGCTGGGACATTTCGTTACCGCTGACTCCGGGGGGTGGGCCGGAGCCGTTGTCCGGCACGTCGGGCCGCGGTGCGTTGGCCGAACCACGAACCTGCAGTGCGGGATCGGAGGTGAGGCAGTAGTTGTAGAGCCGCACCCGGGTATCGGTCATGATCTTGGTGGGGGCGACCGGAATGGTGTCGTACTCACAGGTCGGGCGCGGCCAGAAATCGGCGAGAGTGTGATAGGAACCGTCGTGGGCGGGCACACCCAAGGCCTGAATCCCCTTACGCAGTGCCGGGAACAAGGCCTCGATCGCGGGCTGACGCAGCTTGGCGGCCTTGGTGATGGCGACGAAGTTGGTGATGAGGTCGGTCATCGGATCCACGTTCTGCGTCACCACACCGCCGAGCGTCGACAACTCGCCCGGTCCCTGGTCGAGGAATGTGCGAATCTCGTTGTCGGCCGCTGTGGCCTGCTGGAACAGGGCACTGCCGGCGGCGGTCAGCGTCCCGAGATCGGGCTGAGCGTGCGAGGTCGTCTCGGCGATCACCTCGAGGTTCTCGATCAACTGCTGGGTCTGCGGCAGCAGATCGTTCAGTCCTGCCATTGCCCGGCTGATGCCGGAGATCATGTTGTGCAACCGGTCCGGTCCACCGGCCAGCGCCTTGTCCAGTTCGTCGACGATCACGGTGAGCCGGCCGGGGTTCATACCACCGATGAACCCGCTCAGATCGGTCAGCAGATTCTGCACCGGAATCGGTGTGCTGGTACGGGCCCGCTCCACCACGGCACCGTCGGACAGATAGGGGCCGGTGTCGGCCTCGGGACGGAAGTCCAGGTACTGCTCCCCCGCGGCCGACAGCCGCCCGACGTGCACGGTGCCACCGACGGGAATCCGTGCGTCGTCGTCGATTTCGGCGATCGCCTCGATCCCGTCACCCGCCACCCGCACATCGGTGACCTCGCCGACCCGGGTGCCGCGGAAGGTCACGTCGTTGCCGGCCATGATGCCGCCCGAGTCGGCCAGCTGCACCGTGACATCGAAGGTGTGCGGAATCAGGTTGAACCGCAAAACATATCGGCCCAGATATCCCGTCCCGATCACCAGTACGACGATCAGACTCAGATTGGCCAGCGCGATCCGGCGCCGGACCACCCAGTTCCACAGTGGCGTATTCATCGGTCACCACCCTGCTGCTGCGGTTCGGTAGGAACCTCCGGTATCGCAGGGGCGGCGGCGTCCGGCGGGACACTGCCGGGAACCGGCTGGGTGCCGGGGACCTGCCCGGGCTGCATACCGGGTACCGGCTGGGGTGGACTGATCACGCGGCCGAACACCTTCTCGAACACCTGCGTCAAACTTCCGATGAAGGCCGGGACATCACCGATTTCGGGCCACCGGCTACCGTGCGGATCGGTCAGGGCACCGATACTCAGATACGACACCGTCGGCATCACGGCCAGGCCCGGACCACGGAAACTGGCCATCAACGGCGGATACATCTGATTGAGCCCGTCGAGTGCCTGGGTGAGGTTGCCGTCCATCTCGGTGAAACCCGACATGAGTTTCTGAATGCTGTCGAACAAGCTCAGGAACTGCGGACTCGAGGTGTCGGTGAAGTCACCCAGCGCGGCCATCGTGGTCGACACCTTGGTGGTGAGATCGACGATGCGCTGATTGTTCTCGTTCACCAATCCGAGGAGCTGCGGGAAGGTATCGGCGGCCTCGCCGAGTTCCTTCTTCCGTTTCGCGAGCTCACCCGACAGCGAATCCAGCCCTTGCAACGCGGCATCGATGTCACCGGTGCGCCGATTGAGTGCGGTGATCACACTGGTCAGCTCCCCCAGCAGGTGGGACAGCTGCGGGCCACGGCCGGAGAACATCGAGTTCATCTGCGAGGTGATCTGCGCGGCCTGGTTGATTCCGCCACCGTTGACCAGCATGGCCACCGACATCATCAGCTGTTCCACCGACGCCGCCGTCCCGGTGTGATCGGTGCCGATGGTGTCCCCGTCACGCAGTGGTTCCCCGGCCTGCTGCTGCGAGGGCAATGTCATCGCCACGAACATGTCGCCGAGCGGGGTCGCCTGGCGCAACTCGACGGTGGTGCCACGCGGCAACGTGATGTCGGTGCGGATCAGCATCGTCACATCGGCGATGAAGTTGGTGGTCTCGATACCGGTGACGGTGCCGATATCGGTGCCACCGATGCGCACATGGGCATGATCGGGCAGATTCAGCACATCGGTGAACGCGGCGTGCACGGTATATCCGGGCCCGCCGATCCCTGGTTTGGGCATCGGCACGTTCTCCAACGTCGGCCCGCACCCGCTCACGCCGAGCGTTGTAGCGGTCACGAGGGCGGCGAATGCGGTGCGGCGGTGTATCTTTCGGCCTTTCGATACGGTCATTTTCCGCTGATCCCCAGAAGTGCGGCGGTAAGCCCGAAATCGGGACCCATATCGGCGATCTTGCCGGTACGGCAGCCGTCCAGGCGCATCATCACCCGCTCACAGAAGGTGGACAATGCCTCACCGTCGAGCACCGACTTGTCGAGCAGACCGTGCAGGCGCAGCGCCTGATGTTCGTAGCTGGTCGCATTGGACAGGTTCTCGAACATCAGCGGTGCCACATCCACGATCTCGGTCAGATTGCGTGCATTGGCGCGCATCTCGTTGCTGATGGAGACAAAACGTGTCAGCGCGCCGGCGAGCTGATCCTTGTTCTTCCCCACCACCGCGGAGGTGTTGGCAACGAAATCGTTCAACTGGGTCAGCACGGCTTGCAGCCCCGGCGCCTGGTCACCGAGCAGTTGGACGAGCTCGGTGATACGGCCGCTGAAATTCCGCACGGTCTGGTCGTTCTGAGCGATCACCTGAGTGACGTCGTTGAGTTTCACGATCGTGTTCGAAATCTGGTCCTTGTTCGCGAAGGTGGTCTCGAAGGCGCCCGAAAGCGCGTCCAGGGTTTCGCGTAACCGGTCACCATTTCCGTCGAGCAGGGGAAACAACACCCTGCTGGCCATCGGACCCGATTCGCTGCTGCCCTTCAGGGAGGCGCCGATTTCGTCGAACGTTTTCATGATCCGGTCGAGTTCGACCGGAACCCTGGTGCGCAGCAACGGAATATGCGCACCGTCGGCGAGTGTCGGCCCGGTGCCCTCGTAGGCGGGCGCGAGCTCGATGTGCCGGTTGGTGATCAACTGCGGATTCACCAGCGCGGCCATCGCATTCGCCGGCAACTTCACGTTCTTGTCGATCTGCATGACCACCTGGACATAGCTGCCCTTGGCCTCGACCGATTCCACCGAACCGACCGGGACGCCCAGCACGTCGACCTCGTTCCCGGCGTACAGACCGGCGACATTCTCGAAATCCGCACTGATCCGCAGATGTTCACCGAGCGTCTGATCGGCGGCGGTGCCGAGGGTGCCCGGCAACAGCGAACAACTCGAGGTCACGATCCCTATCAGGCAGACCGCGGCCAGTGTGGCGAGCGCGCGTAGTTTCATCCCTTACACCCCTGTACGACCTGCGCGAAGCACAGCCAGTTGTCCGGGAACAATCCCCACGGCACGTAGACCTCACCGTAGGGCCCGTTGCCCAGCGCATTGTTGAACTGCCGCAAGGTGACCGGCATGATCTCGTAGAGCCGGTCCAGATTGGCCTTGTTCTTCTCGAGCCCCTGGGACATGGTGTTCAGATCCCGGATCATGGGGCCGAACTGCCCGTTGTTCTCCAAGCCCATGTCCTGCAGCAACTTCGACAGTGAGGCGACATTGTCGAGCAGGTTCTTCAACAGCTGTTGGCGCTGCTGCACCGCCTGGCCGATCGCCTCACCCCGGGTCAGCAACATCAGCACACTGTTCTGATTGTCGGCGACCAGTTGCGAGACCTGATCCATCCCCTTCAACAGGGTGTCGACCTCGTCGCGGCGGTCGTTGATCACCTTGGCAAGAGCACCGATACTGTCCAGGGCCTGCACCGCGAGCTGCGGCGAATCACCCATCTGGCGATTCATGGTGTCCAGCGCGGTACGCAGTTTGTCCGGATCGATCCGATCGATCCGATCGAAGGACGCCTTGTACTGCGGGTCCTGGATCACCTTGCTGAGGTTGTAGGGGACGCTGGTGTGGTCGAGCCGAATCGTGTCGCCCGGCATGTCCTTACCCTTGCCCGGCTCGAGATCCACGTGCAGCCGGCCCAGGATCGTCGACATCTCGACTGCCGCGCGCGCATCGTCACCCAGGCGCAGATCGCGGCGGACCTTCATATCGGCGATCACCTTCGCGCCGTCGAGCCGCACCGCGTGCACCGTTCCGACCTCGATACCGGAAACGTCCACCGTGGCCCCGGACCGCAGCCCGGCCGCCTGTGCGAATTCGGCGTGAATCGTCTTGTCCCCCAGTTTCGCCTGGGTCAGCACACTGGACCCGACCAGCAGGATCAGCACGGTCGCCGAGGCGATCAGGCCCAGCCGCAGGTACCGGTTGCGCAGGAATCCGAGCGCCTTCGGCAGGTTCGGTCGTGGAATTCGCGCCCTCATCGGCACACCTCCGAATGCCCGTTGCCGCCGATCTGGGAGAACAGCCCCGGCGGCAGCAGGACACCCCACAGCGATACGTCGAGACCGCAGAAATAGGCATTGGCGTAGGTGCCGTAGCTGGAGAACTGCGCCACCCGGTTGAGCGCATTGGGCAGCTGCACCGCGGCCCGGTCCAATGCGGCACCGTTGAGCAGCAGCAACGCCACACCGGAGGTCGCCTTGTTCTGCGCAGCCGCGATTCCCGGCTTCACCTGGGCCACGAGATCGACCAGCGAGTCGGTGGACACCGCCACCTGATCGACCGAGGATTTCAACGCCTCGCCCTGGGCGTAGAGCCCGTCCATCAGCGATCGGGTCTGGGTGATCAGCGTTTCCAGTTCGCCGCTGCGGTGGGCCAGACCGGCCATCACGCTACTGAGATTCGACACCACATCGCCCAGGATCTTGTCGCGCTGTCCGAAGGTCCCGGCCAGCTCCGCGGCCTGGGTGATCAGCGCGCTCAGCGACACCTGGTTCCCCTGCAATGCCTGGATCAACGTGTCGGACAGGGAGTTCACCTGGTCCGGCTGCAGCACCGAGAACAGCGGTTCGAAGCCCGACAGCAATGCGGAGACGTCGAACGACGGTTCGGTGTGCTCGATCGGGATGCGCCCACCGGCCGGTAGCGGCTGCCCCGGCTCGTCCCCCGGTGCCAGCGCGACATACCGCTGGCCGATCAGGTTCTGGTACCGCACCAATGCCTTGGTGGTGGTGGTCAGATGCTGGTCGTTCTGGATGCTGAACTCCACCCCGGCCTCGTAGTCGTCGGCGAAGTCGATCTTGTCGACCCGCCCGACCCGGACACCGGCCATGCGCACGTCGTCACCGACGCGCAGGCCCAGCACATCGGAGAACACCGCGGAGTACCGGTCGGTCGATCCGGGCACGGTCCGTTGCAGGGTTCCGTAGATGGTCGAGGTCAGCGCGATCGCGATCACCGCGAACAGGGTGAAGCCGGTCAGTGCCTTCGCGGATTTCACTGCGTCACACCCCCTTCGGGTACATCGTGACCGTCAGATGACCGCCGGCCAGGATCGATCCCAGCAGCAGCAGCTGCGCCGGATTCGGTCTGCCGCCCACGACCGCGGCGACCGCGGCGGGCCCGCGCAGCGAGGCCGGATGGGTGGCTGCGGCATCCGAATGATCGTCGTCGGCGGCAGCCGGCGCCGTGATGCCGGGAATCTGCGGCAGACTCGGCAGACCGGGCAGCGCCGGCAGCCCCGGGAGGGCAGGAAGCCCGGGAATCAGGGATTGCTGCTGCGCCGCCGGGGCCGGGACCGGAGCCGGTAGCGGCCGCGGGCCGGCGGCATCGAGCCACTGCGGCACCTGTTGCGGCGGGAATACCTGCGGCGGCTCGGATACCGGCACGGTCGGCCCGCCGCAGCGCGGCCCGGACATATCACCGTAGTGCGGGCAGTCCTGGGCGGTGTACTGCTGGAACGGTGTCAGCGAGGCATCCATCGTCCACACCATCTGGCGTTTGGGCCCGTAGTGGAAGGTGGTCTGCAACCGCTGCAGCGCGGTGTTCAGGTTCGCCGCGGTGAACGGAATAGCCTCCGGATCCTTGGCCAGACCACCGAAGAGGTCGTCCAGCCCGGACACCAGGTACTTACCCGAATCGGGATTGCGGGCGAACAGCCCGTTCACCGAATCGACCGCGCTGCTCGCATTGGTCAGCAATGCGACCAGGTTCGACCGGCGCTCGGTCAGGGTGCGGGCCGTGGTGACCGAATCCGACAGCACGCCCACCAGTTCGGGTGCGGATTCGCTGAGCGCGGTAGCGGCCCGGCCCAGATTGCCCAGCAGATCACCGATCTCGGGGATGCTGTGCACCGTGGTGAGCCAGGTGTCCAGGCGCTCGACGGTCGAGCCGGGCACCCGCGCCGAGGGCTCCAACGCCGCCGACAGTGTGGCCAGTACCCGGCCCAGCTTCTCGGGCTGGATATTGGTCAGCACGGTGCGCAGCACATTCAGCGTGGTCTGCAGCTGCACCGTCGCCTCGCCGGTATCTTCGGCAATGGTGGAACCGGAATGCAGGGTCGCGGTATCGGGGCCGTTGTCGACCAGCTGGATCGCGGTCACGCCGAACAGGTTGTTCGGAATCACCCGCGCGGTGACATTGGCCGGAATCGTCTGGGCGACGCGCGGTTTGAGCGACAGCTCGGCGCGCTGACTCTTGCCCGCGGCCACCACCTCCACCGATTCCACACTGCCCACCACCATTCCCCGGAACTTCACGTCGGCGTGGCCGGGCAGTCCGTCTCCGGTACTGGTCAGAATCGCGTTCACGGGCACCTTTTCGGCGAATTGTCCGGTGTAGCGCAGGGCCAGCAGATACAGCGCCGCGGCCAGCGCGAGCAGCATGGCCAGTCCGGCCAGCGTCAGCTGACGGGCGCTCGCGCCACGGCCACTGGGATCGAGAATCACGGACGACACCTATCCTGAGATCCGGAATCCGGGGTCGATGCCCCAAATTGCCAGCGTGAGAAAGAGGTTCGCGAACACCATCACGACGATCACCATCTTGATCGCGCGCCCGGCCGCCACCCCGACCCCTTCCGGGCCGCCACTGGCGACGTAGCCGTAGTAGCACTGGATGAAGGTCGCCAGCAGGGTGAAGATGACAACCTTCAGCAGCGACCAGAACAGGTCCGGGCCGAGCAGGAATTGGAAGAAGTAGTGGTCGTAGGTGCCCGAGGTGGTGCCACCGAGGAACAGCACCGTGAACTTGGTGAACAGATACGCCGCGGCCAGCCCGATGCTGTAGAGCGGGACGATCGTCAGGGTTGCCGCGATCATCCGGGTACTCACCAGATACGGCAACGGCCGGATCGCACACGATTCCAGCGCGTCGATCTCCTCGGAGATCCGCATCGAACCCAGCTGCGCGGTGAACCGGCATCCGGCCTGGATCGCGAACGCCAGCGTCGCCAGGATCGGCCCCAGCTCGCGGGTGGTGGCGAAGCCGGAAATAGCGCCGGTCAGCGGGCTCATCGTCAGCAGATTCAGGGCCGTGAACGACTCCATCCCGACGATGATTCCGCCGAACGAACACAGGATGAAAACCACGCCGATGGTGCCGCCACCGACGATCAGTGAACCGTTTCCCCAGCTCACATCCGCGATCAGCCGGGCCACTTCTTTGCGATATTTCTCGAGCGCGAACGGGATCGCGGCCAGGGCTTGAAAGAACGTGATGGCTTGATGTCCCAGGCGCTGGTTGGCGTGCACCGGCGCGAGCGCGGCATTGCCGACCGCACGCAACGGCCGCGCCGCCGGCGGTATGTACGAGCTGGCCATCTCACACGACCTTCGTGGGCAGCAGCGTGTTCGCGAGCTGGGTCGCAATGATGTTGGTGGCGAACAACATCAGCGCGGAGCTGACCACCGCGGAGTTCACCGAGTTGGCCACACCCGCCGGACCGCCACTGGTGTGCAGCCCGACATCGCAGGCGATGATCGCGGTCAGCGCCCCGAAGATCGCAGCCTTCACCAGAGCGATCACCAGATCGTGTGCCACCGCGAACGAGGCGAATGAACCGATGAACGACCCGGGCGTACCCGACTGTGCGTAGACATTGAACATGTACGCGGTGGCGAAACCGACGAAAACGATGAAGCCACACAGCAATACGCTCACCAGCACCGCCGCGGCCACGCGTGGGGCGACCAACCGGCGCACGGGATCGACACCCATCACCATCATGGCGTCGATTTCCTCGCGGATCGTGCGCGACCCCAGATCGGCACAGATCGCCGATCCCACCGCACCGGCGATCATCAGTGCGGACACCAACGGCGCACCCTGACGGATGATCCCCAACGCCGCGACCGAGCCGATGAAGGTCGTGGCACCCACCTGATTGACGAGTGCACCGACCTGGATCGACACCACCACGGCAATCGGTATGGCAACGAAAACCGTTGGCGCAGCGGATACATTGGCCATGAAGGCGCACTGCTTGATGAATTCCCGATAGGGAAACCGCCGCTGCATCAGGGACAGGAACAGCTGCACGAATGCCTCGCGGCCCAGCGCCACCTGCCGGCCCAGCGTTTCCAGCGACCGCTGCGGATGCCGGCGCCACAGTCCTCCCGCGGCATCGACTATCCGCTGCAACTCCCCCTCTTCGGGCTGCCAGGGCGGCACCGGTGATCTCGGCTGCTCGGACGCTCGGGTCGACGTCACAACGGTCGTTCCTTTCTCACAGCTCACCCCTCGTGGTGATCTACGCCACCGGGCTGGAGAGCGTGTGCAGTGTTACACACCGATTCGGTGCAACACAAGCAATAAGTTATTGAATATTCTAGCCATGACAGATCGGTTCGGCAGCGCGAAATGTTGAATTGCCCTGACATACAGACGGAAGGTCGGGATCACGACACGCGCCCCGGCCTACAAGTTATGGAGTGTTCCTTACCAATTGAGCCGTGACGCAGCTAGGAGAGATCGTCCAGATAGTGCTGCAGCAACACCAGGAGCGCCCCGAGCAGTGCGATGCCGGCCCCCAGAGCGCTCAGCACCGCAACCCACAGGCCGTATCGGAGAACAGGATTGACTTTGATTCGCCCACCGAGGATCTTGACTCCGATCACCAAGATGTCGATGAGCCACACCAGCACCATCATGACTACGTCATGCAGACATCGGCGAAGGTGAGCACGGGCCAGCAGACGATCGACCCGAGAAACGAGATGATCACGTCGATACCGTGCATCTCCTTCAGGTGCGAGGTGTGCGTGAGAGTCCAGACGACCCCGACGATCCCGTACGGGATCCCGACGATGATCAGCGTGCCCAAGAATTCGGACACCTTCATCTCGTAACTCAGTAGTCGATCCAGCCGCTTAAGCATTGCGACGCAAGTCCTTTCACCTCCGGCCGCGCACCCCCGCGTACCACCGCACGCTGGACGCAGGCACCCCTGCCTGTTGACCACGAACCCGACGGCGGACCGCCGTTCGCAGCCAGTATGTTACTCGAGATTCACGTTTTGTGAAGAGGTATCGGATCGCCGGTCGGTCGGCACCAGAAGCACTTGTACCGGCATCTACTCCGACCAACCATCCATCCAGGCATACAAGAAGTTACGACTCATTCCTTAGTACTGTTTACAACCACTTCGCTCGACCGCATCCGCCGACAAGGGCGATCGAACCGCACCACCGGTGGTCGATAACCAGAAATTCGCCATCACCGATGACTCGAGCGTGCATTCACCCCGGAAAGTTCACGTAACACGCCACCACCCCGCTGCGATCTGTCTCACACAAGATCACTGCAGGAGGCTGACCATGATGTACGTGAAGCGACTCGTCGCCGGCGCCGCCGTTGCCACCGCAACCGCCGCCACTGTGCTGCTGGGTAGCGGAGCAGCCCAGGCCGATGTACCGGTGTGGCAGGCCAACTGCCACACCTACAACATCTTCAACACCGGCGGAATGGCCAACTGCGAGCTCCCCACCTGGCAGCAGGTGAAGCTCACCTGTGTCGCGTGGCCGGTCCCGTTCACCTACTGGAAGTACGGCCCGGTGCAGTACGGCCAGAACCAGTCGTGGGCCAGTTGCGATTCTCCGGGCGCACTGGTGCGCGTCGAGGTAATCCAGGCTTGATCAGTGTGAATCGCGGCCTGCGCACCGCCGACACCAACGGCAGCTCCTCAGCTGTTTGCTAAACTTCGCAAACAGCGCAACCGCTCGGGCGGATACAGCAGAAGGAGTGGTCATCGATGCCGGGGACACAGCGCCCGCTGTACCAGATGAAAGCCGACTTTTTCAAAACGTTGGGTCATCCGGTGCGGGTGCGCGTGCTCGAACTGCTCAGCCAGCGCGAACATGCTGTGTCGGAGATGCTGGCCGACATCGGCATCGAGTCCGCGAATCTCTCTCAGCAACTGTCGATCCTGCGGCGCGCGGGCCTGGTGACCGCGCGCCGCGAAGGACTGTCGGTGACCTACGAACTGACTTCACCTCGGGTGGCGGAACTACTGACCGTGGCGCGGGCCATCCTCACCGGCGTAGTCGCAGGCCAGGCGGAAGCGTTGGAACAGCCCGCCTGATCACCACCCGGCAAGGACCTTCGCGTACCCTCTGATTGCATTTTTTCTTAACTAGGCACTTAACACATTCAGAAGGAAGGACTTGTCGTGACCGAGCGTCCCGCACCACCTGCCACCGTGCCGGCACCAACCGAACACGAAGCCGTACTGGCCTGGGTCGCCGAAGTAGCGGAGCTGACCGCACCGGAACACATCGTGTTCTGCGACGGATCACGCTCGGAATGGGACCGCTTGAGCCGGGTGCTCGTCGACAAGGGAACCTTCGTCCGCCTCGAGGCGAAGCCGAACTCGTTCTGGTGCATTTCCGACCCCGACGATGTGGCGCGGGTCGAAGACCGCACCTTCATCTGCAGCGAACGACGCGAGGATGCGGGCCCGACCAACAACTGGGTCGACCCGCTGGACATGCGCACGGTAATGACCGAGCACTACCGCGGAGCCATGACGGGTCGCACGATGTACGTGATCGCCTTCTGTATGGGACCGATCGACGCCGAGGACCCGAAATTTGGTGTGCAGATTACCGATTCGGAGTACGTGGCGGTGTCGATGCAGATCATGACGCGCTCGGGAACCCCGGTGTGGGAAAAACTCACCGATGGCACGGCGTTCGTGAAATGCCTGCACTCGGTAGGTGCACCACTCGGTGACGGACAGGTCGACGTCGCCTGGCCGTGTGACACCACCAAGTACATCTCGCACTTCCCCGAACGCCGTGAGATCTGGAGCTACGGCTCCGGCTACGGCGGGAACGCACTACTGGGCAAGAAATGCTTCGCCCTGAGGATCGCGTCGGTACTCGGCCGCGACGAGGGGTGGCTGGCCGAGCACATGCTGATTCTCAAGCTCACCTCACCGCAGAACCGGACCCACTATGTTGCCGCGGCCTTCCCGTCCTCGTGTGGGAAGACCAACCTCGCCATGCTCGAACCCGCACTGGAGGGGTGGAAAGCGGAAACTGTCGGTGACGACATCGCCTGGCTGAGGTTCGGTGCCGACGGCCGGCTCTACGCGGTCAATCCCGAGGCCGGATTCTTCGGCGTCGCGCCGGGAACCGGAGCACACACCAACCCGAACGCCATCGCCACCATCGAAGCCGGAAACTCGATCTTCACCAATACCGCCCGCACCGGCGACGGCGACGTGTGGTGGGAGGGCCTGACCGATACCGCCCCCGCTCACCTGATCGACTGGCACGGCCAGGACTGGACACCGCAGTCGACAAAACCTGCCGCACACCCGAATTCACGGTACTGCAGCCCGATCGAACAATGCCCTTCGGTGGCACCGGAATGGAGCGACCCCGCCGGGGTGCCGATTTCGGCGATCTTCTTCGGCGGACGGCGCAAGACCACGGTGCCGCTCGTGGCCGAAACGTTCGACTGGGCACACGGGGTCTTCACCGCCTCCGTGCTGTCCTCGGAGACCACGGCCGCGGCGGCGGGCGCCGTCGGGGTGGTGCGCCGCGACCCCATGGCGATGCTGCCCTTCCTCGGTTATCACGTCGGCGACTATTTCGCCCACTGGCTGCGGCTCGGCGCCGCCGCGGACCCCGCGAAGCTGCCGAAGATCTTCCAGGTCAACTGGTTCCGGCGCGACGTCGACGGCGCGTTCCTGTGGCCCGGCTTCGGCGAGAACGTTCGCGTCCTGAAATGGGCACTCGAGCGCCTCGACGGCACCGCCGACGCCGTGCGGACCCCCGTCGGTTACGTGCCGACTCCGCAGGCACTGGACCTGTCGGGCCTCGACGACCGCGACCGCGAACTCGCCCACCGTGCCCTGGTCGTCGATACCGAGGAGTGGATCCACGAAACCCGTTCCATCGACGAGTGGTACGCCGGAATCGGTGGCGACCGCCTGCCCGAACAGCTGCGTGAACAGCTCGCGGAACTGAAGACACGCCTGGCCGAGTCACGGTGACCCTGCGCGCGATCCTGCCGTCCCGTCCGGATTGGCAACCGGCACTGCGGGCACCCGGCGCAGATCTGCTGGCCGGACTCATGGTCGCCCTGGTCGCGCTTCCCCTGGCCCTCGGTTTCGGCATCAGCTCCGGCCTCGGTGCGGCCGCCGGCCTGACAACCGCAGTGGTGGCCGGAGTCGTGGCGGCGGTGTTCGGCGGATCGCGCTTCCAGGTGTCGGGCCCGACCGGCGGGATGACGGTCGTACTGGTGCCGATCGTCGCCCAGTACGGCACCTCGGGCGTGCTCACCGTCGGGATGATGGCGGGACTGGTGCTGGTGGTGCTGGCCCTGGCCCGTGTCGGCCGGGCGGTGCACTACATACCGGCCCCGGTGGTGGAGGGTTTCACGGTGGGAATTGCCGTGGTGATCGCCCTGCAGCAGTTCCCGCTCGCCCTCGGCATCACGCAGACCGAGGGCGATAAGGTGTGGCAGACCGCGTTCGACGCTGTGCGGCAGTTCGTCTCCCATCCACATCCCTCGCCGATTCTCACCACTCTGCTGGTGGGAACGGTCGTACTGGCCGGTGGCCGTTTCCTGCCCAAGCTGCCACTGGCCCTCATCGCCGTGGTCGGCGCCACCGTGGTCGCACACACGTGTGGTCTGGATCTCGCCCCGATCGGCGCGATCCCCACCGGATCAACCGTCCCCACTATCGGATTCGTCCATCTCGATCAGCTCGGATCATTGATCGGGCCGGCGCTCGCAGTAGCTGCCCTCGCCGGATTGCAGTCGCTGCTGTCGGCGACGGCGGCAGATTCGATGGCGGTCGGCACCCGTCACGATCCGGACCGGGAACTGTTCGGGCAGGGGCTGGCCAACATCGCCGCACCGATGTTCGGCGGCGTCCCCGCTGCCGGGGCGATCGCCCGTACCGCCGTCAATATCCGTTCCGGTGCCCGAACCCGTCTGGCCGCCCTGGTCCATGCCCTCGTCCTCGCTGCGATCATGTATGCCGCCGCCGACCTGGTCGCCGAGATTCCGCTGGCCGCCTTGGCCGGTGTGCTACTGGCGACCACAGCACGGATGGCGGAGACGGCGTCGGTGACCGCCATCGTTCGGGCCTCCCGCGGCGACGCCGCCATCATGGCCGTGACATTCGGCGTCACCGTCATGATGGACCTGGTCACCGCGGTCGCGATCGGAGTCGGGATCGCCGTCGTGCTGGCGCTGCGCGCCGTCGCCAAAGAGGCCAGGCTGCAACAGATTCCCCTCGACCTGCAGACCACCGATGCTGACGCGACCGAAGAACACCAGCTCTTACGCCGACACATCGTGGCCTACCGCATCGAGGGGCCGCTGTTCTTCGCCGCTGCGCACCGCTTCCTGCTCGAGTTGGCCGAGGTGTCCGATGTCCGGGTCGTCATTCTGCGCATGTCGCATATCACCGCACTCGACAGCACCGGTGCACTCGTGCTCAAAGATGCCATCACCAAACTCGGCAATCACCACGTCGCCGTACTGATGTCCGGACTACGCGACGACCACCGCCGGCGCCTCGCCGCAGTCGGCGCTCTCCCGCCCGGAGGTGACGCCCAGATCTTCGAACACACCCCCGACGCCATATCCCACGCTCACCTGCTCACTTCGACAGAACGACATACCTGATGACCGAACGCACCACACCCACGCTCGCACAACGTATTCGCTACGTCTGCGGGGCCACCCTCCCCGGCTCGATGGGGACCTGGGTGATCGACGATCTCACCGGCCCCGGAGCCACGCGGCGCTATCTGCTGCGCATCCTCGTCCCGATCCTCGTGCTGCTGTGCCTGTTTCTGTTGCTGCCCGGCCCCCTCTGGATGGGGGCAGCGATGATGGCGTTGCTGTATCTGCCGTTGATCTACTTCACCGCGGCGCTCATGTACGTCTACCGCCGCCATCGGCTCGCCCAGCACGGACTCGATCCGGCGCTGGCCGATGCCGACCGCCGCCGACGTGCCGAGGCCGACCACCTGGCCTACGAACGACGGCACGGCAGAGGGTAGCCCGCGCGCCGGCTGCCGAGTTCGTCCGAATCATCCCAGTAGTTGCCGAGCTCCCCCGATGAGGAAGGCGACCTGGTCTTCATAGAAGTCGGCCAGCTGTTCCCCCGTCAGCGGTCTGCCGTCCTCGCTCCAGTCGTCCGCCCGGCTCAGCGCTTGCAAGAACCCCATCAGCGCTACGGCCCAACGGCGTTCGAGCCGGTCGGGATCGGTGACGGGGAAGGTTCGGCGAACTTGTTCGAGGAGACGGCCACGAAGGTCCAGCTCGGTTGCCTCCAGCACGGGGTGTCCCTGTTGTGAGAGCTGCGTGACGATCCTGATCCATCTCATCCCCCGGGTGCGGTGGCGGAGCAGCAGCGTTTTGTAGGGCTCTGTCACGGCACGGATCAGGGCGTCCACGGTGGGCGGATGCCCTTCGGCCGCGAGGACGCCCACATTGTCGCTGATCCGGTCCCGGACGGCCGTCCCCATATCCAACAGAACTGCGGTGAGCAGGTCGTTCTTGGTGCCGAAATGGTAGTGGGCCGACGACGGCCCCAGCCCGGCGGCAGCGTTGATCGACCGCAGCGATACCGCATCGAGCCCGTTCGCCGCGAAGAGCCGTTCGGCGGTCTTCACCAGACGTACCCGTGTCACGTCGCCTTGACGGTTCTGCCGGAAGTCGGTCATGTGCATGAGCTTGGCACGTGTCAGCCGGGCGACGCCAAGGTGGCGGCGGTTCGGCGTGCTCGGACCTGTTCCACTAGATTTCTGATTCAGGTGATCCATTAAATACACCGGTCGAGGTCCTCTCAAGTCAGTACCCCACTGTGCGGGCAGACTATTCGTGGTCATCAATGACTTCTACGCATGCCATTTATGGATCAGTTGATCCATGATAGATGTGGAGGTCGAAGGAGTGAAGCAGCTCACTTCCCGCCTCAGGAGATGTCACTATGTGGTCTGCAGCGTCAATCCGCTTCGGAGCCTTCCTGGCTCCCTACCATCCACTCGACGCCGATCCTGCCCTGCAGCTCAGGCGCGATATCGATCTCATGCAACACCTCGATCACCTCGGGTTCGACGAGGCGTGGATAGGTGAGCACCATTCCACCGGCGCGGAAATCGTCCCGGCGCCGGAGGTGTTCATCGCCGCGGCGGCCGAGCGCACCGAGCGCATCCGGTTCGGCACCGGCGTCGTATCCCTGCCCTACCATCACCCGCTGATCACCGCGGACCGGATCACCCAGCTCGACCTGCAGACCCGCGGCCGGGTCATCTTCGGCACCGGGCCCGGCAAGATCCCCCTCGACGCCCACATGATGGGCATCGACCCGAACGACCAGCGCCGCCGCCAGGGCGAGGCGCTCGAGGCGATCCTGCGGCTGCTGCGCGGCGAGGTCGTCGACATGGAGACGGACTGGTTCACGCTGCGCGACGCCCGCACCCAGCTACCCACCTACGACCCGGCCGGCATCGAGGTCGTCACCGCGTCGACGATCTCGCCCAACGGGTCCGTTCTCGCCGGCACCCACGGTCTGTCGCTGCTCTCCCTCGCCGCCGGCTCACCCACCGGCTTCGAGGCCCTCGACCGCAACTGGGGTGTCTACGAGAAGGTCGCGGCCGAGCACGGCCACGTCGCGGCCCGCTCGACCTGGCGCCTGGTGAACCCGATGTTCCTCGCGGAAACGCGGGCCGATGCCGAGCGTGCGGTCAGCCGCCGGATCGGTTCCATGGCGGCCTACGTCAACCGCCAGACCGGCGCGAACCCGGACTGGGCACAGACCCCGGCCGGCATCATCGACCAGTGGCGTAACGACACCCTCGGCGAGTTCGGTCAGGCCATCATCGGTACCCCGGACGAGGCGATCGCGCAGATCGAGCGGCTGATCGAGAAGACCGGCGGCTTCGGCACCCTGCTGATCCTGCACGTCGACATGGCCGACTGGGAGGCCACCAAACGCAGCTACGAACTCTTCGCCTCCGAGGTCATCCCGCATTTCACACGCCGCAACGCCGGCCGCCGAGCGAGCCTGCAGTTCGCCGAAGACCACCGCGACCACCTCATCGGGAGCCTGGTCGGGGCGCTCACCAAGGCCCATACCGACTACTACGGCCGGTCCGAAGGAGCACAAGCATGAGAGCCACACAGTTCCAGCACGGCAGCTTCACGGTCGCCGATGTGCCGGAGGCACCCGCGCCGGGACCGGGACAGATCCGCATCGACGTCGCCGCCTGCGGTATCTGTGGCAGCGATCTGAGCATGTCGAAGGACCCCGGCCGGTTCGTCCACGTCGCCGAGAATGCCGGCTACCCGCTGGCCACCTTCGACACCGACCGGCCGGTGGTGCTCGGGCACGAGTACGCGGGAGTGGTCCGCGAACTCGGCTCGGATGTCACCGATTTCGCGGTCGGAGACCGGGTCGCCGGGATCGGGCTGGCGACCGACACGAGCAGCGGTATTCCCACGATCATCGGCTACTCCAACGAGTACCACGGCGCGTTCGGCGAGCACATCGTGGTCGACGCGTCCTGGGTGCGGCAGGTGCCGGACAAGCTCTCACTCGAACACGCCACGCTGGCCGAGCCATTGCACGTCGGTGAGATGCACGTGCAGCAATCCGGCCTCACCGCCGCCGACTCGGCGCTGGTGATCGGTTGCGGCAGTATCGGTCTCGGCGCCATCATCGCCGCGAAGGCCCGTGGCGTACCGGTCATCGCCTCCGAGCCCGCACCCAAACGCCGCGAACTCGCCGCCGCACTCGGCGCCGACGTTGTCGTCGACCCGGCCGAGAACGACCCGATCGAGGTGTACAACCGCATGGTCGCCGAGGGCAATCCTCTCGTCGGTCAGGGCGGCCCGGGAATCCTCATCGCCTACGAGTGCAGTGGCCGCGCCGGAATCCTGGGCACACTGCTGCACACGCTCCCGTTCAACTCCCGGATCCAAGTGCTGGCCGCACCATTCGACGACGAGGTCATCGTCCCGGTGGTCGGCCAGTTCCGGCGGATCGCCGTCAACTTCGGACACGGCCCCTACGAGAACGCGTACGACATCACGCTGCAGCGGCTGGCAGACGGCGAAATCGACGCCGAGGCGATCATCACCGGTCGCGTCTGTCTCGACGACGTCGCGGATGCCTTCGCGGCGCTTCGCCAACCTGACGAGCATGTCAAGATCCTGGTCCTGCCGGGCACGACCACACATTCGCCCCGTGCGGCCGGAGGGAACATCGACGCACCGTCTAACGCGTAGATCGCCCCCTGCGCAAGACGTTGCTGGTGCTGTCCCACTCGAACCTTGCCGCGGTGGGACCACCGCGCAATGGGCCGCGGCGGTGCAGGCCGGCGAATCGCTGCCCGCCGGCGACCCGTCACCTCCGCGCGCGACGGACGACACGCCGCAGCAACCGTGTCCTGAGATCTCGCCCCCGGACCGACGCCGACACAGTGCCCGAACACGAAACAGCCCCTACCCGTTTACACTGGTAGGGGCTGTTTTCTGCTCCCCCATCTGGACTCGAACCAGAAACCTGCCGATTAACAGTCGGCTGCTCTGCCAATTGAGCTATAGGGGATTACCTCGGTCGTTCCGTCCGGTCCGACCGAGGACAAACTTTAGCGTATCACCACCACACCCCCCAAATCGGGGCTGGACCTGGGCGAATGTGTCCGGCGCCGACAGACCGGGTGGGGCCGGGCAATCGTGCGCGACAGAATGTGTCGGCGCCACATGGCAAGGTGGTGCCGGATCGACAGCTCGGCGCGATGTCGGGCAGGATGTACCCTGCGAACAGCTACTGGGAGGAGCCCGAAAGAATGCTGCGGTTGATCATCGGCGTCGCAGCCGGTTATGTACTGGGGGCCAAGGCGGGACGGGCTCGCTACGAGCAGATCAGCAAGACCACTCGCGCTGTCGCCGCCAGTCCGGTCACCCGCAAGCTGGTGCAGGTGAGCCGGCAGAAGTTGTCGGACGGCCTCAGCACCCGGCCGAAGCTCGAACCCATGGAGCCGCTGGACGAGCACACCACCGTCCTGGTGCCGCAGGATCAACTGCGCCGCTGAGGCCACCCCCGCGAGCCCGCCTCACACAGCCGAGAAATCGTCCGAGTTTCCCATCGCCTGTGTGAGCAGGCTCTTGCGGTACTGCTCCAGGGCAACCAAATCGCCGAACAGCGCCATATAGGCCTCGGGTTGTTCGGTCGAGGACACCCGCTGCAGTTTCGACTTCAGTTCCGCGACCTGGCGCCCGACCCAAGCCTCCTGGACCCGGCCGAGTACACCGGCGATGAAACGCGGGATCCCGTCCATCGATTTCACCGGCAACGGCTCGGCCGCCAGCTCGGACACCAGCGCCCGCAGCATGAGATCGTCGGTGTGGTCGGCCACCCGTGAAACCCATTCCGCACCACCGATTCCCGCCGCCGTTCCGCCTGCGGCGGCCAGGGCGGCACGCACGGCGCCGTAGGCGGGATGGGTGAACGCCTCGGGTTCCAGGCTGTCGAACAGCGGGCCCGCCGTTGCCGGGTACTGCAGCGCGGCCGCCAGTACCTGGCGCTGTGGTAGCAGCACCGGGTCGGCCGGGTCGGGACGCGCCGCGGCCGAATCGGCAGCCTTCGGCTCGACCGCCGCCGCACGGGCAGGCACCCCCTTGACCTGGTTCCCACGCCGCGCCTGATCGCCCACCCGGCGGACCACCTGCTGGATGTCGTTCCAGCCGACCCAACCAGCCAACTTGGTCGCATAGGCCTTGCGCAGCGCGTTGTCCTTGATCTGCGCGACCACCGGCACCGCACGCCGCAACGCCTCCACCTGCCCCTCGGCGGTGTCGAGATCATGGTCGGCGAGCAGGCCGCGAATCACGAACTCGTACAACGGGACCCGGCGCGCCACCAGATCACGGACAGCGCCGTCACCGGCATGCTGGCGCAGTTCACACGGGTCCTGACCGTCGGGCGCCACCGCGATATAGGTCTGGCCGGCCAACTTCTGGTCACCGGTGAACGCCTTCATCGCCGCGGCCTGGCCTGCGGCATCACCGTCGAAGGTGTAGATGATCTCGCCGCGCCAGAAGTTGTCGTCCATCAGCAACCGGCGCAGCATCGACAGATGCTCGTCGCCGAAGGCGGTGCCACAGGAGGCCACGGCCGTGGTGACACCGGCCAGATGCATCGCCATCACATCGGTGTAGCCCTCGACGACCACCGCCTGGTGGCTCTTGGCGATCTCGCGTTTGGCGTGATCGAGGCCGAACAGCACCTGAGACTTCTTGTACAGCATCGTTTCCGGTGTGTTGATGTACTTCGCGCTCATCTGGTCGTCGTCGTACAACCGGCGCGCGCCGAAGCCGATCACATCACCGCTCAGATTCCGGATCGGCCACAGCAGCCGGCGGTGGAAGCGGTCGATCGGCCCGCGCCGGCCGGGCTTGGACAGCCCCGCGGCCTCCAGCTCCTTCATCTCGAAGCCCCGGCGCATGAGATGTTTGGTCAGCGTGTCCCAGCCGGCGGGGGCATATCCGCAGCCGAATCGCCCCGCCGTGGCCGCGTCGAAATTGCGGTCGGTGAGATATTTACGGGCCGCCTCGGCCTCGGGTTCACGCAACTGGGCCTGATAGAACTCGTGCGCGGCGGCATTCGCGGCGACCAGGCGGGCGCGGGTGCCACGGTCGCGCTGCACCGAGGTGCCGCCGCCCTCGTAATTGATCCGGTAGCCGATCCGGTCGGCCAGTTGCTCGACGGCCTCGACGAATCCGACGTGGTCGATCTTCTGCAGGAAGGCGAAGACGTCACCGCTCTCCCCGCAGCCGAAGCAGTGGAAGTGGCTGTGATTGGGGCGCACATGGAACGACGGCGACTTCTCGTCGTGGAACGGGCACAACCCCTTCAAGGAGTCGGCACCTGCGCGTTTGAGGGAGACGTATTCGCCGACAACGTCCTCGATGCGTACGCGTTCACGTATTGCCGCGATATCGCGATCCGGAAGTCGTCCTGCCACGGCACCCGAGTCTAGTCGCGTACCGATCGTCCACGTCGAGCGCCGCCGGGCGGCCCGGGTCGGCGACGGTGGCAACCACGCCGAGTGCCGATGACGACCCGGTCGAGCACCGACGTCAGCGGGCTGCGACCCGCTCGAGTCTGCTCTCGGTGTAGGAGGCGATCTGATCCACGATCACCCGCACCCGTTCGGTGTCGTCGCCTGCCTCCTGCCACCACGGCAGCAGGATCGGATCCAGTCCCTGTGGAGCCCGCGCCGCCAAACGGTCGGCGACCAGGTGGATCCGTTCGCGCTGCCGCGCCTGCCGGCCGCGATGCTCGGGATCCGACATCACGTAGCGCAGCGCCACCGTCTTCAGCAGGGCGACCTCGGCGGCGACCACCGCGGGGACTTCGAGGTCGGCCGAGTACCGGCACAGTGCCCGCCCCACCCAGCCCGCACGGGTGGCCTCCACGGCGGCGGTCGCGAACCGTCCGACCAGATCGCTGGTGAGCCGTTTCAGTGCCGCCGAGGCACGCAGGGTGCCGTCGTAGCCGGCGGCGTCCGCGATCACCTGCAGTTGCGACAACCGTGCGGCGGCCGCGACAAGATCGTCGGTGCTCAGATCGTGGTGCCGGATCCGGCCCAATTCCGCGAGCGCGGCCTGCTCGGCCGGATCGGCGAGCGCACGCAGGTCGATCCGGCCGGCGATCACCCCGTCCTCCACATCGTGCACCGAGTAGGCGACGTCGTCGGCCCAGTCCATGACCTGTGACTCCAGCGACTGCCGGCGCTCGGGCGCGCCCCGGCGTACCCAGTGCAGCCGGTCCAGATCGGCGTCGTAGGCCCCGAACTTGGAGCCGGTGCCGGTGCGCGGCCAGGGATACTTCACCGTGGCATCGAGCGCTGCCCGGGTCAGGTTCAGGCCGTAACTCTGTCCGCCGGCGTCGAACACCTTCGGCTCCAGCCGGGTGAGGATCCGCAGATTCTGCGCATTGCCCTCGAATCCGCCGTGGGCGTCGGCGAATTCGTCGAGCGCGCGTTCACCGTTGTGCCCGTAGGGCGGGTGGCCGATGTCGTGTGCCAGCCCGGCGAGATCCACCAGATCCGCATCACAGCCCAGCCCCTCGGCGATGCTGCGGCCGATCTGAGCCACCTCCAGGGAATGGGTGAGCCGGGTACGCGGGGTGTCTCCCTCGCGCGGGCCCATCACCTGGGTCTTGTCGGCCAACCGGCGCAACGCCGCGGAATGCAGCACCCGGGCACGGTCACGCGCGAAATCGCTGCGCCGGGCAGGCGACGGCGACCAGCGCAACCCCGCGGTGGGCGAGGTTTCGGCAACCATGCGCTCGTGGTCGGCATCGGCATACGGGCACTGCGGCATCGCATCGGTACTCACGGGGTGGTCCGCCTGATTCTCACTGGGCCGCGGTGTAGGGGAAGTCGGCGGAGAAATGGGTCAGCTGGTACCACAGCAGCGCACCGGTTTCCCGGGCGATGCCGTGCAGCTGCGATTCGCGGGTGTAGACCGAGGGGCCGGTTCGGGTCGGCGCGGTCCAGGCGGACAGCCCCGCGTCGCGGGCCATGGTCCGGGTGCGCAGCGAATGCCAGGGATCGCTCACCAGCACAGCGCTGGACAGGCCCTGCTCATGCAACCTCGCCGCGACCGCCTCCACGCTCTGCAAGGTGTCCGATCCGGTCTGTACGGCGATGATCCGGTCGGCCGGGATACCGCGATCGGCCAGGTAGTTCTTACCCGAAGCCGCCTCGGTGTAGTTGTCGCCGACCTGTTTGCCACCGACGGTCACCACCAACGGCGCCACCCCCTTGGAGAACAGGTAGTAGGCCTGGTCGAGTCGGGCCTCGAATACCGACGACGGCGTGCCGTCGTACTGGGCGGCACCGAGCACCACGATGGCGTCGGCGTGGGTGTGATCGCTGATCCGGGCCACCTGCCAAACCCGGAACGCGGTGCCGCCGACCAGCACCGCACCCATCAGCACGATGCCGGCGATCACCCGCCGCGCCCAGCGCGCCGTCCCCGAACCGCGGGGACGGCGGTCCGTGGTCGGCGACCGGGTGGGCGCATGGTGAATGACTGCCGAGGGCATCCCCCGAGTGTGCCAGTGCTCGGTCACGTATCGATTGCGAAACTACTCACCGCGCCGGTCGTGTCCGGGTTCACCAGCCGCGCTGCCGCCACTGCTCGAGCTGCGGCCGTTCGGCACCGAGCGTGGTGTCGTCGCCGTGGCCCGGATAGACGACGGTGTCGTCGCCGAACCGGTCGAACACCTTCGTCGTGACATCGGTGTAGAGGGATTCGAACTCCTCCGGTGTGGTCGTGCGGCCCACACCACCGGGGAACAGGCAGTCACCGGTGAACAGGTGGGTCCGGCCGGCGCCGTCGGTCAGTGCCAGCGCCACCGAGCCGGGCGTGTGGCCACGCAGATGCAGCACCTCGAATTCGAGCTCACCGATGGTGACCGTATCGCCTTCGGCGAGCAGCCGGTCCGGCCGTACCGGCAGCGGTTCGGCGTCCAGCGGGTGCGCGGCGGTCGGCGCGCCGGTGTCGGCCACCACGGCGCTCAGTGCCTGCCAGTGGTCGAAATGCTGATGGGTGGTGACGATCAGCCGCAACCGGCCCGGCACCTCCTGATCGAGCAGTGCCTGGATGCGCTCGGATTCGTTGGCGGCGTCGATCAGGACCGCGTCACCGGTGGCAGCGTCCTGCACCAGGTAGACGTTGTTGTCCATACCGCCGACCGACATCTTCACGATCCTGGCGCCCGGCACCTCCCGCTGCTGCGGATCGGCGCCCGGTGCAATGTGTCCCGTATAGGGAATATCCAGCGTGATCACCCTGCCGATGGTAACCATCGATCACCGACACAGGTGGGCCACAATCCGACCTCCGCAGCGCCGTGCCGGATAGATTCGTCTCATGCCGTCGCTCGCCCGTATTCGCCGATCGCGCCCGCCGATGCTCCTCTCGGTGCTGCTGTCGCTGCTGTTCGGCTTCGTCCTGGGCTGCTGCGGTTCGGCCGTCGCCGACGAACCGGCACGGCTGGGCGACTATGTGACCGACAATGCGCATGCGCTCGACGGCAGCGGGCGCGATGCGGTCCGCGGATCCGTGGACGCGCTCTACAGCGCGCACCGGGAACGGCTGTGGGTGGTCTACGTCCACGATTTCGGTGGTCTCGACCCGCAGACCTGGGGTGACCGCACCGCAGCGGAATCCGGTTTCGGGGAACGCGACGTCCTGCTGTCCATCGCGACCGCCGACCGCTCCTACTCCCTGGCCGGCACGCTGCCCACATCGGTGAGCGACTCGGAACTGGATACGCTGCTCGCCGACCAGGTCGAGCCCCGCTTGCGCGACGGACGGTGGGCGGATGCGGCGGTCGCCACGGCAGACGGACTGTCCTCGGCCATGGGCAATTCCGGCGGCAGCGGGATCTGGCCGCTGATCGTGATCACACTGCTCGTGCTGGGTGTGCTCGGCCTGGTCCTGGGCTATTCGCAGTGGCGCAAACGCTCCCGCACCCGAGCCGAGACCGCCGCGGTCGGCGACGTCGACCCGACCGATACCGCCGCACTGAGCCGGCTCCGGCCGGATCTGCTGGAAGCCCGTGCCGCACAGATCCTGGTCGAGACCGACGATGCCGTCCGCAACAGTGCCGACGAGTTGCGCTTGGCCACCGACGAATTCGGCGCCACCGCCACCACCTCCTTCGGCGCCGCGCTGCAATCGGCGAAAAATGCGTTGGAGCACGCCTTTTCGATCCGTCAACGGCTGGACGACGACATTCCCGAAACCCCGGATCAGCGTCGGGACCTACTCGTGGAATTGATCTCGACCTGCGGGCGCGCCGATGCCGAACTGGACGCCAAGGTCGCCGAATTCGACGCGATGCGCAATCTTCTCATCGATGCACCACAGCGGCTGGATGCACTCACGCGGGCCGTGGTCGACCTCACCGTGCGCCTGCCCCACGCACAGGACGCACTGACGCGGCTGCTGCAGGCGCAACCGGATTCGGTCACCGCACCGGTGCGCGACAACGTCACGATGGCCCGTGACCGGATCGGCTATGCCGAGGAGTCGATCGAGCAGGGACGCGCTGCCACCGAACAGCCGGTCGGGCGCCAGGGTGGTGCGGTGGCCGCAATTCGTGCCGCGGAGGCCGCGGTCGGCGCGGCGCGCACGCTGCTCGATGCCGTCGACACCGCCGAGACCGACATCGTGCAGGCGCGGGCCGGGTTGCCCGCCGCGACAGCCGAACTGGACCACGATCTCGATACGGCGGCCGGACTCACCGAACACGGCGGCCCCGATCTCGCCGCGGCGATCACCGAGGCGCGCGCCGCCCGGGACGCCGCACAGGCGAACGGGGACGCGGACCCGCTGGGCTCGTTCCAGCGCGCCGTCGCCGCCGATGCCGCGCTCGACCGCGCCGTCGAAGCGGCGGGCGCACGCAAACTGGCGGCCGACCAACTGCACCGCCGACTGGAGCAGGCACTGACCGCCGCACGCGGTCAGGTCCATGCGGCGGCCGACTTCATCGGTACCCGTCGCGGAGCGGTGACGGCGACACCCCGCACCCGGCTCTCCGAGGCGGAGCGCGAACTGGCTCACGCCGAGGAGCTGTCCGGAACCGACCAGCGCACGGCACTGACACATGCGCAGCGGGCGGCCGAACTGGCCACTCGTGCACTGTATGCCGCACAGTCCGAGGTTCGGGATTGGCAAGCGACCCGGCCTGTTTCGGGAGGTTCACAGGCGGGGGCGGTGCTCGGCGGCATACTCATCGACAGCATGCTGCGTGGCGGCATGCGCGGGGGCGGGTTCGGTGGTCGGCCGATGGGCAGAAGTAGCTGGGGCCCATCCTCTTTCGGTGGATCCAGCGGTTCCCGGCGGATCAACCGCGGCGGACGATTCTGAGGTGAACACCATCAGGCGGTAGCGGATCCGGCTCCGGGACAGCGGATCCGGGCCACGGGCAACAGCGGCTCGCCGTCTTCGGGCTCGGCACCCGGCTGCCCGGGTCAGGGCAGCAGCACGATCTTCCCGCGCGTGTGGCCGTGTTCGAGTTCGGTGAACGCGTCTCGTACCTCGGTCAGCGGATAGGTGGCGGCGATCGGGATCCGCACCGTTCCCGCCGCGGCGAGTTGGGCGAGTTGGGCCAGTACATCGATGGTGTCGGCGGCGGCATTGCCCTCGGCCTTCACCCCGTACCGCCGTACTGCGGCGAAGTCGGCGATGGTGTCGATCCGCTCGGGTGACACTCCCAGTTCGAGTGCCAGTTCCACATACGGGGCGCCGTACGCATCGATGAATCCGTCGAGTCCGGCCGGTGCCAGTGCTCGAATGCGTTCGGCGAGCCCGTCGCCGTATTCGACCGCCACCGCACCCAGCTCCCGCAGGTACTCCTGGTTGTCCGGGCCGGCGATGCCGATCACGGTCACTTCGCGGGCGCGCAGCAGCTGCACGGCGATCGAGCCGACACCGCCGGCCGCGCCGGCGACCGCGATCGTGTCTCCCGGTGCGGCACCGACCGCACGTACCGCGGCGAAGGCGGTCGTTCCCGCCACGTACAGCGAACCGGCGGCCTCCCAGGACAGGGCGGCCGGTTTGCCGGTCACCTGTTCGGCCGGGACCACCACACGAGTCGCGTGCGCGGAGCGTTCGCTGCTGAAGCCGAGCACCTCGTCGCCGACCGCCATGCCGCTGACGCCCGCACCGAGTGCCGCGATTCGTCCGGCGAAATCGCTGCCCTGCCCGGACGGGAAGGTCGCGGGCCACATGTCGTGCAGCGCGCCGCTGCGAATCTTGGCCTCCCCCGGGTTGATTCCGGCGGCGACGATGTCGACCGCGACCGTTCCGGGACCGGGCTGTGGGTCCGGGACCTCGCGGACATCCAGGACGTCGGGATCACCGTATCGATCGAAGACGACCGCCTGAGCCATGACCGGCACCTTTCGTCGAGACCGGGCCTGCGGACCATCGCATCAGCCGGTGCTCGAACGACACCACCCACTCCGTCTCCGGAGTGGGCAGGTCCGATGTCCCGGTAACGCTCGGGCCGAGCCCGGACCGCTGCGACGCGTCTGCAATCGGATATGCCCGGTACAGCAGCACTTATGCCTGTTCGGTGTCGACCCGCCGGATTCAGCGGATTTGCCCGCTTCGGCACGAGCCGTGGCCGCGGCCCGCGCACCACCGGCGCGCGAGCCGAGATAGCTCAGGCACCCAGCAGGCGCTGCGCCAGATATCCCTCGACCTGGTCCAGGGCGATCCGCTCCTGGCTCATCGAATCGCGCTCCCGCACGGTGACGGCCTGATCGTCGAGGGTGTCGAAGTCGACGGTGATGCAGAACGGGGTGCCGATCTCGTCCTGGCGGCGGTAGCGGCGGCCGATGGCGCCGGCATCGTCGAAGTCGACATTCCAGTTCTTGCGCAGTTGCGCGGCGAGATCCTTCGCCTTGGGCGACAGATCGGCGTTGCGCGACAACGGGAGTACCGCGGCCTTGACCGGCGCGAGCCGGCGGTCCAGCCGCAGCACGGTGCGCTTTTCCAGGACGCCCTTGGCGTTGGGCGCCTCGTCCTCGACGTAGGCGTCGATCAGGAAGGCCATCAGTGAACGGGTCAGGCCCGCGGCAGGTTCGATCACGTAGGGCGTGTAGCGCTCGTTGGTGTTCTGATCGAAGTAGTTGAGCTCGGTGCCGGAATGCTTCGAATGCGTGCCCAGGTCGAAGTCGGTGCGGTTGGCGACCCCCTCCAGCTCACCCCATTCACTGCCCTGGAAGTGGAAGCGGTACTCGATATCGACCGTGCGGGTCGAATAGTGCGAGAGCTTCTCCTTCGGATGCTCGTAGAGCCGCAGGTTCTCCGGGTCGATACCGAGATCGGTGTACCAGGCCAGGCGGGTGTCGATCCAGTACTGATGCCACTGCTCGTCCTCACCCGGCTTGACGAAGAACTCCATCTCCATCTGCTCGAACTCGCGGGTGCGGAAGATGAAGTTGCCCGGGGTGATCTCGTTGCGGAAGCTCTTACCGATCTGCGCGATGCCGAACGGCGGCTTCTTCCGCGCGGTGGTCATCACATTGGCGAAGTTCACGAAGATGCCCTGCGCGGTTTCCGGGCGCAGGTAGTGCAGGCCTTCCTCGGACTCGATCGGGCCGAGGTAGGTCTTGAGCATCATGTTGAAATCGCGCGGCTCGGTCCACTTGCCGACGGTGCCGCAGTCCGGGCAGCCGACCAGCTCCATGGACACGGTGTCCGGGTCGTCGATCTTGTGCTTGGCCGCGTAGGCCTCCTGCAGGTGGTCCTGCCGGTGCCGCTTGTGGCAGTTCAGGCATTCGACCAGCGGATCGTTGAAGACGTTGACGTGCCCCGACGCCACCCAGACCGGCCGCGGCAGGATGATCGAGGAGTCCAGGCCGACCACATCGTCGCGGCTGGTGACCATGGCACGCCACCACTGCTTCTTGATGTTCTCCTTGAACTCGACACCCAGCGGACCGTAATCCCATGCCGAGCGGGTGCCTCCGTAGATCTCGCCGCTGGGAAATACGAGCCCCCGGCGCTTGGCGAGATTGGCGACGGTGTCGACCTTCGACTTGGGTGCCACGGTGCTAGCTCTCCCTCTGGATGATGGATCGGCGATTCGTCCCAGCCTAGCGATACCGTCGGGTGCAGCGCGAAGCAGTATCGACCGGAAACGCGCGAGGCCCGGAAGTTGACATGCGCAACTGTGCATATTAATAATGGCATCGGTTTCCAATAAGGAGTTGGTTCGATGACCGCCGACAGCGGTGCCCCCGCGCGTCGAAGCCGCGTCGCCGTCGAGGCGCCCACACCGATCCCGCACGACCCCTATCCGTATCGGGCGCCGGTCGCGCCGGCGGTTCCGGCGCGCAACACCCTCGACAACGCGGGTGAGCTGCTACGGGCCCTCGCCGCGCCGGTGCGGATCGCGATCGTGCTGCAGCTGCGGGAGTCACCGCGCTGTGTCCACGAACTGGTCGATACGCTGGGGGTGACACAGCCGCTGGTCAGCCAGCACCTGCGCATCCTCAAATCCGCGGGAGTGGTGCGCGGCGAGCGCACCGGCCGCGAAGTCATCTACGAACTGGTCGACGATCATTTGGCACGCATTGTCGTCGACGCTGTCGCACACGCCGAGGAAGGATGATCGTGCCGGAGAAAACGGGCACAGCCGAGAAAACGGTCGGAATCCGCAGCACCCGCCAGCGCAGCGCGATCACCGCGCTCCTGGGCGATATCGAGGAATTCCGATCGGCTCAGGACCTGCACGACGAACTGCGCCGCCGCGGTGAGGGCATCGGGCTCACCACCGTGTACCGGACGCTGCAGTCGCTCGCCGATGCGGGCAAGGTCGACGTATTGCGTACCGACACCGGCGAATCGGTGTACCGGCAGTGCTCCAAGGGGCACCACCACCACCTGGTGTGCCGGCAGTGCGGTCGCACCGTCGAGGTGGAAGGACCGACCGTGGAGGCCTGGGCCGAAGCGATCGCGGGTGAGCACGGCTTCACCGACATCAGTCACACCATGGAGGTGTTCGGTACCTGCCGCGACTGCGCGGCGGTCACCGCGGCACGCCGCGAACGCACCTCGCACTGACCGGCGGGCGCCCGACCGGTCCTCCCGGTCAGGGCACCAGCCCCTGGCGGGCCCGGCTCGCCCCGGAGAGCACCAGCAGCAGCATGGTCACCAGCGCGTCGTCGCCGAGCCCGGCCGCGGGGAAGGTGTAGCGCAGCAGCACATCGGCCTGCTTCTCGTGCGCGATGATGGTCAGCGAACCGAACTGCAGGGCGTTGTTGCGATCGGCGACCCGCTTGTGCAGTTGCGGTTTCAACGGCCGGTCCCAGGCGAGTACGCAGGTCAGCGTCAGTACGTCCAGGCCGGGCGCCAGCGTCACCGCACGCAGCGAGCACAGGGTGCCCTCGAATTCGAATCCGAGCGCACCGCCCTCCTCGTCCCGTACCGCGATACCCGCGGCACGCAGGCATTCCGCGGCCTGATCGTGCAATTGCCGGGCGACGGTCAACTCCTCGCTCACTTCACACCACCGAACCGGCGATCACGCTTCGCGTACTCCACACATGCCTCCCACAGGTCACGTCGGTCGAAATCCGGAAACAGGGTGTGCTGGAAGACGAACTCGGCGTACGCCGACTGCCAGATCAGGAAATTGGAGCTGCGCAACTCCCCGGAGGGCCGCAGGAACAGATCCACATCCGGCATATCCGGTTCGTCCAGGAACTTCGCGAAGGTGGATTCGTCGACCTTCTCCGGATCCAGCTGCCCGGCCGCCACCCGGCGTGCGATCTCCCGTGCCGCATCGGCGATTTCGGCGCGGCCACCGTAGTTGACACACATGGTCAGAGTCATCACCGTGTTGTCCTTGGTGAGCTCCTCGGCGACCTCGAGTTCCTTGATCACGCTGCGCCACAGCCGCGGACGCCGGCCCGCCCAGCGCACGCGCACACCCAGCTCGTGCATCTCGTCGCGGCGGCGCCGGATCACATCGCGGTTGAATCCCATCAGGAACCGCACCTCGTCGGGACTGCGCCGCCAGTTCTCGGTCGAGAAGGCGTAGGCGGACAGCCACTTCACACCGATCTCGATACAGCCCTCGACGGTGTCCATCAGCACCGCTTCACCGCGCTCGTGCCCGACCGTACGAGGCAGGCCCTGTTCCTGCGCCCAGCGACCGTTACCGTCCATCACCAGCGCCACGTGTTTGGGCACGAACTCCGCGGGCAGCGCGGGCGGGGTCGCGCCCGACGGGTGCGGTGACGGCGGGCGAATCGTGCGAGAGGGCTGGGAGCGGTTACCGATCACATCACCTATCCTGCAACATCCGGCAGCGCCCGCGAGGCCGGGCCACCGGTCGCCAGGTCATCGGCGCTTGACACCGACACCGGACCACACCCCGAAGGCGGAATCCGCCCAGGCGAGCCGCTCCTCCGGAATGTAGAAATCCGGGTTCGGCTGCCAGCGATGCAGCGGAACGACTCCGGGTTCGACCAGCTCCAGCCCGTCGAAGAATCGGGCCACCGCGGCTTTGTCCCGCAGGGGGACGGTCATCCCGTTCGACTCGTACACCTTCACGACCTTCTGGAAGGCCTCGGGATTCAGATCGCTGGAAGCATGTGTGATCGCCAGATACGACCCGGGGACGAACGCATCCATGTAGGTGCGCACGATGTCGTAGGCCCCCTCCTCGTCGGGGATGAAATGCATGATCGCGGCGAGGTTGAGCGCCACCGGTTGGGACAGATCGATCACCGCTCGGAATTTCTCCGAGCCGAGAATGTCCTCCGTATCGCGCACGTCCGAGGCAATGAATTCGGTACGGCCTTCCGCCGAGCCCACCATCAGCGCCCGCGCGTGCGCCAGGACCAGCGGATCGTGGTCGACGTACACGACACGGCAGTGCGGGTCCACCGCCTGCACGGCGTTGTGCAGATTCGGTTCCGTCGGAATTCCGGTTCCGATATCGAGAAACTGCCGCACCCCGTCGCGAGCGGCGTACCGTGCCGCCCGGTGGACGAATTCGCGATTGGCCCGGGCGGCCTGTGCCGTCTCCGGGAAGGCTTCCATCACCTTCGACGCGGCCTCCCGGTCGGCCGGATAGTTGTCCTTGCCGCCCAGGTAGTAGTCGTACATCCGCGCCGAATGCGCCTTCTGGGTATCGAACTCGACCAGTTCGTGGGACATCGAAGCCTTCTCCATATTGCCGGGTGAACCTCCGACCGAAGGTACCCCTCCGACGCGGCGTCGACACCGCGAATCCGGCGGCAAGCGAAAGTTCCGGGCCGCCACTGTTTCTCGCAGCGCGAACAACCGCATTCACCTGCCACGAAACGGTTGACCTGGAGCACACTCCAAGGGCTAGCGTACGGAACGCAGAACAGGCATCGACAAGGAGAACCACGGATGGAATTCGGCATTCACGTTCCGATCTTCGACATCGACGGGGGCACCTCCGCGATAGCCGGAGAACTGGCCCGGGTCGGCAGCGCGGCGGAAGGCGCCGGTGCCACCTGGCTGTCGTTCATGGACCACTACTTCCAGATCGAACCGACCGGGCTGCCGGCCGAGGCGAACATGCTCGAGGGCTACACCACACTCGGCTACCTGGCCGCGCACACCTCCACGATCGACCTGGGACTATTGGTCACGGGCGTGACCTATCGCCATCCCGGACTGCTGGCCAAGATCGTCACCACGGTCGACGTTCTCTCGGGCGGTCGTGCGACGCTCGGACTCGGCGCAGCCTGGTTCGAGCGCGAACATCGCGGCATGGGGGTCGATTTCCCGCCGATCTCGGAGCGTTTCGAACGACTGGAAGAGACACTGCAGATCTGCGCGCAGATGTGGGATCCCGAGAACAACGGGCCGTTCGAGGGCAAGCACTATCAGCTGGCCGAGACGCTGTGCTCACCGCAGCCGATCCACCGCCCGAAGGTGCTGATCGGCGGTGGGGGTGAGAAGAAGACGCTGCGACTGGTGGCGCAATACGGCGACGCCTGCAACCTGTCCGCCTCCTCCCCCGAGGATGTGGCGCACAAACTCGACGTGCTGCGCCGCCACTGCGACGATGTGGGCCGCGATGTCGGCACCATCCGTACCACCATCATGGCGAACAACCCGCGACCCGCACCGGACAACCGGGACGAATTCGTCCGCGCCATGGCCGATTACGCGAAACTGGGCATCGACGCGGTACTGGTCACCCCGACCACCGGTTCCCCCGCGGCGTGGATCGAGCAGATGGCACCGGTGGTTCCGCAGCTGGCCGACCTCGGATAGGCACACCGGGCCTACGTCCCGGATGTCTGTGGCGCCCGGGTCGTGGTCCGCACCCGGTCCGGCCGTCCGGGTCATCCGACCCGGGAATCCACCTGCTCCACCGTTTCGTGCGGGCGGGAGCGTTCGATCAGCGGCAGAGTGCGCAACTGCCGCTCCAGATGCCACTGCAGATGCGCGGCGGTGAGCCCGCTGGCCTGGCGGCGAATCGAATCGGCGACCACGTCCAGCCCCGCCCAGTCGCCGCGGTGCAGTGCGCTCATCAGTTCCAGCACACCCACCGACGGGGTGGCCGAGCCGGGCGGACGGCAATGCACACAGACCGCTCCACCGGCGGCCACGTGGAAAGCACGGTGCGGACCCGGCGTCGCACAGCGGGCGCAGTCGTCGAGCGCCGGTGCCCAGCCCGCGAACCCCATCGCACGCAGCAGGAAGGCGTCGAGAACGAGTTCGTGCGGGCGATGCGCGGCGGCGATCGCACGCAGCGCACCCGCTGTGAGGGTGTGCAGCCGTGGCGCGGGCGCGCGTTCCTCCCCGGCGAGCCGCTCGGCGGTTTCCAGGACCGCGCAGGCGGCGGTGTAGCGACCGTAGTCGGCGACGATGTCGGCGGCGAACGCTTCCACCGTGTGTACCTGGGTGACGGTGTCGAGGTTGCGTCCCGGGTACAGCTGCACATCGATATAGGCGAACGGCTCCAGCCGCGCCCCGAATTTGGACCGGGTGCGCCGCACTCCCTTCGCCACCGCCCGCACCAGTCCGTGCTGACGGGTGAGCAGCGTGACGATGCGATCGGCCTCACCCAGCTTGTGCTGGCGCAGCACAATCGCCTGGTCCCGATACAACAACACGTGGACAGTCTCCCACGCGGCGCCGACCGTGGCGCCGCCCCCACGCCTCCGGCCGCCGACATTCCCGTGCCGGTCCGGTACCGGCGCTGCGACCTCGTGCGCGCCGTCGCACGATCGCCTGTGGTTCACACGCTGCGTGGCAGGCCCTCCGCGTACAACTGCGCGACGCGCGGTGCGTGAATAGTGCGCAGCATCAAGGTGGTCCAGCCGGTACGAATCGGGTCGATCCCGCCCCGATCGGCTTCCACCAGCACCCGTTCGGGACCCTGCAGCTCCATGGTGACGGCCGGATGTCCGAGCCATACATCCACCAATGCCTCGCGGTTACCCCAGATCACCAGCCGTCTGCTGCTCATGGCGATGGTTCCGCCGACAATATTTTCCCAGCTGGCCGAGCCGTAATGCAGTGGCGTTCGATGGTTGCGACTGGCCAGCGATCCGCTCACAGGGCCGAATACGACGATCCCTTCCGATTCCAGATCCGAACGCACTTGCGGCGGCAACTCTTTCGAGCCGAACGCCCGGGACATCCACTTCACGCCAGGATCGTAGGCCCGACACGGTATGTGCGTGCGCACATAGTCGGCGTGCTCCTGCGGAAACGCCGGAAAAGCACATCACAATTCGACTACGGGGCCGAGCGGGACGGATCAGAAACCGAGTTTGCGCAGCTGTTTCGGATCGCGCTGCCAGTCCTTGGCCACCTTCACATGAAGGTGCAGATAGATCCGGGTGCCGAGAATATGTTCGATCTGCTTGCGCGCCGCCGTACCGACCTCCTTGAGCCGGGCGCCGCGCTTGCCGATGACGATCGCCTTCTGACTCGGCCGCTCCACATACAGCAGCGCATGCACATCGAGCATGTCCTCGTGCTCTTCGCGCGGCAGGATCTCCTCGATGACCACCGCCAGCGAATGCGGCAGCTCATCGCGCACCCCCTCCAGCGCGGCCTCGCGGATCAGCTCGGCCATGAGGGTTTCCTCTGGCTCGTCGGTGAGATCCCCGTCGGGATAGAACGCCGGGCCCTCGGGCATCTTCGCGGCGATCACATCGACGAGCACCTCGACCTGCTCGCCCTTGGCCGCCGACACCGGAACCACCTCGGCCTCGGGCCCCAGCAGCTGCGATACCGCAAGCAACTGGGCCGCGATCTGTGGCTTGTCCACCTTGTCGATCTTGGTGACCACGCCGATCACCGTCGTCTTCGGCGCCATCTGCCGGACCTGCTGCACGATCCAGCGGTCACCGGGGCCGATCTTCTCGTCGGCCGGAATGCACAGCGCGATCACATCGACCTCGGAATAGGTGTCACGCACCAGATCGTTGAGCCGCTGCCCCAGCAGAGTGCGCGGCCGATGCAAGCCGGGAGTGTCCACCAGGATCAGCTGAGCATGCTCGCGATGCACAATGCCACGGATGGTGTGCCGGGTCGTCTGCGGGCGCGAGGACGTGATGGCGATCTTCGAACCGACCATCGCATTGGTCAGCGTCGACTTCCCGGTATTCGGCCGGCCCACGAAGCACACGAAACCGGAACGGAACTCGCCGGCGCCGGGCTGTTGTATCCCACTCATCAGGCGGCCTCCACCAACCGGAATTCTTGCCCCTTGCGATCGGTGAGGATCACCGTCGCCGACGCACTCACCTCGCGCACCGCGGCCACACCCGGATCGGAATCCACACCACCGACCAGCACCGCAGCCTCGAAACCCACAGCGCCACTGGAGATGGCAGCCGCGACCGCGGCCTGCAGCGCCGACAGCGACAAGGCGTTCAACTCGACCACACCGGCCGCATACGTGCGGCCGTCGGAATCGCGGATCGCCGCGCCCGCCGCGCCGCCGGTGCGGCCCATGGCCCCGCGCGCCAGCACCAGCAGCTTGCCGTCCTCGGCCTCCAGCTCGGCGGTATCACGTCCGGTCATCACCATCTCCGTTCTCGTCCTTCGAAGTCTCGCCCCGCGCCCGGCGCTCGCCGGCCGCCGCTTCCGGCTCCTCGTCCGGCGCGGCGATCCGATGTGCTACCACCGTGTGCACCCGCATCCGTCCGCGCGTGTCCGCGCCGCCCTCGGCCCGCAGGCGCAGCCCGTGCACATCGACCTCGGCTCCGGGTAGCGGCACCCGGCCCAGCACGTGTGCGAGCAGACCGCCGACCGTGTCGACGTCCTCCTCCTCGATATCCAGGCCGAACAACTCGCCCAGGTCCTCGACCGGCAGCCGCGTCGACACCCGGTACCCGCCGTCGTCGAGTTCTTCGACCGGGGCGATCTCATCGGTGTCGTACTCGTCGGCGATCTCGCCGACGATCTCCTCGAGCACATCCTCGATAGTGACCAGGCCCGCGATACCGCCGTATTCGTCGACCAGCAGCGCCATATGGTTGCGGCGGCGCTGCATCTCGTCGAGCAGCGCGTCGAGCGGTTTGGAATCGGGAACGAACACCGCCGAGCGCATCGCCGTACGCACCTGCACCGCACGCCCACGATCGGAATACGGCACCAGATCCTTCAGGTACACCACACCGAGAACATCGTCGACGTTCTCGCCGATCACCGGAATACGTGAGTGACCGGACCGCACCGCCAGCGACATCGCCTGCGCCACAGTCTTGTCGGCCTCGATCCACACCATCTCGGTGCGCGGCACCATCACCGCGCGCGCCACGGTGTCGCCCAGCTCGAACACCGACTGGATCATCCGGCGCTCCTCGGAATCGACCACGCCGCTCTGCTGCGCCATATCAACCAGTTCGCGCAGTTCCACCTCGGAAGCGAAGGGACCGTTGCGAAATCCGCGCCCCGGGGTGATCGCGTTGCCGATCATGATCAGCAGCCGGCTCACCGGGCCCAGCAGCGTTCCGATCGCCTGCACCGGCAGCGCCGCGGCCAGCGAAATCGAATAGGCGTGCTGACGCCCCAGCGTGCGCGGTCCGACACCGATGACGACATAATCGACCACGACCATCACCACCGCGGTCACCGCCAGTGCCCAGCCCCAGCTCAACACCTCACTGAGCGCGGCCACCAGCAGCACCGTCGCAGCGATCTCACAGGTCAGGCGCAACAGCACCATCAGGTTCACATACCGTGGCCGATCTGCCGCGAGCCGGACCAGCCGCCGCGCACCGGGGCGATCGGCGCGCACCAGATCCTCGACCCGAGCCGGCGAGACCGTCATCAACGCCGAATCGATGGCAGCGAAGACACCGCCGACCGGAACCAGCAATATCGCCAGCAGCAGCGGAATCAGAGGACTCACGCTCCGCCCTCGAGGACAGCCGAAAGACCCCGCCTCCGCGCCTGACCGTTCATGCTGCGCACATCAACGGCATGAACGGAGCGCTCCGTGGTAACGCTGCGCTGCCGCCTCCGCGCCTGACCGTTCATGCTGCGCACACCGACGGCATGAACGGAGCGCTCCGTGGTAACGCTGCGCTGCCGCCTCCGCGCCTGACCGTTCATGCCGGGTCCAGGGGGTCGCCTGGGGCGGTGAAGCCGGTCTTTCCCAGCAGGCGGCGGTCTCGTTCGGCTTGTTCGGCTCGGCGGGCGGCCTCGCGCAGGCTCTCGTACCATTCGGCGAGCAGGCGGTTCTGCAGGCCGAACATCACCTTCTCCTCTTCCGGCTCGGCATGGTCGTAGCCGAGCAGATGCAGCACACCGTGCACGGTGAGCAGCGCCAGTTCGTGGTCGAGGCTGTGGCCGGCCTTGGTGGCCTGGGCGGCGGCGAACTCCGGGCACAGCACGATATCGCCCAGCATCGACGGTCCCGGCTCCGCGCCGTCGGGACGGCCGCCGGGTTCCAGTTCGTCCATCGGGAACGACATCACGTCGGTCGGACCGGGCAGGTCCATCCACCGCATATGCAGGTCGGCCATGGTGTCGAGATCCACGAGCACCATCGACAGCTCGGCCGCGGGATGGACATCCATCTTCCCGATCGCGAACCGGGCGACGCTCACCAGATCCGGTTCGGCTACGTCCATGCCCGATTCGTTGGCGATCTCGATACTCACCCCACAAGCCTAATGGCGGTGGTACGGACGGCAACGAGCGCCCGCGCACCCGCGTGCCGCACCCGGGTGCGGTATGTCATCGCCGACTCAGCGGCGTGCGGCGCGGTCCGCCGCCCGCCGCTGTGCCCGGTTCCCGGGGAAATGACGGGGCACCTGGGGCAGGGCGTCGGACTCGTAGCGGTCGTAGGCATCCACGATCTCCGACACCAGCCGGTGGCGCACCACATCGCTGGAGGTGAGTTCGGAGAAGTGGATGTCGTCGATATCGGTGAGGATATCGCTGACCACCCGCAAACCGGACTTGGTACCGCCCGGCAGATCCACCTGGGTCACATCGCCGGTGACCACGATCTTCGAGCCGAAACCGAGCCGGGTCAGGAACATCTTCATCTGCTGCGGCGTGGTGTTCTGCGCCTCGTCCAGAATGATGAACGAATCGTTGAGGCTGCGCCCGCGCATATACGCCAGCGGGGCGACCTCGATGACCCCCGAGGCCATCAGCTTCGGAATCGCCTCCGGGTCCATCATGTCGTGCAGCGCGTCGTAGAGCGGGCGCAGATACGGATCGATCTTCTCGTTCAGCGTGCCCGGAAGGAAACCGAGGCTCTCGCCCGCCTCCACCGCCGGGCGCGTGAGGATGATGCGGCTGACCTGCTTGCTCTGCAGCGCCTGCACCGCCTTCGCGACCGCCAGATAGGTCTTGCCGGTACCCGCGGGGCCGATTCCGAAAACGATGGTGTGCTCGTCGATGGCGTCGACATAGCGCTTCTGATTCAGGGTCTTGGGACGGATGGTCTTACCACGCCGGGCGATGATGTCCAGGCTCAATACCTCGGCCGGTGACTCCGAGGATCCCTCGGTGAGCATGGCCACCGTGTGCCGCACCGCCTCCGGCGTGACCATCCGGTTGTGCGCGGTCAGCGTCACCAGCTGCTCGACCACGCGCTCGGCCAGCGCTACGTCGGCGGCCTTACCGGTGAGGGTGACCGAATTTCCGCGGACGTGGATGTCGGCGTCGAGCAGACCTTCGAGTTCACGCAGGTTCGCGTCGGCGGAACCGAGGAAGCCGAAGACGGATTCCGGGGCGAGCTCGATGCTGGAACGCACCGTGCGAGCCGCGGGCCCCGAGCCGTTGCCGCCGGCTCCGATGCCACTGCCGGCCGTGGGGGTTGTCGGGTCGCCGATATCACCTGTTGTTCGCAAAAGGAGCTATGGCCTGCTTTCCGGTCTCGAGAGTGTGCTCTGCTGTGTACAAAGTCTATCGCGCGGCACCGACAGCGCCCACCGATTTCGCTCCGGGCCCCTGCTCAGCGACCCGACCGCCGGGCCCACTCCACCGCGAAGTCACGGAAGGTGCGCACTGCCTCCCCCGGCACCACATCCGCCGACCAGATCAGGCCCACCGCGCGGGCCGCACCGGGGTCCGACAGCGGGACCAGCGCGGGCCCGGGCTGCGGCCCGCGCACCGCAGGCTCCTCCCACGGCAGCAACGCCACCCCCAGGCCCGCCGCGACCAGGCCCGAGACGGTCACCAGATCGCTCGATTCCATGACGATGCGAGGACGGAAATCGGCTGCGGCACAGAGTTCGTCGAGTATCCGACGCATACCGAAACCCGTCGGCATCGCAATGAATCCGGCCTCCGCGGCATCGGCCAGCCGGATCTGCCGCCGGCCCGCCAACCGGTGATCGACCGGCACCCCCAACGCGAGGCGCTGCCGGAACAACGTCCGCCAGCCCAGCCCGGGCAGCACCGGCCGTGGCGAGGTGAGGCCCAGATCGGCGGTTCCGTCGAGTACCTCGGCGGCCACCACATTGGCGGGTCCCTGATCGAGCCGGAACGTGATCCGCCCCGATACCCGATGGAATCCGGCGATCAGTTCCGGAACCACGCGCCCGCCGAAGGAGTGTACGAATGCCAGCCGCACCACACCCCGGGCCGGATTCTCCAGCTCCGCCAGCGCGCGGGTCGCGGCATCCAGCTCGGCCTGGGCGCGGCGCGCATGTTCGTAGAAGATACGCCCGGATTCGTTGAGCGTCAGCCGCTTTCCGTGCCGATCGAACAGCCGGGTGCCGAGTCGTTGTTCGAGCCGGGCAAGCATCCGCGACAGCGTCGGCTGGGCCAGATGCAGCCGGTCCGCCGCCGCACCGACCCGCTCGAGCTCGGCCAGTGTCAGAAACCAGTGCAAATCGTCACTCGCCAACGGCAACCTCCCCACACTCAGCTCGGCTAATGCAATTTGGGCATCAACTATAAGATCATTATGCATTTCCTTTCCTAGCAGCGGCGGACCACTGTGGACATCATGAGCACCGCCGTGACCACCGCGCCCGCCACGTCGACCGTCGACTCGCGGCGCGAGCGGCGCATCACACTGGCCCTGTTCGCGGCCGGGCTCACCACCTTCGGTTCCATGTACAGCGCCCAGGCCCTGCTCCCGAGCCTGTCGGCCGCCTTCGACGCCACACCCGCACAGGCCGCCCTCGCGGTCTCACTCACCACGGGCATGCTGGCGGTGGCGATCGTCCCGGTGAGCGTGCTGTCGGGCCGCTTCGGCCGGACCCGGGTGATGGTCGTATCCGCGGTGGTGACCAGCATCATCGGATTGTTGCTGCCGTTCAGCCCGAATCTCGAGGTGCTGCTGATCGGGCGGGCGATCGAGGGAATCGCGGTGGCCGGCGTCCCCGCGGTGGCGATGGCCTATCTGGCCGAGGAGATCGGTTCGGCCGGATTGGGCGCCGCGATGGGCGTGTACGTTTCCGGCACCACCATCGGCGGACTCGCGGGCCGGTTGATCCCGGCCTTCACCCTCGATTTCGCGACCTGGCGGTGGGGTGCGGGGATATTCGCTGTCGGCGCCGCCGCATGCACGCTGTGGTTCGTGCGGATGCTGCCGCCGTCGCGGAACTTCGTCCCGCAACCGCTGGGCGTGCGTGCGCTGGCCCGCGACCTCGCCGACCAACTGCGCAACCGCTCGCTCCTACCGCTGTTCGGGCTGGCTTTCCTGTTGATGGGCGGGTTCGTGTCGGTCTACAACTTCCTCGGCTACCGGCTCGTCCACGCACCGTTCGAGTTGTCCGCCGCCACCGCGGGGGCTGTATTCCTGATGTATCTGTCGGGCACCGTGTCCTCCACCGTCGCCGGCCGCCTGGCCGACCGGCTGGGCCGGTTACCCGTGGTGGCGACCTCCGTGGTGACCATGGGCGCCGGGCTCGCGCTCACCATCCCCGACAACCTGGTGATCCTGCTGATCGGACTGCTGCTGTTCACCGCGGGATTCTTCGGAGTGCATTCGGTGGCCAGCGCCTGGGTCGGCGCCACCGCGCAGGGCAATCGGGCCGCCGCGTCCTCGCTGTACCTGTTCGCCTATTACCTGGGCAGTTCCATCGTCGGCGCGCTGGCGGGGCTGGCCTACAGCTGGCACGGCTGGGTGGGTGTGGTGGCCTACGTGGGCGTCCTCGTTGCCGTCGCGGCCGCCCTGACGGTGCGACTCGGCGTCATGCGGTCCGTTCCGTCACCACCGTGAGGTGAGGGGCCCCAGCGCTCCCAGCGCGACAGCCGCCGCGGTCGAGGTGCGCAGCACGGTGGGTCCCAGCAGCGCGACGTCCGCACCCGCCTCGGTGAGCGCGGCCAGCTCCGAATCGTCCAGCCCCCCTTCGGGGCCCACCACCAGCACAATCGGCGCGGAGGCGGGGAACGGGAGGTCGGCGAACCGCCCCGTGGCCGATTCGTGCAGTGCGATGACCAGACCACCGGCAGCGACGGTATCGCGAACCAGTTCCAGCACATCGACGGTGCTGGACAGCTCGGTCACCTCGGGGATGTAGGCGCGCCGGGACTGCCGTGCCGCCGCGCGGGCAGCCGCACGCCACTTGTCGACGCCCTTGCGCGCCTTGGCCTCCCAGTTCGCGACACAACGGGATGCCTGCCACGGCACGATCGTGTCCGCGCCTGCCTCGGTCATCAGCTCGACCGCGAGCTCGGAGCGGTCCGATTTCGGCAATGCCTGTACCACCGTCACCGGGGGATGCACCGGTGCGGTGACGGCACGATCGAGGACCTTCAGCTCCAGCCGATCCCGACCGGTGGCAACGACTTCGGAGGTGGCGAGCAGGCCGGCACCGTCGGACAGCGTGATCTGCTCGCCGACCCGAATCCGCCGCACGGTGGCTGCATGACGCCCTTCGGCTCCGTCGAGTACCGCGACCGCACCGGCAGGCGGTATCTCCTCGAGGTAGAAAACCGTTGCTGCCACAGCGCTACGATCCGGTCAGCGACCGCTGAACGAGGCCCGCAACCGGGCGAACAGTCCACTGTTGTGCTCGGATTGCGCCGACAGCACCTCGGTGTGCTCGTTACCGCGCGTCGACTGATACTTGCGCAGCAGATCGGCCTGCTTACCGTCCAGCTTCGACGGGACCACGATATCCAGATGCGCCACCAGATCACCGCGCGAACTGGAGCGCAGCTTCGGCATCCCGTGTGCACGCAGCACCGAGACCTCGCCGGGCTGGGTGCCGGCCGGAATGCTCAGCTCGGTCGGGCCGTCGAGAATAGTGTCGATGACGACCGTGGTACCGAGTGCGGCATCGACCATCGGGACCCGGATCGTGCAGTGCAGATCGTCACCGTCGCGGACGAAGGTGTCGTGCGGCTGTTCGACGATCTCGACGTACAGGTCACCGGCCGGACCGCCACCGGGACCGATCTCCCCCTGGGCGGCCAGCCGCACCCGCATACCGCCCGCCACACCGGCCGGAATCGGAGCGGCGATCTCACGGCGGGACCGCACCCGGCCGTCGCCACCACATTTGCGGCACGGATCGGGGATCGTCTCACCGGCACCGCGACAGGTCGGGCACGGCCGCGAGGTCATCACCTGACCGAGGAACGACCGCTGCACTGTCTGTACCTCACCGGCACCACCACAGGTCTCACAGCGCACCGGCTTGGATTTGCCGTTGGTGCCCGCGCCCTGACACAGGTCGCACAGCACCGCGGTGTCGACGGTGAGATGTTTGGTCACGCCCACGGCACATTCGGCCAGGGAAAGCCGGGTGCGCAGCAGCGAATCCGCGCCCGGCTGCACCCGTCCGCGTGGCTTGCGCGCGCCGCCACCGCCGCCGTTCATGCCGCCGAAGAAGGCCTCGAACACATCGCCCAGACCACCGAAACCGGCACCGGAGAATCCGCCGCCGGCACCGGCCGACTCCATGGGGTCGCCGCCCATGTCGACGATGCGTCGCTTCTCGGCGTCGGTGAGCACCTCGTAGGCGGTGGACACCTCGCGGAACCGCTCCTGTGCCTCCTGATCGGGGTTGACGTCGGGGTGCAGTTCCCGGGCCAATTTCCGGTAGGCGCGTTTGATCTCCTGGTCGGAGGCGTTACGCCCGACGCCGAGGATTCCGTAGTAGTCCCGTGCCACTTGAGTCTCTAGTCCTGTTCCGAATGTTTTGGTTCAGCATTGCCGTGCGTGCTCATCGTTCCGAGAGCACCTCGCCGATGTAGCGGGCGACCGCGGCCACCGAGGCGATCGTGCCGGGGTAGTCCATTCTGGTGGGTCCGACGACCCCCATACCTCCCAGCACGGTACCCGGCATACCGTACCCGGTGGACACGACGGCGGTCCCCCGCATCTGCTCGACCATGGTCTCCTCGCCGATCTGCACCGTCACCGTGCCGGTCTGCTGTGAGGCGGCCAGTAGCTTCAACACCACCACCTGCTCTTCGAGCGCCTCGAGCACCGCGCGCAGCGAACCGGGGAAGCCGAAATCACCGACGTTGCGGGTGAGGTTCGCGGTTCCGCCCAGCACCAGCCGCTCCTCGGGGTGCTCGACGAGGGTCTCCACCAGCACCGTCGACACCCGGACCAGCACATCACGCAAGCGGACCGGGGCATTCTCGGGAAGCGCGGCAACCGCCGCGGAGGCCGCGGCCAGACGTTTACCGTCCATCGCCTTGCCCAGCATGCCGCGCAGCGCGGCGAGGTCGTCGTCGTCGAGCACATCGCCCAGATCGACCAGCCGCTGATCGACCCGCCCGGTATCGGTGATCACCACGAGCAGCAACCGGGCCGGAGTGAGGGCCACCACTTCCAGATGCCGCACCGTGGACGCCGACACCGTCGGGTACTGCACCATGGCGACCTGCCTGGTCAGCTGGGCCAGTAACCGGACTCCGCGGCGCAACACATCGTCGAGATCGACACCGCTTTCGAGGAATTCCATGATCGCGCGCCGTTCCGCATTCGACAGCGGCTTCACCTCGGCGATGTTGTCGACGAACTGCCGGTACCCCTTGTCGGTGGGAATACGCCCGGAGCTGGTGTGCGGCTGGGCAATATAGCCCTCTGCCTCCAGCACCGCCATATCGTTACGCACCGTCGCACTGGACACACCCAAGTTGTGCTTGTCGACCAGCGTTTTCGACCCGATCGGCTCCTTGGTCGCGATGTAGTCGGCGACGATCGCACGCAGGACCTCGAGCCGCCGTTGCTCGGTGCTCGACATCGGCCCCACCTCCTTGCTCGCCTTCGGGTCCGCACAGCTGCATACGGGCAGCAACAACCACACGGATTCCGGTTGATCCGAATCCAGTTTAGTTCCTGTGCATCGCGGCGCGTGTATGTGACGTCACACTGCACCTGTACGGAGCGGAAATACCGGAACTCCGTACGGCGGCGAGCAGCTCAGACGAGTAGGGACCGCACTACGCCGTCGGCGAGCAGCCGGCCGCGGTCGGTGAGAATCAGCAGTCCGTCGTGAATGTCGGCGAGCCCGTCGGCAACCACTTCCTCGGATGCCGCGCGCCCCTCGGCATCCAACGCCTCGAGCGGCAACCCGCTGCGCAACCGCACCCCGAGCATGACCCGCTCGGTGTAGCACTCCTCGGCGGTGAGGGCCTCCCATCCGGCGACCGGGAGTCCGCCCTGGGCGACCCGCTCCGCATACCGGCCCGGATGCTTCACATTCCACCAGCGCACACCGCCCAGGTGACTGTGGGCGCCGGGGCCGGCACCGAGCCAGTCGCCGCCGTCCCAATAGCCGATGTTGTGCCGGCAGCGCGCGGAATCGGTTGCGGCCCAGTTGGAGACCTCGTACCAGGTGAGCCCGGCCGCGGACAGGCGCGTATCGATGCGTTCGTAGCGCGCGGCGAGAACGTCCTCGTCGGGGGCGGGGAGTTCGCCGCGGCGCACCTTGCGGGCCATGGCGGTGCCGTCCTCGACGATCAACGAATACGCCGAGACATGGTCGACTCCCGCGGACAGGACGGCATCGAGGCTCGCGTCCAGGTCGGCGTCCGATTCGCCCGGTGTGCCGTAGATCAGGTCCAGATTGACGTGGTCGAAACCGGCGGCACGAGCTTCCCCGGCAGCAGCGACGGCACGGCCGGGAGTGTGCGTGCGATCGAGAATGCGCAGCACGTGGGTGGCCGCCGATTGCATTCCCAGCGAGATACGGGTGTAGCCGGCGGCGCGCAACCGTTCGAAGAACGGCAGGTCGGTGGACTCGGGATTCGACTCCGTGGTCACCTCGGCATCGGCGGCGAGGGTGAAGTTCGCACGCACGGCGTCGAGTACCTCGGCCAGGCCGTCACCGCCCAGGAGCGAGGGGGTGCCGCCACCGACGAAAATCGTGGACACCGGCGGCACGGCACTGGGCAGGTCAGCGAAGGCTGTTGCAGCGGAACACAATTCGCCGCGCAATGCCTCCAGCCACGATTGCGGTGACGCTGAGGTGCCCAGTTCCCCGGCCGTATAGGTGTTGAAGTCGCAGTAGCCGCAACGCGTCGCACAGAACGGCACGTGCACATAGATCCCGAACGGACCGCCGCCGAAATCACGCAGCACCGGCGTGGCGATGGATTCGGGAGCGAAAGCGGTCACCCCACCAGTGTGCCTGCCGTAGGCCGGTGACTGCCGCCACACCCCGGCGACATTGTGGACACCGCCCCCGAGCCGGTCAGTCCGCGGCGAGTACCGGACCGGCCGGTGCAGCCTCGGAGTGCTGCCCGGATTCGGCGTCCAGGCCCAGCATCTGCAGCAATGCGGTGCAGTCGGCCGCGTCGATCGAATGCCCGGCAACGGTCCTCACCGCCAATGCGTTGCGGCGCTCGGTTTCGGCCTTCTCGGCGGCGCGAGTTTCGGCGAACTCGCCCTGCTCGTGGACAAGTGTGACGCGGCGTTCCTGCGACATGGATCTCCTCGGGTCGATTCGAACCCTACGCCACCACTGCGACGACCCGCCCGGTGGCGGACAGATGCCTCGAAAATCCGGCGTGCGCGACCGGGGCCGAGCGCCTATGACGCATTTCACAAATCAGGACGCCCGTCCAGGTAATTTCCCGGTTTTTTCCGGAGAATTGCGCCCATCGGTTCGGATCACCCACCTGACATGGCACAATAACTTGCATGACCGGACTTGGAGTACGACTCGTGGCGCGTCGCCATGTCGACTTCAAGCGCGTCTGCAGCGCCAGCTGTCTGCCGGAAAGCCTCCGGAAACTCAGCTAGCTCGGCCTCCCCTCATCCCGGTTCCGGCGTCGTCGACGATGCCGTTCGGTTCGATTCGCTGAATACCGAAGGCGCGAGCCAGCCCCTCCCGCCTGCCGCAAGGCTGATCCATCTTCTTCAGGAGCGACCCTATGACGTCGAGTACCGACGCCGGTCCGACCACGCCCGAATCTCCGCGCCCCGAGCGCGGGGCGCGCGGCGATCGTCCCCGCGCCCAGGCCGGTACGCGGGAACGCACCGGACCGGTTCGCCGCAAGAAATCCGAGGGCCAGTGGGCGCTCGGATACCGCGAACCACTCAACGCGAACGAACAGAGCAAAAAGGACGACCACCCGCTCAACGTCCGTGCTCGCATCGAAAACATCTACGCCAAGGGTGGATTCGATTCCATCGACAAGGCCGACCTCCGCGGCCGCATGCGCTGGTGGGGCCTCTACACCCAGCGTGAACAGGGCTACGACGGCACCTTCACCGGTGACGAGAACCTGGACATGCTCGAGGCGAGCTACTTCATGATGCGGGTGCGCTGCGACGGCGGCGCGCTCAATCGCGAACAGTTGCGCACCCTCGGCGGCATCTCGACCGAGTTCGCGCGCGACACGGCGGATCTGTCGGACCGCGAGAACCTCCAGTACCACTGGATCGAAATCGAGAACGTTCCCGAAATCTGGCGGCGGCTGGAAGAGGTGGGGCTCGAGACCACCCAGGCCTGCGGCGACTGCCCGCGTGTGGTGATCGGCTCCCCGCTGGCCGGCGAATCCCTGACCGAGGTGCTCGACCCCACCTGGGCGATCGAGGAGATCAACCGCCGCTACATCGGTGACAAGAACTATTCGAACCTGCCTCGCAAATTCAAGACTGCGATCTCCGGTCAGCAGGACGTGGTTCACGAAGTCAACGACGTCGCCTTCATCGGCGTCGAACATCCCGAGCACGGCCCGGGCCTGGATCTGTGGGTCGGTGGCGGTCTTTCCACCAATCCGATGCTCGGGCAGCGGACCGGCGCGTGGATCCCGCTCGACGAGGTGCCCGATGTCTGGGAAGGCATCGTCTCGATCTTCCGTGACTACGGTTACCGTCGCCTGCGCAGTAAGGCTCGGCTGAAGTTCCTCATCAAGGATTGGGGCGTCGAGAAATTCCGCGAAGTTCTCGAAGACGAGTACTTGAAGCGCAAGTTGATCGACGGCCCCGCACCCGAAGCGCCCACCCGGATCATCGACCACGTGGGCGTGCAGAAGCTACGCAACGGCCTCAACGCGGTGGGCTTCTCCCCCATCGCCGGACGCGTCTCCGGCACCGTGCTGACGAAGGTCGCCGAGGCGATGGAGAGGTTCGGCACCGACCGTATCCGCACCACCCCGTATCAGAAGCTGATCGTGCTCGACATCGCCGACGACAAGGTCGAAGACCTCATCGCGGAGCTGGAACCGCTGGGCCTGCAGGCGCGCCCGTCGGTGTGGCGGCGGAATCTGGTGGCGTGCACCGGCATCGAGTTCTGCAAGCTGTCGTTCGTCGAAACCCGTAAGCGCTCGCAGGATCTCATTCCGGACCTCGACGAGCGGCTGGCCGATATCAACGCTCAGCTCGACGTGCCGATCACCATCAACATCAACGGCTGCCCCAACTCCTGCGCACGGTCGCAGATCGCCGATATCGGCTTCAAGGGGCAGCTGGTCGACGACGGCGACGGGAATCAGGTGGAGGGCTTCCAGGTTCACCTGGGCGGCGCTCTCGGCTTCAACGCCGCCTTCGGACGCAAACTGCGCCAGCACAAGGTCACCAGCGTCGAAATGGGCGAGTACATCGAGCGGGTCGTACGCAACTTCGTCAAGAACCGTAACGAGGGTGAACGGTTCGCGGAGTGGGTCGTTCGCGCCGACGAAGAAGACCTGCGGTAACGGGAGAATCGATATGGCAACCACTGTGGACAAGCTCGGCGAAGCCGAGTTGCGTACGATCGCCGAAGACGGTGCCGCGCAACTGGGTCCGGACGCATCGGCGACCGACCTGCTGCAATGGACCGAGGACACCTTCGGCACCAACTACATCGTCGCCTCGAACATGCAGGATGCGGTGCTGGTTCAGCTGGCCGCTCAGGTCCGGCCCGGCGTCGATGTCCTTTTTCTGGACACCGGCTACCACTTCGCCGAGACGATCGGTACCCGCGACGCGGTCGAGACCGTGTACGGCGTGAACATCGTCAACGTCGAGCCCGAACACACCGTGGCGCAACAGGACGAGCTGCTCGGTAAGGACCTGTTCGCGCGGGATGCGGCCGAATGCTGCCGGCTGCGCAAGGTGGTACCGCTGAAGCATTCGCTGGCCCCCTACAACGCCTGGGTCACCGGTATCCGGCGAGTAGAGGCGCCTACCCGGGCAGGCGCTCCCCTGATCTCCTTCGACGAGGGCTTCGGCCTGGTGAAGATCAACCCGATCGCCGCCTGGTCCGACGACGAGATGGCCGCCTACATCGACCAGCACGGCATTCTCGTCAATCCCCTCGTGGAAGAGGGTTATCCGTCCATCGGTTGCGCTCCGTGCACGCGGAAGCCGGAACCGGGATCCGATCCGCGAAGCGGCCGCTGGGCCGGCCTCGCCAAGACCGAATGCGGGTTGCACGCCTCATGACTTCAACGGTGACAGACACACAATTCGACACCCTTGCCGCCTTGGAGAGCGAAGCCATCCACATCTTCCGTGAGGTGGCGGGCGAGTTCGAGCGGCCGGTGATCCTGTTCTCCGGTGGTAAGGACTCCACTGTCCTGCTGCATCTGGCGCTCAAGGCCTTCTGGCCCGCGCCGCTGCCGTTCTCGCTGCTGCACGTGGACACCGGTCACAACCTCGACGAAGTACTGGCCTTCCGCGACCATGTGGTCGAGAAGTACGGGCTGCGCCTGCATGTCGCCAGTGTCGAGGAGTACCTCGCCGACGGCCGGCTCACCGAACGCCCGGACGGGATTCGCAATCCGTTGCAGACGGTGCCGCTGCTGGACGCCATCACCGAGAACCGTTTCGACGCGGTCTTCGGCGGTGGCCGCCGCGACGAGGAGCGCTCGCGCGCCAAGGAGCGGATCTTCTCGCTGCGTGACGCGTTCGGCCGTTGGGACCCCAAGCGGCAGCGTCCGGAGCTGTGGAACCTGTACAACGGCCGGCACTCCCCGGGCGAGCATGTGCGCGTATTCCCGCTCAGCAACTGGACCGAGCTCGACATCTGGCGCTACATCGCGCGGGAGAACGTCGACCTGGCGACCATCTACTACGCGCACGAGCGCCCCGTGTACCAGCGCGACGGCATGTGGATGACGCCGGGATCCTGGGGCGGTCCGCGCGAGGACGAGGAGCTGGTCGTGAAGTCGGTGCGGTATCGCACCGTCGGCGACGGGTCCACCACCGGCGCAATACTTTCCGACGCCGCGACCAACGCCGACATCCTCGCCGAGGTGGCCGCGTCGCGACTCACCGAACGAGGCGCCACTCGCGGCGACGATCGCGTATCCGAGGCCGCCATGGAAGATCGCAAGCGAGAGGGCTACTTCTGATGAGCGACCTACTGAGGCTGGCCACCGCCGGCAGTGTCGACGACGGCAAGTCCACCCTGGTCGGGCGGCTGCTCTACGACACGAAATCGGTGCTCGCCGACCAGATCGACGCGGTGACCCGCGCCTCGGTCGACAAGGGTCTGGCCACACCGGATCTGTCGCTGCTCGTCGACGGGCTGCGGGCCGAACGCGAACAGGGCATCACCATCGATGTCGCCTACCGCTACTTCGCCACTCCGCAGCGTTCCTTCGTGCTGGCCGATACGCCGGGTCATGTGCAGTACACCCGCAACACGGTCTCCGGCGCCTCCACCGCACAGCTGGTGATCCTGCTGGTCGACGCGCGAAAAGGTGTGATCGAGCAGACCCGCCGACATGCGGCGGTGATGGCATTGCTGGGGGTGCCGAAACTGGTTCTCGCGGTCAACAAGATCGATCTGGTCGACGACGCCGAGGTGGTGTTCAAGCAGATCGTGAGCGAATTCGGCGAGCTGACCACGAAACTCGGCTGGGCCGACGAGGATGTCGTCGAGATTCCGGTGTCCGCGCTGCACGGCGACAATATCGCCTCCCGTTCGGACAACACCCCGTTCTACGACGGCCCCTCCTTGATCGAGCACCTGGAATCGGTGCCCGTGGATGCCGACAGCACCGGCAGCCACCAGGTGGGCCTGCGCTTCCCGGTGCAGTACGTGATCCGTCCCCGCACCGCCGATTATCCGGATTACCGCGGCTACGCCGGCCAGGTCGCGGCGGGTGTGGCGCACCCGGGCGACGAGGTCGTGGTGCTGCCCTCGGGCACCCGGACCACGATCGAGCGCATCGACACCGCCGACGGCGAGCTGCCGTCCGCACAACCCGGACGCAGTGTGACGCTGCTGCTCGCCGACGACGTCGACATCTCCCGGGGCGACACCATCGTCGCTGCCGCCGACGCGCCCGAGCCGATCGACTCCTTCGACGCGACCGTCTGCTGGCTCGGCGACAAGCCGCTGCGGGCCGGCGCGCGGCTGCTGCTCAAGCACGGCACCCGCACCACCCAGGCGATCGTGGGCGGTCTGATCGAACGATTCGACGAGCAGCGCCTGTCCGCCGATCCGGATCCGGAATCGTTGTCTCTCAACGATATCGGGCGGATATCGGTACGAGCAGCGGAACCGATATCCGCCGACGACTACCGAGTGAACCGGTACACCGGCAGCTTCCTGCTGATCGATCCCGCAGGGGGAAACACTCTGGCCGCGGGCCTGGTCGGCGATGTTCTGACCTCGGTCGAGGTCGGTAACTGAGATGAGTCCGGTCGGCAGGGCTCCCGGGCGCGGACGATGGACCGCGTCACTGGCTCCATGCCCGCCCTCCGGGCTCGACCGCACCACGGTGTCCCCGGAGACGCCCGGCAGCCGGCGCCCCGCGTTCATCGCGGTCGCGCACGGCAGTCGCGACCCCCGCTCGGCGGCGACAATGTCGGCGCTGGTCGGTGAGATCGCGCGAGTGCGCCCGGATCTCGATGTGCGGCTCGCTTTCCTCGACCTGAATACGCCCTCGGTGGAACAGGTCGTCGATGCGGTCGCCGCGCACGGCCACACCGAGGCCGTGGTGGTGCCACTGTTGCTGGGTAGCGCCTTCCACGCCCGGGTCGATCTGCCCGGCATTCTGGCGAACGCCCGCAATCGGCACCCGCTGCTGCGGCTCGTGCAGGCCGATGTCCTCGGTACGGACGAGAGGTTGATCGACGCCCTGCGTGAGCAGGTAGTGGATGCGGGGGCCGATCCGGCCGACACCGGCCTGGGTGTCGCGGTCGCAGCGGTGGGCTCCTCATCGGTGGCGGCGAATCGGATCACCGAACGGGCCGCCGTGGCCGTACGCAACGGCACCGCCTGGCAGTCGGCGATCTGCTTCGCGACCCTGGAACCATCGCTGTCGTCGGCCGTTTCACAGCTCCGAGCCGCAGGCGCTCGACGGGTGATCGTCGCCCCGTGGTTCCTCGCGCCCGGACTGCTCACCGACCGGATCGCGGCCGCCGCACCCGAGTTGCCACATGCGTCCCCCCTGGGTCCGCACCGGTTGCTCGCCGAGGTCGCACGGGATCGCTACCGCACCGCGACCCACCGGCCCCTCGGACTGTCGGCCTGACCCGGACGGCAGTGCCGACCGCCACCGATCAGGACCGGCGGGTACACAGTGGCCGCAGCTCAGGTTGCTTCGACCCGAGGGCCGCCACGGCGTGATCCCGACTGTGGGGGGCCCGGCCGAGACCCAGAGACGGGTGTTCAGTCGGTGAACCAACGCTCCAGCACCAGCGCGGCGCCGTCCGCGGCGATATCCGCGGTGATCTCGTCCGCGATCTCGCGGGCCGCGGGGACGGCATTGCCCATCGCGACCGAATGTCCTGCCCAGCCGAGCATCTCGACGTCGTTGTATCCATCACCGATGGCAAGAGTGTCCTCGGGCGCGACGCCGAGTTCGACCCGGAGTTGTTCCAGCGCCCATCCCTTGGATACGCCCGGCTTGGAAGCGACCAGCCACGCTTCGTCTTCGGCCGGCCACCATCCGGCGCCGGGAAGGTCGAGTTCGCCTACCACTTCCAGCATTTCGGCATGCGTTCGCCCCGGCCAGTACCCGTTGAGCCGGGTCGTGGGTTCGAGGCTCAGTTCGGCATCGTCGACGAAACGGAATTCGCCGAGCCGGAAGCTACCGGGATAGAAGCCGGTGGTCCAGGTGCCGATGCCGACCTTCTCCACCGCGAGCACCATGTCCGGCAGCAGTGCCCGCAGTACCCGGATCGCCCGGCCGGGGTCGAAGGTACGCACCGCAAGCGGCTCCCAGCTCGAAATATCCACGTGCACTGCACCGTTGGAGCAGATGGCGTGCCCGGACTCCAGCCCCAGTTCCGCCATCACCAGCCGTGTCGCCAGCAGAGTACGTCCGGTTGTGATCACCACATGGGTATCCGAGTCCACCGCGGCACGGATCGCCGCGCGCACTCGTGGGCTCATCGGAGCACCCGCCCGCAGGATCGTCCCGTCCACGTCCAGAGCAATCAGCCGAGGCCTGTTCACTGCCTCATTGTTGCCGATCGCAGCACTGCGCCGACATCCCGGTCCGCATTACCCCGCGGTATTCCCACCGCCCCTGCCTGCGATCGGTGGCGTGGGGTGTGTGCGGCTCAGTGCCCGAAGCCACCACCGAAGCCGCCGCCGTGGAAACCACCACCCGGGCCGGTCCCGGCTCCGAGGCCAGGGCTGATCCCACCGCCGGGCGATATCCCACCGCCGGGACCGACACCTCCCGGATGTGCCGGTACGGCCGGGGCACTGTGGGTACCGCCGGGGCCGGTCCCCACCCCGGGCGTCGTACCACCGCCGGGCGCCGGGCCGGTATGCGGCGTGCCGGCGTTGCTCGATGTGCCCGGCCCCGACGCCGGACCGGAAGAGGCCGGGCCCGAAGGGGAATGGGCGCCCCCGGTGGTGGAGTTGTCCGTGGATCCACCGGTGCCGGTCGGCGCCCCCGGCCCGACGGCATCGCCGGACTCCCCGGCATTCGGCTGGGAATTGGTTCCGGGGCCGGTACTGTTCCCGGCACCGTCGGGGTTCCCTGCATGGTTGGAGTTCTGGGCACCGTCCGAGTGCTCGGCACCATTGGTGTTGTTCGCGTTGTTGTTCGGTGTTCCGGCGTCGCCCGGGCGGGTGCCGTCACCGGGTTCGGTCGTATCGCCCGATTCGGTGCCGTTGCCGGAATCGGTACCACTGCCTGCTGTCGCATCGTCGTCCGAGCCGGCGCCGTGACCGGGCTCGGCACCGGTGCCCGAATCGGTGGTATCACCCGAGGTTCCGGTACCGCCGGGATCGGTGCCGGCGTCAGCGTCAGCGTCGGAGTCCGGCGGAACCGTCCCCTCGTTCGCATCGCCACCCTGGTCCGACTGCCCTGGACCGTCCGACGTATCCGCACCGGGCGTGGTGCCCGCCCCGGCACCGTCGTCCGCTCCGGTTCCGGTCGACGGTGCCGTGCCCGGGTTACCGGATGTGCCCGATGCATCGGAACCGTCCGACACCGGCGTATCCGGCCCCTGATCGGAATGCCCTGGTCCCGTCTCGTCGCCGGATCCGCCATCGGGGCCGCCGGGTTCGGGTTCCTCGCCGGGCGGGGTGTCGTCCGCATCGCCGGGATGCACCGGCCATCCCACCCCGGGCAGTGCGCCCATCGCCGCACCTGCTGCCAGCGCGGCAGCCGCGCCGGAGTCGGCGAACGGCAACGGATTACTGAACCGGGCAGGATCGGAGTAGGTTCCGCCCCGCTGCGGCGCACACGGTGTCGCTGGATCAACGGGCCCTGCCCCACGTGCGGTCCAGGCGCGGGACAGATCGTGTGCCGCATCGGCGTAGTCGCGCAGCGCCGGCACTGCGGGGCCCAGCAGCCGGTCGGCACGCGCGGCGAGTGTCGTGAACGCGGCACCGAAGCTGGGGCCGCGCGACAGGTCGCCGACCTGTTCACGCAGGCTGTCGGCCGGACCGGCCAGCGCCGGGCCGAACTCCATGATCGGCCCCTCGGTACCGAGTGGACCACCGCCGATCATGGTGGCCGCCGACATCGCGAGCGCGGAAACGACGGCAGCCGAGCCGACGACTGCCGCGCCACGCACATAGCGATCGGGGTGACTGCCGACCGCGGCGAACCGCGCCGAGGCGATGGCGGCACCGCTCGCCACGGTGTGCGCCGGATCTGCGGAGACGACGACCGGCGGTCCGAGTTCGGCGAGTACCTCCGCGACTTCGGCCGGTCGCGCGGCACCGCCGACCAGAAGAATTCGGTCGATGTCCGCGATGTCGAGACGGGCCCGCGTCAGGCAGTGCCGCACCGCACGAAGGGAATTGCGAACATGTGCGGTGCGCAGTCGCCGGGTGTCCACGGCCGGAACGCTCGCCGACACCGGCGCGGCCACATCGGTGGCCACGACCCGGGCGTACCGCGCCAGCACCGTGCCCAGCGGCCGCCCGCCGTACGCCCTCGACCGCAGCGCCCTGCCCACCACGCCGCGCTGGTTCCATTCGGCCTGGGTCCGGACCACGGCCACATCGAGATTGTTGGCTCCCAGGTCGTAGACCAGTGTCGAACCCGAAGCGCCGGTGCCGTACTCGTTGTCGAGCCATTCGGCGGCGGCCACCGGCTCGGGCATCAGTGTGACGTCGAAAGCGCCGGCGCGGTGCAACGCGTACTGCAACGACGAGAGCTGCTTGTCGGTGTAGCAGGCCGGATAGGTGAGCACAGGTCCGGCCTCGGGCCGGCACGAGGAGATGAGGCTGGTGGCGACCGCGGTCACCAGATCGGCCGACGAGCGAATCCGCCCGCCGAGCATCGCCGGTTCCCGGAACTGCGTGAGATCGGCGAAATCGGTGATCTGCGGGGCGAATCGGGCACTACCACCGACTCGCACCTCCCCCGAGTCGTCGAAGGCCACCGCGGTGCGGCGCATCCGGACCGCCGGCCGGCCGTCACCGGTTGTCGCCGCCCAGACGGAGTTCACCGAACCGATGCTCATGCCGAAGCCAGCACTCATCGCCATCCTGTCAAACGCACCGAGACCACGGCCTCATGACAGTCGGTGCCTGTGGTCGCGGTCGTTTACGAAACAGCGACCACAGGTTAGCTGGTCGGTATCGATTACGGAAACCAAACGGACGGAATTGCTTTCATACCCACCGGTCCATCACGGAAAAGTCCTGATAGACCGATTTTACCGGGAAGTCCGGTGGGCTTTACGGTTTCAAGGCAAGCGAACAAACCTAGAATTTAGCTACCTTCCAGTAAATTCGCTTCATATCAAACCTGAAGTATGTTCAACACCCGCTAATACCGATTCACGAATTGCTCGACAGCGATCAAACAGGATGGCTGAATGGTTGCCGACCGGAAGGGTGCACACCGCGACCACAACGACGTCAGCCCCGGTCCGAACCTCCGACCGGGGCTGACTCGAACACGTGAACCGACGCGACGACGCGAGTCACACGCGAGTGAGCAGCTTTCGCTTCCACCACGGCCGGGCCGTCGTCGCACCGCCGCGAATCACATCCGGGCGGCGCTGCTGCACCAAGCGGTCGAACTCCTCCGCGCCGGACCTAGGCCTGGACAGCCGACCGGCATTGGCATCGTCGACCAGCTGCCGCACGGTCTCCTGCGCACAAGACTTGTTGGTGCCGATGAAGCCGGTCGGTCCGCGCTTGATCCATCCGGTGACGTAGCTCCCCGGCACGGGTGCGCCGGTGACGGACTCCACCACGCGCCCCGCATCGTTCGGGACGACCCCGGCACGCTCGTCGAACGGCAGCCCGGGAACGGCGACACCACGATATCCCACCGAGGTGAGAACCAGTCCCGCATCGAGGGTTTCGGATTCCCCCGTCGCGACGGCCCGCATCACGCCGTCCTCTTCGACGAGTTCGTTACGCGCCAACTCGATTCCGGTCACGGCATCGTGGCCGGTCAGCGCGACCGGAGCGGACAGGTAGCGGAAGACGATGCGCCGGCGGGCACCCGCCGGTCGATCGGCCACCCCGCGCAGCAGCTTCAGCTTCCGGTCGACCTTGTCCGGCAGATCGGCCGACGGTTCGGGAACCTCCCCCGCCACGACGATATCGATATCGGTACCGAGCAGTCCGACGAATTCCGGCACGGTGAACGCGGATTCCGCCGGACCACGGCGTCCCACGATCACCACTTCCTCGATCCGGCTGCGCCGCAGCGCCCGCAGCGCGTGTGGCGAAACCTCGGTATCGACAAGCAGCTCGGGATCCATGGTCAGCATCCGCGCGACGTCCAGCGCGACATTGCCATTGCCGACCACCACTGCGCGACGATGCGACAGATCGACCTCTCGGTCCGCATAGTCGGGATGGCCGTTGTACCAGGCCACGAATTCGGTCGCGGACAGACTGCCGGGCAGCCCCTCGCCGGGGATGCCGAGCTTGCGATCGGTCGACGCGCCGACCGCGTAGATCACGGCGTCGAAGTGATCCTTCAGCTCGTCGTGCGAAATATCCTCGCCGACAGTCACATTCAGATACGAGCCGAAACCGGGCTGCGCGGAGATCACATCGAACAGCCGGCTGACCTGCCGGGTACGAGTGTGATCGGGTGCCACCCCGTGCCGAGCCAGACCATAAGGCACCGGCAGCCGGTCGAACACCGTCACCGACACCTCCGGCTGCGTCAGCAGTTCGTCGGCGGCATACATCGCCGAGGGCCCCGACCCGACGATCGCAACCCGCAACGGGCCGTGCCCGGGAGCCACCTCGGCCGGTGGCACCGGCTGCGCCAGCACCGGGCGCGGCCGATCGAACCGATAGAAGTCGGCATTGATCTCGATGAAGGGCTGCTGTTCGTCGGTGAGCTTCTTCGAGGAGGTGATCGCGTCGACCGGACAGGCGGTCGCGCAGGCCCCGCAGTCCACACAGGACGCGGGGTCCACGTACAGCATCTCCGCGGTCGCGAAATCCGGTTCGTCGGGCGTGGGATGGATGCAGTTGACCGGGCACGCGTAGACGCAGGACGCGTCGCTGCAGCACGACTGGGTGACTACATACGGCACTGTACGGCTACCCTTCAGGCTGCTGCGCGCTTGGTGCGCAACGGTTCCGAGCGGTACCGGCTGGCCGGCCCGTCGATCTTCAACAGCTTCCAGACGTTCTTGGCCACCGGATTCATCAGTCCGAGGTCGTGCGCGAGCGCCCGCACGTCGACGAAGTAGTCCGCGAAGGTCTTACGCGCCTCGGCCGATCCGTAGAACAGTTCCTTGCGCACCTCGTCCGGAATGTCGAACTCCTCGAAGAACGACTTCGGCGGTGTGGCGATGGACCGGCCCAGGATCCACATCACCAGCGGCATGGCCAGCGACAGCACGAAACGCTCGCGCGCATTGCGCTCGGGGACATGCTTCTTCAGGTACTCGTGCGCGAAGGAGATGTGACGCGCTTCCTCGGCCACATGGATCGCCATCACACCGCGCATGATCGGGTGCACGTCCTCACCCGAGCGCAGGATCTGCTTCTGAATGTGGTCGATCGGCTCCTCGCCGGCGAGCACGGCCATGAAGAACAGGTTCGGGAACCAGGAGGCGACCGGAGCGGCGGCGTACTTGAACTTACGCACCAGCGGCCCCATACCCGGAACGTCGATGCCGATCCGGTTGACCATCTCCTGGAACATCAGGGTGTGGTTGTGCTCCTCGATCATCTCGTGGGAGCAGTACCGGAATTCCGGCGAACCGTTCGGCAGGTCGAAGTTGTGGGTCACCATGCCACTGATCAGGATCGACTCGAACTGCAGACCGACCTTGGCCACATTGGCCTGGCGATACTTACCGAGGGCGATCTTCACCTCGTCGGGCAGCGCCAGGTACCACGGGTGGCGCCCCAGCGGATCGGCCGATTCGGGCAGGATCCAGCGATGCTCGCCGGCGTCGGGAGCGAAGTCGGGATTGTCCCAGTCGATGTCGGTGAACGGATCGAAATGCCGGTCGACCGAGCCCTCGGACAGCAGAAGCAGCTTCTGGGCGTATTCCATGGCCTCGGCGACCACAGGGTCCACGTCCGGCGTCGCGGCAACGGACATCGTCGTCACAGCCTCTCCCTCTCGCACGGTTAACTGTTTCCCATGGTTACACCTACAGCGTCGGAGGTCAACAGCAGCCGGGCCGCCCACGGGACACAATCGCGCAACCATCCGAGCCAGACACGAAAACCCCAGTTCACCAGGGACGAAAAAGGTATTACCGGACAGTTTTGTGACTGGCGTCACGGACCGTGAATCGACCTCGGCAAGCCCCGAGAGCGGGCCGCCGGTGTCGACGCCCACATAGATATCCACCCCCACGCAGGGCTAAGCTACAACTTGTGTCTAAGACGTATTCATCGGCCGAGCGTGCCTATCGCGAGATCAAGGAACGCATCCTGACCGGGACCCTTCCCGGCGGAGAGCTGATCAGCGAGGGAGAGATCGCGACAGATCTCGGCACCTCCCGCACCCCGGTGCGGGAGGCCTTCCTCCGACTCGAGACCGAAGGCTGGATGCGGCTGTATCCCAAACGCGGCGCACTCGTGGTACCGATCTCGTCGCACGAGGCCGAACACGTCGCCCACGCACGGTATGTCGTGGAAACCGCAACGGTGCGTGCGCTCACCGGCGACGACCGCACCGCACTCGCCACCACGCTGCGTGATTCGCTGACGCGTCAACGCGAACTGCTGAGTGAACTCACCGAATCCGATCCCCAGGTGCTGGCCCGCTTCGCCACCGAGGACACCGACTTTCACCGCACCTATGTCGTCGCCGCCGGCAATCCGCTGCTCACCGGGTTCTACGACTCGCTACGCGAGCGGCAGCGCCGGATGAACAGCGCCGCCCTGCACCGGGCGCCGGCACATGTCGCCCGCATCGTCGAGCAGCACGCGCAGCTGGCGGACCTGATCGCCGCCGGAGACACCCAGGCATTCGACACCGCGCTCGCCGAACACCTCGCGGGCGTCCATCAGCTGGAATTGAAAGGACTCCGATGAGCGCCCCCGCCGTCGACCACCGATTACCGAACCACCGCACCGTGGGCACCGACCCGCGGGTGTGGTGGGGCGTGGCCGCGGCCGTTTTCGCGATCGCCTGGGGCGGAAACGAGTTCACGCCGCTCCTGGTCATGTACAAGAACGACGGGCTGCCGGTCACCACCGTCAACCTACTGCTGTTCGAATACGTCCTGGGCATCGTGCCGGCGTTGCTGATCGGCGGACCGCTGTCGGATCGCTACGGCCGGCGACGGCTGCTGCGGCCCGCCCCCCTGATCACCGCACTCGGTTCGACCCTGCTCGCCTTCGGTGACGGCGTGGTGCCGATGCTGTCGCTGGGCCGGGTGCTGTGCGGTATCGGCCTCGGCCTGGCCATGGCGGTGGGCAGCAGCTGGATGAAGGAGCTCTCGCAACCACCGTTCGGACCGCAATCCGCCCTGGGCACCGGTGCCCGCCGCTCGGCGATGAGCCTGACCGGCGGGTTCGCGATCGGCGCCGGAGTGGCCGGAGTGCTGGCGCAATGGGCACCGTGGCCCTCGACCCTGGCCTATCTGATCAATGTCACGCTGTGCCTGGCCGCCGCGGTCTGGGTGCGGCGAGCTCCGGAAACCGTTGCCTTGCAGGCGGTCCGGAAACCGCTGGGCGAGGATCTGCGCATTCCGGCGGCCGGGCATCGGCGATTCGTGCGGATCGCGTTGCCGCTGGCGATGTGGCTGTTCACCTCCGCTGCCACCGCGTACGCCATCCTGCCGACACTGGCGGCGGACCGCATCGCGGCCGCGCCGATCGCCTTCTCCGCGCTGATCACCGTAATCACCCTCGGATGCGGCTTCGCCATCCAGTCGGTGGCGCGGCGGCTCGATCTGCCCGGTACCGCGCGCATCGCCGTGTTGTCGCTGCTACTCACCACGATCGGAATGACACTGTCGGTCTATGCGGCGGCATCGCTGGCGCTGTGGGCCGTCGCGATCACCGCCGCCGTACTCGGCTGTGGATACGGCATCGGCCTCGTCGCCGGGCTGCAGGAAATCGAGCGGATCGCACGGCCCGACGACCTCGCCGGACTGACCGCGGTCTTCTATTCGGTCAGCTATCTCGGATTCGGTGCGCCGGTCCTGTTGTCGCTGCTGCACAACGTCTGGAATCTCGGCTATCCGCTGATGTTCGCCGCCGGTGCCGTGATCGCGCTGGGATGTCTGGCGGTGGTGCTTGCCAACTATCGCGACGCGGACCTCGACGTGGTGTCCACCGGCGTATCCGGTGTCGAACCGGCCGTGGGCGCCACCGAATTTGTTCGCTGACGCCCACGCCGGCCACCGGTTCGTGATGTGCCCCGCCCCCGGTAGGGCGCGGGGCACACCACAGCAGCACTCAGTGCTGGAACTCGACCGGGCCGGCGGCGCCCATCGATGGTGTGCTGACCGCGTCGCCGACCACTCCGGTCGCAGCGAACAACGCGCCGCCGGCGGCCACGGCGACCGCCACCGCGGTCCGGGCCACGCGGCGCCGCACCATCCCGGGCACGACCACCGGTTCGGGCTCCGCGGCCGCCGCACTCTCGCGCGCGGCTGCGGCGGCACGCTCCCGGGCGGCATCGGCCGCACGACGAGCGAGGATGGCCGCGCCTTCGGCGATCGTGCGTTCCGGGTCGGCAGCGACGATCACCGGCCGCGCCAAGGCCGAGGACAGCACCGTGGCGACCTCGGGCGGACGGGCCGCCCCTCCCACGACCAGCACGCAATCGACATCCGCCATCGTGACGTCGGCGCGGCGCAGGCATTCGTAGACCACGTCCAGAGAGGCGCGGACATGGCCGGTACGCAGCGTCGTGATCGCCGCATCGTCCGAGGCCCCGCCCGCGCGCCAGTCCCGCTGATCGGCCAGTGTGGCACCGAACGCCCGGCCGCCGAATGCGTGGGAGCGCAACGGTGCTCCGATGAGCGGGCGCGACGGATTACCCGCGCCGATGCGCACCAGCGTCACCGTCAACCCGGCGCCGCCGAGGTCGTAGACCAACGCCAGTCCCGGCATCAGTGGTCCGTGCGCCACCGCCAGCCAGGCCGCGGCCGCCACCGGCTCCGCGATCAGTGCGGCATGTGACAGCCCGCTCTCGTCCAGCGCGGTGCGTAGTTCGGCCACTCGCTCCCCGGAGTAGCTGACCGGATGTGTCACCGCCACAGCGGTTTCCGACCGTTCCGCATTCCCGGCCACCACATGGGCGGAGGTTTCCGCCACCACCGTCCGGGCCACCGTCGCCACCAGGTCGGCCGCCGACAAGGCGCGATGGCGAACCCGTGCGGTCCGGGCGCAGGCCGTGAGGTCGGCGAAGTCGGTGAGTGCGCGACCGTGGCGGGGAATGCGCCCGACCCGCGCTGTTCCCGCACTGTCGAATGTGAGCGTGGTGCGCCACGTTCCCGGCGCGCCCGGTGGCTGCGACCGGCCGGGCCCCGAATTCCGGGTTCCGAGACCGGCGCTCGCGCGCCGGTCCGAGCCGGCGGACGCGCCTCGTCTGCGTCCGCGAGTGTTCTTACCGCGCTCCGGAGTATCGATGGCGCACACCGTGTTGACTGTGCCGATACTCACTCCGAGCCCAACCGTCATCACACAAATCCCCTCGATCGACGAGCGTACGTTCGCTATCTGACCCGATCCGGCATTCAGGCAACCATTGTGCTGAAAGCTTGCCAAGCACCGGACAACAGGTTGTCCGGTCTACCGCCGCACCAGGCTCCGACCTCGCCGATACCGTAACAACACCCGTCAACCTGCAATAACGATTCGGATAATTCGCACGCGCAGAGGACAATTCACGACACCGACCGACCGGTACCGATTTGCTGGACATGTCCTGTTGCGCGGCATCCGATCTCGGAGATCGCGCCGCCGCCCAGGGGACTCAGCGCACGGGCAGCTCCGGGATACGGGTGGCGCGGGCGTAGACCGTCTCCCCTTCGGCCAGCTGCAACGCTTCTGCATCGCCTCGGGTCACCTGTGCGGTGAACTGATCCCCGGTGGCCGCATTACGCAGTTCCAGACGGACCTCGAACCCCAGTCGCACGATCCGCTCCACGGTCGCCCGGGTGACGCCGGCCGACTCCGCAGTACCCTCGTGCTCGGCCAACGCCATGCCGGCATCGCGGCCGATCCGAATATCGTGCGGACGCACCAGATGTCCGTTGAGTTTTGCCACCGCGCCCAGGAACGACATGACGAATTCGTTGGCCGGCCGGTCGTACACGTCCTCGGGGCTGCCGATCTGCTCGATGCGCCCGGCATTCATCACCGCGATCCGGTCCGCGACGTCGAGCGCCTCCTCCTGATCATGGGTGACCAGCACCGTGGTCACGTGCACTTCCTCGTGCAGGCGGCGCAGCCAGGTCCGCAGATCCTGGCGCACCTTGGCATCGAGCGCCCCGAACGGCTCGTCCAGCAACAGCACCTTCGGATCGACGGCGAGTGCGCGCGCCAGCGCCATGCGCTGGCGCTGACCACCCGACAGCTGCGACGGATAACGATGCTGGAATCCGTCCAGGCCGACGATCCCGAGCAATTCGTCGACGCGCTTGCGGATCTCGTTCTTGGGCCGCTTGCGGATCTCGAGCCCGAAAGCCACATTCCCGCGCACCGTCATATGTTTGAATGCCGCGTAATGCTGGAACACGAAACCGATATCACGCTTCTGCGGCGACACCCGCGTGACATCGTTGCCGGCGATGGTGACGATGCCGGAATCCAGCGTTTCCAATCCGGCGATCGAACGCAGCAGCGTCGACTTCCCGGACCCGGACGGTCCCAGCAGTGCGGTCAGCTCGCCGGAGGGGATATCGATGCTCACATTGTCGAGCGCGGCGAAGGTGCCATAATTCTTCCGGGCATCGGTCACGGTGATCATTGGGCTTTACCCCGCTTACGTTCGAGAAGAGTCATCAGGAGGAGGGTGACCAGCGCCATACCCATCAGCAGGGTCGCCGCACAATACGCACCGAAGATGTTGCGGTCGTTCATATACCGGGCGTGCACCAGCAGGGTCAGGGTCTCACCACCGCCGGGCAGTCCGGTCGAGACCATGAGCACCGCACCGAATTCACCGAGCGCTCGCGCGACGGTGAGCACGATGCCGTAGGTCAGACCCCACCGGATCGCCGGCAACGTGATCCGCCAGAAGGTCTGCCGGCGCGAAGCCCCCAGGGTGGTGGCGGCCTGCTCCTGATCGTCACCGATCTCGTGCAGCACCGGCTCCACCTCGCGCACCACGTACGGCAGCGTGACGAACAGCGTGGCGATCACCATGCCGGGCAAACCGAAAATCACCCGGAAGCCCAGATTCTCGACATCACCGAACCAGCCACCCGCACCCCACAGCAGGATCAGTGAGACACCGACCACCACCGGGGACACCGCGAACGGCAGATCCACCACCCCCTGCAACAGACTGCGGCCCGGGAAGTTCCCGCGCACCAGCGCGGTCGCGGTGATGATGCCGAAAATGACGTTCAACGGGACCACGATGAGCACGATGATCATCGAGATGTTGAATGCCGAGATCGCCGCCGGCGTGGAGATCCAGTCATAGAACTGCCCGATACCGTGCTCGAAACTACGCCACAGAATGAGCGCCAGCGGTAGGACCAGCAACATCAGAATGTAGGCCAAAGCGACGGTACGCAGTGAAATTCGGGTAACCCCGGAAAGCTTCATCGGCTCGCTCCATCCAGCGGGAGAGCCCGCACCCCGGCGAGTCGGTGAAAGGCTGCGCCAGTGTATTTCATCGACACTCCCCTCTGCGGGAGAGCCCGCACCCCGGCGAGTCGGTGAAAGGCTGCGCCAGTGTATTTCATCGACTCGCCTGCTCTTTCCGGGCGCTGCGGTCGGCGAACAATCGCAGGACCAGCAGCGCGACGAATGCGATCACCAGCAGTGCGACCGAGACCGCGGCGGCATTGGTGGGCCGGTCGACCTCGATCTGCTGCTGGATGTACTGCGAGGCCACCTGGGTGCGGCCCGGAATCGAACCACCGATCAGCACCACGGAACCGAATTCGCCGATGGCCCGGGCGAAGGCGAGACCGCCACCGCTGATGATGGCCGGCGCGAGAGTCGGTAACACGATGCGGCGGAACGTGGTCAGATTGCTCGCACCGAGCGAGGCAGCGGCCTGCTCCACATCGGCGTCGGCCTCGATCAGCACCGGCTGCACCGCCCGCACCACGAACGGCAGGGTGACGAAGGCGAGCGCCACGATCACACCCGGCTGCGTCGCATTGAGATGCACATTGATCGGGCTCTGCGGGCCGTACAGCGACAACATGACGATGCTGGCCACGATGGTCGGCAATGCGAACGGCAGATCGATCAGCGCATTGACGACGCTCTTACCGGGAAAGTCGTCGCGCACCAGCACCCAGGCGATGAGGGTGCCCATGACGACATTGATCAGCGCCACCACCACGGAGACGACAATCGTCACCCGCAACGCGTCGACTGCCCCGGGCGCGGTCACCGCGTCCCAGAAACCGCTCCAGCCGTCGTCGAAGGAGTGGAAGGTCAACGCCGCCAACGGCAGCAGCACGATGATGCTCAGCCACAACGCTGCCGTCGAGACGCCGAGCGGGCCGACGGAACCGCTGACCCGGAACCAGGAACGGAGCCGAGTGCGTAACGGGGACGGGGGTCTGCTGCCGGCATCGGCGCCGGCACTGGTACTCGGTGCGCTCACTATTTCGTCGCCTTGTCGTAAATGGTCGCGATACTGCCGGATTCGGGAGCGAACAGTTCCTTGTCGACCTGCTTCCAGCCGCCCAGATCCGCAATCGTCCACAGGGTGCGCGGCTGCGGGAACTCGGAGGTGAACTCCTCGGCGACGCCGGGGTCCACCGGCCGGAAACCGGCACGCGCCCAGGCCCGCTGCCCAGCGGGGGTGAACAGGAAATCACGGAAGGCGACGGCGGTCTCCATATGCGGAGCGTTCTTCAGCACAGCGACCGGATTCTCGATCTTGAACGTCACCGGCGGCACCAGGTAGTCGATCGGCTCGCCCTCGCGCTGCGCGAAGATCGCCTCGTTCTCATAGCTCAGCAATACGTCGCCGGTGCCCTGTAGGAATGTCTCGGTGGCCTCGCGTCCGGACTTCGGCTGCACCCGCACATGGTCGGGCGAGATCAGCCGGCTCAGATAGTCCAACCCGGCCTGCGGGTTCTTCCCACCGTCGCTCTTGGCGGCATACGGTGCGAGCAGATTCCACTTCGCCGATCCGGAGCTGAACGGATTGGGGGTGACCACCTCGACGCCCGGCTTCAGCAGATCGTCCCAGTCGTGGATGCCCTTCGGATTCCCCTTGCGCACCGCCATCACCACGACCGAGCCGAACGGGATGCCCTTGTTCGCATCCGCATTCCATTTCGGATCGACCAGTCCGGCGTCGACCAGGCGGGTGATATCCGGTTCCACCGAGAAGTTGACGACATCGGCCTGGGCACCGTTCTTGACCTTGCGGGACTGGTCACCCGACGCTCCGTAGGACTGCTGCACCGCGACACCGGCACCGGCGGAGGTCTTGGCGAACGCCGGGATCACTTTGTCGAAACCGGGCTTCGGTGTCGCGTAGGCGTACAGCGTGAAGGTGCCGCCGCTACCACCGTTTCCCGAGGTACCGGGGATATCGCTGGCGCCGCCACTACAGCCGGCGAGCACGAGTGTGGCGCAGGCGACCACGAGGGCGATCACGAGGCGGGCACCGGAGTGGCGGCGCGTACGGCCGGTCCCGGCGGCGTACCGCGGGCTGCGAGACATCGGTCGAACCTTTCCTGCCATCCGCCACCGGCCGGTCGGCGCGGTGGCGGAGTACGGGGGAATATGTCGTGCACGGCGCTGGGGTCGCTGCCATCCGATCATCGAATCGTCGGTGCCGTCCAGGCCTGCGGCCGACGGCGAAACACATTCGGATACGGGTGAGCGAGCTGGATTCTACGGGCGCGCCACTCCCTTGCCCGTCAGCGACAGTGGATATCCGCAACCGCGAGACAGCCGACCGCGATCAACGCCAATTCATGGCGGACCTGCGGCACGGTGCTCGACGACATGGGCAGACTCTAACAAAGCGCCCCGAGGTGCGCGAATCGAAGTGGACATTTGTCACATCCGCGCAGATCACCGGGACACGCTCTCTACCTGCGACGACACCTGCCGCAGCGGTAGCTGTGGCAGGTGCACCGAGCGGGGCACAACACGAAGGGGCTCGCGCGCGGGTGGTACCGACCACATTCGCGTGCGAGCCCCGAAGCACACCGTCCGGCGGGCGGGTGCGCTATTCCTCGTCCTCGGCCGCCTCCGGCGGGCTCTCGTACAGGTCCAGCACCCATTCCTCGACGACGGTCTCGTCGCCGTCCTCGTCGGGTTCGTCGGGTCGCACGCGGTTCTGCAGCCGCACACCCAGGCCGAGCAGTTGCGCGGCGCGCACCATCTCGATCGCCTCGTCGGAGGCGATGTAGTGGGTGGCGATCAGCCGCGGGCCGTCCTCGATTTCGAGCAGTTGTTCGAGGTCCACGAATTCCTCATCGGTTGGCATGGGTGCACAGTACCCGCACCTGCCGACGCCTCACGGTCAGCGCGTGAACAGCCAGGCGACCACGATCAGGACGAGCAGGGCGACCAGCGCCAGTTGTACCCGGGAGCGTGGCATCAGACCGCTTTCTCGTGCATGGAACCGGAACCGTGCATCGAGGCGCCGGACAGTACCGGCTCGGGGCGCGGCACCGTGTCCTCGGAAACCTCCGGCGCCACGGGCACCTGGGGGGCCGAATCCGCGCGACGATCACGGCCCAATACCCGCAGCGCGAGCCGTAGACCACGGTCGAGCAGGTATGCCAGCAGGAAGCTGACCGGGACCGCCCCGATCAGGACCACGGCGAACTGCGGGATGAACGGCAACCCGGCCACCCACAGCTCGAAGCCGTCCCACCAGCCTGCAATGTGATGCACGCTCCCCAGCCTAGTCGGTGCGGACCCCGACCCGGCGACGGCGTAGCCGCGGTGTCCACCATTCGCGGGCCGCATCCCCCATCATGGCTGTATGGCGTCCCACGACGAACCGATGACCGATGCAGCGACCAGTACCGAATCCGCCATCGAAACTCTCGACGACATGTCACCGCCACGCGATGTGCTGGGTGACATCTCCGACGCCGCGGTCTCGGCGAACTATCTGCCGAGCTCGGCGGGAGTGGTCCACCGATCCTCCTACCCGCCGATCGACGACTACGCCTTCCTGTCCGATTGCGAGACCACCTGCCTGATCGCCCGCAACGGCGCCGTGGAATGGATGTGCGTGCCGCGGCCGGACTCGCCGAGCGTGTTCGGTTCGATACTCGATCGCAGCGCCGGCCATTTCCGGTTGGGCCCCTACGGCGTGAACGTGCCCGCGGCGCGGCGGTATCTCCCCGGCGGCATGATCGTGGAGACCACCTGGCAGACCGATACCGGCTGGATCATCGTGCGCGACGCACTGGTGCTGGGCCCGTGGCACAACACCGACAAACGCAGCGCGACCTACCGCCGCACCCCCGAGGACTGGGACGCCGAGCACATGCTGCTGCGCACCGTGAAGTGCGTGAGCGGCGTGGTCGAAGTCGAGATGAGCTGCGAACCTGCCTTCGACTACCACCGCGCCTCCACTCGGTGGGAGTACACCGGCGAGGTCTACGAACGCGCCACCGCGGTCGCGACCTGCGACGACGGCGAGATTCCGGGCGGCGAACTCACGCTCACGACCGATATGCGCATCGGGTTGGAAGGCCGCGAGGCACGCGCCCGCACGCGGATGCGTGAGGGTGATGCGCTGTACGTCGCCCTGTCGTGGTCGCCGCTGCCGGCCCCCGCCACGTTCGCCGAAGCCGAGCAGAAGATGTGGCAGACCACCGAATGCTGGCGGCAGTGGATCACCCTCGGCAAATTCCCCGATCATCCGTGGCGCGGCTATCTGCAGCGCAGCGCGCTCACCCTCAAGGGGCTGATCTACTCCCCCACCGGCGCGCTGATGGCTGCGTCCACCACCTCGCTGCCGGAAACGCCGGGCGGGGAACGCAATTGGGACTACCGCTACAGCTGGGTCCGCGATTCCACCTTCGCGCTCTGGGGCCTCTACACGCTGGGCCTCAACCGGGAGGCCGACGACTTCTTCGCATTCCTGCACGACGTCGCGACCACTGCCGACGGCGAGATGCGCCCGTTGCAAGTGCTCTACGGCATCGGCGGCGAACGAGTACTGGAGGAATCCGAACTCCCGCATCTGCACGGCTACGACGGAGCCCAGCCGGTCCGCATCGGCAACGGCGCCTACGAACAGCGCCAGCACGACATCTGGGGCGCCATCCTGGATTCGGTATATCTGCACGTGCGGTCGCGCCAGCAGGTGCCGGAAACGCTGTGGCCGATGCTCAAGGCACAGGTCGAGGCGGCCATCGACAACTGGCGTGCGCCCGATCGCGGGATCTGGGAGGTGCGCGGAGCACCGCAGCACTTCACCTCGTCGAAGGTGATGTGCTGGGTGGCGCTGGATCGCGGCGCCAAACTGGCCGAACTGCACGGTGAGACCGGCTACGCCGAACAGTGGTCGGCGATCGCCGCGGAAATCCACGCCGACGTCCTCGCGCACGGCGTCGACGAGCGCGGCGTGTTCACCCAGACCTACGGCGGCGACACCCTGGACGCCTCACTGCTGCTGGTTCCGCTGCTGCGGTTCCTGCCGCCCGACGACCCGCGAGTGCGGGCCACGGTGCTGGCCATCGCCTCGGAGCTCACCGAACACGGACTGGTCCTGCGCTATCGCACCGATACCACCGATGACGGATTGTCCGGCGCCGAAGGCACCTTCACGATCTGCTCGTTCTGGCTGGTGTCGGCGCTGGTGGAGATCGACGAGGTGCGCCGTGCCCGGCATCTGTTGGAACGACTGCTCGGATATGCCAGTCCACTCAAGCTCTACGCCGAGGAAATCGACCCCTACACCGGCCGGCACCTCGGCAATTTCCCGCAAGCCTTCACCCATCTGGCGCTGATCAACGCCGCAATGCACGTGATCCGTGCCGAACAGTCCAGGGGGGCGGGGCAGTTCCGCCCCGCCCATCCGGCCGGCTGAGGGCACACGGCACGACGGTGCCACGCACTCGGCGCTACGGTGCGTCCGCGGACTCGCGAATCTCCCGCAGGCGCACCATCGAGCGCTCGATCTCGGTGAGACGCCGCTCCCGGCTCTCCGGCGAATTGATCGCCGCGGCCTCCTCCGCCGCACGCAACGATTCGTCGACCGAACGCAAGTTCTGATCCGCCAGATCGGTGAAATGATCCCGGAGGATGCGTTGCGTAGCGCGCAGCCGGTGCCGCGATTCCTTGCCCACCTGGAAGATGACGTCGTCCATCAGCCGGGCCACCGCGACCTTGCCCTCGGACTGGCGGCGATCGCGGCGCAGCTTGCGGTCCTCCCACAGCGCACTGATACCGAGCAGTGCCGCGGCCGTACCCGAATACCAGTTCACCAGCGGCATTTTCAGCATGCTGGTGAGCACACCGACCATGAGCAGACCGCCGTAGGAGCCGCGCATCACGTTCAACACCGGCTGGATCAAGCCGACCTTCGCGGTATCCAGCGGCTCCAACGAGGCAACCGGCTCGAGCACATCGCCCGGATCCTCCAGTCGCAGATCGGGCAGCGGGACATCGCGCGAATCGGCCGGGAACTTATCGGTGACCTGTTCGGCCAGCTCCACGGCCCGATAGTGGGCGACGACGAAGTTCTCCTCGACCGCCTCACAGATTCGCGAATCCAGATCCGCGCCGAACTCGGTCCAGCGACGAGCCGGATCGTGTTTGGTGATCTCGGATTCCGCGTCGCGAACCAGACTGCGCAGCCGGTGGCGCAGATCGTGTTCGATATCGGCCATCAGCTCCGCGCACCCGTCGGCGAGAGTGACCTGCCAGTTGGCACTGCGCCGCCGCAGCTCGTCGGCCTCGGTGCGGGCCGACCGCAGCTGATCGGTGATCGCGCTGTAGCGGCGCGGATCCCGCAGCGTCTCCGCCTCACTACGCAGAGCCAATCCCAAATGATCGGTGATGGTCCGGATATCGCGCAGTGCTGCCTCCCGTGCCACCGCATCGGCGCGGGCGAGAACATAGCCGCGCAGATGGTCGATCAGCTGCGGCACACCGGATTCGATATCGCGGCGCTGGTCCCGGCCCGCCCGCAGATGCATCTCCGCGGAGATCGGCGCCACCGCGAAACCCAGTCCGGCGTCGTCGAGCAGCTCCCGGTTGCGTTGCTGCACATCGGCCCACTGGGGATACCGGTCGATCTTGTTGAGCACACAGATCACGGTCGGGCAGACCTGCCGGATACGTTGCAGCAGCGCGATCTGTTCGCCGGTGTAGGCCGTCGCGGCGTCACCGACGTAGAGGACGGCGTCGGCGGCGGCGATCAGCGACCAGGTGGTCGGGGCGTCAGCCGGCGCGCCGGGCGCGTCCATCACCACGAATCCCTCCCCCAGCAGCGGGCTGGGTTCGGTGAATTCGGCCCGGATCACATTGTTCGCCTGCAGTGCCGGACCGGGATTCAGCGGATCCACCGGCTGGCGTTCGGTGCGTCCGCCGGGCAGCGAGCGCACCAGAGTGGCGCTGGGCTCGGTCCCGTATTCGGCGATCACCGGAACACTGAGCGCACCACCGGTAGCGCTCACAGGACTACCGACCAGGCCGTTGACCAGCGTGCTCATCCCGTTCTTGGGTTCGCCGATGACCACCAGCCGGACGCGCGGATCGGCCACCCGAGCCCGCGACATGCTCAGCCGCCCGGTCAGGTCGGCCCGTCCCGCAGCCCGGGTCAGCTCCAGCAATTCGTCGATCTGCGCCAGCAGTGGCGCCATCGCCTCCGGGTGTTTGGCCCCGGAGGCCTCCACCGCCGTCACAGCGTGAGGTGCAGGTCGGCGACAGGATGGAGCACCAGGTGATGCGATTCGGCGTAACCGGTGTCGTGCAGACCGGCCGAAAGTCCGGTGGGAGCGACGCTGGTGAGACCGTGCCCGGGATCCGCGAACACTCCGGCATCGGGCGAAGCACTCACAGAGGAGATCGGCTCGACCGGCAGCCCGGCGTCCGGAACCGGATCGATCGTGGTCGGGGGTTTGACCGCGGTCGGGGCGGCCGGTGCGGTGTGTGCGGGCATGCCCGCGCCCGGATCGGCGGTGTGCGGTGCGGTCGGCTGCTGGGTGTGCTGCGTCGGCATCGATTGGGTCGGCACCTGCTGCGTCGGCCCGGTGTCGTGGTCACTGCTGGGCGCATTTCCCTGTGTCGGTCCCACCGCGCCGTCGGCGGTACCGGGCGCCGAGGTGTCCGCACCGGAGGACGTCCCCGGCGAATGGGTGGCGCCGGGAACACTCGTGGTGGCGTCGGGGCCGGTCGTCCCCGGTGTGGTCACCTGCCCGGAATCACCGCCGGAATGCCCGGAGTCACTGCCGGAATCGGAACCGGCACTGGTGGACGGCGGGTGCGTGGCACCGGTACCGGTCGAATCGCCGCTGCCGGGCCGGGTGGTGGTCGGCGTGCCGTGTTCGGTGGTGTCGCGGCCGGTGGACGTCCCGGGACTGGTCGTGGTGCCGGGCGTGCCGGTGGGCGCGACCACGGAGGAGTGCCCACTGCCGGTCGTCGGAGTGGTGCTGTGCGAGGTGCCGGGTGACGTGCTGGGATGCGACGTCCCCGGATGCGAGGTGCTCGGATGCGGCGTGCTGGTGGGCGCGTGCGTCGTGGTCGAGGTACCCGACGAATCATCGGCACCGGTGCCGGGAAATTCCACCTCCGGCACCGGATTCGCGGGCTGGTAGTCGAACAACGCCGGCACCGCCGCCGCGGGCGCGGTCAGCGGAGACGGCCCCGGATGGGCGGTGATCACGTTGGCCACCGGATGAGTAGCGGCCTCCGGCTGGATCGTGGTCTGCAGCGGCGTCGACGCCACCGGCTGCACCGGCACCGGTGCCGGGGCGGGTGGCGGCGGGGCCGGCGCGGCGACCACTGGAGCCGTCGTGATCGGCTGCGGCGCAGCCACACTCGCCATCTGCGGAGCCGGGAACGCCGCGGGCGCGGCGGGCGCCGGTGCGATGGCGGCATGCTGACCGGACACCGCGGCACTCTGGGTGGCCGCGACGCTCTGCGACGTCGCCACCCCTTGCGCGCCCGCCGTACTCGCCTGTGCGGCACCGGGTTCCACCGGCACACCGGCCGCCCCGACCGCCGCAGGCTCGGCACCGGCCGACGGTGCGACGGCGGCGCCCAGCGCACCGGGCACCCCTGCATCGGCGGATGACGGTGCACCGCCGGGGATCTCACCCACGCCGGAGCCGAGCCACTGGCCGTAGTCGTCGAGTTGGCTCCCCACGTCACCGACGGCGAAATCGACCTTCGTCTCCGTGGTCAACCAGATGCCGTCCAGACCGATATGCGCATCGACGTTCATCTCGGCGCCGAGGAAGATGCCGGGGTTGCCGCCGTCGCCGACTCCGTCGTAGTCGGGAGCGCCGACGCCGGACACATCGTCGCCCCAGCCGAGGCCACCCGGGCCCAGCCCGTTCATGCCCGGCAGGTTCAGACCGTTGGTGCCGGGCAGCCCCAGGCCGTGCCCCGGCAGCGGCGCGGTCGGGTGGGTGTCGGCGCCGGACAGATCGCCACCGTGCTGACGGTCGTCCTCGGCGGCCTGCTGACGAGGGAGGCCCAGCCCGGAATCGTTGGTGCCCCACCCGGGAAATCCCAGCCCGCCGGAGGAGTCCGCGGTATCGGCCGGATGTGATCCGGGGATCGAGAACCCTTGGTTCCCACCGGATCCTGGAAAATCGAAGGTATCGAGCCCACCGTTCGGGGCGTCGGAGCCCGGGATCGAGAACGGTGCATCGGTACCGCCCTGGGGAGTCGAGGGCAGCCCACCGACCCCAGGCGGCGGCGGTGCCTGCTCGGCGAACGGGAACTGCGGGACCGGGAATACATCGGTGCCGTACTCGTCGGCGAACACATTTCCCGGCGCGGGTGGGGGCTGCGGCGCCGAGTACGTCCCGAGGTCCGGCGGTACGGAGTCCGGAGAGGGGTCCGGATAGGTCACCACGGGACTCGGCACATCGGGATCCGGATCGACCGTCGACCAGCCGGTGAAGTGACTGTTGTGTGACTCGTTCTCCGGGGCCGGCGAACCGTTGGAGGCAATCAGTGCGCCACCTGTGACATATGCCCCGGCCCGAGCCACCCGCGCGACGCCGGTCGCGACGCGATACGCCGCATCACCGGCCTCTTCGCCCGCGCCCGCGTCATCGTCGAACGGCAGCTCACGCGTCATACAAACTCCACTCTCAGCGTTCGGGTCCGAAGCCGAACGGGGTGTTACCGAATCCGGGTCTCTTTACACATTATTTCCGGAAAACAGACCTGTCACATCCTTCAAGTCTTTTTCGGGGAGGAACGACACGCATAGTCGTGCCGACAGTCTGCCGCCGACCCACCCGTCCGGAAAGCCCCGAATCCGACGGGCAGCCGGCGAACCAGCTGCCCGTGGATCCGCAGAACTGCGTAGTTTACTTCTTCGGCTTGTCCGAAGACGAATCGGTGGACAACGCGGCGACGAAGGCCTCCTGCGGTACATCGACCCGACCGATGGTCTTCATGCGCTTCTTGCCCTCCTTCTGCTTCTCGAGCAACTTGCGCTTACGGGAGATGTCACCGCCGTAGCATTTGGCCAGCACGTCCTTGCGGATCGCTCGAATATTCTCGCGCGCAATGACCTTCGACCCGATCGCCGCCTGGATCGGCACCTCGAACTGCTGACGCGGAATCAGCTCACGAAGCTTGGTGGTCATCTTGTGGCCGTAGGCCTGCGCGGCGTCGCGGTGCACGATCGCCGAGAATGCGTCCACCGCCTCACCCTGCAGCAGAATATCCACCTTGACCAGCGCGGCTTCCTGTTCACCGGACTCCTCGTAGTCCAGCGAGGCATACCCGCGGGTGCGCGACTTCAATGCATCGAAGAAGTCGAAGATGATTTCCGCCATAGGGAGCATGTACCGCAGCTCGACCCGGGACTCCGACAGGTAATCCATGCCCAGCAGCTCACCGCGGCGCGACTGGCACAGTTCCATGATGGTGCCGACGAACTCGCTCGGTGCGATGATCGTCACCTTGGTGATCGGCTCGAAAATCTGGCGGACCTTGCCCTCCGGCCAGTACGACGGGTTGGTGACGATCTGCTCGGTGCCGTCCTCCAGGATCACCCGGTAGATCACGTTCGGCGCGGTCGAGATCAGATCCAGACCGAACTCGCGCTGCAGCCGCTCGCGGGTGATCTCCATATGCAGCAAGCCCAGGAACCCACAGCGGAAGCCGAAGCCCAGTGCCACCGAGGTCTCCGGCACGTAGGTCAGTGCCGCATCGTTGAGCTGCAATTTGTCGAGCGCGTCACGCAGATCCGGATAGTCCGAACCGTCCACGGGATACAGCCCGGAGTAGACCATCGGCCGCGGTTCCCGGTACCCGGTCAACGCCTCGGCAGCACCAGCGCGCGCGGTGGTGACCGTGTCACCGACCTTGGACTGACGCACATCCTTCACACCGGTGATCAGATAACCGACCTCGCCCACGCCCAGGCCCTGAGTGGCCTTCGGCTCCGGCGAGACGATGCCGATCTCGAGCAGTTCGTGGGTGGCGCCGGTGGACATCATCTTGATCTTCTGCCGCGGGGTGAGCTTGCCGTCCACCACACGGACGTAGGTGACCACACCGCGGTAGGTGTCGTACACCGAATCGAAGATCAGCGCACGGGGCGGTTCCTCGGACTCACCGACCGGCGACGGCACCACGTCGATGACCTTGTTCAGCAGTTCCGCGACGCCGACACCGGTCTTGCCGGAGACCCGCAGCACATCCTCGGGCTCGCAGCCCACGATGTGGGCCAGCTCTGCGGCGTAGCGGTCCGGGTCCGCGGCGGGCAGGTCGATCTTGTTGAGCACCGGGATGATCTCGAGATCCTTGTCCAGCGCCAGGTACAGGTTCGCCAGCGTCTGCGCCTCGATGCCCTGGGCGGCATCGACCAGCAGGATCGCGCCTTCACAGGCCTCCAGCGCCCGCGAGACCTCATAGGTGAAGTCGACGTGGCCCGGTGTATCGATCAGATGCAGGACGTAATCTTCACCGTCCACGTTCCAGGGCAGCCGCACGTTCTGGGCCTTGATGGTGATCCCGCGCTCGCGCTCGATATCCATCCGGTCCAGGTACTGCGCACGCATCTGCCGCTCCTCGACCACCCCGGTCAACTGCAGCATGCGGTCGGCCAGCGTCGACTTACCGTGGTCGATGTGCGCGATGATGCAGAAGTTCCGGATCCGCGAGGGATCGGTGAACGTCGTATCGGCAAACGTGCTGATGGGACACTCCTACCCGTGAACAAGTCGTAAAGTCGCCATCCGGCAGTCTACGTGCAGGGGTTTCGCCCGCCGTTATGCTCCCGGACATGGCCGGCACATGGAGCTCTCTGGGCAAGCAGCTAAGTACCATCGCCAAGGAGCAGGGACCCCGGATCGTCCGCAATCAGGCACCCAAACTCATGGAGCGCATGCAGCGCTCACCACTGTGGGATCGCGCGGTGGGCCGCCGCACGCAGCCGGTCACGGTACGCCCGGCGGCATCGACTCCGGTGCCCACCCACGAGCGCGCCCGCCGGATCGTCTACTCGCCGCAGCTGGACGGACGGGCCGATCCGGGCGAGATCGTGTGGACCTGGGTGCCCTACGAGGAGGACCCGGGTAACGGTAAGGACCGCCCGGTGCTGGTGGTCGGCCGGGAGGGCCGCACGCTGCTGGGGCTGATGCTGTCGTCGAACGCGCGCCGCGACACCGAGCACAACTGGGTCGGGATCGGATCCGGCTCGTGGGACCACGAGGGGCGCGACAGCTGGGTACGCCTCGACCGCGTACTCGATGTTCCGGAGGACGGCATCCGTCGGGAAGGGGCGATCGTCGCGCGCAAGACCTTCGACCGGGTCGCGCACCGCCTGTGCGCGGAGTACGGCTGGGGCTGACAACCGGCCCGTCCCGCTCGATCGCCCGATCCGGTCGCACGCTGCCGATGCGCACCCAAGGGCGATTTCGCGTCGCGTGCGTGCAGCTGGTAATCTCGACCGTCGGCACAGCGCTACCTGTTGTCACGTAGTGCGCCCAGAGACTTTGTACAGAGATTTTGCGAGCAACACAGGCTCATCCAACTGACGAGAAGGAATCAGAGGAAACAGGCGTGGCCAACATCAAGTCCCAGATGAAGCGGATCCGCACCAACGAGGCGGCGCGGGTGCGCAACCAGTCGGTGAAGTCCGCGCTGCGCACCTCGATCCGCAAGTTCCGCGCGGCCGCGGCCGCGGGTAACAAGGAGCAGGCGCTCGCGGAGCTCCAGAGCGCGAGCCGCGACCTGGACAAGGCCGCCTCGAAGGGCGTCATCCACGCCAACCAGGCCGCCAACAAGAAGTCGGCGCTGTCGCTGGCCTACAACAAGATCGGCTGAATTTCCGGTACCGGTCTTCCGGTTTCGATATCAGCGCGGCACCGACCGCCGCACAACAGCATTCGCAACGCCGCCGTGGCAGAGGATCTGCATCGCAGATAACCACGGCGGCTTTTGTTGTGGCGCGCCCGATCCGCTACCGTCGATCGGGTGTGGGGTGGGGAACTTCTCGAGAACGCTCGTAAATCTGCATGGATCGTCACGGTTGCGGTCCTGACCGGGCTCGCGCCGACCGGATGTGCGACGACCACAGAGCAAGCGGCGCAACCGGTTGCGGCGGCCCAGCCCGCCGGTCCCGAGGCCGCCGGCATGCCGCGCGCCGACACCGGTGCGAAGGATCACCTCGACACGGCCCGCCATCCCGAGTGGATGAGTGCCCTGCCCGACGACGTGTCGTTGAGCACCCTGTCGATACCAGGTACCCACGACACCCTGTCGATCCACGGCGGGAAGGCCGGTCCGGCCGTACTCACTCAGGAGAATTTTGACACCGGATGTGCGCAGCCGGATCTCCGGTGCCCGTCGGTGCAGACACTGAACACGCAACTCGAGTCCGGTATCCGAGCACTGGATATCAGGGTGCGGCGAGACGAGGCCGGAAATCTGGCGGTCCAGCACGGCGATTTCTACCAACAGTCGAATTTCGACGATGCACTCCGCGTGACCAGCGAATTTCTGGCGCGCCATCCTGGCGAGACCGTCCTGATGCGGGTGAAGGCCGAATGCACCAACGACGGCGCGCCCTTCCGATGTGCGGACGCCGGTGGCTTGCCGCCCGATTCGGGGCTGATCGACCGATATCTCGATGCGCAACCCCGCGTGTGGCGTCCCGCCGCGTCCGGCCCGGTGCCTGTTCCACGGCTGGGTGAGGTGCGCGGCGCCCTGGTCGTGATGTGCGCCGACGGCGTCGATGAGCGCGGCCTGCCACTCGCGGTGCAGGATCTGTGGGACGGGCCGAGCCGGGAAGAGAAGTGGGCGGCCGTTGCCGCACACCTGGACCGGGCCGAGGCGAACGACGGCCGAACGCTGTCGGTGAACTATCTGTCGGCCTCCGGTGTACCCGATCCGAGGAAATTTCCGGGCCGGTATGCGGACTACGAGAATCAGCAGGCGCTGGACCTGCTGCGGTCCCAGCCCACCCTGGCCACCGGTGTACTGATGATGGACTTCCCCGGACCGGCCCTGGTCGGCGAGATCATCGGGCACAATCCACACTGAGCTGCGGCAGAGCGGACCGATATCACTCCGCGGAACGCAGATCCAGAATGGCACCCAAGGCGTGTTCGAGCGCGTAATCGGTATCGGCCGCACCGCCTTTGACGTCGGCGTTGAGTGTGGCGACGACCTGCAGCGCGCTGCCGATGGTGGCGCCGTTCCAGCCCCGGGCCTGACCTTGCGCCTTCTTCACCTTCCAGGGCGGCATACCGAGCCGGGAGGCCAGCGCACCCGGATCGCCGCGGCCGGCCGATCCGACCTTGGCGATGGTGTGCACCGAGTCGGCCAGCGCGTCGGCGAGCAGCACCGCCGGCACGCCGCGATCGGTGGCCCAGCGCAATGCCTCCATGGCGGCGGGGCGATCACCGGCGACCGCGAGGTCCGCGACCTCGAACCCGGTGACCTCGGCACGGCCGGAGTAGTACCGGCGGACGGCGGCGGTGTCGACCTTGCCGCCGGTATCGGCGGCCAACTGCGAGCTGGCCGCGGCCAGCTCCCGCAGATCCGAACCGATCGCCTCCACCACGGCCTGCACCACATCGGCGCTCACTCGCACTCCGGCCGCACGAAATTCGTTGCGCACGAATTCGTTTCGTTCACCAGCGCGGGTGATCTTCGCGCACGTGTGCACCTGAGCACCCTTCTTCTGCAAGGCCGGTGCCATCGCCTTCGCGCGACCGCCACCCGAGTGCAGGACCGCCAGGACCACACCATCGGGCAGATCGCCGGCAGCCTCGGTGATCAGCGCCACCGCATCCTTGCCCGCCTCCGCAGCCGACTCCAGCACGATCACCCGATCCTCGGCGAACAACGACGGGCTCAACAGCTCCGCCAGTTCCGCGGCGCTCGCATCCCCGGCCCGCAATCGATCGACCGGCAAGGAGTCGGGATCCGCAGTCGCGGCTCGGGCCTCGGAGACAATCGAGGCAACGGCCCGTTCGACGAGCAGCTCCTCCTCACCGAGTACCAGGTGCAAGGCGGCAAGGCGATCGGTCACGGCACGATCCTACGGGTGCACGCCGACAGATCCGGCGCCTGTCACCCACGCGGAGCTGTACCGACGACACCGTCGCTTCGGCAGCCCGCTACACACCTTCCCTCCACTGTCACCGCAGCACACCGCACCGCTCCTGCGGCCCGCACTGCCATGTCGTACCCCGCCGACCGTGCGCGGGGCTCCTGCGGCTGCCGGTCGCCCTCAGCTTCGGTAGGTTCGCCTCAGCTCCCCCGACGGCGGGCGGCCGCGGCGTGCCCCCACCCGCGCCAGTAATGCCACGGCGATCACGACGAGCAGCAGTCCGAGCAGCGCACCGGCCGCTCCGGAGGGTATCGGCAGCGTAACTCCCAGTGCGGCTGTGTGTTCGGCGACGGTGAGCAACCACCACATCGGCAGTTCGGTGAGGTTCAGCACCCAGATCGCGGCCGGCTGCCACAGGCACGACAGTGCCGCCGCGACCACTCCCAGCACGGTGACGGGAGCAACGACCGGCTCGACCAGCACATTCGCCACGATCGCGAGCCCGCTGACCTTGCCGGTGAGGGCAGCGATGATCGGGGTGGTCACCGCGAACGCCGCCGCGGCAACCCCGAAGGCCTGTGCCATCAGCGGCGGCCAGCCTCGGCGTTCGAGCCACTGTGACCAGCTCGGCGCCACCAGGATCAGGGCACCGGTGGCCAGCACCGACAGCGCGAAACCGATGTCAACCGCTAGTTCGGGCCAGATCGCGAGGAGCACGATCATCGCCGTGCACAGTGCTGGAAGTGCCTGTTTCCGTCGGCCGGTGAGGATTGCGAGAATGGCGATGGCTCCCATCGCGGCGGCACGCAGCACCGACGGCGACGGTCTGGCCAGGACGACGAATCCGAGCAGCGCCGGCCCCGCGAGAATCGCACCCCAGCGGGGATCCAGAGTGAGTGCACGAGTGGACAGCAGCACGGCCCCGAGCACGATCGAGACGTTCGTACCGGATACGGCCAGCAAATGTGTCAGGTCGACGGCACGGAAGTTCTCCCGCACCTCATCCGGTACCCGGGAGACATCACCGTCGATCAGACCCGGTAGTACCCCGGCCGCATCGGGTGGCAGGGCGCGCTGCGCCGCGGCGGCCAGATCGGTGCGAACTCTGGTGGCCGCCGCCTGCCACCAGGGCCGCGGACCGGCTTGCGGTGGTCCCTCGGCCCGCAGCACCGCGACCGTCAGATCCCGCCGCCACGGCCGGTCGAGTTCGGCCCGGAATCGCACGTGCTGTCCGGGTACCAGTGCCGACCAGCCCCGTTCGGGCATGATCACCGTCACCGCCGCCTCGCCGCGCGTTGTCGTCGCGCCATAACGGAATTCCACGAGAGTGGCCCGCATCAGCCATTGCCTGCCACCGAAGGATCTGCCGGGCAACGGTTTCGGATCACCCACGACCACCTCGGCCGTCACCGTGCTGCCGGTACTCAGCAGGCTCAGCGGATGTGTACTCACCCGATACTCCTGCCAGGCCGCCGCGAGCGCGAACCCGGAAGCCGCGGTGAGAGCCGCGAGGACCGACCACGTCACACCCCGCCGCGACGGCCGCACGCCCCCGCGGCGCACGACCACTGCCGACGCCAACGCCGCGGCGGCCAGGACTACTGCGGTCGCCACCCCGAACCGCCACCCCAAGGCCACCCCGACGATGGTGGCGATCCAGCACCCCACCGCGGTCGGCACCAACCGTGCATCCAGCGGCACGCTCGGCGCCCGCACACTCGACCGCCCCGTTGCCGGTGCGGAACCGTATTCGTCGGCTGCAGCGATCTCACCGTTCACAGCGTCACCTGATCGCGCAACCGTTCCAGCTTCGCGGGCCCGATTCCGGTGACGTCGGTGAGCTGATCGATGCTGGTGAACCGACCGTGTTGGGTACGCCATTCCAGGATGGCCGCCGCGGTCGCGGGGCCGACACCGGTGAGGCCGTCGAGTTCCTGCGCGGTGGCGGTGTTGAGGTTCACCTGGGCCCCTGCCGTCCCGGAAACCCCGGGCGTGGAGCTCGCTCCGGGCGCAGCCGGCGGGTGCGGGGCACCCGCGACGACCGTACTTCCCAGCCGCGGCTCGCTCGCGGGGGCCGGGAACCCGACGACGATCTGATCACCGTCGGCCAGCCGCTGGGCCAGATTCAAGCCGGCGAGGTCCGCACCGTCGCGCGCGACCGCGGCAGCGACGGCATCGGCGACTCGCGAACCGGGCGGAAGATGCAGTAGCCCCGGGTGTTCGACCACGCCGATCACACTCACCACCAGTTCGGCAACGCCGTTGGCGGCGACCGATGCGGCCTGCGGATCCGATGACCGCGCGCCGGCTGCCGGGACCGGAGAGTCGGCCCGCGGAGATACCTCCGGAGATCGGACAGCCGCGGTGGTCGGCGACGGGAGTGGCTCGACCGCGCTCACCGAGCGGTCGTCGCGATGCGCGGCCGCCGCCGCGGCGATCACCGCTACGGCTCCTACGCCGGCGAGCACCAGCGCACCTCGCCGCCCGAGATCCAGCCGGGTGTCGCGCCACCGCTCCGGCACGATCCGTCGCCACCACGGCACCGCTACCGGCTCGCTCAACCATGTCGGCAGCCGCGGCATATCGTCGCCGGACTCATCCGCCGGGAACGGTGAGCGGCGTCCGCGACCGGTCGCCTGGCCACCCGAATCGACTTCCGGCGCGACCTTTTCGGCTCGGGGCGTACGCCCACCGCGCGGATACCCGGAGCCGGCATCAGCGGAGGGCTCGACCGCCTCCATTTCCTCCGGGCCGGGCGACACTGCCGTGTGGTCCCATAATCCGTCCCGGTCCGGCTTCGGCCCCCTGGCAGCCGAACCACGGCCCTGGGTTGCGAGTGCTCCGGAGTGGGGAGTTGTCTCGTCGAGCCGCTGCCATAGCCGTAGCCGATCCTCGTCTCGCGCCATGCCGGTCACCGTAGGCGCGGTGACCCCGGAGAAGGGTGCCGTCACCTGGGCTTTCGGAAACTCTGGGGATACTCGTCCCGGCTGTGCACAACGCCAGGTGGGCGGTGCGGTGCGTGCGACCGATTCAGCCGCAACCGCCGGGAACGACCAGCACGCCCACTGCGCCGGTACCGAGGTGCACGCCCAGGGTGGGGCCGAATTCGGCGGTGATCAGCTCGCTGATCCGCGGCACCAGTTCACCGAGCTGCTCGGTGATCGCGGCCGCAGCCGAGGCCGCACCCAGATGCTGGACCGCGACGGCCGCACCGTCCTCACCGGCCGCGTCCACCGCGGCCGCAACGAGTTTGGCGTGTGCCTTGGACCGGGTGCGAGCCTTCTCGCGTAACTCGAGCCGGCCGTCGACGATCTGCAGAATCGGCTTGGTCACCAGTTCGGTTCCGAAGAACAGGGCCGCCGAGCTGAGCCGCCCACCGCGACGCAGCTGTTCGGTGCGGTTGACCACGATGAAGGTGCGGGCACGCCCGGCGGTGGCGACGGCGGTGTCGTAGACGATGTCGAGGCTCGCCCCGGCGTGCGCCCGCCGGGCAGCCGCCAGCACCGGCAGACCGGTCCCCAGCCCGGCGCTCAGCGAATCCACCAGCCGCACCCGGTCGGCGGCGTCCATATCCCGCACGGCCTGACGACCGGCCTCCCAGGTGGCCGACAACTGCCGCGAGATGTGCACCGCGACCACTCCGGCGCCACCGCTGAGCGTGAGCGCCCGCTCGTAGGCAGCGCGCAACTCCCCCGGCGAGGCCGACGAGGTCGTCACCGCCGAATTCCCGTAGTCGATCTCACACTCGTCGACGCCCTCGGCGATCGCACGATCGTCGACCAGCACGTGCAGCGGCACCACCATGATGTCCAGTTCCGATGCCAGATCGGCGGGCACGGCGGCCGCCGAATCGGTCACCACGACAACGGGCATGGCTTATCCGGACCGGTTCATGCCCCGGCCTCGGCCGAGCGCACCTCCGACAGCACCTTCACCATTGCCCGCGCCACCGCGGCGTGTCCCTCCCATCCCCAGTGGATGCCGTCCGGATTCGAATCACCGGAGAAAATGTTCTCGCGCACGGCCTCTCCCAGATCGACCAGCGGCACACCGGATTTCGCCGACCAGTCGCGCAGTGCGCGAACCGCCGGCTCCCGGCCCGAGTGCACCCGCCCGTAGGCATCGCAATCGTGTACCGAGGGCAGGACCGATACGACCGGCAGTTCCGGGCGCAGCTGAGCCAACGCGTGGCGCGACTGCTCCAGATAGTCGATACTCACATGTGGCGGAAGCGCCACCGGCCGACCGAGTTTCGACAGCCGCGGCTGCAGCCACTGATAACCGGTGCGTACCTGGCGTCGTAGCAGCGGCGGGCGCAGATAACGGATCAGCTCACGCAGCGCGGTGGGCAGCGGCGAGGGCAGGGTGTCCATGCCACCTGTCGCCACGACCACGGCACCTGCGCGCGGTACGGCGGCCCACACCCGCGGATCTCCGATCAGTGCCCAATAGGCGTCGCGGCAGGTCCAGCCGATCCGCGCCACCAGCTCGACATCCCAATCCAGTTCCGCTGCCACCAGATTCGGCCAGATCGCGGGATGATCGGCAGGCAGACCGCCCTCGGGCCCGAAATACGACAGCGAATCCGCGAGCACGACCAGTACCGGACGTTGCGCGCCACCTCCTGGACCCGGCGCGACCGTATCCGGCAATGGCACCGGCGCGGAATCCGCTTCCGATACCGCCTCGTCGACACCGGACATCGCATCGGCGTTCGGCGCGCCGGGCGCCGGCTCGGAATCGGGTGCGGCGGCCGGAGTGGCCGGACCGAACAGGGCATCCGGTATCTGCCGTACCGGCCCCTCGGAGGCCCGGCGCAACTGTTCGTCGGACACCCGGCGCGCCGTGTCGTCCGGGTCGTCGCCGGCGGTGTGGGGGGTGGGTTCAGAGGACATCGGGCGCTACCTTGGCCGCCGCATTCCACACATCCAGCCGCCATCCGGGCTGGTCGATATCGGGACCGTGACTGCTCAGCTGTACCCAGCTGGTATTGGCCAGTCCACCGAGGATCGGCCATTTGTGCTCGGGCAGTTCCAGCAGCGCGGCGGTCAGCGCCGCGATCAGCCCACCGTGGGCAACCAGGATGACGGTGCGGCCGGGCCAGTCGGTGCGTTCGGCGTACAGCTCACGCACCACCGGCAGCGCCCGGGCACCGACCTCGAGTTTGCTCTCGCCGCCGGGCGGGGTCACCGTCGGATCGAGCCGCCACGCCTTACGTGCACCCGGGTACCGCGCATCCACCTCGAGGTGGTCGAGCCCTTCCCATTCCCCCAGACTCGTCTCGCGCAGCCGGGTATCGCGGACGACCTCGAGGCCGCTGCATTCGGACAGGGCCACCGCGGTGTCGTAGGCGCGCCGCAGGTCCGAGCTGACGATAGCTACCGCGTCCTGGGAAACGAGTTCGCGCGCAGCATCCTTGGCTTGCCGTCGACCGAGTTCGCTGAGCTCGGTATCGATCTGCCCCTGCATACGATCGGCGGCATTCCACTCGGTCTGCCCGTGCCGCAACAGAATCAGACGTCGCGCGTCGGGATACTTGCTCGCTCGCGAGCCCGCGCCTGCGCTATCGGTCACGCGGGGTCCTCGGAAGCCTCGGTGCCGGCTTCGGCAGTCGGCGCGGGCGCGGCGAGGCCCGGCACCTCCACCGGCGGGCAGTCCTTCCACAGCCGTTCCAGCGCATAGAAATTGCGTTCGTCGCTGTGCTGAATGTGCACCACCACATCGATGTAGTCGAGGAGCACCCAGCGGCCTTCCCGCGCCCCCTCGCGACGGACCGGCTTGTGCCCGGCCTCGCGCAGCTTCTCCTCGACATTGTCGACGATCGAGTTCACCTGCCGCTCGTTCGGCGCCGAGGCGATGACGAAGCAATCGGTGATCACCAGCTGATCCGAGACGTCCAGCACGACGACATCGGTCGCCAGCTTCTCGTCCGCGGCCAGGGCCGCGATCCGCGACATCTCCACCGCCTGTCCCGATGCAGTCATGTGCCCACCTTCCCGTTCCCTACCGGCACGTACAGGTGCCGCTTCGATATGTACTGCACGACGCCGTCGGGAACGAGGTACCACACCGGACGCCCCTCGGCGGCGCGGCGACGGCATTCGCTCGACGAGATCGCCAGGGCCGGGATCTCGATGACGGTGACCGCATCGGCCGGCTGATCCCGCAGGTGCGCCTCGAGATGGTCGACATTCAATTCGTACCCCGGACGGCTCACCCCGACGAACTTCGCCAGCTCGAACAGTTCCGCCCAATCCTGCCATGTGAGGATGCTGGCCAGCGCGTCCGCACCCGTGATGAAGTGCAAATCCGCGTCCGGATGCTGATTCTGCAGGTCACGCAGGGTATCGACGGTGTAGGTGGCCTTCTCCCGGTCGATGTCGGCGCGACTGACCGAGAACCGTGGATTGGACGCGGTGGCGATCACGGTCATCAGATACCGGTCCTCGGCCGCGGAGACCTGGCGCGCGGACTTCTGCCACGGCTGCCCGGTGGGTACGAAAATTACTTCGTCGAGGTCGAAACGGTTGGCGACCTCACTGGCGGCAACCAGGTGCCCGTGATGGATCGGATCGAACGTACCGCCCATCACGCCCAGTTTGCGCCGGCCTGTCTTGTGCACGAACGCCGACTTTACTGGTCCTGGCCCGGAAGGTCCTTTTCCCCGTCGACCCCGCCCTGTCGCCCGTCGCCCCTGCCCGGGTCACGGCGCTGTCCGTCACGATTCCGGCAACGGTCGGCAGCGGCGGCCAGATCCGCATGCAGCTCGGCCCAGCACGCGTCGCCGGCGATCAGATCCGCACCCGCACGATAGGCATTCGCCGCGTCCCGATGTCGAAGCCGCTCCTGCAGACAGCGGCCCAGCAATTCGTACAGCACGGCGATTTCCTCCGGCGGGTACGGCAGCGCACCACTGTGCAGCGCAGTAGCGAGCAGCTGCCCCGCCGAGGCACGGTCGCCGCCGCGGTACCGGATCCGAGCCGCGACCACGGTGTGGTGCGCGGCGTCCGCCGCGGAGATTCCCGCCCAGCTGCGGGCCGCGGCCAAGGCCGCGTCGACGAGGTCCTCCTCCCGGCCGGGCTGCTGGGCTACCGCCGTCACCACCAGGGAGCGAATCCGGGCACACTGCTCACGGTCCAGCATCTCCGCGCCTGTTCCCAAGACCTGCAGCAGAATCCGCTCGGTTTCGGCGGGCGCGGTCGCGAGCAGCGCGGTAGCCGACTCGATCAGCGCCTGTGCTCTCGCACCGGGCGCGTCGGACAGGTCGATACGCTGACGCGCCGCACGGACGCACGACTGGTCGGCGGGGATATCGTCAGCGAACTCCCCCGATGGGCTCGGCACCCGCGAATGATCCTGCTGCCGGCTTGGCAATCGCTTAACGAACGCTGATCACCGGTTACACCGGCAGCAACCTGCTCACCACCGCGGTCAACTGACGTGCCGAACGGCATTCGTGCATATCGATCACCCCGGCATAGCGGTCGGCGGCCGAATCGCCCGACCCCCACATCTTCTCCGCCTCCGGATTGAGCCAGTGCGCATGCTTGGCCACCTCGACCAGTCCGCTCAGCGTGTTCAGCGCCGGATCGCGGTAGTTGGTGCGGGCATCACCGAGGATCAGCAGCGAGGTGCGGCTGGTCACCGCGTCCGGCCAGTCCCGCGCGAAGCCTTGCAGTGCCGCACCGTAATCGGAGTGTCCCTCGAATCCGACGACCTGAGTTTCGGTGAAGATACGCCGGGTCACCTGGTCCAGCGGAGTGCTCTGATCGAACAGATGGGTCACCTCGTCCACCTGGTCGACGAACGCGAAGATCCGCACCCGGGAGAACTGCTCGCGCAGTGAATCCACCAGCAGCATGGTGAAACTGGAGAAGCCCGCCACCGAACCCGAGATATCGCACAGCAGGACCAGATCCGGGCGGCCCGGCCGGGGTTTGCGGCTCACCAGGTCGATCGGTACGCCGCCGGTCGACATGGACCGGCGCAGTGTCTTGCGCAGATCGATCTCGCCGCGCCGGGCACGTCGTCGGCGCGCGGCCAGCCGAGAGGCCAGCACCCGCGCCAGGCGCTGCGAGCTACGCCGTAGCTCGGCCAGTTCGTTCTCGGAGATGCGCAGGAAGTCGGCCTCCTCGGCCTGACGTTGCACACCGTATTTCGCGACCCGTTCGCGGCCCAGTCGTTCGGCGACCCGGCGCCGGGTTTCGGCCTCCACCGTGGCGCGGAACTCCTTCACCCGGGTACGGGCCGCGCGGCGCGCCACCTCGGTATCGAACTCGGAGTTGTCGACGCCGCCGGCCAGTCCCGCGAGAATCTTGCTGATCAGGACCTCGGGCTGCACATCCTTCAGCGTCTGATACGCCGAGAAGGAGGGCCCGTTCGCGGACTGGTACTGCCCCATCTGCTCGACCATCTGCGCGGCCAGGTTCTGCAACTGCCGCTGCTGTTCCTCGCCGGGTTCACCACCCAGCATCTCGGCCAGCAGCCGGCGCAGCTCGAACAGATCGATCTCGCCGTCGTCGCGGCGCGGCAACTCGATGTCCTCGGCACCGGACCGCTCGCCCAGCGCCGCCGGAAACCACAGTTCGAACAGCCCGTCGAAGGTGGCCCGCTGGGTGGGCCGCCGCAGCAGGGCGCAGGCCAGCCCTTCGCGCAGCATCTCGCGGTCCATCAGATCGACCACGGTGAGTACCTGGCCGGCATCCACGGTCTCCGACGGCCCCACCGGAATTCCTCTGGCTCGCAAGGCTTCCACGAAGCCGACCACATGTCCGGACAGGCCGTGCGGTGCGAGCTGTCCGGGCTCGGGCGCACCCGGCTGCGAGGCACCGGAGCCGCGTCCGCCGGCGCCGGTTCGCCGCGCCGAGGCGACCAGGTCGCGGGCGGTGACGCGCTTACCGGTCACGGCTCAGGCCAGTTTCAGTTCGGCCAGCGCGCGCTGGTGATCGCTCTGATGCTTGAGGACCACGCCCAGGGTCGCACGCACGGTGTTGTCGTCGAGATCGTGCATCCCCAGTGCCAGCAGGGTGCGCGCCCAGTCGATCGACTCCGCGACCGACGGCAGCTTCTTCAACGCCATCCCGCGCAGCACGTGCACGACCCGGACCAGCTGGGCGGCCACGGCAGGTTTCAGCTCCGGCACCCGGCTCGCCAGGATGCGACGTTCGAGTTCCTCGTCCGGGAAGTCGATATGCAGGTAGAGGCAGCGACGCTTGAGGGCCTCCGACAGCTCACGGGTGGCGTTGGAGGTCAACACCGCGAACGGGCGGCGGGTCGCGGTGATGGTGCCCAGTTCCGGGACGGTGACCGCGAAGTCGCTGAGCACCTCGAGCATCAGCCCCTCGATCTCGACATCGGCCTTGTCGGCCTCGTCGATGAGCAGCACCGTCGGTTCGGTGCGCCGGATCGCGGTCAGCAGCGGGCGTGACAGCAGGAACTCCTCGCTGAACACGTCGGCTTTCGTTTCGGCCCAGCCGTTGTCGCCACCGGCGGCACCGGTGGACTGGATGCGCAGGATCTGCTTGGCATGGTTCCACTCGTAGAGCGCGCGGGCCTCGTCGATGCCTTCGTAGCACTGCAGGCGGACCAGTTCGGCCCCGGCCACCTGGGCGACCGCGCGGGACAGTTCGGTTTTGCCGACCCCCGCCGGGCCCTCGATGAGCAGCGGCTTACCGAGTCGGTCGGCGAGGAACACCGAGGTCGCGGTCGCCTTGTCGGCCAGATAGCCGGTTGTCGCCAGCCGGTCCAGCACATCGTCGACCGATGCGAAGATCGGCTCGTGCACGGATTCCTGCACAGTTGCGGCCCTCCTTCGACGGGCCGGAACCGAGCACCCGCCCATATCGATGAACAACAGCGCAGCCCACCACAGGTATGCACCGTAAAGAACACGTGTTCACGACGGTACACACGCCTGCCCGTATCCGAGACACCGGTGGCGGCGGCAGTAGCGTCGCCACCGGTCTCGGGTCAGCTCGGGCGCACCTGCCCGTCACCCCAGACGATCCACTTGGTGGAGGTCAGCTCGGGCAGCGCCATCGGGCCGCGCGCGTGCAGTTTCTGGGTGGAGATACCGATCTCGGCGCCGAACCCGAACTGCTCGCCGTCGGTGAACGCCGTGGACGCGTTGACCATGACAGCGGCCGCGTCGACCCGGGCGGTGAATTCGCGCGCGGCGGACAGATCGGCAGTCACGATGGCCTCGGTGTGGCCGGTTCCCCACTCGTTGATGTGGTCGACCGCGGCATCGAGATCGTCGACGACCTTGAGCGCGATATCCAGCGACAGGTACTCCTGCGCCCAGTCGTCGGCGGTGGCCGGAACCAGGCCGGGCAGATCACCGTGCACGGTCACCTGCGCCTGTTCCAGCGCGCCGGTGAGCCGCGCGACCGCGGTCTCGGCGATGGCGCGGTCGATCAGCACCGTCTCCGCGGTATTGCACACGCTGGGGCGGCGGGTCTTGGAGTTCAGCAGGATGGATTCGGCCATGTCCAGGTCCGCACCCGCGTGGACATAGACGTGGCAGTTACCGGTGCCGGTTTCGATGGTCGGCACCAGCGCATCGCGCACGACCGCGTTGATCAGCCCGGCACCACCACGCGGAATGACCACATCCACCAGACCCCGCGCCCGGATCAGATGGGTGACACTCGACCGGTCTTCGCTGGGCAGCAACTGCACCGCGTCGGCCGGAATGTCCTGTGCTCGCAATGCATCCCGCATGACCTCGACCAACGCGGCATTGGAGTGCGCGGCCGAGGACGACCCGCGCAGCAGCGCGGCGTTCCCGGATTTCAGCGCCAGCCCGAAAGCGTCGACCGTGACATTGGGGCGCGCCTCGTACACCATGCCGACCACGCCGAGCGGCACCCGTACCTGCCGGATCTCGAGCCCGTTGGCCAGGGTGGAACCGCGCAGCACCACACCCACCGGGTCCGGCAGACCTGCGACCTGTCGCAGTCCGGAGGCGATGCCGTCGATCCGTGGCTGGGTCAACCGCAGCCGGTCCAGCAGCGATGCCTCGATACCCGCGGCCTCCGCGGCGGCGATGTCACGAGCATTGGCGGCCAGCACCGTATCCTTCGCTGCGAGCAGCGCGTCGGCCGCGGCATGCAGTGCCGCATCCTTGCGCGCGGTGGTCAGCTGAGCGAGCACCCGTGACGCCACCCGCGCCCGCCGCGCCGCCTCATGCACCGCCTCGCGCACGGTATCCACTTCGCCGACAGTTCCAGCAGTCATGGCCAACAGCCTACTGACCTGGCCTCCGGTGGGAAACGACGCATCGAATTCGGTCTCGCCTCATGTTTCGATGGACCGATGACCGCTGAAATTCGTAGGCCCACCGACACCGGAGTCGTCTCGGCGGAGCGGGAGATCGCCGCCCCGCCCGCCCGGATCTTCGAGCTGATCGCCGATCCGGCACGGCAGCCGCAGTGGGACGGCAACGACAATCTGGAACAGGCGCCGCGGGGGCAGCGGGTGCGGGGCACCGGTGCCGTGTTCACCATGACGATCACGACCGGCAGCGTGCGCGAGAACCACGTCGTGGAGTTCGACGAGGGACGACTGATCGCCTGGCGGCCGGCCGAGGAAGGCCGGCAGCCACCCGGACATCTGTGGCGGTGGGAACTGGAACCGATCGACGACCGGCGAACGCTGGTGCGCCATACCTACGACTGGTCCGCGCTCACCGAAGAGACCCGCCTGCCACGCGCCCGCGCCACCACGCCGGACAAGCTGCTCCGGTCCATCGATCGGCTGGCCACGGCGGCGGTGTCCGACGACGACTGAGCAGTGTTCTCGGCTACCCGGCGCTAGCGTGCGTAGGGTGCGTAGATGGCACGGATCGCAGTGGTGGGCAGCATCAATATGGATCTGGTGACGCGGACGCCGCGGCCACCGCTGCCCGGTGAAACCATCCTCGGCATCTCCTTCGACATGCTGCCCGGTGGTAAGGGCGCCAACCAGGCGATCGCGGCACGCCGCTCGGGCGCGCAGGTCGATTTCATCGGCGCCACCGGAACCGACGTCTTCGGCACGGAGTTGCGAAAGGTTCTCGAGGACAACGAGGTAGGTACCGCCGGGCTGCGCACGAGCGACGGGTCCAGCGGGGTGGCCTGCATCGTCGTCGACGATTCCGGGGAGAACTCGATCATCGTGGTCGGCGGATCGAACACCCGGCTCACCGCGCTCACCGATACCGACCGCGACATCATCGCCGAGGCCGATATCCTGCTCTGCCAGTTGGAGATTCCGGTGGACACCGTTGCCGAGGCGGCCCGGCATGCCCGCGCACACGACACCCTGGTGCTGCTCAATCCCTCACCCGCGCAGCCACTGTCCCCGCAGCTGTGGGAGCTGGTCGATATCGCCGTGGTCAACGAGGGGGAAGCCGAGCGACTGAGCGCGGAACTCGAAGGCGTCGACCACGTACTGACCACCCGCGGCGGCGCGGGCGCGACCTACCGGGGCCCGCGGGACAGTGTCACCCACCCGGGTGTGGCGGTCGAGGTGGTCGATACCACCGGCGCCGGGGATGCCTTCACGGGCGCGCTGGCCGCACGCTGGGACGAGGGCCCCGAGGCCGCCCTGGCATGGGCCTGTACCGCGGGCGCACTGGCCGTGACCACGCTCGGCGCGATCGCTGCCATCCCGGTCGCGTCCGAGATCCAGCGCATCGTCCACCTACTACGCAGACAACCGCCAGACCCGCTCACCGGGCAACTTTCGGTACGACATACGTAGTTCTACCGATTCGCCGACGGTGGGTATGCAGCCACTGTGACTGGTAACACACGTTTGAACCGACATATGCCTGATCGACATAGACCTACAGTGCATATGAGCTACCGGAGGTACCCATGACCGTCACCGTGCTGCCCGCCGCGGAACGCGCCACCACCGCCACGCACCACGCGTCGACGGACACCACGGTGCGGACCACCACTCATCGCACCGCTCAGGCTGCGCGCTCCGGCGCGACCCCCGTGTCGATGATCGAGCGGATGACGCTGATTCTCGACGCCTTCGACGTCACCACGCCCACCCTGACACTGCTGGAGATCGTCGAGCGGACCGGGCTGCCGCGTTCGACCGTGCACCGCATCCTGGACCAGATGATCCGGCTGCGCTGGCTGGCGCACTCCGCCGGTGGGTACCGACTGGGCATGCGCACCCTCGAACTGGGTGGCCTGACCGCCGACCACAACGAGATCCGCGACGAGGTGAGCCCGCTGCTGCACGAGTTGTCCCAGCGCACCGGGATGGTGGGACATCTCGCGGTGCTCGACGGTCGCGAGGTGGTGTACCTCGACAAGGCGGGGGGCCGGTTCGCCGCATCCCTGCCGACCCGGCTCGGTGGCCGGATGCCCGCGCACGCGACGGCGCTGGGCAAAGCGATGCTCGCGACGCTGGAGCCGCCCATAGCGGAGGCCGCCTTCCGTACCCGGATGCCGCGTCTGACCGCCCGCACCCTGTGCGAACCCGACGCGCTGCATCGCGAACTCGGTCAGATCCGCTTGCGTCAGGGGGTGGCCGTCGATCGCGAGGAGGCCGTGGCCGGTACCGCGTGCGTCGCGGCACCGCTGCGGGGACGCGGCACCCCTCCGGCCGCACTGTCGCTGACCGGGCGGGTCGACGGGATGAGCTTCGACCGGGTGGCCCGGGTCGTCCTCGAGGTCGCGCACGAGGTCGGCCGTGCCCTGGCGACCCCGCACCACTCCCGGCGGCGCTGAGCACTGTCCGGACGATCGAACGATAGAACTCGCACCATGGCACCTGGCACCGATCTGCCGACCACCTCGTGGGCCGTGCTCGGAATGCTGTCGCACACGGATGAACTGTCGGGTTACGACCTCAAGAAATGGGCCGACTGGAGTCTGCAATTCTTCTATTGGAGCCCGTCGTTCAGTCAGATCTACTCCGAACTCAAACGACTCGAGAAACACGGCTACGTCGTCTCCCGGACCGTGACCTCCGACGACGGGGTCCGCGGCAAACGGATGTACGCGATCACCGACACCGGCCGGGATGCGGTGGCGCACTGGGTCAATCATTCACCGGTCGAGGCACCGGTGCTCAAACACAGTGTGCTGCTGCGGGCCTGGCTCGGCCATCTCGCCGAACCGGACCGGCTGCGTGACATCCTCACCGAGCACATCGACTACGCCGAACAGATGCGCCGGCGTGCTGTCGCGGATGCCGCCACCACCGATGCCGCGGACTCCGACTCGGACCCGCAGTGGGCCTTTCCCAGCGCGGTACTGCGCTGGTGTGTGCGCCACTACGAGGCCGAGCGGCAACTCGCCGAGGATCTACTCACCGATCTGGAGATGCTGAACACACGAGGCAGACTGCCCCGCAGCCGCGAATCCCCACTGGCCCCGGTACCCCCCGAATGATCTACACGCGGCGGATCCGGGCCAGCCAGGCGGCGGTCTCGACGATGCTGTTGTCGGACACCTCCAGGTCGCGGGCCTCTTCCGCGACGAGTCCGGTGATCCGGCCACGGTAACGCGAGGGCTGCAGCTGCTCCAGTTTCCAGCCGTCCCCGAACGAGTCGCGGATGAGTTGATCGCTGATCCGCGGACCGATTCCGGGTTCGGAATCCGACAGCGCCAGCAGATGCACCAGCCCGCCGGGCGCGCACAGCGCATGCAGGGCCCGCACATAGGTGGCGCGGGTGTCGGGTTCATCGCGGAAGACATGGAACAGCGCGCTGTCGACGATCGTGTCGAACACGCCGAGTTCCGCGGCCGCGGCGGGGTCGGCGCCGAGCCGTACCGCGTCGACGACCTGGAAACGTGCGGTCGGCACTGCCTTGTCCGCCGCGTTGCGACGGGCGTACTCGACCGCACTCGGCGACAGGTCGACGCCCAGCACGTCGTACCCGCGGGCGGCCAGCGCGATGGTGTGCTCGCCGGCGCCGGCGCCGATATCGAGGACCCGGCCGCTGATGAGCCCCGCACTCTCGATCTCGAGGACGGCGGGCTGCGGCTCGCCGATCACCCAGGGCGCGGTGTCGTTGTCGTAGACGGTGTTCCAGAACTCTGTGGTCTGTGCCATGACACCAGCGTGCACCCTCAACTTCACTCGAGGTCAAGATCGGCGGAATTCCAGAATCTCACTGAGCGGAACCCTTCCTGGCGACCGCACAGTTCGCATATTTCTATTAGGCATAGCAGGAGGTGCACGATGTCCGGTGAATTCGATTCCATCCAGAAAGCACTCGACGCCCTGGCTGCCGGCCGCCCCGTGGTGGTGGTCGACGACGAGGACCGCGAGAACGAGGGCGACCTGGTGCTGGCCGCGGAATTCGCGACCGCGGAGACCATCGGCTTCCTGGTTCGCCACACCAGTGGCGTGTTGTGTGTGCCGATGCCCGGCGCCGATCTCGACCGCTTGTCACTGCCCCCGATGACCGCGGTCAACGAGGATCCGAAGGGGACCGCCTACACCGTCTCGGTCGATGCCGCCACGGGAATCAGCACCGGGATCTCGGCGGCCGATCGAGCCCGCACCATGCGGTTGCTGGCCGACCCCCGCACCGGCGCTGCCGACCTCACCCGCCCCGGGCACGTGTTCCCGCTGCGGGCACATCCGCGCGGCGTGCTGGGCCGGCCCGGTCACACCGAGGCCACCGTGGACCTGCTGCGCGCGGCCGGACTGCGCCCGGCCGGAGTCATCGCCGAGGTGGTCGCCGACGACGGATCGATGGCGCGGCTCCCGCAGCTGCGCACCTTTGCCCGGACCCACGCGCTGCCGATCATCTCCATCGCCGATCTCATCGAGCATCGCCGGCGCGGTGAGCACACCATCACCCGGCTCGCGCAGACCCGGCTGCCCACCCGCTACGGCGATTTCCGGGTGTTCGGCTACCAGGACGCCGGATCCGGCACCCAGCCGCCGGTCGAACACCTGGCGCTGGCGTACGGCGATCCGGCCGGCGTCGATGTGCTGGCCCGGCTGCATTCGGAATGCCTCACCGGCGATGCCTTCGGATCGCTGCGCTGCGACTGCGGCGAACAGCTCGACGCGTCACTGCGCGCGGTGGCCGCCGAGGGACGCGGTGTGGTTGTTTATCTGCGCGGTCAGGAAGGCCGTGGCATCGGGCTGCTGAACAAGTTGCGCGCCTACGAATTACAGGACGCCGGCGCCGACACCGTCGACGCGAATCTGCGCCTCGGCCTGCCGATCGACGCCCGCCGTTACGATGCGGGCGCACAGATCCTGACCGATCTGGGGGTGGAATCGGTGCGGTTGCTCAGCAACAACCCGGACAAGGAAGCCGGGCTGGCCGCGCACGGTATCGCCGTCACCCGGCGGATCCCGCTGCAGACCGACCCGACCGAGCACAACGTGCACTACCTGCGCACCAAGCGCGAGCGGATGCGGCATCAGCTGACCGGGCTCGACGCCGTCTCCGCCGCCGCGAACTAGAGCCGGTCCCCGGCGAGCCACCGCCGGGCCCGGGCGGCCGAGGCGCGCGACAACCACGCGTCCTGTACGACCTCCCGGAGCTCGTCGATGTCGAGTTCGCCGACGTGCGCGCCACGCAGCAGGACCGACTGGTGTCCGTCGAAATGGGCGGTGGTGAAGAAGGGCGAATCCGGATCCTGCACCAGCGCGAGTTTGTCCGATTCCGACGGCACCCAGAAGATGATCACGTCCGGATAGCGCTCGCCGGTATCGGGGTCCGTGGCGTCGCGACTCGGGGTGCGGAAGTAGACGAAGGATTTGCCGCCGACCTGGTAGATCGGGTTCCCCTGGGAGCCGTGCACCACGCTCACATGAGGCATCGCCGCGGCCAGCTGCGCCACGTCGTCGAGCCGCGCCCGCCGGGCCGCCCGCGCCACCGCTCAGTCCGCCAGCCGGGTGAGCAGCGCCCGGGTGCGCGCACCGGCCTCGCCGCCCACGAACGGCGCGGCGACGAACTCGGTGGCGCCGGCCGCGAACACCTTCTCGATGCGGGCCGCGACCTGTTCCTCGGTGCCGATGATCGCCAGATCCGCGGGCCCCTGCGCACCTTCGCGATCCATCATCGCCCGATACGACGGCAGCGCACCGTAATGGCCGAAGGCAGCAGCCGCCTTCTCCCGGCCCTCGTCCACATCGTCGGTGACCAACACCGGCAGGGCACAGACCACACGCGGGGCGGGACGGCCGGCTTCGGCTGCGGCCGCGTTGATGGTGGGCGCGATATGTTCGGCGACGGTGACCGGGCCCGTCATCCACAGCACGGTGCCGTCGGTGCGCCGCGCGGCCAACTGCAGCATGCGGGTGCCCATCGCCGCGACCAGCACCGGCACCCGGCCGGTCTCACCGGCGGTCAGGCCCAGATTCGCCGACAATGTCTCACCGCTGTAGGACACCGGCTCACCGTCGAGCAGCGGTCCCAGGATCGACAGGTACTCCTTCATGTGGCGGGCCGGGCGGCCGAAATCGTAGCCGAACATATTCTCGATCACGATCTGGTGCGACAGCCCGATACCGAGGGTGAGCCGGCCGGGGCCGACGGCCAGGGCGGTGGTCAGGGCCTGCTGGGCCAACGCACCGGGATGGCGCGGATAGGTCGGCACCACAGCGGTGCCGAGTTCGATATTCGGAACCCGGCTGCCCGCCACCGCGAGTGTGGTCAATGCGTCGAGGCCGAAAATATGTGACAACCAGGCTGATTCGAAGCCCTCGTCCGCGAATTGCTGCAGTTGGTCGGTGGCGCGTGCGAGCGCTCCCGGGCCGGTCTGTTCGCTGAGCATGATGCCGATCCGCATCGGGCCTCCTGAATACGACGGGTCCTCGAGTTCACGGTCAGAGTGAACTGTCAGAGCGACAGCTGTTCGACGATCCACACTATTCCCGATCACCGCATCCGTCGGGTTCCGGGCCGCGAAGCCGCGATGTGGCCTGCCCCCGTTTCATCCGGGGTATAGGGTTGGCGATCATGGCGCGGCGTGTCACCGGGAATCTTCCCGCCGAGGTCACCAGTTTCGTCGGCCGCCGCGAGGAACTGGCCACCGCGAAGCGGATGCTGCCCGCGACGCGGGTCCTGACCCTGCTGGGTCCCGGTGGGGTGGGCAAGACGCGGTTGTCCCAGCAGGTCGGCGCGGCAGCGGCGCGGGCCTTTCCGGACGGCGTGTGGTTCGTGGAGCTGGCCGAGGTGCACGAACCGGACCTGGTCACCCTCGGTGTCGCCGAGGCGCTACAGCTGCGCGACGACACCTCCGAGCCGCAGCAGCGGCTCACCGAGTTCCTCGCCGACAAGCGGCTGCTCCTGATTCTCGACAATTGCGAACATCTGATCGGCGCCTGCGCCGATCTGGTCGCACACCTGGTCAGCGCCACCTCCGAACTCACGGTGCTGGCCACCAGCCGGGAGGTGCTCGGTGTCCCGGGCGAACAGGTGATGCCGGTTGCCCCGCTCCCGGCCGCCGACGAGGACAGCGATGCACTGCAACTTCTGGTCGAGCGGGCGCGCGCAGCCAACCCGGCCTTCACTCCCACTCCCGCCAACCGGCCGGTCCTCGCTGCGATCTGTCACCGTCTCGACGGCATTCCGCTGGCGCTGGAGCTGGCGGCGCTGCGGTTCCGGATGTTCACCCCGGAGCAGATCCGCGACCGGCTCGACGACACCCTCGGTCTGCTCAGTGCCGGACCTCGGACCGCGCCACAGCGACAGCAGACCATCGAGGGCGCCATTCGCTGGAGCCACGAACTGTGTACACCGGCCGAACAGGCGCTGTGGCACCAGTTGTCGGTGTTCACCGGTGGCTTCGACCTCGAGGCCGCCGAGGCGGTGTGCATCGTGCCACCGGGCCCGCAGTCTCTGCTCGACGCGCTGTCCGGGCTGGTGGACAAATCGGTGGTCCGGCTACGGTACGACGAGTCCACGCCGCGCTATTCGATGCTGGAACCGATCCGCCAGTTCGGCCATGCTCGTCTCGCCGAGGCGGGCGAAGAAGTCGGAATGCGTACCCGCCACCGCGATCACTACGGCGCGATCGCCCTGCGCGGACTGCGCGCCTATGCGTCCGCCGAGGATCTGCCGTGGTTTCGCCAGCTGGATCGAGAACACGCGAATCTGCGTTCGGCACTGCAGTTCTCGATGGTCGAGGCACCACACTCGGCGCTGGTCACCGCGACCGTGCTGCGCCCGTTCTGGGAGCACTACCGATTCCTCTCCGAGGGATACCGGTGGCTCACCGACGCGTTGGCCCGCAGCACCGAGCCGACCTGGGAACGTGCGCGAGCACTGGCGTCGGCCTCTTCGCTGGCGGCACTGCTGTCCGACCGGGAATCGGCGGTGCGGTTGCACGAGGAATGTGTCGATACCGCAACGGCTCTCGGTGCCGGGGAGCTGCTGATCGAGGCGGAGCTGGGCGCCGCGCTGATCGCGTTCACCGAATCCGATACCGAACGGGCACTCGACCGTGCGGAGCGGGCGGCGGCGATGGCCCGGGAACACCGCCACGCCGGTGCCGAAATGGACAGCCTTGCTTTCGGTTTCATGTGTGCCACCCTGCTCGGCGTGGATCGTGCGTCCGATATCGCCCGTGATTTTCACGCGCTCACGCAGCGTCGGGGGCCACATATGCTCGGCGGCCTGGCCCTGTGGATGCTCGGCATCGACTCCTGGCGCAACGACGATCAGGACTCCGCGGAGGACTACTTCGGCCGTGCCATCGAGGAATTCGCCTTGTTCGACCGCTGCGTGTGGCTCGCTTCCGGGTTCGACGGCATGGCCTGGTCGGCCGCGGTCCGAGGCGAGACGGACCGTGCGGCATGGCTGATGGGCGCCGCGGAAACCCTGCAACGCAACACGATGCGGCTGGCCGATTCGATGTCCAGTGCAATCGGCGCCCAGGTGCGGGAATCGGTTCGAAAACAGCTGGGTGACAGAGCTTTCCGTGAAGCCTTGGAGGTCGGTGCGGCGATGACGCTACCCGCGGCGATCGACTACGCACTGGGCCGCACCGCAGCCACCGGCCCGGCGGCCACCGGGGCCACAGCAGCCACCAGGCCCGCTACCGCTGCTGCGTCCGCAACCTCCACCGCATCGAGATCCCCCACCTCCGCCGACCCCACCGCTCTGGCTCTGCTCACCCGGCGCGAGCGCGACGTCGCGCGCCTGGTCGCCGCCGGTCACAGCAACAAACGCATCGCCTCGGAACTGGTGATCTCGGTGCGCACCGCCGAAACTCACGTCGAGCACATCCTGACCAAACTGGGCTTCACCTCGCGCACCCAGGTGGCGGGCTGGGCCCGCGATCACGGGCTGTGAGGACCAGTTCACAGGGGTTGTGCCGCGGAGTACCGTGGAGATATGGGTATGGGAAACCGGATCACTCTGGGAGACCACCCCCAGCGCACTCCGTTCTACGGAGTGGCCATGCTCCTGGCGGTGCTCTTCATCGGGTTGTGGGTGCACAACCTGCCGAACGTCGCCCTGCAGGTCATCGTCTACATCGCCCTGTTCGCCGTGGCGGCGGTCGGCTTCGTGATGACCTTCCGCGACTACTCGCGGTAGTCGTACCCGGCGCCGAGCCGGGGAAATTCAGGTGCGCCGCATTCCGGCGATCTCTACCGTGAACAGCGTTATTCGTTCACGGAAGGATCACGAACATGTTTCCCGTCGAGCTGCGCGGCTCCCAGGCGCAGACGCTCATGTGGGCCCACGAGCACGAGATCGACCAGGGCGCGCTGCAGCAGCTGCGCACCCTCTCGCAACTCGAATGGGTGTACGGCGTCCGCGTGATGCCGGATGTGCATCTCGGTAAGGGAGCCACGGTCGGATCCGTCATCGCGATGAAGGACGCAGTGGCACCGGCCGCGGTGGGCGTGGATATCGGATGCGGGATGGAAGCGGTGAAGACGTCGCTGACCGCCTCCGACCTGCCCGACGATCTGCGTTCGCTGCGATCCCGGATCGAGGCTGCGGTGCCGGTCGGTTTCGCTGCGCACAAGGATCCGGTGAAGGTGACCCCGCTGCAGGTCCGGGTGCACGGTCAGCGCGCCGCGGGTACCACCCTGCGCGCCGGCTGGTCACGGTTCTGGAGCCGGTTCGCCGACCTCGACCCGGCCGTGGCGCCGCGCGAGTCCAAGGCGCACAAGCAGATGGGCACGCTCGGCGGTGGGAACCACTTCATCGAGGTATGTCTCGACACCGAGCAGAACGTGTGGATTCTGCTGCATTCCGGAAGTCGCAATATCGGTAAGGAACTCGCCGATCGCCATATCTCGGTGGCCCGGTCGTTGCCGCAGAACCAGGATCTGCCCGATCGCGATCTGGCGGTATTCCTTTCCGGTACACCGGAAATGGATGCCTACCGCCGGGACCTGAGCTGGGCTCAGGAGTACGCTGCCCGCAATCGGGCGGTGATGCTGGATCTGGTGTGCGCGGCGGTACATGACGAATTCGACACGCTACCGGTGCATTTCGACTCTCCGATCTCCTGTCACCACAACTACGTGGCGGAAGAGACCATCGACGGGATGCCCATGTTGGTGACCCGCAAGGGCGCGGTCCGGGCGGCCGCGGGTGATCTGGCGTTGATTCCCGGTTCGATGGGCACCCGCTCGTATGTGGTGCGAGGGAAGGGCAACCCGGCCTCGTTCCGGTCCGCCTCGCACGGTGCCGGGCGCCGGATGAGCCGCAACGCTGCCAAGCGGCAGTACAGTGTGTCGGACCTGATCGCGCAGACCGACGGTGTGGAGTCCCGTAAGGACGCCGGGGTGATCGACGAGATCCCGGCCGCCTACAAGGACATCGATTCCGTCATCGCCGCCCAGCAGGACCTGATCGAGGTGGTTGCCCAGCTCCGCCAGGTGCTGTGTGTGAAGGGCTGAGCCGGCACCGAACCGCATCGCAGCGCCCGGCCCGGGGTGGATCGGCCGGTCCGGTACGTCGTCACGACGTGCCGGACCGGCCGGATCTATTTCCGCAGCATTCCGGCCAGCGCGGCACCGAGCAGCATCATTCCGGAGATGAGCGCGAACCCGTCGGTGATCCAGGCATGCAGAGCCACCTGCATCGAATCGTCCAGGAACGGGATCTCCCCGATCAGCCGCAAGGTGTCGCCGGGAAAGAGTAGATGCAGCACACCCGGGAACAGGCCCCACACCAGGCTCGCCGCGACCGTCCCCATCGGGGAGAACGCGGCCATCGCCGCCACCAGCAACAGCAGCAGCGAGCCGCCCACGATCTCCAGCGCCGCGGTCCACCGATCCGTCACTGCCCCCACGATGACCCAGGATCGGATATCGGCGCCACCCTTGGCTGCGAACGCGATGCCGATCGGGGTCACGATCAGTCCGGCCAGGACACCGGCGGTGGTCCGGTTGGTGAGTGCGCGACTCTGGAATTGCGCCCCGGGCGGGGCCCAGCCCGCCGGTGATTCGAACTTCTTCGCCATCGCCGGTGTTCCTCCCGCACTCGCCGCGCATGCCCAGTGGACCTCATAGCCTGTTCGGTCCCATTGTCCTGCCTGGCGGCCGGATTTTCCCGAGGCGCCGGAAAAACGTTCGTGGCGTGGCGGTCCCGGACAGCCGGTGGTTAGCATCGGGTATGACTGCGATCCGCCAGGCTGGCCAACCGCCCGAGATCCCCGGGGTTCGACGCAGTTTCGTCGAGGCCCGCGGGGTCCGATTCCATATCACCGAGGCCGGGGTGCCCGACGGCAGGCCGGTGCTGCTGCTGCACGGCTGGCCCCAGCACCACTACGCCTTCCGGCATCTGCTCGCAGATCCGCCGGCCGGGCTGCGGCTCATCGCTCCCGATCTGCCCGGTTACGGCTGGTCGGGTCCGCCGCCACACCATTGGGCCAAGGAGGACGTCGCCTCCGATCTGCTGGCGCTGCTGGACGAGCTCGGGCTGCACCGGGTGCTGCTCGCCGGACACGATTGGGGCGGTTTCGTCGGATTCCTGATGGTGCTGCGCGAGCCCGGCCGCGTCGAGGGCTATCTGCCGCTCAATATCGCCCATCCGTGGCTCACCGCTCGCACCTTCGCACCGCATGCCTGGCGTTTCCTGATGTACCAGCCGCTGGTCGCCGCATTCGGTGTGCCGCTGCAGCGCTACACGCCGTTCGTCGACCGGCTGCTGCGGCTGGGCGCATCCGACCGCGCGATCGGGCCGGACGTCGCGCCGATCTACGCCGAGCGCTTTCGCACTCCGGCGGCGGCCCGTGCCGCCACCGACACCTACCGCACCTTCTGGCTGCGTGAGCTGCCCGCGGCGCGGAACCCGGAACGCCGGCGGGCGATCGTCCCGATTCGCGCACTGTTCGGTACTCGCGATGCGGCCGTTCACCACTCGCTCGCCGCCGCCGAGACCGCGCGGGCCGACGATTACACGGTCGAATACGTCGACGGATGTGGGCACTTCATTCCGGAGGAACGACCCGATCTGGTCCGGGATCGACTGCTCGCTCTGGCCGCCGAAACAGGATGAATCCCCCGGTACCGCCGGCCGGCGCGGTGGGCGGGGTGCGGCTGGTGCCGATCCGGACCGGATGACGGCATCTGTCGGTCGGTTCGGGCACGATGGAGCGCGTGACCACGACCGAGTTGCGCGACACCGCCGAAAGCCTGCTGCGCGAGCTGGCCGGACCCGGAGCACGGCTGCGCGAGGACCAGTGGACCGCCATCGAAGCGCTGGTGGTGCAGCGCCGCCGAGCCCTGGTGGTGCAGCGCACCGGCTGGGGTAAATCCGCGGTGTACTTCATCGCCGCACGCTTGCTGCGCGCACAGGGCCGCGGCCCGACGGTGATCGTGTCACCGCTGCTGGCGCTGATGCGTAACCAGGTCGCCACCGCCCGCCGGGCCGGAGTGGTGGCCGAGACGATCAACTCCGGCAATGTCACCGAATGGGACGATATCCATGCGCGGGTCACCTCGGGCGCGGTCGATGTCCTGCTGGTCAGCCCGGAACGGCTGAACAATCCCGACTTCCGCGATACCGTGCTGCCGAAGCTGGCCGCCGACGCCGGCCTGGTGGTCGTCGACGAGGCGCATTGCATCTCCGACTGGGGCCACGACTTCCGTCCGGACTACCGCCGCATCCGCACTCTCATCGCGGACCTCGGCGAGGACATCCCGGTCTTGGCGACCACCGCCACCGCCAACAACCGCGTCGTCACCGACGTGGCCGGACAGATCGGCACCGACACCCTGGTACTGCGCGGCACGCTGGACCGGGAGTCGCTGCACCTGTCGGTCGTCCGGATTCCCGATGCGGTGCAGCGCACCACCTGGCTGAGCAACCGGCTCGCCGAACTTCCCGGTTCCGGAATCATCTACAGCCTCACCGTGGCCGCCGCCCACGACCTGGCCGACGTGCTGTCCGACCACGGCTACCCGGTCGCCGCCTACACCGGCCGCACCGATCCGGCCGAACGGGAGGCCCTCGAACAGGCGCTGCTGGACAACGAGGTCAAGGCGTTGGTGGCAACCTCGGCGCTGGGGATGGGATTCGACAAACCCGACCTCGGATTCGTGGTGCACGTCGGTGCGCCGTCCTCCCCCATCGCCTACTACCAGCAGGTCGGCCGCGCCGGACGCGCCACCTCCCGCGCGGAGGTTCTGCTGCTGCCCGGGCCGGAGGATCGCCAGATCTGGAACTACTTCGCCTCGGTGGCCTTTCCACAGGAATCGGTGGTGCGCTCGGTACTCGACGCGCTCGACTCCGAGCGGCCGATGTCGACGGTGGCGCTGGAGCCGTTGGTGGAGCTGAGTCGGTCGCGGCTCGAGATGGTGCTCAAGGTGCTCGATGTGGACGGCGCGGTGCGGCGGGTGCGTGGCGGTTGGCTGTCCACCGGCATGCCGTGGTCCTACGACGCCGAGCGATACGAACGCCTCGATCGGGCGCGCGCTGCCGAACAGCAGGCGATGCTCGATTATCAGAGCACCACCGAATGCCGGATGAACTTTCTGCGCCGTCAGCTCGACGATCCAGGGCTCACCGCCGACGCCCCCGGTTGTGGCCGCTGCGACAACTGCACCGGTCACCATGCCGACACCGCGGTCTCCGCCGACGACACCGCCGCCATCCGCACCCGTCTGGATCGCCCGGGTATCGACCTCGCCCCCCGCAAACAGTGGCCCACCGGCCTGTCCACGTTGGGAATTCCGCTGTCGGGCAAGATATCCGACGGCCCGGAGGTGGGCCGGGTACTGGGTCGGCTCAGTGATCTGGGTTGGGGGCAGCGGCTGCGCACCCTGCTCGACGCGCCCGACGGTCCGGCACCGGGCCATATCGTCGAGGCCTGCATCGCGGTGCTGCGGGAATGGAAGTGGACGCAGCGTCCCGGCGCGGTCATGGCCCTGCAGTCGGCCACCCACCCGAAGCTCGCCGCCGACCTCGCCGCCCGCCTCGCGCAGATCGGCCGCCTCACCGATCTCGGCATCCTGCACACTCGTCCCGACCGGCCGCCGGTGTCGGCCGCCAACTCCGCCCACCGCGTCGCCGCCCTGTTCGACTCGTGGGAAGCCCCCGACCTCACCGGCCTGGACACCCCCGTCCTGCTGGTCGACATCCACACCGATACGGGCTGGACCCTCACCCTCGCCGCCCGCACCCTCCGCCACGCGGGTGCCCCGGCGGTGCTGCCCTTCGCCCTCGCCACACCCACCTGAGCCGACCAGGTGCGCGCCTCACTCCACGCCCCCGATCGGACGCGTTCTGTCCCGGTGACCAGGCGACACGACGTCAGCTCGTGCCGCCGAGCACCACGGTGCGCCGCCGGCGGCCGCCCACCGGTCCGGTCAGCACCGAGTGCGTCCCGGTTCTGCACAAGTCCGTCCGCGCGGTACGTCCCGCGACTATCGTCGGGCCGATGACCAGTAAGTCGACGCCGGCGGTGGAGTTGACGGTCGGCGAGCACACGGTGCGAGTGACGAATCCGGATCGGATCTACTTTCCCGAGATCGGTGCGAGCAAGCTCGATCTGGTGCAGTACTACCTGAGCGTGGGCGATGGGATCGTCAACGCGCTGCGGGATCGCCCCTGCATGCTGCATCGATTCCCGAAGGGGCTGCCCGGTGGGAAGGTGCATCAGAAGCGACTACCGGCGGGCGCCCCGGACTGGATCCCGACCGTGCGGGTGCATTTTCCGCGCTACAACCGGTACGCCGATGAACTCTGCGTCAGTGAACTCGCCGATGTGGTGTGGGCCGTGCAGATGTCCACCGTGGAGTTCCATCCGTGGAACTCGCGGCGCTTCGATACCGAGCGGCCCGACGAGTGGCGCATCGACCTGGATCCGATGCCGGAGTGTCCGTGGTCGCGGGTGCAGCGGGTCGCGGAGGTGGCACATGAGGTGCTCGACGAGTTGGGCGCGGTCGGCTGGCCGAAAACCTCTGGTGGGCACGGGCTGCACATCTACGTGCGAATCGCTCCCGAGCACGGTTTCCGGCAGGTCCGGCGGGCAGCGCTGGCCTTCGCACAGGAGGTGGAGCGGCGGGCACCGAAGGATGTGACCACCACCTGGTGGCGGCGCGACCGCGATCCGCGGATGCTGTTCGTCGACTACAACCAGAACGCCCGGGACCACACCATCGCCGCCGCCTATTCGGTCCGCGGCACGGATATCGCCACCGTGTCGACACCGGTGCGCTGGAACGAGATTCCCGATATCGAGCCCAACGATTTCACCATCACCACGGTCGGAGCCCGCTTCGCCGAACTGGGCGATCTGCACGCCGGTATCGACGATGCGGTGTTCGATCCGACAACACTGCTCGAGTGGGCCGATCGTGGTGGTGTCGAGGTGGATCTGGACGACGCGGAGGCGCAGTAGCGGCGTCGGAGTAACCGAGCACGGCACTCGACTCGAGACCGGTTGTGGTGCAGGTTGCACGGTGTCCGGGCAGCACGGCGACTACTGCAGGGGAAGCTCCTCGTCGTCGGAGCCGGTCGGGCGCGGTCCGAATATCCGGCGCTGGTCCGCGGTGATGGCCAGGTCGTTGATGCTCGCCTCCCGGCGTGACATCAGCCCCGCTGCGGTGAACTCCCACAGTTCGTTGCCGTAGCTGCGCCACCACTGCCCGGCCCGATCGTGCCATTCGTACTGGAAGCGCACCGCGATCCGGTTCTCCCGAAACCCCCACAGGCTCTTGCGCAGTGCATAGTCCAGCTCGCGTTCCCACTTCGCGGTCAGGAATTCGATGATCGCGGCGCGCCCGGTGACGAAGAGATCGCGGTTACGCCACACCGAATCGGGTGTGTATGCCAGGGCCACCCGTTGCGGATCACGGGTGTTCCACGCATCTTCGGCGGCTCGCACCTTCCGGGCGGCGGCTTCGGGAGTGAACGGCGGGTACGGCGGTCGAGAGTCGGACATGCGGCATTCCTTCGTAACCTCGTGCAGAACGGTCGTTCTCCATCGCGATCCCACGGTAGAGAACGACCGTTCTCACTGTCAAGGGATTCGGCCCCAGCACCCGCAGTACGTCGGCGGAACGCCGACAGGACGATCCGGACCGACAACTCGTCGGCGTAGTCTGACCTGCACGACACCGGCAGACCGAGGAGTGCACCACATGTCCGACACCGCCGTTCCCATTGCACTGGGGCCGACCTCCACCGACCTGCTGACGCGCGCGATCACCGACGCCGGAGCACAGGTCACGGACCTGGACCGGGCTCGGGCGCTGGTGTGGAATGCGGGGCCGGACGGGTTCCCGGAACTGCCGGAGTCGGTGCGGTGGGTGCAACTGTTCGCGGCCGGGGTGGAGGAGTTTCTGGCCGCCGGAATCCTTGCCCGCAATCCGGATGTCGTGTTCACCTCGGCCGCCGGGGCGTTCGCAGGCAGTGTGGCGGAAGGAACAATGACACTGCTGTTGGCCGGGGTGCGCTATCTGCCGGAACATATTCGCGCGCGGAGCTGGCGGCAACACGAATTCTTCCCGCATATCGGCACATTGCGCGGTTCGACGGTCGCGGTGGTCGGTGCCGGCGGGATAGGCCGCGAGGTGATCTCGATGCTGGAGCCGTTCGGTGCGCAGGTCATCGCTGTCAATCGCTCCGGCCGGACTGTTCCGGGCCCCCATGTCGTGGAAACGCTACCCGCCGAACAACTCCCACAGGTGTGGCCTCGTACCGACCATGTGGTGGTAGCCGCGCCCGCAACCGCCGACACCCGGCACCTGATCGGCAAAGACGAACTGGCCCAGCTGAAACCGCATTCCTGGGTGATCAATGTGGCGCGCGGCTCGCTGATCGACACCGATGCGCTGGTCGCCGCACTCCGCGACGGCACCATCGGCGGCGCCGGCCTCGATGTCACCGACCCCGAGCCCCTGCCCGACGGCCACCCGCTGTGGGATCTGCCCAACGCGATCATCACGCCACACGACTCCAACCCGAGCCGGCTGCGCGCGGCCGCATTCGCCGACCATGTCGCGGAGAATGTGACCCGCTTCGCGGCGGGACGAGACCTGATCGCGCGGATCGATACGACAGCAGGCTACTGACCCCGGCGGCTACACCCCGGCCGCCCCGGACGAAAGGGAGCTCTCGTCGTGTTCGCCATACCGAAACTGCCACCGATCCCGGTGGTGCGGGCCGTCGAAACCGTTCGATACGGGATCGCCGAGGTGTACCGGCGGCTGGTACCAGGGCCGATGGCGATGATGGAGCTACTCGCCGCGGGATGGTTGACCCAGGCGATTCACGCCGCGGCAGTGCTGGGGATCGCCGACGAGCTGGCCGCGGGGCCGTGTACGAGCGCCGAGCTGGCGCGCCGGGTGGGCGCCGACGAGGATGCGCTGCGACGGCTGCTGCGACTGCTGATCGGGCACGGGATCTTCACCCAGCGCCGGGACGGGCGTTATGCGCTGACCGCCCCGGCGCACGCCCTGCGCCGCGATGCACCCGGTTCACTGCGCGACGCCGCGTTGTTCTTCGGTTCCGCACGGCACCGGGAACATTGGACGCATGTGGTGGATGCGGTCCGCAGCGGCGAACCGGTCGGCCGACAGATCGACGGCGCCTCGTTCTTCGACTACGTCCGCACCGACCGCGAGTTCGGTGAACTCTTCGACAGCGCCATGACCAGCATCGGAACCCTCACTGCAGACGCGTTGTTCGCAGCCTACGACTTCGGGCGTTTCTCCACCGTGGTCGATGTGGGCGGCGGACAGGGACGGATGCTCGCCGAGATTCTGCGACGAGCGCCGGGAACGCGTGGGGTGCTGATTGATCTGCCCGATGTGGCAGCTCGCGCGGCCGAACGCTTCACCGCGGCCGGGCTGGACGGACGAGCCGTGGTCGCGCCCGGCTCCTTCTTCGACTCGGTGCCGCCCGGCGGCGATGCCTACCTGCTCAAACATATCGTGCACGACTGGCCGGACGAACGCGCCGAACAACTGCTGCGCACCGTGCGTGCCGCTATGAGCCCGGTCGCCCGGCTGGTGATCGTCGAAATCGTGCTGCCCCGGCACCGTCGCCCGCATCCGGGGAACTTCACCGATCTGGAAATGCTGATCAACAGCGGCGGACGGGAACGCACCGCTGAGCAGTACCGGCAACTGCTGGCCCGCACCGGATTCGAGCTGACCCACATCGCCGACACCGTCTCACCGGAGAGCGTCATCGAGGCGCGACCGAATTAGGTGGTTGCCCGGTCCGAGCACCGGCTTGCGATCGTTGCGCGCCCGGCGCGGCGCGCGCGGCCCACTCCTCGGCCAGGGCGGCGACGGCCGCCCACGCTGCCCGCACCCGCTGGTCATCGGCGGCGGTGGTGCGCACCAGGTGGTTGGCCCGAACCTGGGCGGCAGCCAGGGCGTCGACCGCGGCAGCGAGCGATGCCGCGCGGGCCGGCACCGTACGCTCACTCACCCACTGGTCGATAACGACGATCAGTTCCCGGCGACGGCAGTCGATTTCGGCAGCGCGCATGGGCACGGTCCGCCGGGACAGATGCAGCTCTGCGAGCCGGTACGTCCAACGGGTGAGCGGGTGATCATCGCTGTGGTCGCCCAGATGTCCGCAGCAGGCCGCGAGTAATTCCTGCACATCGGGTATTTCGGGTCGGTCGGCTCCGGCCGTGCCCGGGGCGCCCGTCCCCACGGCGCCCCGGTCTACCGCCGCGGCGCAACGGCCGCGCAGCCCGCCCGGACGTGCCCGCGCGCCGCGGCCGTACGGCGGCGAGGCGGCGGACATCGGATACCTCCGGAGGGGTCGTGGATGCACCCGACGCCACGAACGAGTCACCGGACCGCGAGCCCGGTGCGGCAAGGGCGAACCACACCGGATCCGGTGCCTCGAACGATGCGAAGGGGGCAATCCTGCGGCGCCGGGTGCTACTACTCAGCGTGCGCCTTCACGGCGGCCCGGTCACTGCCCTTCCGGTGGCCTTACGGTGCCCCTCGGGCACGTTTCAGCCGGAACCCACTGCCCAACAGCGGGATTATCGCCAGGTCAGCGCCTGGATCACAAGTATCAGGTACAGCACCAGTACAAATACCACAGCAGGAACCACCGGGTACTCGCGGGGCCGCGAATCGGGTGCCGGCGCAGCACGAAGAAAGCGGTACGCGCCGGTGACCGGAAGTGCCAACAGCAGCACCGGAATCCACATCAATGCTGCCCACGGCAGCCCGTGATCCCATGGCCGTAGCAAGACCACATCGGCGCCGACCGCCACCACCGCGAAGGCGAGAATCGCGCAGGTACTCCGCTGGGGGCCCAGCACATTCGAATAGTAGGACTCGGATCTCCGGTCGTGCGCGGTTTTCCGCGCGAATTCGAAGTGCAGGAAGGCCCCTGCGAACAGCACCGCCACTCCGGCGCTACGCCAACCGGATTCGACCTGCCCGGTGTCGACGGCCGACACCACGAGGTAAGCGATGATCCACAGCTGCACCGGATAGGTGACCACCAGGTTCAGTAGCAAGGTGTCGCGCACCCGCGCCGAGCGCGCCTCCAGCGCCCACAATCCCAGTCCGTAGGCCATCGCGGCGACGACCAGCACCGCCGACCACCACGACAGCAGCAGCGACAGACCCGCCGACACCGCGGCGACCACTCCGATCGCCGCCCACAGCTCGCCGACGCCAACCGCCCCGGTCACCAGCGGGCGATCCGGATTGTGCTCCCGGTCGTAGTCGAGATCCTTGATTTCGTCGACCATTCGCAGATACAGCAGCAACATCGCGACGACAACCACCCGCACCGCGGTCTGCCAACCGGGACGCCAGGCGGACCCGGGGTGCGAGACAACCGCCGCGGTGGACTCGACCGCGGCCACGAACAACACCGCGTACAGCAGATGGTGAGTTTCGTAGCGCACCACGGTGAACCGGGCCAGACGGCGTATCGACGCGAGCAGACCGGGAGCAGGTGCGCCCACCCGGGGCGGCGCGGACTTCATCGGCTCTCGCGGTACCGGCCGCGCGCGATCGGCTGCCCGCGAACCATCAGCACTCCACCGCGTCGGTCTCGTAGCGCAGGCCGATCCGGGCGGCGACCGCACCGCACTGGTGAATCTCGCAATCGATCTCGCCGGGCATCGTCTCGGAAATCCGGACCACACACTCGGTGCGGCAGTCCAGTTCCACGAACCTGTCGAACGAACTCGACACTCCGATCAGCCGCGGCGCCGGCGTGGCGGACATGGCGGTGGCACCCTGCCGCGCCGCTTCCAGCAGCAGACTGCCCGGCACATGGTCCAGCGGATGATCGAACAGGATCGGATGGCCGGTATCGACCCGCAGTTCCGCCACACCCGCGGCATCGACGCGCCGCACCGGACCGATCACCACATTACGGCTGTTCGCCCGGGACACGTCCGCGGTCGCGGCGGTCTCCTCGGGCAGCACCGTCGCCCCGATCTCGCCCAGGCCCAGCCCGGTGCGGTAGCCGCTGCGCAGCGCATCCCAGCGGGCCGGCGGCACCCAGGTGAACGAACCGTCGACGATCATCATCGGCGCACCGTCGCATTCGATCTCCAGCACCATGTCGACGCCGACCAGCGTTCCGCCGCGGGTGTGCCGTCGCGAGATCTGCACCGACATCACCAGATCCGCCGGCGCCGAACCGATCCGCCAGCTGTCGCTACCGGTCACCGCACCGTTGAAGGTCCGTACCACGAATCCGAAATCATGGGGGACCCCGAGGAACTCGTGCGACAGGGCGATCGATGCCTGGCGGGCCGCCTCCATCACCAACATCGGATCATATTCGGCGTCATAGGGAGGTAGATGGTCGCCGTAGAAGGCGTGCATGCGCGGCAACTGCGCACCTGCGACGAAGTCGTCACCGGTGCCCTGCAGCGAGGTGACGAACACCTCCGAGACCGCGCAGCGGTGCGCGAGATGCCGGGAGACGGTACGGACATGGCTGGCCGTCGGGATGGTCGGCGTATCGAGCGTCGTCATGGTTGTGCCTCCAACCAGTCGTGCGCCGAGACGGGGGGCAGGATCTGCCGCCGCCCGCCGGAGCGCATGGGTAGTACATGGGAGCCGAGAACTATCGCCGGCCAGGGATCGACATCACGTCCGGTGGCCCAGGCCCGGCGCAGCAGCGCCGCACAGTCCTCATCACTTCCTGGATCGAAATCAACTGGCACACTACCGAATTCGGTGGCCAGCTGCCGAGCGGCGGCGATACGGTCGAAATCTCGAGCCGGAGTGCGAGCGTATAGTTCCGCGGCATACGCAGCCGCCTGCTCCCCCTGCTCGGCATCGGCGACGATATCGCGGAGCAGTTCCGCGCGGGTCGTCTCGTCGAAGTAGATCGAGAATTCGCGCAAGACGTCGGCCGGATCGTCGGGTGAGTGCACCAGATTCAGCAGATAGCTGTATCGGCCCAGCAGGTAACGCAATTCGCCGGGTCGGCGGGCTGCCGGGGCGGTGGGCCCCTTGGCCGAAGTCAGTCGCACGGAGGTGGGCAGCGCTCCGGATTCGGAGGACACCACCAGGACAAGCGCATCGGAGATCCCGACGAGCAGGTCCGCCAGCCGACGCCGTTCCGGCGAGGCGATATTCCAGGCGAAATACCACAGCGCTCGCACCAGATGCCGGTCGACCGCGCAGATACGCGATCCGACGATGCGGAACTCGTTGTCCTGCAACCATTTCAGCGTAGGTTCCACTGCTCGCGCGACGATCGCGTCCGGCTTCAGCAACAGCAGCGAGTACCGCCGGGAGAACTCCGCCGGATCGATACCCGCCTCGTCGAGCTGGGCGACCGTCTCCTGCACGTAGGTGTCCTCGGCGTAGCGTGCCGCCTTCTCCGGCAGCGCGGTCGAGGATGCCAGCAGTTGCTCCAGGTTCATCGTTCACCTCCCGCGCCCGTCGGCGCCTCGCCCGGCACGAAGCGGGCCAGGACATCGTCGACCGAGGGCAGCGGTTCACCCAGATAGCCGGACTCCAGGCAGTAGTCGAGCAGCAGCCGCAGATACGCCTTACCGGTGGGCGGGCAGGCACGGCCGAGCACGGCGCGGGTGGTCGTGGTGTCGAACAGCGGGCGGCGTGCGAAATAGCTCGTGTAGAGCACCCCGATACGCTCGTAGTACTCCCGCTCCAGCGGCTCCAGGTCCGATACCTCGAAGGAAGCCTCCGGCACGAAGGTGGCCACCCGGAACGACGGATACTCGGCGAAGACATCCGAGATCTCCCGCAACGACAGGCTGTCGGCGCCCACCGCGTGCAGCGTCCGTCCGGCGACGGCGTCGAAATCGGCGACCGCCGCGGTGATCACATCGGCGACGAAATCGACCGGGGCGGGTGCGATGGTGGCATCGTAGCGTCCGGGCAGCGACCGCAGTTTGCCCTCGACGATCAGCTTCACCACGGTATAGAGGTTCTTGTAGTCGCGGATCACACCGGTGCCGGTAGCCCCGGTCACGATGCCGGGCCGCACCACCGACCACCGCAGGCCGGGCGTACACCGGATCAGGCGCTCGGCCCGGAACTTGCTGTCCTCGTAGCCGTTGCCGAAATGCTGCCCGGCATCGAGCTCGTCCTCGGTGATCGTCCCGGATCGCATCCCGCACACATAGGCGGTACCGACGTACACCAGCGGCACATTCCAGCGCAGCGCCAGTTCGATGGCATTCGCGGTGCCACGGACGTTCAATTCCTCGTACTCGGCCGCCGTGGCGTCGAAGGCGGTGGTCGCCGCGGAGTGCACGATCATGCCGACCCGATCGCCGAGTGCGGCGAGGTCGGCCCGCGACAGCCCCAGGTTCGGGGAGCGTACATCGCCGCGCACGGTATCCACTCCGTGCACCTCGGCACCGTCGTTGCGGACGATGCGTGAATTGCTGTGCAGCAGCCCGGCGACGACGGTTCCGGCGCCGACCAGCCGCGCCACCACCTCGGCACCGACCAGACCGCCCGCACCGGTGACCAGGACCACGTCCCGTTGGCTCACAGGCGTGTCTCCTCGATCAGGGCGACCACATCCGTGATGCGCCGCACGTCGATCAGTTGCTCGGGGCGAAAGCGCGGCAGACCGAAGGCGCGCTCGAGTACGAGGGTCAACTCCATCAAGCGGAGTGAGTCGTAGCCCAGATCCTCGATCAGCCGGGACTCGTCGGCCGGTTCGGTCGCCAGATCCGGTGCCATCGCCACGACGAGCTGCCGGGCCCGCGCTCCCACGGAGCTGTCCACATCGGTCATCGCGAACCTCCCTGAGATTGGTGGGGCTGCTGCCCGCCCGATCCCAGCAGATCACGGGCTTCCTCGAGGGGCAGTTCGGTATCGAGATATGCGGCCGGACGCAACCAGTGGTAGCTGATGTCCAGGGTTCTGCGCCACTGTTCCGGCGAATCGAACGAGGCCGGGAACTGGGTGCCGCCCGCGATCGTGCGCACCGCGGCCATCAGTTCGTCGAGTGTCGCCAGTTCGTCCGAACCGGTTCCGCCTGCGGCGAGTGCCGCGCCGAGTCGAACCTCGGCGGCGCGCGCGACCAGCTCGCGCAGTTGCTCGCACTCGGGCAGCACGGATTCCAGGGTGTGCACCGGAGCGACGTCGGCCGGAAGCGGATGAACCCCGTAGGTGGACAACACCATCCGCACACACATGGCGACCGCACGGTGGGCCGCGATATCGGCGACCTCGGCCTGCCCGGCCTGCACCGCCCCCATCAGATCCTCGCGCGCGTTCTCCAACACCACATTCGACCACACCACCTCGGTCGCGCAGGAGATGAACCGCTGCGCAGGCAACGGTGAGAGGGTGGCAACGGCACGGTCGGTGCCGCCACCGGCCAGGCCGAGCGCGGGAGTACGTGCCGACGGGACCGGAGTGTAGGGCCGCAGCGGTTTACACATCGCCAGCGCCGGTTCGAGCACGGCGCCGCCGCGCACCGCGAGCCCGACGAAGCCGAGCCGCACGAATTCGGCAAGCTCGGGCCCGATCGACGCCCGACGCAGGATCTCGGCGACCGATTTACGCGGCACCACCGTGCGCCACGCCGCGGCGCCGCGGTCCGACAGCGCGAAGACGTCCAGGTCGTCGCGGATCACATGCAATCGCTCGCCGATCGGCCACGTCGTCACGGCGTCCCGGCGGGTCAGCAGCACTCGTTCCGGGTCGTCGGCCACCCCGGTGACCCCGAATTCGGCTGCCAGTGCCAGAATGTCGCCGAACGGCGTGGACGGTCGCACCGCCCGGTATGCCGCGATCGTGCGTCTCGTACCCGCATCGGCCGTCGCTTCGATACGTTCCAGCTGCTGCGGAACCCATTTCGTCTCGAGATAGGTTTCACCCCGGCCTGCCGCCCAGGATTTCACCGCCTGCAGCAGGCCGTCCCGAGCCCATGCACCGGCCTCCGGTTCGGCACCCAGCGCCCGCAGTGCGACCGCGAACCACAACGCGTGCTCACTGCGCCGCGCCCACCACCGTGTCACGATGTCGGCGAAAGCGGGTGCAGGTAGCAGCGCGGACAGGCCGTCGAGGTCGACACCGGCGCCGGGACGCAGCACTGTTGCGTTACCGAAGCGCTGGCAGCGGTTCAGTACGTCCTCATCGAGTTCGGCGACCTCCGCCGCACCGGCCACCCGCTCGAGTTGCGCGCGCAACTGCGCCACCGACCGGGTGCGGACCTCCACGCGACGACCGTCGGCGAACACCACCGTGGGCAACGTCGGCAGCTCCTCGGCGCCCGGTGCCACGATCAGGAAGTCGATATCGGACCCGTCGTTGCCGAATCCCTCCGCCAGCGACCCCTCGAACAGGGCGGCGGAATCCGGCGGCACCGAAACCTTCTCCAGGGCCGCGGCCAGCAGGTCCGCGACACGATCCTCGGGCAGCGCCGGATCCGCCGTGGCACCGGTGCCGGGAAGGGTGGCGGCCGCGGCGACGAAATGGGCTGCGGCGACGGGATGGGCTGTGGCCCCCTCAAGCCGGTCCTCGGAATACAGCTGCCACATGTGCCGGCGTCTGGGTTTACCGCTCGACGTGCGGCGAATGAACCCGCGTGGCCCGGTGACCACGTCGGTCGTCCCGGCCGGACCCAGCTCACCACGGATCACCGTGCGCGCATGCGCAATCCAGTCCCCCGGCCCGGTCTCGGCGAACAGCACCACTCCGGGCGCCGCACCGCCGGACAGCGCCACCGCCGCCAATTTCCCCTTGGTGATCCCGGTCTCGCGGGCCACCTTCGATTCGATGTCCTCCATGAACACCGAGCGGCCCCGCACCTTGAGACTCGTCCCCATTCGACCGAGTACGAAAACCTCGTCACGATAAAGGAATCCGGCGTCACCGGTATACAGCACTCCGTCGCTGATGCGGGTGGCGCTCTCGCTCGCGTCGGTGTATCCGAGAGCCACCGAATCGCCGGCGACCACCATCTCGCCGAGTACCCCGTCGGGCAGCTCCCGGCCATCGTCGTCCACCACTCGTACCGTCGACTCCGGCGTGGAGCGGCCGAGTCCGGTGATCCACCCGGGGCCGCTCACCCACTGCCCGTCGGTGAGTTCGGCCGCGGCATTCACCCGCACCGGCTGCCCGGGCCGCAATGTGGCGGTGTCCAGGCGCAGGGCGGTCAGCGGGCGATCGCGAGCCGAGGAGGTCACCATCAGGGTGGCCTCCGCGAGGCCATAGGCCAGCGTGTACGCCTGTGCGGAGAACCCCAGCGGACCGGTGAGCTCCGCGAACGAGCGTAGATCCTCGACCTCCACCGGTTCGGATCCGACGGCCAGCGTCCGCCAGCCCGACAGATCCAGCTCCGCGATATCGGCTGGTGATACCCGATGCGCCACATAGCCGAGCGCGAAGGACGGTGACGGCGAATGCTGTGCATGCGCCATGGCCCGCAACCAGCGGGCCGGATCGCGCACGAACTGATCCGGGCGCATCAGATACAGATCACCCTGATTCGCGACCGTGGTCAGAAAGGCGCCGACCAGCCCCATATCGTGGTACAGCGGCAGCCACGACACCATCGCCTCACCCGGCCGCCAGTCGATCAAGCGGCTGATCATCTCGATGTTGTTGGCCAGGTTGTGCCACGACACCCGCACTCCACGCGGTGCGCCGGTGGAGCCGGAGGTGAACTGCAGCAGTGCGGTCTCGGCGGCCGGCGCGAGCACCCGCTCGGCAGGAGCCGTGCCGGAGTCGGTGACCACCACCGGCTCGTCGTCGCGGCCCGCCGCCGTCATCGCCTGCCGCACCAGGGCTTCCAGTTCCACCGACGTGACGACCACACGAGGGGACGCCTGCACGAGAATCGCCGCGACATGCGAAATGTACTGGTCCATATCGGCGAACATCGGCGGCGCGATCGGAGTGAACACCCCGCCGCACGCCCAGACCGCGTAGAACGCGGCCACACAGGGAAATCCGGTCGGCATGACGACACAGGCACCGGCCGCGCCGTCGAGTCCCCGGCGACGCAACTCGTCGGCCACCGACCAGGTGAGCTCGGCCAGCTCGGTGTAGCTGCGGAACCGCCAGCCGTCGTCCTCGTCGGCGAGATGGATGCCGGTGTCGGCAGCGGGGTTCACCAGCCAGCCGCGCACCACCGCGCGGTCGTCGGCTGTCGTCGACTCACTGGGCATCGGGTTCCTCCCCGGATTCGAGAACGGTCACGGTTCCGGCGGTGCCGTCGACGTGCAGCGGCATTCCGGTGCGGACGGTGCGGGTGATACCCGGAAGCTGCACCACGGTGGGCACACCCAGCTCGCGGGCGACGATGGCGACATGGGTGAGCGGGCTGCCCCGTTCGATCACCAGGGCGGTCGCCGACGGCAACACCGCCACCCAGCCCGGGTCGGTGCGATAGGTGACCAGTACACCACCAGCGACATCACGGGGCTCGTCCACCACCACGGCAGGACCGGTTCCGGTACCACCACCCGAGGGGGTTCCGGTGAAGACCGCACCTGCGGTCGCGGCGGGTGTATCGGTGATCGCCGCCCAGCCCGCCGAGGCCAGTTCCGCGGGCCCGAAACCGTCACCGTGGGTGACGAACCGGGCGGGCGCGGCCAGCCGCGCGTCCGCGGCTCGCTGCTGTTTGCGCGCGGCGACCACGGACCGCAGCCCCTCGGTCTCACCGCCCTCGTAGCAACTGCGCAGCTGCGGAAGCGTCAGCTGGAACACATCCGAGAATTCGTCGACAATATTGCGCTGCACCAGGTCTCGCCCCATGACCCGGATGGTCCGCTTGACCATTCCGAAGGCGCGGGTGCGACAGAAGCGCAGCGTTTCCCGGTGCGCGGCGCAGCGAGAGACCTTGCGGCGCAGCCGTTCATACACGGAGCGGCGCCATCCGGTGAGGTTCTCGTCGAGATAGCGCTGCGCATCGTCGGCGGGCTCGTGCCTGGTCTGTGGGAGCGCGGCCAGCAGCATGACGAAGAATCCGGACGGGTCCTCCCGCAGGTCGGGCGTTTCCAACTTCAATTCGTCGACGCTGCGGTAGCCGTAGCGGTCGATGTACTCGTCGACGCGTGCCCGGAAATCGTCGTGCCCCGCCGCGGCGAGCGCATCGTAGGCCTGCTCCGGAGCACTGGACTCCAGCAACGTACGCAGGTGGGGCTCCGCACGCACCCGCTCCGCCAGTGCGCTCATCGCCCGGGCCGGTTCGGCGGATTCGACATCGGCGCCCGGCCCCGCGACCGCGTAGAGGAACCACTCCGGTGCCTTCGGCAGGAACAGCCGGGTGAGCACGAACAGCGCACCGGTCAGTGTCAACAGCATGGCATCCAGGACCATCATCGGCCCCCACCGATGCACCAGCTCCCGGTCCAGCTCCCGATAGCGGGCGTAGGCCTGCGGGCCGGTGTCGGCGCTGTCGTCGTGCGCTTCGAACTCGTCGTACACCCGGTAGAAATCGTCGAGGAAATCACGCATCATGGCGTCGATACCGGCGATGCGGCGGCGATAGATCACGGCGGTGCGTGCCCGAGAGACCAACCGCCGGACCGGATTGCCGAAAGTGAATGGGCGCAGAGTTTTCGCGACCTCGGACGGCAACGGTTCCGCCACTCCGAGCGCCGCCTCCAGCACCCGGCGATTGAGGGGGTAGCCGGGCGCGATGCCGACCATCCGATACCAGTGCAGCAGGTTGTAATAGACCCGGCCGTGAAAGTACCCCAGCAACACCGGAGTCCAGTCGTCGGTCTGGCGCAGCTGTTCGGGCGGCACACCCAGCGAGCGTGCGTAATCTCGGTACACGCGGCCGTAGATATCGGCGGCCGTGGTGAAGGTCAGCGGGGAGGTGATCCCGTTGAAACTCTCGATGATGTTGGAGTTGTCCCAGATTCGCTCCTCCCCCGCCGGAACCGACTCTCCGGCACCGCGCAACGGAGCACCGACCGCGGTGGTGACGGGGCGCGCCTGCACCACCCACAATCGGTCCGCACCGTCGAAGGCCCACTCGATGTCCTGCGCTGCACCCGCGAATTCCTCTGCCGACCGGCCCATGTCGATGATCCGGCGGATCTGCTCCGCGGACAGCACCCGGCGGCCACGAAGCTCCGGCTCGACCTCTTCCGCGGTACAGCCGTGCTCGCCGTCAGCGCGGTAACGAAGCTCCTTGTCACCCACCACCGTCTCGACTACCGCACCCGACACCTTGTCCACGGTGTGGGTATCGGCATCGACCGCACCCGACACCAGCCCCTCGCCCAGTCCGTAGACCGCACTGAGCAGCATTCGATCCGACGCTCCGGTATTCGGATCACAGGTGAACAGCACCCCACTGCACTCGGCGTCGACCAACTTCTGCACGATCACCGACGGAATCTCCGGCAGGGGCAACCCGTGCGCGAAGCAATACCCGATGACCCGTGGCGACAAGGCCGAGGCCCAGCAGGCCAGCACCGCGGTCGCGATCGGCTCGGCACCCGAGACGTTGAGGAACGAATCGAACTGACCGGCGAACGAGTGTGCGGTGCCGTCCTCCACCGCCGCCGACGACCGCACCGCGACCGGGGCGCGGTCCAGACTGTCCCACACCTCGCCGACCACCTCGACCAGCGCCGGCGGCGGCACCGAGGTCATGATCCCGGCCCGCAACTTCGCGCCCCGCTCCAACGCCTCACCCACATCGGACGAACGCACGAAATCCGCTGCTGCGGTGACGATCTCGTCCGGCATCCGATCGAACAACTGCGGTGCGACAACCAACCAGTCCGGTACCGGTAGCGCCGCTTCACGCAAGCGACGCAATCCGGCCGCTTTACCACCCTCGGCCGGAACCGACCCGGCGGCGCTCGATACGGTTTCGTGCACCAGCTCTCCCGTCTTCACCACACATTCGACAAATGCCGAGGTGAACAGGCAGTCACCTCGGCGTTGTCTCGATATACCGATCTCCACCGCCGGTGTTAACGCCGATCGGCAGAACTGTCACTGGCCGCCCGCCGCGCACACCGCTAGGCTACGGTCAGGCGCGGGACGATCGGTGAAGGGTGTAATTCGGCGTGAGTTGGGCATTCACACCGGACGAGTTCGCGCACATCTGGCGCGAAACCGACCTCGATCGCCATCCCTTTCCCCTGCGGATCCTCGAAACGCCACGCACCGAGGACGACGCCACGGCACTACGCAAGAACCTCGATACCCGGCTGCCCCTGCACGCGGACCCCGACCTGAGTGCGGTACTACGGATCCTCGCGGCGCCGCACACCCGAGTGGCAGTAATCGGCGGCGCACACACCGCGGGCAGCGAGATCCGGGCGCTGGGCGCCGTCATCTACGACCACGCGGTCCTCGCCACCCAGGACGCCGGACGCACCCGCGGCTTCGGCGGCGATATCCGGCTCTCGATCGGGCACACCGGCAAACTGGGCGCCCGCATCGCCGCACTGCTCCCCACCTGTCCGGCCGGACGCGAACCCGCACGCTCCGCCCCCGCCGCCGCCGTCCGCGACGAGGACTGCCCACGCCCCGCCACTCCCGCAACAGCGCGCATCCGCCGCCTACTGCTGGAACCACACACCGCCGAAGGACATATCCGCATCGAGTCCGGACTACACCGCACCACGCCTGCCCCACCGCTGTACTACACGTGGATCGACGTCGCCGACGACGGCCGCTACCTGATCAGAGCCGGTGACGACGTCCACCTCGTACCGGCCGGCAGACAACAGATCGCAACCCACCTGCAGAAACGACTGTCGGGATAACACCGGGCTGCTGCCTCCGGCCCGCCGCATTAGGCTGTATCGGTCGCAGCCCAATCCGACAGACCTCCGTGGTAACACTGCGCTGCCGCCTCCGGCCCGCCGCATTAGGCTGAGTCTCCTGCAGCCCAATCCGGCGAACCTCCGTGGTAACACTGCGCTGCCGCCTCCGGCCCGCCGCATTAGGCTGAGTCTCCTGCAGCCCAATCCGGCGAACCTCCGTGGTAACACTGCGCTGCCGCCTCCGGCCCGCCGCATTAGGCTGGGACCCGGACCGACCGATCTCAGGGGGTGCGCATGACGATCGAGACCAGCCAGGTCGATATCGCGCGGTTTCTGCAGGCCGCGCGTGGCGGGGCCGTCACCTTCGATCCGGATGCCGCGCGCAGGTGTGCGCAGATCTATCAGGAGCAGGCCGACCGGCTACACGAACTCCAGCAGCGACTGGATACGGTCGCGCAGCTCAACGGGTTCGGCGGATTCTTCTCGGCGGAACAGTTGCAGGCCGGATTCGGCCGCAAGGCACGAGATGCGGCCGAACTGCTCGACCAGTACATCGCGGCGGCATACCGGATGAAGGAGGCATTCCTGATCAGCGCGGGACTGTACGAGGAAGCCGACTCCGCCGCCGCGGCCGCGCTGCGGGCCGTGCCACCCGGGGTGCCGCGATGAGCACCGAATTCCGTTACGGCCCCGACACTTCACGCAACGACCCCGAATACGTCAGTGCGATGGAGCATTTCGAATCCATGACGCACGAACAGATTCACTCGGGTACCGACAAGATCGACGCTGCCGAGATCCTGCAGACCTCACTGATCTGGTTGGAGGCCGCCGCCACCCTGAGCGGGTCGATTCCGGTCACCCGCGGACACACCGAACACGCCATCGATGCCGCGGGCTGGCAGGGCACCGCCGCCGACGAAGCCGCCACCAGCGCCCGCAGCTTCGCCGCCGCAGTCGACGAACTGGCCGCCGTCTTCGGCGAGGTCGGTGCCCGGCTCGGCGCCGTCGCCGGTGCCGCCGAGGCGGTGAAACTGGCCGTTCCACCCCCCGGCGCCGGCGGCCCGGTCGGTGCCATCGCCCAAGCACTCGGTGCCGCCCACATCATCGACGCCCGGATCGCGCAGGAGGTCATGCGCCAGGAGGCCGTGCTCGCGATGAACATGATCTACAAGCCCGCCTATTCCGCGGCCGGATCCGCGGTCCCCGCACTGCCAGCCCTGCCGGATCCGGACCGTCCCCCGCTCGCGCCCGCACCGGAGCACCCGAAAGACACCCCGCGACAGCAGCACCCGACCGCACCATCACCGGCGCAACCTTCGCACCCCGGTGTACCGCACCCGGCTGCCCCGGAACAACCACCTGCTCCCCCCGGCCCCGGCACGCCCGCTCCCAGCGGGCCGCCGCCCGCACCGACACAACCGGCCCCGGCTCCACCCGAACCGGCACCCCACCCATCGGTTCCGGCGCCAGAGCCGCCGGCAGCAGCGCCCCCACCTGATGCACCTCCACCGAACTCGAGCCCACCTCAGCCGGACTCCGTACCCGAATCCGCATCTCCGCCACCGGCACCCGAACCGCCGGACACGCCCGAGTCGCCCGCACCGGTTCCTGTTCCCTCCGACACCGAGCCTGCGCCCGGAACGCCACCGCTCACCGACCAGGAAGGCCAGCCCGGCATCACCGGGCCGATACCCGACCCCGACACCCCGCCGACACCCGACCAGCCCGGGGTCTCACCACCCGGCTGATCCGGCCGCGGTCGTTCGGCAGGGCCACCCGCACGAGCCGGGACCAGGTTTCCGAGGGCCGACTGGGGGTGGTGTCCGATCCGGACTGGGCGGATGGGGTGAAGGTCAGACTTTCACCAGGTCGTCGGCATGAATCACCGGCCGGTGCATGCCCTCCGGCAGTTCGGAGGTGGAGTGGCCGGCCATGGTCTGTAACTCGGTGCTGTCGTATTCGACGACGCCGCGGGCCACGATCCGGCCGTCGGGAGCGAGCAGATCGACCACGTCACCGCCGTAGAAGCGGCCCTTGACACCGGTGATACCGGCGGCGAGCAGGGAGCGGCGGGACTGTGCGACCGCTTTCACCGCGCCGGCGTCCAGGTGGACGGCACCCCGGCTGTCCGCGGCGTGGCGGACCCAGAACTTGCGGGCCGACAGTCGCACCGGGCGCGCGGCGAAGGCCGTGCCCACCGAGGCGTCGGCCAGAGCGGCGGCCGCATCGGATGCGGCGGCCAGCAGAACCGGCACTCCGGCATCGGCCGCCAGCCGCGCGGCGGACAGTTTGGAGGCCATACCGCCCGTCCCCAGCGCACCGCCGCTGCCGGCGATCACACCGTCCAGATCGGCACTGCCACGCACCTCGGGAATGAAGGTCGCATCCCCCTTCCGGGGGTCACCGTCGTAGAGTCCGTCCACATCCGACAGCAGCACCAGCGCGTCGGCGCCGACCAGATGCGCCACCAGCGCCGCCAAGCGGTCGTTGTCGCCGAAGCGGATCTCGTCGGTGGCGATCGTGTCGTTCTCGTTGATCACGGCCACCGCGTGCAGCGATCGCAGCCGATCCAAGGTGCGTTGCGCATTGCGATGGTGTTCGCGGCGTGCGAAGTCGCCGGCGGTGAGCAAGACCTGTCCGACGACCCGGTCGAACCGTGCGAAGGAGGTGCCCCAGGCGTGGGCGAGCGCCAACTGGCCGACACTGGCGGCAGCCTGCTTGGTCGCGAGATCCCTCGGTCTGGACGTCAGTCCGAGCGGAGCGACGCCGGCGCCGATGGCACCGGAGGACACCACCATCACATCCGATCCGGCCCGCATCCGGTCCTCGATGGCCTCGGCCAGCTTGTCGAGGCGCGTACTGTCCAGCCCCCCTTCGAGACTGGTGAGCGCCGACGAACCGATCTTGACCACGACGCTGCGCGCCGTCCCGATCGCCTGCCGGGCGGATACCGAGGCTTGAACCGAAACTTCCTGTCCCATAGGAAAACCCATTTCGACTAACGAATAACCAGCTACCGCAATTCAGATGGCCACGCAGGTGGCACCGCAACGCCGCGAGCGTCGCATCGAATGGCCCGGCTCTCCGCGGCACACGCTCGCCAGGCGCCGCGGCGGGCCGCTACGGCTGCTCTTCGTCGTCGGAGGTCAGGCCGCGGCGCACCCGGGACGCATGCTTGCGCTCGGCGGCAGAGATTCGCTCGGTCTGGTCCAGGCGCGGATCGGTGCCGCGGCCGGTCATCACCATGTCCACGCCGGCGGAGATCTGCGGCTCCCATTCGAAGCTCACATCGCCGATGGTCACCTCGGCGCCGGGCTCGGCGCCCAGACGCACCAGTTGATCTTCGACGCCCAGCCGGGCGAGCCGGTCCGCCAGATAGCCGACGGCCTCATCGTTGTCGAACTGGGTCTGGCGCACCCACCGCTCGGGTCGTTCACCGCGCACGATGAAGCCGCCCTCGACCTCGGGATCGCGCACGACGGAGAAGGCGGGCGCACCGGCCACCACCGGGCGCAGCACGGGACGTTTCGGCGCCGCCTTCGGATGGGCCTCGCGATATTCGCGCACCATCTCCGCGAGCGCGAAGGTCAACGGCCGCAACCCGGCTCGGCTCACCGCCGAGATCGTGAACACCGGCCAGCCACGCTCGGTGAATTCCGACGTCACCATGTCCGCCAGTTCGGCCGCGTCGGGAACGTCGGCCTTGTTGAGAATGACGACCCGCGGACGGTCGGCCAGATCGCCGAGCCCGGAATCGGCCTGCAGCGCCGGACGGTAGGCCGCCAGTTCGGCTTCGAGGGCGTCGACATCGGAGACGGGATCGCGCCCGGGCTCCAGGGTGGCGCAGTCGACCACATGCGCCAGGACCGCGCACCGCTCCAGGTGGCGCAGGAAATCCAGGCCCAGCCCGCGGCCGTCGCTGGCGCCGGGGATCAGGCCGGGCACATCGGCGACGGTGAACGTGGTGTCACCGCTGGACACCACGCCGAGATTGGGCACCAGTGTGGTGAACGGGTAATCGGCGATCTTCGGCTTGGCCGCCGACAGCACCGATACCAGTGAGGACTTTCCGGCGGAGGGGAAACCGACCAGGCCGACATCGGCCACCGATTTCAGCTCGAGAACGAGATCGCGCTCCTGCCCCTCCTCACCGAGCAGCGCGAAGCCGGGCGCCTTCCGGGCACGCGACACCAGCGCGGCGTTGCCGAGACCGCCACGTCCGCCGCGTGCCGCGACGAACCGGGACCCGGCACCGACCAGATCAGCAACCACCTCACCGTCACCATCGATGACAACGGTGCCGTCGGGCACCTTCAACAGCAGTTCCGTGCCCTGCTTACCGTCGCGATTGCCGCCCTCACCGGGTTTGCCGTTACCGCCCTTGGCGTGCGGGTGGAAATGGAAATCCAGCAGGGTGTGCACATTCGGGTCGACCTCGAGGATCACATCCCCGCCGTTGCCGCCGTTACCGCCGTCCGGTCCACCGAGCGGCTTGAACTTCTCCCGATGCACCGAGGAACAGCCGTGCCCGCCCTTACCGGCGCGCACGTGCAGTACCACACGATCGATGAATTTGGACATGCCTGCTGGACCTCTGTGTTGAGTGGACGGTGGTGGCGAGCCTCCGGAAACGGCGAACGGGCCAGGGTTTATCTGCTAAACCCTGGCCCGCTTCGAAGAATGTGTGGAGACGGCTCCGACGAGGCTCAGGCCTGCGCCGGCTCCGGAACCACGATGTTGACGGTCTTGCGGCCACGCTTGGTGCCGAACTTGACCGCGCCCGCCTCGAGGGCGAACAGCGTGTCGTCACCGCCACGACCGACGTTCACGCCGGGGTGGAAGTGGGTTCCGCGCTGGCGAACCAGGATTTCGCCGGCCTTGACGGCCTGACCGCCGAAGCGCTTCACACCGAGCCGCTGAGCATTGGAATCGCGACCGTTGCGAGAGCTGGACGCACCCTTCTTATGTGCCATGTCTGATAACTCCTCGATTCGAAACCGGGTGGTTCCGCTGGGTCGAAATTACTTGATGCCGGTGACCTTCAGGACCGTCAGCTTCTGACGGTGTCCCTGACGCTTGTGGTAGCCGGTCTTGTTCTTGAACTTGTGGATCCGGATCTTCGGGCCCTTGGTCTGCTCGACCACTTCGGCGGACACCGAAACCTTGGCCAGCTTGTCGGCATCGGTAGTCAGCTCGGCGCCGTTCACCACCAGCACCGGCGACAGCGATACGGCCGCACCCGGTTCACCCTCGATCTTCTCGACCTTCACCAGGTCACCGACCGCGACCTTGTACTGCTTTCCGCCGGTCTTGACGATCGCGTACGTTGCCATCGGTCGGCTGCCCTCTTTCCTCAACTAGTGCTCGGCACTCTGTTCACACGGCCGCCTACCGGTGGACACCGGAAACCGCCGCACGACTGGTCTGATAGTCACCGCCGCCTCGGTGCCACGTTCCGCACCGGAGGACTCGATATTCGAGTCCGATCTGACGACAAGCAGCGTTTTCACGGTGCTGTCACCGGGCAGCGACTGTCCAAGATTACAGGACCGCTACGCCGTGCACAAAACGGGGCGGAGCGCCGCCACCGGCACCGCACACGGCGACGCCCCGCCCGGGATCCGGGCGGGGCGTCGAGTGCGCTGACTACAGCGAATACCGCCTGGTCAGTTCGATGTTTCCGGCGCTCCGGCGGACCGACCGGCCGCGCGGCGGCGCACCCGAGCCCGCGGGGTCACCTCGGCAGGAGCCAGCTCGTCGAGGTTGAACTTCGGCGCGCTGTCCGCATCGGAATCGGTGAGCACGAACACCGCGCCCTGGTTGTCCGCTGCCGGCGCGGCCGTGGTGCGCGCCACGCGCCGGCGCCCGCGACGGGCTCCGGCCGACTGCTCGTCCGGTCCCGCCACGGCCGCGGACTCCCGCGCCGGGGCCGCGGCGCCTGCCTTCGCCGGCTGCTCGGTGGCAGTGGTGGTCTGCGAACCGGCGGGGGCCGACTTCGACTTCGACTGTTTCGGCTTCGACCCGGACCCCGGCGCGGTCACAGCCGGTTCCGTGGCATCGGCTCGGGCGCCCTTGGGCATGATCCGTCCGGTCACCACCGGAGCCGCGGTGGCGGCCGCTTCCGAAGCCGGCTTCACCTCGTCCGCTCCGGCCGTGCCGTCGTCCGCCGCCGGCTCACCGTGGTGGGAGGCCATTGCCAGCGCGACCGGATGGGCGCGCTTGGCTGCCGCCTCCTCCTCGGCGTGCGCATCGACGACCTCGGACGCGACCGCAGTGGTCTGCTTGTCGCCCGACTGCTTGTGGTCCTTCTCGCGGTCCTTGTCCTTGTCCTTGCGGCGGCGACGGCCCTCGCGACGATTGGACCCCTCTTCGGCCGGCGCGGTCTCCACCGGATAGTTGTGCACGATGATCCCGCGCCCGTGGCAGTGCTCACAGGTCGTGGAGAACGCCTCGACCAGGCCGGTGCCCAGCTTCTTGCGCGTCATCTGCACCAGGCCGAGCGAGGTGACCTCCGAGACCTGATGACGGGTGCGGTCCCGGCCCAGGCTTTCGGTGAGCCGGCGCAGCACCAGATCCCGATTCGATTCGAGCACCATGTCGATGAAGTCGACGACGATCATGCCGCCGATATCGCGCAACCGCATCTGCCGCACGATCTCCTCGGCGGCCTCCAGGTTGTTGCGGGTGACCGTCTCCTCCAGGTTGCTGCCGCCCGAGCCGGTGAACTTGCCGGTGTTGACGTCGATGACCGTCATGGCCTCGGTGCGATCGATGACCAGGGTGCCGCCCGAGGGCAACCAGACCTTGCGGTCGAGGGCCTTGGCCAGCTGCTCGTCGATCCGCAGGCTGCCGAACACGTCCACGCCACCGTTGTTCTCGTAGCGCTCGACCCGGTTCAGCATGTCCGGGGCGACGGTGCGGACGTAGTTCTCCACGGTCGTCCATGCCCGGTCACCCTCGATGACCAGCTTGGAGAAATCCTCGTTGAACAGGTCTCGAACGACCTTGACCAGCAGATCGGGCTCCTCGTACAGCGTCTTCGGCGCCGCGGAGGTGTGCTCGGCCTGCTTCTCGATGGTCTTCCAGGTGGCCTGCAACCGCTCCACGTCGCGCGCGAGCTCGTTCTCACTGACGCCCTCGGATGCGGTGCGGATGATCACACCCGCGTCCTGCGGGACGATGTCGCGCAGGATCTCCTTGAGGCGTTTGCGTTCGGTATCGGGCAGTTTGCGGCTGATGCCGGTCGAGGAACCACCGGGGACGTAGACCAGGAAGCGACCGGCCAGGCTGATCTGGGTGGTGAGCCGGGCGCCCTTGTGCCCGACAGGATCCTTGCTGACCTGCACCAGCACCGTGTCACCGGGCTTGAGGGCCTGCTCGATCTTGCGCTCGCGGCCACCGAGCCCGGCGGCCTCCCAGTTCACCTCACCGGCGTAGAGCACGCCGTTGCGGCCACGGCCGATATCGACGAAGGCGGCCTCCATGCTGGGCAGCACATTCTGCACCTTGCCCAGGTACACGTTGCCGACCATCGAGGCGGTACCGGTGTTGGTGACGAAATGCTCGACGAGAATATTGTCCTCGAGCACTGCCACCTGGGTGGTGGCACCGGAGTGTGAATGCTCACCGGCGGGGAAGATCTTCTCCCGGACCACCATCACCCGGTCGACCGATTCACGGCGGGCCAGGAACTCCGATTCGGTGAGGATCGGCGGCCGGCGACGCCCGGCCTCGCGGCCGTCGCGGCGGCGCTGACGCTTGGCCTCGAGCCGCGTCGAACCACTGATGCCCTGCACCTCGTCGACGACACGGCGCTTGTTGCGCGGTTCCCGCTCGTGCACGACCGTGTTCGGCGGATCGTCCTCGGCCGAATCCGAGGAGGTGTCGTCCTCCCCGCCCTTGCGGCGGCGACGGCGGCGGCGACGACGGGTGGAGCCCTCCGCGGGCGTGCCCGACTCGTCGTCGTTCTCCTCACCGGCCTGCTCGGCGCCGGACTCCGCATCCGACGTGTCGGAGTCACCGGAAGCGGGACGCGCCTCGCTGTCGTCGGAATCGGACTCGTCGTCGGAATCGTTGTCGGCGTGCTGTTCGCCACGACCACGGCCACGACCGCGACGGCCACGGCGGCGCCGACGCGAGCGGCCGCCGTCTTCCTGGTCGTCTCCGGCGTGCTCATCGTCGGCATCCGAACCGGTATCGGCATCGGTGTCGGCGGCCGCGACCGGCTGCGCCGGGGCGGGGGTGGTCTCGGTTGCCTGCTCGGCGACCTCGACCTCACGCTCGGCGCGCCGCTTACGGCGCGCCTCTTCGGCGGCGGCCGCATCCGGCGGCAGGAATAGTGGTGCGGCCACCACCGCGGCCGATTCGAAGACCGGCTGTTCCGCCGGTGCGGCGTGCTGCTGGAACGGGCTCGTGAACAACGAGGTGCGTGGTGCGGGTTCGGCCGGCGGGGTCTGCGCCACCTCCACGGAGGCCGTGGCCTCGACCGTGGTTCCGGCCGCCGTGTCGGCGACGAAGATGTCGGCCGCGGCCTTCGGGTCTCCGGACGCGGAGTCGGTTGGCGGTGCGCTCACCGGCACGGCCCCCGCGGGCTCGGTGGCCCCGGTGGACTCGGCACCCGCGGACTCTGCAGGCGCAGCACCCGCGGAACCGGCGGGCCCGGCTGCCGCCGGGTCGGCAGGCGCAGCCCCGGCGGGCTCGGCACTCGACGGCACTGCAGCACCGGTCGTGCGCCCGGTGGTGTCCGGGAGCGCGGACTCGGCAACCTCGGCAGCGTGGGTGTCGTCAACAGCTCCGGCGGCCGGTTTCCCGGAGGTAGCCGGCTCCGCGCCGGGCGACTCGGTGGAGTTGTCCGGCGCGGTTGCGGCTCCTTCGCCGGTCGCGGGCGCGGGGGCGGTCCCCGCTTCGTCGGCGGGGGGCGTCAATGCCTCACGCACCGACTCCGCCACGGTGCGGTCCAGGCTGGAATGTGCACTGCGCGCTGGTGCGCCCAGTTCGGTCAGATGGGCAAGGATGCGTTTGCTGGTGGTTCCCAGAATCTTCGCCAGCGCGTGCACCCGGATACGTTCGGGCAACTGCGCCGCCTCCCCTACCCCGGTCACCTCATTGGAGGTGGATTCACCATTGCTTTGCGATGTTCCCTGCGGCTCTTGGTCGGCCACGAAATCTCCTCGGGCCCCCGGGCGCGTCCCACTCGTACGAGAGTGACGCGGCCGACGCGGGGGCGCTGTCCGTTCGCCTCACGCCCGTGGGCGCGAGGTCTGATGGTCTCGCCCCGCGTGCCCGGTTATCACCATGTCGTACGTCGTTCCGGCTAACTGGTCACGCGGCGCCTGGCTGTTGGCTCCACATCGACACTCGAGCGCTCATCCAGCGTGCCGCCGGACAGCCGAGTCTTATAACCGTCCAGGGCAGCGATGATCGGCGTCGAGCCGCGATGCCGTTCCGGTTGCGCTCGCCACCTGCCCCTATGGGTAGGCGTCGATCGCATCCGCCTCCAGTATCCCATACAGAACGCCGGGGGTTGGCCACAGGAGCCCGAGCTCACCCATTCCGAATCGGGGCCGGACGATGTTTCCTACGCTCGAGTAGGTCGTTTCCGGCCCGGAATCGCGCGACTCACCGGCCGAAAGATTTCCGCCACTCCCGCGGAGTGGCGGCCACGATCAACAGCGAAGCTAGCGCTGGAACCAGAGCGCGATCTCGCGCTTCGCGGATTCCTCGGAGTCGGAGCCGTGGACGAGGTTGAACTGGGTCTCGAGGGCGTAGTCGCCGCGGATGCTGCCCGGGACGGCCTTCTCGACCGGGTCGGTACCGCCGGCGATCTGCCGGAAGGCGGTGATGGCCCGCGGGCCTTCGAGGATCGCGGCGACGACGGGCCCGGAGGTGATGAATTCGATCAGCGAGCCGTAGAAGGGCTTGCCTTCGTGCTCGGCGTAGTGAGCGGCGGCCAGGTCCTCGGATACCTGCTCGAGCTTCAGGGCAGCGATTTTCAGGCCCTTGCGTTCGATGCGGGTGATGATCTCACCAACCAGGCCTCGGGCCACGCCGTCCGGTTTGATGAGTACCAACGTCTGCTCAGTCACGGCGGACACTCTATCGGGCGCTGGTCGCGAGCTCCGAACCGAGCCGTCAGGAAGAGCCCGGTACCCGCTGGCTGGGCAGCAAACCCCGATCCATGCGGCGTTTGACGTCGGAGCGCAGCATGAGAATCAAGCCCCATACCGCGATGAACACGATGCCGATGATGCCGATCGACAGATGGATGATCCCACCGGCCAGCACCAGGACCTGCAGGCCCAGGTTGAACGGCATCGCCCAGGAACGCCGCTGCATTCCGGAACCGAGGAACATCAACACGGCCAGGCCGACCAGGTAGGTGATCGACCACCAGCTCAGGCCGCCACCCACGGTGGCGACCACCGGCAGCGCGAGTAGCACCGCGATGGCCTCGAGCACGAGCGCCCCGGCCATGACACCGCGGAATCCTTTCCACGGATCGGTCGCCGGAGCCGGAACACCGCCCTCGCGTGCCTCTGTTTCGTCGTTACCCACGTTGTCTCCTCACGCCTGACCGCACGCGGCCCCGCCGGCCGTGTCTCACGCGGGGTCCTTACCGAACAACGAGCGCGCCGCGCCCGCGGTGACCACCGAGCCGGTGACCACGATCCCGGCACCGGATACCGGTTCACCCGCACCGCCGGCCTCCTCCGCGATCGCGATTGCCGTTTCGATCGCGTCGGCCAGGGTGTTCGCGGCGACGACCCGCTCGTCTCCGAAACGCTGTACCGCGAGGTCGGCGAGTTCGTCTACCTCCAGCGCCCGGGGCGAACCGTTGGTTGTCACCACGATCTCGTCCAGGACCGGTTCCAGCGCGCCGAGGATACCCGCGGCATCCTTGTCCGCGAGCACCGCGACCACACCCACCAATTTACGGAAGTCGAATTCTCCGGTGAGAGTCGCCGCCAGCGCCTGTGCGCCGGCCGGGTTGTGCGCGGCATCGATGAAGATGGTCGGCGCGCTGCGCATACGTTCCATCCGGCCGGGGCTGGCTACCGCGGCGAAGCCGGCTCGCACGGCGTCGATGTCGAGTTGCTTCTGGGCTCCGGCCCCGAAGAACGCTTCGACCGCGGCCAGCGCGAGTGCCGCATTGCGGGCCTGATGCTCACCGTGCAGCGGCAGGAAGATCTCGTCGTAGACCCCGCCCAGTCCCTGGATCTCGAGTACCTGCCCGCCCACGGCGACGCGCCGCGACCGGACCTGGAACTCGGAGCCGGCCCGCGCGACCGCGGCATCGGCGTCGACCGCACGCCGCAGCAGCACATCCATCGCCTCGGGGTCCTGCTCGGCGACGATGGCGACCGTATCGCGCGGAATCAGCAGGTCCTGCGGCGATTTCTTGATGATGCCGGCCTTCTCCCCGGCGATCGAGGTCAGATCGGGGCCCAGGTAGTCGGTGTGGTCGAGGCCGATCGGTGTGATCACCGCGACCTGGCCGTCGATGACGTTCGTCGCGTCCCAGGTACCGCCCATGCCGGTTTCGACCACCGCCACATCGACCGGTGCTTCGGCGAAGGCGGCGTAGGCCATAGCGACCAGGACCTCGAACTTGCTCATTCGTGGCCCCGGGGTACCGCCGAGCGCACCGTCGGTCGACTTCGCGTCGATCATCTCCACATACGGCAGCAGCTCGCGGTAGATCTCGACGTAGCGCGCCGGGGTGATCGGAGTGTTGTCGACGGCGATGCGTTCGGTGGCCAGTTGCAGATGCGGGCTGGTGAACCGGCCGGTGCGGCGGTGCAGGGCGGTCAGCAGCGCGTCGACCATCCGGGTGACCGAGGTCTTACCGTTGGTGCCCGCGATGTGGATGGCCGGGTAGCCGTGCTGCGGAGAGCCGAGCAGATCCATCAGGGTGGCGATCCGGGTCAGCGACGGCTCGATCTTGGTCTCACCCCAGCGCTGATCGAGTTCGGCCTCGACCAACGCCATTTCGGCGAGGTCCACCGGCGAGGGCCCGGACTGCAGCCGGTCTGCCCCGCCGGGTAGCGGTTCGCGGTCGGGTCCTTCGCCGGCGGTCACTTGTTCGCCACCGACTCCGCGATCCGGTCCAACCGCTCACCGATTCTCGCCACCTCGGATTCGGCGACCTCACGCCGGGTCCGGATCTTGGCGACGACGTTGTCGGGCGCCTTGGCCAGGAACGCCTCGTTGCCGAGCTTGGCCGTCGTGGTGGCGAGGTCCTTCTGTGCGGCCGCGAGGTCCTTTTCCAGCCGGCGACGCTCGGCCTCGAGGTCGACAGTGCCGGAGGTGTCGAGTTCGACGGTGACGGTCGCGCCGGACAGGCGTACCTGAACCGCCGCCGTGGCGGAGAAATCGGCACCTGGTTCGGTGAGCCGGGCCAGGCTGGCGATCTCACTGCGCTGCCCGTCCAGATCGGCGGCGTCGATGCCGTCCAGAGTCGCGGCGACCTTCTGCTTGTCGGTCAGTCCCTGATCGCTGCGGAAGCGGCGGATCTCGGTGACCAGCTTCTGCAGATCGGTGATGCGCTGTGCGGCGACGGTATCGGTGGCGATGCCGTTGTCCTGCGGCCAGGCCGCGACCACCACCGATTCACCTGCCGCCCCCTCGGTGAGAGCCTGCCACAGCGTTTCGGTGACGAACGGCATGGCCGGATGCAGCAGTCGCAGCACCGAATCCAGCACCGTGCCGAGCACGATTCTGGTGGTCGCGGCGCGCTGTTCGGATTCGGCGAACTGCACCTTCGCGAGTTCGAGATACCAGTCGCACAACTCGTCCCAGGCGAAGTGATAGAGCGACTCACACGCTTTGCCGAATTCGTACCGATCGAAGGTGGAGTCGACTTCGGCGCGAACCTGGTCGAGCCGGTCGAGAATCCAGCGGTCGGTATCGGTCAGCTCGTCGCGGGCCGGCAGCTCGCCGGTCGCCGCACCGTTCATCAGCGCGAATTTGGTGGCGTTGAACAGCTTGGTGACGAAGTTGCGTGAGGCCTGCACGTGGGCAGGGCCCACCGTCAGGTCGCTGCCCGGCTGGGCACCGCGAGCCAGGGTGAAACGTGTTGCGTCGGCACCGTATTCGTCGATCCACAGCAGCGGGTCGACGCCGATCCCCTTGGACTTGGAGTATTTGCGGCCGAGTTCGTCGCGGATGAGCCCGTGCAGGAAGACATCGTGGAAGGGCACGTTGCGCTCCGGCGCCCCCTTACCGGTGGCAATCGCCGGATCGTCGGAGACGAACATGCCGAACATCATCATCCGGGCCACCCAGAAGAACAGGATGTCGTATCCGGTGACCAGCACACTCGTGGGATAGAACTTCGCGAGTTCGGGGGTGGCGTCGGGCCAGCCCATCGTGGAGAACGGCCACAGGCCCGAGGAGAACCAGGTATCGAGGACGTCGGGGTCCTGGACCCACCCGTTGGGTGCCTGCTCGTCGGGGCCGAGGCAGACGACCTCACCTTCGGGGCCGTACCAGATGGGAATGCGGTGCCCCCACCACAGCTGCCGCGAGATGCACCAGTCGTGCATGTTGTCGACCCACTCGAACCAGCGCGGCTCCTGGGAGGCCGGGTGGATCTGCACCGCACCGGAACGCACCGCGTCACCGGAGGCCTTGGCCACCGACTCCACCTTCACCCACCATTGCATCGACAGGCGCGGTTCGATGGGTTCCCCGGAACGCTCGGAGTGCCCGACGCTGTGCACGTACGGCCGCTTCTCCGCGACCACGCGCCCTTCGGCGGCGAGCCGCTCCCGAATCTTGACGCGGGCCTCGAACCGGTCCATACCGTCGAATTCGGTTCCGCTGTCGGCGATCTTGCCGGTCTTGTCCATGATCGTCGGCATCGGCAGGTTGTGCCGCAGGCCGAGTTCGAAGTCGTTCGGATCGTGGGCGGGGGTGATCTTGACGGCGCCGGAACCGAATTCGGGATCGACGTAGTCGTCGGCGACGATCGGAATCTGGCGGCCGGTGACCGGGTGGTACACGGTGGTGCCGATCAGCGAGCGATAGCGCTCGTCGTCGGGGTGCACCGCCACCGCGGTGTCACCGAGCATGGTCTCCACACGGGTAGTGGCGACGATCACGTGCGGTTCGTCGTCGTTCAGCGATCCATAGCGCAGCGAGACGAGTTCGCCCTCGACGTCCTCGTATTTCACCTCGACGTCGGAGATTGCGGTCTGCAGGGTGGGCGACCAGTTCACCAGGCGCTCGGCACGGTAGATCATGCCCGCGTCGTAGAGCCGTTTGAAGATGGTCTGCACCGCACGGGACAGGCCCTCGTCCATGGTGAAGCGGTCGCGGCTCCAGTCGACGCCGTCGCCGAGACGGCGCATCTGTCCCTGGATGGCGCCGCCGGACTCGCGCTTCCATTCCCAGACCTTCTCGACGAACTGCTCGCGACCGAGGTCCTCCTTGGTCGTGCCGGACTCGGCCAGCTGCTTGACGACCAGGTTCTGGGTGGCGATTCCGGCGTGATCCATTCCGGGCAGCCACAGCACCTCGTAGCCCTGCATGCGCTTGCGGCGGGTGAGCAGGTCCATCAGGGTGTGATCGAAGGCATGGCCCATGTGCAGATTGCCGGTGACGTTCGGCGGGGGCAACACGATCGAGTACGGCGGCTTGTCGCTGGCCGGGTCGGCGGTGAAGTAACCGGCCGCTACCCAGCGCTCGTACAGGTCGGCCTCTACGTCGCCGGGGTTCCAGCTCTTGGGGAGGGCGTCGGCACGATTTCGCGAGTTATCAGGGGCTGCGCTGGTCACCGTGCGATTCTACGAGTTGGGCCGCGAGCCGCCACACTGCCCTTCGCACCCGGCGCCGGAACGCGCCCGGACACCCGCATGCAGCCGGTGGTAGGACAGGGACCACGGAAGTCTCACGCGACCGGTGAGCGCACCGGCCCACGGCGAGCCGGAGGGGACAGGGCGAGACACCGCAGCATCGCCGAGGATGGCGTAAGCGAGGCTTTCGGTGGATGAGGGACACCGAAAACCCCGCCCACATCTTCGAGACTACCGGCGAATCGACGCCGTGGCCCCGATCCAAAGGCAATTCTCAGCTTCGGGCCGAACTCGTTGCGCAGGTGCGGGTTTGCCGCTGGTACCACCGTTCCACCGCAGTCACACCGGAGCGCGGCGGGCTCAGTGCGGCACCAGCACCGACAGCGCACCGGGGTCGGCGCGGAAGGTGGCGGGCAGCCGCTCGGCCGGATCGCCGTCGGCGGTCGCCGGCACGTCCGCGGCCACGGTGACGGCCTGTGCGCGATGGTGAGTAACCGCCGGGTGTTCCACCCGCCGACCGGCGGCCAATGCGGGCAGCATCCGGATCAACTGGGCCCGTGACATCGCGCCGACGACGGTGAGATCGAGCAGCCCGTCGTCGAGGATCGCGTCGGGGCAGATGAGCATGCCGCCACCGTAGGTCCGGGTGTTACCGACCGCCACCATCACCGCATCCGTCTCGATCACCCGCGGGCTCGTTCCCTCCGGACCGCCGGACAATTCGATCCGAAACGGCACCGCGAGCTGTCCCAGTAGTTCGGGGACCGCGGCACAGGAGTAACGCAGCGACCCTTTGGGTCGGCGCATCCGGTTGGCACGCAGTGTTACTCGCGCATCGAAGCCGGTGGCGGCGACGGTCGCGAACCGCATCGGACGCGGCAGTGTGGAGACCGCGGCCGGGTCCGACGGGTGTGGACCGTCCGATCCGGCGGGCTCCTCGATCACGCCCAGGTCGATGGTGCGCACCACACCGCCGAGCACGATCTCGGCCGCGGCCCGCGAATCACCTTTCGGCACACCGAGTTCGCGTGCGAGATCGTTGCCGGTGCCGCCGGGCAGCAGCCCGAGCGCCACATCGGTCCCGGCCAGCGCCTGCACGGTCACGCAGACCAACCCGTCGCCACCCGCGCAGACGACGGCATCGGGGCGGTCCGCCGACTGCACAGCGGCCCGCACCAGAGCTACCGTGTCCGCGGCATCGGCACCGCGGATCTCACGTACCCGCATGCCGTGCTCGGCGAACAGGGCTGCCGCAGCCGTGGCGGCGGCGAGCCCGCGACCGTGCCCGGAATGCGGGTTGATCACCAATGCGACGGACCGGATCTGGCGCCGGCTCACCGACGTGTTCATGGAATCAGCTTGCCCGGGTTGAGGATTCCGGCCGGATCCACCGCGTCCTTGACCGCGCGCAGTACCCGGACGCCCAGTTCACCGATCTCGGCGCCGATCCACGGCCGATGGTCGGCACCGACGGCGTGGTGGTGAGTGATGGTGCCCCCGGCATCGACGATCGCATCGCCGGCAGCGCGCTTGGCCCGAGCCCATTGCGCCAGGGGATCCTCGGCCTGCTTGGCCACCACGGTGAAGTACAGCGAGGCGCCGGTGGGGTAGGTGTGCGAGATGTGGCACATCACCAGCGCCGGGGTGCCCTGGGCGCCGAGCGAGTCGCCGAGCGCGGTGGTCACCGCCTGCTTCAGGTGCGCGATATTCGACCAACCGGTGGCGGTTTCGAGCGTTTCGCACAGCACACCGACGTCGAGCAGCGCATCGCGCAGGTAGGGCGCCGCGAAGCGGCCGTGTTCCCATTCCCGGGCGGCCTGCTCGCCCAGTGCCGTACCACCGAGCGCGGTGAGTAGTTCCTGTGCCTCGGCGCTGCGGGCCGCGACATGCGCCGCGGTGCCCTCGAAGGTGGTGACGGCCAGGCAGCCGCCGACCGGTGTCCCGCCGACATCGCCCGACCGGGCCAGATTCAGGCCGGTCTCCGCCTCGTCGGACAGTCGCAGCACGGTGGGGGCAGCGCCGTGCTGGATCACGGTGCGCAGCGCATTGGCTCCGGTCGCGAAGTCCGGGAAGGTCCACGCCTGGTAGCAGGTGGTTTCCGGTACCGGGTGGACCCGCAACGTCACCTCGGTGATGACGCCGAGCACACCTTCGGACCCGGCGAACAGCTCACGCAGGTCGGGGCCGGCCGCCGACGCCGGGGCGCGGCCGAGATCAAGGGTGCCGGTGGGGGTGGCGACCTTCAGGCGCATGACCATGTCGTCGAACCGGCCGTACCCGGCCGACGCCTGTCCGGAGGAGCGGGTGGCCGCGAATCCGCCGATACTGGCGAATTCGAAACTCTGCGGGAAGTGGCCCAGTGACAGCCCGTGCCCGGCGAGCAGTTGCTCCGCCTGCGGGCCGGTGAGCCCGGCACCGAGAACCGCCGTACCGCTGACCGGATCGACGTCACCCAGGCTGTCCAGGCGGCGCAGATCAAGGGCGAGGACCGTGTCGAAGCCGCCCCGGTCCGGTTCGACACCGCCGACCACACTGGTTCCACCACCGAACGGCACCACCGCGATCGACTGCTCCGCACAGTAGGCGAGCACGGCCAGCACCTGATCGTGATCGGCCGGGAAAACGACCAGGTCGGGTGCGTCCTGCGGTGCACCACGGCGGCGCCGCAGCAGGTCCGGAGTGCTCTTACCACCGGCATGGAGCAGGCGGTCACGATGTTCGCCGCTGACGTGCTCGGCACCGACCAGCGCGGCCAGTCCCTCACGCTGAGCAGCGGTCGATCGCGATTCACGCAGCTCTACCTCACCCTCCGCGCGACGGGCCACCGGCTCTCCGGATACCGCGAAAACCTGCGCGATCAGTGCGCGGATCTGTTCCGGCAGCGGAGCATGGGCCGCGGCGACCCCCCAGGCATCCCACACCATCTCCGGGCGCTCGGACGCGTGTTCCGCGCGCGGGGCACCGGACTGTGCCGCGGCGTTGTTCTGTCCCATGTCGACCATGCGTTACAGTCTTACATAGATTGTCAAGCAGTAAACAGCGCACCCGATAGCGAGTCTGTTCATGGAATCGAGTCGAGACACCGACAACCCTGCCGACGCGGACGTGTCGGCCATCGACCTGGCGATCCTGGCCGCCGGCCGGGCGTGCGTCGAGGAATTCGGGGTCCGGCGAACCACACTCAGCGAGGTCGCCCGGCGTGCGGGAGTCAGCCGACCGACGGTGTACCGCCGCTGGCCCGATACCCGCTCACTGATCGCCGAACTGCTGGTGCGCGAGCTGAACGACATCACCGAGGCGAGCGTGCCGACCACGGGTCCGGCCCGGGACCGGCTGGTCGAGGGGATCGTCGAGGGGGCGGCGCAGATCCGATCGAATCCGCTGTTCGCCAAGATCTTTCGCATCGACACCGATCTGATGCTGACCTACGTTTTCGGCCGGCTCGGGCGCAACCAGCGGCAGTTGCTCGCGGTGTTCTCCGCGGCGATCCGCGAGGGACAGCGCGATGGTTCGATCCGCGCGGGCGACCCCGACCACCTGGCCACCATGCTGCTGCTGATCGTCCAGTCGACGGTGCAATCGGCCAACACCGTCGGCCATCTCCTCGACGAAACCGGCCTCGATATCGAGCTGGCCCGCGTAGTCGACCGCTATCTACGCCCCGACCTCGACTGACCCACCTCCAGCGACATCGACCCAGGAAGCGAGAACCGCATGCCCGACAGAACTGCATCGGCGCGCACCGGGCGCGGCGATTGGGCGCTCAACACCGCTCGCCGCAGTCGCGAACTGCGCGAACTCGGCGACGCGGACCGGATCGACGTTCTGGTCGTCGGCGGCGGAATCACCGGCGCCGGCGTCGCGCTGGACGCCGCCGCGCGCGGCTTGCGCACCGTGCTCGTGGAGGCGCACGACCTGGCCTTCGGTACCAGCCGGTGGAGCTCCAAGCTGGTCCACGGCGGCCTGCGCTATCTGGCTTCCGGTGGCGTCGCGATCGCACACGAGAGCGCAGTGGAGCGAGACGTGCTGCTCACCACCACGGCGCCGCATCTGACGCGCGCGATTGCACAACTCGTCCCTGCATACAGCGGTATCACCGCGCAACGTGCGCTGGTGCGGGCCGGATTTCTCGCCGGTGACGTGTTGCGGCGCACCGCCGGAACATCGCCGGCAGTGTTGCCGCGCTCTCGCCGGGTAGCGACCGCCGAGGCACTGCGACTGGCACCCACGCTGCGACGTGCCGGACTGCGCGGCGGCATGGTCGCCTGGGACGGTCAGCTCGTCGACGACGCACGGCTGGTAGTCACCATCGCCCGCACGGCCGCAGCGCACGGCGCCTCGGTCCTGACCCGCGTGCGCGCGGAGCAGGTGACCGGCGAATCAGCTGTCCTGCACGACACCCTCACCGGCGAAACCCTCACCGTGCGGGCCCGCACGGTGATCAACGCCGCCGGTGTCTGGGCCGACCGCGTCGATTCGAGTATCGAATTGCGCCCCAGCCGCGGTACCCACCTGGTATTCGATGCGGTGACTTTCGGTGGGCTCGACGCATCGCTCACCATTCCGATCCCGGGGAGCACCAGCCGTTTCGTCTTCGCCTTCCCGGCTGCACACGGCCGGGTCTACCTGGGGTTGACCGACGAGGACGCGCCCGGCCCCGTCCCCGACGAACCGCAGCCCACCGAATCCGAAATCGACTTCCTGCTCGACACCGCCAATACCGTGCTGCGCGAACCGTTGCGGCGCAGCGATATCCGGGGTGCGTTCGCCGGGCTGCGCCCCCTGCTGCGGACCGCCGACGACGCCACCGCCGATATCTCCCGCGAACACGCAGTACTGCACTCCCCCGGTGGTCCGATCACGATCGTCGGCGGCAAACTGACCACCTACCGGCAGATGGCGCAGGATGCGGTCGACGCCGCCGTCACCGCCGCCGGGCTGACCGCCGGCCCATGCCGTACCACCCGGCTGCCGCTGGTGGGTGCGGTGGCCGGACAGGCCCGCGACCGTGTCGCCGCCGCACCCGTACTGGTCGGCCGTTACGGCGATCAGGCCGAGCAGGTGGTGGATGCCATGCGGCGCGACCCGCACCTGGCAGAGCCGGTGGCACCCGGGATCGATGTGGTCCGCGCCGAGTTCGCCTACGCGCTCTCCCATGAGGGCGCGGTCGACGAAGACGATCTGCTGGACCGTCGCACCCGAATCGGGTTGGTCGGCTCCGACCGGGCCGCCGCCTGGTCTGCTGCGCGGGACGCGGTCGCCGAGGCGGCATCGGGATAAGCCGGTGGCAGCTATCCGTGTGCCACGGCCGGGCGTCCGGCCCCGGTCAGCGCACCCGAATCGGCCGCTCAGCTCGGATTGCCGCCGATCCGGAACCGCACGCCGAGCGGGTCCACGACCGCCGCGAGACGACCATAGGGCGAATTCTGCGGCTCCATCTCCACCGAACCGCCGAGCTGCACGATCTGCTTCGTGGCGGCGTCCACATCGTCCACGCCGAAATACACGTTCCATCCACCGGTAGCTCCGGGCTCGAGCATCGCCGACGCATCCATCACACCGCCGAGCATCGGAGTCGCGGAATGGATTGTCGTATAGCGAAATTCAGGAATGTCCGATACCACGAACGGATCCCGCCAGTCGAAGACCTCACGATAGAAGGTGAGCGCCTCGGAATAGGTCGGCGTGTGCAGCTCGAACCACGACGGACGCCCCGCGTGGTCCTTCCACTGGCCGCCGGAGACGATACCGACGGCACCGAAACCGCGGTGCACGCCCGGCTGCCACGCCCCCACGCCGGCACCGGACGGGTCAGCGAATACGGCCATGGTTCCCAGGTCGCCGACGGCCATCGGCTCCACCACGACCGCACCGCCGTGCTTCGGTACGGAGGCTGCGGTCGTGTTGGCATCGGTCGTGGTCAGGTAGGTGGTCCACTGGTCCGGCCCCTCGGCGCCGCCCGGGTTACGCATTCCTCCGGCGACGGCGTTGCCGTCCTTACGGAAGGTGAGATAGCCGCCGTATTCCTCGGCGACCTCGACCGTCCAGCCGAACAGTTCACCGTAGAAGGTGATGGATCGTTCCGGATCGGAGGTGAACAGTTCGACCCAGCACGGGTCTCCGGGCTCGAATGTGTAGGACATGATCGCTCCTCGGCGTAGTGGCTCTCTCTCACCTGTACGACGACCTGGACCACACGATCTCATCGGTCCCGACCGATGGGCTATCCGCCGCTGACCACGCAGGCGTAGCCGATCCGGATACCGACTCCCACCGGGAGAACCAGGGTGGCTGCGGTCGGCTGCCCGCCCTGGACGGCGCTGAGCGTGTGCTGCCCGGAATAGGCCGGGGTCCACTTCAGCAGCGCATACGCCCCGCCGGGCCGGGCGACACCGATCGGTGTGCCGTTGTCGTAGAAGGTGACCGGCGCACCGGGGTCGGTGACATCGGCCTGCAGGGTGTAGTCGCAGTCGCTGCCGTAGTTGGTCGCGATACCGAAATTCATGTCGGGCATGGCGCCGAGCCGGGTCACCTCGGCGTGTGCGGCGGGCGGGGCCGCGACACACAGCACCGCCGCGATACCGAGGATGCCGCCCCCGAGAGTGTGGGCGACGCGACGCCCGGCCGGATGAATGACAGTTCTGTTGTGCATGATGCCGTCCTGGTCGTAGGCACCGGGTTCCGGCGCGGTCCGAGACTGCTTGAATTGCGCGACCACCTCCCCGCGAGTGCCGCACGATCTGTCGGCACGATACCCCGGTCCCGGCACCACACGACCGCTATTTGTGGCGATTCACTGCCGACACCGGCGGGCCGGAGGGCATGCTCGGGGCGAACAGGAGGACGATGGAGACATGCACCGCAAACCGCCCACTCGCGATATCGACGAAGCCGAACTGGCGGTGAACCCGCCCAAGCAGCAGGCCGCCGGGATGACAGCGGTCGCGATCGCGCTGGGGCGCGCGGTCGAGGAGATGGGTGTGGTCCGCACCGCACGGACCCTGACCCGGCTCAATCAACGCCACGGCTTCGACTGCCCCGGGTGCGCATGGCCGGAACCGACCGGACATCGCAGGCCGGCCGAATTCTGCGAGAACGGCGCCAAGGCGGTAGCCGAGGAAGCCACACTGCGCACAGTCACCCCGGAGTTCTTCGCCGGCCATTCGGTCGAGCAATTGGCCGAGCGCACCGGATACTGGCTGGGACAGCAGGGCCGGATCACCCAGCCGGTGGTACTGCGCCCCGGCGACACCCACTATTCCCCCATCAGCTGGGAGCAGGCGTATCGCTTGATCGCCGGCACGCTGCGTGAGCTGGACTCGCCCGATGAAGCGGTGTTCTACACCTCCGGCCGTACGGCCAACGAGACGGCATTCCTCTATCAGCTGCTGGTGCGCAGTTTCGGTACCAACAATCTGCCCGACTGCTCGAACATGTGTCACGAATCCTCCGGCACCGCACTGACGGGTTCGATCGGCATCGGCAAGGGCTCGGTGACGATCGACGACTTCACCGCGGCCGACCTGATCATCGTCGCCGGGCAGAATCCGGGCACCAACCATCCCCGCATGCTGTCCGCGCTCAGCAATGCCAAGGAGCACGGCGCCACGGTGGTCGCGGTCAATCCGCTTCCGGAGACCGGCCTGATCGGATTCCGGGATCCGCAGACGATCAAGGGATTCACCTCGGGGACCACCATCGCCGACGAATTTCTGCAGATCCGCCTCGGCGGGGATATGGCCCTGTTCCAGGGGCTTGCGAAACTGTTGTTCGACGCCGAGGACCGTGCCCCCGGCACGGTGGTCGACCGCGGATTCGTCGACTCCCGTACCGCCGGATTCGCCGAGTACGAAAAGTACATGCGCGCTGTCGATCTCGACGAGGTGTCCGAGGCAACCGGACTGACCCGCGACCAGCTCGAGCACACCGCGCGGCTGCTCGCCCGCTCGAAGTCCACCATCATCTGCTGGGCGATGGGACTGACGCAGCAGCGTTACGGTGTCGCCACCATCGAGGAGGCGACGAATCTGCTGCTCATGCGCGGCATGATCGGCAAACCCGGCGCCGGGGTCTGCCCGGTGCGCGGCCATTCCAACGTGCAGGGCGACCGCACCATGGGCATCTGGGAGCAGATGCCCGAGACCTTCCTCTCCGCACTCGAGACCGAATTCGGTGTCCCGATTCCCCGCGCCCACGGCTGGGACACCGTCGACTCCATCCGCGCCATGCGCGACGGCCGGGCCAGGGTCTTCATCGGAATGGGTGGCAATTTCGTCTCCGCCACACCCGACACCGAGGTCACCGAAGCGGCGCTGCGCGCCTGCGATCTCACTGTGCAGGTGTCGACCAAACTCAACCGCAGCCATATCGTGCACGGTCGGACCGCCCTGATCCTGCCGACCCTGGGGCGCACCGATCTCGATATTCAGGACGGCACGAAACAGCAGGTGTCGGTAGAGGATTCGATGTCGATGGTGCATCTGTCCACCGGCAGGCTCACCCCGGTCGGCGACGACCTGCGCAGTGAGGTCGCCATCGTGTGTGAACTCGCCCTCGAGCTGTTCGGATCCGGGCATCCCGTGCCGTGGGACCGCTTCCGGCGCGACTACGACACCATCCGCGACGCCATCGGGCGGGTGGTCCCCGGATGCGCCGACTACAATCGGAAAGTCCGCGAACGCAACGGTTTCCAGCTGCCACACCCGCCGCGCGACAGCCGCGAGTTCCACACCGCGACCGGGAAGGCGAATTTCGCGGTCAACGAACTGCGCTGGCCCGAGATTCCCGCGGGCCGGCTGCTACTGCAGACACTGCGCAGCCACGACCAGTACAACACCACGGTCTACGGCCTCGACGACCGTTATCGCGGAATCAGCAACGCCCGCCGGGTGGTGCTGGTACACCCCGACGATATCGCCGAATTCGGTTTCACCGACGGCGATCTGGTGGACATCGTCTCCGAGTACAGCGACGGAGCGCAACGGCGGGTCACCGGTTTCCGCGTCGTCGGTTACGCCACTCCGCGTGGTAACGCCGCCGCCTACTATCCGGAGACCAATCCCCTGGTTCCGCTGGATCACGTCGCCGAACGGTCCAACACCCCGGTGTCCAAGGCAGTCGTCATCCGGCTCGAACCGCACCGCCACGTCACCGGTTGAGCGCCGGCCCCCGAACTACGACAGTATCGACCAGCACAACGAGGCAGCTTGTGAGCAGAGTAACCGCGCGCAAACCGACCCGCCGCATCACACCGACGGGCGTCGTCTCCCGGCCCGACACCCTCGCCGTGGAGGAACCGCTGGAAATCCGTGTCGACGGCATCTCGGTGACGGTGACCATGCGAACGCCCGGGCACGACATCGATCTGATCCACGGATTCCTGTTCAGCGAGAACATCATCGAATCGGCCGACGACATCGTCTCGGCGCGCTACTGCGCGGGAACCGACGATCAGGGCCGCAATACCTACAACGTTCTCGACATCAGGTTGCGCACACCGGTACCCATCACGCCCCGGGGTTTCGTGACCAACAGTTCGTGCGGCCTGTGCGGTACCACGGCACTCGATCAGGTCCGCACCCGCAGCCGATTCCCGTTGCCTGCGCCGTCACCCCTGATCGATTCCGCACTCCTGGCTCGGCTGCCCGACGTGTTGCGCTCGCGGCAAACGGTTTTCGACGTTACCGGCGGCCTGCACGGGGCAGGATTGTTCGCCACCGACGGCACGGTCCTGGCGGTACGTGAGGACATCGGCCGGCACAATGCGGTCGACAAGGTCGTCGGCTGGGCCCTGCGGGAAGGGCGAGTACCCGTCGCCGAGACGATCCTCATCGTCAGCGGCCGCGCCTCCTTCGAGCTGGTACAGAAGGCTGTGATGGCGGGCATCCCGATACTCGGCGCGGTCTCGGCGCCGAGTTCGCTGGCGGTGGATCTGGCGGCCGACAACGGCCTCACCCTGGCCGGATTCCTGCGCGGCGACACCATGAACCTCTACAGCGGCGCGGACCGCATCCGGATCGTCAGCACCGAGACCGTCGGCGCCTGATTCCCGCTCCGAACACCTCCCCCTCGCTGGAGGCTACTGCTACCCTGCCAACTAGAACACGTTCCAATTCAGTGGGAGATGACATGGCAGCGCAGCAGGTCCGGGAAACAGCCGAACGGTACGTGCAACTGGTATCCACCGGTCCGACCGCGGAGATTCTGGCGCTCTACGCAACCGACGCCGTCGTCGAGGACCCGATCGGCAGCGACCCGCGCCACGGCCACGAGGCCATCGCCGAGCTGTACAACGCGTTGGAGTCCATGGAGCGCAAGACCGAACTGCACGCGATCCGGGTGGCGGGCAATCATGCCGCCCTGTCGTTCACACTGGTCGGCGAAGTCGGCGGGCACCGGATGACCCTGTCCGCCATCGATGCGATGGAATTCGACGAGCAGGGCAAGATCACGTCGATGCGGGCCTACTGGGGGCCCGAGGACCTGCTCAGCGAAAAGATCTGACCCCTCGGTCTCCGCTACGCCTGCGCCACCTCTTGTCCGCCGGCCGCCCCCGGCTTACCGTAAGTCGCAACCGGTGAACGGGAGGGCGGCTGATGCGGATCTCGATGCGCGGCACCGAGGGTGGAGTGCGGGTTCGGGTGCGGCTGGACGTGAACCGGCGCCGGTGGCTGATCACGCGGATCTCGCTGTGGCTGCTGGCGCTCACCGGTATCTACACCGGCGTCTGGGCGGTGTTGTTCCCGGCGGCCTGGTACCGCTCGTATCCGGGGCTCGGATTGGACTGGGTCGCCGCCGACGGCCCGTTCAATCATCATCTTGCCGCGGATGTCGGCGCCTTCTTCCTCGGCTTCGGGGTGCTGAGCCTGGCCGCGCTGTATTACGGCGACAGCCTGGTCGCCCGAGTCGCCGGCATCGGATGGCTGGTCATGGGCGTCCCGCACGTCGTCTATCACGCCGCCCACCGTCCCGAGCAACTCGGCAGCTCGAACTACGCCCTGAGCCTGTTCGCGGCGCTGCTCCTGCCGATACTGGCGGCGATCGTCGTGGTAGCCGCACCACGCGAACGTGTTCGGCTGCGTGACCCGGCACCGATGACTATTCGATTCCCGCGCCGTCGGAACAGATGAGGCGCCGGTAACAGGCTCGAGATTCCCGGCGATGAGTAAAGCATCGGAGAAAGGTTCAACGGCGAACTACGGGAGATCAGCGAGGACCTCCGATACGGGCGCGAACGGGCAACCGGTCGTCACCGCCTCCGTCGAACAGAATCGTCCGAAGCGCGTCATCGACGCGACCGCGCAGCAGTGCGGTCGTGCCGCGACGAGCGGCGACTACCGCTACTCCCTTCCGCCACCAACGATTTCGGCACGCGGGACTGCCGCCAGCGTGCGCAGCGCGTTGAGAAAGCCGCGGCGGTCGGCCTCGTCGAGACGCTCGAGCAGCGCCGCCTCTCCAGCCTGAATGTCGGCCTGGGCGGCCTGCGCGAGCGCCCACCCGGAATCGGTGACGGCCAGCAGGCGCGCCCGCCTGTCGGCGGGGTCCGGATAGCGTTCGATCAGCCCGCGCGCCTGCAGATCGTCGAGTACCGCGATGATGCGCGTCTTGTCTGCTCCGATCTCCTCTGCCAGGACCCCCTGCCCCCGCGCCCGCCCACGCCCCAGCGTCAGCAGTACCGAATACGCCCACATGGTCAGGCCGTGGGATTCGAGAACGGGCCGCTCCGCCGCCATCAGAGCACGACCGAGCGGAACGATCACCGCCGCCAGATCGGGTCGCAGTTCTGCCATGCCGAACAAGATACGTCCCCGTCCGGCGCCCCTTTCGCCCCAGTCTCATGTCGCCGGGGCAGTCCACTGCGGTGAGCGGCCGAGCAGGGCCAGAGTTCGCGCCAGCACATCCGGGGCCTCCCGATCCGCGGTGGCTGGAGCGAATGGCGCACCGGGAACCAGTCTCTCCTCACCGTCGGGCACGGCCTGCGCGATCTCCAGCGCCCGCCCGGCCACCCGCTCGTCCACGGCATACGGCACGGCGAGCGCCCGCGCCACATCCCAACCGTGCACGACATAGTCGACGAAATGAAACCCCACGGCCAGCTCACCGGGAGCAACGAATCCCGGCCCGAACTCGGGAAGTTCGAAATCACGTTGCAGCACACCGATTTCGGAGAATGCCGCCGACACCTCGGCAGCGGCGGCCGCGTAGTCCGCGACCGGATCGGACGACTGCCGCACCTGCCACGTCGACAGCTCGCCACCGTGGCCACGCGCGGCCGCGGCGAAGCCGCGATGCTGCGCGGTCATATGGGCGAGCAGTTGCGCGAGATCCCATTCGGCACAGGGAGTTGGTCGGGACAAATCGTCTGCCGTCGCCATCGACACGATTGTCACGGTGTAGTCGACCGCCACACGGTCCAGTTCGGAAATATCATTCATATGCCTATGGTAGGCATATGTATATCGTCTGTCTAAGCGTAATATTTTGTTCGGCATACTGAGATGTGAGTCACAACGAGGTCCCGTCACATGAACGGACGCTGCCTCGTCCAAGGGGATGAACCATGTTCGGAAGGGAGAATCATGAGTGTCACCCGCATCCCCCCGGTCTCGCCTCGAGATGCTCGCCCGCTGACCCGGCTGATGTACCGCATCACCAAGCGCCGCTACGGCGAGGTGCCCGAGCCGCTCGCCGTCACCGCCCATCACCCGAAACTCCTGACCGCCTACGCGCTGCACGAAACTCTCGTCGATCGGGCCACGTCCGTCGTGGCTCCGGATATCGCCGAGATCGCCGTGTACCGCGTGGCCTGGACGGTCGGTTGCTCGTGGTGCGTCGACTTCGGCACCATGCTGATGCGGCTGAGCCACCTCGACGTGGCCAAGCTCGAGCAGATCGCCGACTACGCGACATCGGACGCCTACAGCGAGGACGAACGCGCAGCCATCGCCTACGCCGACGCCATGACCGCCACGCCCACCACGGTGACCGACGAGCAGGTCGAGGATCTACGCGCCCGCTTCGGTGACGACGGCGTGGTGGAGCTGACCTATCAGATCGGCCTGGAGAACTCGCGGGCGCGGGCCAATTCGGCACTGGGCATCACCGCACAGGGATTCAGTACCGATTCTTGCCGCGTGCCCTGGGCTCAGGGCTGAGAACACACGAGCGGGGCGGGAGGTCTACACCTCCCGCCCCGCTGCGAACTCTCGGCGACGATCCGGACCGGGCCGGGACCGGCGCTAGGCCGACTTCTCCCGGCGTTCGGCCGCCTGGCGCTTACGCGGCACGATGGTCGGCAACACGTTGTCGTTGACGGTCTCGCCGTTGATGACGACCTTGGCCACATCGTCGCGGCTGGGAATGTCGTACATCACCGGAAGCAGCACTTCCTCCATGATGGCCCGCAGACCACGAGCACCGGTGCCGCGCAGAATCGCCTGGTCGGCGATCGCCTCCAGCGCGTCCTTGGTGAATTCCAGGTCCACACCGTCCATCTCGAACAAGCGCACATACTGCTTGACCAAGGCGTTCTTCGGCTCGGACAGAATGCGTACCAGTGATTCCTTGTCCAGATTGGTGACCGAGGCGACCATCGGCAAGCGGCCGATGAATTCGGGGATAAGTCCGAATTTGATCAGATCCTCGGGCATCACCTCGGCGAAATGATCGGCGGTGTCGATCTCTGCCTTCGACCGGACCTCGGAACCGAAACCGATGCCGCGTTTACCGATGCGGTCCTGCACGATCTTCTCCAGCCCGGCAAAGGCGCCGGCCACGATGAACAACACGTTCGTGGTGTCGATCTGGATGAATTCCTGATGCGGGTGCTTACGACCACCCTGCGGCGGCACACTCGCCTGCGTGCCTTCGAGGATCTTCAGCAGTGCCTGCTGCACGCCTTCGCCGGATACGTCACGGGTGATCGAGGGATTTTCGCTCTTGCGGGCGATCTTATCGACCTCGTCGATATAGATGATGCCGGTTTCGGCGCGCTTGACGTCGTAATCGGCGGCTTGAATCAGCTTGAGCAGAATGTTCTCGACATCCTCGCCGACGTAGCCGGCCTCGGTCAGCGCGGTCGCGTCCGCGATGGCGAACGGGACGTTCAGCATCTTGGCCAGCGTCTGCGCAAGGTAGGTCTTACCGCAGCCGGTGGGACCGAGCATGAGGATATTGGACTTCATCAGCTCGACCGGCTCACCACGGCTGTCGCGGCCTTTGTCACCGGCCTGAATGCGCTTGTAGTGGTTGTAGACGGCCACGGCCAGCGTGCGTTTGGCCGAATCCTGGCCGATCACATACTGCTCGAGGAAATCCCGGATCTCGGCCGGCTTGGGCAGCTCGTCGAGTTTGACCTCACTCGACTCGGCCAGCTCCTCCTCGATGATCTCGTTGCAGAGGTCGATGCACTCGTCGCAGATGTACACCCCCGGTCCCGCAATGAGCTTCTTGACCTGCTTCTGACTCTTTCCGCAGAACGAGCATTTCAGCAGATCGCCGCCATCACCGATGCGCGCCATCTCGTGGGTCCCTACTTCCTTGTCCGCGTGCAACCGTCTGTCGTGGATGCCGACAAGCCGCCGTCGAACAACGCTACCGCCGATAGCCGATCAGTGTCGCGTCTCGATCGGATTCTCACATTTTTCGGCGATTGTCGTCCGGGTCGGTCCCACCTGCCGACAACCCATGAGCCCAAGGTCCCTGGATCCGACCGTACCCGGTCCGCGCGACAGAGGTCGACAACTCGAGGATGTTTCTCGTTCACAAAGGTGTCGCGAACGGTCGGCATCCCACCGAGCCGAACAGCTTCGACCGCGAAAACACCGTGCCGATCGGCCGCCGCGGCATTCGCGTCCCGCGTTCGGGCGAGCCGGAATGCCGCGACGGATCGGGCACTACTTCTGCGCGCTCAGCTTCCGGTAGTCGAACACCTGGTCCACGATCCCGTACTCCACGGCCTCTTCCGCGGTGAGGATCTTGTCGCGGTCGGTGTCCTTGCGGATGGTTTCCGCATCCTTGCCGGTGTGGCGGGACAGCGTGGTCTCCATCAGGCGGCGCATCCGCTCGATCTCGGCCGCCTGGATCTCCAGATCCGACACCTGTCCCTGGATGCCACCGGAGGTGGCGGGCTGGTGAATCAGCACCCGGGCGTTGGGCAGCAGGGCACGCTTACCGGGAGTGCCCGCGGCGAGCAGTACCGCCGCAGCGGAGGCAGCCTGACCGAGGCAGACGGTCGCGACATCGGCACGCACGTACTGCATGGTGTCGTAGATGGCCATCAGCGCGGTGAACGAACCACCGGGCGAGTTGATGTACATCGTGATGTCGCGGTCGGGATCCTGCGATTCGAGCACCAGCAGCTGCGCCATGATGTCGTTCGCCGACACGTCGTCGACCTGGTTGCCGAGGAAGATGATTCGTTCCTCGAACAGCTTGTTGTACGGATCGGAGGTCTTGATACCGAAGCTGGTCTGCTCGGTGAACTGCGGCAGGATGTAGCGCGCCTGCGGCATCGTGGCTCCGGCGTAACCCGCGGCCCGCGGATCGATCATGTTCGACATAGATGTCTCCAAAGTCTGTGTAAGGGGCTGCGGGATCAGTTGCTGCGACCGGTCGCCTGGCTGGAGTGAGTGATCACATGGTCGATGAAGCCGTAGTCCTTGGCCTCGGCCGCGGTGAACCAGCGGTCACGATCGGCGTCCAGGGTCACCTGCTCCAGCGACTTGCCGGTGTGCAGCGCCTGCAGCTCGTTGAGTTCCCGCTTGGTGTGCGCGAACTGCTCGGCCTGAATGGCGATATCGGCCGCCGAGCCACCGAGACCGGCGGACGGCTGGTGCATCATGATCCGCGCGTGCGGCAGCGCGTAGCGCTTGCCCTTGGCTCCCGCGGCGAGCAGGAACTGGCCCATGGACGCCGCCAGGCCCATGGCGTAGGTAGCGATATCGCATTCGGCGAACTGCATCGTGTCGTAGATCGCCATTCCCGCGGTCACCGAACCGCCGGGCGAGTTGATGTACAGCTGGATGTCGCGGCTGGGGTCCTCGGCCGCCAGCAGCAGGATCTGCGCGCACAGCTTGTTGGCGATGTCGTCGTCGACCTGGGTGCCGAGGAAGATGATGCGGTCGCGGAGCAGACGCTCGAATACCGAATCACTGAGGTTGAGCCCCGTTGTCGGAGATGTCATGACCGGTCCCGACTTCGAAGGTGCCACAGCCTGATTGCTTGTCACGGATACCTGCCCTCTCTCGCCGGCGAGACGTCTGCCGGCACAGCCTGGTGTTCATTGCGGTCTCCCGGGCTCTTCGTGGTACGAAAGCTACCGCCTCCGTGCCCGACGCTCGACCGCGGCCTGATTCGGTTGACACAAACCCTAACGAAACAAGGCGGCACCGGACTCCCGGTACCGCCCTGCTTCGCTTACAGCTGACTCGATCTGTTGCCGGCGGTTACTCGGCAGCGGACTCCGAAGACTTCGCAGCGGACTCCGTGGCCTGCTCGGACTCGGCCTCCGAAGCCTCCGAAGCCTCCGCATCCGTCTCGGAATCGGCGGGCTCGCCGAACATCTCGGCGGTATCGACCGCGTTGCCGGCAGCGTCGGTGACGGTGGTCTCCAGCACCACGCCGGCCAGCGCCTTCCCGCGGCGCACATCGGCGAAGATCGCGCCGAGCTGCCCCGCCTGCTGGATCTGCTGGATGAACTGTTCCGGAGCCATGCCGTAGCGCTGCGACTGGAACAGGATCCGCTCGGTCAGCTCCTGCTGGCCGACCTCGGTGCCCTCGGCCTCGGCGATCGCGTCCAGCAGCAGCTGGGTCTTGACCGACTTCTCGGCGGCCTCCTTGGAATCGGAGTCGAACTCCTCGCGGGTGCTGCCCTGCGCCTCGAGCGCCTCGGCGAACTTGGCCTCGTCGTGATCGAAACCGTGCACCGCGTCGTGCAGCACGGCGTCGACCTCGGCCTGCACCGCGGCCTCGGGCAGCGGCACCTCCGTCTTCTCCAGCAGCGCCTCGAGCACCTTGTCGCGGATCTCGCCGGCCTGCTCGACCTTCTTGCTCTGCTCGACCCGCTTGCGCAGGTCGTCCTTCAGCTCGTCGATGGTGTCGAATTCGCTGGCCATCTGAGCGAACTCGTCATCGGCCTCGGGCAGCTCGCGCTCCTTGACCGAGCCGACCGTGACGGTGATGACCGCTTCCGATCCGGCGTGCTCACCGGCCACCAGGGTGGAGGTGAAATCCTTGGACTCCTCGGCCTTCATGCCGATCAGGGTCTCGTCGAGGCCCTCGATGAGCTGTCCGGAACCGACCTCGTGCGACAGCCCCGTGGTGGACGCTTCGCTGACCTCTTCACCGTCGACAGTGGCCGACAGATCGATCGAGACGAAGTCTCCGTCGGCCACCGCACGCTCGACGCTCTTCAGGGTGCCGAAGCGCTGGCGCAGCGACAGCAGCTGCTGGTCGATGTCCTCGTCGGAGATGCTCAGTTCGTCGACCGAGACCTCGATGGTCTTGTAGTCGGGCAGCGAGATCTCCGGGCGGACGTCGACCTCGGCGGTGAACGCCAGCTCGTCACCGTCTTCGATCTTGGTGATCTCGATCTCGGGCTGCCCGAGTACCTTCACCTCGGATGTGGTGACGGCCTCGCTGTAGCGCGCGGGCAGCGCATCGTTGACCACCTGCTCGAGGATGGCGCCGCGGCCCAGACGGGCCTCCAGCAGTTTGGCGGGGGCCTTACCCGGACGGAATCCGGGGATCCGCACCTGCTGGGCCAGGGCCCGGTAGGCCTTGTCGAAGTCCGGCTTCAGCTCGTCGAAGGGCACCTCGACATTGATGCGGACCCGGGTCGGGCTCAGCTGCTCGACGGTGCTCTTCACGCCACATGCTCCTTGTTCGTTGTTCTCTGGTGTGTGTCGGTTCGCCGACCGGACCTGCGCCCGGCGACGGGGGTGTTCGGGTGCCGCGCGGTGACGGCGCTGTGGTGCCGTCTGCCGACGGCTGTCCGGTGCCGTCTGCCGACGGCGCTGTTCCCCCCGAATCGCATCCCGATCAGGGTAGTCGACCACGGGGCCGGTCTCGCAAGCCGGGCCGTTTCGCCGAGCCCGAAGCTGACGCGGCTCAGCCGACCTTCACCGCATCGGTGACGAAGACCAGCGTCTCGTTCGGCTTCACACCCTGGCCGCCCGCACCGTAGCCGAGTTCCGGCGGAATGATCAGCAGCCGGCGGCCGCCCTCTTTGATTCCGACCAGGCCTTGGTCCCAACCGGGAATGACCTGACCGGCGCCCAGTGGAAGCGGGAACGTCTCGCCACGGTCGAAGGAGCTGTCCAGTTTCTTCTTGTCCGACCAGGTCACCAGCGAGTAGTTCATCTCCAGCTGCTGGCCGGGCTGCGCTTCGGGGCCGCTGCCCTCGACGAGATCCTTGGTGACCAGCTGGGTCGGCGGATCACAGTCGTCGGGAATGGTGATGGTCGGCGCCGCACCGAAATCGCCCGTCACACCGATGTCGTCGGCGGTGCATTCGCGGCCGTGACTCGGAGCCGGTGCCGCGGGGGCCGCGGTCGGAGCCGAGGCCGCCGCCGTGCTCGATGCGGCGCCGGTGGCCGACGCCGCGGTGCCTGCGTCGTCGTCGCTGCCGCATGCGGTCAGCGCGAGCGCGGCCGCCGCTGCCGCGGCCGCACCGATGATCCTGGCCATTTTCTGCATGCGCGCACCCTAATCGGTACCGGCCAGGCACAGCCGCCCGCCCCCGCACCCACCGCCGGCCGGTGCGGACGGGGTGCGGATCTGCGCAGCAACGCATCCTGCCGGTAGCCTGACGACGAATCTCCATCCGAAGCGGTTACCCGAACACCCCACTGTGAGGAGAACGACCGTGACCGAGTTGGCGAGTTCGGAAGGGCATGTCCCAGCGTCCGGTCCGGGCGCAGGCACGGACACCGCCGCCGACAATATCGGCGGCATCGGCGGTACCACGATCGCCCCCGAGCCGTATCGGCTGGCGGAGGTTCCCGGTCCGCTGGCCCCGGACGAGCTCGCCGCTCTGGATGCCTGGTGGCGCGCGGCGAATTATCTGTCGGTCGGTCAGATCTACCTGATGGCCAACCCGCTGTTACGTACCCCGTTGGCCGCCGAACACATCAAACCGCGGCTGCTCGGGCATTTCGGTACCGTGCCCGGCCTGAATCTGGTGTGGGCGCACGCCAACCGCGCCATCCGCGAGCGTGACCTGGACGCGGTGTTCGTCGCGGGCCCCGGCCACGGTGGGCCGGGACCGAATGCCTGCGCCTGGCTGGAAGGTACGTATTCCGAGCTGTACAGCCACATCTCGCGTGACGAGGCGGGTATGGACGCACTGTTCGCGCAGTTCTCGTTTCCCGGTGGCGTGCCCAGTCACTGCGCACCCGAGACACCGGGGTCGTTCCACGAGGGCGGTGAACTCGGCTATTCGCTGCTGCACGCCTACGGCGCCGCCATCGACCATCCGGAGCTGACGGTGTTCTGCGTCATCGGCGACGGCGAGGCGGAGACGGGCCCGCTCGCGACGAGCTGGCATGCGGGCAAATTCCTCAACCCGGCCCGCGACGGCGCGGTTCTGCCGATTCTCGCGCTCAACGAGTACAAGATCGCCAACCCGACCCTGCTCGCCCGGATTCCGGAGGCCGAGTTGCTGTCGCTGCTGCACGGGTACGGCTACGACCCGATCATCGTCGCCGGGAGCGATCCCGCGGCCGTACATCAGGCCATGGCCGCCGCCGTCGACCGCAGCCTCGACCGCATCGCCGAATTCCAGCGCGCCGCGCGCGAGGACGGCGACGGCATCCGGCCGCGGCTGCCGATGATCGTGTTGCGCACCCCGAAGGGCTGGACCTGCCCACCGGTCGTCGACGGCGACCGAGTCGAGGGCACCTTCCGCGCCCATCAGGTTCCGCTGCCGGCCGCGCGCACCGACGACAGCCACCGGCGGGTGCTCGAACAGTGGCTGCAGTCGTATCGGCCGCAGGAGCTGTTCGACGAGACCGGGCGGCCGTACCCGCAGCTGCTCCGGCAGGTGCCCGCGGGACCGCGCCGGATGAGTGCCAATCCGGTCGCGAACGGTGGTGCGACCATGCGGGACCTACGGCTGCCGGATTGGCGTGACCACGGTGTGGAAGTCACCGCACCGGGCGCCACGTCCCACGAGGCCACCCGGGTACTGGGCGGCTGGTTGCGTGATGTCACCGACGCCAACCGCGACAATTTCCTGATCTTCGCCCCGGACGAACTGGCCAGCAACCGCCTACAGGACGTGCTGTCGGTGACCGGGCGGGATTGGCAGGCCGAAATCGGCGAGTACGACGAGAAATTGGATCGCTCCGGCCGGGTGATCGAGGTGCTCTCGGAGCATATGTGCCAGGGCCTGCTGGAGGGGTATCTCCTCACCGGCCGGCACGGGGTCTTCACCTGCTACGAAGCGTTCATCCACATCGTCGACGCGATGTTCAATCAGCACGCCAAATGGCTCGACGCCAGCAGTGCGGTCGAGTGGCGGCGGCCGATTCCGAGCCTGAACTATCTGCTGACCTCTCACGTCTGGCGTCAGGACCACAACGGCTTCACCCACCAGGATCCGGGCTTCCTGGACGTCGTGATGAACAAAAAGCCCTCCGTGGTACGGGTCTATCTCCCGCCGGACGCCAATACGCTGTTGTCCACCTACGACCACTGTGTGCGGTCGCGCCACTACGTCAATGTGGTGGTCGCCGGAAAACAGCCGCAACCGGATTGGCTGTCGGTGGAGCAGGCCCGCCTGCACTGTGCGCGCGGCGCGGGGATCTGGGAATGGGCCGGGCACAACGACGAAGCGGGCACCAGCCCGGACGTGGTCCTCGGCTGCGCGGGCGATGTGCCGACATTGGAGACCCTCGCGGCCGCGGCCATACTGCGGGACCGGCTACCGCGGTTGCGGATTCGAGTGGTCAATGTCGTCGACCTGATGCGGCTGCTGCCGGAGAACGAGCATCCGCACGGATTGCCCGATCGCGAATTCGACACTCTGTTCACCCGGGACCGGCCGATCATCTTCGCATTCCACGGCTATCCGTGGCTGATTCACCGGCTCACCTACCGCCGGACCAATCACGCGGGACTGCATGTGCGCGGCTACAAGGAGAAGGGCACGACCACCACACCGTTCGACATGGTGATGCTCAACGATCTCGATCGGTACCACCTGGTCATGGACGTCATCGACCGGGTGCCGGGCCTGGGCGACCGCGCCGCCGGGCTGCGGCAGGAGATGCAGGACGCTCGCCTGGCCGCGCGGATCTGGACCCGTGAGCACGGTGCCGACATTCCCGAGGTCGCCGAGTGGCGCTGGCCGTACGGCAGCTAGGCCGACCGGTCACCGAACGAACCGGCGCGCAATCACCTCTTCGCGGTTAGGCTCCGCACATACCCGCAGACACCGGGGTATGTGTGCCCGTCGAGACGCAGGGCGCGAACGAGGAACGGAAGTACCGCATGGACATGCGCTCTACCACCGCGGTGGTCCCCTTGCGATCGGCCGGCCGGGCCGCACCGGGTACCGACTTCACGATGGCCTCGTTCGGCCGGGCATCGTTCGGCCAGGCATCGTTCACCCTCCACTTCACGGGATATCTGTATGCCGTCGGTTTACGTGACGCCTTCGCCGATCTGATGTTCCGGCACGAGCAATTGCGCACGGTCTATCCGATGCCTGGATCGAGCGCCGCCCCGCGAGTGTTGTCCGCGACCGACGAGATCGTGCCCTGCCTGGTGCCCGCGCCGGTCGCCGCGGCCGGCCTGGCCGATGCGGTGGCCGCATTCATGGACGAGGAGACGATCGCTCCTTTGGCGAAGCCGATGCGCGCGAGGGTGTTTCGCCCGCTGGGTGATCCCGAGGAGATTCCGCGGCATCTGCTGGTGGTGATCCTGCAGCGCGCGGCGGCCGACCGCGTGTCATCGGCGCGGATCGCCCGGGACCTGATGACCGCATATGCCGCGCGGCGACGCAGTCTCGTGCCGTCCTGGGATGTGGTGCGGCCCTCCCACCGGTTGCCGGTGCACGAGCTGCAACACGTGCAACTCACCGACATACCGCCGGGATGGCGCGCCGAAGCCTGCGGCTGATTCGGCGCACTCGCACACCGGCCCCGGGAGATGGACCTGCCCAGGTCTACGTGCCGGCCACGGGTTGTGTGAGGTCGTACACGGGGGTGCCACCCAGCACGATCGCCGAGTAGTGCTGCTGGACCCATTGCGTGATCTGCGCTGCCTCCGTGGTGCGTTGCGATCCGCGCGGCCCGTGTTGCTGGGATCCTACGAAGTAATGGATCCGGCCCTGCGCCACGTAATCCCGGAATCGGCCGAGCGTCGGCGACGGATCGCCGCCGCTGAAACCGCCGATCGGCATGACCGCCCGACCCGAGTCGAGTTGGAGGTCCGCAGCACCCATCGAGCTCACCGTGGCGGCCGCCCAGGTGTAGCTGTCGGCGCTGTCCTGCAACAGCTTCACGACGTCCTGGTTCGCGCGATCGCCGAGTCCCGGTCCAGCCCCGGGATGCACCGCAGAGTCGGCTCCGGGCACGTCCGCATCACCCTGCCCGGGAGCGGAGCCGATGGCGGACTCGGCGCCCTGGCCGGAGTCGGCGACGGGACCAGGGCTGCGAGCGGGGCGGGAGTCCGAGCCGGGACCAGCGAAACCGAAGCCGCCCTCGGTCTTCGGCCCGGCCAGCACGATGCCGCCGGTGTGCGCGACGGCGACGGTCTGTAGCGAACAGGCCACCGGTGCGGCGATCGCGACGAGTACCGCGAGGGTGGCCGTCGCCCCGACCACCCAGCGGAGCCGAGGCCGCAGCGGCAGCGCGACCAGCAGCACCACCGTGGCGGCCGCGCCCGCGACCCCCACCACCCATCGCAACCACGGCGCGAAATCGGGGCTCCGGTGTAGCAGCACCACCGCGGTGACCGTCGTGAGTGCCAGTGCCACCGCCAAGACCGCGCGGACCCGCGCCCGGTCGCGTTCACGCCACAGCAGCACCGCTCCGAGCGCAGCGGTCGCGGCTACCGCCGGGGCCAGCGCCACCGTGTAGTACTGGTGGAAGATCCCCTGCATGAAGCTGAACACCAGCGCGGTGACCAGCCCCCAGCCGCCCCACAGCAGCAGTGCCGCCCGGCGGGTATCGGTACGTCCGGACCTGCCGATCAGGACCAGTCCGGCGACGAAGACCACCAGTGCCGCCGGGATCAGCCAGGCGATCTGACCACCGACGGTCTGGCTGAACATCCGAGTGATCCCGGCCTCGGATCCGAAGAACGGGCCACCGTGCGCACCACCCGGATGCGCTCCGGGCCCCGACGACGGCGGCCCGAACCCACTGTCTCCCTCCGCACCGAGCCGCTGCAGCCCGTTGTATCCCAGCGTCAACTCGACGATCGAATTGTGTTTCGACCCGCCGAAATACGGCCGCGAATCCGCCGGCCACAGCTGCGCGATCAGAACCCACCAGCCGGCGCCGACAACTACCGAGATCCCGGCGGCCAGCAATTGCGTGATCCGTTTCCCCAGTCGCGGTGGCCCGGCGAACAGATAGGTCAGTGCCAAGGCCGGAACCACCAGCAGCACCTGTAACTGTTTGGCCAGGAAGCCCAGGCCCACGAATCCCCCGCACAGCACCAGCCAGCGCCACCGGCCGTCCTCCAGCGCGCGAGTCATCGCCCATACCGCCGCGATCATCAGCAGCACCAGCAGCGCATCCGGATTGTTGTAGCGGAACATCAAGGCGGCGACCGGGGTCACCGCCAGCGCCAGCCCGCCGAGCAGTCCGGCCGCGGGTCCGAAGCCGCGGCGGAGCGTGGCCCACAGCAACGCCACCGCCGCGACGGCCATGAGTACCTGCGGGGCCAGCATGCTCCAGCTGTTCATTCCGAACAGCCGCGCGGAGATCTCCATCGGCCACAGTGCCGCCGGGGTTTTGTCGACGGTGATCGAATTGCCCCAGTCGGAGGAGCCGAAGAAGAACGCCTGCCACGACTTCGCTCCGGACTGCACCGCGGCGGCGTAGAACGAATTGGCCCAGCCGTTGACACCCAGGTTCCACAGGTACGCGATCGCAGTGCCGATCAGCAGCGCCGCGACCGCGATGGGCTCCCACGGCAGTATTCGGCCCGGGGGGCGCTCGGACGGATTTCCCACCTCGTCCGCGGGCCCGCGGGACACGACAGCACCTTCGGTCATGCAGGCCATGATGGCCGGGCTCGCCGGTGTTACCGCTGGGACCGGGCTGGGAGGACCCTGTGAACCGCTGCTCCGCGGCCGGGGTGCCGCGCGGAGATGATCATCACCCGCATGCGATGAACATCGTCTCGACTCGACCGGATAGAGTGGTAGGTGCCGAGATCGGCTACGTATGCCCTTTCCAGTCGTGGATATCCAGTCTGCGCGTCGGCCACCCAGCGGTCAGAACACCGCGCGGACCACGAACCCGAGCACCATCTGCGGTTCACTATTGCTGCTCGAAAGGCACCCCGAAAACCCATGACTCCCCGCTCATCCGATCCTGCCGCCACGACCTTCGAGTCGATCGGCGTCTCCGCCCCGCTGGTGGAGGCCCTCACCCGCCGCGGCTTCAGCACACCGTTGCCGATTCAGTCGGCCACCCTGCCGGATACCTTGTCCGGGCGCGACGTCCTCGGGCGTGGCCGGACCGGCAGCGGCAAAACCCTGGCCTTCTCCATTCCACTGGTGGACCGGCTGGCCCGGCTCGACCAGCGGACCGCTCCGGGCCATCCGGCCGGCTTGGTACTCGCACCCACCCGGGAACTCGCGACCCAGATCGCCGCGACCCTGACACCGCTCACCGCGGCCTGCGGGCTGCGGGTCGTCACCATCTTCGGCGGGGTGCCGCAGTCTCGTCAGGTCCGCGAGTTGCGTGCGGGCGCCGATATCGTCGTCGCCTGCCCGGGCCGGCTCGAAGATCTGATCAAACAGGGGCTGGTCACCCTCGACCAGGTACTCATCACCGTGCTCGACGAGGCCGACCACATGGCCGACCTGGGATTCCTGCCGGGCGTGACCCGTATTCTGGCCGCGACTCCGCCGGACGGGCAGCGGATGCTGTTCTCCGCCACCCTCGACAACGGCGTGAACAAACTGGTGCAGCGTTTCCTGCGTAACCCGCTGTCGCACTCCGTGGACGAGGCGCATTCGCCGGTTCCGGCGATGACCCACCATGTTTTCGAGGTCACCGACGGCGAGGCCAAGCGTGCCCTGGTGCAGACCCTCGCCTCGGGCACCGGCCGCCGAATCCTGTTCATGCGCACCAAACATCACGCCCGTCGCCTGGCTCGGCAGCTGACCACCGCCGGAATTCCCGCGGCCGACCTGCACGGCAATCTGTCGCAGGTCGCACGCGACCGTAATCTGGCGGCCTTCGCCGACGGCAGCACGCGGGTACTGGTGGCGACCGATATCGCCGCACGCGGTGTCCATGTCGACGATGTGGAGTTGGTCGTGCACGTCGACCCGCCCGCCGAGCACAAGGCGTACCTGCATCGGTCCGGGCGCACCGCACGCGCGGGCAGCACCGGGGATGTCGTCACGATCATGCTGCCCGAGCAGCGCAAGGATGTGTCGATACTGCTGCGCAAGGCCGGACTGGAGGTACGGCCGCAGCAGGTGACGTCGAAGTCCGAGCCGGTCTCCGCTCTCGTCGGCACCGTGGCGCCGCTCACCGCGCCGCCCGCTCCGAAAACCGGTTCGGCCGAAGGTCATCCGGGCCCCGCCAAGAAGAATTCACGGCGGGCGCAGGGGAATTCACGTCGAGGTGGGAACTTCGCCACCGCGGGCGAGCGGGAACCCGGCCGACGCGGCCGGCGCGGGCCATCCGCGCACGGGCGTTCCGACGGCGGCTCCCAGTCGGCGGCACCCACGCATTCGACCGGATCCGAGTACGGCACACGTGTTCGCTCCTCGGCCGACGGCGCGGTCGGCACCGGCCGACGCGCGAAGACGCGGGCGCGGCGCGAGGCCGGACCAGCCTCCGCCACCTACACCACGTCCTCGGATACCCACCCGGCCTCCGGGACTCGCGGCCGTCGCGAGGACTCCGGCGCGCGCCCTGCGGCGCAGGCACGTGGTGCGGACAGACGAACCTCCGGAAGTGACCGCACCGGGAGCGGCCCGAGCCGCCAGTCCGGCGGGGGTACCCCGAGCCGTGGGCGGATTGCTCGCGACCACCGCGGTAGCGAGGACCGTACCCAGGATCGCCAGCGCGGCCGTGGTGAGGCTCCCGGCCGCACCGGTCACCGAGACGCACCCCGGGGCCGCAACGAGGAATCGGCGCGGGCCGACTCGAGGTCCCACCCCAGCGCAGCCCCGGTCCGTGCCGGCAGCCGGCGCGGCGGCGCGAAGCATGCGGGCCCGCACCGCCGTGCCGCGTCCGGTGATCGGGCCCGCGGTTAACCGGTGACCTTCAGGCCGACGACGGCGCCGACGATCACCACCAGCAGGACAATCTTCACCAGGGAGGCTTGTTCGGCGCCCGTCACCATCGCGTACAGCACGGTGAGCGCGGCGCCGATCCCGACCCATATCGCATAGGACGTGCCGATCGGCAGGGTGCGCATCGCGTACGCCAGCCCCGACATGGATCCGAGCAAAGCGATCGCGAAGACCAACGACGGCACCAGCCTGGTGAAACCGTGGGATTTTCCCAATGCGGTGGCCCAGACGGCCTCGAGACCCCCGGACAAGATCAGTACTATCCACGCCATAGTCAGCATTCCTTTCGGAAATACCGTCTTGTCGGGGTCCGGGTACGGTTGCGATCGTCCGGCCGACCGCGGAACGCGGCCTGTAGAGCAGAGCTTACCCATCGATGCACCGGCCGGCCTGCACCCGCGACGACCTGGTGGGGCGATTCACACCGCCCCACCAGGGTCGCCTCAGATCAGCAGCCGCACGCGACCGCAGCGGCTGCCGAGCCCGTCACTTCGCTGGGAAGGGCTCGTTGATCGTCGTGAAGTACTGTGCCGCACCGAGAATCGCGGCCGGTGCGGTCACCAGCAGCTGTCCCGCCACAGTCCCCAGAGCTCCGATCGCGACGATGCCGCCGAGGCAGCCGACCACCGCCGCGGGGACGAACGGACCGAACATCCCGACGATGGTGGCAGCAGCGACCGTCGCACCGGCGATACCACCGAGCAGGCATCCGACACCGCTGCCGGCCAGCCCGCCGACCAGGGTTCCGATGGTGGCACCGGCGGTGAGTGTGCTGGTCAGCCTGCTCCAGGCGGCCTGCTCACGGTCGTATGGCGTCTTCCACGGTGCCGAGTCCTGGTACGGCAGCGCGACGGGACGGTAGATCGCGTGCGCGGCATCCAGGCGGGGAGTCAGCGTCGCCGTGCGGCCGTCGATGTCGGCGTCGATCGGGAAGACGAAATCGTCGACCCGGAACGACAGGTCGGTGCCCGCGAGCACGGTCCCATCGGCAGCCTCGATCCTGAAGATTCCGTCGTCGTCGACCAGCGAGCCCGCATCGGTCTCGATGATCGTGGCGGCACCGGTGGTGGTGGCGGTGTAGTTCACCGCCGGGTCCGGGGTGTCCGCCGGAGCGACTCCAGTCGATACAACAGTGAATCCAACAGTCGCGGCCAGCAGTGTGCCTACGACATTCAGTTTCCTCATCGGTGTGCTTTCTGTTCGAGTAGCGGGCGAGCCTGCCCGCCGGGGAGCCGCTATACGGTTGCGGCGAGCCCGTCTTCGGTGGATGGGCGGTCATCCGGAATTTGCTGCGACGGCTCCCGGGCGAAGATCAGCATCGCCGCGGCGCCCACCACACACAGCACCGTCATCGTGATGAAACCGCCGTCGTAGGTCCCGGTCCGAGTCACCACGAAACCCATGACCGACGGCGCGACGATCCCGGCGAGCGCGAAGCAGGCATCCGCCAGGCCGGCCGCCGTACCGGGCTGGGTCGGCGCCGCGTCGATCGCGGCGACCCACCAGATGCCGCCGGTGACGAAGCCGAAGCCGACGCCGGCCGAGATACAGATCACGGCGACGGTCAGGTTGCCGCCGACCAGCGGAATCGGCAGCACCGACAGGCCCGCGAGTAGCAGCGCCACGCCGATGATGACGAATCGCGACCGAACGCTGCGAGTGCGCTTGTAGACGCGGTCGACGATGACCCCGCCCGCCAGCGCGCCGACCACCCCGGCGGCCCACGGCGCGATCGAGAAGCCTCCGACTTCCTTGATCGACAGCTCGAATTCACCTTCCAGGTACTGCGGGAGCCAGTACATGAAGGCCCAGAACATGAAGCCCCACGAGAAATAGCCGAGGCCCACGAGCCACAGGTTGCGGTTGCGCAGGATCTGACCCCAGTCGACCTTCTCCTGATGGCCGCTGTCCTCACCGTCCTGCTGCCCCGCCCGGATGTAGCGCAACTCTTCCTCGGAAACGAACGACGCCTCACTGGGCGAGTTCTTCAACGACGGGAGAGCCACGGCCACCCAAGCGATTCCGGCGACGGCGAGGATCCAGAACATGCCCTTCCACCCCGCGAAAGCGATCAGCTGGGTCAGGATCGGGCCGCCGACGAGCAGGCTGCCCGAGACGGCGACACCGCCGATGAGCGCTAGTGCCTTGCCCCGCTCCTGTACCGGCAACCACCGGCTGGTGATCCTGGTCGCGGCCGGGAAGCACGGCGCCTCACCGGAACCGAGGACGATGCGCAACAGGATGAGCCCGATGAACCCGCCGGCGAAGGGCGTCAGTGCCGTGGCCGCGGCCCAGATGAACATGCCGCCGATGAGGACTCGGCGCGCACCGAACCGGTCGACCATCGGCCCCGACAGCAGTGCGAAGAGCATGTAGCCGATGGAGAATGCGGAGCTGATGATTCCGTATTGTCCTGCGGTGATTCCGAATTCACTCTTCAGATCACTGGCTGCGTAGGATATGGCGCTGCGGTCGATATAGTTCACCACCACCAATCCCAGAATGATGGCGATAGTCAGCCAACGCGATTTCATAGCGAACTCCTAGTAGAGTTGTGGCAGGTCAGACGACCCCGCGCGACCGCAGCTTGTCGATATCCTCGGAGCTGCGCCCGAGGTGAGTGAGGACGTCGTCGGTGTCGGCACCCACGGCTCGTCCGGTGTGACGGATGGCGCCCGGGGTACGCCCCATTCGCCACATCACGTTCTGCATCCGCATCGGCCCGAGTTCGTCGTCGGAGACGGTGGTGATCATGTCGGTGGCGACGACCTGCGGGTCGCGCAACAGATCGCTCGGCTTGTATACCGGCGCGACTGCCGCCCCGGCCTCCTCGAACAGGTCTATGACCTGGTCGCGGGTGCGTTCGGCGATCCAGTCGCCGACATAGCGATCCAGCAGGTCCGCATGTTCGGCGCGGGTGCGGCCCGTCGCGAACCATTCCTCGTCGATCACCTCGGGATGCCCCACCAGGCGCAACACCCGTTCGGCGATCGCCTGTGCGCTGGTCGAGATCGCGACCCAGTTCCCGTCCGCGGTGCGGTACAGGTTTCTAGGGGCGTTGTTCTGCGACCGGTTCCCGGTCCGTTCCTGATCGATCCCCAGCTGGTCGGCGTAGATGACTCCGGGACCGACCGCAGTCATGATCGGGGTGAGCAGATCGAGGTCGATCTCCTGTCCGGTCCCGCCGTTGCGTTCGCGATCGAACAGCGCCATCGAGATCGCCGCCGATCCGGCGACACCCGCGATCGAATCCGCGAGGCCGAAGGCGGGCAGCGTGGGCGGCCCCTCCGGACCACCGGTCAGATGGGCGAAACCGCTCATCGATTCGACCAGCGTGCCGAATGCCGGGCGCTTGGCGTAGGGGCCCGTCTGACCGAATCCCGTGACGCGCAGCATGATCAGTCCCGGGTTGCGCCGGGTCAGCTCCTGGTAGGACAGCCCCCAGCGCTCGAAGGTGCCGGGGCGGAAGTTCTCGACCACGACATCGGCCTCGGCTGCCAGCTCCCGGAAGATGTCCTGTCCCTCCGGAGTACCGAGGTTCAGCGTGATCGTCTGCTTGTTGCGGCTGATCATCTTCCACCACAGTGGAGTTCCGTCCTTGTCCAGGCCGTGACCGCGCATGCCGTCCGGCTTGGCCGGATGTTCGATCTTGATGACCTCGGCACCGAAATCACCCAGGATCTGCGCCGAGAGCGGTCCGGCCAGGATGGTGGAGGCGTCGAGAACCTTGATACCGCGCAACGGGCCCGCGGGACCGTCCCCGGCTGCTTGCACACTCACCGCACCCTCCTCAGTACGGACGGGCCAGGTAGCGGCCCGTCGGATCACCGGTGACCGCACCGTCGGTCAGGACTCGGTTACCGCGAACGAAGGTGTCGGTGACCGCGGCGCTCAGTTCGAAGCCCTCGAACGGGGTGTACTCCTGAGTGGACTCCGACTCCGCGGCCCGCACGGTCCAGGTGCGCGCCGGATCGACGATCGCGATATCGGCGTCGCCGCCGACCGTCAAGCGCCCCTTGCCGGGCAGGCCGTAGCGGTCGGCCGGATTCGACGCGGTGAGCTGGGCGATGCGCCGCAGCGACAGTCCGCGCCGGGTGCCCTCGGTGATCAGCCCGGGCAGCAGGTATTCGGTACCGCCGAAGCCGGACTTGGCGGCGAACACATCGTCGCGATCCTCGCCGAATTTCACCTCGTCCTTGCAGCAGGCATGATCGGAGACGACCCAGTCGATATCGCCGGCCAGCAGATGCTCCCACAGCGCCTCGACGTCCTCGCGCGGGCGGATCGGCGGATTCACCTTGGCTCCCAGCCCGTTCACATTGTCGATATCGGTGAGCAAGTGGCCGATGGTGACCTCACGCCGGAAGTTCACGTGCGGGAACGCCGCCGCCATCTTCATGGCGGCCTTCAGTGCCTTCGCCGAACTCAGATGCAGCAGATTGATATTCGGGAGACCGGTCTCGTCGGCCAGGAACGAGGCGATGGTGACGGCCAGGCCCTCGGAGTGCTGCGGCCGGGAGGCACTATAGGCGGCCAGTCCGCTCAGCGTCCCCTCCTGCTCCACGAGCTTGGTGTAGGCACTCATGATCTCGGCGGTCTCGCAGTGCAACGACAGCGAGATGTGCTCGGCGAGTTCGGGGTACTGCTCACGGGCCCGCTGCACTCCACGCATGACGAACTCGAAATGCGCGATGTCGTAGCGCTCGTCCTCCGGGATCATCAGGAAGTCGCTCTGCGAGGTCGAGCGCCCGTGCAGACCGTGGCTGCCGTAGAACATGAAGATCTTGAACGAGGTCACGCCCTGGCCGGAGGCCAGGTCGGGAATCTCACCGATGTGCTGCTTCGACATCGGCGCGAGGTGGAAGGCGTAGTCGATATAGCTGCGCCCCGCCGAGGCATCGAGTACCTCGGGGAAGAAGTCGGCGTAGGCGCCGCCCTTGTTCAGGTAGTACTGCCCGGTGCGCATGTAGGTCAGGGCGGTGGTGACCCCGCCCTGCGCGCTGGCGCGGGATTCGGTGAGCGTGTCCTCGGCGAGCGGGTTGTAGATGCCCCAGTGCTGATGCGCATCCACCACACCGGGGAATACGAGCTTGCCGGTGGCATCGACGGTCTCGATGCGCTCCGGGTTCTCCGGGCGCAGGTCCGGCCCGATCGCGGCGATCTTCCCGTCCACGACGAGGACGTCGGCGGTCTCGCCCGCTTCGGGTGCCTCGGCGTCGGGTCGGACGACGGTGCCGTTCTTGATCAGGTAGTTGGTCATACTCTCGTTCCTTCTGCTCTATGACGAGTAGGCGAATAGGTCAGGCGGCGGCCTGCACGTGCTCGGCCGCGAGGTAGGCGAGGCCGAGCGCGGTGATGAGCCCGTTGCCGGCGAGGTAGCCGCCGGCCCCGTGGCCCGAGATCCCGATCGCCGCGCCGCCGGAGGCGTAGAGGCCCGGGATCGGTGTCCCGCTCGCCAGGACCCGCGCGTGTTCGTCCACCACCAGGCCGCCCTGGGTGTGGAACAGTGCCGGCGTGATCGCGATGGCGACGTACGGCGCGGCCAGCGGATACCGCCGGTCCACTCGGCCCTGCCGATCGGGTTCCGCACCACCGGCCGCGCGCTGGGCCGCGGCCAGCTCGTCGGCGAGTGCATCCGCGGGCACCCCGATGGCTTCGGCCAGTTCCTCGGCCGACCCGGCACGAATCAGTGAGCCGCCCGCGGCGGCGGTCCGGAAGTCGTCGAATCGTGAGCACAGCTCTTCGATGTGCTCGTCGATGACGATCCAACCGGCCGCACCGGGCTGGGCGGCGAGGATGGCGGCGAACTCCGAATATCCGGTCGATTCGGGTGCGAAGCGCCGTCCCTCTCGATTGACAATAATGCCACCGTGCACAACCGTGGCCCAACCGACCAGGGTCTGACTCCGTGAGGACAGCGCGGCATGCCCTTGATAGGCATCCAGAAATGCGGTGTCGGCACCCAGCTCCCGCCCGAGCCGCAGCGCGTCACCACGGCTGAACCGGCCGCCGTGGTAGTGGGAGTCGGCGATCTCGGGGATCAGTTCGCGCACCAGTGCGCTGTCGGCCCCGAAACCGTTGGTGGCCAACAGGACCGCGTTCGTTTTCAGCGATTCGGTATGTCCGTCCGGAGTGGCGATCTCGACACCCGACACGCGCCCGGACGTGGTATCCACTGCGCGCAGGGACATCGGCGCGATCAGCTCGATGCGCGGGTGTTCTTCGACGCGCCGCACCAGATGCTTCAGGAGCCGGGACCCGTGCCGGCCGGGGATGGTGTGACACCGATCGGCACTGTGTCCGGGGTAGCGGAAGTCGGTGACGAGTTCGAGGTCGAGGCCCTGCACGTCCGCCAGCCAGGTGACCAGCGGAGCACCGGCCAGGGCCAGCGCGCCGGCCACTCGGCGGTCTGCCGTCCCACCGGTCTTGCGTTCGATGTCGGCCAGGAAGTGTTCCGGGCTGTCGTCCACCCCGGCCGCCTGCTGCCAGCGAGTTCCCGCCGCCGGGATCATCGCGGTGCACATCGATGTGTTGTTGCCGCGCTGGAAATGCTCGTCCGAGTCGATGACGAGCACGGTCGAACCGAGTTCGGCCGCTCGCAGCGCGGCCACGAGGCCACCACCGGCGCCCGCGACGACGAGGTCGATTTCGGGACTCTCCACCCTTCCTCCTAACTCGTTCCGCTGAGCGGAACATCAGAATGTGGTACTCAGCACTATGCACGTTCAGCCAACGGCGCGCAAGGTCTCCCTACTGGTTTTACTTTCCGGAAACGCGGTTATAACTCAAACCGATAGCTAGACAATCGTTTCGCTAGGCGGTACAACTAGCTCAGGCCTTGTTCGGTGACACAGCGAAGAAACGGAGCCACGATGGAGCCCTCCGGTGGAGGCACCACAGCCGCGGCTCGGGCGGCGGAAGTGCTGCTCGAATTCGGGCGACGGTCGAGTGCATTGGGCGTCTCGGAGATCGCCCGGGCGACCGGGATGTCGAAGGCGGTCGCCCACCGCATCCTGACCACCTTCGTCGAATGCGGATTACTGCTGTACGAGCCCGACACCCGCCGATACCTGCTCGGACCGGCTGCGGCCACCCTCGGCGCCCGCGCACTGGACGTGTCACCGCTGCGCCGCAAGGCGCGCGAGGCACTGGTCGACCTGCAGCAGGTCACCGGCGAGACGGCGACGGTATCCGGTCGCGTGCCGGGCGGACGCGTCTATCTCGACCAGGTCGAGAGCACCCAGGAGATCAAGATGACCGTCGAGCTGGGACGACGGTTCGACCTGCACAGCGGCTCCTCCGGCCGCGTCATCGCCGCCCATCTGTCCGATGACGAGCAGGAAGATCTGCTGTCGCGGCCGCTCGAGCGCCTGACCACCACGACCGTCGTGGACCCTGCTGCGTTGCGCGACATCCTGCGAGCCGCCCGGCAGCGGGGAGTGTGCCGCTCCACGGGCGAACGACAGGAGGGGGCCGGCTCGATCGCGGCGGCGGTCTTCGGAGCGGACGGATCGGTGATCGGCGCGGTCTCGGTGTGCGGTCCCAGCTACCGGATGACCGACGAGGCCTGCGACCGCTACGAAGAGCCGGTTCTCGAAGCCGCACAGCGTATCTCCCGCGCTCTCGGCTACCGTCCGCCGAATTCGGCTGCCGCGGAGGCGAAATGATCCCCCGCAGCTGGCTCTACGTACCCGGTCATCGGGTCGAGCGGATCGGCAAGGCGTTCGCCAGTGCCGCCGACGCGGTCGTCATCGATCTCGAGGATGCCGTCCCGGTCGACGCGAAAGACCGCGCCCTGGACAACGCGCTCGCCGCACTGCGGGACGCACCCCCGGGCCGCCTGATCTGGTTGCGGCTGAACGCGGTCGGGTCACCGTGGCTCGACAACGAACTCCGGGCTCTGGAATCCGCGGCCGAGCTCCCGTCGGGTGTTCGACTGCCGAAAGCCGAAGCGCCCGAATCAGTTTCGGCGGCAGCCGGACGAATCCGCTGCCCGGTGCATGCCATCGTCGAATCCGCCGCGGGGTTGCTCGCGGCGCCACGGATCGCGCAGTGCCATCCCCGGGTCACCGGAATCGCACTGGGCGAGGCCGACCTCGCGGCCGATCTGCGGGTGCACCCCGGGGGCCTGGCCTGGGCACGGGGATGGATCGTCGCCGCGTCCCGCGCCGCGGGGCTGGGGTCGCCGGTGCAGAGCGTCTGGACCGCCGTCGACGATCTCGCCGGCCTGACCGAAACATCGCGTGCCGGGCTCGCCGCGGGGTTCTTCGGCCGGTCGGTCGTCCATCCGAAACAGATCGAGATAGTCAACAACGCCTATACGCCCACATCGGACGAGCAACGACGAGCTCGTCGAATCATCGACCGGGCCGCGACATCGCTCGCCGCCGGCGAAACAGCCGTACTCGACGAGGACGGCCGCTTCATCGACCCCGCCGTGGTCGCGAACGCCCGCGTGGTCCTCGATCGGGCGGCAGCGACTCAGTATCAGGAGTGAAATATGACCACACGTACCGTCAGCACCGAACCCGACGCGCTGTTGCACGCCGTCACATCCACCGACGTGGACACGGTGGAACTCGGGCACCCGCACACGACCGGCATGCCGTGCTCACCCAACCACCCCGGCTTCCGGATGACTCTGATCCGCCGGCACGGCGATATGGTCCGCCCCGACGGTGGGTCCGCGTCCAACGAGATCATCGTGACCGGTGGACACGTCGGAACCCATGTCGACGCGCTCTCCCATGTCAGCCACGAGGGAAAGCTGCACGGCGGTGTGGACGCGCAGGAGGCGCAGCTGGGCGGCCGATTCTCCCAACTGGGCGCGGAATCCATTCCGTTCCTGCTCCGCCGAGGCCTGCTGCTGGATGTGGCGCGCGTGCGGGGCGTCGACACCCTGGAGGCCGGGCAGGCCGTCACCGAACAGGATCTGTGCGACGCCGCCGACGCGGCCGGCGTGCGCCCGCGCCGCGGCGACGTGGTACTCATCCGCACCGGTTGGGCCCGGCATTTCGACGAGCCGCAGCGTTACCTCGGACAGCAGGACGGCGTTCCCGGCGCCGACGTCAGCGCCGCGCGCTGGCTCGCCGAGGCGGGCATCGTGGCCGCCGGCGCGGATACCACCGCGTTCGAGCAGATCCCGGCGGGCAAGGGCCACAGCGTGCTCCCCGTTCATCGAGTCCTGCTGGTGGACAATGGTATCCACATCATCGAGCACCTGAACCTGGAGCACGCGAGCGAGCGCGGCCTCACCGAGTTCACGTTCGTCATGGCTCCGCTGCGGATCACGGGCGGAACCGGTTCACCGGTGCGTCCGGTGGCGGTGGTCGCCCGATGAGCACGACTACCCGGCACGACCTGCAAGGGACCGTCGTCGGTCGGCTGGCCGCGCTCGCCGACCGGATCCGGATCGATGGCCTACCCGCCGACTTGCACCGCGACGTCGCTCGTCGGGTGCTCGATGTTCTCGGCAATTCTCTTGCCGCCCAGGGGCAACCGTCCGCGCGGGCGGTGACCGCGGTGGCTCGCGGCTGGGGCGGTGACCCCGCCGCCACCGGCATCGGCACCGGCGCCCGCTTCCCGGCTGCCACCGCGGCACTGGTGAACGGCACCCTCGCCCATTCCATGGATTCCGACGACACCCACCTGCCCTCGGTCCTGCATCCGTCCGCGTCGGTGATCCCCGCCGCCCTGGCCGTGGGTGAGGCGGTCGCGGCGACGGGTGCTGCGGTACTCGACGCCGCGGGAGTCGGTATCGAGATCGCGGTGCGCCTGGGGATGGGCGGCTACGACGAGGAACTCGGCAACTCCGAGTTCTTCGAGCGCGGTCAGCACGCCACCTCGATCTGTGGTGCGGTCGGCTCCGCCGCCGCGGCCGCGATGCTGTACGGCCTCGACGCCGAAGGTATCGCCGACGCGATGGGTATCGCTGCCAGTTTCGGTGCCGGCCTGCTCGAGGCCAACCGGACCGGCGGCACGGTCAAGCGTGCGCACTGTGGCTGGGCCGCACATTCGGGGGTGACCGCGGCCGAGCTCGCCCGACACGGTCTCACCGGGCCACCGACCGTTATCGAGGGCCGATTCGGATTCCTGTACGCGTTCTGCGGTGACCGCGGCGATGCCGCCAAGGTGACCGTGGACCTGGGCGAGCAGTGGGAACTGCCGGGCATCTTCTTCAAGCCGTATCCGTGCAACCACTTCACGCATGCGGGCATCGATGCCGCCCGTACCCTGCGGAGCGGCGGGCTCGATCCCGACGACATCGTCGAGATCGATCTCGGCGTGCCGACCCCCGTACTCCGCACCATCGCCGAACCGGCCGAGTCGAAGGCCGCCCCGGAGTCGGGATATCACGCGGCGTTCTCCGGTCCGTTCACGGTGGCGCGCGCACTGCTGGGCGGGTCCGGACTCGGTGTCGGGCATCGCGATTTCACCGACGAGGCGGCCCGGGACCCGCGCACGCTCGCGCTCGCGGCCCTGGTCACCGCACACAGTGACGACCGATGCGATGAGATCTATCCGCACCAGTTCCCGGCCGTACTGCGGGTGCGAACCCGCGCGGGCACCTGGCACGAAGCACGGGTCGACCACAATCGTGGCGGACCGGTGCACCCGCTCTCCGACGCCGAACTCACCCGCAAGTTCGAGCTCAACGTCGAGGGCCGGCTGGCCGCAGACGTCGCGCAGTCGGTCGCCGCGCAGGCCTTGGGCCTGTCCACGGCCGATTCACTCGACGCGCTGCTGGCAACCGTGCGGGACTGACTTCCCGGACGGCAAAGCAGGCCACCGCCGGGTCCGGACGGATCCGGCGGTGGCGCTTTCCATTCACCGGGAGCCTCACACCACCCGGGCACAGGTCCGTTAACGTCGATCGATGCAGTACGCAGTGATCGCACCCTCCGCAACCGGTACGACCGCCGATCCGCAGTGGATCGGCGAATACGCCCGCCACGCCGAGTCCTGTGGCTTCGAATCCCTCGTGCTGGTCGAACATCCGGTGGTCATCAGCGGATATTCCAGCGTCTACCCGTACGCCAGTTCCGGAAAGATGGAGATCCCCGAGAGCTGCCCGATCCCCGACCCCCTGGACACCCTCGCGTACCTGGCCGCCGTTACCACGACGATCGGCCTGGCCACCGGCGTGCTGATCCTGCCCAATCACCACCCGGTGACGCTGGCCAAGCGAGTCGCCACGGTGGACCGGCTCTGCGGCGGCCGGGTCCGGCTCTGTGTGGGGGTGGGCTGGATGCGCGAGGAGATCGAGGCCTGCGGCGCCGAATTCAGCACCCGGGGCCGCCGCACCGATGAATCGATCCAGGTGATGCGCGCCTTGTGGGCGGAGCCGGGCCCCGGTGGCGCCACCCACCACGGTGAGTTCTTCGATTTCGACAACGCACTGTCCTACCCGAAACCCGTGCGACCCGAGGGTGTTCCGATCCACATCGGTGGCCACTCCGCGGCGGCCGCCCGGCGCGCCGGCCGCTACGGGGACGGTCTGCAGCCACTGGGGCTGGCCGGGGAGGAACTGCGCGCCACTGTAGCGCTGATGCGCGAGACTGCCGAACGCGCCGACCGCGACCCCGACGCCCTGGAACTCACGTTGGGACATCTGGTCACCCGGATCACGCCGGAACGTGCCGGCAAGCTGGCCGACCTCGGCGCGGACCGCCTGGTGCTGGCACCGAGCGACACCTCGGACCTGGAGCAGGCGAAAGACGAACTGTCGGCCTGCGCCGAGCGGCTGAATTTGATTCGTCGCTGATTACCCACATCTCGCCCCGGCGCCCCGGCTGTTCAGCCGGGCGCCGGATCGGCGTGAAATGGTCGGGATGACAGGATTTGAACCTGCGACCCTCCGCTCCCAAAGCGGATGCGCTACCAAGCTGCGCTACATCCCGTGGCCGCCCGGCGCGGGCGCCGAGACCTCCCGAGTGGGCGGAGCCCGTGGCCGGGGATCTGTACGATCCCCATGTCGGAGCGGGTGACGGGAATCGAACCCGCACCATCAGCTTGGAAGGCTGAGGTTCTACCATTGAACTACACCCGCAGGCATACGACACCATTGGGATCGCCACGATGTCGTCTGCGTGTAGGACTGTACCGAACTTCACGGACGGAATGCCAATCGGGCACCCCCGACTTTTCCGGTGCCACCACTCCACCACCGTCCCGACGCCCCGGTGGCAGCGATTCATCTTGTGATACTCATCACCGAAATCGTGATAGTCGAGTGCTATCACCGAGCAGACGCCCCGAATGACCTCGAACAACACCTTTTCACGGAACCACCTGCGGACCAACGGCCCGAGCGTATGCAACACGCCGCAGGCGACACACGGGGTCCCGGTGTAACACCATGGGTACGGCAGCGATCACACTGCCGATCGCCATTCGCGAGGTATCGGAACAGGTTGCAAATCAGCGTCTTTCGATACCGGGTGGCTTGCTATGATCCTTTTTGCCGGACGGGGGTTTCTGGAAAGGGGGCGGTGAGCGTGCGCCGAAGGTGTACTCGACCGCGAAGCAGTGAGCGCGTTCCGGAGGGCGTGACCGGCCGGAGCGCCGGCGTCGACGACGTCTGCGCGAGGTGATCGGCGATGACCGCCGAACTCGACGCACAGACCGCCGCGATCGTCGCGGCGACGACACGGGACTGGGCTCGTGCCGTCTATCCCGGTAGCGGGCTGACGGTCGCACCCGAACACCTGGAGTGGGTGTTCGGCGCGATCATCGACGAATTGTTGAATCTTGCACAGTGGGAACCGTTCCCGGTGACCGCGGCTCGCGCCATCGGTCGGCGCCTCGCCGAGGCTCCGTTCGACCGCACCCGGATGCTCGCGCCGGCCACCAGGGCCCTGCTGGGCTTCGCCCCCGGCGATTCCGGCTCCCTGGTCGCCACCCGGTGGCCGTTCGTCGCCAGCCACGCCATCGACAGCTACGCCGAGGCCCTCCAACAGCGGGCATTGGCACAGCAGGAGCGCAATCTGACGGCAGCGGTGTCGGTCCGGGTACAGGAGATCGCACAGCTGCAGAACCGGTTACGGCACGAGGCCACCCACGATGCACTGACCGATCTGGCCAATCGTTCCCTGCTGCAGGAGCGGGTACGGATCATGGCCACCGACCACACTCGCGGCGTCGGCCTGCTGCTGATCGACCTGGACGATTTCAAACAGATCAACGACGGTCACGGCCATTCGGTGGGTGACGAGGTACTCGTGGCGATCTCGCGGCGGCTGCGCGCCGCCTGCCCCGACGAGGCTGTCGTATGCCGCTACGGCGGCGACGAATTCGTCGTCGCACTACCCGCCCACCGCAATACCCTCGCCGAGGTGGCGATGCGCGTGTTGACCGCGCTACACGATCCGGTCCACACCGAAGCCGGACCGGTTCCGGTATCGGCCAGCGTCGGGACCGCCTTCTCACCGCCCGGGCGGCCGTGCGATTTCTCGGATCTGCTGCGCAGCGCAGACCGCGCGATGTACTCGGCGAAGACGGCAGGTAAGCGGCAGTTCGCGCTGTCCGAACTCGAGGACACCGAGAGCGAGCCGGGCGGCTACGATGCCACCCGGCTCCACTACGGCGCCGACGCCACCCGGCTGCGTTACGACGCCGCCGTCGCCGGCTGACAGGACGGGCACCAGAACAGATTCCGGCCCTCGAGCACGCCGTGCGCGACGGTGGTCGCGCAGATCCGGCAGGGCTCGCCCGCCCGGCGATAGACATAGGTCCGCGGCTTACCCGTGGCATATGCGGGTGCGCCCCGGTCGTGTTCCGGACGGACCACCACGATCGCGCCCCGGCGCACCCCGGTCTTCATCAGCGCCACCAGATCCGTCCACAGCGCGTCCCATTCCGCCACGGTGATCGAGCGGCCGGTCCGGTGCGGCGAGATACCGTGCCGGAACAGCACTTCCGCGCGGTACACGTTGCCGACCCCCGCCACGACCGATTGGTCCATCAGCAGCGCTGCGATCGAGCGCCCGGAACGACGAATACGAGCCGCCGCCCGCTCGGGATCGGCATTGCGCCGCAGCGGGTCCGGGCCGAGCCGGGCGGTGAGCGCCTCGACCTCGGGCTCGTACAGCACTTCACAGGCCGTCGGACCGCGTAGATCGGTGCCGTAACACTCGCCGTTCGATTTTCCCGCGCCGATCATCCGCATCCGCACCTGTCCGACCGGCTCACTCAGCGGCACGGGCGATTCGGTGAAGGTGCCGTACAGGCCCAGATGCACATGCACGACCAGACCCGAGTCGTAACGGTGCAGCAGATGTTTGCCCCACGCCTCGGATCCGATCAGCACGCCACCGTCCACCAGGGCCGCACCGTCGGCGAAACGTCCCTGCGGACTCGAAACACGTACCACGCCACCGGCGAAGCGGCGCTGATGCAGCTTCGCCAGGCGGTGCAGCGTATGCCCTTCAGGCATCGAGCGAAATCCGTACCTGCCTAGCCCTCGACGGCCGGCGGCTGACCGGACTTCTCGTACTCGGCGATGATGTCGATCCGCCGCTGGTGGCGCGCCTCGTCCGACCATCGGGTAGCCAGGAAGGCATCGATGATCGCGAAAGCCTCCTCGGTGCTGTGCATCCGGCCGCCGATCCCCATGAGCTGCGCATTGTTGTGCTCGCGGGCGAGCTTGGCAGTTTCCACGCTCCAGGCCAGCGCACAGCGCGCACCGGGGACCTTGTTCGCGGCGATCTGCTCGCCGTTGCCGCTGCCGCCGAAGACGATGCCGAGACTGCCCGGGTCCGCGACCACGCGACGGGCGGCGTCGATGCAGAACGCCGGATAGTCGTCGACGGCGTCGTACTCGTGGGCTCCGCAGTCGACCACGTCGTGGCCGGCCTGCGTCAGATGATCCTTGACTTGGTTCTTCAATTCGAAGCCGGCATGGTCGGCACCCAGGTATACGCGCATGGCTGAGATTGTGTCAGGCTGAGCCGACGCCGCGTCACGGGGTGGTCTGCGGATTCTCTATAGAGTTCAGCCCATGGAGTCCGACGATCAGTCACCAGTACAGGGGCGCGGACCGGGGTGGAATCCGGTGACCGGTATGACCGGATGGGACCCGCGTCAGGGGCCACCGGGATGGGGCCCGCAGCAACCGTTCTCACCACCGGTGATCCCGCCGTACCAGCCGACCACCGGACTGTCACCGTGGGGCCGGCCGGCCCGCCACAGCTGGGAGATCGCACTGCTGGTCGTGGTGATCATGGCGACCGTTCTGGCCTACCTGTTCGCTCTGTTGTTCCTGCTGTTCGGACTGATGAACTATGTCGTCCTGGGGTTGGTCCTGGCACCGATCCTGGTGTGGTTCGGTCGCGGCACCACCTACTCGACGCAGCGGCTCAATGCGGTGAAGATGTCGCCGACCCAGTTCCCCGAGGGGTATCGCATGGTCGCCGAGGCCGCAGCGCGTTTCGGTATGGCGACCGTTCCGGACGCCTACGTGGTACTCGGCAACGGGCAGATCAATGCCTTCGCCTCCGGGCACGGTTTCCGCCGTTACGTCGCCGTCTACAGCGATCTGTTCGAGGTCGGCGGTCAGGCGCGCGACCCGGATGCGCTGGCGTTCATCATCGGGCACGAGGTCGGCCACATCGCGGCGGGCCACGTCTCGTACTGGCGCCAGCTGGGCATGTTCCTGGTGCCGTTCCTGCCGCTGCTGGGCAATGCGCTGATCCGTTCACAGGAGTACACCGCCGACAATCACGGCTTGTGCAATCGCCCCGACGGTGCGCGCGGCGCGATGCAGACGCTCGCCGGCGGTAAGTACCTCAATTCGCTGGTCGGGTTCGACGAGATGGCCGATCGAGCCTGCCAGGAGAAGGGGTTCTTCATCTGGATCGTCAATGCCATGTCGTCGCATCCGGTGCTGACCTGGCGGATGTGGGCGCTGCGTGACCGCAGCCGGCACGGCAACATGTTCTGGCGCCCGGGCGGGCCGCCACCGCGACCGGCGGTGGCCGCGCCGCCGTATCCACCACCGGTCACCGGCCCACCGCAGGCGGGGCCGCCCACCGACACCGGCAGGTACGGTCCGTCGGGGTACGGCGAGTACTACTCCAGCTACTTGCCGCGCTAGTCGAACTCCGGGTCCTCGGTGCGGGTGCGCTTGAGTTCGAAGAAGTGCGGATACGACGCGAGCGCCACCGCACCGTCCCACACCTTTCCGGCATCCTCCCCGCGCGGAATCCGCGACAGCACCGGACCGAAGAATGCGACACCGTTGATATGGATGGTCGGCGTGCCCACATCCGGCCCGACCTTGTCCATCCCCGCGTGATGACTCGCGCGCAGCGCCTCGTCGTAGTCGGTGCTCGTGGCTGCTCGTGCAAGATCGGCCGGTAGTTCGACCTCTGCGAGCGCGTCGGCGACCACAGCCGTCAGGGTGGCGGCACGATCCTCCTGCTCGTAGTCGGACCTACGGTCGTGAATGCGGGTACCCATCGCCGTGTACAGCGGGGACAAGACCTGGTCACCGTGCTGTTCGGCGGCCGCGATCGCCACCCGCACCGGGCCCCACGCCGACTTCATCATCTCCACGTACTGCTCGGGCAGATCACGGCCCTCGTTGAGCACCGCGAGGCTCATGACATGGAAGTGGGTTTCGATCTCACGGACCTTCTCGACCTCCAGGATCCAGCGCGAGGTGATCCAGCACCAGGGGCACAGGGGGTCGAACCAGAAGTCGACGCGGTCCGTGGTCGTCCGATCGCTCACATTCGTCCTTTCGAACCGGGGGAGGCCGCGTGCCCCGCCCTCGATAATCGACAACACCGCAATGTCTGCGTTATTTCCCGGATACGGCATCTCGCGGGTTAGAGTCGCACTCGACCCTGGTTGCCACTGCCCGGAGGTTCTGCCATGCCCACAGATTCCAGGTTTGTCGTCGTCGGCGGTGGTCTGGCCGCCGCGAAGCTAGCGGAGTCGTTGCGCGACAACGGCTTCGACGGATCACTCACGGTCATCGGCGCGGAGACGCAGCCACCCTACGAACGGCCGCCGCTGTCGAAGGAACATCTGTTCGGGAAGCAGGCGCTGGCCGACTTCACCGTGCACCCCGCCGAGTGGTATCGGGACAACGGTATCGATCTACTACTCGGGACCACCGTGACCTCGATCGATCGATCCTCGAAAACTGTTGCCCTGCCCGATGGTTCGACACTCGCCTACGACAAACTGGGCTTGGCGACGGGGTCACGCCCACGCCGGCTCCCGATCCCCGGTGCCGATGCGGAGGGGGTGTACCTGCTGCGGACCATCGAGCAGTCCGATGCCTTGCTGTCGCTGTTCGGCACGGCGCGGCGGCTGGTGGTGATCGGTGCGGGCTGGATCGGACTCGAGGTCACTGCGGCCGCACGCGCCGCGGGCGTCGAGGTGACGGTGCTGGAGATGGGCCCGGTTCCGCTGCGGGCCGCGCTCGGCGAGGAAATGGGCACGGTTTTCGCCGAGTTGCATCGCGCCCACGAAGTGGATCTGCGCTGCGGTGTACAAGTCGCCGAAATCGTCACCGCCGACGGTAAGGCCACCGGTGTGCGACTGTCCGACGATACGATCGTCGACGCCGACGCGGTGCTGGTCGCGGTGGGCGCCCGGCCGAATATCGAACCGGCCGCCGATGCCGGGCTCGCCGTCGAGGGCGGTGTCCTCGTCGATGAAAGCCTGGCCAGCAGCGATCCGGATATCGTCGCGGTCGGCGATATCGCGGATCACCAGCACCCGGTGCTGGGGCAACGGGTGCGGGTCGAACACTGGGCCACCGCGCTCAATCAACCGGCCGTCGCGGCGCTGACCATGCTGGAGCGCCCCGCGACCTACGATCGGCTGCCGTATTTCTTCACCGACCAGTACGACCTCGGTATGGAGTACACCGGGTACGTCGCGCCCGGCACCACCACCTCGGTCGTGGTCCGCGGCGACGTCGGCGCCCGCGAATTCGTCGCGTTCTGGCTGGACTCCGGCAATCGCGTGCTGGCCGGCATGAATGTGAACGTCTGGGATGTCACCGACCGGATCAAGGAGTTGATCCTCGGCGCGCAGCCGGTGGACCCCGCAGTCCTCGCCGATACCGCCACACCCCTGTAACCGGGTCCCGTCCCGCCGACGGCGTTGCCGCTCGGCGGGACCGGGCATACCGCGATCAGGACCAGGTGTGGCCGGTGATGCGCTGATAGGCGTCCATGTACTTCTCCCGTGTCGCCGCCACGATGTCGGACGGAATCTCCGGGCCGGGCGGTTCCTTGTCCCACCCGGTGGAGGTCGCCCAGTCGCGCACGAACTGCTTGTCGAACGAGCGCTGGGCACGGCCCGGCTCCCATTCGTCCGCCGGCCAGAAACGGGACGAATCCGAGGTCAGCACCTCGTCACCCAGAGTGAGGACATCCGCGTTCCAGCCGAATTCGACCTTCGTATCGGCGATGATCACACCGCGTTCGGCGGCATGCTCGGCGCCCCGGGTGTAGATCTCGAGCGTCAGTGCGCGCAGCCGCTCCGCGACCTCGCGGCCCTCCTGGTTCACCACGTCGTCGAAGGTGATCGGTTCGTCGTGGCCCGCCGACGCCTTGGTGGTGGGAGTGAAGATCGGCTCCGGCAGCCGGTCGCCCTCGCGCAGCCCCTCGGGCAGGCGCACCCCCGATACGGCACCGGTGTGGCGGTACTCCTGGAGACCGGACCCGACCAGGTAGCCGCGGGCGATGCATTCCACCTGCACCATCTGCAGCGGACGAACCCGCACCGCGCGGCCGGTGAATTCGTCCGGGACATCGGTCGTGGACACTACGTGGTTGGGGACATCGGCGAAATAGTCGAACCACCAGTTCGACAGCTGGGTGAGCAGCGCGCCCTTGTCCGGGATCGGCGTCGGCAGCACCACGTCGTACACCGATACGCGATCGGACGCGACCAGAATCAACGATTCGCCGTCGGCGTAGAGATCACGCACCTTACCGGCGTGGATGTGCTTCAACCGTCCTCCTCGTATCACTGAGCGCCGCAACGAACGCTCAGCCTACCGAGCGGTCCGATGGCCACGAACCTTCGGTGGCGTGGCGCGCGGTGGTCGCGAACATGGCATTCTGGGCTGCGACTACATCAACAGCGCGGTTCATCGACCGGTCTCGAGCGAAGGAGTCTCCTTGTCTGCACCGAATCTCACCCGCGAGCAGGCCATCGCGCGGGCCTCGACGATCAGCGTGGACAACTATCGAGTCGAACTCGACCTCACCGGGAAACGGTCGGAGGGCCCCGCACACGAGACCTTCCACTCCCGCTCCACGGTGACCTTCACCGCCACCGCCGGCGCGCAGACCTTCATCGATATCGTCGCCGCCGGAGTGCGCTCGGCCGTGCTCAACGGCACCACTGTCGACGTCTCCGGATACGACGAGTCGCACGGCATCACCCTGACCGATCTGGCCGAGCACAACGAACTGGTGGTGGAGGCGGACTGCGAGTACTCCCACACCGGTGAGGGCCTGCACCGCTTCGTCGATCCGACCGACGACAAGGTGTACCTGTACTCGCAGTTCGAGACGGCCGACGCGAAGCGGATGTTCGCCTGCTTCGACCAGCCCGATCTGAAGGCCACCTATGACATTTCGGTCACCGCCCCGAGCGACTGGGAGGTGATCTCCAACGGCGCCGCGATCGAGACCCGGGCCGAGGGCGATGCGGTCGAGCACACCTTCGCGACCACGCCGCCGATGAGTACCTATCTGGTCGCGCTGATCGCCGGACCGTACGCCAAGTGGATCGACGTCTACACCGACGATCGGTCCACCATCCCGCTGGGCATCTACTGCCGTGCCTCGCTCGCCGAATTCATGGACGCGGAAAGGCTTTTCACCGAAACCAAACAGGGCTTCGCCTTCTACCACCGCAACTTCGGCGTCCCCTACGTCTTCGGCAAGTACGACCAGTTGTTCGTCCCCGAGTTCAATGCCGGCGCCATGGAGAATGCCGGTGCGGTGACCTTCCTCGAGGACTACGTGTTCCGGTCCAAGGTCACTCGCGCCTCCTACGAGCGCCGTGCCGAGACCGTGCTGCACGAGATGGCGCACATGTGGTTCGGCGACCTGGTGACCATGAAATGGTGGGACGATCTGTGGCTGAACGAGTCGTTCGCCACCTTCGCGTCGGTCCTGTGCCAGACCGAGGCCACCGAATACACCGGGGCCTGGACCACTTTCGCGAATGTCGAGAAGTCGTGGGCCTACCGGCAGGATCAGCTGCCCTCCACCCATCCCATCGCCGCCGATATTCCGGATCTGGCCGCGGTCGAGGTCAATTTCGACGGCATCACCTACGCCAAGGGCGCCTCGGTCCTCAAGCAACTGGTGGCCTACGTCGGGCTGGAGCCGTTCCTCGCCGGCCTGCGCGACTACTTCGCCGCACACGCCTTCGGCAACGCCACCTTCGACGATCTGGTCGGAGCACTCGAGAAGTCTTCCGGGCGTGACCTTTCCGGTTGGGGCGCGCAGTGGCTGAAGACCACCGGCCTGAATACGCTGCGGCCCGATTTCGAGGTGGACGACGACGGGAAGTTCACCCGGTTCGCCGTCGTCCAGGACGGTGCCGCCCCCGGAGCGGGTGAGCGGCGCGTACACCGGCTGGCCATCGGCGTCTACGACGACCGGGACGGAAAGCTGGTACGCACCCGCCGCGTGGAGCTCGATCTGGACGCCGCCGAGCGCACCGAGGTACCCGAACTGGTGGGAGTCGAACGGGGCCAACTGGTTCTGGTCAACGACGACGACCTCACCTATTGCTCGCTGCGACTGGACCCGCACTCGCTCGACACGGTCACCACCAGGATCGCCGATATCGCCGAATCGCTGCCGCGCACGCTGTGCTGGTCCGCCGCCTGGGAAATGACCCGCCAGGCCGAGATGCGGGCCCGCGATTTCGTGGCGCTGATCCAGGGCGGCGTGGGCGCGGAAACCGAGATCGGCGTGGTGCAACGGCTGCTGATGCAGGCACACACCGCCCTGGCGAGCTACGCCGACCCGGAATGGGCGGATCAGACCGGCTGGCCTGCCTTCGCCGACCGCCTGCTGGAACTCGCCCGCGCGGCCGAACCGGGTTCGGACCACCAGCTCGCATTCGTGAACGCGCTCACCGCCGCACGCCTGTCCCCGTGGCACAGCGAGGTGCTCGGCACCCTGCTACTCGATTCCGACCCGGCCGCGGCGCAGTTGCCGGGGCTCGCGGTCGACACCGATCTGCGCTGGCGGATCGTGCAGGCGCTGGCGGCAGCAGGCCAGCTCGACGCGGAAACCACCGAAACCCCGGTCATCGACGCGGAATTGGAGCGCGATCCCACCGCCGCCGGTCGCCGCCAGGCCGCCGCGGCCGCCACCGCTCGTCCGCAGGCCGAGGTGAAGGAGAAGGCCTGGCGCACGGTGATGGACGACGATTCGGTACCGAACATCACCGCCCGGGCCATCGTCGGCGGATTCGCTCCCGTCGGTCAGGGCGAGCTGCTGACCCCGTACGTGCAGCGCTACTTCGACGAGATCGCCTCGGTGTGGGAGCGCCGCTCCAGCGAGGTGGCCCAGACCGTCGTGGTCGGCCTCTACCCGCACTGGGCCATCAACGAGGAGGCGATCGCCGCGGCCGACAAGTTCCTCAGCGGTGATCACCCACCGGCCCTGCGCCGCCTGGTGATCGAGGGTAAGGCCGGTATCGAGCGGTCACTGCGTGCCCGCGCGGCCGATATCGCCTGATCAGGACGGACGGTGGTGGGTGGGCCTGCCCCACCGCCACCGCCCGCTGCTGTGAGCGGATCTGCCCACAGCAGCATCTCGCGTTCTCGGGACGCCCCCGGGTGCACCGTGGACGCATGGCTCACGACGACACCAAGACACCGCTGTTCAGCTGGCGCTCGCGGGAACAACTACTCGGCCGTCGCATTCTCGTGCTCGACGGCGGGCTCGACGACGACAACGGGACCCTGCTCACCACCCAGCTGCTCACCCTGGCCGCAGAGGCCCCCGACGCCGACATCTCGCTGTGGATCCACTCCCCCGGCGGATCGGTCCCCTCGATGCTGGCGATCCGCGACGTGATGCGGCTGGTGCCGTGCACTGTCTCGACGCTGGCGCTCGGATTGGCCTGCAGCGCCGGACAGTTCCTGCTCTCGGCCGGAACCCCGGGCAGGCGGTACGCCCTGCCGCATGCGCGCATTCTGATGCATCAGGGGTCGGCCGGTATCGGTGGCAGCGCGGGTGAGGTGGAAGTACAAGCCGACGATCTGCGCCACACCGTCAACACGGTATTGGGCCTGATCGCCGCGGATACCGGCCAGCCGTTCGACCGGGTCTACGAGGATTCGCTGCACGACCGCTGGTTCACCGCCACCGAGGCCCGCGACTACGGCTTCGTCGATCACATCGTGGACTCCTTCGATCAGGTGATTCCACAACGCCATCGCGTCGGAATCTCGGCCTGAGGAGGAACTCGTGACCAGTTACACCATCCCCAATGTCATCGCCCAGCACCCGCACGGCGAGCGAGTCATGGACGTCTACTCCCATCTGCTCACCGAGCGGATCGCCTATCTGGGCACCCCCATCGATTCGGGCGTGGCCAATGCGTTGATCGCACAGCTGCTGCATCTGGATGCCGACAGCCCGGGCCAGGAGATCAACCTCTACATCAACTGCGAGGGCGGCGATCTGTCGGCGATGCTGGCGATCTACGACACCATGCAGCACATCTCGTCACCGGTGGCGACCACCTGTGTCGGCCAAGCCATCGCGGTGGGGGCGGTACTGCTGGCGGGCGGCGCGGACGGACGCCGGTCGATGCTCCCGCACGCGCGCGCCGTATTGCACCAGCCGGCCACTCGTGGGCAGGGGGCGATCCCCGACCTGATCATCCAGGCCGACGAACTGGTGCGGATGCGAGCCGAGATCGAGACGATCCTGTCCAGGCACACCGGTCAGGACGCGACCACACTGCGCCACGACACGGATCGTGACCGGGTGTTCACCGCGCAGGCGGCACTGGAGTACGGGCTCGTCGACCGGATTCTGGGCGAGCGTCCCTGAGCCGGCCCGGCCCTGGGTCCGCCACACTGCGGAAGCTGCACTGTGTGACGCCGATGCCGGTGTTACCCGGCAGCGGACGCGCGGTGGCAGCGGCCGGGTGCGGCGATCGGCTCAGGCGGCGAGCAGCATGGTGTCGGTCGGGCGGCCGACCGATGCCGTGTCGTCCGGACGGCCGAACGAGGTAAGGCGCGTGGCCCGCTGCAGATCGTCGGCGACAGTGGCGGCCAGCTCGCCCAGTGTGGTGCCGAGCGCGCCGGTCAGGGCCGCGATCATCTCGCTCGACGGCTCTTTGCGGCCGCGTTCGATCTCGGACAGGTACTGGGGTGAGATTCCGGCCCGTCCCGCGGTGCGAGCGAGCGTCTCGCCCAGATCGAGGCGCCGTTCCCGCAATCGGCGGCCGAGCACCTCACGCCACAAGGGTTCCGCCGCGCCCCCGGGCCGGGCCGGACGCAGGGCCCGCACCGGGGTCGGTCGCACCAGCTCCGGACGTGCTCGGTCCTCCGAGCCGTCGGGGATCGAGACGGGAGTGCGATCCGGGACCGGGACCGACGGCGGCTCGGCGGCCGGTGACTGCCGTGCGGCCTGGTCGTGTCCGCCGGAGATCGCACGCAGTGTCGGGAAGTCCGCCATATGCCGAGCCTACGTCCGAGGGGCCGCGCGGCGGGCGCGCTTACGCTCACAGCGAATCCCGGAACGCGGCCGACCGGTGTGCAGACAAAAACGCACCCCTGCCCGAGTGTCTCGGACAGGGGTGCATCGGCCCTGATGAACCGGCGCGAGCGTGCCGATCAGCGCGGGTGGATCAGCTCGGGCGTCCGATCGCCGCGGCCATCACGCGTACCGCGGAGACGACACCGTCGACGAGTTGTCCCTGACGCAGTGAGGCCAGCGCCGCGGTGACGCCCAGCTGGCAGACGCGGTCGTTGACACGGTCGGCGACATCGCGACCCGAGCGCACCTCGACCGCGCGGTCGTTGGGTGAGACGGCGATGAGCACCGAACGCGCCGCCTCGGGAGTCACCGGGAACACGGCATCGATACCGGCAGCGGTATCGGCACCCAGGTCGCCGATGTAGACGTTGAACCGGACCTTGGTGGTACGGGTCGCCTCGGTGAGGGTGTTGTCCATCAGCAGCCGCTCGTTGTCGTTGAACGGCGCCTCCTTGAACACGTCACCGGCCTCGTGCACACCGGATACGCGTCCGCTGCTGGTCACGGCGTAGCCGTGCGGCAGGGTGGACGGGTCCACCGCGGGCCAACTAGAACTTGCCACTTGCCCGGCCTCCGATCAGATCAGCCCCGGATTCGATTGCCGCATGATGACCGTGCGACGCATGTGCGGCCTGGGCGACGGACAACGTCACCTCGTCGGTCGCGCTCCACAGCACCGGTGCGGAGGTCCACTTCTTCCCGAGGTCGTAGTGGACCGGCTTCTCACCGGGCAGCGGCTTGCCGAGGAACGACAATCCGGCAATCACCGCGTAGATCACCAGCGGGATGCCGAGAAAGATCAGCACTGTTTCGAGAATGCTCACAGCCCAACGGTAGACGATGGCGATTTCCGGGTCAGCTCCGAGCCACCGTGTCGGCCACCCAGGCCGCCGCACCCGGGGCGAGCTGCGCCTCGTGCAGTGGCGCGCTGGTCAGCAGCAACTCCCCGGCCGGCAGGTCGATCGCAGCCGTGGACGTGTTGAGCACACATACCAGTCCGCCCGGCCGGCGGAAGCCCGGACAGTCGCCGGGACCGTCCCGCCATTCGATCGTATCGCCCGCGAATTCATCTCTGGTGGAGCGTAATTCGAGGGCACTGCGGTACAGCGACAACGTCGATTCGAGATGCTCGAGTTGCTGTTCCACGGTCCGGTCGGCCCACTGCTCGGGCATCGGGAGCCAGGGTTGTCCGTCGGTGAATCCGAACGGCGGCCGCTCCCCCTCCCAGGGAATCGGCACCCGGCAGCCGTCGCGGCCCCGATCGCGATGGCCCGAACGCTCCCACACCGGATCACGCAACGCGGACTCGGGCAGATCGTCGACATTGGGCAACCCGAGCTCGGCGCCGTTGTAGACGAACACCGTGCCGGGCAACGCCAGTTCGAACATCATCATCGCTCGTGCCCGGGCGAGACCCGTCGCGCCGCCACCGTACCGGGTGACCTCGCGCGCGATGTCGTGATTGGACAGCGTCCAGGTCGCCGCCGCGCCGACCGAGTGCACCGATTCCAGCGAGTTCTGCACCGCGGCCCGGATATCGGCGGCATCGAACGCAGCCTCGGCGAGCCGGAAGTTGAAGGCGAGATGGAGTTCGTCGGACCGCAGGTAGTCGCCGAACCGCGCATTGTCCTCGACCCACACCTCACCGATCGACACCGCGCCCGGATACTCGTCGAGTACCTTGCGGAGCCGGCGATGGACGTCGTGCACACCCGGATTGTCGAACCGCGGGTCACGGCCGTCGCGGGCGGGCGGTTCCGCATCCTCGCGCGCGGTTCCCGGCGGCTCGCCCGAGGCTTCGATCGCCGCCAGCACCGTGGGATCGATATCGGGCAATCCCGGTGGTTTCGCCATACCGTGGGCCACATCGATTCGGAAGCCGTCCACTCCGCGCTCGAGCCAGAAGCGCACGGTGTGTTCGAAATCCGCGACGACCTCCGGATTGTCCCAGTTCAGATCGGGCTGCTGTGGCGCGAACAGGTGCAGGTACCACTGCCCGGGGGTCCCGTCGGATTCGGTGACCCGAGTCCAGGCCGGACCACCGAAGACACTGGGCCAGTTGTTGGGCGGCTCGGCACCGTCCGGGCCGCGACCGTCGCGGAAGATGTAGCGAGCCCGTTCGGAACTGCCGGGCGCGGCGGCGGTCGCGGCAGTGAACCACGGATGACGGTCACTGGTGTGATTGGGCACCAGATCCATCGTCACTCGCATACCGCGGTCGTGCGCCTCGGCCACGACCTGATCGAAGGTCTCCAGATCACCGAACAGCGGGTCGATATCGCGCGGATCGCTGACGTCGTAGCCGCCGTCGGCCATCGGCGACCGCATCACCGGGCAGATCCACAACGCGTCGACACCCAGTAGTTCCAGGTAGCCGAGCCGGTCCCGAATGCCGGCGAGATCGCCGACGCCGGTGCCGCCGGCATCGGAGAACGACCTCGGGTAGATCTGATAGAACACCGCCGACTTCCACCACGCCGCGGCGTTCTCCGTCGCCGTGTCCTCCACGTCCCGCTGCACCGGTCCCCCGGTCGATGGCATCGTCACAGTCGCCCATGGTGCCAAAGACGTTGCGGCCCTCCGTGCGGGACCGCGAATTCGGCACAAATGAGCTACTGCACAGCAGTCACCGCAACCGCGCGAAACACCTACTACCAGGGACGGAACCCGGTACAGCTCACATCGGCGCGTTCATCAGTGAATTCGCGGCCATCTCCAGGTAATTCAGCAGCGCTTGCCGATGTTCGTCGTCGAGGATCTCCGGCTCGATCTCCGCGATCGCGATGTGCATGCACCGCAGCCACGCGTCGCGTTCGAGCGGACCGATACTGAACGGCATGTGCCGCATCCGCAGCCGCGGGTGTCCGCGCTCGTCGGAATAGGTGCGCGGGCCACCCCAGTACTGCTCCAGAAACATCCGCAACCGGCGCTCGGCCGGGCCGAGGTCGGCTTCCGGATACATCGGCCGCAGGATCTCGTCGGTGGCGACCTCCCGATAGAACGCCGCCACGATCCGCCGGAACGTCTCCGCCCCGCCGACCGCCTCATAGAACGATGTCGCCGTCTGTTCGCCGGAAGTCATCGACCCTCTCGATCTGTTCGCTGCCCGTATTCGCCCACCATTGTGCCCGTCCCCGTACCGACCGCCCACCGGTCGAGGCACACGGCGCCGCTCGCGGGCCCGTCACCGGCGCATTACTTCGTGTTCAGGCGAAGGCCGGTGTGCGGCCCGCGGCGGCGCGGATAATGGTGCGCAGCCCGTCGACCACGTGCGATCGGTGGAACCGTGCCGATTTCGCGGCCGAAATCACCGTGCACACCGGCACGTTCCGTGGTCAACTGGGTGGCAGTGTCTGCCTGACAGCACACGAACCGACCTAGCAGAATTCGGGGTCCGCAATGAAGCAGCGGCACGGCGCCCGGTCACACGAGGCGAGAGCGCACCGACAACTCCAGCCCGCCGACGTCCACAATCGTGGGTCGGGGGCCACTCCGCTGCATATCCTCTCCGCATATTCCTCTCCGGCACATCCGCCGCCCGCAACCGAGCCCGTCGCGACCCTGTGGTCCAGACGCCGGGTGCTACTTCTCAATGCCACCTACGAGCCGCTGACCGCCCTGCCCGCGCGTCGCGCCATCGTGCTGCTGGTCTGCGACAAAGCCGATACGGTCCACGACGATCCGGAGGGCCCCGTCGTACACTCCGCCGGCACTTCGATCGCGTTGCCATCGGTGATCCGGTTGCGCAATTACGTGCGAGTTCCCTATCGCGCCCGGGTCCCGATGACCCGAGCGGCCCTCATGCACCGGGATCGCTATCGCTGTGCCTACTGCGGCGCCAAAGCCGAAACCATCGATCACGTCGTGCCGCGCAGCCGCGGGGGCGCCCATTCGTGGGAGAACTGTGTAGCCTGCTGCGCGCCGTGTAATCACCGCAAAGCCGACAAACTTCTCAGTGAACTGGGTTGGGCACTCCCGCAGCCGCTGGTCTCACCGAAAGGCCCCCATTGGCGGCTGCTGTCCACCACGTCCGATCTCGATCCGGTGTGGTTGCAGTACCTGGGTGAGGGCGCGGCGTAATACCCCGCGCTCAGGAGGCCAGCAACGGCGCGCCCCGGCGGCGAGCGACCGAACCGTAGCGGGCATCCAGGCGTAACCAGGTCCGGGTGGCCCGCACCCGGACGTACTCGGTGGCGGCGATCCGCCGGGAATCCGCCTCGGTGCCGGCGTGCGGGATGAAATCCATCGCGGTGAGGGCGAACACCACCCGCATCGGCACATCGACCTGCTGACCGGCACCCGTGACGGTCAGCACGGTCTGTTCCAGCAGGGAGGCCGGTGGCCCGTGCCCGCTGCCGTGCTCGGCCGCCAGGCGAGCACCGCGTTCGGCCAGTTCGACCAGGTTGCGGGCCGGGACGTCGTCGATCTGTGCGAACCCGGTCAGCGGCGGTAGTGCCGTGCGCCAGGCCGAATCCATGGAGTACCCCACATCGATGGTCCCGTCCGCACCGGGCGCGGCCAGCCCGGCCAGCGCGGTGTCGCCCGCGACGGTGACATCGCCGACACCCAGTTCGCCTACCACCGTGCGGGCGGCCAGCACCTCGAAACCGGTCGCGGCCCATGCGGTGACGTAACTCTCACCGCGCCGGTGCAGCCGGATGACAGCCGCCGGATCGAGCCGGGTCGCACGGGTGAGGAAGGTTGCCAGATTTTCCCGCTCGGCGGGATCGGTTATGCGCAGCATCGAATCGTCGTGTCGTCCGGACGCGTCAGTCGGCCTGCCAGAGGCTCAGGTAGTCACGTTCCTCCGTACTCAACCGGCGGAGCCGCTGAGTGTCGATGTCGAACGCTGCGATCTGTGTGGTGGCGACGACCGCGGGCGGTGAATCCAACGCCACCCCGTTGGCACGCACCTCGTAGCCGATGGTGAAGTCCACCGCGCGCAGCTGCTCGATCCACATGGCCACATCCAGCGGCGTGTCCTCGTGCCGGAGCTGCCCCCGGTAGCGCACGTGCAGATCGGCGAGCACGCAGCCGGTGCGCAGGCGGGCGGTCGGACGGTCGCCCTCGAACAGCCACGGGATCCGTGCCTCTTCGAGCAGCGTCACCATGCGAGCGTGATTGATGTGCTGGAAGACGTCCATATCCGACCATCGGACATCGACCTTGGCATGGAATCGCTTGGGCGCGACGACGGCATTGCCCGACGTCGAGACTCCGTTCACCGAGCCGACACTGGTCACGCTGTACACCTCCGATCGGGTTACCGCCCGCGCTTCCGGCCCCTGAGGCGGGGAGCGCGGGCGGCCGAACTAGCTCGACGCGGCGGCGGGAGACTCCCGGCCGCTTCGGCTAACCAGTATGCAGTGTCCGCCCGGATCCGCGACTCCGCGGTCTCCGGCGATCACGGCGATCCGACCCGAAGTAGTACCTCCGTTGCTCAGCGCGGCACCTCCGATTGCGCCCCGACACCGCTGACCATGCTGCGGACCTGCCGTGCCGCCACCGACAACGTGGCCAGATCGTGGGTACCCGAGGCGAACAATTCCGACAGGGCCGCGCGCGCACGCCCCAGCCGGGACTGGTTCTTCGACTCCCAGTAGGCGATCTTCTCCTCCGCCGTTTCCTCCGGATCGCCGGCGGAGAGCACATCGAGGGTGAGCGATCGCAGCGAGCCGTACATATCGTCACGCAGCGCGAGACGGGCCAGCGAATGCCACCGGTCACCGCGTTCGAGATGACTCACGGCCTGCAGCAGCCAGTCGATCTTGAGATGCTCGTTGAGCGCGTAGTACAACGCGCCGACCTCTTCCCCGCTGCGGTCGGTGATGTCGGCGATATCGACGACATCGAGCAGCGGGAACAGGTTCAGCAACCCGATCACCTCGGTGGCGAGGTCTTCGGGGACCCCACGCGAGACGATCTTGGCGGAGGCCTCCGACTGGGTGTCGAGATGATGACCTCGCAGCCACCCCGGCACCTTGGGCGCGAGCTCGCGAACCGCACCGCTGTACCGGTGAATCTCGGCGCCGACCGCAACCGGCTGAGGACGGTTGGTCAGCAACCACCGGGATGCGCGGTCGAGGGTGCGTTTGGTCTCGAGTTCCAGCTCGTCCTTCACGGCCGTGGGCACCTCGACGGCGCGAATTCGCTCCCACAGCGCGTGCAGATCGAAGATCTGGCTGGTGGCGGTGAAGGCGCGAACCACGTCCGAGGTGCTGGCCCCGATTTCCTCGTTGAGCCGATGGGCGTAGGTGATACCGCCCAGATCGACCATTTCGTTCACCACCATCGTGGTGACGATCTCCTGGCGCAGCCGATGCCGCTTGATCGCCGCACCGAACCGGGAGCGCAGGGCCTCCGGGAAGTAGTCGGGCAGCCGGGCCGCGAAGTGGGCGCTGTCGGGCAAATCGCTCTCCAGCAGTTCCGCCTTGAGCGCGAGCTTCACATGTGCGAGCAGATTCGCCAGTTCCGGGGATGTCAGTCCGGTGCCGGCCTCGGCTCGACGAGTCAACTCCTTGGCCGAGGGCAGGGCTTCCAGCTCTCGATCCAGGCCGCGGCGTTGTTCGAGGTCGTCGATCACCCGCATATGTACGTTGAGCATGCGTGGTGCCTCGGTCCGCGACATTCCCATCAGGAAGTTCTGCGAGACATTGTCGCGCAGCACCATCTCCGCCACGTCGTCGGTCATCGAGGCCAGTAACGGATTGCGCTCCTCCACCGGCAGCTCACCGGCGGATACCACACCGTCGAGCAACACCTTGATGTTGACCTCGTGGTCGGAGCAGTCCACGCCGGCGGAATTATCCAGCGCGTCGGTATTGCATTTGCCCCCGAGCGTGCAGAATTCGATGCGTCCCAGAGCCGTGACTCCGAGATTGCCGCCCTCGCCGATGACGCGTGCTCGGAGCTTCGAGGCGTCGACACGCACCGGGTCGTTGGACTTGTCGCCCACTTCGCCGTGCGATTCCGAACTCGCCTTGATATAGGTGCCTATACCGCCGTTCCACAGCAATTGGACCGGCGCGCACAAAATTGCGCGAATCATTTCCGGTGGGGACAACGAGACCACTTCGTCGGCGAGATCGAGTGCTCGCCGAATCTGCGGGCTGACCGGAATCGACTTCACGGTGCGGTCCCAGACGCCGCCGCCCTCGCTGATCAACGACGAGTCGTAATCCGCCCACGACGACCGCGCCAACCCGAACAACCGCTTCCGCTCCACAAACGACGACGCCGCCACCGGATCCGGATCAATAAAAATATGACGATGATCGAACGCCGCCACCAACCGAATATGCTCCGACAACAACATCCCGTTACCGAACACATCCCCCGACATATCCCCCACACCCGCAACCGTGAACTCCTCCGACTGCACATCCACATTCATCTCCGCAAAATGCCGACGCACACTCTCCCACGCACCACGAGCCGTAATCCCCATCGCCTTGTGGTCATACCCCGCCGAACCACCCGACGCGAACGCATCCCCCAACCAGAAACCGTATTCCCCCGCCACCTCATTGGCGATATCGGAAAACTTCGCCGTCCCCTTGTCGGCAGCCACCACCAGATACGTATCGTCACCGTCCCGACGCACCACCCGCGGTGCCGGAATCACCGCACCGGTGGTGTGGTCGACGTTGTCGGTCACATCCAGTAATCCGGAGATGAAGGTGCGGTAGCACCACACGCCCTCTGCCTGCAGCGCCTGCCGATCGGCCACTGGGTCCCCGGTGGCGGCCGGTGGCAGTTTCACCACGAAACCACCCTTCGCACCCACCGGCACGATCACCGCATTCTTCACCGCCTGCGCCTTCACCAGACCCAACACCTCGGTCCGGAAATCCTCCAACCGATCCGACCACCGCAAACCACCACGAGCCACCGCACCGAAACGCAGATGCACACCCTCCACCCGCGGCGAATACACGAAAATCTCGAACTGCGGCCGCGGCCGCGGCAATTCCGCGATGGCATGCGGCTCGACCTTGATCGAGAGGTAGTCGCGCGGAGCACCCGTCGCATCGGCGACGTAGTAATTGGTCCGCAGCGTCGCGGTCAGCACGCTCAGGATGGCACGCAGGATGCGATCGGCATCCAGGCTCACGACCTCGTTGATGCATTCGTGCACCGCAGCCTGGAGCTCTTCGGCGCGTTCGGGTGAGGCGGAGTCCGGGTCGAACATCGTCTCGAACAGCTCGACGAACAACCGGGACACATCCGGCGCCCCGAGCAGGACGCGGGCGATATTGGTCTGACTGTACGGAAAGTCGGCCTGCTGCAGATACTTCGAATAGGCACGCAGGATCGAGACCGACCGCCACGGCAGCCCTGCCCGCAGCACCAGTTCGTTGAGCGGATCAGCCTCGGCACGACCGTGCCACAGTGCGTCGAAGGCCGCGGTGAACCGCTCCCGCAGGCCACGCTCCTGCGCGTCCAGGACATCCAGCCGATCGGTGGACTCGACCAGTTCGGCATCCATATTGCGATCCAGCGAGGTCCGCAGCAGATCCGGTCGAGCCTGCAGGCCGAAGTCGTAGATCCACGCCTGCCGCCCCTCGACGAACTCGACCTCGTAGGGCCGCTCATCGACCACCTCGACCCCGAGGCTCTGCAGCAACGGCAACACCTGACTCAGCGAGATCCGTTCGCCGACATACAGGGTGAACCGCCACGACCCGGGTTCGGCGCCCGGGCGGCGGTACAGATGCTGATCGATCGTGGTGGCGTCGAGCCGCTCCACTCGAACGATATCCGCCAACGCGCGTGACGGGCCGAAATCCTCCTTGTAGCCGTCGGGCAGCGCGGCCGAATAGCGCTGCACCACAGCCGGATCGAGCACACTCGACCGCGCTACCTCGTCGCGGAGGTCGTCGTCCCAGGTTCGGCTCGCCTCGGCGAGCAGGTTCTGGATCCGCAAGCGGTTGGATTCCGAGGTATCCACCCGGGTACCGGGCTCGGGCAGATGCACCGTGAAATACACACTGGCGAGCTCACTCTCGGACACCCGAGCGGAGTAGTCGATCGACTCACCACCGAGCTCACGCACGAGAATATCCTGGATCTCGAGCCGGACCCGGGTGGTGTAGCGGTCGCGCGGCAGATACACCATGGCGGCGACGAACCGCCCGTAGGAATCCTGACGCAGGAACAACCGCACCTGCCGCCGCATCCCGACGTTCAGCACCGCGCTGGCGGTGCGACGCAGGGTGTCGACATCACTGGAGAACAGTTCGGTGCGCGGGAAGGACTGGATCACCTCGAGCATCGCCTGGCCCGAGAACGATTCCAGATCGAATCCGCACTGCTCGATCACCGAGCGCACCCGACGCGCGATCACCGGGATGTCGAGCACGTTCTCGTGCAGGGCTGCCACGGTGAAAACGCCGATGAACAGGTGCTCGCCGACCACAGCGCCCGAGGCGTCCGATTCGGCCACCCCGACGAAGTACGGATACACCGAGCGGTGCACTGTCGCCGGGACCAGCCCCTGGGTCAACATCAGCAGTGGACGCTCACCTCCGTCCACGGGCACCCGGAAGTCGGTCCCCACGTCGGTGCGCAGCACACCCAGGCAACTCTCCGGTACCACAACGGATTTCGTTCCCGCCGGGGCTTGCGGGTCGCGTTGGAACCTGGCGTAACCGAGCACCGTGAAATGGCCGTCCGCCATCCAGCGCAACAGATGCGCGCAGTCGACGAGATCTGTCCTCGAATACGGCGGGGCCCCGGCATCGGCGGCCCGCACCAGATCGTCGGACAGACGATCCTGCATTGCCCGCATCGCTTCGGTATCGCTGACGACCTGCCGCACGTCGGCGAGCACATCGGGCAGCTCGCTCTGGATGCGGTCGAGGACGTCGCGGCCGGTGGAGTTGTGCAGCTGGACGTGGATCCACGATTCCCGCACCCCGGTGACACCGTTGCCGTCGATCTCGTGCGGGGCGGCCGAGCGCAGTCGTCCCTCGTCGTCGCGGAGAACCTCGAAGATCGGGTGGATGACCTCACTGACACTGACCCCGATCCTGGTCAGGGCCGAGGTCACCGACTCCACGAGCAGCCGCATATCGTCGGTGATCAGCTGGACGGCGGTACCCAGGCCGCTGCCGTCGTCCGGGTGGTAGACCCGCACGAGTGCGGTACCCGGGGGTCGTTTCATACCGACTTCGAGGTGCCTTCGAAAGACCATCGCCGAACTTCCGGTAATAGCGCAGTCCACATCGCCGGCGTCCACGTGGCGGAAGTACGCCGATTCGAGCGTCGCGAGTTCGCCCCGCAGCGGCTCCGGCAGGTCTTCAGCCCACGCATTACTGGACAATTCGGACGAGACTGTCATTTTCTTCGCCAACTCCCTCGGATTCGGTTCCGCAACAAAGTGACGCCGGGGTCGAGAGTAGCTGGGCAGCGTGGCCGCCGGGGTGGATTCCTCCTAAACCCCGGCAACCTCAGCTACCTCGAACGGGCCGGTGGTAACGCCCGTGTTCGCCGTCCACCACTGTCCATGGTAGACCGCTAAGACGTTGCGCCGCTGGATATTTGGCGCACGTCCGGGTTGTGATCGACTACGCGACAAGGAAAATCAGTCGCGTGTCAGCTTACGATGGGTAACACGGTGCGGACGGGCCGCATCCGGGCCCAGCCGCTCGACCTTGTTGGCCTCGTAGGCCTCGAAGTTGCCTTCGAACCAGAACCACGCGGCCGGGTTCGTATCGTCACCTTCCCAGGCCAGGATATGGGTGCAGGTCCGGTCCAGGAACCAGCGGTCGTGGGAGATGACCACGGCGCAGCCGGGGAAGTTCTCCAGCGCATTCTCCAGCGAGCCCAGGGTTTCGACGTCCAGGTCGTTGGTGGGCTCGTCGAGCAGGATCAGGTTACCGCCCTGCTTGAGCGTCAGCGCCAGATTCAGGCGGTTGCGCTCACCACCGGAGAGCACGCCGGCCGGCTTCTGCTGATCGGCACCCTTGAACCCGAACGCGGAAACATAGGCGCGCGAAGGCATTTCCTGGTTGCCGACCTCGATGTAATCCAACCCGTCGGAGACGATCTGCCACACCGTCTTCTTCGAATCGATACCGGCGCGGTTCTGGTCGACGTAGCTCAACTTGACCGTCTCGCCGACCTTCACCTCACCACTGTCGGGCTGCTCCAGACCCACGATGGTCTTGAACAACGTCGACTTACCGACGCCGTTCGGTCCGATCACACCGACAATGCCGTTGCGCGGCAAGGTGAACGACAGATCCTTGATCAACTGACGGTCGCCGAAGCCCTTGTCCAGGTGCTCGACGTCGACCACGACATTGCCCAGCCGTGGGCCGTGCGGGATCTGGATCTCCTCGAAGTCCAGCTTGCGCGTCTTCTCCGCTTCGGCCGCCATCTCCTCGTAACGGCCGAGGCGGGCCTTGTTCTTGGCCTGACGAGCCTTGGCGCCCGAACGCACCCAGGCGAGCTCCTCCTTGAGCCGCTTCTGCAGCTTCTGATCCTTCTTGCCCTGGACCTCGAGGCGTTCGGCCTTCTTCTCCAGGTAGGTGGAGTAGTTGCCCTCATAGGGGTAGGCACGACCACGGTCGAGCTCGAGGATCCAGCCGGCGACATTGTCCAGGAAGTACCGGTCGTGGGTGACGGCCAGCACGGCGCCCTGATATTGGGCCAGATGCTGCTCGAGCCAGTTCACGCTCTCCGCGTCGAGGTGGTTGGTGGGCTCGTCGAGCAGCAGCAGATCCGGCTTGCTCAACAGCAGCTTGCACAACGCGACGCGGCGTCGCTCACCACCGGAGAGGTTGACGACCGGCTCCTCCGGCGGCGGGCAGCGCAGCGCGTCCATGGCCTGCTCGAGCTGGGAGTCGACATCCCACGCGTCGGCGTGGTCCAGATCCTCCTGCAGCTTGCCCATTTCCTCCATGAGCTCATCGGAGTAATCGGTGGCCATGAGTTCGGCGATCTCGTTGAAGCGGTCCAGCTTCACCTTGATCTCGCCGAGCCCCTCCTCGACGTTGCCGCGAACCGTCTTCTCCTCGTTCAGCGGCGGCTCCTGCTGCAGGATGCCGACCGTCGCTCCGGGCGCCAGGAACGAGTCACCGTTGTTGGGCTGATCCAGTCCGGCCATGATCTTGAGCACGCTCGATTTACCGGCGCCGTTCGGACCGACGACGCCGATCTTGGCGCCTGGAAGGAAGTTCAGGGTCACATCGTCGAGGACGACCTTGTCGCCATGCGCCTTGCGAACTTTCTTCATCTGGTAAATGAACTCAGCCATGTAGGAAAGCCTATCGGTGTCGGAACGAGTGGGTCGAAACGGAGGACCACGGGCAGAGCAGGGGTCACCGTCGTCATCCGGCGTCGGCAGGCGCCGCGGAGACCGGCTCGACCGTAGCCGATCCGGTATCGGCGGTGGCGAGGGACTCGCCAGACTGCACCTGCGGCCGCGCGTCCTGTTCTCCGGAGACAACGTGCGAGCCCGTGGCGGAGTTCCGTAGGAGCCCGCGCCGGACCACGCGAGCTGTGCAACGCCCCAGGTCGGGCCCCAGAGCAGCGACCCGCATCTCCAGCTCCTGACGGTAGGCACCGTCCTTGGTCCGGTACTCGTTGGTGCGCAGTTGCCCGTAGGCGATGATCGGGTCACCGCGCCGGATGGACGCGTCGACCCCGTCCACCAGACGCCGCCAACAGGTGACGGTCAGGTACAGCGTGCCGCTGTTCACCCAATTGCCACTGTCGCGATCGAGACGGCGGGCATTGCTCGCCATCCGGAAGGAGGTCACCTGTTCCCCTCCCGGCAGGCTGCGCCGCACCGGATGTGTGACTACTGTGCCGATCACAGCGGTATTCGCCTCGTACATGGTTGCACCCCTCCACCATTCGACAACCGGATAGCCCGCCACCGCCGGATTCCCGCTGCGGCCGGGACCCGTTCAGCGTCTCCGATACCGCGGTGTGCCACCAGTCACCGACCCGCGATTGTGTACAACCGGTCGGGTGTGAACAGAGCTCGTTCCGGTCAGAGGGTGCTGACATCGGTATTGGCGCCGCACAGCACGATGACCGGCCGCTCCCCCGGCGCCGGGACGTACGCACCGCTCTGCACCGCAGCCAGGGCCACCGCGCCCGCGGGCTCCACCACCAGCCGGAACTCCCGCCACAGATATTCACGCGCCATCGCGATCGCGTCGTCACCGACCAGGACCGACCCCACCTGGTAGCGCAGCGCGGTGTCGAGGGCGATATCTCCGATCCGGGTCGCTCCCAGTGCGTCCGCGGCGATGGTGTCGATCGGCACGTCGACCGCCTGTTCGGCCGCCAGCGCGGCATGCAGGGTGGGCGCGCCCTTGGGCTCCACACCGATCACCCGCGAGCGCGGCCCGAGCGCGGTGGCGATACCGGCCATCAACCCGCCGCCACCGACAGCCACCAGTACCGGTGGCCGACCGCGCACCTGCCGTTCGATCTCCAGCCCGACCACACCGGCGCCCGCCACCACGGCCGGCAGGTCGTAGGCATGCAGTTGCAGCGCGTCGCGTTCCGCGGCCACCGCATCGGCACAGCGTTTCGACTCCGCGTAGGTCGTACCGTGCCACAGCACTTCCGCGCCGTAGGACCACATCGCCGCGACCTTGGTGTGGGGCGCGGTTTCGGGCACGACCACGATGCACGGAAGCCGGCGCACCGCACACGCCAGGGCCGCGGCGATCCCGGCATTACCGCCCGAGGCGATCACCACCGGACGAGCACCGTCGGTCTCGGACTGCAACAACGCGTTCAGGCTGCCGCGCAGCTTGAACGTGCCGCCGTATTGCAGGTGTTCGAGTTTCAGCGTGACCTTGACCGGTCCGCGCGGACCGTCGACCTCGGTGTGGAATACCGGTGTCACCCGAATATCGCTCCCCAACCGCTGCCGGGCCGCCCGGATGTCGGCGCGGGTCAGCCGCGGCGCGAGCGCGGACGCATCGGTCAAGACTTCGCCTCTCGGTCCCGCCGCGCCAGTTCCGCGAACATGGCGTTGTGCGCGGCGAGGTCGGCATCGTGATCCCGCTCGGCGGCCCGGTCGACCCGCTTGGCCGTGCGATTGTCACTACGCGACCACTGCACCAGCAACGACAGCATCACCAGCACCAGCGGGATCTCACCACTGGCCCAGGCCAGGCCGCCCCCGGTGCGCTGATCGCCGAGTAGATCGGAATTCCAGTCCAGGCCCAGCGACCGGTAGAACGCACCACCCATCACCGTCGTCATACTCATCAGCGCGACACCGAAGAAGGCGTGCAGCGGCAGCGAGCCGAAGACCATGCCGACCTTGGTCAGCGGCTGCACTTGGCGCGGCTTCGGATCGATACCGAGGACCACCCAGTAGAACAGATAGCCCGACAGCAGGAAGTGCACGTTCATCGCCAGATGCGCACCGTGCGAACCGACCACCGCGCTGAATATGCCCCCCAGGTACAACGCGTAGAAGCCGACGACGAACAGGGCCGTCGCCACGATCGGGTGGGTCAGGAACCGGGAGACCGGATTGTGCACGGCGGCCAATACCCATTCGCGAGGTCCGGGCGGTGCACCACGCCCCGCCGCGGGCAGGGTGCGCAGGGCCAGTAGTACCGGACCGCCCAGGGCGAACAGCACCGGAGCCAGCATGGACAGCACCATGTGCTGAGCCATGTGCACGCTGAACATTCCCGGTGCGTACCGCCCCACTCCCGAGCTGGTCGCGATCAACAGCGCCACACAGCCACACAGCCAGGCCACGGTGCGTCCGACCGGCCAGTCGTCACCGCGCTTACGCAGCCGTCGCACCCCGATCAGATACAGCACCGCGAGCACGATCGCGAGCGTTCCGAACATGATGTCGAACCGCCAGTCGAACAGGATCCGGCCGATGGTCGGCGAACCGGCGAGGTTGTAACCGAGTTCGACCTCGGCCGGGGAAGGAACATGTGTCGGGTCCGGCGGCGGGGTGCGTCCCAGACCGACTGCCAGTCCGATCGTCGCCGCGAAGATCAGCACTTCGACCCCGGCGTAGCTGATCAGCGCGGACGGACTGCGCGGATTGGCGGCCAGGGCCGGTAGCGCCCGGCGCCGCTGCAGGAATCCGAGCACCCCGAGCAGACACAGGGCCACCGCCTTGGCGATCACCAGCCGGCCGTAGGTGGTCGTGAAGAGATCACCCGCCGGCACCCGGACCCAGGCGTTGATCACGCCGGAGAATGCCACCACGATGAAGGCGCAGGTCGCCACGATCGAGAATCTGCTCGCGGCCAGGCCGGTGTGCTTGCCGTCCCGCATCGCGTAGGCGAGCACCGCGAACAGTCCGCCGACCCATACCGCCATACCGACCAGATGCAGGATCAGGCTGTTGGTCGCGACATCATGCGCACCACCCGAGGACGAATGCCCGGTCAGCGCGACGGGCATCAGGCACAGCAGCGACCAGGCGAACAGCACCGGGGTCCATCCCCAGCGCAGCGCCAACCGGCAGCCGATGGCCAGCAGCACCGCCATGATCGCGGTGGCACGCCAGGATCCCGCCACATCCACCTTGTCGATCGCGCCCCAGACCTGGTCGGGCCGCAGCAGCGTGCTCACCGGTTGACCGGTGGTGTCCGACAGCGTCAACGGAACCAACAGTGCGGAGGTCACCGCCCACGCCAGTGCGGCGATCCCGGCCCGGCGCAGCGCACGATAGCCACCGACGTCGAGCAGCCCGTCGCGTTGCGGCGGGCACAGGAATGCGGCGAACAGTGCCGATCCGACGGCAACGGCGGCCGAGAAATCGGCGAGCGCCCGGACCGCCGGCAGACCGTAGGTGGTCAGGGGTCCAGGGTCGGGAATGCCCAGCAGCGTCAGGGCCCGGGCCGCGGACAAGCTCACCACGACCGGGGCGACCAGGGCCGTAACCAGGAGTGACAGCACCGCCAGGAATGGGAACGCCGTCGACTCCGACCGCACGGCCCCGGGGGCGGATTCGGAGGGCGGGTCCAGCGGCGACGACATACTATGCAGCGTAGTTGGCAGCGCGCCCCTGCACGCCGCGGCCCCGAGTCGCGACAGCAGGTTGTGACGAGACCGACAGCGCGCCGCCCCGCCGCTGATAAGCAGGACGGACCTGGACGCTCGCTATAATCAACTGGCTGGACACAATGCCTCCGACCGGGCATCGTGTTTGGGTGCTACCAGCCTCCGTAGCTCAGTTGGATAGAGCAAGGGCCTTCTAATCCCTAGGTCGCAGGTTCGATTCCTGCCGGGGGCGCAGGTCAGGGGCCGTTTCGCACGGCGGCCCCTGAGTAGGTCCCATCGAGTTGTCCTCACATACCACGATGGCCGACGGAGTACCTCGACCAGTTCCTGGTGTATCCACCACGCCCCCGCCGTAAACATCGTCTTGCGCGAATCACCGCCGACGATCACGAATCCGGCGGCCCGACCCCTCGATCTCACCGAGAATGCCATTCGCCTGAATTGACATTGTTATTCTTGTGGCTATGACGTCGGCCGGAGGATGCGATGGGTGACGAGCTGGGAGCCGCCGGATTGCGTTTCGAGCGCGACGGGGTGATCGGATGGTGTGTGATCGATCGGCCGCAGGCACGCAACGCCCTGACGCCGGCGATGTACTTCGGAATCAAACGAGCGGTCCGGTTGGTCAACTCCGACCCGGAGCTGGCGGCTCTGATCATCACCGGGACCGACGACGTGTTCGCGCCCGGGGGTGATCTCGGCGGGCGGTCCGAACCCGGGGATTCCCTTCCGGCGGAGCTGTCGGGACAGGACATCCTGCCGTTCCTGACGATTCGGGACAGCCGGGCACCGGTCGTCTCGGCGGTCAACGGCATCTGCCAGGCGGGCGGGCTGCTCATCGCGATGCTCTCCGATATCGCGGTAGCCAGCGAACGGGCGACCTTCCGGGTTCCGGAACTGCTGCGCGGAATTCCCGACGCCACCTACGCGGCGGTCCTGCCCGCACATGTGGGCCTGGCGACGGCCCGCGATCTCCTGCTGTCGGCCCGGCGGTTCGATGCCGCCGAGGCACAACGCCTGGGCGTGATCAGCCGGGTGGTCCCGCACGAGCGATTGCGGGCGGAGGCGCTCGCGGCCGTCACCGAGATACTGCACACCGCGCCGCAGGCCCGCGCCCACGTCAAACGCATGCTCAACGAGCGTTACGGCGACATCGACTACCAGACCATGTTCCTGGCGCTGGAAACCTCGCCCGAACCGCGCGAGGGGATGCGGGCCTTTATGGAAAAACGCCCCCCGGAATGGATTCCGGCCGAGCTCAGCACTCAGCGCAGCGCGCCGTAGCTACGGGTGGGACGGATCCGGGCGACGACGCGACGGTCGGCGACCATCGCGCGGCGATAGTCCGCCCAGTCGGGGTGTTCACCGCTCAGTGCACGGTAGTAGGCGATGAGCTCCTCGACGGTGGCGTCGCCGGGATCGGCCGCCACCGCGGTCAGTTCGACATCCCCTTCGAGGACGGCGTACGACCAGAAATCCGTGCTCGTCACGTGCAGGGCCGCCCACGGCCGGCGGCGCAGGTTGAAGTATTTGGCCCGGTCGGCGGTGATGGAGATACGAACGATGCCGTCCGGCGCCGTCCAATGCGTGACATTGGACAGTTGCGGGAGCCCGTCACGGCGCAGTGTGGTCAGCACCGATCGCGAGGTGGTGCGGGCGAAATCCAGTGCTGCCTCGACGTCCATGACGGATACAACCCCGGGCGGAGCGCAGCTGTTCCTGCCGAGGCGCATCCTCGCGGCGGACTGGTCGAGACCGCCGCGGCCGCACCGGGTGCCATCGGGATCCGCCGGAGGCACGGCGGCGTGCTCAGCCGGACGAGCGGGGAAGAAATTCGATCGGCAGCGCCAGCGGCGACCGGGTCAGGCCCGCGTGGTAGCCGATCTCGGCCGCCTCGGCGAGGGTGATCCGATCCATCCGGCGGACGATTTCCTCGAGCGCGACTCGCAGGTTCAGCCGGGCCACATTCGATCCGGCGCAGCGGTGCGGGCCGGCGCCGAAGGCGAAGTGCCGGTTGCGGGCCCGGTTCGGATCGAAGCGGTCGGGGTCCGGGAACTCACCGGGATCGCGATTGGCCGAGGCCCAGTGGATCAGCATCTTGTCACCGGAGGAGACCGGGCATCCGCCCAGTTCCACATCCTGGACCGCGGTGCGTCCGACCGAGACGAACGGTGAATCCAGCCGCAGCAGTTCCTCGACGGCCTTCGGCATCAGATCTGGTCGTTCCCGCAACAATTGCGGGATCTCCGGTTCGCGGCAGAATCGCTCCATCATCAGACCCAGCGCGCCGGCCGTGGTCTCGAGTCCTCCCAGAATGAGAAGCTGTACGGCACCGATCGTTTCGTCCTCCGTCAGCGGCACACCGTCGATCTCGGCGGCCAGCACCGCATCCACCACATCACCGCGCGGCGGCTGCTCGCGGCGACGAGCGAGGAAACCTTTCACCCACGCGTACAGTCCTTTCCAGCATTCCCGGGCTTCGGGATGATTGGGAATCGAGGACCGCGAGGCCAGTGCCGAGACGGTGTCGAGTTCGTCGGCCGGGGCGCCGATGGCCAGTTCGAAGAAGGCCAGGCTCGGCAGCGGCCGGGCGAAGGCATCCATGAATTCGCACCGCCCGTCCTCGATGAACGCATCGAGCAGCCTGGTCACCAGATCGCGGGTGGGCTGCTCCCAGTCCGCGACGGCTGCCGGGGTGAAGTACGGCGTGATCAGGCTTTTGTACGCGCGTTGCTCGGGCGGATCCACCTCGACGGGCAGGTTGCGCACCACGCCCTTGGTCCCGGTGACCGACAGGCCGTGTGCGGAACTGAACGCCTGCCAGTTCTGCGCGACGCTCAACACCTCCTCGTAGCCGGAGGCGACCCAGAAGCCACCGTAGCGATCACTGTGCGCGACCGGGCACAGCTCGCGCATGCGTGCCATCGTCTCGGGCAGCGAGGCCGCGAGTTCGGGCGCGAGGTGGTCGAATTGGTTGCGGCACCAATCATCTGACAGGCGTACGCCGTCGGGCGTTGTCTTCTCCATGGTATCCCCTGTGGATCGGGCACCGGTTGGGCGCTCACCCACGATAACAGGGTAAGTGATTACTTTCTAGCGCTCGATAGGCCGCGACGACCTACCATGGGTTAGTAAGTTCTTACTCACAACCGTCCGGCAGCGGTACGCGCCGCGGTCAGGGAGGATTTCCATGTCGACAAGTACCGGAGCTCGCCCCGCGCTCCCGGCCTTCCTCGACGGCCGGCCCAAACGCCTGCTGATCGGCGGACGGTGGGAGCCCGCCGCGGCGGGCCACACTCTCACCAGTGTCAATCCTTCCACCGGCGAGGTGATCGCCGAACTGGCCGCGGCCGATGCCACCGATATCGATCGCGCGGTCACCGCCGCGCGGACCGCGTTTCGCGGGCCGTGGCACGGGTTCTCACCGCGTGACCGGCAGGCACTGCTGTGGGAGTTCGCGGATCTCGTGCAGCGGCACTTCGACGAATTGCGCCTGCTCGAAGCCCTGGATATGGGTGCCCCACTGGGCAGGCGCCGCCCCGGTTCGCGGGCCTGGGAAGCCGAGGTGCTGCGCTACTACGCGGGCTGGGCCACCAAGATCCATGGTGAGACACTGCCCAATTCGATTCCGGGCTCGGTGTTCAGCTACACGGTCAAGGAACCGGTGGGAGTGGTCGCCGGGATCGTGCCGTGGAACCGACCGGTGGCCAACGCGGTCTGGAAGATCGCGCCGGTCCTGGCGACCGGCTGCACCCTGGTACTCAAACCTGCCGAGGAGGCGAGCCTGGCGGCGATCCGCCTCGGGGAACTGTTGTCCGAGACCGGTATTCCCGATGGCGTGATCAACATTGTCACCGGCGAGGGCGAATCGGCCGGCGCCCCGCTGGCCACTCACCCCGGGGTGGACAAGATCGCGTTCACCGGTTCCACAGCGGTGGGCCGCGACATTATCCGGTCCTCGGCGGACACCCTCACCCGTGTGTCGGTCGAACTGGGCGGCAAATCCCCGGATGTGGTCTTCGCCGACGCGGACCTGGCCAAGGCCGTACCCGGCGCCGGAATGGGGGTGTTCTCCAATTCGGGGCAGACCTGCTGTGCCGGCACCCGCATCTTCGTCGAGCGGCCGATCTACCACGAATTCGTCGACAAACTCTCCGATTTCGCGCGCTCGCTGACCGTCGGCGACAGCCTCGACCCCGCCACTACGATCGGGCCACTGGTCTCCGAACAGCAGCTGCACCGGGTGTGCGACTATCTGGCGGTCGGCCCGGCCGAGGGGGCTCGCACCACGGCGGGCGGAGCTCGCATCGAATCCGGGCCACTGGCGGACGGCTACTTCGTGGAACCGACGGTCTTCGCCGACGTCGGCGACGAGATGCGGATCGCACGCGAGGAGATCTTCGGTCCGGTCGCCTCCGTCCTGCCTTTCGACACCGTCGAGGAGGTCACCGAACGCGCCAACGATTCGGAATACGGTCTCGCCGGAGGCATCTGGACCCGTGATGTCGGGACCGCACACCGGCTCGCCGGACAATTGCGCACCGGCACCGTATGGGTGAACACCATGCTGCTCTTCGATCCGGCAGTGCCGTTCGGCGGTTACAAGATGAGTGGGTTCGGCCGCGAGATGGGACCCCATTCACTGGACGAATATCTCGAGGTCAAATCGGTGTGGATCGACACCGCATAGCCGATGCCGGCGCTGTCGTCCCACCGCCGGTACAGCGAGAAGGGACCGCCGTGCACATCGGCGGCCCCTTCTCGGCAACCGTGCGATTCAGCTGCGCAGCAGCCTTCCCGCCGACGTCTCGTCCACATCCGCGCCGTCGAGACGGGTGGCCGTCCCGTTGACCCACATATGAGTCACCCCGGTGCTACGCACCACCAGTCGATCGGCGCCCCCCGGCTGATCGTGCACGCGTTCGATGGGGGTGGTGCCGATGGTGGCGGGGTCGAATGCCACCAGATCCGCGAAGTAACCCGCGCGGACCAGCCCCCGTTCCCGGATGCGGAATGCGTGTGCCGGCTGTCCGGTCAGGCGCCACACCGCATCCTCGATACCGATCGCCTTGCGCTCCCGAACCCAATGCCCCAGCAGGTGAGTGGAATAGCAGGCATCGCAGAGCTGGCTGGCGTGCGCTCCGGCATCCGACAGTCCGAGGATGGTGCGTTTGTCGGCGAGTAGATCGCCGATCTCCTCGTCACCGTCGTTGTCGAGCACTACCCGGAACCTCGTCCCCATCTCGTCGGCCAGCGCCGTATCGAGCATCAGGTCGAATGCCGTGGTGCCCCGCTCGGATGCCAAGCGGTCCAACGGGATTCCCACCGCTTCCGGATCGGCCACCGTCTCTTCGACCGCGACCTTCGGCCACCGGTGTGCCCACGCTTGTAGCGTCGCCGGCCTGGCCCGATCGCGCCACTGCGGATCACGGTAGAGTTCGGCGCGCTCTTCGCGCGGCCGGGCCAGCACTTCCTTCCACTCGTCGATCTCGCCCAACGGCGCCGGATCGGCGAGTGTCACCTGCATGACGATGGGCCGGCAAGCGATCTGCGGATACACCTCACCGGGTAGCGCACCACCGCGGGCGACCGTGCGCATCGCCGCGCCGGGTTTGTCGGCGCGCGCCACCAACGCGGTCCACGTCACCGGGATCCCGTGGCGCACCGACAGTTCCGAGAACTGATCGACGAACATACCGGGACCGATGGAGACCTGCAGGATGCCCTTGCCCGCGGCACCCAGTTCCGCTGCGAGCGCATCCACCTCGTCCACCTCGGCGAACCGGCTCGGCACCGGGCGGCCGAAGGCGCCCTGATGGGCGGGTTGCCGAGAAGTCGACAGACCCACCGCCCCGGCGCCGACGGCCTCGCGCACCAGTTCCCGCATGGTGTCGAGTTCCTCCGGTGTCGCCGCGCGTTCCTCGCCGCCGAGCACGAACAGTCGCAGCGGCGTATGTCCCAGGAATGCCGCGAGATTGAGCCGCTTGCGACGCTGCTCGAGTGCGTCGAGGTACTGCGGGAACGTCTCGAAACACCAGTCGATGCCGGCATCGAGGGCCTCCATCGACATGCCCTCCACATTTTCCAGGGTGCGCACGATGATTTCGCGGTGCGGTGGGCGGGTGGGGGCAACACCGAAACCGCAGTTGCCCATCACCACCGTGCTGACACCGTGCCAGGAGGAAGGCGTCAGATCACCGTCCCACAGGATCTGCGCGTCGTAGTGGGTGTGGATGTCGATGAAACCCGGTGCGAGGGTGAGGCCGTCGAGATCGACCACCGTCGTGTCCGGTCCCGGGGTGAGCGTGCCGGGCTCCGCGACGGCGCTGATGCGGTCACCGGTCACCGCTACCTCGGCGGCCCGTCCGGGATCACCGCTTCCGTCGACCAGCCAGGCTCGGCGCAGCAACAACTCCATGGGTCCTCCGATCGGTACGAATCAGGTAGTCGGCAGCGCACTTTCACCGTTCTCGCGCATCGGCGAGGGCGGCGTCGAAGCCGCGGTGCAGATGTTGCGGGGCGGGTTCGTTGCGACCGAAGACGATGGTGTCCAGCACTCCGGCCCGCACCCCCGGCTCGGTGCGCCCGGCAACCCAGAAATCCTCGCCGTCGACCACGGTTTCGCAGATCCACGGAGCCATCTCGACGGCCTTGGCGCGTTCGGCCTCGCTGAGGTCCGGGCGCAGGTAGGTGCTGTGCACGACATCGGAGGTATCCGCGTCGACCGGCACGATCTGCCACAGCTCCACGTGACGGCTGTCGAAGGTGAGGCTGACGTTGGGAAACAGTGCGTATTGCAAACTGATGTGCCCCATCACATCACCCCACTGCTCGTCGGGGACATCGCGAATCTCGTCTATGGATCGCAGCGCCGAGCAGTTGCGCAGATGCCGGCCGAACGGGTCGAAGGTCAGCACCCCGCCGTAGGCGTACTTCGCCAGCGTACGGCGGTGCAGGAAACGGAAATGGTAGTTCTCCCGGAAGGTGTCGAGCGTGACCTTCCAGTTGGCGGCGACATGATGCACATGGGGTTCGCTCTGTAACTCCCATTCGGTGAACTCGAGCGCCGCGAGTTCGTCGGCGAGTCCGGGACCGAGGTATTCGTCGATATCGATGGCCGGCCCGGGACGCAGTGCACCGATGATCAGCCCGTACCCCTCGCTGACGGGCAGTTCGACAAGTCCCTTGCGCTCGAAGCACATTCCTTCGAAGGCTTCGTCCACCGGTACCGCTACCAGCCTGCCGTCGAGGTCGTAGGTCCAGGAATGGAACGGACAGGCGAAGCGCGTGCGAGCACCTCCGCCGTCCACCACCCGCACCCCTCGATGCCGGCACGCGTTCGCGAAAGCACGTACTCGGCCACTCTCGTTGCGGGTCAACAGGATCGGAACACCGCACAGGTCGACCGTGCGATAAGTGCCGGGCCCGGCAAGTGCTCCCGACAACGACAACACCAGCGGATGACCACGGAACAACACCTCGAATTCCTCGTCGTGGCGAGCCCGCGAGTAGATGTCGGTCGGCAACTCGAGGATATCGGGCGCGAGATCGGTGGTGCCCCCGTCGATGTGATCGAGCAATCGGCGCGCGAGGCTGTGTTCCAGCGCTTGCCTGTCCATAACAAACTCCACCTGATACTTCAGACCAGCGGAACGGTCACCATGGAGCTTAGAGGGTAATTACTTACTCCGCAAGGAAACGACACAACCCGGCCCCACCTGGAAAAACCCGTGATCACCATGTCGATACCTGAATGCTTTCGACCGGGCATTACGATAAAGTGTGTACCCACTCACCACCCGCCGATCGGCACCGGTGTAAGCCCGCACACGAGGAGGACCCGTGGCCCGAACCACGACGAGCCGGCCCACTCCCCCGCCCGGCGCACCGCCCGTGCGCCGTCGGCTCACCGCCGAAGCGCGCAAGAGCTCGATCCTGTCCGCAGCACGCCGGGCATTCAGCGAGACCGGCGATATGAACGGCACCACCGTCAAGATGATCGCCGAGCACAGCGGTATCAGCGAAGGAATCATCTACCGCCACTTCGACAGTAAGGATCAGCTGTTCTTCGAGGCGGTGGTGGAACCGCTGAAGACCGCCGTCGACGACCTGGTAGCTGCCACCGCCGTCGTCGACCGGGACGAGCCCCTCACCCCGCAGCGACAGCTCGAAACCCTCGAAGGCCTGTACCGCCAGCTGATTTCGACACTGGAGGAGGTGCTGCCACTGCTGGGCCTGGTGCTGTTCGGTGACCCACAGGTGGCGCGCCGGTTCTACCGGGAGAACTTCGCGGTGGCGATGGACCGGCTCGCCGAGGCATGGCGTGCGGTCGAGGACCGGTACGGATTCCACTTCGAATCCACCGACATCTCCGCCCGCGCCGTGATGGGCATGGCACTGATGCAGGCCCTGGAGACCCGGCACGGCACAGCCAAGAAGGCCGAGCGCGACCGCGCCATCACCCTGATCAGCGAGGGCACCGTCAAGGGGTTCTTCCCGGTGATCGAAGGAGTCGAGTCCGATGAGCGCACACGGTGATTCCCCGCGCGGCGGTCTGTCCGTCGTGACCGAACTCGCCCGCCGTTTCGCCGCGGGAGACGGGGCGGGCGCGTTGACCCTGTTCCATCCGGAGATCCGGATCGAACAGCCACGATCACTACCGCACGGCGGTGAGTACCACGGCCACGCCGGGGTGGCCGCCATGGGCGAGTCGTTCGGAAAGTACTGGGAGCGCCGCATCGACAATCCGCGCATCTTCGGTTCCGACGAGGCCGTCGTGCAGGTGACGACGCAGACCTGGACCGCCAAGGACACCCACCGCGCAGCGACCGTCGACGTGGTCGAGTTGTTCTCGTTCGCCGACGGCATGGTCCGCGAGATCCGGGTATTCCAGCAGGACACTCACGCCCTGCTGGAAACCCTGGATCGGTAGCCGCTCCGCGGACACGCCGTCACGGCACCTCGAGGACCACCGCGGTGCCCATACCGCCGCCGGCGCACATCGCGGCCACGCCGATTCCCCCACCGCGCCGGCGCAACTCGTGGACCAGGCTCAGCACCATGCGAGTACCGGTCATCGCCACCGGATGGCCCAGGCTGCAACCACTTCCGAGAATATTGACCTTCGCCTCGTCCAGGCCCAGTGTCCGGGTCGCGGCCACCGCCACCGAGGCGAAGGCCTCGTTGATCTCCCACAGCGCTACATCCGACACCGACAACCCGGCACGAGCGAGCACCTTCTCGATGGCGGGTGCCGGCGCCAACCCGGTCTCGGCCGCAGGCACCCCCACCGACGCCCACGCCCGAACCACGGCCAGCGGATCGATGCCACGCGCCCGGGCCAGCGCCCGATCGGCGACGACGAGGGCACCGGCCGCATCGTTGATGCCGGCGGAGTTCCCGGCCGTGATGGAGAAACCGTCGATCTCCGGATGCAACGGCTTCAACGCGGCCATCTTCTCCAAGGAGGAGGTGCGGCGGGGATGTTCGTCGACGGCGAAGGTCACGCTCACGCCATCGCCCCTGGTCACCTCGATGGGCACGATCTCGTCGGTGAAACTCCCGGCATCGATCGCCGCGACGGCACGTTGATGGGACCGAAACGCCCACTCGTCCATCTGCTCTCGCGTGATTCCGGCCTTGACCGCCGCATTCCAGCCGACGGTGATCGACATATCCCGCACCGGTGCATCGGCCGTCTCACGGTGGCTCGGGGCGAGCCAGTCCTCCTCCACCTCCTGGCTACCGGGAATGCGTCGATTCACCGTCGGTGCAGTCGAACTCGACTGCACGCCTCCGGCCACCACGACCCGGTCCATCCCGGCGATCACCGAGGCGGCGGCGCTCTGCAACGTCGACAATCCGGACGCACAGTGCCGGTTGTGTGCGATACCCGGCGCGTTCACCAGGCCCGCCTCGATCGCGACGTACCGCCCGATCGCGCCACCGCCGTACAGCGATTCGCCGAGCACCACATCGTCGATCAGCTCGGGTTCCACACCCGCGCGGCGTACCGCCGCACCGACTGCTGCCGTACCCAGCGTGAAGGCATCGGTTTCGGTGAGCGAACCCTTGTATGCCGTCCCGATCGCAGTGCGCGCGCCCGAAATGATCACGGCCTCATGGCTCATCGGAGCCACCCCATTCCCGTATTCGAGTAGAAATTTTCCGACAGTGCCGCCTCGACCGCGGGGGTCAGCGGGCGGTCACCAGACGCCCCGGAACCTCTCCGGTCAGCTCGTCGTGATCCACCAGCACCCGGCCGTTGACGAGCGTGTAGTCGTACCCCCGCGCGCGCTGCACGAATCGCTGCGCCCCGAGCGGGAAGTCGGTTGCCATCCGCGGAGCGAACAGGTCCAGGTTCTCCAGATCGATGACGTTCACATCGGCATGGGCGCCGGGTGCCAGCACCCCGCGATCGGCGATGCCGAACAGGTTGGCGGCGTCCACCGTCAGCCGCCGGATCGCCGCCCCGATCCCCAGCAATGCCCGATCACGCACCCAGTGCCGCAGGAAGTAGGTCGAGTTCCCGGCGTCCATGGTGAGCGCGACGTGCGCGCCCGCATCCGCAACACCCAGCACCACATCGGGATTGGTGATCATTCGCGCCACCGCATCCAGATCCTGGTTGAGCACCGGGTAGTAGAGCAGGCCCGATCCGTCCGTTTCCAGGAGGTAGTCGATGAATGCGGCGGCGGCGCTGCATCCGCGGCGCTGCGCCTCGGCGGCGAGGCTGTTGTCGGGGCCCACGTCGTAGGCGGCCGAACCCGGTGGCAGTAGATACATTTTCGCCGGATCCTTCGGTGCGAGCGGACCGGACGCCTGCGACGGCTGCTCGGCTGCGGCCACCAGCCGGTCCCGAATCTCGCTGCGGGCCAGCAGTTCGAGTCGTGCCGCAGGCGGCTCCGCCATCACCTGCGACCAGGCCGGAAGTGCGTCGTAGGGGGTACGGCTCGCAATGCCGTAGACGATGGCGCTCCCGCGCACGGAGGTCATCGGTCGCAGATCGGCGCCGCGCGTCCGCGCGCCGGCGGTCTGCTCCATCACCCACGCCCACAGCCCCGGGCGCCGGTCGCTCTGCATGATCGAGAAGGTCAGCGGACGCCGCGATGTCAGCGCCACCTGCTCCATCCAAGCCATTTCCGCGCGCGAATTGGCACGGTCGGCGCCGTCCCGTTCGCCCAGGCGCGGGACCACCTGGAAGGTGCCGCGGCCACGTTCGGCCAGTACATCGGCGATCGCCGAGAGCTCCGCGGTGTCGGCGAAGGTGCCCGGTATCGGCCGGCCGTCGGTGACGGTGTGCATATAGGTCCGGGAGGTGGAGAAGCCCAGCGCTCCGGCATCGATGGCCTCCCCCACCAGCGCGGCCATCTCGGCGCGATCGGCATCGGTGGCCGGTGCCTCGTCGAGGCTGCGCTCTCCCATGACGTAGTAGCGCAGCGCGGCATGACCGACGAGCCCGCCCACATTGACTCCGAGTGCGCGGGTGCCCAGGCTCTTCAGATAATCCCCGTAGGTCTGCCAGCCCCAGTCCACACCGGCCATGATCGTATCGGCGGGAATATCTTCCACCGACTCCATCATCGCGGCCAGGTATCCCTCCTGACCTGGACGAACGGGGGCGAAAGTGACGCCGCAATTGCCCATCACCACGCTGGTGACCCCGTGGTAGCAGGAGGGGGTCGCCGGCGGATCCCAGAACAGCTGGGCATCCAGATGGGTGTGCACATCGATGAATCCGGGAGTGACCAGCCGACCCGACGCGTCGATCTCGCGACGCCCGGCGGCTTGCTTCGGCCCGATCTCGGTGATGCGGTCCCCGTCGATCGCCACATCGGCCCGCCGGGGCGGTGCCCCGGTCCCGTCGACCACGTCCCCACCGCGAATCACGATGTCATGCATGGTTTTCCATCCTTCCCGGCGTGGGATACCCGAGCATAAACAAGGGAGTACTCACTCAACATAACCCGTGAAGCGCTCGCATATCAGGGCCTAGCGTGAGAAAGTAGGTACTTACTTGCTAATCGCACCGCTCGGGCCCTGACCCGCAGCGCACATCGCAGGAGTCGACGTGGGATCGATGGACGGCCGAACCGCAATCGTGACCGGCGCGAGCCGGGGAATCGGGCAGCGCATCGCCGAACGCTTCGCCGCCGAAGGCGCGGCGGTGGCCGTAGTGGCCCGCACCGCCCAGGCCGGCAGCGCCGCACTCCCCGGTTCCATCGAGGAGGTGGTGTCGGCGATCCGGGATCGCGGGGGCCGCGCCGCCGCGATCCGGGCCGACCTGACCGTTCCCGACGAGGTGGAGACGATCCTCACGCGCGCCGAGGAAGCCCTGGGCCCGGTAGATACCCTGGTCAACAACGCGGGCGTGAACTTCTACGGCCCGGCGCTCGACATTCGCCCCAGCCGTTACGGCCTGATGTTCCAGATGATGGTCCACACCCCGTTCCGGCTGTGCCAGTTGGCCGTTCCCGGCATGCTCGAGCGCGGTCGCGGCTGGATCCTCAACATCACCTCCAAACAGGCCCGGCATCCGCTGGGCCCGCCGTACCCGGAGTGGGCCGCCGACGGTTGCGTGCCCTACGGCATGTGCAAATCGGCACTCGACCGGCTGACCACCGGATTGGCCGCGGAGGTACACGGGACCGGTGTGCACATCAGCAGTCTGGGCACCTCCGGGCTGGTCATGACGCCGGGGGTCGCCGTCGTATCGCCCCACACCCCCGACGACACCCCGGTCGAGCCCGACGACGCCATGGCCGAAGCCGCTGTACTGCTGTGTAATTCGACCGAAGACACCGGGCGTATCGCCTACAGCATGGAACTATTGGGCCGTCCGTTCCCCGAAGGCCCCTGGGCCTTGTCGGCCACCTACTGACACGGAGGATCTCATGCACGTATCCATCGACCACGATCTCTGTCAGGGGCACGCCCGGTGCTGGGAGATCTGCCCCGAAGTGTTCGAACTCGACGACGAGGGCAGCGGGCGCACGCTGGTCGACGAGGTGCCCGCCGAACTCGGCGAACGGGTACAGGAGGCGGCCGACAACTGCCCGGAACGCGCCATCACCCTCCACTGACCGAGCGACCGACAGCCCGCGTCCACGACGATCGCCGTGGACGCGGGCTCGAACGGTTCAGGATTCCGGGATCGTCGCCGGGTCGGCCGGGGTGAAGTTGTACACCCGGGAGGCATTGCCGACGGTGATCTTGTCCTGCACGTCCTGGGGCAGATGGCCGAGCCACTTGCCCGCCATCTGCACGGTGTCCGGCCAGGTCGAATCCGAATGCGGGTAGTCGCATTCCAGCATCACGTTGTCCTCGCCGATGATGTCCAGTAGGCGGATGCCGGCCTGATCCTCGATGAAGGTGCCGTAGACGTGGTCGCGGAACAGGCGGCGGATATCGGTGTCGAGGTCGAAGGTGGCCTTTCCCTTCTGCTCGCCGCGCTCGTGGGTGGCGTTCATGCTGATGTCGAAGCGAGAGGCCCAGAAGCGCTGCTTGTCGACCACCTGCTCGGCGCGTTCGAGGAAGTACGGGATCCAGCCGATCGAGCCCTCCGAGAGTGCGATCTTCAGGTTCGGATACTTCACGAAGTTGCCGCTGAACAACCAATCCAGCAGGGTGCCTGCCTGATTCGCGGCCGCGGAGTACGCCATGAACGCGAGCGTCGGCATATCCTCGGAGGTTCGGATCATATTGGACGACGAACCGACATGCATCGAGATCGTGGAGCCGGTGTCGTTGCAGGCCTGCAGGACCGGATCCCAGAAGTCGGTGTGGATCGAGGGCAACCCCAGTTTGGTGGGGTTCTCGGAGAAGGCAATGGATTTCGCACCCAGTGCGGCGGTGCGCTCGATCTCGGCGGCGGCGGCGACCGGATCCCACAGCGGGATGATCATCATCGGGATGAACCGCCCCGGGTAGGCCTGAGCGAACTCCTCGAGGATGAAATCGTTCCAGGCCCGCACGCAGAGCAGTGCGAGTTCCTTGTCCTTGGCCTCGTGGAAGATCTGACCGCAGTAGCGCGGCAGCGAGGGGAACAGCATCGACGACAGCACATGCCCCTGATTCATGTCGGCCACCCGCGCGGCCGGGTCGTAGCAGCCCTGGCGCATCTCCTCGTAGGTGATCGGCTCCGGGGAGAATTCTTCACGTTTCTTGCCCGCGACCGCGTTGAGGCCGGTGGTGACGATCTGGCGGTCCTCGTAGACCCAGAACTCGGACTTGTCCTCTCGGACGATCCGGGGGCCGGTCCGACGCCATTTCTCCGGCAACCGCTCCTGCCACAGCCGCGCCGGCTCGATGAGATGGTCATCAACCGATATGAACCAGCTGAACGACATGGGATCTCCCAACTCCGGTAACAAAGCGAATACTTACATACAAGGTAGCCGCAGATGAAGGGCGGCGCCAGAGCTTACGACGATTCGTTGCGCTGCCGCACCGCTCAGACGATGACGGTGCGTACCCCTTCGGAACGGGTGAGCAGCTCCACTCCCTTGTTGATCTCGTCGAGCGAAATACGATGAGTGATCATCGAATCCAGATCCAGGCGCCCCGACTCCGCCAGCCTGATGAAGCGCGGGAAGTCGCGCAGGATCTGTGCACCGCCGACGACCGATCCGGCAATCCGCTTGCCGGAGAAGACCGTCGAGATCGCCGGCAGGGTCAGTACGTCGGTCGTTGCGGGCATGCCGACCAGCGTGACCACTCCCTCCACCCGCGCCATATCGATGGCCTGAGTGACCAACTCGGGGCGCCCGACCACCTCGAAGGTGTAGTCGGCGCCGCGGCCCCCCGTCAGCTCACGCACCTGAGCGACGGCATCTCCCGCCTGCGGATCGACGGTGTGGGTGGCACCCACCCGCAGACTCGCGTCCCGGCGCCCGGCCATCGGGTCGACCGCGATCACAGTCGCCGCACCGGCGATATGCGCGCCTTGGATCACCGATTGCCCCACACCGCCGCAGCCGATGACCGCCACCGAAGACCCCGGTGTCACCCCCGCGGTATTGAGCGCCGCACCCAATCCGGTGGTCACACCGCAGCCGAGCAGGGCCAGCTGCTCGTCGGCCAGGTCGGTGTGCACCGGAACCACCGAAGCCTCGTGCACCACCATGGCCTCGGCGAAGGTTCCACAGCCACAGACCGCGGCCGCGCGACGCCCGTCGGCCAACCGGAACCGTTGCCGGCCCTTCACCTCGGCATTGAGTTCACAATGGTTCGACATGCCGTTGACGCACGACCAGCAGCGTCCGCAGGCGGGGGTGACCGAGGCCAGCACCCGATCCCCGACCCGCGTTCGTCGCACCTCGGAGCCGACCTCCTCGACGATCCCGCATCCCTCGTGTCCCGGCACGATCGGCAGGGGCAGCGGTGAGCGCCCCTCGATGACATTCAGATCGGTATGGCAGATGCCACTGGCGGACAACCGCACCACCACATCGTGCGGACCGGGCTCCGGCATGGGCAGATCTTCGATGTCGAGGGGCCGACCGGCTTCGTAGGCGACAACGACCTTCATAGCATACCTCTACGGGTTGACTGCGATACGCCACGGAACGAACCGCCGCGCCGTCGCTGGGTATCGAGCGAGTACTTACTCATGTTAGGAGTCCGATTCCGGTCCCGGCGTCGATTCGGCGGTCCGCCCGCAATTCGATGCCGAACCCGTTGCGACCTTGACATCCGCTACCCGCGATGCCAAGTTAGTAACTGTGCGCTCACTTACTCAGAGCTCACTTCCCCTGTCTACGGGTGTATCCGGAGGTAGCGCAGCGATGGAATACGGGTTGATCGATGCCGACGGGCACTACTACGAACCCGACGACTGCTTCTCGCGCCATATCGAGTCGAAGTTCGCCGACCGCACCATCGGCGTGAAACGCGGTGACGACGGCCTGGGCCGCATCTTCCTGCGGGGACAGCGCACCTTCATGAGCGTGATGCCCGGTGACTACGCCTCGGCGCCCGGCGCGCTCCAGGGTCTGTTCGTAGGCGGGGTCGCCGACGGCTTCACCCATCGTGAGGTGGTGACGACGAAGGACCATCCGGAATTCGCCGACCGCAAGGCACGCCTGGCCGTCCTCGACGAACAAGGTGTCGACGCCACCCTCATGCTGCCCACCGTGGGCGTCGCCGTGGAATACGACCTGCGCGACGATGTCGACCTCACCTATGCGAGTCTGCGCGCGTTCAACCGCTGGCTGGAAGACGATTGGGGCTACGGCGCCGACGGCAGGCTGTTCGGGGTGCCGATGCTGTCGCTGCTCGATATCGACCGTGCCGTCACCGAAGTGCATCGCGTGATCGAGGCCGGCGCCCGCATGGTGCATCTGTGCCCGGGACCGATCGGCGGCCGCTCCCCCGCCGACCCGGTCTTCGATCCGTTCTGGGATACCGTGGCCGAGGCCGGAATTCCGGTGGTATTGCACGTATCCAACAGCGGTTACCAGCATTTCTACGGTACCCACTGGTCGGAGAATCCGGAGAATCCGTCCCATATGCAGTCCCCGCTGCAGTGGGCGCTGTGCAATACCGAGCGCCCGGTGGTCGACACGTTGATCGCACTCACGCTGCACAATCTGTTCGGCCGCCATCCCAAGGTGAAGATCGTCTCCATCGAGAACGGATCGAGTTGGCTTCGCCCGCTGTTCAAGACGATCGACAAGGCCGCGGCCCTGGGACGACGTGGCCCCATGATCGGTGGCCCACTCCCGCCCCGCCCCAGCGAGGCCCTCGCCGAACACCTGTGGGTGTGCCCGTTCCCCGAGGACGACGTCCACGACCTGATCGATGCCCTCGGCGCCGACCATGTCCTGTTCGGCTCGGACTACCCGCACCCGGAGGGCCTGCGCGACCCCCGCGATTACCTGCCCCGCCTGCAAACCTGCGATCCGACGGTGCGCCACCAGGTGCTGCGTGGAAATACGGCGGCGCTACTCGGTTTGAGCTGACGGCGCCGAACCGGCGCCGGCCCGCAGCCGAGGGTGAAGGGCACTCCCCTCGTTCGGGTATTACGCTCGGCGCATGAGCGACGAGTGTGTGTTCTGCGCGATCATGGCCGGTGATGCTCCCGGTGTTCGGGTGGACGAGGACGAGACGACGTACGCGTTCATGGACATCCACCCGGCGACGGACGGGCACCTGCTGGTAATCCCCAAGCGGCACAGCAAGGATCTGTTCGAGATTGCCCCGGAAGACCTCAGCGCCGTCACCCGGTCCGCGCAGCGCATCGCGAAGACTGCCGTCGAGGTGTTCGGTGCCGACGGTGTGAACATCCTCAACTGCTGCGGTGCGGCCGCCTGGCAGACGGTGTATCACTTTCACCTGCACGTCATTCCGCGCTACACCGACCGTGCCAAGGACCGCCTGGTGCTGCCGTGGCAACCCGGTGTGGCAGCAGATGCGCACACCCTCAGCACCCTCGGAGAGCGACTCGCCGGCGCCCTCACCGAGCCGGGAAAGCACTGAGGCACCGTCCGATCGGATTCCGCTACTCCAGCTGACGCGCCACCTTGGTGGTCAGCAGTTCGTCGACCTTTTCGTCGCCGAATCCCAGTTCGCGCAGTACTTCGGTGGTGTGTTCGCCGACACCGGGGATCATCGGACGGGGGCCGCCGGTGACGTCGGGGCCGGTGCGGAGCAGGGGGCCGATCTGTTCGAAGTAGCCCCAGTCGGTGGTGCGGAAGCCGACTACGCGGCCCAGTTGACGGTTGACCGGGTCGTCGAGGATGGTGTGGCGGAAGCGGTTCCGGTCCATCGGGTCGATCAGTTCGGCGCAGATGTGGTGTTCACGCAGCAGGTGCACCCACTGTGCGGCGGGGGCGGTGGCGAAGGCGTGCGCGAGGGTGGTTTCGGCGGCGCGGGCAGCCGCGTCGGTCGATCCACCGCGCAGCGGCGTGTAGTCGCCGAGTGATTCGCTACCGACGAGTTCGCCCAGCCTGCCCCAGGATTCGCGGTCGGGCACGACCAGTGCCAGCCATTCGTCGTCGAAACCGCGGTAGATGCGGTAGCCGGGGCCGTATCCGGTCTGTTCCCGATCGAGGGACGGGCCCGCGACGAGTTCGCCGTCGCGCAGGTACACACCGCAGTGCATGAGCATTCCGGCGCCGAGCAGGCTGGTCACCACCTGTTGTCCGCGGCGCTGGGTGGCCCGGGCGTACAGGCCCAGGGCGATACCGGCCGCTGCCAGCCAGCCGCCGGCCATATCGATCGGAATCCAGGTCGCCGCCACCGGTGTGTTGTCTGCACCCCCGATGGCACGCTCGAAGCCGGTCAGCGCCTGCATCAGCGCATCGTTGCCCGGGAAGGCGGCGCGCGGGCCGGCGGCGCCGAATGCGCTGGCGTGGCAGTACACGGCCCCGGGATTCAGTCGGGCGACGGTCTGCGCGTCGATGCCGAGACGTTCGGCGACACCGACGCGGAAGTTGTGCAGCACCACGTCCGCCCCGGCGATCAGTTCCTCGACCACCGGGCGTGCCTCGGGCGCGTTGATATCCATGGCGATGCTGCGCTTGCCGCGCTGGCACGCGGCGACGGCATAGGCGGCCGCGCGCATCGCCTCACCGCCGGGCGGCTCGACCTTCACCACGTCGGCGCCCAGGTCGGCCAGCACCTCGGCGGCCAGCGGGCCGGCGACGAAGGCGGAGAAGTCCACCACGCGAAGGCCCGCGAACAGTCCCGCGGCGCCCCGGGCCGGAGGTGGCGCCGTCTCCTCGGGGACGTCGAGCAGCGGCCGGATCTCGAACGGCGAACCGATCATCAGGTCCTGTCCACCCCGGTCGGAACGGATCGTCGCCAGACCGGTCTCGAGGGTGTGCGGGTCCAGCAGCACCTCACCGGGGCCGAGTACGGGTTCACATGCCACTCCCGCCGCACGCAGCCGTTCGATCCATTCCGCCCGCGGCCGGGTGGCGAAGAACGTGGTCCAGCGCTGCGCCCGCGCCTGGAGTTTCCCGCTGGTCTGATCGGTGTAGTAGCCGTCGGGGCTGGGTTCGTCGCCGAGTACCTCGAGCACCGACCGGTACATCCCCTTACCGCCGAACCACACCTGCAGCAGTTCGCCGTCGGCGCAGCGGTAGAGAAAGTTGGGGAAGGTCGATCCGTGTTCCCAATAGGATTCGACCTCCGGCGCGGCCCGTTCGGAGCGGCCGATCATGCATCCGAGGGTGGCGAGCATGCCGTCGTAGAGCGAGGTTTCACACCATCCGCCGGCTCCCGTGCGGACGCGCCGGCGCAGCAGTGCGAAAACCGAGGTGAGCATCAGAAACGAGGCACCCGTTCCGGAGGCTCGCACATCGGTGAAAATGGGTCCGGGCCGGTGGCCGGGCAATTGCGTGCAGAAGCCCGCGCGCGCCTCCACCAGCAACCCGAAATCCTCCACCGTTCCGGCTTCGGTGCGGCTGGGCCGGCAGCGCACGTAGACCAGCGCCGGATTGTCGGCCGACCGGTCGAGAAAGCCCAGGCCCCTGGCTTCGATCAGATCCTCCGGCCCGTAGACCAGCGCGATATCGGCCGCGCGCAGCAGCTCCGAAATCCGGTCGGGATCATCGGTGGTGATGATCTGCTTGTCGCGATGCCACACCCTCCCCCACGAGACCTCGGCATCCAACGGCAGCGCGTCGCCGGTCACCCGCACCACTCGCGCACCCAGTTCGGCCAGCAGCATGCCGGGCAGCCCGCCCGCCGAGCCGAGGCCGAGATCGCTGACCCCGACAGCGACCTCGACGACCGTCAGTCCCGCACAGGGACGTTCGCTTTCCATGACCGCACTCCTCCGCCGTCCTGTGTTCCGGTGCCACGGTTTCCGATGTTCACCGCCCGACCTCGGCAGGTAGTTCCAGGCGGGGCAGCACTTCTTCGGTGGCCAGCCGGACGACCTCGAGCGTGTCGCTCCGAGTGGCCGGAGCGATGATGAAATGCCGGACCCCGGCATCGACGTAGTGCTGCAACCGCACCGTGACTTCGTCGGGTGTGCCGGCGGGTGCGATGCGGTTCAGCATGTCGCCGGGTTTGTCGCCGTAGGCTCCGCCGAGGAACCGGGCCACCTCGTCGCGGGCCTGGTCACCGTCGCGGCGGATCGAGCAGTACAGATACATCGTCCATTCGAAGCCACGCAGGTCGCGGCCGACGGCATCGGCTTCTGCTCGAATCGCCGCGACGGAGCGGGCGTAGGCATTCGGTGACATCAGATAGGGCATCCACCCGTCACCGCGGCGCGCGGCACGGCGCACGGCCGGGCCCTTGCGACCGGAGACGATCAGTGGCGGGCCTCCGGGTTGCATGGCGGCGGGCGCGCCGGGCGCTTGCACCGGCCGAAGATGCAGGTCCTGGAACCTGAAGTGGGCGCCCGCGTGATCGACAGGTTCGTTGCGCCACAGCGTGCGCAGGATATCCATCGCCTCGTCGGTGCGCGGACCACGTTCGGACAGCGGCACTCCGAGAGCCTCGAATTCGTGGCGGAACTCGCCCCCGACACCGAGCCCTACCGAGACTCGCCCACCGGACCTGGAGTCCAGATCGGCGAGCTGTTTGGCTACCAGCACGGGGTGATAGAGCGGCAGTAGCAGTGTCGCGGTTCCGACCCGGACGCGCTCGGTCCATGCGACCATCAGCGACAGGCGGGTGATCGCCTCCCCGGTGGCACTCGGCGGCAGCACATGGCCGCCCTGCCAGATGGAGGTGAGGGGCAGACGTTCGGCAGCGGCCAGCCAGTCCCGATCCGGTTCCGGCATTGCGGCTGCCCCGAAGACGATGCGGTCGGCAGACATCCGACTCCTTCGGCCGAGTGCGTCGGGCCCGAATCGGCACCGACCACACGAAGATAGCAAATGCTCACTTATCATGATAGTGGTTGTAGGCAGGAACAACTCGCCGCGGGAGGCCGGATGAGCGAGATACCAGGTATCCCACCGATGATCACCGAGGAGACCGCACCGTTCTGGGAGGGTGCCGCCGCGGGCCGGTTACTGGTCGAGCACTGCCCCGCCTGTAGAGCCGATTCTTTCCCGCCACGCGGCATCTGCCGCAACTGCCGCGGCCGTGACACCACCTTCACGGAAATCGACGGCCCGGGAACGGTTTACAGCTTCACGGTGAACCATCAACGGTGGCTGCCGGACCTGCCGGTGCCCTATGCGATCGTGCTGGTCGAATTCCCCGCTCACCCCGGCGTCCGCATTCCCGGGCGGTTGCGCGGCTGCGCTCCGGAGCAGGTCGCGATCGGCATGCGGGTGCGGGTCGGCTTCGAGCCGGGACCAGGCGATATCGCGGTGCCGAGCTTCGTAGCGGAAGCGCGGGCGGTATGAGTGCGAATCGGTTCGAGCAGCGCGCAGTCATATCCGGTATCGGCCAGTCCGCGATCGCCCGCCGGCTCGACCGCTCGGCGATGGCACTGACCCTCGACGCCATTCTCGCGGCCGTCGCCGACGCCGGGCTGACCGTCGGCGATATCGACGGCCTGGCCATGTTCCCCGGCGGCGGCGCCGCCAATCTGCCCGGTTACGCAGGCGCCAATCTCTACGAGATCCAGGACGCGCTGCGGATCGAGACCAGCTGGCGGCAGGGTCTGGTGGAGGGTATGGCGCTGCCGTTCTACGGCCCGGCCCAGGCCGTGGCCACCGGGCAAGCGCGTCACGTGGTGATCTGGCGAACCGTGAAGGAGGGCAGCGCGGCCCGTACTGCCGGTGGCCGCCCGGCCTACGGTTCCACCAAACCGGTCGCCGAAGGCCCGCAGGCCTGGCTGCTGCCGATCGGGATGCTGTCCCCGGTCTGCCAGATCGCCCCGTTCGCGACCCGCTACATGCACGAGTACGGCCTCACCCGGGAACAGCTGGCGTGGATTCCGGTCACCCAGCGCGCCTGGGCCGCACGTAATCCCGACGCTGTCTATCGAGCACCGCTCACTGTCGAGGACTATCTCGGTGCGCGGATGATCTCCACACCGCTGTGCCTGTTCGACTGTGATGTTCCCGCCGACGGCGCTACCGCGATCGTGGTCTCCGCCGCCGATACCGCCGCCGATCTGCGGGCACCGGTACGGATCGAGGCGATGGCCGGCGTGGTCGACCACCGGCCCGGCTGGGACCAGTGGGAGGACATGACCCGCGTCGGATACGCCACCGCGGACGCACTGTGGGCGCGCACCGGATTGCGACCGTCCGAGGTGGACCTCGCCCAGCTCTACGACGGTTTCAGCATCGAAGCAGTGTGGTGGCTCGAAGCGATGGGTTTCTGCACGACCGGCGAAGCCGGAGCCTTCGTCGAGGGCGGCACCCGGATTGCACCCGGCGGTGAGCTACCGCTGAACACGTGGGGTGGACAGCTGTCAGGCGGGCGACTGCATGCCGGATTCGGCCATACCGCCGAAGCGGTACGCCAGCTGCGCGGTGAAGCCGACGGTCGGCAGGTGACCGGCGCCGAGGTGGCCGCGGTGACCAATGTCGGCGGAATCGAAGCCGGCGCAGCGCTTCTCACGCGCTGGTAAGCGGATCGAGCGAAGGAGAGAAGATCATGGTGGAGCGCGCGGGCAGGGTCGAGAACAAGGTGGCCATCGTGACGGGGGCGGGTTCCACGCCCGGCCCCGGAATCGGCACCGGTAAAGCCACCGCGGTAGCTCTGGCGCGAGAGGGCGCCAGCGTGCTGCTGGTGGACCGGTACGCCGAACGTGCGGAGCAGACGTTGCGCCTCATCGAGGACGAGGGCGGGAAAGCGGCAGTATTCGCTGCCGACCTGACCGACGCTCGAGCAAGCGAGCAGATGGTGCGGACCGCGGTCGACACCTTCGGTGAATTGCACATTCTGGTCAACAACATCGGGCTGGCAGCGGTCGGCACGGTGGTCGACGTCTCCGAGGAGGACTGGGACCGGTCGCTGGACATCAACCTGCGCACCGCATTCCTCGCCTCCAAATACGCCGTCCCCGCAATGATCGAGGCGGGCGGCGGATCGATCGTGAACATCTCCTCGATCTCCGCGCTGCGCGGGGACGGCACCGTCGCCTACTCCGCGGCCAAGGGCGGCTTGCTCGCCATGACCGTGGATATGGCGTATTCACATGGCCGGCAGGGCATTCGGGTCAATGCCATCGCGCCCGGGCACATCACGACACCGATGGTGCTGTCGGTGTCGGCACCGGGGCCGCGCGCCGAGTTCATGAACACGATGCGCTCGGAGGCAGGACTGCTCGGCTCCCCCGGCGACGGCTGGGACGTGGCGTGGGCGGCCACATTTCTGGCGAGCGACGAGGCGCGCTGGATCACCGGGGTCACCTTGCCGGTGGAATCCGGTGTGCTCAGCGTGACGCCGCTGCTGATGGCGCCGCATCTGCGCGCAGTACCCGAACCGGCGCCCGAGCCGGCCGCCGGTTCCGCCGTCTTCGAGCCACCGGCACCGGAATCGAGCCACTGAGCGCACCGGTCTCGCCGCGGGTGTTGTACATCGAGCGAGCGGTAACTAGAGTAAGTAAGTAAGCACTCTCATAGTTGAATAATCTTCCTGGTACAGAAGGAGTTCGGGATGGCTGACCCCGATGGCGCCGGAGCCGCCCTGTGCGAGCGATATGCGGTCGCCGATGTCGACTCCCACATCATCGAACCGGCTGATCTGTGGACCTCGCGGATCTCGCAGCGTAAGTGGGGGGACCTGGTTCCACATGTGCGCTTCCACGAACGGCGGCAAGAGGATTACTGGTACATAGGCGATAAGAAGCTCTACGGGGTGGGCGCCTTCGCGCAGGCCAAATGGCCGGAATTCCCGCCGTCGCATCCGAAGAAGCTGTCGGAGGCCTTCACCGCGGCGCTGGATTCCAAGGCCCGGCTGGCCTATCTGGACGAGGTCGGGATCTACTACCAGGTGATGTATCCGAACATTCTCGGATTCCACAGCCACGTCTTCCTCAACCAGATGCCGCACGAACTGGCCACCGAATGTGTGCGCGCCTACAACGACTGGCTGGTGGAATGGTGTTCGGCCGATTCGCGGCGGCTGGTGCCGATGATGATGCTCCCGTTCTGGGATATCGACGAGTCGGTCGTCGAAATGAAGCGGGCCTACGAGATGGGGCACAAGGGCGTCCTTTTCGCCGCCCGCTACGACAAGGTCGGCCTGCCCCGCCTGGTCGACGACTACTGGGAGCCGCTGCTGGGCCAGGCCCAGGACATGAGACTGTCGATGAACTTCCACGTCGGCTTCCTCAACTCCCCCGACCAGCTCAAGGGGGCGGTCGACCAGTCGCAGAAACTCGACTTCACCAAGGAGAGCGCGCTGGTCCTGCTCGGCAATGCGCAGAACATCGCCGAGGTCGTGGTCAGTGGTGTCTGTCACCGGTATCCGAAGCTGAATTTCGTTTCGGTGGAGAACGGCGCCGGCTGGCTGCCGTTCCTGGGCGAGAGTATGGACTGGCAGTGGCTCAATGTCGGTGCACACCACGAATATCCGGACCGGCTGCTGCCGAGTGAATATATGCGGCGGCAGGTCTACGGCATGTACTGGTTCGAGAACCGGTCGCTACGCCCGGTGATCGGCGAATTGGCCGACAACCTGATGTTCGAGACCGACTTCCCACACGCCACCAGCCTGTCACCGGGCCCGGCTTCGGAATCACCCAGTCCACGCGACATCATCGACCGCTCACTGAATGGAATTCCGGAAGAGACCGTCGCCAAGGTCCTGCAACATACCGCAACGAAGCTCTACAACCTGGACCCGCCCGAGCGGAACTGATCGAGACCGGGCGCGGGTGTCCCGCACTGACACAGGAGGCGGCGTGGGTGACAATGCGCAGCCCACCCACGCTGCCGACCGGGCGCGGGTGTCCCGCACTAACACAGGAGGCGGCGTGGGTGAGTTGATGTTCCGGCGGGAGTTCTTCGTCGACGGGGTGTGGGCGTCGCCGTCGGGCGCGGAGCGGCTGGCGGTGATCTCGCCGTCCACCGAGGAGCCCGTCGGTGCGGTTCCGGTGGCTACGACGGCCGATATCGATCGGGCGGTCGCGGCCGCCCGCGCGGCCTTCGACACCGGTCCGTGGCCGCGGATGACGGTCGGTGAGCGGGCCGATGCACTGTCCCGTGCCGCCGAAGTGTTGCGCACACGCGAAGCCGATATCGCGTCGGTGACGGTCGACGAAATCGGCTGCCCGGTCAGTCAGTCCCGGCAGGCGCAGACCGGAATGGTGGCCGCGCTGTTCGACTACTACGCGGAGATGATCCGCGATTTCGCGTTCGAGCGCACGGTGACCGCGGGGACGCGACGTGGCCTGGTCACCCGGGAGCCGGTCGGTGTGGTCGCGGTGATCGTGCCGTGGAATGCCCCGGTCACCCTGGCGGCGTGGAAGACGGCGCCGGCGCTGGCCTCCGGTTGCACGGTGGTGCTCAAGCCACCACCGGAAGCACCGCTGAGCAATTTCGTCTTGGCGGAGGCGCTGTCCGAGGCCGGTATTCCGGCCGGTGCGATCAACGTCGTGCCCGGGGATCGGGAGGTCGGCGAGTATCTGGTCGGCCATCCCGGCATCGACAAGGTGGCCTTCACCGGGTCGAGCGCGGCCGGCAAGCGCATCATGAGCGTCTGCGGCGACCAGGTGAAGCGGGTGTCGCTGGAGCTGGGCGGCAAATCCGCATCGGTGGTCGCCGACGATGCCGATATCGCGAGCATGCTGCCGGCGATCGTCAAGGGCGCCATGCATATGTCGGGTCAGGTGTGCGGTGCGCACACCCGCGTGCTGATTCCGCGGTCACGGTATGCCGAGGCGGTGGATACTGCGGCCGCGGCGGCGGCCGCGGTGCCGGTCGGCGATCCGCATGACCCGGACACTGTGGTGGGCCCGCTGGTCGCGCAGCGGCAGCGCACCCGTGTCGAGCAGTACATCGCGCTGGCCCGCGAGGCGGGTGCGCGCGTCGTCACCGGAGGGGGACGGCCGGCGGCACTGCCACGAGGCTGGTATGTCGAACCGACGATTCTGGCGGAGGTCGACAATTCGATGCGGGTCGCGCGCGAGGAGATCTTCGGCCCAGTCCTGTGCCTGATCCCCTATGACGGTGACGACGAGGCCGTCCGGATCGCCAACGATTCGCCCTACGGCCTGTCCGGCGGGGTGTGGTCGGGGTCGGCACGGCGCGCGTTGTCCATCGCCCGGCGACTGCGCACGGGGAGTATCGCGGTCAACGGCACCTATCCCCCGTTTCCGCACGTCCCTTTCGGTGGCTTCAAGGAGTCCGGTCTGGGCCGCGAGCTGGGCCCCGAGGGCCTGCACAGTTTTCTCGAACCGAGAAGTATCGGCCTGCCCGCCACCTCGGCGGACGGGAAGCAGTAGAAGGGGTGTGGTTGCGATGACACGCACCGGAACACGGGTATCCGGCACGGCGTTCGACGAGGAGTTGTTCGTCCGTGCCACGGTCGAGTCGAGCGGCCGCTGTCCGGCGCGGGCGGACTATATCGAGATCTGTTTCGCGACGACCGAGGGCCGCTGGAAATGGTGTTTTCCGGAACCGGACCCCGCGGACGCGCTCGACGAACCCATCACGGCGCTGGCGTTCACCCTGGACCAGTACGGCGCCCAGGCCCATCCGATCGTGGACGGCACGATCGGGCCTGCAATTCTCAGCGCGTCGGCCCTGCCGATGGTGCTTGCGGGCACACCGGTACATATCGCGCGCCGACTGGTCCTGCTGTGCCGCTGACGGCGGCGCCGATTACCCGGTGAGTACTACTTCCCGGGCGGCGAGGAACCAGGAGCGGGCGAACAGATCGCCGGGCTCGGCGCGAAAGTTGGTGCGGAACCAGTCGATTCGCGTGCGCAGGCCGACGACGTCGTCGAAGTACACCTCGTTCACCGCGTCGTAGACCGTGGTGGCCGCGGCGAGTGGATGGTTCTGGATGTAGGCCCGGCCCCGGGCCGCATCCGGTATCTCGACCGCGGCACCGGACGCCCCGACCGTGCCGGCATGTGTTTTCCATCGTTCGGCGAATTCGGCGGGGCTCAATTCCGGTGCGCGCACCGCGACGGCCATATGTTTGAGCCGGTCGCCGCCGTCGAACCAGCGGTGCTCGAGCCAGTCGTCACCGCGCATGACGTGTTCGCGGGCAACGACTTCCACCGCACCGGCCAGTACGGCCTCGGTCGTGGCGTCGTCGTCGTGTGCGGACCGCCAACGGTCGTGGCGGCGCAGATGACGCATATCACGGAACCATTCGGCCACCACCCCGTCGTGTTCGGCGCCGGGGCCGGTCAGATCGGGCAGCACGGTACACACCGCCACCCGCACCGGCCGCATTCCCCCGGGGGCATCGGCCGCGGCAGCGCACAGCAGCGGCCACTGCCGGGCGAAGTCGCCGGACGGCAGGTCGGGGTTGCGGGTTGCGAAACGAAGCCGTTTGATCACGAGGTCACCTCCGACACCTCGGCGGTATCGGTCACCGTACTCCGCGGGCCGGATTCGCGACGCCATTCCGCCACTTTCTCCCGCCACCGGGCGACGGCACGTTCCTTGATCGGTCCGTATCCCTTGATCTCGGCCGCCGATCGTGCCATCCGTACCCGGTCGTCGTAGTTCGCCGGCGCTCCCAGATCGGTGAGTTCGGCGACCAGCTGCGCGTATTCGGCGATCACCGCCCGTTCGGTACGCCGATCGCGGTCCAGGCCGAACGGATCGAACGGGGTGCCGCGCAGCCGCTTCATGCGCCGCAGCACCCGGAATCCGAGGGCGTACAGGGTGCCCGCGGGGAGCTTTCGCCGCATCCCCAGGCGACGCAGGAACGGCGGATGCAGGTGATAGGTCAGCGCATAGCCGCCGGCTATGCCGAGTTCGGTGGCGACCGCGTCGTAATCGGTGGCCAGTTGTAGGCGTGCGACCTCGTATTCGTCCTTGTAGGTGAGCAGCGCGAACCAGGTATCGGCCACGGCGCGGGTCAATGCCCATTCGCGATCGGGCCCGTCCTGCGCCGCAGTGTGTTCCACCAGATCGAGGTAGCGGCCGGCCAGGGCGCGGTGCTGATAGTCGACGACCTGCGCGGCCCGCCGAAGCAGCACCTCGTACAGCTCGTCGGGCAGGGCGCGGCCGGCGAGCAGGGGTGCGGCGGCCGCGGTGGCGGCCGCACTGGGTTCGTACCCGCCGGCAGTCGGGGCCGTGGCCGGGCCCTGCAATGCCTGGGCGACCGCCTCCGGATCGTGCGCGAGCCGACGACCCCATTCGAAGGCGAGCCGGTTGTCGGCTGCCGCCCGGCCGCGCCCGGCCAGCGCCCGTTCGATGTCGGCCGCCGACACCGGCAGCCCACCGAGTTGGAATGCGGCGCCCAACAGCACCACATTGGCGGGGAGGTGGTCGCCGAAGACCCTGTCCGCCACCACGCGTGCGTCGACCACTCGGGTCCGCTCGGAACCGATGTGAGCGGCGATCGCGGCTTCCAGGTCCGCGACGGCGGGTGCTTCGGTGTGACTCTGCAGCATGGCAGCCGTGGGTGTGAGAGTGCGGTCGACCACCGCGAGCGCCCGGCCCGCCTGTGCTTTCGACAGTTGTTCGGCACCCGCGGCCTGCAGGATGTCACCGGACAGGTACAGGTCGGCCCCGCCGCTGCTCACCGCGGCCGCGCGCAGGCTCGCCCGGTCGGTTGCGAGATGCAGATGTGAGACCACTGCCCCGGCCTTCTGCGACAGGCCGGTCTGGTCCATACCGCCGACCATCCAGCCGGCCGCCTCCGCGGCACGCACGAGAATGCGGTTGGCGGTGACGATTCCGGTGCCGCCGATTCCGGTGAAATAGATGCTGTACCGATCGTGGACCGGTGGTGCCGGCGGCTCCGGCAGGACCCCCGACGGCAGTTCGGGCCGCACTCGCGCGCCTCGGCCTCGCGGGCGCCCACCGGCTTTCGGCGTAATCGTCACGAAGGACGGACAGTCACCTTCCAGACAGGTGTAGTCGCGATTGCAGGAGGAATCGTGGATGCGGCGCTTGGTCCCGAATTCGGTCTGCACCGGGAGCACCGACAGGCAGTTGCTCTTCGTACCGCAATCGCCGCAGCCCTCACAGACGGCCTCGTTGATGATCACCCGGCGGGGCGGCTCGGGTTGCAGTCCCCGCTTGCGTAGACGTCTTGCCTCGGCCGCGCACTGCTGGTCGTAGATGATCACCGAAACACCGGGTACGGTCCGCAGTCGCTGCTGCACCTGCGCCAGCGCATCGCGCCCGAGCACCCGGACGCCCGCCGCCCAGCGGGCCCGTCGTCCGTAGCGACCGGGATCCTCGGCGCAGACCACGATCTCGCGTACCCCCTCGGCCTGCAGCGACCGCGTGAGCGCCGGAACATCCTGGGCACCGGTGACGTCCTGGCCGCCGGTCATCGCCACCGCGGCGTTGTAGAGGATCTTGAAGGTGATGTCGGTGCCGGCGGCCACACTGGCGCGGATGGCGAGAATGCCGGAGTGGGTGAGCGTCCCGTCGCCCAGGTTCTGGATCAGGTGGGGTTCGTTCACGAACGGCGACAGGCCGATCCACGGCACTCCTTCGGCACCCATCGGCGTGGGTGGCAGTGTTCTCAGGTCGCTGTTGCGGGCCTCGAAGTACATGATTCCGTGACAACCGACGCCACCGCCGACGAGTGCGTCCTCGGGCGCCACGGTGGAGCGGTTGTGGGGACATCCACTGCAATAGGCGGGCGCACGCGCGGGGGTGACCAGAAGTGGCAACTCGCGCCGCGGTGTGACGGCCGGACGCAGGTCCGCCAGCACCCGGCCCAGTATCTCGCCGATCGCCTTCGGTTCCAGTACCCCGGAGGAGGCGACCAGCGGTTGCCGCTGCCCGTCGCGCTTACCCAGCACCGGAACCCGACTGCCCGCCTCGTGCAGCACGGCACGCAGCTGGGTTTCGACGAAGGGGCGTTTCTCCTCGATCACCAGTACTCGCCGGACCGATTCGGCGAATTCGACGGCGGTGGGTTCCACCAGTGGATAGGTCATCCCGAGGCGCAGGATCCGCACCCCGGCCGCGGCCAGATCCGCCAGGCCGACGCCGCATTCGGACAGGGCCTGTACGGCATCGAAATAGGTTGCGCCGGAACAGACTATGCCCAGCTCTGCGGTGGCGGGGCCGATTGTGCGATCGAGCCCGTTGCGCCGGGCGTAGGTCTGCGCGGCGCGCAGCCGATGCTCGTTGATCAGTTGTTCCTGGCCGGGTACCGCGTGTGGTCCGATCGTGGCCTGCGGTCGATGTTCCCAGCGCTGCCCGTCGATCCGCAGGTCCGGGTCGGTGTAGTCGTGCCGGTCGAGTTCGAGGTCCACGGTGCCGATGCCGTCGGCCACGGCGGTGACGACCTTGAGGCCCACCCAGCATCCGGCATACCGCGACATCCGAAAGGCATGCACACCGAGATCGAGCACGTCCTGCTGATCACCGGGGAACAGCACCGGCATCCCCGCGTCGGCGAAGGTGTACTGGCTGTCACAGGCCAGGGTCGACGATTTCGCCGCCGGGTCGTCGCCACAGAAGGCGACCGCACCGCCGCCGGGCCCGGCCCCCATCGCATTGGCGTGCTTGAGCACGTCCCCGGACCGATCCAGCCCGGGCCCCTTGCCGTACCAGGCTCCTACGACTCCGTCGACCTCGTGGTACGGCAGGGCGGCTCCCATCTGACTCCCCCACACGGTGGCCGCCGCCAGCTCCTCGTTGAGGCCCGGGCGGTGCACGACCCGACGGCGTTGCGGATCCGGGCGTTCGAGTTCCAGATCGAAACCGCCCAGCGGTGAGCCCGGATAGCCGGAAACCATTGTCGCGGTGGTTCTTCCGTCGCGTTCGTCGAGTTCCTCGCGCACCGCCAGCAGCCGCACCAGCGCCTGCACCCCCGACAGCACCGGTGTCGCAGCCGTCACGGATAGACCTCGGGATCGACGTAAGCGAAACCACCACCTTTGATCACCGCACGCATCAGCGAATGATCCTGTAGCACAGTAATATCCGCAGTGGGGTCACCGTCGACGACGATCAGGTCGGCAAGTTTTCCGGCCCGGATCTCGCCGACGTCCAACCGTGCCGCAGGCCCCATGTTCCGGGTGGCGGTGTGGATGGCCTCGATCGGCGACATATCCACCAGCTCCACATATCGCTGTAGTTCCGCGGCGTAGGTGCCGTGCCGGGTCCACTGATGCCCGAAATCACCACCGGACAGAATCGAGATACCGGCGGCCTTCAACTTGTGCAGGCCGTCGACCTGGGCCCGCAGTTCGTCGCGATACCCCGAGGCGTCGACTCGATCCGCGGTCATCCCCCAGCGCTCGGCATGTCCGGACACCACCGCGTACAGGTAGTGCAGCCCCGGGCAGACCCACACATCGTCGCGGCGCGCCTCGAGCGCGCCGAGTGCCTTGTCGTCCAGGAAGCAGGCGTGATGAATGATCCGCACCCCGGTGCGTGCCGCCATCGCCACACTCTCGGCCCCGCGCGCGTGCACGGTCACGAACGCGCCGTACCGATCGGCTACTTCCACTGCCGCCGAGAGCATCTCGTCGTTCATATAGACGTCGTCGGACGGAAACTCCGGCATCACGCCGTCACCGGAGATGAACAACTTGAGTGAACGCACCCCGCTGTCGCACTGGCGCGCGACGACCTCACGGATATCGCGGACGCCGCTCACCACCTCCATCAGACCGCCCTCTTCACCGCCGAGACCGCCCGCTTCGGCAATCATCGCGCCACTGGGAACGAGGCGTGGGCCGGGAATCAGTCCGCGTTGCACGGCATCGTCGATGAGCAGGTCGTCCTCCGGCTGCGTGACTCCGGCGCCGATCAGCAGCGTATAGCCGCTCTGCAGATAGGTTTTCGCCACCGCCGCGACGTCGAGCAGGTGCGGCCCGGGCGCCGTGGCGGCGACGGCCGCATGATCGAAGACGAAGTCGAGCGGCCAGCTGATGTGGGTATGCGCGTCGCCGAGTCCGGGCAGCACCGTGGCGCCGCGCAGGTCGACCACTCGCACGTTCGCCCGATCGACCGGGATCTCGGTGCCGATCGAGACTTCGACGATCCGATCACCCTCGATCAATACCGAACCCGGCCGGGGCCGTTCGGCCGGATCACCGTCGCAGGTGAGTACCCGCCCGTTGGTCAGCAGCATTCGCTCCGTCATCAGCGACCTCCAGTACTGAGCGAGTACTCACTTTATCACCGCGACACCACTCACGAGAGGGAAATTCTTGTATTCGAGAATCTCACATCCGTCGGGTGGGTTCGCAGTGGAATGCCGCGATCGGACACCCCGGTTCCCCCACCTGCACCCATCCAGCTGTCACCATGGTTGCGGACCGACCGTCCCCAGCCGACGAATCACCGAAGGAGTGTGGTCGCATGCCCGCCGAAACGCCCGAATCCGTGGACGCCGTCGTCATCGGAATGGGCCCCGGGGGCGAATCCGTCGCCACCGAACTGGCCCGGTCGGGGCTCGCGGTCGTCGGCGTCGAGGGGCGACTGGTCGGCGGCGAATGCCCGTACTACGCGTGTATCCCGACCAAGATGATGGTCCGGGCCGCCACCACTCTCGCCGAGGCGCGACGGGTCGGCACTCTCGCGGGAAGCGCTCGGGTACAACCGGATTGGTCCCCGGTAGCACAGCGAATCCGCGACGAAGCCACCGACAACTGGGACGACACCACCGCCGTGGAGCGCTTCGAGTCCGCCGGCGGCACCTTCGTGCGCGGCTGGGGCACCATCACCGGCCCGGGCGCGGTCCGCGTCGACACCGCCGACGGACCACGGGAGTTCCGGGCGCAGCGCGCGATCGTCCTCAACCCCGGCACCGCCCCGGCCGTACCGCCCATCGAGGGCCTGGCCGATACGCCGTACTGGACCAACCGGGACGCGGTGACCGCCACCGAAGTGCCCGAATCGATCATCGTGCTGGGCGGCGGACCGGTGGGCACGGAATTCGCACAGATCTTCGCGCGGTTCGGCGCCGAGGTGACGATGATCGTGCGCAGCAGGTTGCTGCCCCGCGCCGAACCGGAGGCCGCCGACACCGTGACCCAGGTGTTCGCCGAGGAGGGGATCTCGGTCCGCACCGGAGTCGAGACCGTCCGCATCGACCACGACGGCAGCTATTTCACCCTGCGGCTGAGCAGCGGCGATCCGGTGCGGGCCCGGCGACTGCTGGTGGCCACCGGCCGGCACACCGATCTCGGCGCGCTCGGCATCGGCACGATCGGCCTGGACGAGGGCGCCCGCGGGATCGAGGTCGACGAGCGGATGCGCGCCGCCGAAGGGGTGTGGGCGATCGGCGATGTCACCGGACACGGCGCCTACACCCACATGTCGATGTATCAGGCCCGCATCGCCACCGCGGACATCCTCGGGTCTCCTGGCTCGCCCGCGAGTTATCACGCGGTCCCCAACGTCACCTTCACCGAACCCGAGGTCGGCTCGGTGGGAATGACCGAGGCAGAAGCCCGCGAGGCCGGTATCACCGTGTGGATCGGCCGCGCCGACATTCCCTCCACCCCACGCGGCTGGATTCACGGTGCCGGTAATGCCGGATTCATCAAGCTGGTCGCCGACGCGGACCGCGGCATCCTCGTCGGTGCCAGTTCGGTGGGCCCGGCCGGCGGTGAAGTACTGGGCGCACTCACCGTCGCGGTCCACGCGCAGGTGCCGGTGACCGCATTGCGCGACATGATCTACGCGTACCCCACCTTCCATCGGGCTATCGAGACCGCCCTGGCCGACCTCGGCTGATCCGCGGATCTCACGGTTCCGGTCGCGGGAATCGGCATTCACCCGCATAATCGGCGCGCACCACCCGAGAAGCCGCATGCGGAGGAAATATGCTGACACTGCAGGAGATTTCGGACCGATTCGAGATCGAGGATCTGATGGTCCGATACTCCCACGCGGTGGATACCCAGCAGTGGGAGCTGCTGGACGAGGTGTTCACCGCCGACGCCCGGATCGACTACTCGGCGATGGGCGGCGCCTGCGGCGGCCTCACCGAGATCAAGCAGTTCCTCGCCTCGGTGATGCCCAACTTCCTGGCCTTCCAGCACGCGATCAGCAATTCCTCGATCACCGTCGACGGCGAAACCGCGACGGGACGGACCATGTGCCAGAACCCGATGCTGGTCGGTGCGGCCGACGGTGAACAGAACCTGATGCTGTGCGGGCTGTGGTATCTGGACACCTTCCGCCGCGTCGACGGCAGGTGGCGGATCGCCGAGCGGGTCGAAGAGAAGAGCTACATGTTCCTCGCCGCGGCACCGGGCGCCCAGCAACAGCCCGGCTAGAACCTGTTACAGTTCGCGCCGTGGAGCTCGACTATTCTTCACCGATTCATTCCGGGGCGGCAGCGTGATCGCGGATTTCACCGAGCACTGGCTGCTGTACTGCTCTATTCCGGTGGTCGCGGCTCTGATCGGCTGGACCACCAAGCTGGTCGCCGTCGAAATGCTGTGCCGCCCGCTGGAATTCCGCGGTATCCGGCCCTGGTTCGGCTGGCAGGGCGTCATCCCGAAGGCCGCCCCGCGGATGGCCACCATCGCGGTCGATCTGATGTTCTCGCGACTGATCGATCCGCAGGAAATCCTCGGCCGGATCGACGTCGGCGAACTCACCCGCACGCTGCGCGAACCGCTCGACGACGCGGTCTCCCATACCGTGCACGAACTGATGATGCGGTACGAACCGCGCCTGTGGGTGAGCATGCCCGATTTCGCGCGCGAGGCCATGATCCGCCGGGTCCAGCGTGACGTTCCGGGACTCATCGACGAGGTCGTCACCGATCTGCGCACCAACCTCGACCAGGTCATGGATCTGCGATCCATCGCCATCGATACGCTGGTCAACGACAAAGCACTGCTGGTGAAGATGATCCGCCGCGTCGGGTCGAACGAACTACGCTTCATCGTCCGCTCGGGACTGCTGTTCGGCACCATCCTCGGCTTCGTGCAGATGATCACCTGGGCCTTCACCCATTCCTCCTGGCTGATGCCACTGTTCGGCGGTTTCACCGGGCTGGTCACCGACTGGCTGGCCCTGCAGATGATCTTCCGGCCGGTGCGCCCGCTGCGAATCTTCGGCATCACGATCTGGCAGGGACTGTTCCACAAACGCCGCGAGCAGGTGTGCGTGGACTACGGCGATCTGATCGCCACCGAGATTCTCACGCCCGCCAAGATGTTGGAGGCGGTGCTGGACGGCGAGCGATCGGATCGGCTGGCCTCGATCCTGGCGCGACGCATGGACGAGTTCATCGATACTCAGACCGCCCCCGCACGACCGGTGGTGATGTTGGTCGCGGGCGATTCGATCACCCGGGTCAAACGTGAGATCGTCCCCGAGATGCTGGCCTACATCCGCAGCGCCGCAGCCGGTTTCGAGGACCACGCGATGCGAACCCTGGATCTGCGGAATCTGGTGATCGAGAAGACCCGCCAGCTCACCGATGACGAATACGAGGGTCTGCTGCGCCCCGCGTTCAAACAGGACGAATGGAAGCTGGTCGCCATCGGCGGTGTGCTGGGCTTCCTGGTCGGTGAACTACAGGTGCATCTTCTGCTCAGCTGAGCATCCGACAGCCTCCAACAGTCACTGACCTGCGGATTCGCCGATCAACGCGGTCATCGGTTATTGTTTTTCTCGCACCGCCGCGAGGCGGCATGCGGATGTAGCGCAGCTGGTAGCGCATCACCTTGCCAAGGTGAGGGTCGCGGGTTCGAATCCCGTCATCCGCTCCACGATTACCCCCCGGCCTTCTCGACCGGATCAATTCACTTACATCCCACCACGGTCCGGCGGTCCGGACACGACACTGCCCCGGCACCCTCATCGGGAACCGGGGCAGCCGTCCATCCGGATTCACGTCCGGATCCGGACACATCAGCCGCCGAAGGACCCCGTGAACAGGGTGTTCAGCACGCCGCTGAGCGCAGCACCACCGGTGTCGAGGAGACCGTTCAATGCGGCGCTGCCGGTGTCGATGATGACGGGGAGCATTCATCTACCTCTCTGTCGGGATCACTACCTGTCGACGCCCGAATCGGACGAGCGACCGAATCCCACCCTGATGCCCCGAACTTAGCGACAGCTGGCCGGTAGCTGAGAGGCCGTTAAGAGCCCCTGTGGGGTGCATCTCCGTAACAAAAGTCCTGCATGACCGATGTCATTGTTTGCCGTCCGGAGGGTTGCTGTCAGCGGAATACAAGCTCACCTCACCATCCTCACCCAGAAATGCGTTCACCAGCATCGTCTGCTCGGCCTGCCTCGCCTCGACATCCGGTGCGGCCGTGGTGATCGAAATCTGCGGTATCGCCGCCCAGTTCACGACGTACCGTTCCGGTGGGCCCGCCGCCCCCGAGACGTGGGCCAAACGGAAAACCGACACGGTGTGGCGCTTCATCAGATCTCGAACGACTTCGGCGATTCGTTCCGGGTCCTCCAAAGCGAACAGGAAGCCGAAGGTCAATTCCGGCGAAGATACGTAGGCGGGCACGAAATCACGCTAGCCAACATCCGGCGAACGCGCAGGCGCACGTCCGCACAACACGCACACGAACTCGAGCGGCGCCGGCCCCATCCGTCGATGGTGGACCTTCGCGATCATGTGATCACCACGTAACGCGGATAACGATTGGCCGCTCACCTCGCGCGTTCGGCATGTCAACCGTTGCGCGCCCACCCGGGACACGCTTTCCTGAATATGTCCGCACGTAAACCAGATACGGCCGCCGAGACGAGGGTGGGAGACGATGGAGACGGCATACGCCGGTGACAACGACACCACCGGGACACTTCCCTCCGCTCCGGAGCTCCTGCATGCGTTCCGGTCCACACCCGCCCCCGGCGAGCACCCGGTACTCGACTCCGCCCGCTGCCTCGTCCGCTGCCACGAACAACGCCGCCTCGCTTACCGGGACGCGCACGCACCGCAGGTGACGAGCGTGCGCTCGGCCGGATCCAACCGGCTGGTCGACGAGGCCGATCGCGAACGCGCCGCGCTCGTCGAGGGCATCGATCTCTGGGTCGCCGACAATATCTCGCACCGAGCGGGAGCATCGCTGCATACCGAAACCCTGGGTGCGGTGATCGACCGCATGGCCGGAAAGTGGGTGGCCGCCCACCACGCGCTGGGCCTGCCACACTCGATACAACCATTGGAGGAGGTGCCGGCCGTCGAAGCCGACGGCGAGGCGCACCTGCAATGGGCACGCCTCGCCGAATTGGCCGACGGTTACACCGATCTGGTCACCGATATCGCCGAGCACCGGCGCCGGCTGCCGGTGTTCTGACGCTCAGCGACGCGGATCCTCGACCGGCACCTCCGGCACCTCCGGCTCGTCACCCGGCCGGCCCGACGCGGTCTCTCGATCCCGTTCGGCCGCCGAGGCGGCCTCCCGCATTTCGATGGCATCGGTGACCCAGTCACCGATCTCACGCGTCACCTCGGAGACCGTGCTGGTGATGATCGTTGCGATATTGCCGACATGTCGTGCCCCGGAGGACGTCAGCTCCTGAATGAGATCCTTGTTGCTTTCGAATTTCCCGATCATTACCCGCCCACCTCGCGCTCGGATGACTGTGCCGGACCTCGATACGGTGCCGGACTGTGGTGCTACCGCGGCCCGCCCTCGCGCTGCGCCGCCACCGGGGCCGACTGCTCCGGCCGCGGCTCGCGCATCACGATAACACCGGGCTGTGACGATTCCCCGACGATCGCCGGGGGCAGGGCCAGCTTGCAGATCTTCCACCACACCGAGCCGACCTGCTTGCCGAGCGAGCCGGTGTTGTACGGCAGACCGTACTTCTCGCACAGCGCCCGCACCTCGGGCGCAATCTCCGGATACCGGTTGGCGGGCAGGTCCGGGAACAGGTGGTGTTCGATCTGATGGGACAGGTTGCCCGACAGGATGTGGAACAGGGTGCTGCCGCTGATATTGGCCGAGCCGAGCATCTGCCGCACGTACCACTCACCGCGCGTCTCGTTCTCGGTCTCCTCTTCGGTGAACGTCTGTACGCCGGAGGGGAAGTGCCCGCAGAAGATGATGGAGTAGGACCAGATGTTGCGGACCAGATTGGCGGTGGCATTGCCGGCCAGGGTCGAGACGAACAACGGGCCGGTCAGCAACGGGAAAACCACATAGTCCTTGAGGACCTGCCGGCCCGCCTTGCGGATCTGCCCCTTGGCCAGGCGTTTGATATCCGACCACTTGCGCTTGCCCTTGACGATGTTGTCGGCCTCGAGGTCGTGCAGCATCACGCCCCACTCGAACAGCAGCATCAGTGCCAACGCGTACACCGGGTTGCCCAGGTAGTACGGATTCCACTGCTGCCCGTCGTCCATACGCAGCACGCCGTAGCCGATATCACGATCGCGCCCGTGGATATTGGTGTAGGTGTGGTGCAGGTAGTTGTGCGAATGCTTCCACTGATCCGCCGGGCAGACCGTATCCCACTCGAACACACGGGAATTGAGTCCGGGCTCTCGCATCCAGTCCCACTGGCCGTGCATGACGTTGTGGCCGATCTCCATATTGTCCAGAATCTTGGACAGGCTCAGCGCCGCCACCCCGGCCAACCAGAACGGCGGCAGGAAGCCCAGATACATCAGACCGCGCCCGGCGATCTCGAATCCGCGCTGCGCCTTGATGATCGAGTAGATGTATTCGCGGTCGCGAGCGCCCAGATCGGCGGTGATGCGGTCACGCAGGGCGTCCAGCTCGCGGCCGATCTCGGCAACCTGCTCCGGCGTGAGCACGAGCGGGCCGTCACGGGTTTCGGTGAGTATGGTCATAGCTGTTGTCCCCTTTCAGATTTCGATATCGACGTCGCCGACCGCGGCGCTGATGCACAGCTGGATCGGCTGGTCGGGGTCGTTGTCGAGTTCGCCGGTACGCAGGTCGCGGGTACATCCGGAGCGCTTGACCGCGGTACAGGAGAAGCAGATGCCCATCCGGCAGCCGAATTGCGGTGCCAGACCGGTTGATTCGGCTTGCTGCAGCAGACTCTCGCCGGTGTTGCGCGATTCGGTTCCGCTCGCCGAGAAGGTGGTCATCCCTTCGGCGCCGGCCGGATCCGCGGGCGCGGTGGTGAGCGTGAATTCCTCGCTGTGCAAGCGGTCTTCGAGCTGTTCGGCTTCGTAGATGCGCCGTACGGCGGCCATCAGCGCAGGCGGTCCGCACACGTAGGTGTGCGCGGTGGCGAACGACGGTGCGATCCGCACGAGTTCGTCGTAGTCGAGATGTTTCGCGCCCGGTACGGCCGCACACGTCCACGGTGCGCCGTCGATCAGTTCGGAACGCCCCAGCTCCGGATATCCCAGCACGATCTCGACGTTGTCGTGCTGCCGGCCGATCCGCTGCAGCAGCTCCCGGTGCGGAACCTCCTCGGGTGAGCGGGCGTAGTGCGCGAACACCACCTCACCACGAAACCCCTCGGCGACCAGGGTGGACAGCATCGACAGCACCGGCGTGATGCCGCTGCCGCCACTGATCAGCACGATCTTGTCCGGGCGCCGCTCGGGCAGCCGGAATACGCCCGATGCGGGCGCGAGGTCCACGACCATGCCGGTGCGCGCGTACCGGTGCAGATACTGCGATACCAGCCCGCCGGGATGCGCCTTCACCGTGAGGGTCAGGGTGCGGCCGGAGGGATTCTGCGCGTCTACGGGCGAATAGCAGCGAGTGTGTTTGACACCGTCGATCAGCACGCCGACCTGCACGAACTGACCGGCCTCATGTCCCGACCAGCGCCGATTCGGCCGCAGCGTGAGGGTGACCGATCCGGGCACCGACCGATCCACCCCGACGATGTCGGCCCGCAGATCGCGCAGCGTCAGCGACGGCCGCACCAGCTCCAGGTACCGGTCGAGCGAGTGCGGTGAGGTCATTGTCTGAACCAGATCGAGCAATCCCACCATGCGGTTCTCCCCAGGCTTCGTCGAGACGATCATGCGACCGAGTTTCGGTGCACATCTGTACACTGAATTAGTGTGCCTGGTAGTACCGCAATAGTTCAACCTGCATCTGCTGTGACCGATGCAACATCTGGATGAATGGACCAATCGTGAACGGATGTATGCTCACCGAAATGAGCGAGCAGGCCGAAACCCGGATAGAGCGCAAGGAGCGCACACGGCGAGCACTGCTGGACGGAACCCTGACGCTGGCGTCCGAACGCGGTTTCGCGGCACTGAGCCTGCGGGAGATCACTCGCTCGGCCGGAATCGTGCCCACCGCGTTCTACCGGCACTTCGAATCCCTGGACGAACTGGGCACCACCCTGGTCGACGAGGGAGTGCGCCAGATGCGGCTCGCACTGCGGCATCTGCGCCGCACTCCCGAGGCCCGTCTGGCCGAAACCGTGCGTTTCGCCTTCGACCAGGTCACCGGTCGCGAAGACCTGTACGGCTTCCTCATCCGGGAGCGCCACGGCGGCGCACCGGCCCTGCGCGCGGCGATCGCGACCGAAATGCAGCTCATCACCAGGGAGCTGGTGGTCGATCTGTCCCGGATACCGGCTCTGGACACCTGGCCCACCGAGGACCTGGAACTCGCTGCCGACCTGATCGTTTCCACTGTCACCGATCACATTGCGGAGTTCGTCGCCGCGCCGGACCGGGACCGCCCCGACCTGATCAACCGCACAGTAGGCCAGGTCCGCCTGATCGCCCTCGGTATGGCCGCATGGAAGCCCCGCACCGGATAGCGCGGCCCGTACCGGCCACACAGACAGAAAGGCGCCCCCGACCCAACGGCCGTGAGGCGCCTTTCCCGTATCCGAGATAGTGCAGAGCACCGCGGGTGATGATACCGAATATGACGCTCGCGCACAGGGTTCCCGGAAGCCGAGTCGCAATACCCCTACCTATATGCACCACGTTGCATATAGGTAGGGATCTCGGCTAGCCTCGGATCATGGCCCTCGAGCATGCACTGCTGGTATCGCTGAGCGAGCGGGCCGGCTCGGGGTACGAGCTGGCCCGGCGATTCGACAAATCGATCGGATTCTTCTGGAGCGCAACGCATCAGCAGATCTATCGCGTCCTCAAACGGATGGAGGAACGCGGCTGGGTCAGCAGTGAAACCGTCGCGCAGGCCGGCCGGCCGGACAAGAAGGTTTACACGGTCAGCACGGCGGGGCATGCGGAGTTGTCCCGATGGATCGCCGCACCGACAGACGATATCGGCCCACTCCGCAGTGAGCTGGGCGTGAAGATCCGAGCCGCCGCCCACGGCGATATCGAGGCATTGCGCGCGGAGGTGGCGCGGCACCGTGGCCATCACGCCCAACGGCTCGAGGTATACCGCCACATCGAGCAGCAGGACTTCCCCGCACCGGACCAGCTCACCGGCTCCGCCCTCTATCAGTATCTGGTGCTGCGCGGCGGTATCCGAGTAGAAGCCGGATTCGTCGAATGGTGTGACGAGGTGCTCGCCGGTCTGGCCGGGGAACCGCCGACGGCACCGACAGCCGCACCACCGGCTCCGACGGTCGAAAGGTAATCCCATGACAGCGAACCCCGTCGATTCGCGGCAGTCCTATCCGCACCTGTTCGAGCCGCTCGAACTGGACCACACCACCCTGCGTAACCGGGTCGTGATGGGGTCCATGCATACCGGTCTCGAGGATCGCGCCTGGGACACCAACCGGCTCGCGGCCTACTTCGCCGAACGCGCCAGCGGTGGGGTGGGCCTCATCATCACCGGTGGTTACGCCCCCAATCGGGAGGGCTGGCTGCTCCCGCTGGGCGCCAAGCTCACCAACCGGACCGAGGCATACCGGCATCGCAGGATCACCGCGGCCGTACACGCCGAGGGCGGCAAGATCGCATTGCAGATCCTGCATGCGGGGCGTTACGCCTATGTGCCGTTCAGTGTTTCGGCGTCCTCGATCAAGGCACCGATCAACCCGTTCCGCCCCCGCAAGCTGTCCGCCAAGGGCGTCGAGCGAACCATCGACGATTATGTGCGCTGCGCCGAACTGGCGAAGTTCGCCGGCTACGACGGCGTCGAGATCATGGGCGGTGAGGGTTATCTGATCAATCAGTTCCTCGCACCACGCACCAACAAGCGCACCGATCGGTGGGGCGGCTCGGCACCGGCCCGGCGCCGCTTCGCCGTGGAGATCGTGCGCCGGGTCCGTGCCGCGGTCGGCGCGGATTTCCTGATCGTCTTCCGGCTTTCGATGGCCGAATTCGTCGAGCACGGCCAGACGGAGACCGAAATCCTGGCACTGGCAACCGAATTGGAAGATGCCGGAGTCAGCATCATCAACACCGATATCGGCTGGCACGAAGCGCGAGTGCCGACCATCGTCACCTCCGTGCCGCGTGCGGCGTTCGCCGAGTTCACCGCGAAAATCACCGCGCACGTCCATGTCCCGGTCTGCGCGTCCAACCGGATCAATATGCCCGAGACGGCCGAGGAGATCCTGACCCGCGGCGACGCCCAGCTGGTGTCGCTGGCTCGGCCACTGCTGGCCGATCCGGACTGGGCCGCCAAAGCCCGCTCGGCGCGCGAGGACGAGATCAATACCTGCATTGCGTGCAATCAGGCCTGCCTCGACCATGCCTTTGTCCACAAGACCGTGTCCTGCCTGCTGAATCCGCGGGCGGGACACGAAACCGAACTACGTCTGCTGCCGACCCGGCACCGGCAACGCGTCGCGGTGGTCGGTGCGGGACCGGCGGGTCTGTCGGCCGCGGTGAACCTCGCCGAGCGCGGCCACGACGTGGATCTGTTCGAAGCCGACGACCGAATCGGCGGTCAGTTCGATATCGCACGCCGGATTCCCGGTAAGGAAGAGTTCAACGAAACGATCCGGTACTTCACTCGAAAGCTGGAACTGACCGGCGTACGAGTCTTTCTCCAGCGCCGGGTGAGCGCCACGGAACTGATCGAAGGCCATTACGACCACGTAGTCCTCGCCACCGGCGTGCGTCCTCGCATCCCGGAGATCCCCGGCATCGATCACCCGAAGGTGCTCACCTACGCCGAACTGGTCCGGGAACAGCGACCGGTGGGCAAGAAGGTCGTGGTGATCGGCGCCGGCGGAATCGGTTACGACGTCAGCGAATTCCTCACCGTCGAGGGCCATCCGGCATTGAAACTCGACGAGTGGAAGCAGGAGTGGGGCGTCACGAGCGACGACCCGGACGCGCCGGGCCAACTGACCACCCCGCGTCCCTCCCCCGCACCGCGCGATGTGGTGCTGCTGCAACGTAAATCGACACCGTTCGGCAAGAGCCTCGGCAAGACGACCGGCTGGGTGCACCGCGCTGCGGTGAAGGCCAAGGGAGTCGAGCAGATCGGTGGCGTGAACTACGAGCGCATCGACGACCGGGGGCTGCACATCAGCTTCGGCGAACATCGCACCCGGCCCACGATCATCGACTGCGACAACGTAATCCTCTGCGCCGGACAGGAATCCGTTCGGGACCTGGTCGAGCCGTTGCAGCAGGCCGGGCTGCGCACCCATCTGATCGGCGGAGCCGAACTGGCGGCCGAACTCGATGCCAAACGCGCGATCGACCAGGGCACCCGACTGGCGGCGGCGCTCTGATGGCGGTGCTGACCCGACTCGGCTTCCCCGGCGACGAGAAAGCCTGGTCGACACTGGGATTCGCCCCGCAGGACGGCACCGTGCAGATCGGGCGGATCTCGTGCACACTCGGCATCGGCGCGGGCTGGGGATTCGAGAACGCCGGCCCCGGTCTCACCCGGCTGGGAGTGCCCGAAGTGCTCGGCGGCACGGTTGCCGAGGGCGCAGAGTTCTCCACCAGGGCGTCCACACCACCCACCGCAGCGCATCCCAACGGCGTCGCCTTCGTCGACCACATCGTCTACTGGGTCCCCGACCTGGACGAATCGGTGGCCGCCATGAACACGGCGCTGGGCATCGAACCGCGCCGTCGCTTCCGTCCCCGTGGGCCGCAGGGCCCGGAAATGGCGTTCTACCGGGTCGGGGAAGCATTCATCGAAGTGGTCGCGACCGGGCACGGCGCGGCGGCACTGATCGGAATCGCCTTCGGCACCCCGGATCTCGATGCCACGGTGGCAGCGGTGCGCGCCGCGGGCGGGCCCATCGGCGATCCCAAGCCGGCCGTCCAGGGTGGCCGGATCGCGAGCGTGTGGCACGGGCATGTCGACTGGGGTATCGCCTTCCTCGAGCCCGGGCCCCGTACGACCGAACCGCAGCCCGCGGCCACCCCCGCGGGTACCCGGTAGGCTCGGCGACCGTGAGCCTGCCTGCACCCACCGCCGACAATCGCGCCGTCGTCACCGGAGCCTCCTCCGGAATCGGAACCGCCCTCGCCGAAGAACTGGCCAAACGCGGCTATTCGCTCATCCTGGTCGCTCGTCGTGGCGATCTGCTCGACCGGTTGGCGCAGCGGCTGAACAGCACCTACGGTGTCGACGCCGAGGTCCGCGCGATCGATCTGTCCGACCGCGACCAGCGCGCACCGCTGGTACAGGAACTCACCGAACGTGAGATCGCGATTCTGTGCAACAACGCCGGCGTCGCCACGTTCGGCGCGGTGGCCGAGCTCGACGCGGCGTTCGAGCGCTCGGTGATGGAACTCAACGCCACCGCCGTCCACGATCTGACGCTGGCCGTGCTGCCGGGAATGCTGGCGCGCGGCGGCGGCATCCTCATCACCGGCTCGGCCGCCGGCAATATGGCGATCCCCAACAACGCCACCTATGCCGCTACCAAGGCGTTCACCAACACCTTCTCCGAATCGCTGCGCGGCGAACTCACCGGCAGCGGCGTCCATGTCACGCTGCTGGCGCCCGGTCCGGTCCGCACCGACAATCCGGATCAGGACGAAGTGGGGAGCAAGATTCCCGACTTCATCTGGGTTTCGGCTGCCTACACCGCGAAGATCTCGATCGATGCACTGGCACGCAACAAGATGCGCGTGGTCCCGGGCCTGATCAGCAAGGGCATGAGCGTCGCGGGTCAGTACGCGCCGCGGGCTCTGACGGCCCCGATCGTGGGCACGTTCTACAAGCGGCTGGCGGGCTGACCTACCGCGGCCGCCTCCCCCGTCAAGGCCGCGTCAAGATCGCGGAGACAACGGTTCGGACTGCGTATCGACCGGTTCCGGTAGTGCCGTCACGGCGTATTTCTGACAGTGGTCGAACCACTGAAACAGGAGAACGCCGTGACGTTGCTCGAGATCTTCCCGTCCTTACGTTCGGGCCTGCCGGCCCCTCGCCTGGACACCACCATCTGGCCGTGCCGGACCCACTACGACGATCTCGGGCGGATCACCGTCGACGGAGTCGCACTCACCGACATCGCCGACCAGTACGGCACTCCGACCTATGTACTGAGTGAAACCGAGGTTCGGGACCGGTGCCGGTCCTATCGCAGACACTTCCCCGGAACCGACATCGTCTATGCCGCCAAGGCATTGCTGACCCGCACGGTGGCCGAGTGGGTCACCCGGGAAGGACTGGCCGTCGATGTGTGTTCGGCCGGCGAGTTGGCGATCGCGTTGTCCGCCGGTGTCGATCCACAACGCCTCGTCCTGCACGGCAGCGGGAAACCGTACGCGGAACTGGAGTACGCCGTCGGCGCCAGGGTCGGGCGCATCGTGGTCGACTCACCGACCGAGGTGAGTCTGCTGAGCACCCTGGTGACCCGGCCGCAGCGGGTTCTCGTCCGCATCACTCCCGATATCGATGTGCACGGCCACCCCGCCGTCCGGACCGGTGTCGCGGACCAGAAGTTCGGCTTCGTCCTCGACAGCGGTACCACCGAGGAAGCGATCCGCACCATCGTGGCGCATCCGCTATTGGAACTGGTCGGTCTGCACTGTCATCTCGGCTCCCAGATCCACGATCCGGGCCACTACGGCGAGGCGATCTACCGGCTGATCGCACGGATGGCCGCGATCCGGCAGGACCACGGCACCATCACGACCGAACTGAATATCGGCGGCGGCCATGCCGTGGCCTACCGCACCGGGGACGCCGAGCTGAACCTGCGCGAACTGGCCGACATCATCGAGGACGCGCTGGATGCCGCATGCGCACGCCACCGCTTCCCCCGCCCGGTCGTCACGATGGAACCGGGGCGCGCCATCGTGGCCCGGGCAGGCGTCACCGTCTACCGGATCACCGCGATCAAGCGGATCGAGGGCGGGCGCACCTACGTCGTCGTGGACGGCGGGATGAACGACAACCCGCGGGTGGCGCTCTACGGCGCCCGCTACACCGCCGTGATGGCCAATCGGCACCCCACCGGCCCCGAGATCGATGCCACCGTGGCGGGGCGTTACTGCGAGGCGGGTGACATCCTCGCCACCGATGTCCGTATGCCCGCCGATCTACACGTCGGCGAGCTGCTGGCGATTCCGGCAACCGGCGCCTACCACCACAGTCTTGCCCCGTCGTACAACGGCGTCGGACGGCCGCCCATCGTAGCGGTCCAGGGCGGCCGCTCCCGGCCCCTGGTGCGCCGGGAAACGGTGCAGGACATACTGTCTCGCGATCTGGGCTGACCGGATGCGACATCGGCGAACCGCCGATCGCAGGGAAAGAGCATCGCAAACCGTCACGCCGCGCCTGGTTCCCGGGTGCCCGGCACTAGTGTTTCGGGCGTGTCCGAAAAATTGATGGTGTGGATGGATTGCGAGATGACCGGGCTGCGCCTGGACAGCGACAAGCTGATCGAGGTGGCCGCACTCGTCACCGACAGCGATCTCAACATTCTCGGCGACGGCGTGGACATCGTCATCCACGCCGATGACGATGCACTGGCGGCCATGCCTCCGGTCGTGCAAGAGATGCATGCCAAGTCCGGACTGACCGAGGAGGTGCGCCGCTCCACCGTCACGATGGAGCAGGCACAGCAGCAGGTCCTCGACTACGTCCGGCAATGGGTTCCCACCGCGGGCACCGTCCCGCTGGCGGGGAACTCGATCGCCACCGATCGTGGATTTCTCGCCCGCGACATGCCCGAACTCGACGCGCACCTGCACTACCGGATGATCGATGTGAGCTCGATCAAGGAGCTGTGCCGGCGCTGGTACCCGCGGATCTACTTCGGTCAGCCGGAGAAGGGCCTCGCCCACCGCGCTCTCGCCGATATCAAGGAGTCCATCCGAGAACTGGACTACTACCGCCGCACGGCATTCGTCACCCCTCCCGGTCCCTCGACGTCCGAGATCGCCACGATCGCGGCGCAGGTCAGCGCCGGTCCTGCGGCAGCCCCCGCCGCCGATTAGGTTTCTGGCCGGGATACGCGCTAACATCGAGCGCGCCGGTAGTTACCGGCAATGGTGACCGTAGTTCAGTTGGTAGAGCACCAGGTTGTGATCCTGGCTGTCGCGGGTTCGAGTCCCGTCGGTCACCCGCACAGACCGGGCCTTCCATATGGAAGGCCCGGTCTTTTTGTAGACCCTCATCCGTGTGCACCCCACTGGATTTTGGGGCTTCACACCTGTCGTAGGTGTGAAAAAATGCGGACGCACGACTCGAGTTCCGACGCGGTACCCCATCGACGAGCGGCAAGCTCATCCACCGAGAGGAAACGATGCGACTCCCATTCAGCGGCCACCGGAGTTCGGCGCGGGTAAGACCCGATTCGCGACGACGACCTGTGCGGCGCTCCGTACTGGCGCTCACCGCGCTGGCTTCGGCGCTGGCTCTGGCGCCATCCACCGCGGCCCAGGCTGATCCGGGGGTGGTGTATTTCCATTCCGGTAATACCGATTGCGCCCTACACGACAACGGAAGTTTCACCTGCGGTTTGGCCTCGTCGGTGAACCCGCCGCTGGCAACGCTCGAGGTTGCCGGAATGAAGATTCCGGTGCCGTTCTCGGTGAGCAAGGTCTCCTACGGTGGACAGGGCATCCCGACGCTGCCGTCGTTCGCAGCTGCCGACGAATACACCCTCCCGGATGGAAACCCCGACATCGCCGACGTGGCGACCGCGCGCGGGCAATGGGGTTCCATCGTCGAGCACGGCGGCACCAAGTGCGAGAGCGGCTTCCACGGAAGCTTCTCCTGTACCTCCGGCGCACACGGCTTCACCACGTGGTCGGGGTACCTCACCATGAGCTGATCCAGCCCCACCGCAGTACGGATCGGCCGCGTAGTACCCCAGCGGCCGATCCGTACTGCATTCAGTTCCATTCCTGTTGCTCCAGCTCCACCAGCACCGGATGCATCAGAGTGGACACCTTCTCGTCGCGAGGCCCGCGATCAGGCGGGAAGACCGCGGCGGCATCGAGGGTGGCACGATTCAGCGAGCGCAGCGGTTCAGGTGTGTCCAGCCGTAGTTCCGGCTCGTCGCCGCGCGCGGCCAGCACATAGCCCCAGTCACCGAAACTGGGCACATTCACGTGATACGGCCGCACGGCCAGGTCGGCCGCCCGGATGGTCGCCTCGATACACCAGAACGAGCGCGGCGCGAAATACGGCGAACCGGACTGCACCACCATCCGTCCGCCGGGGGCCAGAGCATGCGCGGCCAGCGAATAGAACTCCTTCGTGTACAGCTTCGCCACTGCCGTTTCGTCCGGGTCGGGCAGATCCACGATCTCGGCGTCGAACCCTCCGGAGGAGGTACGCAACCAGCTGAACGCGTCCGCGTTGACCACATTCACCCGCGGATCGTCGAAGGCGTGCTCGTTGAGCCGGGTCAGTCGCGGGTCGGTGCGCGCGAGCCGGATCATTTCCGGATCCAGTTCCACCAGGGTGACCCGCTCGACATCGGGATACTTCAGCACCTCACGCAATGCGAGCCCGTCGCCACCGCCGATGATCAGCACGTTGCGGCGCGATCCGGACAGGACCGGATGCACCAGCGACTCGTGGTACCGGTACTCGTCGGCCGAGGTGAACTGCAGATCGCCGTTGAGATAGAGGCGGACCTCGGGTGGCTTACGCAGTGATACCGACTCGGTGATCACGATGTGCTGATACCGGGTCTGTTCGCGCAGCACGATCGGATAGGCGTACAGCTGCTGCTGCGCGGTCGCCTCGAACCGGTCCGCCCCGACGTAACCGGCGACCAGCAGCGAGCAGACGAGCACCGAACCCACCCCGCACAGCCAGCGCGTCACGGGCCGCACGTCACGCCAGAACAGCACGAACACGACCGTCAGGCCGGCCAGCGCGTTCACGACCCCGACGATCAGGCTGCCCCGGATCTGACCGAATATCGGCAACAGGACGAACGGGAAAGCCAAACCGCCCAGCAATGCCCCGACATAATCGGCGGCGAACAGATCCGCGACCGCGCCGGAGGCTTCCTGCCGGCGGATCCGCTGCAGCAACTCCATCAACAGCGGGATCTCCGCGCCCACCAGGATGCCGATGACGATCGATACGACGATCAATGCCGCCATGTACAGATCCAGCCATGCGTAGGCGGCGTACAACAGCAGCACCGAGAATCCGCCGATCGCGGCGAGCGCCAACTCCACCGCCACGAACGCGACCGCGGCGTGTTCACGCAGGGGTTTGGCGGCCAGCGCGCCCACTCCCATCGCGCACACCATGACGCTCAGCGTGATCGAGGCCTGCGCCGCGGTGTTGCCGAGCAGATAGCTGCCCAGCGTCACCAGCGACAGTTCGTAGACCAGACCGCAGGCCGCGCAGACGAACGCGGCGACGAGCAGGGCCAGGCGCGCGGCACGCGCACGCCGCGGACGCGGTCTCGCGCTGTCGTCTGCCTCGGTGCCGACCGGTGTGGTGTCCGCCGGTGTGGTGTCCACCATTACGGGGTGACCGCCATCAGGACAGGCCCGCGGCCACGACCAGCCCGATCCCCACATGTGCCGCGGCGCTCACGTAGGCAGCCGGATGCAGCTCCGGTTCGGCAACCAGATTGCGCATGTTCCCAGGGGTGAACAGGTCGATGAGCAGGAAGGCGAGCGTCATCGCCGCCAGGCCGATCACGCCGTAGATCGCACTGGACAGCAGAGCCTGCCCCAGTGACCCGTGCGAGGTCCAGATCGCGGTCGCGTTGATCAGCGCGACGCCGATCAGATTCGAGGCGACCAGCACCGTGGCATTGCGATTGCGGTCGATCCAGATCTGGCGCCGCAGATCGCCGGGCGTGATCACGTCGACGAGGACGAATCCCAACACCATCAACGCGACGCCCACCAGGCTGTAGGTGAGTGCGGAAAACGCATCCCACGCCAGGTCCTCGGCCATATTCGTCCCTTCTCATCGGTGCGCGGCACGATGCGCGCGGCGGTCGTCGGCTCGATCGGCTATTTGCCGCCGCCGGTGCCCCCGCCGCGGTAGTCGTTACCGATACCTCCACTGCGCGGTGTACTGGGCCAGCCGTAGGTGCTGATGAACGTGTGGTGGCGCTGATAGCCGGTGCGGTAGTTGTCCACCAGAATCATCGACCCGCGCTGATACGGCGACACGGCGACGATGTCGTTGTTGTACTGCAGGAAATAACGGTCACCGGTGTTGCGGCGATGCTTCGGATGGGTCTTCGCGGCAATCGCGGCCGCCACCGCCGCAGGCGCCGCCGACGAGGTGAACGCACGCCCACCGCCGGACTGATCCAATGCCGAGGACCGGGTGTAGTGGTCGGCGATGTAATCGCGTGGGCCGCTGAAGTTGGCGCGCACGATCAGGGCGACCACCAGCGCCACCGCGACGACCACGCACCCGATTCCGACCGTCAGCCAGCCGCGTTTACTCATCACCGTCTCCGCGACGGGGTACGAGTCCCGTACCGGCGACGCCGAACCCGCATGTCATGTGCGTGACTGCGGGTAGATCATCATCGCGACCCGGTCGATCTCCTGGCCGATCGCGCATTCGAAGGTGCCGTCGGGGCCGTAGTCCTCGTAGGACAGCAGGGTGCCGTCCAGAGCCTCGTAGTCCCGGTACGCCACCCCGCCCGAAGGGGCCAGCCCGGTGGTCGCCTCACTGCTGAACTGGGCGGTACCGGACTCGTCGAGACGGAACTGCCGGCCGTTGTAAGTGACCTCCGGCCCGGTAGCCGGTGGTGCATCGTCGATCTCGGTCCACAGCACCAGCTCGAGATCGGGGTCTTCCTCCACCGACAACCACTTCTTCACGCCCGTGGAGTTGTCGAGCAGATGCTCACTCCACCCGAACCCGCCCTCGCGCAAACGCATCGATCCGCGCACGGTGTAGGTGTCCCCCGAGATATCGACGATATCGCCCGCGCGTAGCGCACGCGGGTCCCCACGCATGGCATCGGTATCGGTGGTGGCGAACGGATCCACCGGTCCGGTGGCAGCCGGGCCCTGCTGTTTGTCCTTCCGGCTCAGTGTGTAGACCTTGTAGAACGCGAAGCACGCCAGCGCGATCACGACGACGAGCAGTACGACCAGCAGTGTGGTGATGGCAATCCCTCCCGAATTGAACTGGCCGGAACTTACCACTCACCCGCGGTCGTCGGCATTACCGGCCTTCCACACCGACCACGGGATATTCCAATCACCGAGGCCGTCGAGACCGGACAACGTCTCTCCCACCGTGTTCTTCACGATGGCGATATCACCGCGTTTCGCGTTCTCGTATACCCACCGCGCATCGGCCGGGCTCAGATTCAGGCAGCCGTGGCTGGTGTTCGAGTAGCCCTGCTGGCCCACCGACCAGGGCGCCGAATGCATGAAGATCCCGCTGTAGGACATGCGGGTGGCCCAATCGACCGGCGTGCGATAGCCGTTGGGGCCGGTCGCGGAAACACCGTAGGTGGACGAATCCATGATCATGTGGTCGAACTGGTCGCCGATGATGTATATGCCGTTCTGGGTGGGCGTGGAATCCTTACCCATCGAGGTCGGCATCGAGCGGACGACCTGACCGTTGCGTTCGACCGTCACCGTCTTGGTGTTGTCGTCGGCGGTGAAGATCAACGGGTCGCCGACGGTGAAGCGGGAGTGGATATCGGCATCGCCGATCAGTCCGCCACCCAGATCACGGCCGTAGGTGTTCACATTCACCGTCACCGCGGTGCCCGGAGCCCAGAAATGTTCGGGGCGCCACCGCACCTCGCGATTGTTGACCCAGTAGAAGGCACCCTCCACGGCCGGAGTGGTGGTGATCTCGATCGCGTCCTGCGCGGCCCGGCGATCCGGGATGTCCTCGTCGAACTGCACCGCCACCGGCTGGCCGACACCGACCACCGCATCCTCACCGGGCAGCAGCCACGGATGGGTCTTCACCCGTGGTGTCATCGTCGTGAACGACGTCGTGGTCGACGTGGTGCCACCGATGCCCAGCGCCTCGGCCTGCAGCCGGTAGGTGCGGCCGAAGCCGAGCGGTTCGGTCAGCTCCCAGGACAATCCGTCCGGTGCGACCCGGCCGGCGACCGGCTCTCCCTCCGGCGTGAGCAAGGTGACAGCGGTCAGCTTGCCGTTGTCGACCCGGACCGGCAGCGGGTCGCCCGGGGAGACTCCGGTCGCGCCGTCCGCCACCCCGGGCAGGACCGTGGGCTTCACCAGGTCCATCGCGGGATTCCGCTCGATTGCCGCCCCGTCATCGCCGTCGACGGAGCTGCAGCCCGTTGCGACGAGCGCAAGTATCGACAACACCCCCAGCCATCCTGCGACCCTCATCCGCCGGCCTCGACGTCCACTCATGTGTAACCCCGTTTCCTGCCTCGTACGCGACCGGGCCACCGGCCACGCTGCTCGACCCAAACGCGCATGTGGCCCGGCCGAGACAACGTTCACCCATTCTGCCAGGTGAAACGGTTTCAACCGGGAGAACACGACGAGTCGACCCACACGCACTCTGTCCGATTCATCCCTTCCGGCCTCCGATCCGTTACGGTGCCCCGAATTCGTCGAACCAGGACATGACCAGGCGATTTCACTTTCCGCACGCGCAGCTGTTATGGTTTCTCCCGCACCGGAACGGAGCCGAAGAGCCCGGTCCGGATGTTCAAGCGCCATTAGCTCAATTGGCAGAGCAGCTGACTCTTAATCAGCGGGTTCGGGGTTCGAGTCCCTGATGGCGCACAAAACCAGTACTCCTGGACACTATCCTCGTATCGCGTGTTCTAGCGCGCTAGACAGCCATCGAGCAGCTGCGGCACCACGAACGTCGTCTCGCCCGGTCAGGATCTGGCCCGTGCTGCTGATCGCGCTGCCCGCAGCGGTGGCGGTGTGGTCCGGTTGGGTCGGTCTCGGCGAGCTGACCGGATTCGGTGTCATTCATCCCATGCCAGGCATATGGGATCCCGCCCGCCTCAACACCGGTCTGGGCTTTCAAGAGCAGTCTGACCATCCCGCTGTGCAATGTCCGTGGCGCGACCGCGGATCCCTGCATCGCCGCCGATCCCAAGGGGATCCGCGCGCCGGGCGCCCATGTGCCGGGCGTGATCACGGCGAGCCCGTTCCACCTCGACGGCGAAAGGTCTTCTGGGACGTGAAGGATCCGGCGAAGGCTGTCGTGATCGAACTCGCCGACGAGCGCTACGCCCGTCTGGTCGTCCAAGTCGACGACCCGAGCGCGACCGTCGCACTGGTCGAGAACGCCCTGCGGTGAAAGAGAGTAAGCCGATGTTCTCCCACTCGCCAGGGTCGTGACGTCGTGGAGCGTCATGTGCGCGGAGCCCGCAGCTCGGTAGAAGAAGATCTCTCCTTCGGTACGTGGGTGAATGACCGGGATCACCAGTGATGAACAGCGCGCGCTGATCGTGACGGCCGCGACGGCACTGTTTCTCGAGTTGGGCTACGACCGCACGTTGCTGGCGCGGATCGCGAACCGCGCTCGGGCGTTTCGCGGGCCACCCTGTTCAAGCAGTTCCCGAGCAAGGCCGCCCTGTTCGACGCCATCGTGACCGAAGGCCTGGTCGACCGGCGACGAGGAGGATCCGCCACCAGCAGGCAACGTCGTCGACGGGCTCAGCATCATCGGTCGCCGTTACGCCGAGCTGCTCGGCCGCGCCCAGATGACCGACCTGTTCCGAATCGTCATCGCCGAGCTGCCGCGATTCCCCGAACTCGCCAATGCGCAGTTCTCACAGGGGAAGATGCCCTACTTCGAGTCCGTACGCGGCTACCTCTTAGCCGAGCGAAATCACCCCCGCCGAAGCCCGCGAGCGCGCCGTGGCGCTGTTCAGCCAGATGGTCGGCGCGCTGACCATCTCCCGCGCGATCGCCGACGCCGCCCCGGACTTGTCCGACGAAGTGCTGACGGTCAATCGGCGGCAGCTCGAGAAGCTGTAACCGCCGTCGTTCCGGCCACCAGGGAGGCAGCTGCGGGAAGCGGTTCGAGATTGTCGGCACGCAGACCGTCGAGGGAGATGCGCAGCAGTCGGTGCCACATGTGCGGGCGACACTCGTCGGTGACCTGGACGGCGTGGCCGAGGGAGACCAGTAGGAGCAGTAGGTCGTCGACGGTCACGCCGGGGCGCAGCACACTCCTGGCGCGGTCGCACAATTCCACGACGACGAGGCGAAGCTTCCCGATGCCCTCCGGGTCGGGCACCGGCAAGGCCAGCGCGAAGTGCTCCATGATCGCGCGATGCTGTGCGTATCCGGTCAAGGCCTGCTCATAAAAGTCGACCAATGCCGCCCAGGGATCCTCGGCGTCGGCAGCCGCCGCGCGCGCAGATTCCGCCCACCTCGTGAAGTCCCCGCGCAGGACCGTCCGTACGAGATCTTCCTTCGTCGGGAAGTGTCGATACAGCGTGCCCATGCCGACGCCGCTGCGGCGGGCGATCTCGCGGACATCCACTGCGGTGCCTTGGTCGGCCAGCACTGCCGACGCGGCCTCGATGATTGCGTCACGGTTGCGGAGCGCGTCCGCCCGGGGCGCGCGACGCCGACTGGTGTTTTCCGGTTCGGCCACTGCCATGCGCCCAGCATATCCCTTTATGCGGAGCGAATGCTCCGCTATGCGCTAGTTTAGAGGAGCAACTGCTCCGGATAGTAAAGAGGGATGTCATGTCCGAACCGTCCGTGCCCGCCCACGAGGCCACCGATATCGACAGCTGGAATGTCCGGATCATCGCCGAGGTCCGGGCGAATGCCGGGTATGCACCCTGGAGCAGCGAGGCGGAATTCGCTGCGGGCCGGCCGGTTCCGCCCCGCGTCCCGGGCTTCGGCGGAGACCGGGGCATGCCTCTCATTCTGGTACATCACATCGGGGCCAAGACCGGCCGGGAACGGATCAGCCCGCTGTTCTATCTGCCGGTCGGCGACAACTGGGCCGTCTTCGCGACCCATGGCGGCAGCCCACACCATCCGGCGTGGTACCGCAATCTCATGGCGAATCCGCGGGTCACCGTCGAGGCGGCCGCGGAAACCGTGCCGGCCGTGGCCCGGCTCGCCGAAGGCGCGGAGCGCGAACGGATCTGGGCCGAAGAGACAGCGCTCGTCCCGAAGTTCGCCGAGTTCGAGACGACCGCCGGGCGGCAGATCCCGGTCGTCGTGCTGGAACGAGCCCACACGAATCCATAGGAACGAGGTGTGCACAGACGCTACAACGTCGTCGGAGCTGCGCTGGGGGGCATTGTCGGGCAACCTGGCGCGAGTGGTCGCGGCGGTCTCCGCGGCTCGGTTCGATGCGTCGGTGGTCAGCCCGGACAGAGTCAGGCAACCGCGGATATTCACGCGGCGAAGCAAGCACGGAACCGGCTGCTCGTCGAACTGGTGGGCGACGCCGACAGTGTGCCCGTCGAGGTCGCGGAGCGGGTCGGGTTGACCGGCCGGGAAGCCGCACACATCCTGGACACCGCATGGTCAGGGTCGCAGCAGATGCGAGACCACGTGTTCGGCGAGCCGGAGGGAACCAGCCCAGACGCAGGCCCTTCTAACCTCGTGTGACGGAACTGCTGGATCGACAAGCGTTGTCAGATGCCGGGCTCGCCCCCGCCGTGTGGGGTAACGGTAGACGCTGAGGACGTGACGGTGAAGGCTCCCGACAGCACTATCCGGGAAGGCACGAATCCCCTGCCGGTTGCACAACTATGCAGGGCATCAGCCGACCGCCTTGATCTCGACTATCAGCCCCTTACCGGGCGTGGTCCCGACGCCGGTGACGACGCGTAGGAGGATGTCCCCGGCCGCGAAAGCCCATGTGCCGGTGCTGCTGCCGCCCGCCACCTGATTGGCGGCCGCCACGGTGGTCGCGACTGCTGAGCCGCCAGAGACTGCAGGACAACGCCCTCGACCCGGCCCTGCAGCCCTACGACGGCGAGTGGCGGCTGGCGATCGTCACCGCCGGTGCCGAAGCGGCCGCCGAACGGACACTGCTGCGGGAATCGCTGCAAGCAGCCAAGTTCGGTGAGCTCCGCGAAGGCGTATGGGTCGGCCGAACAACCTGAGCACGACACAGCTCGCCGCACCCACCGGCTGACCTGTGTCACCGGGCGACCCGACGATCCCGACGGACTCGCCACCCGGCTGTTTCGTCCCGCCGACTGGGCCGCCGGCGCGACGAACGGAACCGGATCGTCCCCCTCTGCGTCGAAGCAGATGTGGGGAGCATTGTCGATTTCATCGATGCGCGGCTGCGCGAAGACGAGACCATGGCGCGGGCCGTGCACACCGGACCACCCGTGTACGACGCCGGCACCCGTGAGACCGGACCACCCGCATCCGACGGGCGATCGTCGGTGCACGAGCCGCAACGGTGCGGGCGCGAGGTGTTGTCCAAGCGGCTGATCGTGGCGCTCGCCCAACTGCCCGACAGCGGTGCCCGGCGGGAACGGCTGCTGCGTTCGGTCGCACTGTGCTGGGCAGACCATGCCGACTACCGGCCGGAATGGATCCTCTGAACCGCTCGCGCCCGGCAGTGACTACGCTCGATGGGACCCGCTCGCGATCGAGAACCGAGATGGCCGACTACGCACATACCGACCACGCCAGTAAAGGGCGCGCCGAGAAGGCCCGACGCCTGGCCGCCTATCTGTGGCACCGCGACATCACCGGTACCGAGCTGGCCTCCGTACCGGCGGCGACCCGGCGCAAACTGGCGCGGGCGGCCGGCACCAACCCGCCCGGCACCGACGAGACCTGGACCCTGGTGGCCCGGCTACTCGACGAGAAGGATGCCTGGGCTGCGCGCAACCCGAATCATCCGGCAGCGTACCGAGAGCAGGCGGACGAGAAGATTCTCTGGGTCAAACCGCCGATCACGCCGTGGCTCGGCGAACAGCTCTGACTCACTTCGGGAACACCTGACCGAGGAGGACACCATGCCGGCGATCACCGTGGACGACATTCTCGTACTACCGCGACTGCCCCGACCGGAGGCGACCGCGCAGCAGCGTCCGGTACGCACCGTCACCACCGCGCACGCACAACTCGAGGGGGCGGGCTTCGAGGTACGCCGGCCGTTCCCCAGCCCGGATGTGCGCACCGCGGACCCGTTCATCCTGCTGGACCACATGGGTCCGGTCGCCTACGAACCGTACGAGGCCAAGGGAGCGCCCTGGCACCCGCACCGAGGCTTCGAGACCGTGACCTACATGATCGACGGGACGATGGTCCATCACGACTCGCACGGCGGGGGCGGGACCATCTCCGAGGGCGACACCCAGTGGATGACCGCGGGCTCCGGCATCCTGCACGACGAACTACCGGCCGAGGAACTGGTGATCTCCGGTGGCGTCTTCCACGGGGTGCAGTTGTGGGTGAACCTGCCGCGCACCCTGAAGATGACCGATCCGCGCTATCAGGATCTGCGGGCGAGCGAACTGACGCTGCTCACTTCGCACGACGGCGGAGCGCTGGTGCGGGTCATCGCCGGCACGCTCGCCGGTCACCAGGGCCCGGGATCGACGTACACCCCGATCGTGTACGCACACGCGTCGGTCTCGCCGGGAGCGCGCCTGCAGCTTCCGTGGCCTCCGGAGTTCACCGCGATGGTCTACGTGCTGTCCGGGAGTGGCACTCTCGGCGCCGAGCGGCGCCCGCTGGTGGAGGGACAGCTCGGCGTACTGGGCCACGGGGACGCCCTCGAGGTCGGCGCCGACGACCATCAGACCGGCCCCACCGGTCAATGGGAGATACTGCTGCTCGGCGGTGCACCGATCCGGGAGCCCGTCATGCAATACGGCCCCTTCGTCATGAATACCAAACAGGAAATCATCGACGCCATAACGGATTTCGAGGCCGGGCGAATGGGACAAATTCCGGCGGAACATCTGGCGGGACGGCGCTTGGGTGAATAAGCGGCTCTCGGCCGCCCGGTTGACAATGCGGTTCGCCGTAAGAACAGTAGACTCGGCGGTTCCCGGCCCGCCACCGCGGGGAGTGCGGCCGGTCCGACATATCAACCGTAGCTGACATCGAGGAATACATGAACGTTCGCAGGCTTTTCGTGACGGCAGGCGCGGGTTTGGTCCTGGCCGCACCGATCGTCCTCTCCTCCCCGGCCGCGATGGCCGACCCCTTCATCCCCACCGGCTCGGCCGGTACCGGATCGTCGACGATCGATGACGCCATCGGCGCCACCGGTTCGGCGGGACTGGCGCAGACCGGTTCCGCGGGAGGCACGTTCAAGAACTGTGACGAGGCCCGGGCGGCCGGTGCCGCACCGCTGTTCCGCGGGGAGCCCGGCTACTCGCCGCATCTGGATCCCGACGGCACGGGAATGGCCTGCCCGACCGTCTGATCCCGGACACGCAGGAACCCGGTGTGACAGTGTCACACCGGGTTCCGTCGTTCTACCACTTTCAGCGGCGGAAGATCTTGACAAGCACCAGTACGCCGACGAGAGCACCCGCGCCGATCAGGCTGTATTTGACCTTCGGCTCGCTCACCTTCGCAACGACCACCTGTTTGGTGTTGTCGGCGATCCGCTGCGGGTCCGCCCGCACCGCGAGCTCGTCGAGTGTGCTCGCGAGCCGGTTACGCGCGGCTTCGATCTCCCGCTCGATGTGCTCGGTATCCCTCGCCACGTTGTCTCCTGTTGTTGTTCGTGTATGTCGCTGGGCGTCGAGTGTATCCGGCGCCACCGATGTCGCGTCCGATGTCGCATCCGTGGGCTACGGTGCTGGACATGACCGACAATCAGGGACCCGCGGCGGACGCTCATCGGCTCACCCCCGGTGACTCCGCGCCGGATTTCAGCCTTCCGGATGCGGATGGTAAGACGGTTTCGCTATCGGACTATCGCGGCCGGAAGGTGATCGTCTATTTCTACCCCGCCGCGAGCACTCCCGGCTGCACAAAACAGGCGTGTGATTTCCGCGACAATCTCGCGGAATTGAACGAAGCCGGCCTGGATGTGATCGGCATCTCCCCCGACAAACCGGCGAAACTCGCGAAATTCCGCGATAACCAGGAGTTGAACTTCCCGCTGTTGTCGGATCCCGACCGTGAGGTTTTGCAGGCGTGGGGCGCCTACGGCGAGAAGATGATGTACGGAAAACGGATAACCGGTGTCATTCGCAGCACCTTCCTGGTCGACGAGAACGGTGTCGTCCAGGTCGCGCAGTACAACGTGCGAGCGACCGGACACGTGGCGAAGTTGCGCCGCGATATTTCGGTGTAGCCCCGAAGCAGACGGCGGGCCCGGGACGACACGTCCCGGGCCCGCCGTCGCGGTTACAGAGCTCAATCGCGGGGTGTCATGGCCGATACCATCCAGCGCACCGTGAGCCGCCAGTGGTTTTCCCACCAGGCGTCGAATTCGGGTGTGCCGATCGGTGGTGGAGCCGACTCTCCGGGAAACAGCAGTGAACCGTCCGGCGCTCCGATCGGTTCGGTCGGCGCGGGAATCACCGATTTCTGCTGAATGTCCGGGGCATCGGGCCCCGGGGCCTCTTTAACCAGACGCTTCGGCTCGGCACCCGGATTCGATCCGAGCAGATCGAACCGGGCCGCCCGAGTGTCCGAGCGATACCCGGGCTCGTCGTCGGGGGCAGCGTGCCGTGGTGCGCGAAACTCGACGGGGCCGCCGGTCGGCAACTCCGGAATCGAATCCGGAGCGGGCAGACCCGGTTCCGGTTTGGCATGTCGCGGACCGCTGGTGGGTCCGGTAGCGCGCGCATCGGCGAGCCGGGTGGTGGCGTCCGAACGCGGATGGTCGGTGAATTCGTGAATTCCGCCGATGGTCAGTCCCCCTGCCAGAACGCTCGCCGCGGCCGCGACGGCTACCGAATTCCGCGATATCCGGGCGCGTTCGGTGGTTGCGGGCACGGCGGCCTCCGGTTGCGCAACCAGCGCCGCGCCGATCGCCGAACCGGCCGCACCGACCTCCCCCGGAATGGCGGGTGCGTCGAATTCGGCCGAGAGCATCTCCGCCAACCCGGAACGGCCCGCGGCGGAACCGATCACGACGATGGCGTCCGGCCATACCCCGGCGGCGTCCAGCTGATCCCACGCCGCGGCGATTCCGGGACGCAGCGTGTCCTCACCGACGACGCCGAGCGAGGTCGACGTCGCGGCGACCACCCGATCGCGATGCGCGGACACGAGCGAGTAGCCCTGATACCCCGGATTCACCTCGCACACCAGCAGATTGTCGAATTCGTCGGCCCAGCTCATCGCGCGGGCCAGCGAAAGGTGCGCCGACTTCGCCGATACCAGCGACGCCTCGTACCAGTTCCCTTCGGCGAGGCCGGTGACCACCGCGCGGCGACCGGATGCGTCCCGGTAGGTGACTGCGGCACCGGCGATCTCGTAGTCGGCCCCGATATCGGCGGCGAGGCCGTCCAACAGCGCCTCGATCACCTCGGGAAGCCCGGCCGACAACGCCGTGGCGAGTTCGGCCACGCGGTGCGACAGCACCCGGTCCCGCAAGCCACCGCTACCGCCGCGCAGGGCCACCGCGTCGACACGGTCACGGGCGATCGAAGCGCCCAGAGTCACTACGGGCCGAACAAGAGTCACCACAGGTCGAGCTACCACAGATCAAGCCTTCCGTGCGCAGGAGCCACGGCCGAGAAGCTGCACCGGACCAGCGTTCTACGCCGCAGCGGGATATTCGAGAACAACCAGCCGGCCGAACGGAAAAAGCCGACAGGCCCCCGCCGATGTAGATCTACTCGATATGTGTTCGATACCACTTCCGGCTCGGATGGGTTATGAATCGGCCGAATCTCGCGACCGGAACGGGCGGTCGTGTGTCATCCGCGTGTCGCTACCGCTAGCCTGGTACTTGTGGTGGAAGCGCGCACGGCACCGAGGTCGAACCCACGGAACCCACGCCCGGACCCGGCGTTGGAGTTGCAGGACGACCCACAGGAGCTGATGCCCCGTCGCCGGCCCACCCAGGAGCGCAGTAAGCGCAAATTCGACGCACTGTTGCAGGCATCACGAGAACTGCTGGTCGAGGTCGGATTCGAATCGTTCACCTGCGAAGAGGTAGCCGCTCGCGCCGAGGTCCCGATCGGCACGCTGTATCAGTTCTTCGCCAACAAATACGTCATCGTCTGCGAACTGAATCGCCAAGACCTGGTGGCCGTTTCCCAGGAACTCGCCGACTTCCACGGCGAGATTCCGTCGATGGACTGGTTGCGGCACATGAACAAGCTGGTCGACCATCTGGCGGATCTGTGGATGACCGATCCGTCGCGGCGCGAGGTGTGGCTGGCAATGCAGTCCACGCCCTCCACCCGGGCCACCGGCGCCATTCACGAGAAGGAATTCGCCGAAGCGGTACAGCAGATGCTGCGACCGCTGATGCCGCGCACCCCGCGGGTGCGTCGCTCGATGATGGCGCAGGTGCTGGTGCACGTGGTCTATTCGATGCTGAATTTCTCCGTGCAGGACGGTCTGAGCCATGAAGCGGCCGTCGCCGAACTCAAGCGGCTGATGGTCGCGTATCTGCTGATCGCAGAGAAGGAATCGCGCACCGGGCAGCGTGCCGGGACAGTCTGAGCACGCCCGTACCGAATCGATCCCGCGGCGCAGGTGCCGTCCGTCCGACGAAGTCCGGAGCGACGGGGAGCTTCGCAGGAGCGACGGGCAGACCGATGCCGGCGGGTGGCCGAGCGGGCTGCGCGGTCAGGAGTTTTCGATCAGATCCGCTAATTCGCCCGGATCTTCCAGCACCACCATCGCCGCCGCGGTATCGCCGTCGTGGGTGAGCGACAGGTGCACCCGCACCCGGGGCAGGAATTCCGCTGCCAGCCCGTGCAGTTTGATGCTGGGCCGGCCCCAGGCGTCGTTGACGACCTCGATCAGCGGGTACGGGTTGTCGCCGATCTGCGGGCGGCGGGCGAACCGGGACGAGGCCCACGCTTTCAGCACCGCCTCCTTGGCGGCCCAGCGTGCCGCGAAACTACGAGCCGGATCGGTGCCCTTGCTCTGGCAGTAGCGCCGCTCACCCGCGGTGAAACTCTCCCGGAGCATGGTGGTTCCGGCCCGTTCGAGCTGTTCGGCGAATTCGGAGATGGTCACCAGATCCAAGCCGATACCGAGGATGGTCATGAATCCGCAGCCTACGGATGCGGTGCACCATCCTCGGTATCGGCGCGGCGTTACCGGGGAGTTGGTTTGCTCCCCGGCATCGCGAGCGCTCTATGCCGCTACGGAGACTACGCCCGGCTATTCCGAGGCCTCGCCGGCGAGTTCCCCGGTACCGCAACCACCGTGGGCCAGGTACAGCCCCTGTTCACCCAGCCGTGCCTGATCCGAGAGCAGCACATCGGCTTCCAGCTGACGGCTCTTCTCGGCCGGCGTGCCGTCGCCGCCGAGGCGGCGGTCGGCGGGCCGCTCGTAGAGCGGTTCACCACCGCACATCGCCTCGACCAGACGCTGACGGCCGGCCAGTCGACGCTGCTGCGCCTGGTCCAGGTATGCGTCGCGACGCGCCGGGTCGAGCGCCTCGACGAAGGCCTGCGGATGCACCACGGCCACCAGGCCGGAGACGTGCCCGAAACCGAGCGAGGTCACCAGACCGGCCTTGAGCGCGAACCGATCACCGAAACGCAGCGGCTGCCGCGGCCACACCAGATGCGGGTAGTCGGCCATCTTCTCGTCGACACAGTCCAGGCTGCGGTTCGGCGGAACCACACCCTCTTCGAGCACCTGGCACAGGCCGATCAGCTGGAAGGCGGCCGCACCACCCTTGGCGTGACCGGTCAGCGACTTCTGCGACACCACGAACATCGGTGCGCCCTCGGACCGTCCCAGCGCGCCCGCCAGCCGCTCGTGCAGCTCCGACTCGTTGGGATCGTTGGCGGCCGTGGAGGTGTCGTGCTTGGAGATCACCGCGATCTCGTCCGGCGTCACACCCAGTTTGCGCAGGTCCGCCGCCAGCCTCGATTCCGCACCGCCGCGGCCCGCACCCAGCGCACCCAGGCCCGGAGCCGGAATGGAGGTGTGCACGCCGTCGGCGAACGACTGCGCGAACGCCACGACACCGAGCACCGGCAGTCCGAATTCGGCAGCCACATCACCGCGAGCCAGCAGGACCGTGCCACCGCCCTGGGATTCGACGAACCCGCCACGGCGACGGTCGTTGGCCCGGGAGAAGTAGCGGTCGCTGATCCCCTTGGCACTCATCGCCGCCGAATCCGCGGTGGCGGACATATTGCCGAAGCCGACGATGCCCTCGATACCGAGGTCGTCGTAACCGCCGGCGACCACGACCTCGGCCTTGCCGAGCCGGATCTTGTCCACGCCCTCCTCGACCGAGACCGCCGCGGTGGCACAGGCGGCGACCGGATGGATCATGCCGCCGTAGCTGCCGACATAGGACTGCACCACGTGGGCCAGCGCGACATTCGGCAGGGCCTCCTGCAAGATGTCGTTCGCATGCGGCTCGCCCAGCAGGTTGTCGATGTAGAGCGAGCGCATCGACGACATGCCACCCATACCGGTGCCCTGGGTGTTGGTCACCATGGCGGGGTGCACCCAGCTCATCAGCTCTGCGGGGCTGAAGCCGCTGGACAGGAACGCGTCCACGGTGCAGACGATGTTCCACAGCGCCACTCGGTCCACCGAGCTCGCCATATCGGCGGAGATGCCCCAGCGGGTGGGATCCCAGCCCTGCGGGATCTGGCCGCCCACGGTGCGGGACAGCTTCGCCTTGCGCGGCACCCGGATCTCGGTGCCCGCCTGACGAATCACCTGCCAGTCGCTGGAATCGGCGACGGGGTTGATCACGGTGTGCTCGGGATCGGCGGCGTGGAAGGCCCGCGCCTCCGTCTCGCTGTTCACCACGAAGCTCAGATCACGGTCGAGGAAGACCGAGGTCAGCAGCGGCGAAGTGTTGTCGAGCATGGCGCCGTCGTCGCCGTAGCGGCGGATACCGCACCGTTCCACCACGGTGTCGTGGTAGCGCTCGGCGAGATCGGATTCCTCGACGTAGTCGCCGCTCTCGGTGTCGTACCAACCGGGCTTGGGGTCGTTCTCCCAGGTGACCAGGCCGGTGGTCCAGGCCAGTTCGAGGACGCCGGCCGCGGACAGCTCGTCGGCGACCTCCATCTCGAACCGCGTCCGTGCGGAACCGTAGGGGCCGAGCTCACCGGCACCGACGATGACGACCATATCGGCGAGATCGGCGGTGACAGTGCCCCATTCGGGGGTCGGCAGCGCGGAGGTGAGCGTCGGCGGCACGGGGAGTGCGGCGATGGTGCCACGCTCGTCCGCCGCATCGGCTTCCGGTTCCCGCTCCGCGCCCTCGGCGAGCGCGGCCAGATCCAGCTTCGCACCGGCCAGACCACCGGTCAGGTCGATCTGCTGCGGACCGGAGGTGGTGACGGCGCGGGCACGCGCGGTGCACCACTTCAGCAATTCGTCGGCCATGGCCTCGGTGGACCAGGTCTGCACACCGGCCTGCTCGACCGCGGAAACCAACGGATCGTTGTGACCCATCAGCCCGGTACCACGGACCCAGCCGATCATGGCGTGCACCAGGGTGACCCGCTCGGCCCACGACTTCTCCACCCGCCACTTGGCGATCACCGCATCCAGCGCGGCCTTGGCCTCGCCGTACGCGCCGTCACCGCCGAACATGCCGCGGTTGGGCGAACCCGGAAGCACCACATGCAGTTTCGCGTCCACATCGTGGTCGGCGCCGAGACCGGACAGACCACCGATCAGCCGCTCCACCGACCACAGCAGTACCCGCATCTCCATTTCGGCGCGTGCACCGGCATCGGCGAGGTCTCCGGCCACCCGCGGGGCGGCGAAGGGCAACAGCAGGGTCGGGGTCATGGCCGGCTTGACCAGAACCTTCGCACCGCCGGCATTGTCGATCTGCTCGTTACCGACCCACTCGATCAGCGCGTCCATATCGGCGTAGGAGGCCATATTGGCCGGAACCACCCACAGTGCCGCACCGGCGCGAGCATGCTCGCGGTAAAGCTGCTTGTAGAACGCCAGCCGTGCATCGTCGAGCCGCGAGGTGGTGACGATGACCGTCGCACCTCCGCCGAGCAGCCGGCCCGCGATCGAGGCCGCGATGGACCCCTTGCTCGCGCCGGTGATCACGGCGGTATCGGAGGCCCACGACCCTTCGTCCGCGGTATCGGCGGCCACGTGGGCGATGCGCTCGTAGGTACCGGCCAGCACCGACCGCGCCTGCTTCATCGCCTGCTGCCGCCACCAGTTCGCCTGGGCGGCAACGGCACTGCCGGTCCCCGCATAGCCCGCGATGCGCTCATCGCTCGATGCGGCGTCGACGTCGAGCCACAGTGCGGCCAGATCCTCGCGGGCGGTGGCCCAGCGGTCGTCGATCAGGACCGCCTTGCGGGCGTCGAAGGCCGGAGCGACCAGCCGCGGCCAGTCCGAACCCAGCTCGGCCGACACCAGGTCGACCAGGGTTTCCTCGGTGGTCTCCGGTGCGGACACCTGATCGGTCAGGCCCAGCTGTTCCAGCACCACCCGTGCGGCGTTGGCCAGCACACCGTCGCGGCCGGTGATCTGCTCGGTGAATTCGCCGAGCGCGGCCGCATCCACGGTGGCACCGCCACCGCCGCCGGCACTCGGCAGTGCCACGCTCACGCCACGGCGCGCAGCCACGGCCTGCACGGCCGCGTCGATCGCCGCGTCCACCGCGGCACCGTCACCGAGCGCACCGCCGACCAGTCCGCCGAGGTCACCGCCACGCACGCTCGAACCCTCGCGGGTGCCGAGCGAGACCTCCGCGGTGACGTGGTTGGCCCAGCCGTCGCCGAGTTCCCAGACCTTGGTGACCCGGTCGGTGATGGCAGCGGGCCGTTTACCGGACGGGCCGAACACCTTGCGCAGGTGATCGCCGATGGCATCCGACAGCACCGAACCGAACGGCTTGTAGGTCCGGGCCAGCCGGTCGACGGTGGCCGACAACGCGCCCATATCGGCATCGGCGGCGCCGTCGATGGCACCGAGCGACAGCTCCGAGCCGAGGTCGACCAGCAGTTGGTTGCGGCGTGAGGACACACCGTCGCACAGCGCCTCGATGGTGTCGACCGGGCCGATCTGATCCAGGCGGAGCTTGGTCCACAGCGCGATCAGCACCCGGGTGGCATCGGCCGCGCTGAACGGGATGTCGTCGGGGCGCGGTCCGCCCGCGGCGGCGGGGGCCGGAGCGGGAGCGGGAG
>NZ_BDCA01000002.1 GCF_001613265.1 Nocardia vermiculata NBRC 100427
GCCGCGCCGCCGCAGGCGCGCACCGCCAAGCCTCAGGCCAGCACCACCCCCGCCCCCGCCTCCAACGCCGCACCCGCCAAGGGCGCGCCCGCCGAGCCGTCCGCCGACGAGAAGAAGGTGCTGCGCGGGCCCGCTGCCGCCATCGTCCGGAACATGTCGTCGTCGCTGACCATCCCGACCGCCACCAGCGTGCGGGCCATCCCGGCGAAACTGATGATCGACAACCGTCTGGTCATCAACAACCACCTCGCCCGCACCCGGGGCGGCAAGATCTCGTTCACCCATCTGCTGGGTTACGCGATCGTCCAGGCGATCGGGTCGTTCCCGAACATGAACCGCCACTTCGCCGAGATCGACGGCAAGCCGAACTCGGTCACCCCCGCGCACACCAACCTCGGCCTGGCCATCGACCTCAAGGGCAAGGACGGCAGCCGCACCCTGGTGGTCGCGGCGATCAAGAACACCGAGACCATGTCCTTCGCGCAGTTCCACAGCGCCTACGAGGACATCGTGCGCCGCGCCCGCGACGGCAAACTCGGTGCCGACGACTTCTCCGGCGTCACCATCTCGCTGACCAACCCCGGCACGATCGGTACCAACCACTCGGTGCCGCGCCTGATGCCGGGCCAGGGTGCGATCATCGGTGCGGGCGCCATGGAGTACCCGGCCGAATTCCAGGGCATGAGCGATCAGCAGCTCGCCGAGATCGGTGTCGGCAAGCTGATGACGCTGACCTCCACCTACGATCACCGCATCATCCAGGGCGCGGAATCGGGCGACTTCCTGCGCACCATCCACAACCTGCTGATCTCCGACGAGTTCTACGACGAGATCTTCCACGGCATGGGTGTCCCCTACGAGCCGGTGCGCTGGCGCAAGGACATCAAGGAACGCGGCGTCGACAAGAGCGTGCGCGTGCAGGAACTGATCGGCGCCTACCGTGCCCGCGGCCACCTGATGGCCGACACCGATCCGCTGCGCCTGGTCAAGGACAAGTTCCGCAGCCACCCCGACCTCGATGTCACTTCGCACGGGCTGACGCTGTGGGATCTGGACCGCGAGTTCAACGTCGCCGGCTTCCACGGCCAGGAGCGCATGAAGCTGCGCGATGTGCTGTCGGTGCTGCGTGATGCGTACTGCCGTCACGTCGGTGTGGAGTACACGCACATCCTCGACACCGAGCAGCTGCAGTGGATCCGGGACCGGGTCGAGCAGCAGCACGCGAAGCCGACCGTAGCCCAGCAGAAGTACATTCTGAGCAGGCTGAACGCCGCGGAGGCGTTCGAGACCTTCCTGCAGACCAAGTACGTCGGCCAGAAGCGGTTCTCGCTCGAGGGCGCCGAAACCGTCATCCCGATGATGGACGCGGTGATCGACCAGTGCGCCGAGCACGCACTCGACGAGGTCGTCATCGGTATGCCGCACCGCGGCCGGTTGAATGTGCTGGCCAATATCGTCGGCAAGCCGTACTCGCAGATCTTCACCGAGTTCGAGGGCAATATGAACCCGGCCGCCACCCACGGCTCGGGCGATGTGAAGTACCACCTCGGCGCGCAGGGCACCTACATCCAGATGTTCGGCGACAACGACATCGAGGTCTCGCTGACGGCCAACCCGTCCCACCTCGAGGCCGTCGACCCGGTGCTGGAGGGCCTGGTCCGCGCGAAGCAGGATCTGCTCACCAAGGAAGATCTGGTCACCAAGGGCGAGGAGGCGCGCACCTTCTCGGTCGTGCCGCTGATGCTGCACGGTGACGCGGCCTTCGCCGGCCAGGGTGTGGTCGCCGAGACGCTGAACATGTCCGACCTGCGCGGTTATCGGGTCGGCGGCACGGTGCACATCGTGGTCAACAACCAGATCGGGTTCACCACCGCCCCCGAGAACAGCCGCTCCACCGAGTACTCGACGGATATCGCGAAGTTCATCGGTGCGCCGATCTTCCACGTCAACGGCGACGATCCCGAGGCCTGCACCTGGGTTTCGCGACTGGCGACCGACTATCGCGAGCGGTTCCACAAGGACGTGGTCATCGACCTGATCTGCTACCGCCGCCGCGGCCACAACGAGGGTGACGACCCCTCGATGACCCAGCCGTACATGTACGACGTCATCGACACCAAGCGCAGCGTCCGCAAGTCCTACACCGAAGCCCTGATCGGCCGCGGTGACATCTCCATGAAGGAGGCCGAGGACGCCCTGCGCGATTACCAGGGCCAGCTGGAGCGGGTGTTCAACGAGGTCCGGGAGTTGGAGAAGTATCCGCCGGAGCCGAGCGAATCGGTCGAGCTGGAGCAGACCGTCGGCACGGTGGTCACCGCCGTCGACAAGTCGGTACTGCAGCGCATCGGCGACGCCTTCCTCGGCACGCCGGACGGTTTCAGCGTGCACCCGCGCGTGAAGCCGGTGCTGGAGCGGCGCCGGGAGATGGCCTACGAGGGCAAGATCGACTGGGCCTTCGCGGAACTGCTGGCGTTCGGCACGCTCATAGATCAGGGCCGGGCGGTCCGCCTGACCGGTCAGGACTCGCGTCGCGGCACCTTCACGCAGCGGCATTCGGTGATCATCGATCGCAAGTCCGGTGCGGAGTACACCCCGCTGCACAACATCGGCAGCGAGAACCCGGGGTGGTTCGCGGTCCACGACTCGGCGCTGAGCGAGTTCGCCGCGGTCGGATTCGAGTACGGCTATTCGCTGGGTAACCCGGATGCGCTGGTGCTCTGGGAGGCGCAGTTCGGCGACTTCGTCAACGGTGCGCAGTCGATCATCGACGAGTTCATCTCCTCCGGCGAGGCCAAGTGGGGTCAGCTGTCGGAGGTCGTACTGCTGCTGCCGCACGGCCACGAAGGCCAGGGCCCCGACCACACCTCGGGCCGCATCGAGCGGTTCCTGCAGTTGTGCGCCGAGGGCTCGATGACGGTGGCGGTTCCGTCGACTCCGTCGAACTACTTCCACCTGCTGCGCCGCCACGTGCTCGACGGCATTCGCCGGCCGCTGATCGTCTTCACCCCGAAGTCGATGCTGCGCAACAAGGCCGTGGTCTCCAATATCGAGGACTTCACCGACGCGAAGTTCCGCTCGGTGCTCGAGGAGCCGACCTACGAGAGCGGCGACGGCGATCGCAGCAAGGTCAAGCGGGTGCTGCTGACCAGCGGCAAGCTCTACTACGAGCTGGCCGCGGAGAAGGCCAAGAAGAACCGCGACGATATCGCGATCGTCCGGGTGGAGCAGCTGTACCCGATCCCGACCTACCGGCTCAACGAGAAGCTGGCCACCTACCCCAACGCCACCGATGTGGCCTGGGTGCAGGAGGAGCCGGCCAACCAGGGTGCCTGGCCGTTCTTCGGCCTGAACCTGCCGGATATCCTGCCGGATCGGTTCGGCAAGCTGCGCCGCATCTCCCGCCGCGTCATGTCGGCCCCGTCCTCGGGTTCGTCGAAGGTGCATGCGGTGGAACAGCAGGAGATCGTCGACGAGGCGTTCGCACCGACCGCCTAGTCGCCAGAGTTGTGCGGGTCGTCCGATCCGCACCGCCTGACCTCACGCCGGGCCGGGACCCACTCCACGAGAGTGAGTCCCGGCCCGGCGTTCGTCACATTCGGGCTCCTTCGCTCGTCGAAGTGGTGGTACACACTTGCCGCCATCTACTTCCACGCCGTATATTCGGCGTGGAATATTTGATGAGGACTATGTCGGCGCGCGCGAGTAGCGTCCCCGGCATTCGATGAAGGGAGCCGAAGTCGATGGGAAAGCAGCCGGGTGCCACGTTGACGCCGATGGCGATCGCGGTACTGGCGCTGCTGGAGGAAGCGCCGATGCATCCGTACGAGATGTATCAACTGACGCTCAAACGCCGGGAAGACGCGCTGATCAAGATCCGTCCCGGCTCGCTCTATCACACGGTGACGCGACTGGCCGAACAAGACCTGGTCCGTCCCGAGAGCACCGAGCGCGCGGGTAACCGGCCCGAGCGCACCACCTACCGCATCACCGAGGCGGGTACCGCAGCGTTGCGGCACCGCATCTCCGAGATCATCCGCCGGCCGATCCGCGAGTATCCGATCTTCCCCGTCGCCCTGGCAGAAGCGCACAATCTGCCCGCCGACGAGGTGGTCGCACTGCTCACCGAACGCATCGCCCTGCTGGACGAAGACATCGCCGAGTTCGACGCCATCCGTCAATGGACCAGTTCGCACGGTGTGCCGCGCCGCTACTGGATGGTCGTCGAATTCCTGCACGCCCAGACGACCGGTGAAGCCGACTGGCTGCGCGGTCTCGTCGACGAACTCCGCGACGGTTCGCTGCCGTGGGGGGAATTCGACGAGGAGGGATCCCGTTGCCCCACGAGGGACGGTGATCTCGGTCACGACTGGGGCGCGGCACTCCCCGACGAGGTCCTCGCCGACATACGCAACGGCGGTGTGCGGACCGCCGACCATCGGCCGAGCACGTGAACTCGGGCCGCTCGCAGCGTTTCACAGACATCACCCCTCGGTCGCACCCGTCGGCCGAGGCCCGGAACAGGAACGATTTATGACAACCCAAAGAAATCCGTGGCTGGCGCTCACCGCGCTGGTGGTCGGGTTCTTCATGATCCTGCTGGATATGACCATCGTCGCGGTGGCCAATCCGGCGATCCTGCAGGACTTGCACACCGATATGAACAAGGTCATCTGGGTCACCAGCGCCTATCTGCTCACCTATGCGGTGCCATTGCTGGTCACCGGCCGCCTCGGTGACCGGTTCGGCCCCAAGAACGTCTATCTCGCCGGTCTGGCCGTGTTCACCGCCGCCTCGCTGTGGTGCGCGATGTCGGGCACGGTCGAGATGCTGATCGCCGCCCGCGCCGTCCAGGGCCTGGGCGCGGCACTGATGACGCCGCAGACCATGGCCGTCATCACCCGCACCTTCCCGCCGGACAAGCGTGGCGCGGCCATGGGCCTGTGGGGCGGTGTGGCCGGTCTGGCCACACTGGTCGGCCCGATTCTCGGCGGTGTACTGGTCGACTGGCAGGGCTGGAACTGGATCTTCTACATCAACGTGCCCGTCGGCATCGTGGCCTTCGTACTCGCCGTATGGCTGGTGCCGAATCTGGAAACCCATCAGCACAAGTTCGACATCGTGGGCGTGATCCTCAGCGGCGCCGGCATGTTCCTGCTGGTGTTCGGCATTCAGGAAGGCAACACGCGTGATTGGGACGGCTGGATCTGGGCGATGATCATCGCCGGCATCGTGGTGCTCGGCCTGTTCGTGGTCAACCAGGCACGCAACACCGAAGAACCGCTGGTGCCGATGAGCCTGTTCCGCGACCGCAACTTCTCCATGTCGAGTGTCGCGATCGCCGCCATGGGCGCGGCAGTCACCGCCCTGATGGTGCCGATGTACTTCTACCTGGAGGCGGTGCGCGAATACTCGCCGACTCGTGCCGCGTTGGTGCTGGCCCCGATGGCAATCGTCACCGGCTTCACCGCACCGATCATCGGCAAGATCTCCGATCGGATGCCGCCGCGGGTGCTGCCGACACTGGGCTTCGCGGGCTTCGCGATCACCGTGTTCGGCTTCGGCGCGCTGATGAAACCGGACAGCCCGATCGTGGTGATCCTGATCATCGCCGGAGTCGCCGGCCTGTCCAACTCCTGCATCTGGGCGCCGCTGGCCACGACCGCGACACACAATCTGCCTGTGCATCAGGCCGGTGCGGGCGCGGGCGTGTACAACACCATGCGCCAGGTCGGCTCGGTCCTGGGTAGTGCGACGATCGCGGCCCTGGTGTCGTCCCGGATGTCGGCCCAGGGTTTGGCCGGTGGCCAGTTCGGTGAGGGCGGTGGCGCCGGGATGGGCCCCATTCCGGAACAGATCATCGACAAGTTCAGTACCGCGCTGGGCCAGTCGATGATTCTGCCCGGTGCGATCCTGCTGATCGGCGTGGTTGCCTCGGCGCTGTTCATCTCCCATGCGAAGCAGCCGGGCGCCGAGCCGGATGCGGAGAAGGCGAAAGCCGACGTCGCCGGCTGATCCGATCGTTATCTGCCGCATAGGCCCGCCCGAACTGCCTGTTCGGGCGGGCCTTTCGCCATTTCCCGGCGCCGTGATCCGGCGCACGTGGGCAGTTCCACGGCCGGCACCCAGGCGGTTCTCAGGAATCGCGCGCTTAATTGATACAGGATCCGAATCACCGCAGCCGGGTCCGTCGACACACAGGATGTGAACGAACAGGACGTGATGCTCGTGAATCCGAACCAGGACGATGCACAGGAGCGCGAACCGTACGAACCTCGGTCGGGGGCATACGGTCCACAATCCGGAGCGCAGGACTCCCAGGCCGGCACGGACGAGCCACGGCCGTACGGTGACGGATCCGCCGCCGAGGCATACGGGCGGCAGCAGGACGCGCAGGGGCCGGGGACCGGCGGGTACAGCCCGCAGCCCGGTGCATATGGCTCGGGTGCGGATGGGTACAGCCCGGGCCCGGGCGCGTACGGCTCGGGTCCGGGCGGCTACGGCTCAGGCCCTGGCGGCTACGGCCCGTACTCGGGCACCTACGGCGCATACGGACCACAGCCCGGTGGGTACGGCCCACACCCGGGCGGACACGAGTCACAGTTCGGCGGTTCACACCCGGGCACATACGGTGCGCGCCCCGGCGGTTCCGGCCGCGGCACCTCCCCTGCCCACCGCCTGACCTTCGGCTTGGTGGCTGCGGTGGTCGCGGTGATCGCGCTGACCATCGGGCTGGTCGGATCGCGCATCGACGGGCACGGCCCGAGTTCGCTCTCCCCACTGGGCCAAGGGCACGCGCCGGCTACCCAGCCGATCGACGCCCAGGCCTCCTCGACAGCCCTGGAGCAGGCGGCCAATGCGGTCGTTCCCGGCCTCGTCGTGGTGAATACCGAGATGGGTATGCAGGGCAGCTCGGGCGCCGGAACCGGCATCGTGATCGGCTCCGACGGCACGGTCCTCACCAACAATCACGTGGTCGAAGGTGCCACCGACATCTCGGTCACCGATCTCGGCAACGGGCGCACCTACAGCGGCGCGGTCGCCGGCTTCGACCGGCAGGACGATCTCGCCGTCGTGAAACTGCAGGGCGCCTCCGACCTGGAGACCGCACCGCTCGGCGATTCGGACACCGTGAAGGTCGGCGACGATATCGTCGGCGTCGGCAATGCGGGTGGCACCGGAACACCCACCGGCGCAGCCGGAAAGGTGACCGCCCTCGACCGGTCCATCACCGCCAGCGACGAGTCGGCCGGCGCCTCCGAACAGCTGACCGGCCTGATCCAGGTGGCAGCCAATATCCAGCCCGGCGATTCCGGCGGTCCACTGATCAACAGCTCGGGTGAGGTGATCGGCGTGAACACCGCGGCCTCCCAAGGCTTCCGGCTCGGTACCGGCGGCGGACAGGGCTTCGCCATCCCGATCAACAAGGCGATCTCGGTGGCCGAGCAGATCCAGTCCGGAACCGGCTCCGACCGCGTCCACATCGGCGATGCCGCATTCCTCGGCATCACCATGAGCGACGCCGACGGCACCGGGGCCCTGATCCGCGGTGTGGTCACCGGCGGCCCCGCCGAAGCGGCCGGCCTCACCCCCGGCGACGTGATCACCAAGCTCGACGACACCGCCATCGACTCCGCCACCACCCTCACCCACGCCATGGACCAACACCATCCAGGCGACACCATCACCCTCACCTGGACCACCCCCACCGGCCAGACCCAGTCAGCGCCGACCCCCCTGACCGAAGGCCCCGTCGGCTGACTCCTCGACCAGCCGTGTTTATTCGCCGCCGTACAGGTTGATCATCCACGGGATGGAGAATTTGTCGGTGACCATGCCGAATGCGGCGGCCCATTCGGTCTTGTCCAATGGCATCGTCACCTGGCCGCCGTCGGACAGGGCTGTGAACATGCGGTCGGCTTCGGCGCGGTCGTCGACATCCAGGCACACGCTGTAGGCGGGGTTGGTGTGGTCGACCGTCTGGTCGGGTGGGCAATCCGAGCCCATGATCATCTGGTCTTCTCGCCAGGTCAGGGCGGCATTGGCGACGCGCTGTGCGACGTCGGCGGGCAGGTCACCGCTGCCGCCGCCCATATCGCCGTAGCGGACCAGCTGCAGTTCGCCGCCGAGCGCGGACCGATAGAAGGTGAATGCCTCCTCGGCGTTGCCGTCGAAGGTCAGATACGCGGTTGCTGATTTCACGGTTGCCTCCTGCGGAATCGATGAGGCCCGCGGCCGGCGGCCACGGCACCCACATATGGGACGGGAACCGCGACGGAAAATCATCGGGCCCGGATCGGTAATGCCCGGCGCCGCCTCGCCTACACCCGCATCCGTCCACCACGGACACTGCGGGCCCGTCCTCCACTGGGGAAGACGGGCCCGCAGACCGTGTGCGTGGCTCAGCCGTAGATCGCTTCGACCTCGTCGGCGTAGTTCTTCATGACCACGTTGCGCTTGAGCGACATCTTGGGGGTCAGCTCCCCGGTCTCCTCGGTCCAGTCGACCGACAGGATGCGGATCTTCTTGATCGCCTCCGCATGCGAGACCAGCTTGTTGGTCTCCTTGACCGCCTTGTCGATATCGGCGACCAGTTCGGGCAGCTCGATGAGCTTCTCGATCGGGGTGTCCTCGGGCACGTTGTTGCGCGACTTCCAGCCCGGAACCGCCTCCGGATCCAGCGTCACCAGTGCGCCGACGAACGGGCGGCTGTCGCCGACCACCATGACCTGGCTGATCAGCGGGTGTGCGCGCAGTGAATCCTCGAGCATCCCGGGTGAGACGTTCTTACCACCGGCGGTGACGATGATTTCCTTCTTGCGGCCGGTGATGGTGATGAAGCCCTGCTCGTCGATGGAGCCCAGATCACCGGTCTTGAACCAGCCGTCGGCGAAGGCTTCCTCGGTGGCGGCCGGATTGTTCCAGTAGCCGCTGAACAGCACCGGGCCGCGCAGCAGCAATTCGCCGTCGTCGGCCACCTTGGCGGCATGGCCGCCGAGCGGACGGCCCACCGAGCCGACCTTCAGGTGCTCGGGAGTGTTCACCGACACCGCGGCGGTGGACTCGGTCAGGCCGTAGCCCTCGTAGATGGTGACGCCGATACCGCGGAAGAAGTGGCCGAGCCGCTCCCCCAGCGGACCACCGCCGGAGACCGCGGACTTACAGCGCCCGCCCATCGCCTCGCGCAGCTTGCTGTACACCAGCTTGTCGAAGACGGTGTGCTTGAGCTTCAGCACCAGATTCGGGCCGCCCGAGTCCAGCGCCCGGCTGTACTCCACCGCGGTGTCCGCGGCGAGATCGAAGATCTTGCCCTTGCCGCCGTCGTGCGCCTTCTGCTTGGCACCGTTGAACACCTTCTCGAATACCCGCGGCACCGAGAGGATGAAGTCGGGCTTGTACTCGCCGAACTGATCGACCAGCGTCGACCAGTCCGCGGTGTGAGCCACGGTGACCCCGGCGTCGAACGCGGCCAGCGCGACGGCGCGGGCGAAGACGTGCGCCAGTGGCAGGAACAGCAGCGAGCGATGCCCGGCCTTCAGGAACTGCGGCATGGCGGCGCGGTCGGCAGCCGACTCGGCGTAGAGATTGGCATGCGAGAGCATGACGCCCTTGGGCCGGCCGGTAGTGCCGGAGGTGTAGATCAACGATGCCGGGGAGGCGGCCTTGACCTGCTTGCGGCGCTCGTGCACCGCGGCATCCTCCAGGCCGGCGCCGCGCTCGACGAGGGTGGCGATGGCGCCGTCGTCGATCACCAGTGGCTCGCCCAGCTCCGGCAGGCCGTCCTCGATCTCGGCGATGGTGGCGCGGTGCTTGGCGTTCTCGACGATGATCAGCTTGGTGCCGGAGTCGGAGAGAATCCAGCGTGCCTGCTCGGCGGAGGAACTGTCGAAGATCGCGACCGTGCAACCGCCGGCAGCCCAGATGGCGAAGTCGAGCACGACCCACTCGTAGCGGGTGGCGGCCAGGATCGCGACCCGGTCCCCGAGTTCGATGCCGGACGCGATCAGCCCCTTGGCCACCGCGGTGACGTCGGTCGCGAACTCTGCCGCGGTGACGTCTGTCCAGCCGCCCTTGCCGTCCGGCTTGTTGAACACCACCAGGCCGGGCGTGCGCTCGGCATGCCGGAAGGCGCCGTCAGACATATTGGCGTCTTCGGGGATGGTGTAGGTAGCCGGGACTTCGAACTCTCGCATCGGTGCCCTTCCACGTGGTCTACTCGCCAGTAATTTACGCCAGCCGCAGCGGCGCGTTCCGTCCACCCGTCCGGTCGGCGCCCCGACCCGGGTACGGAGCGTCGAAACACGCCCGCCCGGCTTCTATCCTATGGACCCGGTTTGCGCTGGTTGCAGCGATTCGCCGAGGAACCGTCCGAGTTCGCGTGCGGCGGCCCCGGCCGGGCGCACCAGCGACGCCTGCGCCTGCGCAACATGCCACAGGCCATCGGTCACCGAGAAGTGGACCGGCACCTCGGCGGTGCGCAGCGCGGCGGCCAGACGCACGCACTGGGCGTGCAGCAGTTCACCGGAGTCCGCTTGAATATAGGTGGTGGGCAGCCCGCGCAGATCGCCGAGCAGCGGCGCGTAGCCGACGTCCAGCGGATCAGCGCCACCGAGGTAGGCGGCCGCGCACGACCGCGACCACGCCGCATTGATCACCAGATCGCGGTCGCGTTCCGCGAGTTCGTTCGGATCGGCCCACGGCGCGATCAGGCCGAGTGCCGCGGGCACGATGCCGTGGCGATCACGCAACCGCAACGCCAGCGCGAGCGCGAGCCCACCCCCGGCCGAATCTCCCGCCACCGCGATCTCCCGCGGCAACAGTCCGGTGGAAACCAGTTCCAGGAATGCCGCCTCGGCATCGTCGAGAGCAGCCGGATAAGGATGTTCGGGCGCCAGCCGGTAATCGGGCACATAGATCGGGCAGCCGGTCTCGCGCGCCAGCCATCCCGCGAGCGACCGATGGGTCGCCGGGGATCCGATGGTGTATCCGCCACCGTGCAGGTACAACACTGCTCCGGGGCCCGCTGCCGTCCCCGCGCTCACCCGCTCGGCGGGCCGCCCGGCCAACCGCATCCGGTGCACTCGGGTCCCGGCCGGCACCGCCTGCAGCACCGCACCGGAATCGAGCAACTTCCGCTGGAGCGCCCAGGGGAGCCGGCTGTTCATCGAATACCGGAACATCGGGTGCAGTACGGCCCGAGCCAGCGGCAGCGGTAGCGAGGGCAGCCACGAGGCTGGAAAATCAGGCATCACAGACAGATTCACGCGCGACTCACGGCAGGAAGCGACTGTTGACGATGTTCGCGATGCGCTGATAATAGGAACCGGTGGTGCGGACGAACAGATCCAGCGCCTTCGCCTCCCAGCCGATCAGCACCCGGGCGTGCCCCTTGCCCACCCCTTCGGTGATGGTCTGCGCCGCCATCTCCGGCGTGTGCAGGGCGAGCTGCTTGTCGAAGAACGACGACAACTTGTTCGCGTCGAGCCCCTCGGCGTAGGTGGCGTTGCGGGCTACGGCGGTCTTGATACCACCCGGATGGACACAGGTGACCTTGACCGGCTGCTTGCGGCCGAGCATTTCCTGGCGCAGCGATTCGGTGAAGCCGCGTACCGCGAACTTCGCCGCGTTGTACGCGCTCTGCCCCGGCACCGCGATCAGACCGAACAGACTCGACACGTTGATCACGTGGCCGTCGCCGGATTCGATGAGGAACGGAAGGAATGCCTTGGTGCCGTTGACGACTCCCCAGAAATCGACATCCATGATGCGCTCGAAGTCCTTGAACCGGGACTCGTTCACCTCACCGTGGAAGGCGATTCCGGCATTGTTGTAGATCTGGTGGACGACACCGAAATGCTTGTGCACCGCATCGGCATAGAGCAGCACCGTCTCCCGTTCGGCCACATTCAGCCGATCCGATTTGACCTGCGCGCCCAGCGCCTCGACCCGGCGGACGGTTTCGGCCAGGCCGTCGGTATCAATATCGGAGAGTGCGAGTTTGGCACCGCGGCGGGCCAGATTCTCGGCCAGCGCCCGGCCGATACCCGACCCGGCGCCCGTGATCACACAGACCTTGCCCGTGAAGTACGCGTCATTGCTCACTGTGCTGCCACCGCTTTCGATTCGGGCCGTGCGGCCCCGTCTGTCGTTCGAGTCGTCTCATACGCCGCCACGTCGAATTTCTCCAGCAACTTCCGGAAGCGGAAGGTGAAATCGGGCCACAGCGTGGTGTTGTTTCCGTGCTTGTCCAGATACCAGCTGGCGCAGCCGCCGTTGAGCCACACCGAATTCGCCATCTTGTCCTGGAGCTCGCGGTTGTATTTCTCCTGCACATCTTTTCGTACCTCGACGGTACGTAGTCCACGCCGCCCGACGGTGTCGATCGCGTCGGCGATGTAATTGATCTGCGATTCGATCATGTACACCATCGAAGTATGGCCCAGGCCTACATTGGGGCCGAGCAGGAAGAACATATTCGGGAAGTTGCGGATCGCCGCACCCTTGTACCCCTGCTGCCCGACCTCGTCGAAGAGTTCGGTGAGGGTGCGCCCGTCCCGGCCGGTGACGGTGTCGTACACCGGCGAATCGGTGACGTGGAATCCGGTCGCCACGACCAGCGCATCGATCTCGCGTTCGGTGCCGTCGGCGGTGACGATGGAATTCGGGCGGATTTCACGAATTCCGTCGGTGACCACATCGACATTGTCGCGACCGAGGGCAGGGTAGTACTCGTTGGAGATCAACATCCGCTTGCAGCCGATACGGAAATTCGGGGTGACCTTCGCGCGTAGTTCCGCGTCCGGCACCTCGCTGCGGAGCTTGAGCCGGGCCAGTCCCTCGAATGCGAGCATCGCCGGCGGGAACTTCGCCAGGCCGACGACCTGGGTCTCGCGCGCGGCGTAGATGGCCGCACGCGACAGCTTCTGTACGCCCGGAACGTATTTGAACGCCAGCCGCTCGGGCAGCGTGTATTCGCGGTCGAATCGGGGCAGCAACCAGGGCGCGGTGCGCTGGTAGACATCGAGGTGGGCGACCTTCGGCGCGATCGAGGGCACGATCTGAATTGCCGAGGCACCGGTACCGATCACCGCCACCCGCTTACCGGCCAGGTCCGACTCGTGATCCCAACGGGCGGAGTGGAACAGCTGCCCCTGAAAATCGTTGATGCCCTTGATATCCGGCAGATTCGGCTCACACAACGCACCGACGGCGGAAACCAGAATGTCGGCGGTGAACGCGCCGCGGCTGGTCTGCACCTGCCAGCGCGCCTGCGCGTCGTCCCACCGCGCGGAGGTCATCTCACAGTCGAAGACATGCTTGTCGCGCACACCGTAGCGATCTGCCACCCCCTGGATGTAGGACTGGATCTCGGGCTGCTTGGAGAACGACCGCGACCAGCCGGGATTCAGGGCGAACGAGTACGAGTAGAGCTGAGAGGGCACATCACAGGCCGCACCCGGATAGGTGTTGTCGCGCCAGGTGCCACCGACATCGCCGCCCCGCTCCAGCACCAGATAGTCGTCGCGACCCTGCTGACTCAGCCGGATCGCGAGCCCGAGCCCGGAGAAGCCACTGCCGACGATCAACGTGTGGACATGGCGAGCGGCCTCGTCGCCGCGAGCGCTGTCGCCACGGTTTCCACCACCGCGGCTAGTGTCTGTAACCCTACGACTCATGTAATAGAGCCTACGGTCCTATTGAGCGTGAGTCAACAGTATTGACTGACGTTCAGTAGTATGGGCTACGTGAGTGCGAACGGTTCCGGCACCAAAAGGGTGCGGCTGAGTCCGGCAGAACGCCGTGAACAGCTGATATCCCTCGGTGTGACGATGCTGCGCGATCGCACTCTCGAGGACGTCTCCATCGGCGACATCGCCCGGCAAGCCGGTATCTCACGGGGACTGCTGTTCCACTACTTCGCTTCCAAGCAGGACTTCCAGCGGGCGATCGTGCGCCGCGCGAACGAGGAACTACTGGCCCGCACCCTCCCCGATCGCAGCCTCGGGCTGCTCGAGATGCTGCGTGATTCGGTCGAGCGCTATGTCGACTACGTCAGCGAGAACCGCATCTCCTATCAGGGCCTGCTGCGCGGCCCCGCGAGCGGCAGCCCGGAACTACTCGGCCTCGCCGACGCGACCCGCGACGCCATCGTCGACCGGATCCTCACCGAAACCCCGCTGGCCGGCGACGATCCGGAATTGCCCCGGCTGCGCCTGGTCTTTCGCGGCTGGATCGCCTTCGTGGAGGAGACGACGCTGATCTGGTTGCGCGAGGAGGCGATCGGCCGCGAGGCGCTGATCGACACCCTTGTCGGCGCCCTCCCCGCGCTGGCGATGCACCCGGGCCTCACCCAGTGGTTGTCCGACGCGGTCGCCACCGGCGATGCCGGGGCCGCTGCAGCGGATGACGCCGGGGCGGAAACGGCACTGCCGACCTGAGCCGGTTCGACCGCACTGCCGGCCCGGACCGGTTCGGCAGGTCGGCCGGATCAGGCGGTTCGCTCCTCGTGCACATACCCCGCGCGATCCCCGCCCCGCGGCAACCACAGCACCGTCACCACGGCGGCGACCAGAATCAGAATCGCCGACACCAGCAGGGCGACCCCGAGCCCACGCTGGAAGGCCTCGTAGGTGGCGTGGATGACCCGATCGACGATGGGCCCGTAAGCGGCCGAGGCAGCAGCATCCCCACCGGTAGGCACGCTGCCGGTTTCGATCGCGTCGATCACGATCGCCTGGAAGTTGGCGGGAACCCCGATCTGCTGCAGGCGATCCCGCAGATCGGAGTTGAGGTAGGAATTGACCAGCGACCCCAGCGCCGCCACCCCGACCACCGCGCCGACCTGCCGCATGGTGTTGGTGGCCGCCGCCGCCATCCCGGAATGTTCGGCCGGAACACCGGACAGCACGGCCGAAGTCAACGGCACCACCGCGATGCCGAAGCCGAACCCCGCCACCATCAGGGCCAGCGCGAGTGGCGTGAATTCGACCGTGATACCGAGGAAGTGACGGGTCAGCAGAATTCCGGCCGCCCCGAGCACGCAACCCGCGATCATCGGTGTGCGGGAGCCCCGCAGGGCCACCCAGAAACCGGACAGCAACGAGCCGAGGATGATGGTCGCGGCCATCGGACCGAAGACCGCCGCGGTGCGCCAGCCCGAATAACCCACCACCACCTGCAGATACAGCGCGGTGAAGAAGAAGATCGAAAAGATGCCGAAGTACACGGCGAAGGCGACCACCAACGCACTGCGCACCAGCGGCCGCTCCAGATAACGGAAATCGAACATCGGGTTGGCCGCACGCATCTCGACCACCAGGAAAGCCACGAATGCGACCGCACCGATCACGAACAGCGTGATCACCGAGGCCGCCGAATACCCCACCTGCTCCCCCGAGATGGCCGCATAGATCACGCACCCGAGGAAAGTGGCCCCCAGCACGAACCCCGCCCAGTCGACCGGCCCCGGCTGGGGGTCGGCACTGTCGGGAACGAACACCAGCGCGGCCACCAGCACCACGACACCCACGATCAGGTTGAACCAGAAGATCGACCGCCAGCCGAAGGCACCCACCAGCACGCCGCCGATCACCGGCCCCAATGCGAGCGCCAACCCGGACACCGCCGCCCACGCGCCCAGCGCCTTCGCCCGTGCACCGCGGTCGGGGAAGATATGCCTGATCACCGACAGGGTGCCCGGTTCCGAGGCGGCGGCACCCACCCCCATCACCGCCCGCCCCGCGATCAGCATCGACACCCCGCCGGCGACAGCGGCCAGCACCGATCCGAGGCAGAACACCACCAGCCCGCCGACCATCACCCGCTTACGCCCCCACCGGTCACCGAGGGTTCCGGCGGTGAGCATGAGGCTCGCGAAGACCAGGGTGTAGGCGTTGACCACCCATTGCAACGACACCACGCCGGCGTGGACATCGGACTGGATATCTCCGAGGGCGACGCTGACGATCGTGGTGTCGAGGAAGGTGACGAACAGGACCGCTGTCACCACGGCCAGGGCCACATAGCGCCGCGTGGAACCCGGCCGTTCCCCGTTCCCGGGCATGGTGGCTCGGCGCTACGGCGCCGGGACGACTTCGGGTGTCTGCGGTGCCGGATTCACCTCCGGGGTGTCGGGCGCAGGACTCGCACCCGGCTCTCCGGGAGCAGGACTCGCGCTCGGTTGTCCCGGCGCAGGACTCGCGCTCGGCTCACCCTGGGCAGGCCTGGGGGTGCCGGGCGCGGGGGTCGCCGACGCGGTACCGCAGACCGGGGGCGCGGCCCCCTGCAAGGTGAGCAGCGCGCAGAACGTCTCCGAGGCCACCTTCCAGGTGCCGTCGATCAGGACCGCTGCCCCCTGCTGACCGGACAACGCGGGCTGGCCGTTGAACAGCACGTCGAAGGTCACGTTCGCGTGCTCGCGGCCGAGATCCGAGATATCGGTGACCTTCGCCGTCGCCGATTTCGCCATCGGCGAGTCGGCCTGGGCATTGATGGTCTCGGCGAAGGCGGGACCGTCTTCCAGCAGGTCGATCTTCTGATCCGCCGGGGTTGCGCCGTCGAAGAAGCGCTCGAAGTTCACGGTCACCTGCTGCGCTGCCGGATCGGCGGCGGTGCCGGAGGACGTGGCGGACGCGGTCTTCGACGAGGTATCGGAATCGTCACTGCCGCACGCCGCGCCGGTAGCCACCATGGCGGTGAGTACACATGCCGCGAACACTTTCGCCGCGATGCTGCGATCGAACATGTCCGGCCTCCCTCGGATGACGAGTCGGCTCCGTGATCAACTCATCGCAGAGTACTCGGCGGATCGGCCCTAGGGGTGTTTATCGGCGACGATCGGGGTATCGGCGAGTTCGGCCAGCACCCCCGGCAACTGCGCCGCCACGGCCGTCGCATCGAGCAGTGCCGGATCCACCGACAGTCCGATGCCCAGCTCGCCGTTCCAGCTCAGCACCCCGGCCACCAAGGGCACGCCCGGCGCCGCGGGCAGGATCGGAAACACCTGGGTGATAGGCATATTCGAGAAGGTCATCGAGATTTCCGGGCCCGCCATATTCGACACGATGGTGTGGAAGAACCGCCCGCCGTACACCGATCGGGCGAAGACACCCACGAGCGGCTCCGGGAACAGCCGCAACACCTGCGACATCACGAAATGTGAGGCGAGCGCCCGGGTTCCGGAATGCAACCGGTCACTGCGGGCACGGATATCGTCGAGCAGCCGGGCCGGGCTCGGCGCGTCCAGCGGTACATCCATCATCACCGCGGCAGTCGAATTCCCCTCGGCGCCCGAGGACGGATCACGCACCATCAGCGGCACCGCCACGCGCATCGTGCCGCGCAGTAGCTCGTTCAGGTCTCCCGGGCTGCGCTGCAGCACGGTGACGGTCACCGCCAGCAATACGTCGGTCACCCGTGCCTGATGCGAACGAGCCACCGCCCGAACGGTTTCCAGATCCAATCCACACACCGTGAACACACGGCGCACACAGTCGGCGGGCAACCGTCCGCTCGGCTGGGCATCCACCGCCAGCTGCGCCAGGCCGGTGGCGATCCCGGCGGCAGTGGTCAGGCGGCCCGGCGGTGTGTGGTCGGCCACCGGCAGTTCGATGGTGGGCCGCAACAGCCGCAGCGCCTGCACCACGGTGCCGATACCGTCCGCGACCACATGATGCAGCAGCAGCACCACACCGATCGCGCCGTCGGCCGGATCGCGAACGAGTACCAGGCGCCACAGCGGCCGGTCCTTCGGCAGGGGCTGGCCCGCCAGCTCGGTCACCACCCGGCTGATCCCGTCCACCCGCCCGGTCACCGCATCGATCGGATCCGGTCCACGACCGCCTTCCCCGTCCGGGAGTGTGCTCACCAGGTGCTCGGTCACGTGCCAGTCCCAGTCGACGTCGCTGTCCACCCACCGCGCTCGACGCCACCGTCCCGGCTGCTCCAGCCGCTGCCGAAAACGCGGCAGCTGCCGCAATTCGCCGCGCACCAGGTCGCGCACCTCCGCGAGGGTCGGTCCGCCGTCCTCGCGGGGGCGGAACACGACCATGCCGCCCACCTGCTGCGGAATCCCGGATTTCTCGATATGCAGGAAGAACGCGTCCGCCGGCGGCACCACGGGCGGCCGGGCATACCAGTAGTCCACCACCCGCACGCTGACCAGTACGAACACGGCCGCGATCACCGCGTCCAGGATGAAATGGTTGGCGGTCGCGACGATCACGTAGGCGGTCACACCGACATGGACCGCGCTGATCAGCTGCACGATCCAGCCGCCGGCGACCCGGGCCAGCACCACACTCACCCACAATGCCCAGCCGACGTGCAACGACGGCACCGCCGCCAGCTGATTGGCGCCCGACACCATCGACGAACCCCACGAACCCCAGGTATGCCCGGCGACGACCGTGTCGGTGAAGCCCAGTTCCGGCAACAGCCGCGGCGGGGTGACCGGGAAAACCGCGAAGCACGCGATCGCCGCGACATTGAGCAACAGGAACGAATCGCGAGCGCGGGCGTACTCGGCGCGGCGGCGGAAATACAGCCAGAACAGCAGCGCGAAGGCACTGATGATGTAGGTGAACGCGTACTCGTAGTTGGCCAGCGTGGCCAGCAGGTCGCGGGATTCCAGCCACCTGTTGAGCGACCGCTCGACATCGATACCGAGCCATTTCTCGATGTCGTAGAGCCAATGCGCATTGCGGTCGGCCCGTTCCCGGCGCGCTGGGGAATGCAGCGCATCCACCGCGAGGTACAACCCGAATACGGCCAGCCCGACCACACAGTCCCGCCACAGGACCGGTCGCGATGGATTGCCCACACAACCGTGATAACACATGCGTCGCAACCTTTTACGACATCAGGCTGGGCGATTCATCCGTTATCGCCTTGTTATGCGCGTAGAACGCCCGCGCCAGCGGTGAATGAGCGAGTCCGCCGATACCCGCGGCGATCAGCGCACCGGCACCGGCCACCGCCGCCAGCGAGCCCGCATCGTGTGGCACGGCCACCCGGAAGGCCAGCACACCGACCACGTAGCTGACGATGGGATTGGTGACACTCATCGCCGCGATCGCCCAGGGCAGCGGTCCGGCCGCGAACGCCGTCTGTTCCAGCACGAGCCCGCTCAGCGTGGACACCGCCAGCAGATACCCCGGCCAGTCCACCGCGGTCGCCGGAATGCCGCGATTCACCAGGTCCTCGGTGGTCAGTTTCATGAATACCGCACTCATCGCGAAGCAGACACCGGCGGCCACCGCGACCATGTTGGCGGCGATCCAGATGGGGCAGCGGATACTGGTCAGGGCGAGCACGAGCACCAGTCCGAGTGCGGAAAAGGTGGCGAGCAGGACCCGGCCACGATCCGGGCTGCCCTCCAGCGGCGCCACACCCCCGACACCGAACAGTACGGCCAGTCCGGCGCACACCAGCAGCGCGAAAACGATGTCCCGCCCGCGCGGCAGCCGTCGACGTCCGAATGCCTCGAGCGGAACCGCGAACAGCAACTGTGTCGACATCAGTGGCTGGACCGCGGCGACCGACCCCAGATGCAGGGCCACCGCCTGGGTGAGGAAACCCGTCAGATTCGTCAGCCAGCCGCGCAACCAGGTTCCGCTACGCAGCAAGCGCTGCATCAGCGTGGTCACGCCGAAGACCCGGGCCGCCCGGGGCTGCTCGGCGACCACGGTGCTTGCCGCGCGTTGCTGGAGATACCCGGCCGCCGCGAACAAGAATGCGGCCAACACTCCCAACGCAATGACCAAGACCATGCGGACCCCCACTCAGGGCACTCGGGTGATCTATTCGCACTGTACGCCCGATTCGATACCGAGCCTGATCATGAACGATATGCGACGACCGGACCGCCGGTCACAGGGAGTGCGCGTCCAGCCACCCACGCGCGAGGTCCGCGGCCGACGCGTGCTCGTCGCGCACCGACCGCACGATTTCGGTGAATTCGGCCGTGGTGAGCTCACCGGCCACATAGTTCAGCTTCTTCAGCTGCTGCTGATCGAGCTCACCCTGCCGCAGCAGCGGGATCACATTGCGGGCCCGGAAGGCGTACTCGGGATCACCGGCCACCACCAGATCCCCGGCACCGCCGGGCAACAGCCCCACCGCGGAAGTGAACACGCCGGCGTCGACCCGGCCGTCGAGCAGTGCCTGCCGCAACTGGACGTCACTGTCGAATTCGGTGTGCCGGGTGATGTCGCAGCCGTAGACCTCACGCAGCGGTGTGAGCACATCGCGGCGCGGATCCGGTGGAGTGCGCAGCGGGTCCAATTCGTGACCGGTGGCGATGCCCACCGATAGTTGCGCGCATTCGGGCCCCAGATGCGCGAGATCGGCCGGATAACGCGTCGCGGCGGCCGGCGACAGTGCGAACTGCGGGCGCAGATCGATGCCGTCGGCGATATCGGATACCGCCAGACCGGCCGGAACCGACCGGCTCAGGTCGTCGGCGACCGATACCACATCGGGCCCTGCGGCTGCCCCCGCCGGCGAGGCAGCCGCAGGGCCCGATGCCGTGGTCCGCTGTTGGGCGACCGCCGTGGCGGTGTCCTGATCCGGTGCCGTCGCGGCCGAGGACGAATCGAAAGTCGTCAGCAGATCACCACTGGTGTCGGCGACGACGGTGATCGTGCCCGCATCGAGCGCCGCCAGGTAATCGGCGCGCTTCCCGAGATGTTTGCGGGTGACCGCGGACGTCCCGGAGCGGGCCAGTGCCTGAGCATAGATTTCGGCGAGTACCTCCGATTGCACCGAATCACCGGCGCCGACGGTGATCGTCGGCGCGCCCGGACCGCTCGCACACGCCGCCACCACCGCCACGACGGACACCACGAGCACGGCGCGGGCCGTCGCGCGCACCGATCCGGCCAGTCTCATCCCGCGACTCCCACTCCCGTTGGTCGGCAAAACACCGCCGGCGGCCGATGGGCCAGTTCCGGCACCCGAATCGTAGGCGCGAGACCGGTGCTCGAATGCACCGCATCCGGATACCGTGCACCGCATCCGGACTCGATGCGCCGGTGCTACGGCGAGGGCGCCCGGTGCTGTCCACCGGGCGCCCTCACGTGCAAATCTTCGCCGTCAGACAACGCCTTCGGCACGGGCGACGGCTGCGACCGCCTCGGCGACCGCCGGAGCCACCCGCGGGTCCAGCGGGCTCGGGATGATCTTGTCCGGCGCGAGTTCGTCGGCAACCACACCGAAGATCGCCTCGGCCGCAGCAACCTTCATGCCCTCGGTGATCCGCCGCGCCCCCGCATCCAGTGCGCCCTTGAACACGCCCGGGAAGGCGAGCACGTTGTTGATCTGGTTCGGGAAGTCACTGCGCCCGGTCGCCACGATCGACGCATAGCGATGCGCGACCTCGGGGTGGATCTCCGGATCCGGGTTCGACATCGCGAACACGATCGACTCCGGCGCCATCGACGCGATCAACTCCTCGGCGACCGTGCCCGCCGACAGACCCAGGAACACATCGGCTCCCGCCATCGCGTCCGCGGCACCGCCGCTCACCTGACGCGGGTTGGTGCGCTGGGCCAGATCGGCCTTCACCTCGTTGAGGTCGGTGCGGTCACGGCCGACGACGCCGCGCGAATCCAGCACCACCACATCGGACACACCGGCCGCCAGCAGAATGTTGGTGCACGCCACACCGGCGGCACCCGCGCCCGACACCACGACCTTCAGATCGCCGATCTCACGGCCCTGCACCTTCGCCGCACCATTGAGCGCCGCGAGCACCACGATCGCGGTGCCGTGCTGGTCGTCGTGCATCACGGGGCAGTCCAGCGCCTCCACCACGCGCTTCTCGATCTCGAAGCAGCGCGGCGCGGAGATGTCCTCGAGGTTCACCGCACCGAAACTCGGGCGCAGACGCACCAGGGTCTCCACGATCTCGTCGACATCCTTGGTGTCGAGCACGATCGGAATGGAGTCCAGACCGGCGAACTTCTTGAACAGCGCGGCCTTGCCCTCCATCACCGGCAGCGACGCGCGCGGGCCGATATCACCGAGGCCGAGCACGGCGGTGCCGTCACTGACCACGACCACCAGGCGGTCGGTCCAGGTGTAGCGCTTGGTCAACGCCTCGTCGGCGTGGATGGCGCGACTCACCTGCGCGACGCCCGGGGTGTAGGCGATGGACAGGTCACGCTGGGTATCCAGCGGCGCGGACAATTCCACCGAAAGTTTGCCACCGAGATGGCCGGCGAAAATTTCCTCGTGAGTGATAGCGGACAGGTCGGTCGTATCGGTTTCACGGCTCGCTGTAGTGGCATTCGGTGCGTCAGTCACAGATGACACGATTTCACTCCTGCTCGGTCAGGGCTGAACCGGCTCACGGTTACCGCCGGGTATTTGCATAAAAGGTATTTAGGAATTCGAACGACGTGCGTCGACCAGGCGTGCGCAGGCGACGCAATGCTGTTGAGCAATTTCATCGCGGCAAGCCATCCGGCCGGCACTGCCGACACGTCCGCCTCATTGCGGGCGCGGCCGCGCAATCCATCGAGCGAGAAAACCGGACGGGTGGTCCGGGTAAGGCTGTGGGGTGACCCGCAGCTCGGAGCAGTGCGTCACGAACCGAAGCTCACCAACCGTCCCGGGCCGGGCGGTGGCGTCGGCCGGGGATCCGCAACATTCTGCCAGTACGGACAGGCGGTTGCCAAATCCTCCGCGGTGGACGGTCCCGAGATCTGATACGTGTGGCCATCACCTGATGGTAGGGGCCACGAATTACCTGGACGTAAGGGGAAACTCGCGCTCACACGGCAGCCACGGTGAACAGTCACATCACCGTGCGGGTTCCGATGTGAGCCCCGCCCCAGCACCGGAGATCCACCCGGCAGCAGCCGACCGCGGCATCCGGAGTCCGTCGGACTGTTCGGCACCGGTCGACGGCTCCGGCACATCTCCTGGCTGCGAAGGACACTCCGCCGGGCCAGTGGGGCATCCCGCGGCGATTCGAGACAGGAACGCGGAGCGCACCGAAATTCATCCGGCCGAAACGGTTAATTCCACCATTGCGTAACCAATAGATAACCTGCCGCCACGAACACGATGAGTGATCCTAAAAATGCCGGAAATCCTCGTCTTCGATCGGAGAATATCTGGGCGCCTAACGCTAGCACCGCAATTCCGATATGCCAGCCCACGGAGCTACCCCCAGGACCGGGAAATCCACGGTCCGCACCCAGCATCGCGGCGCCGGACACCACCAGCGCCAGCACCACCAGTCCCGCCGCGACGGTGCCACTGACCGCGCGCACCACTCTCACGAGCCGATCACCGCGACACCACTCGCCTTGTCCAGCAGACGCTCGAATTGCGCCGGATCCGTGGTGCATTCACCCGGCCCGACCGGTTTGTCCGCGCCGTGATAGTCCGAGGACCCGGTGGTGATCAGATCCAGCTCGCGCGCCAGATCGCGCAGCACCGCGCGATCGGACTCGATGTGATCGGGATGGTCGACCTCCAGACCACCGAGGCCGTGCCCGGCCAGCTCACGAATCTCGTCCAGAGCCAGCAACCGGCCACGGGTTCGCGCCCGCGCGTGCGCCACCACCGTGACCCCGCCCGCAGCGGCCACCAGCTCGACCGCGCGCCGCAACGGTGTATCGGCCTTCTCCGTGTAGTAACGGCCGCGGGGCGCCAGCAACTCGGTGAACGCATCCCCGACCGTCGGGACCACCCCCGCATCGACCAGAGCGCGCGCCAGATGCGGCCGGCCCGCTGCCGGTCCCGCCGCAGCGAGCACCGCCTCCGGATCCACCGGCAAGCCGTCGGCGGCCATTCGCTCCGCCATCGCACGCACCCGCGCCACCCGCTCGGCGCGCAACCGCTCCCGCTCGGCCGCGAACGCGGCATCCGACGGGTCGAACAGATAGGCCAGTAGATGCACCGGCACCGGCCACCCGTCCTCACCCAGCCCGACACACGACATCTCCATACCGCGAACCAGCCGCAGCCCGGCCGGCAACGCGGCAACCGCCTCGTCCCAACCACCCGTCGTGTCGTGATCGGTGATCGCCACCACATCCAGCCCCGCCGCCGCGGCAGCCCGCATCAACCCGCCGGGAGTATCGGTGCCGTCGGACGCGGTCGAATGAGTGTGGAGGTCGATGCGCACACGATCCATCTTGCCGGAACCCGCGCGCTACCTCCTGCGGGCCCATCGCTCCGGCTCTGTCGAATGGCGGCCTACGCGGGTCCCTCCGTGGTGACGCGCGCTTCCTCCTGCGGGCCCGTCGCTCCGGCCGCTAACATCCCGCTGGTGCCTTCCGTACCGGCGTTTCCTCCGTTCCGCGGTTCCGGGCGGTCCGGGCGGAGGGCGCAGTTGCCCCGAGTCCCGGTTTCCACCACAGACGCACTGGTCGACTGCGGGGTGTACGTCGACGGGGAACGGCAGCCCGGGCGGCCGACACCGACGGAGGCGCTGAACCAGGTCCGCGAGCAACACCGCGGTTTCGTCTGGGTCGGCCTGCATGCACCCGACGAGGCGCAGATGGCAGAGATCGGGCGGATCTTCCAGCTGCACGAACTGGCCGTCGAGGATGCCGTCCACGCCCACCAGCGCCCCAAACTCGAGCGCTACGACGACATCCTGTTCCTGGTGTTGCGGACCGTGAAATACCTGGAACACGAGCAGAACACGGTCAGCGAGATCGTGCAGACCGGCGAAATCATGATCTTCATGGGCCCGGATTTCGTGGTCACCGTCCGGCACGGCGAGCACACCGCCCTCACCACGGTGCGCGAGCTGATGGAACATCGTCCCCAGCGGCTGGCGCTGGGCCCCGCCGCCGTGCTGCATGCCGTCGCCGACCACGTGGTCGACACCTACCTGCTGGTCACCGAATCGATCGAAGACGATGTGGCCGCCATGGAGGAAGAGGTTTTCACCCCCAAGAGCAGAGTCACGATCGAAGCCATCTATCAGCTCAAACGAGAGGTCGTCGAATTGCGGCGCGCGGTGAACCCACTGGCGATGCCGCTGCAACTGCTCAGCCGCAGCTCGGAATTACCGGTCCCCAAGGAGGTTCGGCGATATCTGCGCGATGTCGCCGACCATCACACCGCCGTCGCCGAGCGGATCAGCGATTTCGACGAGGCGCTCAGTGCCCTGATCAACGCGGCGCTGGCGAAGGTGAGCGTGCAACAGAACACCGATATGCGCAAGATCTCCGCCTGGGCCGCGATGGCGGCGGTCCCCACCATGATCGCCGGCATCTACGGCATGAACTTCGAGCACATGCCCGAACTGTCGTGGACCTACGGTTACGGAGTGGTGTGGATCATCATCCTGGTGATCTGCAGTGCGCTGTTCATCGCGCTGCGCCGCAACAAATGGTTGTGACGGTTCGCCTACAGGTTCGCCGCCGACCGATGCGGATCGCGCACATCGATCCCCGCCTCCGACCACGCCTCACGCAGCGCGGAGGCACCGCGAACGCGTACCCATGCGGCCTCGGTCGCGGTAATCGGCGCGACCGCGAAGAACTGCACCGGATCGGCCGGATCGGGCAACGGCACCTCGGCGATATCCGCGGGTCCCAGCAGCACAGCGGTGAAAGGAGCGTTGCGCCACAGTGGCTCACCGAGGTCCAGTAGCGCATCCTCTTGCAGCACAACGCCTTCCACAGCGGGAGCCGCGATCAGCACGCCCAGTCCCCGGGGAATTCCGGCTTGCACCCCGGCGCCGCCACGCAACGTCAGCACCAGCTCCGCGCGCGGACCCCGCACCGGATCGGCGAGGGCGGCAGCGGAATCGGTCATCGGATGACGAGAACCGCCGAAGGTGACGTAATGCACGAAATCGGTGTCCGGAATACGCAGGATCTCGATCGGTTCCAGCCCCAGAAAGGTCACCGACGCCGAATCGAAGCGCGTCGTATCGAACCCCGAACCGGTGCGCGGGATGCCGAAGTGCGACAGCACCGCGGTACGTACCTGATCGATCTCCATGGTCCTACCGTGCCACACCCGGTCCGGACGACCACGTCACAGCCGCAGTCGCCACGCTGGGGTACGAGCGGCTACAACGCCAACCGCGAGAGCATGTCCCGCGCCTGCTCCGCCGCCTTCGGATCGCACAGCACGTCGTAACGGCCCGCGACCAATTGCATGGTGGAGGCGAAATCGCGGGTTCCGCGCGTCGCCGCGTACGGGATCACCGCCGAGATGAGCCCGAAGATGATGCCGCCCACCAGGCCGACCACCAGCGGGCCGATCACCCCGCCGGTGGTGAACAGGCTCAGCAGCAACCCCAGGAACAAGCCCAGCCAGGCGCCCGACACCATGCCGCCGCCGACGACCTTGCCCCAGGTGAGCCGGCCCAGCACCCGCTCGACCTGCATCAGATCCACACCCACGATGGTCATGTTCTCCACCGGGAACTGGTTGTCGGCCAGATAGTCGACCGCTCGCTGTGCCTCGGCGTAGGTCGGATACGAGGCGACCGGCCACCCCGACGGCGGCGTCGGCAAGCCGGGCCGATTGCGATTCGGACTACCCAACGGATTGGTCATAACTCCACGATCCTAGGTCGATATCGCCGGCGCGGTGGGAGATACTGCGGCCCGCCGGGTGCCCGCGTGTCCGATTTTACCGGCGCGCGGCCCGGACCGGGTACATCCCCCGCTACTGTTCCGGAGGCACGAAGCTGGTCGTGCGCGACATTCCGGCCGCACGCCCCTTCTCCGCGACGACCTGTGCCATTTTCGCGCTCGCCTCGTCGATCATCTCGTCGCCCAGCATCACCGCGCCGCGGGCGCCGCCCTCGGTGGAGGTGTGGAAGGCGTAGGCGTCCAGGATCTCCTCGGCGCGATCGTAGTCCGCCTGGCGCGGACTGAAGATCTCGTTGGCGCTGTCGATCTGGGTGGGATGCAGCACCCATTTGCCGTCGAATCCCAGGGCAGCAGTGCGCGATGCGGCGCGGCGGAAGCCGTCCAGATCGCGAACCTGCAGGTAGGGGCCATCGATGGCCTGCAGCCCGTGGGCGCGGGCGGTGAGCAGAATGGTCATCAGAATGTGGTGGTAGGCGTCGCCGGGTGCGTAGCCTTCGGGCTGTTCGCCCACTACCAGGGTGCGCATATTGATACTGGCCATGAAATCGGCCGGGCCGAATACCAGTGTCTGCACCCGCGGGCTCGCGGTGGCGATCGCATCGATATTACGCAGGCCCAGGGCATTCTCGAGCTGCGGTTCGATCCCGATGCGGCCGATCTCGAGGCCGTTGGCCTTCTCCAACTGGGTCAGCAGCAGATCCAGTGCCTGCACCTGACCGGCATCGGTGACCTTCGGCAGCAGGATTGCGTCCAGATCCCGGCCGGCGCCCTCGACCACCGAGATCACGTCCGCGTAGGTCCATTCGGTGGTCCAGTCGTTGACCCGCACCACCTTGATCTGATTCCCCCAACCGGGCGAGTTCAGCGCGGCGACGATATTGGCGCGGGCGGCCGATTTGGCCGGCGGCGCGACCGCATCCTCGAGGTCCAGGAAGATCTCGTCGGCCGGCAAACCCTTGGCCTTATCGATCATCCGGAGATTACTGCCGGGTACGGCGAGCACCGAACGACGCGTTGACATGGGCGGCTCCTGAGGTTTGACACGAGGCTGCACCGCATGGCCTTATAGCCTTGCAGTCATGGCAGCAACGAAAGTTTTCGCCGCCAGGCTGGCGGGCCTGGTGGTACTGGGTCCGGACGGCGAGTCTATCGGTCGCCTGCGCGATGTGGTGATCTCCATCCGATACGACCGACAGCAACCCCGAGTCCTCGGCCTGCTGGTCGAATTGCCCACCCGTAAACGCATTTTCGTACCGATGCTGCGGGTCAACGCGATCAAGCCGAACTCGGTGAACCTCAACACCGGCACGGTGAGCCTGCGCCGCTTCGAACAGCGGCACGGCGAAATGCTGGGTTTGGCGCAGGTGCTGGACTCGAAGGTGCGGGTCACCGATCCCGAGCTTCCCGACCTCGAAGGGGTGGACGTCTTCGTGGTCGATCTGGGCATCGAGCAGAGCCGCACCCGCGACTGGGTGGTGTCGCGGGTCGCGGTGCGCGGACATCGGCGGCTGGGCCGGCGCCGCGAGGTGCACGTGGTCGAGTGGTCGGATGTGCGCGGATTGACGCAGCAGGAACTGAACCTGCCCGGGCAGGACGTCACCCAGCTGCTCGGACAGTTCGAGGGGCTGCGCCCGGCCGATGTGGCTCATCTGCTGCGCGAGCTACCGGAGAAACGGCGCATCGAACTGGCCCGTGCGCTCGACGACGACCGGCTCGCCGACGTGGTGCAGGAATTGCCGGAGAACGACCAGGTCGACATGCTGCAACAGCTGGGAGTCGAGCGCTCGGCGGATCTGCTCGAGGCGATGGACCCCGACGATGCCGCCGATCTGCTCGGCGGACTGCCGACCGGCGAAGCGGAGGCACTGCTGTCGCTGATGGACCCCGAGGAGTCCGAACCGGTTCGGCGGTTGCTCGAATATTCGCCGTATACCGCGGGCGGTCTGATGACGCCGCAACCGGTGATTCTCACCCCGGCGGCCACCGTCGCCGAGGCATTGGCCCGGATCCGCGACCCCGATCTGACCCCGGCACTGTCGTCGATGGTTTTCGTGGTGCGCCCACCGACCGCGACGCCGACCGGCCGGTACCTCGGCTGTGTGCACACCCAGCAGCTGCTGCGGGAACCGCCGGCGACGCTGGTGGGCGGTCTGGTCGACAGCGATCTGGCGCGGCTGCACCCCGATGCCGCACTCACCGCCGTCACCCGGTACTTCGCCACCTACAACCTGGTCTGCGGACCGGTGGTCGACGAGGAGAACCACCTGCTCGGAGCGGTCAGCGTCGACGACGTCCTCGACCACCTGTTGCCCGAGGACTGGCGCGAGCAGGACGAGGATCCCTCCGGCATGGCGGTCGTACACACGGGCACCCAGGTGGGAGAGTCGCCGCGATGAGTGAACGCAGCGAACGCACGCGCTCCGACAAGCCGCTGGCCCGCCCGCGGCTGGAAACCCCGGTCGCTTCGCGCTTCCGCTTCGAGATCGACGCCGAGGCGGTCGCCCGCGGCAGCGAGACGGTGGCGCGGTTCCTGGGCACCGGCCGCTATCTGCTGATACAGACGGTCATCGTGGTCGTGTGGATCGGGCTGAATGTCTTCGCAGTCAGCCTGCGGTGGGACCCCTACCCGTTCATCCTGCTCAACCTGGCCTTCTCCACCCAGGCCGCCTATGCCGCACCGCTCATCCTGCTGGCCCAGAATCGGCAGGACAACCGCGACAAGGTCGCGCTCGAGGAGGACCGGAGCCGGGCGGCGCAGACCAAGGCCGATACCGAGTTCCTGGCACGCGAACTCGCCGCCCTGCGGATCGCCGTCGGCGAGGTCGCCACCCGTGACTACCTGCGCCGCGAACTCGAAGACATCAAAGACGCGCTGGCGCGGCTCCAACTACAGACGCCCCTGGACGACGAAGATGCTGTCGAGACGCCAAAGTCCAAGAAAAGTACCGATCGAAAGAGGGGTCGGGTATCAATTTCGCCTCAAATAGATGGCGGCTGACCGCAATTATCGATAACAACTAGCTGACCGACAGGTAATCTGGATCACGTTGTCCGTGGCGGCCCGCGCGAAACGGGTCACCCAATGACTACGAGGGGATTGGTTGTGCCGATGCGAATATCTGGACCGATTACCGTATCGGCGCTGGTGGTTGCAGGTTTGGTTGCTACAGGTTCGGCGGCGCACACGACCGTCGACACGGGGGAATCCAAGGCGCCCGAGGCGCGCTTGGCCGCGGCGACCTCACCCACCGAGGCCGGCAACTCCGAAGCGCAGTCGGCGGGGCTGGTCCCGGCGGCTCCCGAGCCACCCCGCAAACTCCGAGCCATGACGGCGCCCCAACCGGGGGCGCCGTTGTTCAGCGGGACGGTCCCGTTGCAGGACATCTCGTTGCCGGGAGGTAACGGCGCCTTCGGTATCCCGGAGCTGGTGCTCGCCGCCTACCGCAACGCGGAGCTGACACTGCAAGCCACGGATCCGCATTGCGGGCTGAGCTGGAGTCTGCTGGCCGGTATCGGTCATATCGAGTCCAACCACGCCCGCCACGGGCATACCGACGCGGCCGGCACCACCATCGGCACCATCTACGGTCCTTCTCTGGACGGCACGCTGGCGGGTAACGAGGTCATCAAGGCCGCCGACGGCAACTACGTGCGCGCGGTCGGCCCCATGCAGTTCCTGCCGAGTACCTGGGCGCACTATTCCTCCGACGGTAACGGCGACGGCGTGGCGGACCCGAACAACGTCTTCGACGCCGCGCTGGGTGCCGGCAAGTATCTGTGCTCGGGCGGTATGGATCTACGCGATCCGCAGCAGGAGCTGCGTTCGGTCCTGCGGTACAACAACTCGATGTCCTATGCGGCCAATGTGCTCAGCTGGTCGCGCGCCTACAAGACCGGCGGCGCACCGACCCAGGTGGACATCGCCCCCGAGCTGATTCCGCCCGGCACCATGCAGGCACCGTCCGGCGCGCCCGACATCCTCGCGGCGAACAACAATATGGCGCCGCCCGCCGCACCGCCGTCGCAGGCGACCACCCCGACACCGCAGCAACAGCAGCAGACCCAGGTGATGATCAATATCCCCGGGCTGCCGCCGATTCCGTGCGGGATCTTCTGCCCGCCGCCTCCGCAGCGCAACCCCTGCGATCCAGCGGCCGTGCCGGCGCCGATGCCGCAGCCGGGACAGCCGGCCGCGCCGGCCGAGACGCAGCGTTGGGCCGCGGGTGATCCGGCGCAGCCGGCCGGCGCCAACCCGCCCGATCCGAACGCACCGGCCGATCGGGCCGCTGATCCCAACGCACCGCAACAGCCGGGGGCTCCGGTTTGTACACAGCCGCAAGGACAACCGGATCCCGGACAGCAGCCCGGCGCACCGGCGCACCCGAAGGACGCGCCGGAATCGGCACCTGCGCCCGCCCCCACACCGGAACAGCAGATGCCCTCCAAGACACCGGAACCCGGCCCGGCGGGTGCCGCACCCGCACCGGCCGCACCCCCGGCGCCGACCCCGCAGCCGGGCATCACGCTGCCGTTCGGCATCGTGATCCCGCTGCCCGCACCGCCGGCGCCTCCGCAGTAACTGCAGGTCGGCGGGTCGGCAGAAGCCGGACGGCACAGGGATTTTCGGGTCAAACAGGATGAGCGGTCACGAAGCAGTAACGAAAAGGTCTCGGATGCGGTAATCTGATCTCGTTGTGTCACGAAAGGCTCACAGCGAGCATTGGAGGGTCACCACATCGTGGGACGTCACCGTAAGCAGTCGGCTACACCTGTCCGACGTGGATCTGTCATCGCCCTCACCGGGCTGGTACCCGCGGGACTGGTCGCCGTCGGCGCCTCCGCCGCCGAGGTCAACACCGGCGAATTCGCCGCGGTGGCGTTGCCGCAGCACCCTTCCGAAGACCAGCAGGAAATCGTCGAAGCGACGCCCGGCGCGGACGAAATGCTCCTGGCCGCAAAACATCCCGGGCCGCCGATCGTGAAAACCGTTGCACAGCCCGACGGCCGCGTCGCCGCGGATCTACCCGACGGCCCCAACGGCATTCCGGGCATCGCCTACGAGGCCTACCAGAACGCGGAACGGATCCTCGCGCAGGAACAGCCGGACTGCCACATGCCGTGGTCGGTCCTGGCCGGCATCGGACAGGTCGAATCACACCACGCGTACGGCAAAGCCGACGCCAAAGGCGTGACACTCGACCCCATCTACGGGCCGGTGCTCGACGGCAGCCTCGCGGGCAACAACGTCGTCGCCGCCAGCGGCGACGAACTCGACGGCGGTATGCAGGGGTACACCCGCGCCGTCGGACCCATGCAGTTCCTGCCCGAAACCTGGCGCCACTACGCCGGTGACGGCGACGGCGACGGCATCGCCGACCCGCAGAACCTGTTCGACGCCGCCCTCACCACGGGGAACTACCTGTGCTCGGGCGGCCTGGACATGTCGGATCTGTCACAGCAGTCCAAGGCGATCATGCGCTACAACAACTCGATGGCCTACGTCGCCAACGTGATGGCCTGGGAGGTCGCCTACCGCACCGGCGTCGCCCCCAACGCCGGCGACCTGCCACGCATCTGAGACAGCACGGGCGGGCGCCTTCGCAGCGCCTTCCGTGGTGACGCAAGCTACCGCCTCCAGGCGCGTCACTGCGGACGGTAACCACGGCGACCTCCGTGGCGCCCTCCGTGGTGACGCAAGCTACCGCCTCCAGGCGCGTCACTGCGGTCGCTAGACTCGGCGGTATGCCAGTGGTTACGGAAACGGATGTGCGGGGTGCACTCGCAAAGGTGGACGACCCGGAGATCCGCAAGCCGATCACAGAACTCGGCATGGTGAAGAGCGTGACCGTCCGGGACGACAGCAGCGTCCATGTCGAGATCTACCTGACGACCGCAGCCTGCCCGCTGCGTACCAAACTCACCGACATGGTCACCAAGGCGGTGGCCGATGTGGCCGGTGTCGGCGCCGTGAGCGTCGAGCTGGACGTGATGAACGACGAGCAGCGCACCGAACTACGCAAACAGTTGCGTGGTGATTCCGCCGAGCCGGTCATTCCGTTCGCCCAGCCCGGCTCGCTGACCAGGGTCTACGCCGTTGCCTCGGGTAAGGGTGGGGTCGGAAAGTCCAGTGTCACAGTGAATCTGGCAGCCTCACTCGCCGAGCGGGGACTGTCGGTAGGCGTTCTGGACGCCGATATCTACGGCCATTCGGTCCCCCGGATGCTCGGTACCGATCAGCGGCCGACCCAGGTCGAGCGAATGATCATGCCGCCGGTCGCGCACGACGTGAAGGTCATCTCGATCGCGATGTTCACCCAGGGCAATACGCCCGTGGTGTGGCGCGGTCCGATGCTGCACCGCGCGCTGCAACAGTTCCTCGCGGACGTGTTCTGGGGCGATCTGGACGTGCTGCTCCTGGACCTGCCGCCCGGGACCGGCGACGTCGCCATCTCCATCGCCCAACTGATCCCCAACGCGGAAATCCTGGTCGTCACCACGCCGCAGCCGGCGGCCGCGGAGGTCGCCGAACGCGCCGGAGCGATCGCCCTGCAGACCCGCCAGCGCATCGCCGGTGTGGTGGAGAACATGTCGTGGCTGGACCTGCCCGACGGCTCCCGGATGGCGCTCTACGGCGAGGGCGGCGGACAGTCGGTGGCCGATCGGCTCACCCGTGCGGTCGGCGCCGAGGTGCCGCTGCTCGGCCAGATCCCCATCACGCAGGAATTGCGCGAATCCGGCGACGAGGGCACCCCGATCGTGCTGCGTGAACCGGAGAATCCCGCCGCTCAGGCCTTGCGGGACATCGCCGACAAGCTGGCGGTACGCCGCCGCGGCCTGGCCGGAATGTCGCTGAGTATCGACACCACCCGCCACATGTAGTAGCGCGACTTCGAACGGCGAGAGCCCCGGCACCTGCGCGGTACCGGGGCTCTCGCCATATCCGTGCCGACTCGCCGAGGCGAGCAACAATAAGCGGCCTACCGCTCCGCCGATTCGCCACGTGGCAGGACGACGAGGGCCAAGACCACCGGCACCATCGACGAGATCATCACCATCGACAGGGGCAGGGCGGTGTCCTCACCCCACAACCCGACCACCGGCGAAACCACGGCTGCCGTCCTTCGGTGTCGGCTGCGGGTCGGGGTGTCGGCGGCGCCACCTATCCTCGACCTATGCTCACGCTGCTGCTGTACGTGCTCATCGTCGGCCTGGTTGCCGCCTTGCTGTTCCTGGTGGCCAGTGCGGTATTCGGGCGCGGGGAGGAACTCGGCCCGCTGCCGGAGGGGACTACCGTGACGGTGCTGCCGGCCGGCGGGATTCGCGGTGCCGATGTGCGCGCACTGCGATTTCAGCAGGTCTTCCGCGGGTACAAAGCAGGTGAGGTCGACTGGGCACTGAGCCGGTTGGCCGCCCGCATCGATGAGCTGGAAGCGCAACTGGCGCAAGGCCTGCCCCCCACGTCGGCTGCCACTCCGGCCGGCCCACCGGCTCCGGGCACGCTGTCCACGCCGACCGATCCGGCGCCGGGCGCGTCCACCGCTCACCCGCACCCGCACCCGCACCCGCACCCGCACCCGACGACGGACACACCGGATACCGGCCCGCAGGGGCCGACCGGTGGCACCGCGATGAATTTCGGCACCGGTTACGCGAGCCCCGCACCAGGATTCGCGCCCGCACCAGGCTTTGCCGCCGGACCGGCATTCCCAGCCGCCCCCGGATTCGCCGCCACGCCCGGATTCCCAGCCACACCGGGATTCCCAGCCACACCCGGACCGGCCACCCCGACGTCGGCAGCCCTCACTCCCGGGCCGGGGCTCGCCGGTCTCCCGCAGCGTGTACCCGGACCACCGGATGCCGGATTCGGCGGACCCCGCGCCGCATCCGATACCACCGCAACGACTTCGTCACCGGGGATCACCACGGCAGCACCCGGCACTGCAGTCACATCGCCACCCGAAATCGCCACAGGGGCGCCCAGCACAGCGGTCACGTCACCACCCGACACCACAGCAGCACCCGGCACTGCAGTCGCATCACCACCCGGCACCGCAGCGGCACCCGGCACTGCAGTCGAATCGTCGGCCGGCACCGCACCGGCACCCAGCTCGGCGGTCACAGCGGCACCCGACACCGCAGCACCACCCGGCACCGCGCTCACATCACCGCCCGACATCGCCACGGCCGCCCCTGACAGCACGGGATCCTCTCTCGGCGATGCCGTCCACCCCGGCGGCATCGGGCCCGCCGGCACCGCGCAGGTGGGTCAGGACGGCGCGGCACCCATGGCATCACCCCCGGGTGCGGCACCACACACCGCGGGCGGGGCGTTCCCGGCGGAACCGGCTCCGCAGCCCTATCCGAGCGCACCTGCCGACCCGAACGGCTGGGCTCCCCCGCCGCTGCCCGGGACGCAGCCCGGTGGCCCCTACGATGCCCCGGGAACGGCACGGTGACGGTGGCGGAAGCACTCGAGTCGGACGGCCGGGTCCGTTGTGGCTGGTCGGTCGGCTCACAGCTGTATCGCGACTATCACGACCAGGAATGGGGTCGTCCGCTGCACGGTGACGACGCGCTGTTCGAGCGGATGTGCCTCGAGGCGTTCCAGTCGGGCCTGTCCTGGATCACCATCCTGCGTAAACGGCCCGCGTTCCGGGCCGCGTTCGACGGCTTCGTCATCGATCGCGTCGCCGAATTCGGTGACGAGGAGGTCGCCCGGCTGCTGACCGATCCCGGCATCGTGCGCAATCGCGCCAAAATTCTGGCCTGTATCGCCAACGCAAAAATCGCCCGGGAGCTGGACGGCGGGCTGGACGAGTTGCTGTGGTCGTTCGCCCCGCCGGTGCGCAGACGGCCGCTCGCGCTCTCGGACGTGCCCGCCGTCACACCTGAATCCACCGCTCTCGCAAAGGAACTCAAGAGAAGGGGATTCCGGTTCGTCGGCCCGACCACCGCCTATGCGCTGATGCAGGCAACCGGAATGGTCGACGACCATATCGCCGATTGCTGGGTCGATCTGCGACGTTGATCCCGCGCCACGCCGGTCGGTTTTCGAACTCAGGTACCCGTGCGGATCCGTGATGAGGAACAATAGACGTGGTGCAGCCCGCCGGACGCGTTCCGCGCGTCCGGCGGCTGCCTGTTGGTGACAACACATCGATTCCGAGAAGTGCGCAGCAGACCGCGCGGATCTGGAGGGAGCAGAGGATGGCGGCCATGAAGCCCCGCACCGGGGACGGTCCCCTCGAGGCAACCAAGGAAGGGCGTGGAATCGTCATGCGGGTTCCACTCGAGGGTGGCGGGCGTTTGGTCGTCGAGCTCACGCCGGAGGAAGCGGAAGCTCTGGGTAAAGAGCTCACCGCGGTCACCAGCTAGTCGCTCGACCCAACCGAAACAACCGGTGACGAATTTGCCGGCGCGAACACCTGCGCGCGGATCCTGGCCTCGCGAGGGCCGGATCCGCGCGGTTCTCGCTTGTCCAGCCGAGCTACCGTCGGCCCGTACCCGTCGTTCGTATGGGTGATCCGGCCACCGCACCGCTGACCGCGGTCGCCCCGGCAGTGGCATGTCCACACTGTGCCGCAGGTGTCGCGGTGCACGGCGGACGCGTGGTGTGCACGAACGGTCACAGCTTCGATATCGCGCGACAGGGCTATGTCAGCTTGCTGTCCGGCGCGGCAACCAAGATGACCGGGGACAGCGCGCAGATGCTGGAGGCACGGTCCCGGTTCCAGCTCGCGGGTCATTTCACCCCCATCGCGGAGGCCGTGAACCGGGCGGCGACAGGTCCGGAGATACCTCCCGGCCCCACCCTCGAGGTGGGTGCCGGAACCGGCTATTACCTTGCCGCCCTCCTGTCTGCCGAGCCGGATGCTCACGGTATCGCCCTGGACGTGTCCAAGGCGGCCGCGCGTCGTGCGGCCCGGGTACATCCACGCGCCGCATCGATCCTGGCCGACGTGTGGCGTGGTCTCCCGTTCCGCGATGCCGCTCTGAGCCGTGTGTTGTCGGTTTTCGCGCCGCGCAACCCCGACGAGGTGGCGCGGATCCTGGTCCCCGGCGGACTCTTCGTCGTGGTCACTCCCACTCGGAACCATCTACGCGAACTGATCACGCCCCTGGAGATGGTGCGGGTGCAGCCGGATAAGGACCGGCGGCTGGCCGCGGCCATGTCCGACCGGTTCACGCAGGTCGACAGCGTGCCGGTCGAGTATCGGATGACACTCGACCACGACGCCGTCGAGCAGGTTGCCGGTATGGGCCCCTCCGCCCACCATCACAGCGACTCCCGCAGACAGGCGATCGCGACACTTCCGCAGAGCGTGACGGTCACGGCCTCGGTGACGGTGACCACCTACCGCCGTTGAGACCGCACGATCATCGGTTGCGGATGCGGCGGTAGAGCTCGGCGGTGCGTGCGGCGACCTGCGACCAGCCGAATTCCGCGGTGGCCCGTGCCCGGCCGGCCGCGCCGAACCGGGCCGCGATGGCGGGGTCGGCGGCCAGGGTATTGACGGTCGCGGCCAGATCCTGTTCGTACGCGCGCGGCGCGCGGGGGTCGTAATGCACCAGTCGGCCGGTCTGCCCGTCGGCCACCACCTCCGGAATACCTCCCACATCCGAGGCGACGACCGCGGTACCGCAGGCCATCGCCTCCAGATTCACGATGCCGAGTGGTTCGTACACCGAGGGGCAGATGAAGACCGTCGCGGCGGCCATGATCTGGCGAACCTGTTCGGTCGGCAGCATGGTGCGGACCCAGAACACCCCGCCGCGGGTCTCGGCGAGCTCGGCCACCGCACGCTGCACCTCGGCCTCGAGTTCCGGCGTGTCGGCGGCGCCGGCGCACACCACCAGCTGGATATCGGGGTCGATGTCGCGGGCCGCGGCCAGCAGGTGTGTGACCCCTTTCTGCCGGGTGATCCGGCCGACGAAGGCGGCGATGGGTGCATCGGGCCGGACACCGAGTTCGGTCAGCACATCGCGCTCCCCGTCGAGCGGGCCCCCGGGGAACCAGGCCGCGGTATCGATACCGTTGTGCACGACGTGGACGCGCGCCGGGTCGACTGCCGGATAGGCCTCCAGCACATCGCGGCGCATCCCCGCACTGACCGCGATGACGGCGTCGGCGTTCTCCATCGCCGTCCGTTCCGACCACGACGACAGCCGGTAACCGCCGCCGAGTTGCTCGGCCTTCCACGGTCGGCGCGGTTCCAGCGAATGCGCGGTCAGGACGTGCGGAATGTCGTACAGGGATGCCGCCAGATGGCCGGCCAGGCCGGTGTACCAGGTGTGCGAGTGGACGAGGTCCACCGGACCGACCGCATCGGCCATTCGTAGCTGTGCCGACATCATCTGCAGCGCGGAGTTCGCGGCATACAGCATCGGATCCGGCTGGTGTACCACCGCCTCGGCACGTTCGACGCCCATACAGTGCACCGTCACATCGCACAGCCGTCGCAACCGCCCGCACAGCTCGGTGACATGTACCCCCGCCCCGCCGTACACCTCGGGGGGATATTCACGTGTCAGCATCGCAACCCGGAGCCGGTTCGGGTCCACCGGTGGTGTCGGCTCGCGGCCGCCATCCGCGGAACTCACCGGTCCAACCTAATCGCTGCCGCGCGCGTCGGCGCACCGGGTCCCGGTCACCACGCCCGTCCCCACCGGGCCTGGGACACGCGCCGACCACGACCGGTAGGTTGAAGTTCGTGAGGAGCCAGCCGCACGTACTCGTGGTAGTGCTAGCCGGTGGTGAGGGTAAACGACTCTTTCCCCTCACCAAGGACCGCGCCAAGCCGGCGGTCCCGTTCGGGGGCGCCTACCGCCTGATCGATTTCGTGCTCTCCAATCTCGTCAACGCCGGATATCTGCGTATCTGTGTCCTCACCCAGTACAAGTCGCATTCGCTGGATCGCCATATCTCTCAGACCTGGCGGCTGTCGGGTTTCGGCGGGGAATACATCACCCCTGTTCCGGCGCAACAACGGCTGGGGCCGCGCTGGTATACCGGAAGCGCCGACGCGATCATGCAATCGCTGAATCTGATCTACGACGAGGACCCCGATTACATCGTGGTGTTCGGCGCCGATCACGTCTACCGCATGGATCCGGAGCAGATGGTGGCTCATCACATCGAATCCGGTGCTGGTGTCACCGTGGCCGGGATCCGGGTGCCGCGCAGCGAGGCCGGCGGATTCGGCTGTATCGACTCCGACGAATCGGGCCGCATCACCCAATTCCTGGAGAAACCGGTCCACCCACCGGGCACCCCCGACGATCCGAATACCACTTTCGCCTCGATGGGCAATTACGTCTTCACCACCAAGGTGCTGGTCGACGCTATTCGCGCCGATGCCGACGATGTCGATTCCGATCACGATATGGGCGGCGACATCATTCCGACGCTCGTCGGACAGGGCCAGGCCGGGGTGTACGACTTCGCCCGCAACGATGTTCCCGGTTCCACCGACCGTGATCGCGGCTACTGGCGGGACGTGGGAACCATCGACGCCTTCTACGCGGCGCATATGGATCTGGTTTCGGTCCATCCGATCTTCAATCTCTACAACCGCCACTGGCCGATTCGCGGTGCCGCGGAGAATCTGGCACCGGCGAAATTCGCCCAGGGCGGTCTGGCCCAGGAATCGATAGTCGGAGCCGGCAGTATTTTGTCCGCGGCGACGGTGCGTAATTCGGTGCTGAGTTCGAATGTGCTGATCGAGGACGGTGCGACCGTCGAGGGCAGTGTGCTGATGCCGGGGGTGCGGATCGGCCGGGGCGCGGTGGTGCGGCACGCGATCCTGGACAAGAACGTGATGGTCGGCGAGGGCGAGATCATCGGGGTCGATCTGAGTCGTGATCGCGAGCGGTTCGCGGTCAGCAACGGCGGTGTGGTCACCGTCGGCAAGGGCGTCTGGGTGTAGGTGCCCGGGCGGGACGGCCGTCAGCGTCCGGGCATCGGATACTGCGCGGGGGGCGGCGCAACGGTCACACCGGGGCTCCCGGTGTCGTAGCAGAAGGGCTCGCAGGTACCCCGCGGAACCTCACGCTGCTGCGACGAGTCGTCGAACCGGTCGCTGCCGACCAACAACATGACGAGCAGCGCCACACACACCGCCGCACCCAGCCCGAGCAGGCCCAGAATCAGCCAGCTGCGGGGGGCTACCTCGATCAGGACTCCGCGCGAATACATACCCGGCCTCCCCCGTCCACCGCATCTCCCGATACCACTGTGCCTCCCCCGGCCGCCGAATCACCCACCGTGACAATAATATCCGGTCGGAAGGCTGCGCGGCAGCCGGACGGCGGCCCGGGTTTCGGTCGATCATTGGACCACCAGGTCAGCGCAGATCACGGCGCCGCCAGCCGAGCGCACCGATACCGATCAGCGCCACCGCGACCAGGATCAGCACGATCACCGGTGTCACTCGGAACTCACCGCCCGGCAGTCTCGGCAGATGTCCGTACGGGTTCAGATCCAGAACCCATTGCGGCACACCCGATACGGCACCCAGCAGGTACACCGCGACCGCAGCGGTCAGGACCCCCCATGCCACCGGGGTCCAGCGCGGCACGAGGCCGAACAGCAGCACGGTCACCGCGGTGAACACCCAGACCGCGGGAAGCTGGATCATCGCCACCCCCAGTGTCTGCCCGAGCATGCCGCCGACATCACCGGCCGCGATCCCGTAGGCCAGCCCGCCGAGCAGCCCCGACACGAACAGCGCAATCGCGGGACCGCCGAGAGCGAACACCAGATGTGTTGCCAGCCAGCGCCATCGGCCGACCGCGCCGGTGAGGATCGTCTCGGCACCGTGACTGTTCTCTTCGGAGTACAGGCGCAGCGCCGCCGAAATCGAGTAGGCCGCCGCAGCCAACCCGACCATCGAATAGGCGATGTTCACGAATGCCTGCTCCACGCCGGCCGAACCGCCCAGGCGTGCCACGATGTCGCGCACCGCGGTGCCGGCTCCGATCGTGTCCCCGATACCGTGTACGACGCTGCCGATGATCACTCCGTATATCGCGAGCCCTGCCGTCCAGGCCAGGAAGGTGCCGCGCTGCAACCGCCACGCCAGCCCGCCGGGTCCGCTCAGCAACACCGAAGCCCGTGCCGGACCCGGACGTTCGGCGATCAGTCCGGCACCGGTATCGCGGCGACGCAGCAGGGTGAAGGCGATCCCGGTCAACACCACCACGGCCGCCAGGTGCAACAGCAGCACCCACCATCGGTCCCCGGCGAACGGGCGGACCTGCAGCGACCACCCCTGCGGTGAGAGCCAGGTCAGCAGGTCGGCCGGTCCGTCCGCGGCACGCGCATCGCCCACCGCGCGCAGCGTGAATGTCACCGCGAGCACCGCCAGCGCGATGCCACGCGCCACCCGCGCACTGGTGCTGAGCTGGGCGGTCACCGCGGCCACAGCGGCGAACACCATTCCGGCCCCGGCCAGCGCGGCCCCGAAGGCGAGAGCCCCGGAGGCGGGAACGCCCGCGGCGGTGATACTCAGCGCGGCGATCACTCCGGCAACCACGCAGGCGCCGCAGGTCATCACCAGCGCCGCAGTCAAGCCCGCGAAACGGCCCACCCTGGTCGAGGCCAGCAGTTCCCCCCGCCCGGTCTCCTCTTCGGCCCGGGTGTGGCGGACAACCGTCAGAATGGTTGCGATGCCGATCAGTGTGTAGAACATCCCGGCCTTCCACACTCCGGTGGCGCCGAGCGTGGCGTTGTAGATCGGGCCGTACATCGCCAGCTGAGCGGGGCTGGCGAGGATGCTGTCCGCGAAGGTGCGCAGCTCGTCGGGTGTCGAGTACAACTTGTCCACGCTGGAGACGTAGACGCTGCCCAGTGGTAGCGACAGCAGCAGTACCCACAGTGGGGCCACGATGCGGTCGCGGCGCAGGTACAGCCGCAGAAGCTGTGCGGTGCCGGTGAATTCCGAATGCCGGTCGGCGGACTCGGCGAAGACGCGTGGCGCGCCGGGAACCGTCGCGGTGGTCATTTCGTGACCTCGGTCAGTTCGGACGCCCGACGCCCCGCGTCTACGGCGCTACGGTCGCCGTTCGTCGAATAGTGGCGCAGGAACAGTTCTTCCAGCGTCGGCGGGGCACTGACCAGGCTGCGCACCCCGACATCGCCGAGTAGGCGGATCAGTTCGCCGAGATGCTCACTGTCGACCTGACACCGCAACGTCCGGTCCTCGAGGGCGATGTCCTCCACTCCCTCGATCGCGCCGAGATCCCCCGGATCGCCGATCAATTCGGCCGTGATCGAGGTCCGGCTCAGGTACCGCAGTTCGGCCAGGGTTCCGCTCTCCACGGTCTTACCCGCACGGATGATGGTGACCCGCGTACACAGCGCCTCCACCTCGGACAGGATGTGACTCGACAGCAATACCGTCACACCACGTTCGGCCGCCTCACGGGCGCAGTCTCGAAAAACCTGCTCCATCAACGGGTCCAGTCCCGAGGTCGGCTCGTCCAGCAGCAGCAAGCGCGCCTGGGAGGAAAAGGCCGAGACCAGCGCGACCTTCTGCCGGTTCCCCTTGGAATAGGTCCGCGTCTTCTTGCTCGGATCGAGTTCGAACCGCTCGATCAGCTCGGCCCGCCGGGTCGTGTCGATCCCGCCGCGCATCCGAGCCAGCAGATCGATGGTCTCACCGCCGGACAGCGACGGCCAGAGGGTGACATCACCCGGCACATAGGCGATATCGCGATGTAACGCGACCGCGTCCTGCCAGGGGTCGCGGCCGAGCACCCGTGCCTGTCCCGACGTGCGGGACAGAATGCCGAGGAGAATGCGGATAGTGGTCGACTTGCCGGCGCCGTTCGGGCCCAGAAAGCCGTGTACTTCCCCCTCGGCGACGGTCAGATCCAGACCGTCCAGGGCACACACCGACCCGAAATTCTTGCCCAACTTCTGGACATCGATTGCCGATGACATCGAATCTCCTTGCGAGACGAAGGTTTTATTGTTCGGCGAGTAGTGAGTCCAGCACCGCCGAGTCGGCGAACAGACCGTGTGTACCGACCTCCACGGCCGGCAGCATCATTTGATCGGCGTACTCGCGCAGTGCTTTTCGATAGTCCACAGCTCCGTCGTGGCCGGCGGCGTAGAGCTGCAGGAAAAGAAGTAAGCCACCACCGTTCTGGATCGCGAGATAGTTCGCGGTGGCGCCGATATCGGTGGGCCGCCGTAGCGCGCCGGACGCAATTCCCACCTCGAGATGCTGCCGCGCGTCCGCGCGCATCTGTTCGAACATCGCCACCATGAGCGCACCCCCGGCTTGGAAACTGCGCATCAGATAGGCGATGTAGGGCGCATACTCCTCGATCTCGGCGAGCGCAGCGAGCGTCGCGCTCGGTGTCGGGTGTTCGAGGTATTCGGTCTTCGCGGCGCGGATTATCGACCGAACGTGAGCATCACAGGCGTCACGCAACCCGTCCTTCGAGCCGAAGTGGTGATTGACCAGTCCGGGCGAGACACCGGCGGCCTTCGCGATCGCCCGCACACCCACCCCGAAGCCTTCGCTGCCGAAGACGACGATCGCGGCCTCCCGGATCCGGGCCGGGGTGCTGAGATCCGAGGTGGACGCTTCCGCTGGACTAAACACACGTTCAATGTACTAAACATCTGTTCAATCCGCACCCCGCACGGAGAAAGATGTCACATTCGACGTAGAACTACCTCGCGCCGCACGAACACTTCCCACTCCGCGCGCGGCGCGTTCCTCACCCCCGCGAGGCGCAGAGCAACCCGTCACCGACCGGTATCAGCACACTCGTCAGATCCGGATCCTCGGCCACCCAGCGGGTCGCCGCACGCACTGCCTGGGTCGTAGCGTCCCGCTGCTCCGGATCGGGGACGCGCCCGCCCAGCAGCGCGTTGTACATCAACACCGCCCCACCTTCGCGCAACAGCCGCACTCCCTGCTCCACATACTGCGGATGCTCGACCGGCGAGGCATCGATGAAGACCAGGTCGTAGGCGCCGTCGGCGAGCCGGGGCAACACGTCGAGGGCACTGCCGTTGATCAGCCGGGTACGCGCCGGCGCGATGTCGGCCGCCCGGAAGGCATCCTTCGCCGCGCGCTGATGTTCGGGTTCGAAGTCGATGGTGGTCAGCGTGCCGTCCTCGCGCATCCCGTCGAGCAACCACAACCCGCTGATCCCCGCGCCGGTGCCGACCTCGACCACCGCTCGCGCGCCCAGGAGCTGGGCATACATACTGAGCAACGCGCCGACCGACGGCGGCACGGGGGCGACGCCCAGCTCGGTGGCCCGCTCGCGCGCGGCGTTGAGGATCTCGTCTTCGACCACGGACTCTTCCACGTAGGCGAGGTTGCGCTGCAGGGCTGATGCCGCTGGGATGTGGCTCACGAGTACGAGGCTAACGGCGTCGCGGCCCGGGAGCGCTACGGCAGTCCCTGTTTTTCTCAGGTGTCCCTCAGCATCCCCATACCACCGACACATCGGGAACCGCCAGAGTAAGTACCGAGCAAGGGCCGACCGATCGCAGGACGGCGCCCGGGAACACCGTGACCTGGTCGCGGGTTGTACCCGGTAGGCAACGATCAACAGTCGTTGTGCGTCTTCCGCGGTCCCGAGTAGGAGGTCACCCCATCCACAAGGTCGATGCGGCGCGTGAGTACGCCACCCTGCCCGAGTCGAGGCTACCTACCGGTGTCTCGGCAGACTACGAGTTGCCCGGCGTGGCGACCGGGCCCGACACCGACGACGCCCACGGCGCACTGCTGGTCGTCAGCGATACCGCGGAAGAAATCGAACCCGACGACGACGCCCTGAGTGGAACCGCGGCGTTCGATGCCACCGGCGACCGCACCATGATGCCGTCGTGGGACGAGCTGGTGCGCGAACACGCCGACCGGGTCTACCGGCTGGCCTATCGCCTCACCGGCGATCCGCAGGACGCCGAGGACCTGACCCAGGACACGTTCATCCGCGTTTTCCGTTCCCTGCAGAACTACCAGCCCGGCACCTTCGAGGGCTGGCTACACCGGATCACCACGAATTTGTTCCTGGATATGGTGCGCCGACGAAATCGCATCCGTATGGAGGCGCTTCCGGAGGACTACGAGCGAGTTCCCTCCGACGGTCCGGGGCCCGAGCAGCTTTATCACGACGCCCGGCTGGATCCCGACCTGCAGCGCGCACTCGACGCCCTGGCACCGGAATTCCGTGCCGCCGTCGTGCTCTGCGATATCGAGGGTCTGTCATACGAGGAAATCGGCGCTACCCTCGGAGTGAAACTGGGCACCGTGCGCAGCCGTATCCATCGCGGCCGTCAGGCATTGCGGGAGTACCTTGCGCATAATGGTTCTCAGCAGCGGCTCGCCGCTGAGGAGAAGGTCGGGTAACAGCGGACACTGCGCCGCGACATGTTCCCGGCGAAGCTGTAGTCCGTCGGAAGGGTGTGCATCCGTATGACTGGCGAGGGTCGTTTCGCCCCCACCGAGCACCTGGCCAGTGAGGCCGTCGTCGCCTATGTGGACGGCGAGCTGAGAATGAACGCCTATCTGCGCGCTGCCGAACATCTGTCCCGCTGCCCGGAATGCGCGGCAGAAGTCGAGGCACAACAGCAGACCCGGGTGGCGCTGCGGCGCGCGGCGCAAATGCAGATTTCCGCCCCGATCGATCTCCACGACTCCCTGAGTCGAATTCCGCTGGCCAATCCGACCGGAAGTAGTCCCGAAAATATGTCTCGTGGCACGAGTTATCGAGAAATCGGTTTCGAGAGCAGGCGTTGGACCGGCTGGTGGCGCAAGTAGAGTTCACGACGTGACCACCGAATCGACGCCGTCCACACCATCGGATTCGGCGGCCAACAGGGGGAACCTGAGGCCGTCGGACGCGCCCGTTCTGGGGCCGCGCCCGGTGTATCGCCCGGACATCGATAAACACACCGCACGTGCCTTCCGCCGTCCCGAGGGACAGGCCGGATCGTTCGCACCCACCGCTGCCGCCGCCACGCCGGCCGCACGCCACGACTCCACCGAATTGGTGAACCGCCCGCCGGACGCCGTCCTGGCCGAAGCCTTCGGGCGGCCCGCGGGTTCCGAGGAGTTGCTGCAACGCGATCCCGATGCCGTCACCGGCGACACCGCACCCAGTACCCCGCCCGATCCCTGGCGCGACCCCGAGGCCGCCGCCCGGCTCGGCGCGCCCGCGGTCCACACCCCCACCACACAGCAATTGCCGCCCGCCGCGAAGCTCAGTACCCGCGAGGTGCTGTTCGGCAGCCGGGTGGCCCCCAAGGCCCTGGCAGTCCTGGGTGTGCTGGCGCTGGCGGTAGGGCTGGTCGGCGGCCTCGTGGGCCGGTTCACCGCGGAGAGCACCTCCGCACTGACCTCCAGCAAGGTCACCCTGCAGCAGGACGACAACTCCGATAAACCACACAGCCAGGTCGCCAAGGTCGCCGACGCGGTGCTGCCGTCCGTGGTGTCGATCCGGGAAACCCTCGGCGACAACGGCGCGCTGGGATCCGGGGTGGTCATCGGCGAAGACGGCTACATCGTCACGAACAATCACGTCATCTCGATGGCCGCCCAGGACAAGTCCGGCAAGGCCAAGATCCAGGTGACCTTCTCCGACGGCACCAGGTCCGACGCCCGGCTGGTCGGACGCGACCCCAAGACCGACCTCGCGGTACTCAAGGTCGACGTGCAGAACCTCACCGTCGCCCGGCTCGGCAAATCCGGGGACGTCCAGGTGGGTGACGACGTACTCGCCATCGGCTCCCCGCTGGGCCTGAACAAGACCGTGACCTCGGGTATCGTCAGCGCGCTCGATCGCGCCATCGTCGAGAGCCCGGAGGCCGGCGACGACACCTCCGGCGCATTCGACGCCGTGCAGACCGACGCCGCGATCAACCACGGCAACTCCGGCGGCGCGCTGGTCGACGGCGAAGGCCGGCTGATCGGCATCAATACCGCCATTCGCAGCGAAAGCGGCGGCTCGGTCGGCCTGGGTTTCGCCATCCCGGTGGACCTCGTCACTCGCATCTCGCAGACCCTCATCCGGGACGGCGTGGTGTACCACCCCTGGCTGGGGGTCAGCGCCAAGACCCAACCGGTGGAAAACGAGGCGATGAGCGGCGCCGCAGTGGCCGACGTGGTGCAGGGAAGCCCAGCCGCCAAGGCCGGAATCACAGAGGGTGACGTGATCGTCAAGGTCGGAGAACGGCAGGTCACCGAACCTGCCGAGCTGACCGTCGCGGTCCGCACCCGGCAGATCGGAGAGACCGTGAATGTGGAGCTGATCCGCGACGGCCGACAGGTGAATGTGCCGGTCACGCTGGAATCCGATAAGAACGCACCGCAGCCGCCCCAGTAGCCTGGTCTTATGTTCAATATCGGCTGGCCCGAGATGGTGATCCTGGTGGTCGCCGCGCTGGTGATTCTCGGCCCGGAACGGCTTCCGGGGGCGATTCGCTGGACCGCGCAAAGTTTGCGTCAGGTCCGCGACTACGCCTCCGGCGCCACCAGCCAGCTGCGCAACGATTTCGGACCGGAGATCGATGAGCTGCGCAAACCGCTCGAGGAACTCAACGAATTACGCAAACCCCTCGAAGGTCTGCGCGGTATGACACCGCGGTCGATGGTGACCAAACACCTCTTCGACGGTGACGAGTCGCTGTTCACCGGAAACTTCGATTCGCCGAATTCGGGGAACGGACAGTCCGGACCAGCGAATTCCGGCACCCCACCGAATTATTCGGTACCCGAAGCACCGAAACCACTCGACCGCAACGAGAAACCACCGATCGATTTCGACGCCACCTGATCGGCGGCGGACCACCCGCCTCGACCGGCGCCGCCGTCGGCACCGAAATGCCCGGTGCGCTCGATCGATTCATCCCTCTGGCGCGAATGCGTCAACCGGACTAGACACATTCCGGCGTCAAGCTATCTAAAATTCGCACATGTCAGCCGACGAGGTGGCACGGATATTCGCCATCGAAGACAAGGTCGAGCGACTCAAGGCTGCCACCGACGGGGTCGCGGCGGCCCAGCAGGCCATCAACGAGCTCACCAGGATCCGCCGAGCCGTCATCCGTGACCTCCACGACGACGGCTGGACCTTCGCCAAGATCGGTGCGGCGGCGGGCCTTTCACGCGCCCGAATCCACCAGGTCAGCAGCCAGGGGCCCGTCCCCGAAGGACTCTTCTTCGGCCACGGACCGCTCACCGTGATCACCCCCGACCAGCGCGCCGCCACTCGCACCGCACCACTGATCGGCGCCCCCGACCCGGCCGCACCCACCCGGCTCGCAGAACTACTGCGCGAACTCGGATTCACCGTCACCGTCGAAAGATTCCTGCCCGGCCGGCCACTCCATCTCGACCGCGACGGACTCATCGTCCTGGGCGGCCCCGAATTGTCGCCCAGCCTGCGCTATCTCGTCGCCGCCGACCCCCGCCTGCACCGCAGCGCCGCCCGGGCCGGCCGAGTCCGACGGGCCATCGAAGACCGCGCCGCCCGCCGCATCTACCGGCCCGGCGGCACCGACCCCTACGACATCGCCTACCTGGCCCGGCTGCCACGCCCCGACCGGCACGGCACCATCCTCGTCATCGACGGACTCCATCCCCCCGGATCACTCGGCGCGATACGCCTTCTCGCCACCCGGCTCGCAACCCTGCACGAACGAGCCGAAACCCGCGCCTTCTCCACCGTCGTCGGCATACGGTACGACCGCACCACCGGCGAACCACTGGAAGCCGACCTCCTGACCCCCATCTACCGGCACTGAAATATCTGCGACGGCTCCGCCGCCGCGGGGTTTCGGCCCCCTGGGCCTCGATTTGCTGTGTTTTTGGCCTCCGCTTCGCTGCGGCGGGGCTTCGGCCCTTCGGGCCTCGATTTTTCACTCCTCCGGTCAGTCGCTTCGCTCCCTCCCTCCGTCGCTCCAAAATCGAGGCGGGCCGAAACCCATGAGTAGGTGCAACGCTCGGGGAAGTGTTCCGGCAGTGGGGACGTCGCCGGTGTGGTGCAGGCTCCGGGCAGGGCCGTCGTCTGCGTTCAGGCGGCGGCGCGGGTGGGGCGGAGGGTGTTCATCGGGGGGCGGTCGGCCAGGTCGACTGCTGTGGTGGTGGGGGTGAATTCCTCGTCTACCAGGGGGAATTGGGTCAGTGCGGCGCCGGAGTCGCGAATGCCGCTGCGGCCCAGGACGGTTCCGAGGATCTGGCGGCTCATCACACCCAGGTCCAACAGCGGGCGGTTGCGGTGGGCGCGCACACCCAGATTCACCTGGCCGATCGCGGACAGGCCCAGCATGTCGAAAGTATCGAGCAGCAAACCGATCTCCACGCCGTAGCCGGGAGCGAAGGGCACGGCCGTGAGCAGCTCCCGGGTACCCGCGTACTCACCACCCAGCGGCTGCATCAGGGTTGCCAGCTCCGGACGCAACGCCGCCAGCAGCGGGCGCGCCACCAGCTCGGTGACCCGGCCGCCACCGTGGTGGTCCACCGTTTCCCCCTGGCGCAGCGGTCGGCGATAGTAGGCCTTCACCAGATGCATCCCGTCGACGGTCAGCAACGGGCCCAGCAGCCGCGGCACGAACATCGGGTCCGGATCGATCAGATCCGAGTCGACGAAGGCCACCAGATCACCGGAGGTCGCCGCCAGCGACCGCCACAGCACCTCCCCCTTCCCCGGCACCGGTTCCAGTTCCGGCACCGCCTGTTCACGACTGACCACGCGCGCACCCGCGGCACGAGCACGCTCCGCGGTCGCGTCCTCCGAACCGGAGTCGAGCACCACCAACTCGTCGACGAGCGTGCCCAACAGCGGCCGGATACTGGCCACCACCTCGGCGACGGTGCGCTCCTCGTTCAATGCGGGCAGCACCACCGATACGGTGCGCCCGTCCTTCGCGTCGATCAATTCGTCGATCGCCCACCGGGGCCGATCCCACGTATTCGTGGCAGTCCAATCGAACGTCATACCAGACCTCGCAAGGTTCGTGCGGGGGGCCGGATGCCCTGAATCGCCGCGATCATGTCCACGACGCGCCGGGTTGCGGCGACCTCGTGCACTCGGAAGACCCGGGCGCCGGATGCGGCCGACCATGCGGTGGCCGCCAGTGTCCCCTCCAATCTCTCGGCCAGACCGACACCAAGGGTCTCTCCGATGAAATCCTTATTGCTCAGCGCCATCAAGACCGGCCATCCGGTTTTTACAAGAATGTCCACGGCACGCAACAGTTCGAGCCCGTGATAGGTGTTCTTTCCGAAATCGTGGGTCGGATCTATCAGAATCGAGTCCGCGGCCACCCCTGCTGCCCGCGCCGACTCCGCGGCCCGCACCAGGGTATCGGTCACCTCCGACACCACATCGGCATAGCCCACCCGGTGCGGACGGGTACGCGGCTGCGCGCCGCCGGTATGGCTGCACACGATGCCCACGCCCAGCTCCGCCGCGACCCCGGCCAGGTCCGGATCCGCGCCCGCCCAGGTGTCGTTGATCAGATCCGCGCCTTCGGCCACCGCGGCCCGCGCCACCGCACTGCGCCAGGTGTCGACGCTGATCAGCAGATCCGGATATCGCTGCCGAATGGCGGCCACGAACGGCACCACCCGCCGCGTCTCCTCCGTCGCGTCGACCTCGTCGCCGGGGCCGGCCTTCACCCCGCCGATATCCACCAGATCGGCCCCCTCGGCGACCGCGCGGGCCACCGCCGCCATCGCCGCCTCGTCGGAGAACGTCGCGCCGCGATCGTAGAAGGAATCCGGCGTGCGATTGACGATCGCCATCACCAGCGCCCTGTCCGTCGCCACCGGCTTCCCACACAAAGTCGACGACGGTGCAGAACCCATGCGAAGGAGTGTAGTTAGTCGGCCGGAACGGTGCCGCTCGCCACCTGCTCCGGATACTCCGGGTAGAAGGGCACGTACCCCTGTGTGCTGCCGGTCAGAACGTATATCGCAGCCGTTGTGCCGGGGCTGTAGGCCTCTTTGCGGAGATCCACCTTGCGGCTCTTGAACGTCGAGGTGGTTTCCAGCTCCTCGACCACACGCACGAACAACGGGACGGCGTAGCCGGGCAGCCGGTCGTAGAGCCGTTCGGCCAGCGCCCGGCCGTCGAGTTCGGCTCCGGGGGCCAGCGTCACCGCGGCCATCCCCGCCTTACCGTCGGTGCCGGGGACATCCACGCCGTACACCACCGCTTCGGTGATGCCGGGCACACCGTCGAAGGCACCCTCCACCTCGGTGGTGGCGACGTTCTCGCCCTTCCAGCGGAAGGTGTCGCCCAGCCGGTCCACGAACGCGATATGCCGCCAATGCTGGTCACGCACCAGATCCCCGGTGTCGAACCAGCAGTCCCCGGCGCGGAATCCGTCGTGCAACAGCTTGGATTCGGTCGCGTCGCGGTCGGTGTAGCCGTCGAACGGGGAACGCGTGGTCACCTTCGCCAGCAGTAGCCCCACCCCGCCGGCCGGCACCCGGCGCAGCCGCCCGTCCGGATACCGTTTCGCCTTGCCGGTGGATTCGTCGAATTCCACCACCGCATACGGCAGTGGCCCGAATCCCGCGGTGCGATCCACGCCGAAGGCATTGATGAAGGCGACATTGCCCTCACTGGCGCCGTAGAACTCCACCACCCGGCCGATCCCGAAGCGGCGCCGGAACTCGTCCCACAGTTCGGGGCGCAGCCCGTTACCGACCGCCAGCCGGACCGAATGCCGATGCTCGGCCGCGGACTCCGGCTGATTGAGCAGGTAGCGGCACAGTTCGCCGATGTAGATGAAGGCCGTGGCCCGGTTCTCGGCGATCTCACTCCAGAATTTCGACGCCGAGAACTTGCGGCCCAGCGCCAAGGTCGACCTGGCACCCAGTACCGCGCCGAGCGCCACGGTCAGCGCATTGTTGTGGTACAGCGGCAGACAGCAGTACATGGTGTCGTCGCCGTGCAACCGGATGCCGAGCCCGCCCAGCCCGGCCATGCTCTTGGTCCAGCGCAGATGAGTCATCACGCTGGCCTTCGGCAGGCCGGTGGTGCCGGAGGTGAAGATCAGAAATGCCCGCTCCTGGGCGCGCACATCGGCACACACCGGTGGATTCGCCGGATCGGCGGCGCGGGCCAGTTCCCGCAACTCCTCCGCGAACAACAGGTGCTGCGGTGCCTCGGGCAGGGAACGCAGCGCCGGTTCACACTCCTCCCCGATCACATTCACCACGCTGTTCAGCAGGCCGAAACTGTGCGCCAGGACCCGGTCACGCTGATGGTGGTTGAGTAGTCCGACGGTCGCGCCCAGCTTCACCGTCGCCAGCACCACGAACAGTGTCTCCGGCCGGTTCGCCATCAGCACCCCGACCACATCGCCACGCCGGACTCCACGCTCGACCAGCACCTGCGCGTATCGGTTCACCTCGACGTTGGCCTCGAGATAGGTGTACTCGCGGCCCTCGAAACGCAGGAACGGGCGATTCGGGAAACGTTGCGCGGCCCGCTGGAAGTACAGCCCGACCGAGGATTTGTCGTTGCCGCGCACCAGCATTCCGGCCGCGCCACGCAGCATGCCGGGTGCGTCGGCGGCCATCGCGGGCAATCCGCGCACCAGATCCGCCAGGCCGACGGTCCTACTGTCCTCGGCTGTCACAGTGTCCTCCCACGAAGTTGCCGCCGCACGCCCGCGACCAGGGCGGGCCGGCGGTCCGGTCAATGCTTCGAACGATGCTCCGAACGACGCAGCGCGTCGAATGCCGTCGCGACATCAGAGGTCACCGTAATCCGGTCCAGGGCCGGACGCCCGATGAACCCGGCCGCACTCACCTCGTCCAGCCAGGCGAACAGACCGCGGTAGTGGCCGTGCGGGTCCAGCACCACCAGCGGCTTGGCGTGCAGTCCGAGGTAACCGCCGGTCCACGCCTCGAAGAACTCTTCGAGGGTGCCGATGCCGCCGGGCAGGGTCAGGAAGGCGTCGGCCCGGTCCTCCATGAGCTGTTTGCGTTCCCGCATGGTATCGGTGACGATCAGCTCGTCACTCTCCACATCGGCGACCTCCTGATGCACCAGCCGCTTCGGGATAATCCCCGTGGTGTACGCCCCGCCGGAGCGAGCGGCCACCGCGACCGCACCCATCATCGACACGTGCCCGCCGCCGGAGACCAGCTGCCAACCACGCCGGGCGATTTCGGCTCCCACCTCGGCCGCCAGCCGCAGTGCCGCCGGATCGGCGGCGCTGGCCGAGCAGTAGACACATACCGCGAACGGCTGCTCGCTCACGATCGCCCCTCCGCCGCATCCGCCGCCGCCTGAGCCGCACTGCGCGAGACGATGTCGACGACCTCGTCCACGCTGTCGGTCACGTGCAGCAGGTTCAGATCGTCGGGGGCGATCTTGCCCGAGCCGGCCAGGGAATCGCGCAGCCAATCCACCAGCCCCGCCCAGTACCGGCTGCCGAACAACACGATCGGGAATCGGGTGATCTTGTGGGTCTGAACCAGGGTCAGCGCCTCGAACAATTCGTCGAGGGTGCCGAAGCCGCCGGGCAGGCAGACGAACGCCTGGGAGTATTTGACGAACATGGTCTTGCGGGCGAAGAAGTACCGGAAGTTGATCCCCAGGTCGACCCACTCGTTGAGGCCCTGCTCCATCGGCAGTTCGATACCCAGCCCGATCGAGAACCCCTCGGCCTCACAGGCACCCCGGTTGGCCGCCTCCATCACGCCGGGACCGCCACCGGTGATCACCGCGAATCCGGCCTCGGCCAGCGCCGCGCCGATGGCACGTCCGGCCTCGTATTCGGGGGTATCGACCGGCGTCCGGGCCGAGCCGAAAACCGCCACCGCCCGGGGGATTTCGGCGAGTGCCCCGAATCCCTCCACGAATTCGCTCTGAATGCGCAGCACCCGCCAGGGGTCGGTGTGCACCCAGTCGGTGGGTCCGCGCCGGTCGAGCAGATGCTGATCGGTGGTGCCGGTGCCCTTCTTGAGGTCCCGGCGCAACATGATCGGCCCCCGGAATTTGGGGGCCGATTTCGACGATCCGGTGGGCGCGGGCTCGGAGGCGGTGGACATGGGGCCAAACCTACCGGCTCAGTCGGCGGCGCCGGTCAGGTAGCTGCGCAGGATCTCGGTCACAGTGGTGATCTGGTGGGTCGGCACTCGTTCGTCCACCTTGTGGGCCAGATTCGGGTCGCCGGGACCGAAGTTCACCGCCGGAATCCCGCGGGCGGCGAACCGCGACACATCGGTCCAGCCGTACTTGGCTCGAACTCCCCCACCGCCGTGTGCGTGGACCCGTCGCACCAGGTCGGCGGCGGCCGGTGCGGACAGCCCGGGCAGCGCGCCCGGGGCGCCGTCGGTCCGTTCGAAGCTCACGTCGAGCCCCGAGAACACCTCGCGCACATGTTCGGTCGCCTGCTCCAGGGTGCGGTCGGGGGCGAAGCGGAAGTTCACCAGCACCTCGGCCTCGTCGGGGACCACGTTTCCGGCCACCCCGCCACCGACCCGCACCGCCGACAGCCCTTCGCGATAGGTGCAGCCATCGATCTCCACCGAGCGGGGGGTGTAGTCGTTCAACCGTTGCAGCACCGGTCCGAGTTTGTGAATCGCATTGTCGCCCAGCCAGGAACGCGCACTGTGCGCCCGGGTACCGGTGAGTCCGAGCCGGACCCGCAGGGTGCCCTGGCAGCCCGCCTCGATCCAGGAAGCCGACGGCTCACCGAGGATCGCGAGGTCACCCTCCAGCCACTGCGGCAGCTCGCGTTCGATACGCCCGAGTCCGTTGTATTCCGCGGCGATCTCCTCGCAGTCGTAGAAGATCAGGGTCAGATCGCAGACCGGATCGGCGACCGTCGCGGCCAGGTGCAGGAACACTGCATCGCCGGATTTCATATCGACACTGCCGCAGCCGTACAGCACTTCTTCGCCGTCGACGACCTCGAACCGTCCCGGCACGTTGTCCGCGATCGGCACCGTATCGAGGTGCCCGGCCAGAATGACCCGATTGGGCAGGCCACGGTCGGTGCGCGCGAGCACGGTGTTGCCGTGGCGCAGCACCTCGAATCCCTCGGTCTGCTCGCGCAGCGCCCAGGCGACGGTATCGGTGATGGCCGCCTCGTCACGCGAGACACTCGGAATATCGACGAGGGCGGCGGTGATCGAAATCGGGTCGGCACGCAGATCGATGGTCACTGGTCCAGCCTAATTGTTCGTACGACTCACGACCCCGCTCCACCCGGAACCGCCACCCGCCCGGATCGGTCACCGGGTGCGTGGGTCCCACGGCCGGACGTGGGGCACTGCCGGTTCGTCCGCTTCAGTAGAATCACGCTCCGTGAGCACTCAGGGAGCAACCGCAGTCGGCCTAGCGACGGTGACCGTGAACGGGACGGTCCTCGACACCTGGTACCCGTACCCGGAGCTGGGCGAATTCACAACGTCCGAGACCACCCGGCTGACCCCGGCAGACCACGAATACGCCCGTTTCGCCGAGTTGGTCGGCCCGGACGAGGCCCGCCGGGTCGAGGTGGTCGCGGTGCGCACAACCATCGCGGATCTGGCCGCGGCACCGGTGGGCACCCACGACGTCTACCTGCGGCTGCATCTGCTCTCCCATCGCCTGGTGGCCCCGCACGGCCTCAGTTTGGAAGGGCAGTTCGGGCTGCTGGCGAACGTGGTGTGGACCAATCACGGCCCGTGTTCGGTGGAGGACTTCGAACTGGTGCGGGCCAAGCTGCGTACCCGCGGGCCGGTCACCGTCTACAGCGTGGACAAATTCCCCCGCCTGGTCGATTACGTCGTGCCCGCCGGCGTGCGCATCGCCGATGCCGACCGGGTGCGCCTGGGTGCGCATCTGGCGGAGGGCACCACGGTCATGCACGAGGGCTTCGTGAATTTCAACGCCGGCACGCTCGGCGCCTCCATGGTGGAGGGCCGGATCTCCGCCGGAGTGGTGGTCGGCGACGGCTCCGATGTCGGCGGCGGTGCGTCCATCATGGGGACACTGTCCGGTGGCGGTAAGCAGGTCATCTCGATCGGCGAGCGGTGCCTGCTCGGCGCGAACGCGGGTCTGGGCATCTCGCTGGGCGACGACTGCGTGGTCGAGGCCGGGCTGTACGTGACGGCCGGCACCAAGGTGACCCTGCCCGACGGCCGGACCGCGAAGGCATCCGGTCTGTCCGGTCAGTCGAATCTGCTGTTCCGTCGCAATTCCCTCAGCGGTGGTGTCGAGGTGGTCGCCCGCAAGGGCACCGGCATCGAGCTCAACGCGGCACTGCACGCCAACTGAGCCGACCGCAGGGAGCCCTCCACGCCGCACGGCGTGGAGGGCTCCCTCATGTGCGGACCTATTCGATCCCGAAGGCCAGCACCCGGTGCGGTGTGATCCGGATCAGCTCCCGCGAGCCGCCCGACATGTAGGTGTCCACGTCACGCAATGCCTGTGCCACGCCGCGGATCTCGAGGCAGCGGACCCGCCACGGATCGACCGAGGCGATATCGTCGACGACGAACGCGATCCGCTCCTCTCCGGCCAGATTGCGGAACTTCTGCGAGGCACCCATATTGTGCCCGGCGATATCGATCGTGCCCAGCGCCTCGTTGTACCGGAATCCGACCGGATTGTTCTGCGGCGAACCGTCCGGGCGGATGGTGGCCAGCCGGCCGAGTCGTTGACCCGCCAGATACTCGATCTGGGCGGGAGACAGCGTTGCGTTCATGTGCCGACCATAAAACCTCGAGCGAGCTACAGGTCAACCGGCGCGGGTGTTCAGACCAGTCGCTTCTTCTGCACCTTGCCCATCGCATTCCGCGGAAGTTCGGTCACCATCAGCACTTCACGTGGGCGCTTGTGCGCCGAAAGCTGTTGCGCGACGAAGTCGATCAGCTCCCGCTCGGACAGCGTCACGTCGGCGCGCGGGACCACATAGGCCCGGATACGCTGCCCCAGATCGGGATCCTCGATGCCGACCACCGCGACCTCGGCGACCGCGGGGTGACCCAGCAGACAGGTCTCCACTTCTCCCGCGCCGATGCGGTATCCACCGGATTTGATCAGGTCTACCGACTCCCGGCCGACGATGCGGTGGAAACCCTCGGCATCGATGGCGGCGACATCACCGGTGACGAACCAGCCGTCCGTGGTCCAGGATTCGGCGGTGGCGTCGGGGCGATTCAGGTATCCGTCGAACAGCATCGGCCCACGCACCTGCAGACCGCCGATGCTTTCGCCGTCGTGCGGCACCGGCGCACCCGCCTCGTCGCGCAGCCGGGTCTCCACGCCGGCGACCGGCACACCGACCCAGCCGGGCCGCCGTTCGCCGTCCGCGCGGGTGGATACCGTGATCATGGTTTCGCTCATTCCGTAGCGCTCCACCGGAGCATGCCCGGTCAGTTCCCGCAGCCGTTCGAACACCGGCACCGGCAGCGGCGCACTGCCCGAGATCAGCAGCCGCGCCTTCGTCAATTCCTTTGCCGCCTCGGGCTCTTCGGCGATACGCGACCATACCGTCGGGACTCCGAAGTACACGGTGCCGGGCGCGGCGGCATAGGCCTGCGGGGTCGGCTTTCCGGTATGGATCACGGGGCTGCCCTGGCGCAGCGGCCCGAGCACACCGAGGATCAGGCCGTGCACGTGGAACAGCGGAAGTCCGTGCACGAGAACGTCGTCCGGACGCCACGACCACGCCTCGAACAATGCGTCCAGCCCGGCCGCCACCGCGGCCCGGCTCAGTACGACCCCTTTGGGGGCGCCGGTCGTGCCTGAGGTGTAGAGGATGAATGCCGTGGTCTGCGGCGCGGGTTCGGGGTGGCGGTGCCACGAGCGCGCATGTCTGCGCACCGGAATCACCGGCAGCGTGGGGTTTTCCGGCGCGGTACCGAGCCAGCCCCGCACGCCGGAATCGGTGAGAATGTGGTCGAGTTCGGCCGCACCCGCGTCGGGCGGTACGGGTACCGCGGTGACGCCGGCGATCAGGCATCCGAGAATTCCCAGCACGGTGGTGGCGGTCGGCCGCGCCAGGATCGCGACCCGGTCGACGCCGGCGATCCGTTCGGCGACCGAGGTGGCCGCGCCGACCAGATCGCTGCGCGAGAGCGTGTCACCGTCGATGGTGAGCGCATCGGGTATGTCGTATCCGGCGGCGACAGCGGCGGGATTCAGCGAGGGCAGCAGCGGCGGCGAACCGTGGGACACCGCCCCAACCTATCAATCCGGTATGTCCGCGCCGATGCGGCCGGGTGGCGTTGCGAATACGTCTCGTCGCCGGGACCCCGTTGACAGCTCCGTGAGGTGGTGAGACTGTCGACATACAGCCTTCTCACATGGAGTTGGGGGTCGACGATGACCGCATCATCTCGCGCCACATCCGCACGCCGCGCGCCCGGCTCGAAGCCGGTGCCGGAATACGATGTCGGCGCCCATCTGGACGGTTCGGCCGCATTCTTCGGGGCCGCCGCCAACGTCATCATGCAGCTGTCCCACGCTCCGGTCGGCTACGGCGTCGTGGAGAGCACCGTCGACAGCGGCAAGGTCATGGTGCACCCGATCAAACGCACCCGCACCACCCTGACCTACCTGGCGGTGGCCATGCTGGGCAGCGACGACGAACGGGCGGCCTACCGCGAGGCCGTGAACCACCAGCACCGTGCCGTCCGATCCACTGCCGCGAGCCCGGTCCGTTACAACGCGTTCGACCCCCGGTTGCAACTCTGGGTGGCCGCCTGCCTGTACTGGGGTTCACGCGACCTCTACGAGCGCATGCACGGACCGATGCCGGCCGAACAGGCCGAGGCGTTCTACCGGCACGCCGCCCGCTTCGGCACCACGCTGCAGATGCCGGAATCGATGTGGCCGGCCGACCGGGCCGCGTTCGATCGCTATTGGGAAACCCAGCTCGCCGCCGCACACATCGATCCGCCGATCCGCGCCTACTTCGACGATCTGGTGGACCTGAGGATGTTCCCGCAGCCGGTGCCACTGCTCTTCGGGAAGTTCCACCGCTGGATGGTGGCGGGCCTGCTGCCACCGAATCTGCGCGCACAGATGCAGATGCCGTGGAGCGAACGCGACGACGCACTGCTGGCCCGATTGCTGCGCACGGTGGGCGCGGTGGAGCAGCGAGTCCCGCGGCAGCTCGAGATGTTCCCGGTGAACATGCACCTGTGGGATATGCGGATCCGGCGTCGGCTGGGACTACGGATGGTCTGACCGCCGGGCACCGTTCGGTCAGGGAATACGGAATCCCGGAACCACGTGATCGCGGGCGAAGGCCCGCCCGGCGGCCTCGTCCTCGATCGGGATCAGGGTCTGCGGGGTCAGCGCCATCGACAGCGCGGTGCGGGCCACCATCTCCGCCAAGGGCAGCGGATCGTAGTGCGGCAGCTTGCCTTCCGACTGCAATCGGGTGATGAACTCGGCGACGTAGTCACGCCCCAGTTCGATCACGGGCGCACCGCGCACGGTGAGATAGGGCAGCACGGTCTCGGGTTCGGTGTTCAGCAATCGGTCGAGGAGCTTGTTCCCGCGCAGCCCGTCCAGGAATGCCACGAACAGTTCGACGATCTGTTCCTCGGCGCCCGCGTCCTGCTCCACCTGCCGCTGCACCGCGGCATCGACCTGATCGATGAACTGGCGCGCCTGCCAGAGCCCGACCGCCTGAATGAGATCGGTTTTACCGGCGAAACGCCGGTACAGCGTTGCCAGCGACAGCCGGCCGCGCCGCGCGACCTCGACCATGCTGGTGCGTTTGATACCGAAATCCAGGAATGCCAGCAGTGCGGCCTCGAGCACCGTCGTCTGGTTGCGGTCCTCCGGTCCCGCCCCACGGATCAGCGGCAACAGCCGGTTCGAGAGTTTGGTCGATTCGGTCATTGCCGTTCCTCTCTCCGCCCGAATACGCCGACACAGTGCGCGACGATCGTCCCATACGGCCGGTGGCTTCCATTGACATGATGCCACACCGGTGAGAAGGTTGGGAGGAAAGCTTCTCACATTCTCTCGCCGATCGGGCGAGGAGGAACAGGAGACGAGTCGACGATGACCGCCGCCCCGCTGCGTACCAACGACTACGAACCCGAGCATCCGGGCGCCGAGCTGACACCGGAAACGGTCCGCGAACACATCGACGGGATCGCCGCCTTCCTGGGCGGCGCCGCCAATGTGATCCTGCAGCTCAGCCACCCGCCGGTGGGGTACGGCGTCCTGGAGAGCACCGTCGACAGCGGCAAGCTCACCCTGCATCCGGTCAAGCGCATGCGCACCACGATGACCTACCTGGCCGTGGCCTGGCTGGGCGACGACCGCGACCGCGCCGACTACCGGGACGCGATCAACGGGTCGCACCGGCCGGTGCATTCCGGCCCGGAGAGCCCGGTGAAGTACAACGCCTTCGACCCGAAGTTGCAGCTGTGGGTGGCGGCCTGCCTCTACTGGGGCGTGGACGACCTGTACCAGCGCATGCGCGGCCCGATGGATCCCGAACTCGCCGAACGCTTCTACCGCTACAGCGCACGCCTGGGCACCACCCTGCAGGTGCGGGCGGAGATGTGGCCCGCCACCCGCGCGGAGTTCTACGAATACTGGGATCGCACCATCACCGAGCGCACCATCGACGAGCCCGTCCGGCGCTATTTCAACGATATGGTCGATCTGAAGATGACGGCCAAACCGGTGCAACTGCTCGCCGCGCGCTTCCACCGCTTCACCGTCACCGCGCTGCTGCCCCAGCATCTGCGCGAACAGATGGGCATGACCTGGTCCGACCGTGACGAACGCTGGTTCCGGCGGATCGTGGGTGCCATCTCTGCGGTCTGGACCCGCATGCCGGAGGTCATCCGGCTGTTCCCGTTCAACTACTTCCTGGCCGATATGCGGCTGCGGCGCCGCTTCGGCAAACCGCTGGTGTAACGGAATTCAGCGTCTCTCGGCGAGGGCACGCAGGAAGAAGCCCAGGTTGGCCGGACGCTCGGCCAACCTGCGCATCAGGTATCCGTACCACTGCACGCCGTAGGGGATGTACACCCGCACCGCATGGCCCCGCTCGGCCAGGCGCTGCTGTTCGACCGAACGGATCCCGTAGAGCATCTGGAACTCGAAATCCCCCGGCGCCCGGTCGTTACGGCCGGCCATATCGTGTGCGGCAGCGATCATCACCGGGTCGTGGGTGGCGATCATCGGATATCCGCGGCCACCCATCAGCAGCTCCAGGCAGCGTAGATACGATTCGTCGACCTCGGCGGTGCGCTGGAAGGCCGCGCGCTCGGGTTCGCGATACGCGCCCTTGCACAACCGGATCCGCGCGCCGTCGGCTGCGGCACGCCGGCACTGCTCCTCGGCTCCGCGCAGGTAGGTCTGGGTGGCCACGGCCAGCCAGGGATGGTCGCCACGCACCGCCCGCACCGTCGATTCCGTCCCCTCGGTCGTGGTGTGATCCTCCGCGTCGACGGTGATCCAGACCCCCGCCTGTTCGGCCCGCTCACACAGGATGCGCAGGTTGGCGGTCGCGATCTCGACTCCCGCCGCCCCCAGGGCCTGCCCCAGCGCGGAGAGCTTGACCGAAACCTCCACCGGCACAACCCTTGCCGCCGCGCGCCGAGCATGCCCCGACGAGGCGGGCGGGGCCACGGCGCCGTTGCGTGCCGGAATTTCACGCTGCTGCTCGACTTCGTGGTGCCAGCGTGCCAGATCGTCGATCAAGCCGAGGTATTCCGAGACCGCGCTGTCGGCCATCGACCGCTCGGTGGTGTATTCACCGAGGAAGTCCACGCTGACCATCCGGCCGTCCCCGAGCAGTGCGCGCACCACGGGCGCCAGCTCCGCGCGCGTCTCGCCCGCCACGAACCGGTTCACCACCTCGGCGGTCACCGGAAATCCGGTTACCGCCCGCTTGATTCGCGTCGACCCGGCCGCTGCCAGGATCGCCGGGCGCAGCGGATTCACTCGGACTCCATATGCGGATACCGATACTCCGACGGCGGGACGAAGGTTTCCTTGAGGGTGCGCGGGGCCACCCAGCGCAGCAGATTCAGATACGAGCCGGCCTTGTCGTCGGTGCCGGAGGCGCGGGCACCGCCGAAAGGCTGCTGGCCGACCACCGCACCGGTGGGTTTGTCGTTGATGTAGAAATTTCCGGCCGCGAACCGCAGCGCTGTGGCGGCGCGATGGATCGCCGCCCGGTCCCGGGCGAACACCGCACCGGTCAGCGCATACGGCGCGGCGGAGTTCACCTCGCCGAGCATGGCCTCGAAGGCACCGGGAACGTCGTCGTCGTAGACGTACACCGACAGGATCGGACCGAAATATTCGGTGGTGAAGGCGTCGTCGCGCGGGGTGTCCGCCAGCAGCACAGTCGGCCGCACGAACCAGCCCTCACTGTCGTCGCAGGTTCCGCCGACCGGGATGTCGAGGCCGGCGTCGCGGGCCCGCTCGATCGCCGCGGCACTCTTGTCGTAGGCACGCCGATTGATCACGGCCCCACCGAAGTTCGACAGATCCGCAACGTCCCCGTACCGCAGTTCACCGACCTCGGTGAGGAAGTCCGCGCCCATCTCCCGCCACACCGACCGCGGCAGATACGCTCGGGAGGCCGCGGAGCATTTCTGGCCCTGATACTCGTAGGCTCCGCGAATCAGCGCGGCACGCAACGAATCCGGGTCGGCGGAGGGATGCGCGAGGATGAAATCCTTACCACCCGTCTCCCCCACCAACCGCGGATATCCGTGATAATTGCCGATATTCGCCCCCACGCGCTGCCACAGGTGCTGGAAAGTACGCGTCGATCCGGTGAAGTGGATACCGGCGAGCCACCGATCGGCCAGCGCCACCTCCGACAGTTCGATACCGTCACCGGTCACCAGATTGATCACCCCGGGCGGCAGCCCGGCCTCCTCGAGCACCCGCATCGTGTAATAGGCGGCGAGGGTCTGATCGGGCGAGGGCTTCCACACCACGGTATTGCCCATCAACGCCGGAGCGGTCGGCAGATTGCCCGCGATCGCGCTGAAATTGAACGGGGTGATCGCGTAGACGAAGCCCTCGAGCGGCCGGTAGTCCATCCGATTCCACACCCCCGCCGACGACTGCGGCTGCTGGGCGAAGATGTCACTCGCGAAGGCGACATTGAAACGCCAGAAATCCACCAGTTCACACGGCGCGTCGATCTCGGCCTGATACACCGATTTCGATTGCCCGAGCATGGTCGCCGCGGCCACCGTCTCCCGCCACGGTCCCGCCAGCAGATCGGCGGCCCGCAGCAGGACCGCCGCCCGCTCGGTGAACGGGAGCGCCCGCCACTGCGGCGCCGCAGCGGCCGCCGCCACGATCGCGGCACGGCTCTCCTCGGTCGTCGCGGCAGTGTAGGTACCCAGCACATGTGCATGCCGATGCGGCATGACGATCTCGGAGCGCGCACCGGTGCCGGAGAGGTGTTCACCGCCGATCACCAACGGCACCTCGACCGTCCGCCCGGCGATTTCGGCAAGTTTGCCGAGTAGTAATTCTCGTTCCCGGCTCCCCGGCGCATACGAGTGGACCGGCTCGTTCGCCGGAGTCGGGACAACCGTGACAGCGTCCATAGGCCCAGGCTAGTCCGCACGTACGCCGATTCCTGGCCTTACCGAGGAGAACTTTCACGCGCGTCGCAGCGAGCTCCACATCGCCCGGATAATTATCCGGAAGTTTGCCGAACCCGGATCAGGTGGTGAGGCGCGCCGCTGCGGCAGCGATCCGCTCATCGGTGGCGGTGAGCGCGATGCGGACGTGCTCGGTGCCGGTGGGGCCGTAGAAGTCGCCGGGTGCGGCGAGGATGCCCCGCTCGGCGAGCCAGTCCAGGGTGGTGCGGCAGTTCTCGCCCCGCGTCGACCACAGGTACAGCCCGGCCTCGGAATGATCGATCCGGAAACCCGAGTGCTCCAGCGCTTTTCGCAGCACCGTTCGACGGGCACGATAACGCTCCCGCTGCACCGTCTCGTGCTCGTCGTCGGCCAGGGCCGCGGTCATCGCCGCCTGGATGGGGAAAGGCACCATCATCCCGGCGTGCTTACGCACCTCCAGCAGTTCCCGGATCAGTTCCCCGTCACCGGTGACGAAGCCGGCGCGATAGCTGGCCAGATTCGATGTCTTCGACAGCGAATGAATGGCGAGCAAGCCGGTGTGGTCACCGTCGCTGACCCGCGGATCCAGAATCGAGACGGCCTCGGCACCCCAGGTCAGGCCGAGATAGCACTCGTCGGAGGCGACGATCGCGCCGCGTTCGCGGGCGAAGGACACCACCTTGCGCAGATGGTCGACACCCAGCACCCGGCCGGTCGGATTCGACGGCGAGTTCAGGAAGATCAGGGCCGGGGATTCCGGCCCGAGCCGAGTCATGCCGTCGGCTCGCAGCATCCGGGTCCCCGCCAGCAGCGCGCCCACCTCGTAGGTCGGATACGCCACCTCCGGGATCACCACCAGATCGGAGGCTCCCAGCCCGAGCAACCGCGGCAGCCCGGCGATCAGCTCCTTGGTGCCGATCACCGGCAGTACCGCATCCGGCCCGAGACCGGTCATACCGAAGCGGCGCGCCACGGCGGCCACCGCGGCCTCCCGCAGCTCGGAAGTGCCGTAGGTGGTGGGATAGCCGGGCACCTCCGCGACCGAGGTCAGCGCCGCGCGGATCAGCGGATCGACCGGATCCACCGGTGTTCCCACCGACAGATCGACGAGGCCGTCCGGATGTGCGGCCGCCTGCGCCTTGGCGCCGGCAATGGTGTCCCAGGGGAAGTCGGGCAGCAAACTGCTGACCCGCACGCGATCGCGGATCACCGAAGCGCTACCTACTCGTTCGCCATCGGCGGCAGCTGAGCGATCAACGGCGGATCGAAATCGGTCTTGCCGACCTTGGTGGCACCGCCGGGCGAGCCGAGATCGTCGAAGAAGTCGACATTGGCGTTGATGTAGCCGCTCCACTGGTCCGGGGTGTCGTCCTCGTAGAAGATCGCTTCCACGGGGCACACCGGCTCACATGCACCACAGTCCACGCATTCGTCGGGTTGGATGTACAGCATGCGGCCACCCTCGTAGATGCAATCTACGGGGCACTCCTCGATGCACGCCTTATCCTTCACGTCAACGCACGGTTCAGCGATGATGTACGTCACTGCCGTTCTCCTAGTCTGTCCTGGCCTACGGGACATTTCCGCCCGCGCAACAGTATCCCGACCACTCGCACTCCGACTGGTCAGCCTTACCTAACTTCCCGCATTCGCGGCACCGCCACAGCATCGTTTTCGCGGCACCGCCGCGGGGACGGATCAGCCGACCGTCAGCGGCAGCGCCGACACCCGATGCTCGGGCACTCCGTAAGAGGTGGTGCGCTCACGAACCGGGCGACCGATCCCCTCGCCGATTTCGACCAACTCGGCCACCGTTTTCGCGGAGCCGTGCTCGGAACCGGCCATCCGCGAGATGGTTTCCTCCATCAACGTACCGCCCAGGTCGTTGGCGCCACCATTGAGCATCACCTGGGTGCCGGTGATCCCCAGTTTCACCCAGCTGGTCTGGATATTGGGGATGCGCCCGTGCAACATGATCCGGGCCAGAGCATGTGCCGCGCGGTTGTCGCGAATGGTCGGCCCGGGACGGGACGCACCGGCCAGGTACAGCGGTGCGCTCTGATGGACGAACGGCAACAGGACGAATTCGGTGAAGCCACCGGTCTCGTCCTGGATGCCGCGCAGCACTCGCAGGTGCCCCACCCAGTGCTTGGGATTGTCGACGTGGCCGTACATCATGGTGGAACTCGACCGAATACCGAGCTTGTGTGCCGTGGTGATCACATCGATCCACGCCGATGCGGGCAGCTTGCCCTTGGTGAGCACCCAGCGCACCTCGTCGTCGAGGATCTCCGCGGCGGTGCCCGGAATGGTGTCGAGCCCGGCCTCCTGGAGTGCCGCGAGCCAGTCGTGCACGCTCTGCCCGCCACGGGAGGCACCGTTGACGATCTCCATCGGGCTGAACGCGTGCACATGCATCGACGGCACCCGCTTCTTCACCGCCCGCACCAGGTCGGCGTAGCCGGTCACCGGAAGGTCCGGATCGATACCGCCCTGCATGCACACCTCGGTCGCGCCCTCGACATAGGCCTCCCAGGCACGCTCGGCGACCTCGTCGGCGGACAGGGTGAAAGCGTCCGCATCCCCCTTGCGCTGCGCGAACGCGCAGAACCGGCAGCCGGTGTAGCAGATGTTGGTGAAGTTGATATTGCGGTTCACCACGTAGGTGACGTCATCGCCCACGGTGTCGCGGCGCAACTGGTCGGCCAGTGCCGCGACGGCGTCGAGTTCGGCGCCCTCGGCGGTAGCGAGGGCCAGATACTCGTCGTCGCCGAGTCCGGCCGGGTCCTTCTCCGCCGACCGCAGCGCGGCCAGCACATCGGTATCGAGCTTCACCGGGGCCGACAGCGACAGCACCTGCTCGCGCACGGTCTCCCAGTCCCCGAACGCACCGAGGCCCTCGCCCTCGAGCGCGGCATCGCTGCGCGCCTCGGTATTGCGGCCCTCGGAATCGATCGCGGTATTGAGATCGGTACGCCCCAGTGACTCCCACGACTGGTCCGGTTCCTGCCAGGGCAGGCCCACCGGATTCACCGCACGCGCCAGACCCGTGACCGGGTCCGACAGCGCCGCCACATGCCCCTGCACTCGCGGATCGATCCACGGGTTTCCGGCCAGCACATATTTCGGATGTGCGGTCAGCCGCTCGGTCAGCACGTAACCGGCCTGCGCGGTCACCTCGGCGAGCACGTCCAGGTTCGGCCACGGGCGTTCGGGATTGACATGGTCGGGGGTCAGCGGCGACACCCCGCCCCAATCGTCGATACCGGCGTCGATCAGCGCGCGGCACTCGTCGAGCGATACCAGATTCGGCGGTGCCTGGATGCGCATCTTCGGCCCCAGCAGCAGCCGTGTCACCGCGATGGTGGCGCGGAATTCGGCCAGATCGGCGTCGGGGGTGTCGCGCATGGCGGTGTCGGTCTTCGCGAGGAAGTTCTGCACGATCACTTCCTGCACGTGACCGAAGGCCTTGTGCGCCTTGCGGATCGCCAGGATGGAGTCGATCCGCTCGGCATAGTTCTCACCGATACCGACCAGGATTCCGGTGGTGAACGGGATGCTGAGCCGACCGGCATCGGTCAGTGCCCGCAGCCGGACCTGCGGATCCTTGTCCGGGCTCCCGTAGTGGGCCTGACCGCGCTCGGTGAACAACCGCTCGGAGGTGGTCTCCAGCATCATGCCCATCGAGGGCGCCACGGGCTTGAGGCGCGAGAGCTCCGCCCAGCTCATCACGCCCGGGTTCAGATGCGGCAGCAGACCGGTCTCCTCGAGCACCCGGATCGACATGGCCCGCACATAGTCCAGGGTGGAGTCGTACCCGCGCTCGTCGAGCCACTGACGTGCCTCCGGCCAGCGATCCTCGGGCCGATCCCCCAGGGTGAACAGTGCTTCCTTACAACCCAGCTCGGCGCCGCGGCGCGCCAGGTCGACGATTTCGTCGGGCTCCAGATAGAGCCCCTCGCCGGCCGCGCGCAATTTGCCGGGCACCGTCACGAACGTGCAGTAATGACATTTGTCGCGGCACAGGCGGGTCACCGGGATGAACACCTTGCGCGAATAGGTGATGGGCAGCGCCGTCTCCGACGCTTCGGCGTTCTCTGCCGTCCCCGCGGCCCCTGCGAAACTCTCCCGCAGGCCCGCGTCGCGCACCCGCACGGCGGACGCACACAGATCCTCCAGATCCGCCTCACGCGCGTGCAGCAGCACGACGGCCTCGTCGAGGTTGAGCGTCGCACCGTCTCTTGCGCGGCGCAGCGCCCGGCGCATGGCCGAGGGCGCAGGTGGGGTGTTCGGTTGCTCCGTCACGCCGTCGATCATGCGTCAACCATCCGAGTGTTCTCCCTTCGGTGCCCTGTGACGTGAGACAACCCGGCATCCTTCGCGCGTTATTCCTTGTTCGCCGGATCGGTTTCGTCGTCACCGATAATGCCCGCTCATGGGCTCGAAGGTCCGCCGGCACCGGGCGCGCACATGCCGGTTTCGGCCGCCGCGCCCGGATTCGTGTCACGATGTCGGCATGGCCCGGCCGCCGGAATTGTCTCCCTCGCGCACGATCATGGCCGCACCGGCCTGCCGGCCCAGCACCCGCGCCCCCTTGCTGTGGGCGGCGGGGCCCGCGGCCGTCTGGCTCCTGGTACTGGTGGGCGGCCTGATCTGGGCCGCGGTCGACAGCGCGCATAGAGCCTGGGCGGTGGAACTGATGGCCGCCGCGGCGGCGCTGGCCGCCTTCACCGCGGTCGTGGTCCCGATGTGGCGGTATGCGGTACATCGCTGGGAGATCACCGAGACGGCCGTCTACACCCGGACCGGATGGTTCACCCAGGAGAGCCGGGTCGCCCCGATCACCCGCGTACAGACCGTCGACACCCATCGGGGACCGCTCGAACGGCTCTTCGGGCTGGCGACCGTCACCGTGACCACGGCGTCGTCCGCGGGTGCGGTGCGCATCGAGGCGCTCGACCTCGACGTCGCCGCGCGCACCGTGCGGCAGTTGACCGATATCGCGGCGCTGCATCGCGAGGATGCGACATGAGCGCCGATACCGGGACCGCCGAAGACGGGTGGCGGCGGCTGGACAAGCGCATGCTGCTGATCCACCCCGTGCGGGAACTGGTGAAATACATTCCGGTCCTACTCGGTGTCGTCATCGTCGGCAGTCAGAGTGACAACCCGGCGTGGAGCCTGGCCGCGGTGGCGGTGATCGTCGTGTTCGCGCTGGCGCGCTGGTTCACCACCACGTACCGCATCGGCCCCGATACGGTGGAATTGCGTCGGGGAGTCCTCGGGCGGCGCACGTTGACCGTGCCGCGCTCGCGCATTCGCTCGGTGGATGTCCGGGCGGATGTGATGCACCGACTGCTCGGGCTGGTGGTTCTGGTCATCGGCACCGGACAGCAGGCCGACCACGACGAGCGGTTCCATCTCGACGGAGTGGACGCGCGGCAGGTACCGCAGCTGCGAGCGCTGCTGCTGCGCCACCCCGAGCAGGCCCGGCCGGCGGGACACGGCGAAGCGGGGCACGACACCCCCGCCGCCGCGGTGCCCGACTCACCGGCGTCGCCGCTTCGCCCTCGGACCGAACCCCGGGCCGATACCACTGGGAATACCGCTACCGCGTCCGCTCGCTCGGACGAACCGGCGGGCGCGACGGCGGTGTTCCGGCCGCACAGCCGCCGGGAGGCATTGACCAGGGCGCTGGCCCAGGACGGCGCGGGCGCCCCGGACGAGGGCATCGAGATCGGCCACTGGCGGCCCGGCTGGGTTCGGTACGCGCCGCTGTCGCTGACCGGGCTGGCGATCGTGGGCCCGGCGATCGGTCTGGCCGCCAAGCTCGGTGTGGCCGATGCCCTGGTGCGCTCGTCCACCGTGCACGATGTCGGTAAGCACAGTGCCGTGTTCATCGCGCTCGCGGTGACGATCTCGGTCGTGGTGCTGCTGGTGGTCTCCGCGATCGCCGCCTGCCTGCACTACCTCACCACCTATTTCCGGTTTCGCGTCCTCGACGACGGCCGGGCACTGCACATCCGCGGCGGGCTGCTCACCACGCGCCAGACCACACTCGATCTGTCCCGGCTGCGCGGTGCCACGGTGCAGGAGCCACTGTTGCTGCGGCTGGCCGGCGGCGCCGAACTGCAGGCCATCATGACCGGCGACGGGGCGCGGCAGAAACTGCTGCCACAGGCACCCCGTGCGGCGGTGGAACGCACGCTGGCGCATCTGCTGAGCCATCGCACCGATCGCGACCTCGAACCGGGACGGCCGCCGGCTGCACGGTCGGTCCCCGAGGATTGCGCCGAGATCGCCGCCGACGCCGATCCGGCCTCGGTGCCACTGATGTCGCACGGCCCGCGGGCCCGGCTGCGGCGCTACACCCGCGCGGCCGCCCCCGTACTCGTCGTCGTGGCCGCAGTGATCGCGGTATCGCTTGCCGGACAGCAGGTTCCGGCCTGGATCTGGGCGATGGTCGTGCTCTTCGCGCTCGCCTCGGCCGCCGTGGCACACGATCGATACCGCGGTCTGGGACATGCCGTGATCGCCTCCGACGGCCACCGCCCGGTCTGGTTGATCACCCGGCACGGCTCCCTGGACCGTGATCGTGACTGCCTGGAGGCGCCCGGCGTGATCGGCTGGACGCTGCGGCGCACCTACTTTCAGCGGCGCGCAGGTGTGGCGACGGTCATCGCGGCCAGCGCGGCCGGCAAGAAGAAGTACGCGATCGTCGACGTACCGATCGACCGAGCCTACGAGGTGATCGAACAGGTCACCCCCGGACAGCTGGGTACCCGCACCCACGACCATTCGCCACCCGGCAATCTCGCGACGATGTGATCGTCGATTCTTTCCGGAAAACAATTCTTTCGGCGGCTGTCGATCCATAAGTGAGCGACGATTCGCTGGCCGTGGTAAGAATCACCCGACGTTGTGAAAGGGTGGAATTCCATGGAACCGACAGCACAGCAGCGCGCCGCCCTGGGCATGATCTGCAATACGTTCACACCGGGAAACGGGGCGACTCTGCCGTCGGCGACCGAACTCGGTTCCGTGGAAACAGTTTTCGAAATTCTCGGCCGCAACCCCCGTGCGGCCGAGGGGAAACAGCTCACCACCCTGCTCGACCTCTGGGATTCCCGTGCGCTCGGGCTGCTGTTCGGCAATCGCGGCCGCCGCTACTCCACCCTGACCGCCGAACAACGGGAACAGACCCTGCTGCGCCTCGGCGATTCTCGAATCCCGCTGAAACGCACCTTATTTCAAGCACTGAAGCAGGCCGCACTGCTGTCCTACAATGTCACTCCCGACGCCACCGGCGGACACCCGCTGTGGAAGGCGATCGGCTATCCGGGGCCGCCCGGCACCCTGACCTCGGCCCCGGCACCCGCCCTGTCGGTGCTGCGCCCGACCGAGGCGACCACGCTGAGTTGTGACGTGGTAATCGTCGGGTCCGGCGCGGGCGGGGGTACCGCGGCCGCCGTACTGGCCGAGTCCGGCCTGGACGTGATCGTGCTGGAACGCGGAAACTATTACGACGACCGCGATTTCGGTCGCGGTGAACTCGACGCACTGTTGAATCTCTACGCGCCCGGACCGCCGGCTACCAGCGAAGGCCAGCTCACGCTCGTTGCCGGCACCTGTCTCGGCGGCGGCACCGTCGTCAACTGGAGTACCGCACTGCCCACCCCCGACGAGGTGCGTGCCGAATGGGCCGGACTCGGCGTCTCCCAGTTCGCCGGCGCCGAATACGGTGATGCTCTCGACGCGGTCCTGGCTCGCCTCGGCGTGAACGATCGACACTCCCCGCTCTCGGCCCGGGACAGCGTCCTCGAACGCGGCGCCACCGCGCTGGGCTGGGATATCGGCTCGCTGACCCGCAACGTCTCCGACGCCTGCGATGCCGGCGTCGAATGCGGCCGCTGCCCGTACGGTTGCCGGGTCGGTGCCAAACAGTCGGTCACCAAGACCTGGCTCGCCGATGCTGCCGAGCACGGTGCCCACTTCGTGGTCGATGCGAACGTGCGCCGGGTAAATGTGAACAACGGCCGCGCCGAAGGCGTTTCGGCGGTGACCGCGGCCGGCATGCCGATCGAGGTCCGCGCCCGTGCCGTCGTGGTCGCCGCGGGTGCCGTCCAGACCCCGGCCCTGCTGCGGCGCTCCGGCCTGGACAACAAGAACATCGGCAAGTACCTGCGGCTGCATCCGGCCGCGGCGGTCTTCGGCGTCTTCGACGAGCAGATCCGGCCGTGGGAGGGTGGTATGCAGGCCCGGATCAGCCGTCAGCACCACGATCTCGACGGTCACGGCTACGGCGTCATCTACGAGACGGGACCGATCCATCCGGGTATGGGGGTGGGATTCATGAACTGGCGGGGCGCCGCGGCCTACCGCACCAACCAGCTCGAGCTGGACCGCTCGCTGGCCCTCGGAGTGATCACCCGCGATCGCGACCACGGCAACGTGCGCGTCGATCGCGACGGTGAACCGGTGGTGTCCTACCGGCTGTCCGACCACGACCGGCGCCACTTGCACACCGGAATAACCGGTGCCGCAGAAATTCTCGAGGCGGCCGGGGCACGCCGCATCTACTCCGGACAGCAGGCCGGTCCCGCCTACGAGCCCGGCCGCACCGGATCGCACGCCGAGTTCGCCGCCGCCTGCGCGGCCGCCGGTTACGGGCCCGGACAATGTGCAATGGGCGCACTGCACATCATGGGTTCGGCGCGTATGGGTGGCTCGCCACAGACCTCGGCCACCGATCCCGACGGCGCCACCTGGGACGTCGGCAATATCGTGGTCGCCGACGCCTCCTGCTTCCCGACCGCCTCGGGCGTGAATCCGATGGTGTCGATCGAGGCGATCGCGTACATGAACGCGAAACGCCTTGCCGCACGACTCCACTGAACGACGACGGAAGCAGGGTCAGATGCCGCGTATGCCGTCGAGCAGGGCCCGCAGCAGGTCGGTGTCGGCGGCACCGACCTCGGCCTGGCGCGGAGTGCGGTAGTCCAGGCGCCCGTCGTCGATCAGATCGCCGACGAGCACCTTGGTCATGGTCAGCGGAAGACGCAGTCGCGCCGCGAGTTCCGCGATGGACTGCGGTGTGCGGCACAACCCTACGATCGCGGCGTATTCCGGCTCGTGGCGGCGCAGTTCGATGCCCTGGCCGGAATCGACCACCAGGGTGAGCATATCGAGTTCGGGCCGTTTACTGTGTCCGCGCCCATGCGTTACCGCATACAGCCGTACCAGTGGTCCGGCATCGGCGTCGAACCAGGCATCACCGTCGTCCACGGGCGGCTCAACGACTATCGACGGCCAGATGCGTACCCACCCGCTGCACGGTCTGGTTCATGGCATACGCCACCATGCCCAGATCCGCGTCTTCCGCGGCGAGCAGGCCCAGGCACGCATTGTCGCCCGCTGCGGTGATGAACAGCACCGCGCGATCGAGTTCCACCATGGTCTGGCACACCCCACCGGCATCGAAATGATGTCCGGCGCTGCGGGCGAGACTGTGCAGTGCCGAGGCCATCGCACAGAACCGCTCGGCGTCGGCGGCTTCGAGCTGCGAGGAATTTCCCAGTAGCAGGCCGTCGGTGGACAGCAGCACCGCGTAGCGCACTCCGGTGAGTCCGTTGACGAGGTCGTCGAGCAGCCACCCGACGTCGGTACGGTTGGGATTAGACATTGTCGCCTTCACGGGTATCGAATCGGTTCGCCGGCGAGCCGGGGTCCGCCGGGAAACGACGTCCCCGGCGACTGCCCTGCTCGACGGCACTGATCAGGTTGCGGGCTTGCTCCGCGGTGCGCCGGCGCACGGTGTTCGTTCCGGTCGCGGGCGCGTCCTCACGAGCTGTGGCCCGGGTGCGACGCGGCAGCGGCGGACGACCCCCACCCGACCGGACCACATCGGGCGACGGGGTGCGTGTCGCCGGCGGCTGTGGAGGCGGCGCAGCGGGGATCGGGGCATCAGGTATCGGGGTGACGGCACCGGCTTCCACGTGCCGGTCCCGCACCGGAGTGAACCATGCCGAGGGAGTCGGGTCGGCGGGCGGCACCGCTGAACGAGAAGCAGCGGATGCGGGGCCCACGTACGGCTGGTAGGGCGCGGGCCGGCGCTCGGTCGTGTCACCGCGGTGCACCGGGTCCCCGGCAGGCTGCTCGTCCGGTGCGGGCCGGCCGATGGACAACCCGCCGACCGCCGGTTCCCCCGTCGTCGCACTGCCGGTCGCATCCACGGTGGCCACGAGTTCGGAACGACGCGTATCGGTCACCGTGGTGCTGGTAGCGGGGCCGATCATCTGGAACTCGCCGGTGACCAGCGCCGAGGTGTCGGTGCCGGAATCGTCCTCGCCCGCCACCAGCACGGGTGTACCGATCAGCACGATCGCCTGCACGCCACCGAACACCGATTCACGCAACGTCACGGCGATGCCGTGCCGGTTGGCCAGCTTGGCGACCACGAACAGCCCCAGGCGGGTGTCGTTCGACAGCGCCGCGACGCTGAATTCCGGTGGCCGGGTGAGCATCTCGTTGCGCTGCTCCAGTTCCGCCGCCGACATACCGAGACCCTGGTCGATGATTTCCACCACGACCCCGCGGCCCACCACCTCGGCCCGCACCTCCACCCGCGCCTGCGGCGGTGAATAGGAGGTGGCGTTGTCCACCAGTTCGGCGATCAAATGGATCAGGTCGGCCACCGCGGTGCCGATCACCCGGGTCCCCGGTATCCGGCCGATCCGGATCCTGGTGTAGTCCAAGCTTTCCGATACCGCACTGCGCACCACCTCGACCAGTGGCACCGGATTGCGCCAGCGCCGGCCGGGCTGCTTACCGCCGAGAATGATCAGATTCTCGGCGTTGCGCCGCGCGCGGGTCGCCAAATGGTCGACCTGGAACAGCAATTCGAGCTGATCGGCGTTCTCCTCGCGCCGCTCGGCCTGGTCGAGCAGTGCCAGCTGCCGATGCACCAGGGCCTGGCTGCGGTGCGCGATATCGAGGAATACGGTGTTGGTACCGGCGCGGGTGTTCGCCTCCGCCACCGCCGCCGAGACCGCGGCGACATGTGCCCGGTTGAACGCCCGCGCGACCTGGCCGAGTTCATCGGTACCGAAATCCAGGCGGGAGACCTCGTCGCGCGCGTCCACCGTCTCACCGGCCGACACTCGCCGCATGATCTCGGGCAGCCGGTCGTCCGCCAATTGCAATGTCTCGCGGCGCAATCGGCGCATCCGGCCGATGAACCGGTTCGCCAGCACCAAGGCCGCGACGAAGGCCAGGATCGATATCAGCAGCACCGCACCGCCGCCGGCCAGCGACCCGGCGGTGGTCCGATCGCCCTGTGCCCGTGCCGCCGCGTGGGCGTCCCGGCTCGCGTCCTCCCATACCTGCTGCAGCCCGGACCCGACCCGGGCCGCATTGTCCTGCCAGGCCTGCATGGTCATCGGCAGCTTGCGCTGCTCTCGGGCGGTGCCGTCCGAATCGGCGGTTGCTCCGGATGTGGCGGGCTCGGAGGTGGAGGTACTGCTGTCCGAGGAGGTGTCGCCGGATGGTTCGGCAGCCGAGTCGGTGGGCTGCGGCCCGCGCGTCGCGATCGCGTCGATCATCGCGTTGGTGGCGGCCCACTCGGGACTGCTGGTGATCGCGTCGAGTTGCGCCGCGCGGTCACCCTGCAGCACCGATCGCGAATAGGCCATCTGCCCACGGAATTCGCCGACATAGTCGGTGAATTGCGACCACTGCTCGGGTGCCATCGTCCCGGTGACGATCGACAGCTCGCCGAGAGTGACGGCCTTGGACAGCGCCTCCGAGGCCCGCAAGGGTTCCACCGCGTACCCCAGTTGCACGGCGATCGCCGCGTCCGGTGCCACCCGGGCGGCGATCATCGAGGCGCCGGCGATCACCTCCACGCATTTGGTGAACAGCCCGAACACCTGATCCGGCGGGGCCTGGCGGGTGTCGACAGCGTGCCGCATCAGTGGCAGCTGCGTGAAAAGCTGGTCGTAGGCAGCGATGTCGGAGGCGGAATCACCCGGATTCATCCGGCGTGCGGCGTCACCCTTGGCGATCAGGGCCGCCAGTGCCGCATCCGAACGCTCCCGCGCGGGCACGAGCAGCGCCGCCGCCGACGGATCGCCGGCCAGGTGCAGCATCGACAACCGGCGTTCCTCACCGACCGTATCGATGATCGCGATCGCGGGAGTGGTGGTGCTACTGGCCAATTCGGCCCATTGCCGGGCGTTCTGACCCGAGCGGACCAGATAGGAGGCAGCACCGATACCGAGTGCGAGCAGGGTGACACTGGAGATGAGCACGATCCCCAGCAGGCGCACCCGCACCCCGACCCGGCCGCGCACGCCTCGGCTCACCAGACCGAACCACCGCGAATGTTCTTTGTTTACAGGCAAACCAGGAATCTTCGACCACTCAACCACGGGCAGACGCCCTGTCGTCGAGTATCGGGCCACCCGAGCCAACCGGCCAGCTGAGCAACCGGTCCCCACTTCCTCACCACACCGTCCGGAGACGGCAGAACCACCGTAACGCCTGAGAGAGTAACCGACCCGGCGTCCGGCTTCAGCACTTCGGGAATATTGTCCGGCCCGACCTGCACCCCGCCGGGCCGGACGAACCCGTCAGCGTTTCGCAGCCGCGGCCTTGGCCCCGCCGAACGTCTGCCGGAACAGATACAACCCCGCCGGGACGACACCGCAGGCCAGCAGCAGTGGTGCGGTCCAGCTGTCGGTGAGCAGCACATCCCCGCCGGGACCGGTGGTGGAGCAGATCAGGAAGCCGAACAGCCACGCGAGGACCGGCAACGCCATGGCCGCCGGGCGCGAAACCACCTCACGCATGCCGCGCACCAGCGCGATATTCACCACCGCGGCGATCAGGGCCGCGATCGGGAACGGGGTGGCACCGATGTAGAGCGGCAGATACAACACTTCCAGAACCAGCGAGAGCAGCCCGTTGAACACCAGAACCGCAGCCAGCAGCCCGCCCAGCACCGACCACGCGATCCGCGGCAGGCCCGGCTCGATCTCGGCCCGGCTCGACATCGTGGCCGTCACGGCACCGGCGGGAAGCCGAGCATCGTCAGCAGATGACTCTGCATATCGATGACTCCGTAGAGGACCGACAGGTACAGGTCGTGCTGCGCCTGCCAGTTCGGCTTCTGGCTTTCGACGAACGCCGCGATGGCGTCCTGCAGGCTCCAGTTGTACATGCGAGCAGTGTATGCCGCCCTGCTCGCGGCCCGAACCGGTCAGTCGAGTCCGGCGAACAAATCGCCCTCGTGGCCGTCGGCCCCCACCGGTCCGCGGCGGCCGCGGGCCAGGATGTAATGCTCCTCGGGCAGCACCGGTTGGGCGATGTTGTTCGACAGCGCGAATTCACGTCCCGAAGACGCCACCGTCACTTGTGTGGCGTGAGCACGCAGTGCCGCGCGCTTGGCCCCCAGGACCTCCGACACATCGACGGTCGCGGTCACCGTGTCACTCGGCACACACGCCAGCTCCCCGATCCCGGGCAGCTGCCACCCCCGGGGCAGGGCACCGGGCAGCCGGTCCACGGTCCGGCGGGCCAAGGCTTCGGTGTGGTGGCGCAGCACCTCGGCATCGGTCACCGTCCAGTACAGCTTCGGCACATTCCAGCCCCTACCGGCCCCCCTACCGGCCGCGGCCTCCACCGCGTCCATGGTCACCCGGTGTGCGCGCACGTGATCGGGATGGCCGTAACCACCGCGCGGGTCGTAACCGACCACCACCCGGGGTTTCAGCCGCACCAGCACCTCGGTCAGCTCCGCCACCGCGGCCGGGCCGGAATCGGCGAAGGCCCGCGGATGGGCCGGCACCATGGGCTGTGGGTCGGCGGTGGTGCCGCTCATGCCGGAGTCGCGCCACCGGCCCGCGCCGCCCAGGAAATACGGCTCGTCAACACCCAGCGCGGCGAGCGCCCGGGTGAGTTCGGTGATCCGGTACCCGCCGAGCTGATCGGCGTGCGCACTGGTCAGGCCCTGCCAGCGCTCCCCGATCACCTCCCCTTCCTCACCGAGAGTGCAGGTCACCACGGTCACCGGGATCCCGCGGCGGCGATAGTGCGCGATCGTGCCGCCGGTGGTGATCGTCTCGTCGTCCGGATGCGCATGCACCAGGACCAGTCCGCCGGTGTCGGTCACGACAGCCGCCGCCAGTTTCCGGCACCACCGAAGATGCCGACCTGGATCGAACCGTTCAACGCCACCCCGTCCATCCGGGAACTGGCCGCGGCCACCCCGGTGTCCTGCATGATCGGCAGCACCGTCCCCTGTGCCCAGAGCTTCGGCTCGGCCTCACCGATCACTCGCCCCACATCCTCACCGCGCAGCGCGGCATCGATCTGCGGTTGCAGCGACGGATCACAGACACCGGAAGCATTACTGGGCGCCTTCTGCATCGCCTCCACCCGCGCGGCGTCGTCGCGCCCGGGCACCACGACCGGCGGACAGCCGTAGCGTGAGGCCAGCATCGTCGCCGGGTCCGCACCGGCGCGCTCCCAGCCGACCACCGCGTCGACGGTGCCGTCGATCAGCCCCTTGCCGTACAACTCGTCGGCGGGCAGGCTGCGCACCGTGGCGTCGATCCCGGCGCTGCGCAGCTGATCGGCAGCGGTATTGGCCACCGCCAGCGTGGTCGCGTCCTTGTCCACCGCACCGATGCGGACCGTCAGCGTGCGGCCGTTCTTGGCGACCGGACGTGGCTGCGGCGCCGGTGAAGTCGTCGGATTGCCGGTCGGAGGAGGTTCCGGCGCCCGGCCGAACCCCGCCTCGTCCAGCAGCCCGAATGCCTGTTCGGGCGTCAGCCGCGGTGGTTGCGTCGGCGCATACCCCGGGTCGGACGGCGCCAGGACCTGGGCGCGGACCGGCTCCACCCACGCGCCCGTCTGCGCACCGACCGAGGCGAGCAGCGCCGGATCCAGCAGGCCCAGCACCGCGTGCCGCACCCGCGGATCGGCCAGATCACCGTTTCGCGAATTCAACGCCATCTGCATCACGCGCGCCTGCGGCATGATCGCCGTGCGCACCGCCGGTATGGCCGCCAGCTGCGCCTGGGTCGCGGCGCCCCCGTGCACGAGCGCCACCTGCGCATCACCCGCGCGCAAGGACTCGGCCAGCTGCGCCGCAGTACCCCCGCGCCGCAGCAGGATCTGGTCGGGAACTGCCGGGCTCCCCCAATAGCGGTCGTTGCGTTCGAGCAGGATCTCCTCGCGACCGGCATCAGCCTGCTTCACCCGGAACTGGCCGCCGGAAATCGGATTCTGATCGATCAGGCCGCGCTCGACCGCGAGGGCCTTCTGGAATCCCCCGGGCGAATCCTTGAGCAGATGCGAGGGCAGCAGATCCGAGAACAGCTGCCGCCACGCGGCGTACGGCTGACTCATCGTCACCGTCACCGTTTTACCGCCCTCCGAGGACGCCACATCGGTGATCAGCCGATAGCCGGCCGGATCCACCACACCGGGCTGACTGATCATCTGCTGCCACAGATAACGGAAATCCTCGGCGGCGATCGGGGCACCGTCGGACCACGAGGCCTGATTCTGGATCTTGTAGGTAATGGTGAACGGTCCGGGCGGGGTCACCTCGGCCGACACCATCAGCGCCGAATCGGGCACCCAATCGGTGCCCCCCGGCGCACCCGGCGCCGGCACCGGACGGAACGGGCTCGGAAACACCATCGAGGCAACGGCATTCGTCGTCGGGGACTGATTCGAACGCAGATGCGGGTTGAATCCGATCCCGATGTCGTCCACCGCCACCACGACGGTGGATTTCGTCGGCTGCGCCGGAGTCGTCTTCGGACTGTCGGTGCTCTCGATCGGCGGCGGCGGATTGGCGGTGCACGCGGTGAGCATGCCCACCGCCAGCACCAAAACCAGCACCGCTACACGCCGTACGGCGCGGTTCACTACTCCCGGCTTCACGATCGGAACCTTAGTGGTGGGAGCGGCGGTTACGCCCCCTGGGCCGCGCGATCGCGGGCCTTGCGCCGTGAGGCTTCCCGGCCCCGCTCGGTGGCGCCGAGCGTGACCTTGCGTACCCGAACGATTTCCGGAGTGACCTCGACACACTCGTCGGCGGCACAGAACTCCATCGCCGCCTCGAGGTCCAGCTGCAGCGGCTTGGCCAGCGTCTCCAGCACATCACCGGTCGCCGAGCGCATATTGGTCAGCTTCTTCTCACGGGTGACGTTGATGTCGAGATCCTCGGCGCGCGGATTGATCCCCACCACATGCCCCTCATAGGTCACCGCGCCCGGCTCCACGAAGAACTGACCACGGTCGGCCAGCTGGATCATGGCGAACGGAGTGACCGAACCGGCACGGTCGGACACCAGCGAACCGGTGTGGCGGGCGCGGATCTCACCGGCCCACGGCGCATAGCCGTCGAATACGGCGTTGGCGATACCGGTACCACGCGTCTCGGTGAGGAAGTCGGTGCGGAAACCGATCAGGCCGCGCGAGGGGACGATGAACTCCATCCGCACCCATCCGGCCGAATGATTGCTCATCTGCACCATCTTGCCCTTACGGGCGGCCAGCAACTGCGTGATCGCCCCCAGATACTCGTCCGGGGCATCGATGGTCAGCTCTTCGAACGGCTCGTGCACCTTGCCGTCGACCTGCTTGGTGACCACCTGCGGCTTACCGACGGTCAGCTCGAAGCCCTCGCGACGCATCTGCTCGACCAGAATGGCCAGCGCGAGCTCGCCACGGCCCTGCACCTCCCACGCGTCCGGACGGCCGATGTCGAGAACACGCAACGACACGTTGCCGACCAGTTCCTGATCCAGCCGGGACTTCACCATGCGCGCGGTGAGCTTGTGTCCTTGCACCCGGCCGACCAGCGGGGAGGTATTGGTGCCGATGGTCACCGAGATGGCGGGCTCGTCGACGGTGATGCGCGGCAGCGCGACCGGATTCTCGGTATCGGCCAGGGTGTCGCCGATCATGATCTCCGGAATGCCCGCGACCGCGACGATATCGCCGGCCACGGCCTCCTCACCCGGCTGACGTTCCACGCCGACGGTCTTGAGCAGCTCGGTGATCTTGACGTTCTTGATGCCGTCGCCGTGCATCCAGGCGACGTTCTGCCCCTTCTTCAAGGTGCCGTTGTGGATCCGCACCAGGCCGATGCGTCCCAGGAAGGGCGAGGCGTCGAGGTTGGTGACATGGGCCTGCAGTGTGGCCGTCGGATCACCCTTGGGCGACGGCACGTACTTCATCAGCACCTCGAACAGCTCGTCGAGGTTCTCCGCCGCGGGAGCGCTGCCGTTGTCGGGGCGCTGCGTGGACGCCTTACCCTCACGGCCGGAGGCGTAGAGCACCGGCAGATCGAGCGCCAGCTCGGCGGCCTCGGACGCCTCGTCGTCCAGGTCCGATGCCAGATCCAGCAGCAGGTCGTGACTCTCCTCCACGACCTCTTCGATCCGGGCGTCCGGACGATCGGTCTTGTTCACCACCAGGATCACCGGCAACGAAGCGGCCAGTGCCTTGCGCAGCACGAACCGGGTCTGCGGCAGCGGCCCCTCGGAGGCGTCGACCAGCAGCACCACGCCGTCGACCATCGACAGACCGCGTTCGACCTCACCACCGAAATCGGCGTGGCCGGGAGTGTCGATGACATTGATCACGGTGACGCTGCCATCGGCGTTATGGCGATGCACTGCGGTGTTCTTGGCGAGAATGGTGATGCCCTTCTCGCGTTCCAGATCACCGGAATCCATCACGCGATCGACCGGCTCCGCTCGCTCGGCAAACGCACCGGACTGCCGCAACATGGCGTCGACCAGCGTCGTCTTGCCGTGATCGACATGAGCCACAATGGCGACATTGCGGAACTCGACAGACGACACGTGAATCCTCCTGCTGAATGAATGGGCTTCGGCCGACCCGCGCCATAGCGGCATGCGGCCGGGTTACACACTACAGAAACGCGGTCGGCCCCTGTTTCCCGCATGGGCGTTTCCATTAGTGTTGGCGCCATGAGCAAGGTGAAGGCCAAACAGGTCGCACAGCTCAAACCCAAGAAGAAATGCTGCCGCAAGAACAAGCGGTGTCTGAAATGCCCTGTTGTAGTAGCGAAAATGCGGAAATGCCAGGCCGCCGGGATCAAGGGCAAAGATCTCAAAAAGGCTCTCAAACGCGCACGAGCCGCCTGAGCAGGCGCGAGCAAGGGTAGAACCGAGATATGAGTACCCCACTGCTCTCCGACAACGAGATCGCCGCTGGGTTGCGCGAACTACCCGACTGGACCCGGACCGGCGCCAGCATCTCCCGAACCGTCGAAGCCCCCACATTCCTGGCCGGCATCGACCTCGTCAGGCGCGTCGCAGACTCCGCCGAACGAGTCGACCACCACCCCGACATCGACATCCGCTGGCGACGGGTCACCTTCACCCTGTCCACCCACTCCGAAGGCGGCCTCACCCGCAAAGACCTGGCCCTCGCCGGCCAGATCGACCGACTCGCCGCACAGAGTTGAACCAACACGCAGCGCTGATCAGAACGCAGCGCTGACCGACACGCGGCGAATCAGCTCGCGCCGACCGGCCCCGCCACCGCCTCGGGGGCCGGACGCACCGGACTCGGCCGCGACCGGCGCGCACCGGCCCGGATGATCCACACGAACGTCCCCACCACACCGAACACATAGATCGCACCCAGCCACGCCAGCACACCCGGACGCGAGATCTCCCAGATCGTCGGCTGGAAGAACGTCAGAATCCACGGAATCCCGACCAACGTCGTCACCATCCAGAACCCCGCCAGCACCCGCGACCCCGTCGAACGCAACGGCCCGTACACCAGCCACATCATCAACGGCAGCAACCAGACCCAGTGATGCGACCAAGAAATCGGCGACACCATCAGGCCGAACAACTGCACCACCAGCAACACGCCCAGCCGATCGTCACTCGCCACCGCACGCCAAGCGAACCAGGCCAGCACCGAGGTCAGCACCACCGCCCCCAGCCACCACGGCCCGAACGGAAGCTCGTGCCCGGCCACCGACCACGGCGCCCCCGCATCGTGGCCCAGAATCCGGCTCAACGCGCCACGCAACGACTGATTCACCACCGACCCAACCGGCCCGATACGGTTCGCATCCCCCAGCAGCGGGCCGAAATAGGTCCGCGTCTCCGACGACGAAATCAAGAAACTGACCCCGATCGTCGCCCCGAACACCACCACCGACCACACCGCCGCCGACCACCGCCGCCGCGCCAGAAAATAGAGCCCCGTCACCCCGGGCGTCAGCTTCACCCCGGCCGCCACGCCGACCAGCAGACCCGACAACCACGACCGCGCCGAATACGCCGCCGCCAACCCCGCCAGCACCAAGAAGACATTGACCTGGCCGTAATCCAAGGTCGTCCGCGTCGGCTCCAACCACACGCCGACCGCAGTCCAGACCAGCGCCGCCGCACGCCACTTCGGCTCCCGCGCGCCCGCACCGAACAACAGCGCGAAGGCCAGACGCACACAGGCATACAACGCCACCACGATCAACCCGAACCACACCAGCGTCACCAGCCCGAACGGCAGGAAATGCAGCGGATAGAACACCAGCGCCGCGAACGGTGGATAGGTGAACGGCAGCGGGAAATCCGGCGTCTTGTCGGCATAGACGAAGTCGTAGAGCCGCCCGGACCCCAGATTCGCGGCCCCGTCGACATAGACCCGCAGATCAACCACGTCCAGGCCGTGCGGGAGAACCAGCATCAGCACCAGCCTGGCCAGCACGGACACAGCCAGAATTGCCCCAGCCACACGAAGGTCGGCCAATCGGAGGTGTCGCACAGTGTTATTTTGCCTACGCTTCGCTCCGGCGGGGCTTCGGCCCCCTGGGCCTCGATTTTTCACTCCTCCGGTCAGTCGCTTCGCTCCCTCCCTCCGTCGCTCCAAAATCGAGGCGGGCCGAAACCCATGAGTAGGAGCACGCTGGGGAGGTTTGCCTGTCCGGTGCACTCATTCGGGTCTGACTCGTTTCGGTCCGGGCTCGCTTCGCATCGGGGTTCGGGGTTGGGGATGGATCTGTGGGCTACAGATCTGTGGGGTGTGCATTCTCGGCAGGGGGCACGATCGGATTATGTTTCGGTAACAGGCCGCGTCGGTGGTTGGGAATGCGCCAAGCGGGGGCAAGATCACGCGCACGGCTGTACAACACAGCGGCACTTTCCTAAAGTGTCGCGAAGCGATGCCCGCATCGCCGATGTCTCGCTTCGCATGACGAGGTACCCCGAGGTTAAGGACGGCAATACCAGTGCTTCGCACCAGAGGAACGCGATTCGCGTTGTCCGTGCTGGCCCTCGCAGCCGGCGCGGCACTCACAACGCCGACCATCGCGGTAGCCGACCCGGCACCCAAATCCCAGGCCGCCGATGTACCACTGGTCCCGGAAGGTGTTCCGGTCGATGCGATCGCCTCGCTGGCTCCGGCCATCGTGGGCGCAGCGGCGCAGGCGGGCAATATCGCCTCTCCCGGCGCGCAGACCATTCTCCAGCAGGCCATCGCCCTGCTCGATCAGACGAATCTGCCGCCCGAGGTCAAAAAGACCCTGCAGGCCATCGTCGCCTTCCTCGACGGCAGCGGTGGCGGCGGGCCGGAGATCCCGGAGAACGGGCCGGCCATCGCGCAATTCCTGTACCCCACCATCGGCAAGGACTGCATCGGCCCGGGCTCCGACTCGGTTGGCACCGCGCTGGCCGTACCCGGCCCCGCCGAGCTGCCGCCGCCCGGACCTGCTGCCGGCCAGGCGGGATTCGTCTTCACCGCCCTGGGCACCAAGGGGGTCACCCCAGAGCAGAATCCGCCGATGACCGTGCAGTGGTACAACATCGACAACCATCGGGGCGGTACCGTCGCGCTCACCGACGAGGCGCACATCAACCCGGACGGCCCGGCCACCCTGTCGGCGGTCGTCGACACCGGGCCCGGCCGTGTCGTCTCGGTGGTCGCCGGGTCGCTGACCACACACTCCGCCGATGATCAGACGCCGGTCACCTGCTCGTTCCTGCCGACGTTGGGTCTGTTCACCGTCGCCCCGGGCGATAACGCGGCCGCGGCGCCGGTGGCCGCACCGGGTGCTGCCGCCATTCCCGCGGCACATGTCCCCGGACAGCCCGCCGCGGTGCGCCCGCGCGGCTGAGTCCCCTTCCCTCCGGCGTCCCCGTCTCTCCGGCCCGGAGTAGTCGCCCCGAAGCGACACTCCGGGCCGTTTGCTGTCAATATGCTGAACTCCGGAAGCGACTGTGGTAGACCGCTAATTATGTCGACTGTCGATCAGCTCGAACGGTCTGCACCACCCGTCGCGGATGCCCTTGCGCCCCCGGAGACGTCACCTCGCCGCGGAAGCGGGAAGTCACGGCATTCGGTCATGTCGCGGCGGTCCTACCGCTCGATTCTGTCCATCCGATCGCACCGCTCGATCCTGTCGATCCGTTCCGAACGGTCGATCCTGTCGATCGGCTCCGCCTATTCGGTGCTGTCGATCGGCAGCGTGGGATCGATGCTGTCGGTGGGTTCCATCGGATCCTTCTTCAGCCTCGGCTCCGCCTTCTCCGGACTGTCGCGCTGGTCGCTGCTGTCCTGGATGGGGGTGCGCGAAGCGCCGGAGGCGCGGCCCACGCTGACCGTGGTGGCCGAGGAACCCGATCTGCTCGCCGATCCCACCTGTCACTGCCAGACCTAGCGGGCGGCCCCGCTCACCACGCGCCGTATTCCGGGGTGAGGATGTTGTTGACGTCCACACCCACGCCGCCGACGGTCCGGTCGTCGATTTCGATCTGGTGCAGGTTGGCGGCCGGGTGCACGAATCCCTCCGGGGTGCCCCAATTGTGCTGCCAGTACCAGGAGCCGAGGCCGGCGATGGATGCCAGCTCGATGGTGGGCGCATTGGCATACACCCCTAGATTCCCGTTGCCCACCACCGATTTCCAGCCCTCGAGGTAGGGCGCGATCAGTCGCGCGAAATCGACGGGAGACGGATTGTCGTCGATGGAGGCGTAGATCGGGGCGCCGTCCGGACCACCCGCATCCCGGTGTAGCTGCAGCCCGCGCTCGGCATGGCGTTTGCCGGCCTCCAGTCCGCCGCGCCAATCCGCGGTGTCGGCCTTGCCGAACTGGTAGCACGACACGACGACCAGTCCCGCCGCGTGCAAGGCCTCGACCTCACCCGAGCGCAACGGTTTGCCGGCCATCCACTCCGCGCCCGGGCGCCGATCGGAGACATACCGGATGGCGCCGGAATGCCCGGCGGCCCGGATCGCCTCCGCCGCAGGCACTCCCCCCGCATAGTCGAGCAGGGTGCCCAGAGATTTGCCGGTGGCAGCCGCGGGTGGGGCGAGCACGGCGGGGGCGAGGGCGGCCAGACCGGCCGCCGACGCCGCCGCACCGGCATATCCGAACAGGGTGCGCCGGGTCATCGGGACAGAACGCATCGAGAACTCCTTCGCACCGCATCGAGAACACCGGTACCGGTCGCCCCCGGGCACCGGCGGAACCACAAGTAAATCCGGCGCGTCTTCCCCGGAGACAACACGCTGTCATCCACGCGCCGGAAGTCCAACGTGGACTTATTTCACCACATGCACATGCGAATCGCCGGGCAAATCCCGTCACTTCCGCACCAGCAATAACAAACCCGCAGCTAACCGGCGGTTGCCGCATCGATTCGCGCCGCGACATCGATGACGCGACCACCCGGCTCCGCCAGTTCCGCTCGGATGACCTGGGCGACCTGGGCGGCAATCTGATGCCGGATCTTGCCGACCGAACCGAGCACCCGGGCCCGCCACCCCTGTGCTCGCAACTCCACAGTGACATCGGAAGCTCGTGGCGGAGTGGCATCGATGACGATCAGCAGCGGATCGGCGGCGCGCGCCCGCAACATCAGCGCGACCTCCACTTCCGCGCGATACCGATTGGACTTGAGCACATCGACGGTGATGTCGAGTCCGACCGGAATCGTCAGATCGAACAGAACCGGATCGTCCCCCGGGCGCCGGACCAGCCGCGGCATGCGCACCGCCCCCGCGACCTCGACGACCGCCCTGTCCCCCGGGCCGGTGCGCAGCGGACCCACCTCGACCGGGCGTCCGGCCAGATTCTCTACCACTTCACGTACCCGGTCGGCGGTGACGATCAGCGGGAAGAAGCGGCGCCCGAACTCCGCGTATTCGGTCCACTCGAAGTCCGTGCGCAGCAGATGCTCCGAGCGGGTGCGATTCATGATGGCCTCGACGTCGAACACCCGGCCGCGACGCGCCGACGGATCGGCGAGCATCGCGTTGAGCCGTGTCGCCACCTCTCGGCGCACCAGCACGGAGATCGGATCGAGCAGCACGTCGACGGCCGCGCCGACCGCTTGCGCGCGCACCGCGAAGCTGACGTCCCGCGCCCGCACCGGGGGAATGTCGATGACGATCAGCAGCGGATCGGCGGTGCGCGCGTGCAGGGTCAGATCGATCTCCACCGTGGCCTCGAGCCGGAACTGCTGTCCGCCCAGGGTGACGGTGAGATGCATGGATACCGGAACCCGGACCTCGAAGGTGACGTGCGGTCCGCTGCGGGCGATCACCGGCTTACCGACGCTGCCCTCGGCCACGAGCCCGGCCATCCCGGCCGGACCGATGGAGAACGGCCCGATCGTCATTCCCCGCCCGGCCATCCCGGCCACCGCCGCCTCGATCCGGTCCCGGTTGACCGCGTGCACGACGAATCGCTCACCGAATTCCGCGTAGTCCAGCCACGCGTAGTCCGTCCACGGGGTGACATCGTGCGCGCCGGGCTGTGCCATCTGCTCCCATTTCTCGCCGGTGACTCACACCTACACACGCAGATCCCCGTCCTGCCGATGAGGGGGCAGCAGGACGGGGACCGCTACGGCGGCGCTGCCGGGCGCCGCCGGGTACATCGTAAGGGCGGGTGCCGTGCACCTCCCCCACGTCACATATGGCCGAAACCGACGATACCGCGAACCTGTGACGGGTCGTACCGGTGAATCCGGACCGCATCGCGTTCGTTGCCGCCGATCGTGGTCAATGTCTCCGGATCGGCGGCCAGGACGATGTTCGTGTGCTGCCCGAACGGGCTCGCGGCCGCGTAGATCACCACATCACCCGGCCGCGGCCGATACCCGGAATCGGCCGCCGCGAATCGACCGTTCGCTTCGAAATACTCCTGCAGGGTCGACACGCCGGGGATCCGCCACGATCCGGAGTTCGGATTCGACAGCGGCCGACCGGCCTCGCGGTACACCCAGCTGACGAAATCCGCGCACCATGCCTCGTCTGCGCCCTGGGCGTATTTGGGTCCCGCACCCGGATTCGAGAATTCGGCACGCGTCACCGCGATGATGCGGTCGCGCTGCGGCTCCAGCGCCCCGGCATCGGTATCGGGGAAGCGATCGAGCCGCTCCCCCGCAATGGGTGCGCCATGGTCCTGCCAGCGCGGCAGCCCCACCACGACCCCCACCGCGAGCGCGCCGATCACCACCAGTACCGACAGCAGCAGCCAATGCGTGCGCTCGAATCCACGCATCCCGGAAATACTCACGAGATTATCTCCGTCCCCGACCGGAATTCGGCCTCCTGACTAGTTCGACGCAGCATCACCCCCGCCGGTTCCACCACACGATGTGATCGGCCCGAACCGCTTCCGGCCCCCGGGGTGCCTGCGCGCACCGCGCGCTATCGATACACTGAGACGCCGCCGAGCTCTGGGAGGACATCGCCGGTGGACACCCTGTGGACCTTCGTGGTCGACCACCGTGAGCAACTGCTCACCGATTCCTATCTCCACGTCTCCGCTGTCGTGCAGTCGGTTGTCATCGCGACCGTGGCCGCGGTGCTGGTCGGGATCGCCGTATTTCGCAGCCCGTGGGGTTCGGCCGCCGCGACCGCGGCCGCGAGCGTCGTGCTGACAGTGCCGTCGTTCGCGCTGCTGGGGCTGCTCATCCCCGTCCTGGGGCTGGGAGTGCGGCCGACCGTGACCGCGCTGGTTCTCTATGCCCTGCTCCCGATCCTGCGCAACACCATCATCGGCCTGGCGTCGGTGGATCCCGCGGTCGCCGATGCGGCGCGTGGCGTGGGCATGAACCGGCTGCGGGTGCTGGCCCGGATCGAACTGCCGCTGGCGTGGCCGTCGATCTTGGCCGGGATGCGGGTCAGCACTCAGATGAGCATGGGAATTCTGGCGATGGCCGCCTACGCCAAGGGACCGGGACTCGGCAATCTGATCTTCACCGGGCTGGCCCGTCTGGGCAGTCCGACCGCCGTCCCACAGGCCCTGACCGGCACGGTGGCGATCATCGTGCTGGCCTTGCTGCTCGACGCCGTACTCGTGGGCGTCGGCAGGCTCACCACCTCGAGGGGAATAGCGTGACCGATACCGCCACCACCGCGAACACCGGCCATCCGCCCGCGGAGATCGTGCTCGATGCGGTGACCAAACACTATCCCGGACAGCCCGATCCGGCGGTGGACCGCATCTCGATGACGATTCCCGCCGGGGAGATCGTGGTGTTCGTCGGCCCTTCGGGCTGCGGTAAGACGACCACGATGCGGATGATCAACCGCCTGATCGAACCGACCTCCGGCACCATCACCATCGCCGGCCGCGATGTGACCTCGGTCGATCCGGACCGTTTGCGCCGAGGCATCGGTTACTCGATTCAACAGTCCGGGCTCTTCCCGCACCTGACCGTCGCCCGCAATATCGCGACCGTGCCCGGCCTGCTCGGCTGGAACCGGAAGCGGGTCGCCGCCCGGGTGGACGAGATGCTGGAGCTGGTCGGCCTGGACCCCGGCACCTACCGGGGGCGCTATCCGCGGCAACTGTCGGGCGGGCAGCAGCAGCGCATCGGTGTGGCCCGCGCACTCGCCGCCGATCCACCGGTGTTGCTGATGGACGAGCCGTTCGGTGCCGTCGACCCGATCACCCGCGGACTGCTGCAGGACGAACTGCTGCGGCTGCAGACCGAACTGCACAAGACCATCGTGTTCGTAACCCACGATTTCAACGAGGCGGTCAAACTCGGCGACCGGATCGCGGTGCTGGGTGACCGCTCCCGCATCCTGCAATACGACACCCCCGCGGCGATCCTGGCCGATCCGGCCGACGAGACGGTGGCCGGTTTCGTCGGCGCCGACGCCGCACTCAAACAGCTCACCCTGGTCCGGGTCGCGGATGTGGAACTGCAGGACTGCGTCACCGCCGGGGTGGACGATCCGGTCGAGGCATTGGGTGCGGCGCTGCGGTCGAGCGGCCGCGAGTGGGGCCTGATCCTGGACTCCGGCCGGCGTCCGCTGCGCTGGGTCTCCGCCCCCCAATTGGATCGCGCCGAGTCGATGTCGGAGGTCGGGGTGCCAGTCACCGGCACCGTCACCGCGGAGTCGACCCTGCAGGCCGCGCTCGAACAGCTGCTGGCCGAAAGCTCCGCCACCGCCGTCGTCACCGGCCACGACGGCACCTACGCCGGACTCGTCGCCATCGACACCCTGATCGGCCATCTGTCGAACGTGCGCGCCGCGCATCGACAAGCCGCCGCGCAGCCGGGCGGACAACCGTGAGCGCGGCGGTCGGGAACGAGCGCCGCGCCGACCGGATCCGGCTGTTCGCCCAGCCGGTTCTGGCCCTCGCGCTGGCCGCGGGGGTGCTGGTATGGGCGTTCGACCGCACCCTCACCGCAACCCAAGCGGCCAGTATCAACGCCGACAACCTCGTCACCGTGCTGCGCCAGCACATCGCCATCACCGCGACCGTGGTGATCATCGTGGTGGTGGTGTCGGTGCCACTGGGCACCCTGCTCACCCGGCCGGGCTATCGACGGCTCGCACCGCTGTTCGTCGGGATCGCCAATATCGGTGCGGCCGCACCCGCCATCGGCCTGATCGTGCTGACCTACCTGTGGACCGAACAGACCGGGTTCTGGGTGGGAGTGGCGCCGATCGCGTTCTACGCGCTACTTCCCGTGCTGCGCAACACGATCCTCGGATATCAGCAGGTCGACCCGGCGCTCGTCGATGCGGGACGCGGGCAGGGGATGTCCGCACTGACGGTGCTGCGACGCATCGAGTTCCCACTCGCGGTCCCCTACATCCTGGCGGGCCTGCGTACCTCGCTGGTGCTGGCCGTCGGTACCGCAACGCTGTCGTTCCTGGTCAGCGCCGGTGGTCTGGGCATCCTCATCGATACCGGCTACAAGCTGCGCGACAATGTCACATTGTGGGTCGGGGCGATTCTCGCGGTGGCGCTGGCACTACTGGTGGATTGGCTCGGTGCACTGGCCGAACAGTTCCTGGGGCCGCGGGGGTTGCGATGACCACGCTCGCGCGGATCGGCCGCCGCAGCTGTGCCGCGGCGGCGATGCTGCTGGTAACCCTGCTGGCCGCCTGTGGGCTGGACGCGGGCGGTGCGGTCCCGCTGCCGGTCGGTCCGGGCAGTATCAGGCCGGTTCCCGCACTCGACGGTGTTCGGGTCACGGTGGGCTCCAAGGACTTCACCGAACAGAACATCCTCGGCTATCTGATCGAGTTCGCGCTCACCGCCGCCGGTGCGCAGGTACGGGATCTGACCAACATCACCGGTTCCAACAGTCTGCGAGATGCGCAACTGCACGGGCAGGTCGATATCGCCTACGACTACACCGGCACCGGATGGATCAACTATCTCGGCAACGAGACGCCGATCCCGGGATCCACGGAACAATTCGAAGCGGTACGCGACGCCGATCTGGCCCAGCACGACATGGTGTGGTCGGATCCGGCGCCGATGAACAACACCTACACCATGGTCACCACCGCAGACAGCGCCGCCCGCACCGGCGCCCGCACGCTATCGGACTACGCCCGGCTGGTGAACACCGACCCGAGCACCGGCGCGACCTGTCTCGGCACCGAATTCAGTGTGCGCCAGGACGGTTTCCCGGGCCTGGCCCGCAAATACGGTATCGATCCGAACAAGGTGAACAAGAAGATCATGCAGGATTCGCTGGTCTACTCGGCCACCGCCAACGGCAGTTGCCAGTTCGGCGACGTCACCGCCACCGACGGCCGCACCAAAGCGCTGAATCTGGTGCAGCTCGACGACGATCTGAACTTCTTCCCCAAATACAATGCGGCGCTGGTGATGCAGAAGTCGTTCGCCGACGCGCACCCGCAGATCTCCGAGGTGATGGCACCCATCTCGACGCTGCTCACCAACGAGGCCATCACGGAACTGAATCGCAAGGTCGATGTCGACGGCGGGGAGCCTGCCGTCGTCGCCCGCGATTGGCTGGTCGAGCAGGGCTTCGTCACCGCCGGTTGACGTTTCGGAGGTCAGGCGAGGGCGCTGCGGAGCCCGAGCCAGCGGGCGCCCGGATCGGCGAAACCGTGATACATCAACGGAATACGCTGGTCCACGCCGAAATACCGGTACACGGCGAGCATCGTCTGCCGGACGGAGTGATCGGCGAAGTCGTCGATCCGACGCGGGCCGACGGCGTGTTCGGGTAGTCCGGCCAACCGGGTGAGCTCCGCCGGGTCGTGCGTGTCGAGTCCGAGCGGGCCGTCGCCGATGTAGTGATCGTGGAAGATGTGGCGGAGATCAGGGGTGCCGACGTCCTGGTCGGGCCGGCCCGCGGCACTCGGCAGCGCGCGTACGCCGGCACCGGGGAGTGTGGTCGACTCCAGTTCGGCGGTCAGGTCCGGATCCGGTCGGAGCCCGCCGCGTACGGGGGCCTGCTCGAGCAGATGCAGCATGTACGCGCCGCGGACTCGTGGTTCGGGCACCAGGAACAGGCTCACCAGCGGGGCGGCCTGTTCGTCGTCGACGAGGCACAGGCGAGTGTGCGACCGGTCGAGCCGATGGTGCGAGGCGGACTGCGGAGGATGCACAGGTTCGGACATGTGGGCTCCTGCTGGAGGGCCACCGGCCCTCTCACGACTACGCGAATGCGGTCCGAGACTTGCCGGACACCCGATTCGGACCGATCCCTCGGCGTCCGACCGCTGCGCCACCAGTATAGAAGCCGGAGCAGACACCGGAAATCCGGAGTTCGCTGTCCGGTTGCCACGCCGCTCGATCAGGCGTTGACTCGATCAGGCATGGAGCAGCCGCACCTTCCGCACCAGTCCGGCGTTGATCCGCGCCCGTACCGCCGGCCACTCCTCATCGAGGATCGAATAGAAGGCGGTGCTGCGGACGGTGCCGTCCAGGCCGCGCGAATGAGCTCGGCGCACCCCGTCGCTGGTAGCCCCCATCCGTTCGATCGCCCGGCGCGAACGCTCGTTCCGCATATCGACGCGCAGCGCGATCCGGCGCACCCGCCACACCTCGAAAGCGTGCGCGAGCAACAGCAGTTTCGACTCCAGGTTGATACCGCAACCCCGCGCCCGCACCGAGAGCCAGGTGTTGCCGATCTCGGCGGCGTCGGGCACCGCGTGCACCGGGTCGCCGGTGGGCATACCGTGCACCACCGGCCAGACCATGGGGCCCTGCCAGTAGTCGAAGCGGTTGAACCGGGTCGATCCCAGCACCGCCCCGTCGGATCGGGCCACGACCGCGAACGCCAGCGCGGTGCCGACGGCCTGCGCGGCCGCGGCCTGGGCGACGTAGTCCGCCGCCTCGACCGAGCCGTGCGGGACGGGAGTGAAGGTATACGCATCGCGATCCGCGGCGCCCGCCTCGGCGAGCCCCGGAACATGGTGCGGTGCCAATGGTTCCAGCCGCACCAGGCGGCCGGTCAGAATGACAGGTGCAGGCACGTTCCCTCGATCTTTCGGGACGGACGGCGGCCCCCAGCACGATCGTCACACCGGCCACAACGCTCCGGATCGACGACCAGTCCTGGCGCGCCGGCAGCAGCATCGGACAATGAGATGAACGATAACCGAATGTGTGCTGTCGACGATACAGGTGCGCGGTGAATTCCGGTATGCCCTTCGCGTGTCGAGCGGCGCGTCGCAATCGGTTATCCGGTCGACACGAAACCGTTGCCGGAGCGGGCGACTCGCACCGAGCAGGCACCGTAACCTGGACAGTGCGACCGGGGAGGGTACCGATGACCGAAGCAGCCCGCGCGGCGATTCTGCTCGATATCGACGGCCCCCTCAACCCCTGCCCACGGCCGGCGCTCCCACCCCCACCCGGTTTCCGCCCGTACACCCTGCAGCACAGCATCATTGCGGCGATACCCCCGATCGAGCAGCGGGTCCTGCTCGATGCCGGGCTGGGCCGGCGGCTGCTGGATCTGGCCGAGTCCACCGATGCCGATCTGGTGTGGGCCACGGCCTGGGAGTACGCGGCGAATACGGTGATCGGCCCGGTACTGGGCCTGCCACCGCTGGAGGTGATCATCTTCGAGGACACCGGGATTCGCCACCGCGACGGGCACCACGGCAAGCTGCCCACCATCGAACGGTGGGCGCGACAACGGCCGATCTGCTGGTTCGACGACGAATTCCAGCCCGCCGACCAGGACTGGGCCGCTGCGCGCAGTGCCGACCGCGCCCCGACCCTGCTGGTGCCGGTGGACCGGCACACCGGTCTGACGAACGAGCATCTGGACCGCGCCCGCACCTTCCTGCAGCGGCTCCCGGCCGGGTGAATGCGGCCGGCCGGAATCCGGCTCAGGCGGGCCGCGCCGGCTGTTTCAGCAGCTCGTCCACGGCGCGGGCCGCACTCTGCACCGCGCTTTCCATGGTCGCCGACCAATCGGTACGGGTCCAGTCCCCGGCGAGCATCAGGTTCGGCACCGAGGTGCGCTGGTCGGGACGCAGCCCGGCGGTGCCCAGGGATTGGGAGAAGGTGGCCTTGGGCATCTTCACCACATGCCCGTGCACCACCCGCGCCTCGGCGGCCTCGGGATAGTAGCGGCGCAGCAGGTCCAGCTGCTCGGTGACGATCTCGTCGTGACTGCGGTGGATCTGTTCGTAAGCACCACTGGTGGTCAGACAGTACAGCCAGGTGCCGTTCGGTTCGCGACCGTGCATGCGTTGCCGGTCGAAGACCTCGTCGATGACACCGGTACCACCGATGATCGCCTCCATGGCACTGCGGGTGCCCAGCGGGCGATCCAGATACAGATTGGTGCTCACAATCGGTGTGACACCCAATTTATCTGCGGCGGCGTAGATCTCGGCGTGCTCGGGTAGGTCGTCCAAGAGCCCGCGCAGGTTCGAGTTGGGGACTGCGCAGATCACCGCATCGGCGGCGATCGTCGTTCCGTCGGCCAGTTCCACCGCGGTGACCGCACCGTCGGAGATCCGGATCCGATCGGCCACCGCGCGATAGCGCACCTCGACCCCGGTGCGGCGGAACAGCTCCTCGGCACCGTGCACGAAAAGGGTGTCCAGGTCGACGGTCGGATAGCCGATGGTCACCGCGCGCCGGTCGCGGATCCCCAGCCGGATACCGGTCGCCAGGACATCGGCGAACACCTTGGCGCACTCCCGCTGCACCGGCTCGGCCGCGATTCCCAACGCCAGCCAATCCCACAGTGCGGTACGGGCTTTCGCTGGCTACCGAGGCGCTCGAACCATTGTTCGGTGGTGATGTCAGCCAGATCGCCGGGCTGGTTGACCGCCTGATAGCCCAGGCGCACCGTGGCGCGGGCCGCGGCCAGCCGTTCGAGTGGTCCGGCATCGGGATGTGCGCCGGTGAGCGTCGCCAGCGCACCGATTCCCCTGGTGTGCAACGGCGTTGCGCGGCCGCCGGGCCAGCGCAAGGTACCACCGCCCGGAAATTCCAGGTACTTCTCGGTCCCGATACTGCGCAGGTACCGGAACAGGTGGTTGTATCCGCTGGCGATCACATGCTGGCCGTTGTCGGGGACATCGCCGACCTCGGGCACGGTCATCGCCTGGGTACGTCCGCCCAGGCGCGCGCGCCGCTCCAGCAGGGTCACCTGCCGCCCTGCCTCGGCGAGCCACACCGCCGACGCGAGCCCGGCGAGCCCTCCACCGATCACTACGAAACGACGACCGTCACCCATCCGAACCTCCGCGTGTACCAGAGGGTTCCGGCCCGAGTCGCACCACGACGCGATACCACGGGGCCGCTCCGGTTGCAGCCACTGTAGACAGCGCCGAATCATAGGGTCAACGGTGAGGCAAATATTGTTGCATTCTCTCGACAGCTCGGGTGCCGGAGAACGACGGCGACGGATCCGACACGGATCGCCGGACCCGCCGCCCTCACCCACGCTTCCGGGGCACTGCGGCTTGCTACTTGAGCATGCTGCCGCCGTCGACCGTGACCGGAAGCCCTGTGACGTACCGGGATTCGTCCGAGGCCAGGAACAACACCGCATTGCTGATATCGACCGGCTCCACCCAGCCGATGGGCAGCACGTGCATGAACTCCGCGACGGGACGGAAATCGTCCACGCCGGGATTCTCCAGATCGGGACGGAACATCTTCATGGTGCCCTCGTTCATGAACATCGGCGTGTTCACGTTCGTCGGATGCACCGAGTTGACCCGGATCGACTGCGCACCCAGTTCGACCGCGAAGGTACGCATCAGGCCGACCACACCGTGCTTGGCAGCGACATAATGCCCGGTATTGGGATAGGCCTTGAGCCCGCCCACCGAGCTGGTCAGGATGATCGAACCGCCGTTGCCACCGCTGATCACGTGGGGCACACCGGCTTTGACCGTTTTCCAGACACCCTCGAGATTGATCCCGAGCATCGTGTCCCAGTCTTCCTGACTGGTTTCGGCGAGCGTCGCCCCGCCGTTGCCGATGCCCGCATTCGCCACGATGATGTCGAGGCGGCCGAGCTGTTCCACACTGTCGTCGACGGCGGCCTTCAGCGCGTCGAAATCACGGACGTCGACCTCCGCGGTGATGATCCGCCGCCCCAGCCCCTTCACCAGTTCGACCGTCTCGGCCAGATCGGCCGGGGTCGAGTGTGGAATCAGATCGGTGCCGCTGACCGGTTTACACACGTCCACGGCGATGATGTCGGCGCCCTCTTCGGCAAGGCGCACCGCATGGCTACGCCCCTGCCCCCGTGCCGCACCCGTGATGAAGGCAACCTTGCCTTCTACCCGACCAGCCATAAAACACCTCGTTCGTTGCCGCTCGAGCACATCGATGCTCGATGTCCCGGAATGTCGACCGCCCGAAACTGAGCGATCGATCAAACTGTGACACCGCACCGAGGGGCTGTCAACGACTCCGCGACGCCGGCACCGGCGATACGGCCCGAGAATCACGGCATATACCCTGATGAACGTCATTCTCTCATAAGGAGAATTATTTTTCCGCAGAGTGGGCCGATCCCGGCGTGGCGGCGCTCCCACGGTCCGCCGACGGCCAACCGGCACCGGCACGGCGCAGGTATCGTTCAGCGAAGGCCGCCAGCTCGGCATGCCCCTGCTCCACCCCCACCGCGCCTTCGTTGCAGATGATGCGCGCCGCGCCGGTGAGCAGCATCGAGACCACCACCGGCGGAAACTCGGCCAGATCCACCCCGTTGGCGCGCAGCACCATCGTGACCGCGGCGGTCTCGATATCTCGCACCCGCTCGGCATAGACCTTCAGCTCGGCACCGATTGCCTTGCGATGGTTGGCCAATGCCATGAATTCGGTGTTGAGCTGCGTGAAACGCGAGTCGGTGTTGATTGACCAGAGCGTGCGCAACGGATCGTCGTCGGTGATGGCCGCACGCATCCGCGACAGCGCCGCCTCGGCGCCTTCGCGCACGACCGCGAGGAACAGATCGTCCATCGTCGGGAAGTAGTAGTAGACCAGCGCCGGCTTCACCCCGGCCACGGCAGCCACCCGGCGCGAGGTCGCCGCGGCATACCCCTCATCGCGCATAATTTGAGCGGTCGCCTCCATAAGACGACGGCGCGCACCACCGTCACCGCGCTTCGTCATCGGCTCGACCGGGTGGTGCCGCCATCACTACCAGGCTCGATACGATCGAAATCAGGTCCGGCCGTTGACCGTCCGCCGCGTCGCGTGATAAGCATGCCCCACTCTAACAGTTTGATCGATCGCTCAGGATTCCATGAGGATCGACGGAGAGCCGAGGCATCATGACGGACCTGGCAGCAATCGACTACTTCTCCGATCCCCAGGTGGCCCAGGACCCCTACGCGTACATGGACTACCTGCGCAGCAGGAATCCGGTATTCCGCGAACCGCACTACGGTGTCGTGGCGGTGACCGGATATCAAGAGGTCACCGAGGCCTTTCGGGCCGGCGACGTCTTCTCGGCGTGCGTCTCGATCGGTGGTCCGTTCCCGCCGCTGCCCTTCGAACCGGCCGGCGAGGACATCGGGGCCCAGATCGAGCAGCATCGACACCGATTCCCGATCTTCGAGCATATGGTGACGATGGATCCGCCGGAGCACACGAAGCACCGGGCGCTGTTGAGCCGGCTCCTGACCCCGAAACGGCTGAAGGAGAACGAGGACTACATCTGGCAACTCGCCGACCGCCAACTGGACGAGTTCATCGGCACCGGCCGCTGCGAATTCCTCGACGAATACGCCCGCCCCTTCGCCACCCTGGCGATCGCCGACCTGCTCGGTGTCCCCGACGCCGACCGGGACGAGTTCCGCTCGGTGCTGGCCGGGCACACCGCCCCCGGCAGCCGGGTGGGCGCGCTCGACCACGAACCGGTGGGCACCAATCCGCTCGAATGGCTCGAGGCCACCTTCGGCGACTACATCACCGACCGCCGCCGCACTCCCCGCGCCGACATCCTGGGCGCGCTCGCCGACACCACCTACCCCGACGGGGCGATTCCCGAGGTGATCGAACTCGTCCGGCCCGCGACATTCCTGTTCGCCGCCGGTCAGGAAACGGTGACCAAGCTGCTCAGCTCCGCCCTGCGCATCCTGGCCGAACAACCGGATCTGCAGCAGCGTGTACGCGAAGACCGCAGCCTCATCCCGTCCTTCATCGAGGAAGCGCTACGCATCGAAAGCCCCACCAAGGTGGATTTTCGGCTGGCCCGCAAGACAACTCGGCTGGGCGAGGTCGATATCCCGGCCGGGACCGTGGTGATGCTGTGCATCGGCGCGGCCAACCGCGACCCGCGAAAATTCGAGTGTCCGGACGAATTCGTGGCCGATCGCCGCAACGCCCGCGAACACATCGCCTTCGGGCGCGGAATTCATACCTGCGCGGGCGCACCACTGGCTCGGATCGAAGGACGAATCACGCTGAGCCGCATACTCGATCGTCTCACCGACATCACCATCGACGAATCCGTGCACGGCTCCACCGCACACCGCCACTACGACTACGAACCCACCTTCCTGCTGCGCGGCCTGCGCGAACTTCACCTGCGCTTCACCCCCACGGGCGGTGCCCGATGAGGGTTTCGGTCGACTCCGATCGCTGCGCAGGTCACGGCGTCTGCGTCGCCTTCTGCCCCGAGGTCTTCGAGCTCACCGACCACGGATACGCCCGGGCACACGCGGCAGCGGTTCCGGCCGCACACGAACGCGCGGCAGCCGAAGCAATCAGCGCCTGCCCGGAAGGTGCGATCAGCCAGGAATAGTTCCGGCGCAACGGGCGGGGATACCCGGTCGACCTGTCGGTCTAGGCCCTGGTGAGCTGCGACGACACTGTTTTCTGGCAACAAGTATTGCCACAAGAGTTATTCTGGTAGAGGATCTTGCCAGATCTCTTGAAGGAGGACATCGTGACGTCGACCGTTCCGCTGCGCCATCCGGCCTCGCCCCGGTCGGTTCCGGGTCCCGGGCTGGGGTCGCTCGCACGCATGCTGGGCGTGGGCAAGCCCACCGCCGAACAGTTCCGCGAGCTGGGCGAAGCGCTGACCGTCGGAGACCGGCCGATGGACGATCTGGTGGAGTGGATGTACCAGGAGGGCATGTCCAGCACGCGCCCACTGTTCGAACGTGCGGTGCGCGACGGCATCGCCACGGTCCCGGAGGCACCGCGGCAGTTACGCGAATTCTTCGAGTACATCGAGGATGTGCCCGACTGGGTGGACTGGGACAGAATCCGCCGGGCCGAACGCATTTCGGCGCTGGGCGGGCGCGACGGACTGTACGTCGCCCGCGATATGTCGTTCCTCGGCGGATATCTGGCCTCCGGCTTCAACAAGACACTGATCCGAACCGGCGCGCTGGAGAAGGGCCCCGCCAAGCGTTTCGCCGAAACCACCCAGTGGGCAATGGATGTCACCGGCCCGGGCGGTATGGCGCCCGGCGGTGTCGGCTATCGCTCGACCCTGCACGTCCGCCTCATCCACTCCCTGGTGCGTCGGCACATCACCGCGATGCCGGACTGGCGCGGTGCGGAATGGGGGCTGCCCATCAATCAGACCGATATGGCCGCCACCATGGTCGGCGCACTGATCGCCCCGATGATCGGCGCCCTCGGTCTCGGTAATCTGGTCACCCCGCGCGAAGCCGAGGACTTCGCGCATTTCACCCGCTACGTCGGCTGGGTGATGGGCGTAGAGGAACGCTTCCTGCCCAAGGACTTCCGCGACAGCGTCCGCATTCTCTACCACACGATGACCGCCATCACGAACCCGGACGAGACGAGCCGGCAGCTGGCGATCCCGATGCGCGACGAACCACTCGGCTGGTACTTCGACCGCTTCCCCACCCTGCGCCGTCACATCGCGCGCTCCCAGCATCTGTCCATCGCGACGATGTTCCTCGGCCCCGCCGCCATGAAGAAGCTCGGTCTGCCCGCCTACACGGTGCCTTGGTACCCGATGACCCGCATCCCGGTCAACGTGGTCCGCTCCTGCTGGGCCCGCCTGGTCCCCGGCCAATTCGACCGCGCCGCGGCGAAGGGACGTGCCGGTCAGGAAGCTTTCATCCGCACCCTGGCCGGACCGCAGGCGGCGGTCATCGGCGAATCCGCGGAGCACATCTCGCACGCCGCCTGAGCACCCGGGTCTCGGCCTTACTCGAGCCGCTTCTCGAACATCAACAGGGTGACCTCCTCGCCCGACGGCGCCGACCCCGTGGCGGCGCTGCCGCGCTGGTGAAATCCGGCCTGCTCGAGTACCCGGACCGATGCGGAATTCGCGGGAGATGTGCGAGCCTCGACAACGGCGCAGCCGGCAGAAGTCGCCAACTGTTCGGCAGCCTGCACAGCTTTGCGCGCCGCACCGCGGCCACGCGCCGCCGGACTCAGCCAGAACCCCACCTCGAGGCGATCGGCGCGGATGTCGAAAAGGACCACACTGCCGAGGAAGGCATCCGATTCGGCGTCGGCGATCGCGAGCACCGCGAGCGAACCGTCCGCCAGCCCGGCCGCGATCACGCCGTCGATCTGCGCACGTACGACGTCGGCCGTGTATTCCGTCAGCGGCAGATGTCCGAACCTGCGCACCAGATCGTCGTCGGTGCCGTGGGCGAACGGCTCCGCGTCCGCATGGTTCAGCTTCCGCACCACGATATCGCCCACCCGGACCGGCAACCGATCAGCCAGCACAGTATTCACACCTTTCCGTTACACCGCTACGGCCCCGCCGCGTTCGCCGCCGAGGATCACTACCGTTGTACCGCAACACACCCGGACGCGGCCGCCGCCCGATATCGACGAGGCTCAGCGGCCGGCCGGTAACGCCGGTGCCACCCAGGTGCTCAGATAGGTGCGGAGTTCGGTGCCACTGCGCGGTGGACGCCCGGGATCGATGACGAACGATTGCACCATGCGCAGCATGTGTTCGACCAGTTCGTCGAGTCCCGCATCGGTGAGCCCCGCCGCGGACCAGTCGACCGAAAAGCGTTGCAGGATGGTGCGACCGAAGGACAATGCGGTATCGGAGGTGACGCCCGCGGAGAATGCGCTCGCGCGACCGGGGGTGAGCAGCAGGTTGAGATATTTCTCGTGCGGCAGGCGCTCGAGGGTATAGGCAATGCCCTCGACCACCGCGGTCGCCGGATCCCGGATGCCGCTCAGCCGCTCCGACAGCACCTCGAGAAATTGCCCGGTGTGCGCGATAGCGGTACTGGTCAGCAGTGTTTCGGCGGTGGGAAAGTAGCGGTAGACCGTCTGGCGGGTGACACCGAGCTCACGCGCGACCTCGGCAATGGTGACCTCGGCGCCCGATCGATCGATCGCCACGCGCGCGGCTTCCAGGATCCGCGCGACCGCTTCCTCGTCGTCGGCCGGCGCAGCCCCCGACCATCCATGCGTGCGCACGGCACCCTCCGTCCCGGCCCGGAGCACGGGCCCGCCGTATCGACCCGTGAGAAATACGGTTCCACCCTTGACCATACATATGGTCGAAGCTGTATGGTCGGCGGACGTACGCCGGAGAGAAGGACACCATGGCCGCCACCACACCGCCGCGCCCGAAACAGCTCGATTCGCCGATGCTGCCGAAGATCTTCAAAATCATGGGCAAGACCCAGGTCTGGGTCTATCAGCGCACCGGTGGCCGGATCGGTGGCAAGTGGCGCGTCGGCGCCGGCTTCCGTAAGCCGGTCCCGACCCTGTTGCTCGAACACCGGGGCCGGAAATCGGGCACCACCTACATCACACCGCTGCTGTACATCACCGACGGCGCCGACACCGTCATCGTCGCCTCCCAGGGCGGGCTGGCCAAACATCCGCAGTGGTACCACAATCTGCGCGCCCACCCCGACGCCACGATCCAGATCGGCCGCGACCGGCACCCGGTGCGCGCGGTGATCGCCGACGCCCCACAACGCGCCCGGCTCTGGCCGCACCTGGTCGACGCCTACGCCGACTTCGACACCTACCAGACCTGGGCGGGCGACCGCGAAATCCCGGTGGTGGTCCTGCAGCCCCGCTGATCCGGTGTCCCCGGCGACCGTGCCGGCATGCGGAATCACGCGGATTCGGATTCGGTCAGTGCGATTGGAGGCCGCGTGTTTCGTGTGCGAAGGGGGGGTCGGCACCCGCGCGGGCGCAGGTGAGCGCGGCGGCGCGGGCTGCGAAGCCGAGCACCTGCCGCCAGTGGTCCTCGGACATTCCCGTCAGTGCCTGCGCCGACAGCAGATCGAGCTCGGAAAGTGCGTGCAGCAGAGCGGCATTGACGGTATCGCCGGCGCCGATGGTGTCGATCACGGCGACGGCCTCGCCGGGCACCGAATAGTCACCCTCGCGGGTGTGCACGGTCAGTCCCGCCGCGCCGCGCGTCACCACCACGGCGGCCGGTCCCGCACTCGACCGGACCGCCGGATCGAATCCGAGCCACTGCGCGTCCTCCTCGCTGAGCTTGAGCAACGACACCGAGCCCAGCATGCGATCGAAGCGAGCCCGATAGGCGTCCGGGTCCTCGATGAGGCCGGCACGAATATTGGGGTCGAGGGCGATGAAACGACCGGCCCGCGCTTCCCGGTACATCAACTCCTCGTAGGCGCCGGCGCCGGGCTCGAGAACCAGTGAGCAGGTACCGAACGAGACCGCCCGGGTCTCGGCCGGTAGTGGGCCCGGCAGGGTGAACAACCGGTCGGCGGTGCCCTGACAGTAGAAGGTGTACGCGGCGGAGCCGTCGGCATCGACGGCCGCGAGTGCCAGGGTGGTCGGCTCCGGGCCACGCTGCACCAGGCCCAGGTCCACGTTGTCCGCGCGCAGCCGGTCGGCCAGCAGCGTGCCGAAGGGGTCCGAGGAGATCCGGGAGCAGAAACCGACCGCGGACCCGAGGCGGGCGAGTGCACGAGCGGTGTTGTACGGCCCTCCCCCACATGCGGGAACCAATGGCGCACAAGTATCTCCGGCGGCCTGCGGTACCAGGTCGATCAGTGCCTCACCGGCGACGACGATCATGGCGCCACAGTAACGAGCACCTTGACGTGCTCGGGTCGCAGTGCCGCGGCGAAGGCCTGGTCCGCCTGGTCGAGCGGGTAGGTGGCGGTGATGATCGCCTCGGCGTCGATCGCACCCGCGGTGATCAGGTCGAAGGCCACCCGATAGTCGTCGGCGGTGTACATCAGGGTGCCTTCGATCCGGATTTCCCGGTCCTGCACCAGGTCCAGCCGGATCGGTGTGGCACCGGGCGCTCCGACGCCGACCACGATGATGTGGCCGCCCTTGGTCACCAGCTCGACGGCCTGCGCCATGGACTGTTCGCGGGACACACAGTCGAAGACCACATCGGCCGGACCGCCCAGTACCTCCCGGGCCCGGTCGGCCAGATCCGGCGCGTCGGCGGGCAGGGCGTCGTCGGCGCCGAGCCGCACGGCCCGCTCCCGTTTACCGTCGAGCAGGTCGGTCACCACGATCCGGGCGGCACCGGCGTGCCGGGCCGCGGCCAGGACGAGCAGCCCGATGGGCCCGGCACCCAGCACGGCGACCGTCTTGCCGGTGAGATCACCGGCCTTGCCGACCGCGTGCACCGGGGTGGCGAGCGGCTCGACCAGGGCGGCCTGCCGGTCGGTCATGGCTGCCGGCACCCGGTGTACGCGATCGGCGCGGATCGTGCAGAGTTCGGCCATTCCGCCGGGTGTCTGGCAGCCGAAAACTTCCAGCTCACGGCAGATGTTGTAGCGGCCGGAACGACACTGGGCGCAACGACCGCAGTACAGGTTGGGCTCGACGACTACGCGGGTCCCCGCGGTGAAATCCCCAGCCCCGGCCCCGGCGGCGACCACCACACCGACCACTTCGTGTCCGGGCCGGTAGGGCAGCTCGATGAAAGGATGGTGCCCGAGAGCGGCATGGGTGTCGGAGCCACAGATGCCGACGACGGTGCTGCGGATGAGCAGTTCGTCGTGGCCGGGTTCTGGCGCGGGGACCTGCTCGACGGTGATGTCGTCGATGGATCGGACGAGCACGCGGCGATTCGGCTGGGACATGGTCGGGATCTTTCGTTCGGTATGGCGGTGTGCGGAACTACGGTCGCGGTGCGGTTTCGCGGATCGAGGTGATCACCACGCCCAGGGTTATCGCGGACAGCAGCATCACGTAGAACGCGGGAGCTAGCCGGCTGCCGGTGCTGGAGACCAGCCAGGTTGCGACATATGGCACCGATCCACCGAAGGCCGCCACCACCAGGTTGTACGGAATGGCCATGGCGCCGCTGCGGATGCGCGCGGGGAACTGCTCGGCCATCGCCGCACTCAACGCGCCGTCGAACACCGCGATCAGCAGGCCGAGGATCAGCATGGCCAGGATCGCCAGCGCGACACTGCCGCGCGACATCAGATAGAACGCGGGCCAGGCGAACACCACGAATCCGGCGGCACCCGCCACCAACATCGGTTTGCGGCCGACCCGGTCCGAGACCGCTCCCATGATCGGTACCGCGATCGCGGTCGCGCCGATGGTCACGGTCGTGGTCGCGAACGCCTGGGAGGTACTGAATCCGAGGTCACCGCTGAGGAAGCTGGGCAGGAATGACACCAGCGCCCAGTGCGCGATCGCCTTGAGCAGCAACACACCACACAGCACCAGCATCGCCTTGTATCCGGTGCGGAACGCCTCCTTCGTCGGAGATTCGGCGACCTGCCCCTCGGCCTCGAGTTCACGGAACGCCGGGGAATCCTCCAGCTTCATCCGGATGTAGAGCCCGACCAGTCCGAGCGGCAGCGCGATCAGGAACGGGATCCGCCAGCCCCAGCCGGTCATCGCATCCTGGCCGAGCACCGTGATCAGCGCGAGGGCGAGCGCGGAACCGACCACGGTCGCCACGAAACCGATGCCGTCCATCCAACTCGTCATGAATCCCCGGCGGGTGCGCGGCGAGTACTCGAACAACAATGCCACCGCATTCGAGGTCTCACCGCCGGCGCCGAAGCCCTGCACCATCCGGGCGACCACCAGCAGCACCGGCGCGAGGATGCCCACACTGTCGTAGGTGGGCAGTACTCCCATCGCGAAGGTCGACCCCGAGGTCAACAACACGACGATGGCCAGGGTGCGCTGCCGGCCGATGCGGTCGCCGAGCGGTCCGAAGAACAGGCCGCCCAGGGGCCGCAGCACGAATCCGATCGCGGAGACAGCGAAGGTGGACAGCAGCGCGGCCGTCGGATTGCCGGACACGAAGAAGTTCGCGGCCAGGAAGGTAGCCAGCAGCCCGTAGATCCCGACGTCGTACCACTCGATGAAATGACCGATTCCGGCCGCGACGAGCACCTTGCGGGCCTGCGGGGAAATTTTCCGACTCTCGGCAGCTGGATCACCTGAGCGGCCCGCCGCTGTATCACCCGAGCGGCCCGCCGCTGTCTCGCCGTGCACTGTGTTCTCCCGAGGTCTCATCGCACCGGCGACGTCACGCGGCCGCCCTGTTCCTGGATCGCGGCCCGGATCTTGGCGCCGTCGAGCTGCCGTGGCCGTTGCCCGCTCGCCGCCGCGAGCGCCGCCGCCACGCCCGCGGCCTGCCCGGTGGCGGCACAGGTGGCCCCCACGCGCGCGGACCCGAGCGCCTCGCGATCGACCGAGATGCAGCGGCCGGCGGCGAGCAGCCCGTCGGTGTGCTGCGGCAGCAGACTGCGATACGGAATCTCGTACGGCAGTGGCACATACATCGCGTGCACACCGACATCTCCGGCCTGATGGACGTCGATCGGCCAGCAGCCGACCGCGATTCCGTCGTCGAACCGGGCGGTGTTGCGGACATCGTCGCCGGTCAAGGTATACGCACCCAGCAGGCGACGGGTCTCGCGCACCCCGATCTGGGTGCTCGTCTGCAGCAGCCGCCCGTCCGCGAAAGCCGGGCTGTGTTCGCGCAGCGCATTCAGCAGGACGACCGTGTCCTGACGGCCGGTGATCTCGGCGCGGGTGAGCTCCTCGGCATCGGAGGCATCGCCGACGACGCGGGTGGTGTTGACCCACGCGATGTCCTTCTCCATACCGCCGAACCACGGTCCGCCGAACGGGGGTAGTTCACCCCGCGACCGAGCCGCTCGCATCGCCTCCACGTCCAGGTCGATATCGCGGCGGGTGGAGGCGTACTGCCCCAGCATCGGTTGCTGCAGCAGCGTCGCCTCGGGGCCGATGGGGATCCGCACCGGTGCGGCATGTTCGCGTTCCGGGTCCGGCGACACGTACCCCACGCGGAACGGCATGGTCATCGGCTGCAACGTGTTGCCTTTGATCCAGTCGGATCCGGCGCCGGCCACGATATCTCCGTTACCGGTGCAGTCGACCGTGACAGCGGCACGGATGGCTCGCCGGCCGTCGACGTTCTCGACGAATATGCCGCGGACGGTGCCGTCCTCGACGATCGGGCGCGCACCCCAGCTGTGCAGCAGCAGGCCGATCCCCTCGGCCTCGATCATCTCGTCGGCGACCCGCTTCATCACCTCCGGATCCGAATTCAGAACCCAGCCGTCACCGTCGACGGCACCACCCTGCTGTGCCGCCCGGGCCACCCACTCCGCGGGGACACCTTCGACGCATCGGCGGTAGGGCCGCAGCCACGAGTTGTAACCGGCGAGGGTGAGGACCATGCCGGCGGTCCACATACCGCCCAGGAATCCGTGCCGTTCGACGAGGAAGGTGCTCGCGCCCGCGCGTGCCGCCGCTACCGCGGCGCACACTCCGGCCGGGCCACCGCCGACTACCAGGACGTCGACATCGGCCACGACCGGTATGTCGCGAGCCGGTTCGTGCACCGTCACCGGATCCATTCCCCTCTTCGGCATCGATTGATTCCTTTCACTCGTTCCGGTCGTCGCCTCCGGCCGAGGCACGAATCCTCAGCTCGGGCGGGAGATAGCTGGTCACGGTCGGTGCGGTCGAGCCGTGAATGCGCTCGAACAGCAGGTCCGCGGCGCGGATACCGATCTCGGTGGCCGGTGGACGGACACTGGACAGCGCCGGTTGCAGATAGGCGGCGAACGGCAGGTCGCCGTGCCCGATCACCGAAACCTGTCCGGGCACATCGATTCCCTGCTCCGACAGGGCGCGATACAGGCCGAGCGCGAAGTAGTCGCTCCCGGTGAGCACCGCCGCGCCCGGTTCGAGCCTGCTCACCAACTGCTGCGCGCACCGGTAGGCGGCACCGGCATCCCAGGGCAGCACCCGCCGCTCGTGCGTCGACGGCGGCACCAGCGTGACGGTGTCTTCGTGCACGGGCAGGCCGCGTTCGGCGAGGGCACGGTGGAAGCCGGTGCGCCGATCGGCGGCCGAGGAGAACGGCACATCCTCTTCGAGCAGGTGGACTGCGGTGGCACCGGCATCCAGCAAATGGGAGACGGCTCGGTAGCTTCCGCGTTCATGGTCGACCCCGACGAAGTCGCAGTCGAAGCCCTCCAGCCCACGGTTGACCAGCACGATCGGCACCCCGGCATCGCGCAGCCGCTGCCAATGCTGCGCACCCTGCTGCACCGGAGTCACCACCGCACCGTCGACGCCCCACCGCAGCAGCGCCTGTGCCGCTTCGCGTTCGGTCTCCAGATCTTCCTCGGTGACCACGAGCAGCAGTGAATAGCCGGCCGCGCGACACCGTTCCTCGACCGCACTGATCAGCAACGCGTAGAACGGGTTCGCCGGGTGCGTGATGACCATTCCCACGGTCATCGCGGCGCCGGAGACCAGCGATCGGGCCATCGAGTTCGGCACATAGCCGAGCCGGTCGGCCTCCGCGCGGATGCGTGCTCGCAACTCCGCGCCCACCGAGTCCTTACCCGCGAGCGCCCTCGACACGGTCTTCACCGAGACTCCGAGAGATTCGGCGATCGTCTTGAGCGTCACGCGCCCGCCAACCGACATGCTGTGTCCTTCCCTGCATCACCATGGGTAAACGTTTACCTACTGTAGCGCGTAGACCCTGGGTAAGCGTTGGGGTTAACGATTACCTTAAGGCGCACCCCGGCCGTCGTCAACGCTGCATCCACCCCCGATCGACGACCACCTCCAGACCGCCGTCGCCCTGTTGACTGAAACTCAGAGTTACGTATACCATTCGTTCTACTTCAAGTCAGCGCCCTGAACAGGCATTTCCCATCACAGGAGGCGACCATGCCCTTCCGGACCCACCGATCAGCGTTCTCGACCACGTCCACCTGCGCGGAAGCCTGAGGCCGGCATGACCGTCACCACCGCATCCGATCTCGCACCGGTCGCCGCCGCACCCACCGGCCCGACCAGGTGGCGACGCGCCGCGATCCTGGTCGTCGTCTGTCTCGCCGAACTCCTGGTCCTGCTCGACAACACCGTGGTCAACGTGGCCCTGCCGTCGATAGGCGTACAACTGGGCGCCGGATTCGCCGATCTGCAATGGATCGTGGACGCCTACACCTTGACCTTCGCCGGACTACTGCTGGCCTGCGGCCATCTCGGCGACCGATACGGACGCCGACGCGTGATGATGATCGGCCTGGCCGGAGTTGCGGTGATGTCCGTCGGAGGTGCACTGGCCACCGATATCGGGATCGTCATCGCCGCCCGCGCCGCCATGGGCATCTTCGCCGCAGCAGTGTTCCCCGCGACCCTCGCGCTGATCACCAACACCTTCACCGCCCCCAAGGCCCGCGGCGCCGCCATCGCGGTATGGACCGCGATGGCCGGATTCGCCGTCGCCATCGGCCCCACGGCAGGCGGTTGGCTGCTCGAACACTTCTCCTGGCATTCGGTGTTCTGGCTGAATGTTCCGATCGCGCTCGGCGTCCTCATCGCGGCGGCCGTGGTGCTCCCGGAATCTCGCACCAAGACACACGGGCGGCTGGACGTGCTCGGCCTGCTGCTCTCGCTGGCGGGGATCATCACACTGGTGTGGTCGATCATCGAAGGACCGCGCAACGGATGGCTGTCCCCGACGAGTATCGCGGTCTACGTTCTCGCAGTACTGTTCATCGCCGCCTTCGTGTGGCGCGAAACCCGCGTCGAGAACCCGGTTTTCGACGTCACACTGTTCCGCAACCGCCGATTCTCGCTGCCCGCACTGTCGATCACGGTGGCCTACTTCTCGATGTTCGGCTTCCTGTTCCTGATCACCCAATACTTCCAGGGCATCCAGGAATACAGCCCGCTGGAGTTCGGCATCCGGTCACTCCCGTTCGCGGCCGCCGTCCTCGTCGCCGCTCCCGCGGCCACCATGCTCGCTCAGCGAATCGGCACCACAGCGGTGCTGGTCGGCGGATTCGTGGTCCTCGCAACAGGTATGGCACTGGCCGGACAGGTCACCGTCGACTCTCCGTATGTGGGCATCGTCCTGATATCAATGGTTCTGATGGGGCTCGGCCTGGCGACCGTGCAGGGACCGGCCACCGAATCCGTCATGGGCGCGGTGTCGCTCGAAGAGGCAGGCGCGGGTTCCGCGGTCAACGACACCACGCGGGAAATCGGTGGCGCGCTGGGCGTCGCCGTCCTGGGATCCATTGTGGCCTCGACCTATACGAACAAGGTGGCACCACTGGTCGACACGATCCCGGAATCCCTCATGGATCCGCAGCAGAAAGAGTATGCGCGCCAATCGGTTCTGACCGTCCTCGAAATCCGCCGGCACGAGATCTCGTCCTTGTTCGCCGGAAGCAGAGAACACCTCATCGTCACGATGAAGGCCGCGGCACTCGATGGCTTCCAGATCGCGTCCTACGCGACCGTGGGCCTGGCCGTACTGTGCGCGATCGCCGTCGCACTGCTGTTGCCGTGGCGACGACCGACCGAGGGATCGGTACTGCTGGGCTGGATGCAGTCCGAAACCACCGGGGAGGACCCGAAGACATCCGACACGGTGCCGTCGAGCGCTGACGAACCGGTTTCGGGTCGGGCCGTCGATGCGTCCGGCACCCAGCACCGGATAGAATGACCGGTATACCATTGATCGTTTGCCGAAAGGGCATCTGAACCGGGAATCCCATGACGGAATCGGTGCGTGAACGTTTGATCGACAGTGCCATCGAGCTGATACAGCGCCAGGGCGTAGCCGGCACCTCGGTCGCCGACCTGCTCAGCCGCAGCGGCGTGGCCCGCCGGTCGATATATCTGCACTTCCCGGGCGGGATGGGCGAGCTGATCACCACCTCCGTGGACGATGCCGGCGCCCGGATCAGCGCCATGATCGAGGCCCTGGCCCCCGACGGCACACCGTCGGAGGCACTGGGCTCGTTCATCGCCTTCTGGGAAATGCTGCTGCAGACTTCGGATTTCACGGCCGGCTGCCCCATCGCCGCAGCCGCCTACGGAGGCCAGGAGTTACCCGCCGCCCGGGACAGTGCCGGCCGGATATTCGAGCACTGGCAGCAACTCCTGACCCCCGTACTGGTCTCCCACGGCGCCGAACGATCCGATGCGGAGGCAGTGGCGACGACGATCATCGCCGCGATCGAGGGCGCGGTCATGCTGTGCCTGGCAGCCCGCTCCACCACCCCGCTCGAACGAGTCCACTCCCAGCTCGAGGTGTTGTTGAGAACGACAACCGGCTGAGAGCCCCGGCATTCAGTTGCGTTCGACGGGCAGCCACAACTCGCATGTGGCAGTGGCGAAGTCGGGCGAATGCTCGAGGATCGACACGATCGAGGGCCCTGGACGCAGCCGCCACGGGTTGGACGGGAACCATTCGGTTGCCGTTGCGGCCCAGGTGGATTGCAGCGCTGCGGGATGCTCCCCGGAGGTGCGGAAGACGACCCACTGCCCGGCCGGGAGCTCGATCGCATCGAGATCGTCGGGTACCGCGGTGGCCGCGTCGACGGCCACCCCGTGCAGGTAGGTCAATGTACTTCCCTCCGTGTAGTCGGGATCGACGTCGGCGCTGACCTGCAGTAGACCGGCCGGGTCCGTATTGCTCAACTGCTTCACTCGTTCGTGCTCGGCAACCGGGAACGACTCGATATGACGCTGAATGTGCGGATTGACGCCCTCGTGGATCAGCGGCACGCGGGCGGCATGCCCGATCAGACGGAAAGCGGGGCGCTCGAGGATACGGGCGTCCATGGGGGTACTCCCTTCGACGGTCAGGCGGAACCTGAGTTGCGGTTGGCTGCGAAGGGGGCCGCCGGCACGGCGAACCTCACCGTGACCGACACCGTGCACGGCACGGAACGCGCGACCGAACGCCTCGGTCGACCCGTACCCGTACCGCACCGCGATGGTCAGCAGATCCTCGTCACCGATCACGTCCGCCGCGGCAACGGTCATCCGCCGCCGTCGCACGTACTCCGACACCGGTATCCCCGCGAGCGAGGAGAACATCCGACGCGCGTGATACCCGGTCGTTCCGGTACGGGCGGCGAACGCGTCGATATCGACCCCATCACCGAGATGCGCTTCGATCTCGTCGACGAGCCGGTTCAGAATCTCGATCATGATCGCTCCCTTCCCGAACCACTCTCGTCGGCAAGCAGGTGCGCGCACCCGATCTTTCCGGTCCGGTTCAGTCGGACGGTGCGGCAGCCCACGCCGCCTGGATCATCCCGAAAATCTCGTCCGCCGCCCTCTCCGGGTCGGCCTCGTCGCGAGCCACACAGTAGGCATCGATCACGAAGCGGGCGAACGCCCGCGCGGCCGTAGGCGTCACCGACGACTCGGAGCCGACAGCGAGCGCTTCGGCCAGGGATGCCGCGTGACGCAGCCGCATCGACTCCTCGTACTCCCGTAGCGCGGGCGTTTCGCAGATCATCTGCCATATCGGTGCGGCTTCGCCGGATGTGCAGTGCCGCAGTAACTCCCGAACCGCCTCACGCAGCGCGGGAATGAACGGTTCGCCGGGTGACCGGCCGGTCACCGCACGGGTGAGGCGTTCCTCGAAGTCCGCGTCCCGCTCGAATACCAGCGCCTCCTTGCAGGCGAAATGGGAGAACAGCGTGGTGACGGCCACGTCCGCCTCGGCGGCCACCTCACGGATACCGACCGCGTCGTAGCCACGCTCCAGGAACAGCCGCAATGCGGTATCGGCGATCTTCTGGCGGGTCGCGGCCTTCTTGCGCTCACGGCGGCCGGGTTGCTCGGTCACGGGATGATGCTATCAACTACAAAACACTATCGGTTCCAAAACACTAACCGTTAGTGTTACTGTCTCGGACATGAGGAAAGTGAGCTTCACCGAGTACGGCGGCCCGGAAGTCCTGCAACTCGTCGATGCGGACCAGCCACACGCCGGTGCCGGCCAGGTACGCATCGCGGTGCGGGCGGCAGGAGTCAACCCGGTCGACTGGAGAATCCGCGAGGGGCAATTCCGCGAGACCACGCCCATCGAACTGCCGGCCGGAGTCGGATTGGATGCAGCCGGAGTAGTGGACGAGATCGGCGCCGGCGTCACCGGAATCGAGTTCGGTGACCGCGTGTTCGGCGAGGGATCGAGCACCTACGCCGAATTCGCAGTGCTGTCGGCCTGGGCCCCGATGCCCGAGGGACTGACCTTCGAGGAGGCTGCCGGCTACCCGTCTGTGGTCGAGACCGCCCTGCGCATCCTCGGCCAGGTAGGCGTGCAGCCGGGCGGGACACTTCTGGTCAGCGGAGCATCCGGAGGCGTCGGATCGGCGGTCTTACAGATTGCCCGCCGGCGCGGCATCACCGTGATCGGCACTGCCGGCCCCGCGAACCAGGACTACCTGCGCAGCCTGGGCGCCCTCGCCACCACCTACCACGACGGCTGGCCCGAGCGCGTGCGGCAACTCGGCCGGGTGGACGCGGCCCTGGACCTGGCCGGCTCGGGGGTACTCGGTGAACTGGTCGAGCTGACCGGAGATCCCGCCCGGGTGGTTACCATCGCCGATCTCACCGCCGCCGAATTCGGTGTTCGATTCTCCGGCGTCGCGGGCAGTGTGCAGGACGCCCTGACGGAGGCCGCAACCCTCATCGCGCAGGGCACACTCCATATCCCGGTGGAGAAGGTATACCCGCTCGCCGATGCGGCGACGGCACATGTCGACAGCCGAGCGGGACACAGCCGCGGGCGCCGGGTGATCGTCATCTGAACGCCGGTGTCTCCGTTCCCGAGCACGAGCCGGGACCGATCGATAACCGGCCGCGTATGATCCCGTAAGCAGCCATTATCGATAGGGAACGCTTATGGATCCGCGCGATATCGACCTGCGCGACATCGAGATCTTTCTGACGCTCTCGGCGGAGCTGCATTTCGGTCGCACCGCTGAACGCCTGTACATTTCGCAGGCTCGGGTCAGTCAGGTGATCCGGAAGCTGGAAAACCAGATCGGCGCCAAGCTTTTCGAACGATCCAGCCGCATGGTGGCGCTGACGCCGATCGGGCGGCAGCTCAGTATCGACCTGCAGGCCAACTATCACGACCTACGCGCGAGCCTGGGGCGCGCGACTCGGACGGCCCGCTACGGCGACGACGGTCTGCTGCGGATCGGGGTGACCAGCAGCAGCCTGGCGGAGATCCGGCCGGTCCTCAACGCTCTGCAGACCCGGCATCCGAACATCAACCTGCACCTCGAGCACGTCCACTTCGGAAATCCCTTCGGGGCGTTACGTGCCGACGAGATCGACGTCCTGGTCAGCTGGCTTCCCGTCGAGGAACCCGATCTGATCGTCGGGCCGGTCCTCTACGAGGAACCGTTCATGCTCCTCGTCGCCGCGGACCACCCACTGGCGCAACGAGAATCGGCCTCCTATGAGGATCTCGCCGACTACGGCGTCTTCTCGGCCGGCACCGATCCCACCAACCCGGCACCGGACTACTGGCAGAGTGCTACCGTCCCCTTCACCACCCCCTCCGGCCGCACCATCGCGCGGATCGCGCACGCCGACACCTTCCAGGACATGCTCATGCTGGTGGCATCGGGCCGAGCCATCACACCCGTGCACGCCCACGCGGCCCTGCACTACCCGCGCCCCGACGTCGTCTATATCCCCATGCCCGACGTTCCCCCGGCCCGGTGGGCGCTGATCTGGCGGCGCGGCGGGGAGACCGGTCTGATCCGCGAGCTCGCTGCCGTCGCAGCAGGCGCTACCTGAACCTCGGGAACGGTCTCGACGGTCGAAGCTGGTGTGCGCGGCGGTTGCCGGCGCCCCGGCGATGTGATCGATCGTCATCTGCCGGGGCACATCTCAGGCACGCAACCAGCCACGATAATTCACGCTTATGTGAAATTGAATAATCTCCCGTTGATCACTCCGCGCCGCGCGGGCGAGGGTTGGCCGGTGACCAGCACACAGACCACCGCGCTGTGGACCCGAGATGCGCATTCCCTGGCCGGCATGATCGCTGACCGGCACGTGACCGCCGCCGAGGTGGTCGAGACCCATCTGCGCCGCATCGCCGACCTCGATCCGACCCTCAACGCCACCACCACTCTGCTCACCGATACCGCCCGGGCCGCCGCGGACGCGGTCGACCGTGGGGACACTCCACCCGGGCCGCTGGCCGGGGTTCCTTTCACCGTGAAGAACAATCTCGATGTCGCGGGCAGCCCGACCACTTGGGGTGTGGGGGCTTTCTCCGGAGCGGTCGCCACCGAGGACGCCCCGACGGTCGCGGCCTTGCGCCGGGCGGGGGCGATTCCGATCGCCCGCGGCAATATGCCCGACTTCGCCACCCGCTGGCATACCGACAACGATGCCGCCGGTCCAACCGTCAACCCCTGGAACGCTTCCCGCAGCCCCGGCGGTTCGAGCGGCGGTGACGCGGTGGCCGTCGCGACGGGCATGGCTCCGCTCGGGCTGGGCACCGATTTCGGTGGGTCGCTGCGGGTACCCGCGTCGTTCTGCGGTGTCGCGTCACTGCGGATGACGCCGGGCAGGGCGCCGGTGGCCTCCAGCCTGCCCGGCCCGGCACCCGCGCCGACCAATCAGATGTTCGCCGCGCCGGGACCTTTGGCGCGGTCGGTGCGCGATCTCGCACTGGTCTTCGACTTGCTGCTGCGCGGTGATTCTCGGGACCCGTCCTGGATTCCGGTGCACGACACTCCCGATCTCGCGCCGCCCGCGGTGGCGGTCACCTACGACGGCGGTGCGGGCAGGGTCGATCCCGAAGTTCGTGACGCGGTCCGGCGAGCCGCGGACGCACTCGCCGACGCCGGATATCGGATCACCGAGCAGACCCCACCGCATCTGACCGAAGTCACCGACGCGTACGGCCGTTTGGTCTCCACCGAGGTGGTGGCTCAGCGCCGCGAGATCATGCGCCGGATCGGCAGCGCCGGCCTCAACACATTCCTCGACGCCGCCATCGAGTTGTTCCCACCTCTCGACCTCGCGGGATACATGTCCGGACTCGGCGAGCGGCTTCCGCACCGCGCGGCCTGGTCGCAGTTCTTCGCCGAGCATCCGATCGTGCTCGGACCGGTGTCGGCGCAGTTGCCCTGGCCGGTCGGCTACGACCTCACCGGCACGACGGCGGTCGCCACGATGTACGACGCGCAACGCCTCACCATCGCCGCCAACTACCTCGCCCTGCCCGCGGTGACGGTACCCGCGGGACTGTCCCGGGAAGGCCTTCCGATCGGCGTGCAGCTGGTCACCGCCCCGTTCGCCGAACGCCGCGCACTGGCCGCCGCCGGCGAGATAGAAGACATCCTGCGACCACGGATCCCGATCGACCCACGGCCGTGACCGCCCCTGTTCAGGAGAACTCGATGTTCCGTAGTAAATCAATGAAACCCGCTGCCACCACGCCTCATTCGCGCACCGCCACGGCAATGTCACTGTTCGGCGGTGCCTTCATCATCGGGGTCGGCGGCGGCTACCTGATCGCCCCGGAAAAGATGGGGCCGCAATTCGGGCTGCCGGACTGGCCGCGCGGGGACTCCGCCGGATTCGGCAACGTCAAAGGCGTGCGCGACATCGTCACCGGCCTGATCGTCCTGTCTCTGCTCGCCACCCGGCAACGCCGTGCCCTCGGCGTCGCCACCCTGACGATCGCCCTTGTCCCGACCGGCGACATGCTGACCATCCTGCTCCGCCGCGGCTCCACCTCGACGGCCCTCGGCGTCCACGGCCTCACCGCCGCCACGGTCGCGACGACCGGTGCACTGCTGCTGCGAGAGGGACGCTGATGCGACTGATCCTCAACACCGCGCACGTCTACATGATCGTCGGCGTGATCAGCGGCCTGTACTACCGCGAGCTGACCAAAACGCACGACTTCACCGGCGACACCCAGCTCGGCGTGCTGCACACCCACCTACTCACCCTGGGCATGCTGTTCTTCCTGCTGGTCCTGGCCCTGGAGAAGTCGTTCACCCTCACCGCCCACCCGCTGTTTCGCTGGTTCTACTGCGTCTACAACATCGGCCTGGTGCTGACCACATCCATGATGGGTCTGCACGGCAGCCTCACCGTGCTCGGGCGGGACAGCACGACAGCCATCTCACTACTGGCCGGCCTGGGCCATATCGTGCTCACCGCGGGACTGGTGCTGTTGTTCATCACCATCGGCAAACGCATTGCGCCGGAGCGTGCCTCGGGGTCTGCCACAGTGGCCCGCCATCCCGTTACAGCCACTGTCGTCCCCGCTACGAACAACGTGAGGTAAACCCAACTGTGCACCGCGTCCGCGATCGCGGCAACGGCCATCGCCGGTGCCGCGATCGCGGTGGATCACCCGAAGTCCACAGCGCGCGCGATGTCGTTACGCGAGGACGTCCACTGAGCAGTCCTCCCACGAGGAGGCCCGAAGACAGCTCACGCGACCCGCAACGGTGTGATGGCCGCAACCGTGTCCCGCAGCACGCGACGCTCGAGCCGGAGTTCGTAGTTCGACTGCAGGTTCATCCAGAACTCCTCCGACATCCCGAAATAGCGTGCCAACCGAATCGCCGTATCAGCCGTGATCCCGCGCTTGCCGTGCACAATCTCATTGATCCTGCGCGGCGGCACGCCGATCGCGACCGCAAGCTTGTTCTGCGTGATCCCGAACCCCTCGATGAAGTCCTCCATCAGGATCTCCCCCGGGTGAATCGGCTCGATCAGGTTGTCGTCAGTGGTAGTCGACGAGTTCGACATCGTCTGCGCCTCCTTCTCTCCAAACGAAGCAGATGCGCCACTGGGAGTTCACCCGAATACTGTGCTGCCCACGACGGTCGCCGACCAATCGCTCCAGCCGATTCCCGGGAGGAATCCGAAGATCCTCCACGCCGTTGGCGGCGTGGATCAGTTCAAGCTTCCTCAAGGTCGCGCGCTGCACGATTCGGTCGATACCCTTGGCGTACTGCTCATGCCAGATCCGCTCAGTGTCCTTGTTCCCAAACGACCTGATCACACCTTCACAGTATAACGCGATGCGTCAATAACGCTAGTCGTTAAAGAAGGTTTGTCGTTGCCCCTCCGCGACACAGTCCCCGCTCAGGTCCATCTGATCCACGCTCTTCACCTATGGGTACATCACGGCGGCAATCACGTGCGAGCACCCTTCACCCACGCGGCTTCCTGTTCCACAGTTGGTGCGTCAGACCGCTGGACGTGCCGATGGTTTCGACGGTGAACCGATCTTCCATGCCCACCAAGTGATCCCAGATCCGCACACCGGCACCGAGTACGACCGGAACGATCGCGATGTGCAGGAAATCGACGAGATCCGCTTGGAGGAACTGGTTCACGGTCGAGGGCCCGCCACCGAGCCGGACATCCAGGCCGCCGGCCGCATCTTGCGCCAAGCGCAGCACTTCCTCCGGTGCGGCGTCCACGAAGTGGAAGCTGGTCCCGTTGGCGAACTCGATGGTTTCGCGAGGGTAGTGCGTCAGGATGAAGACCGGGGTAAGGAACGGCGGGGCATCCTCCCACCAGCCCTGCCACCCGTCGTCCGGCCATTCGCCGGTCTGCGGGCCGAATTTGCGGCGGCCCATGATCTCCGCCCCGATACCTTGCCCCCACATGCTGAACAGGGCTCGGTCCACGGTGACAGGTTCGTCGACGCCGTGCACGCCATGGATGACGCGACCATCGAACTTACCGAAGAGCGCCTGAGCACCACCGATCGGCTCGTCGAAGGTGACGTAATCGCCTGCGGCATAACCATCCGACGAAACGAACAGGTTGTGGACTCGGGTGCGAGACATGGCGGCTCCGATTCAAGTGATTGCATAATGAAATCACTCACACCGTAACGTAGAGTGATTTCTGTCTGCAAGCACTATGGAGGTCGGATGGCGAGAACACAGCCGCGATCGGGGTGCGCGATCAACGCAGCAGTAGAAGTACTGGGCGATGGGTGGAGCCTCATCGTGCTCCGAGACATCGTTTTCGGCGGTCGCAGACACTTCCGCGAACTCCTGACCCGCAACGACGAAGGCATCGCGTCCAACATCCTCGCCGGCCGCCTCCGAAACCTGGTCCAGGAGGGCCTGCTCACTCGCGACGAAGTGCTGCGCGGGCAGCGGGCGACGTACTCGCTCACCGAAGCAGGGATTCAGACCGTCCCGGTGATGGTGGCGCTCGGCGCCTGGGGCATGCACCACCGCGACACATCACCGGAACTGACGGTCCGAGCCCAGATCCTGGCAGAGTCCCCGCAGCTCGTCGCTGACCTCATCGACGAACTCCGAGAGATTCACCTCGGCATTGCGCGACCCGACCCCGCACGGCCGCTCGCGTCCGAACAACTCCGGCAAGCATTCGAGTCGATCTCGAAGCGCGGCATATGAGCCACACCGTCAGATACAGTTTGTATGACTACAGCAGTCGCCACAACTGCTCAATATGACTGCTATACTCGTCACAAGCGAGAGGGGCGGCGATGGCTGGGTACCGGATCGACCGACAGATCACGGCCTTCGGCGAGCACGTGCGCGGCTGGCGAATGGTCCTGGGACTCACGGCTGCGCAGGTCGCCGAGCGAGCCAATATCACGCGAGACACATTACGCAAGATCGAGACCGGAGACCCGAGCGTGAGCTTCCGCAACGTCACTCAGGTACTCCGTGCTCTCGGCGTGCTCGACCAAGCCGTCGATGCCATCGACCCCCTACGCAGCGACGTCGGCCGCCTCCGCGCCCACAACCTCACGAAAAAGCGCGCACGATGACTACCGTCGAAGTCTTCATCGACCAGGCAGGACGAACCCGTCTCGTCGGCCAGGCGCATTTCACCCGGACGCGCGGCCATATCTCCACGACGTTCATCTACGCCGATATCGCCGAGGCGAAACGCGACCTGTCACTATCACCGAGGCGGGACCATCACGAACTCTACGACCGCGTCATCGCGAGCGTCGCGCTCGGCAATACCGACGACCATCTGCGCAACCACGGCTTCCTCACCGACCACGGTTCGTGGACGCTGAGCCCCGCCTTCGACGTGAATCCGAACCCGGATCCGTGGCGGCCCCGGTCGACCTCGATCATGGGGGCCGACGCGCCACCCGACGAGGTGGACGGCCTACTCGCCCTGGCCGACGAGTGCAGCCTGACGATCGGACAGGCCCGCCAGAGGATGGTGCGCATCGCCTCGTCGCTGGCCGATTGGCGCGACCGGGCCCGCAAGAACCGGATCAACGAGCAGGAGATCGCTCTGATGGCCGAGTCGATCGAGCCACGGCTGGCGGCAGTACACAAAGGAGCCCGATCCGACTGATGCGCTCCTCACCGGACATGATGGGCAGGCGATGACGACCGGTATCGAACGCGGCTCTGTTTCCCGCGGCCGTCGCGCCAGCGACGACCAGAGCCCGGCGCCGCAATGAGGCCCCCTCGTCCACCTGAAAGGAAGACCGTCGCGCATGAAATCTTCTGAAGTCGATGCTCTCGTCATCGATGTACTCGGAACTCTCGTAGACGAGCCGGCGGGCATCACTGCGGGCATTCGCGCCTTCGCCCCGTCGCTGGACGAACAGACTGTCCTGGGTCTACTCGAGCTGTGGCACAGCAGTATCGATCGTGAACAACGCCGGATCGTCGCAGGAGATCGCCCCTACGCCACCAGTCGCGTTCTGGATCACGAGGCAGCAGCCCTCGTCGCGGAAAGGGTCGGCATCGACGACCCGGCGGCGATCACACGCCTCGCCGAGTCGGCCGAGCACTTGCCGCCCTGGACCGATACGGTCGCCGGTCTGGCCGCCTTGGCCGAACGATTCCCGCTGCTCGGCCTGTCCAACGCAAGTAGGTCACATCTGCTCGAGCTCAACTTTCATGCGGGTCTTCGATGGCATCAGGCACTGTCGGCCGAAGACGCTCGAACCTACAAACCGGCACCAGCCGTATACGAGCTTGCGATCGCAGCGTCCGCAGTTCCGCCACAGCGACTGCTCATGGTCGCCGCCCATGCCTGGGACCTGCGCGGAGCCCAGAACGTGGGGATGCGAACCGCCTATGTCGCGCGCCCGGTCGGCGATCCCCCCAGCGCCACGGATCGATTCGACTTCCACGCCGAGGATCTCACCGACTTGGCCGGCCAGCTCGCGGCGTCTCCGGACTGAGCACGCGTGACGTGCCGCAACCGTTGTCTACACGTTGAAGCGGAACTCGACCACGTCTCCGTCGTGCATGACGTAGTCCTTGCCTTCCATCCGCACCTTGCCCGCCGACTTGGCGGCAGCCATGGACCCCGCCTCGACCAGGTCGTCGAAACCGACGACCTCGGCCTTGATGAAGCCGCGCTCGAAATCGGTGTGGATGACACCGGCTGCCTTGGGCGCGGTGTCGCCCTGGTGGATCGTCCAGGCGCGGGCCTCTTTCGGGCCGGCGGTGAGGTAGGTCTGCAGGCCGAGGGTGTGGAAACCGGCGCGGGCCAGGCCGTGCAGGCCGGGTTCGGTCTGGCCGATGGATTCCAGGAGTTCCAGGGCGGATTCGGCGTCGAGTTCCAGGAGTTCGGCTTCGACTTTGGCGTCGAGGAAGACGGCGTCGGCGGGTGCCACGCCGGCTTGCAATTCGGCGATGCGGGCCTCGTCGGTGAGGACCGATTCGTCGGCGTTGAAGACGTAGAGGAACGGCTTGGTGGTCAGCAGTGACAGTTCCTTCAGCAGGTCGGCGTCGATCTTGTCGCGGACCGCGTACAGGGTCTTGCCCTCGTTCAGGAACTCCTGCGCCTGCTTGGCGGCGTCGGCGACCGGCTTGCGGTCCTTTTTGACCTTGGCTTCCTTGTCGAGGCGGACGACCGCCTTCTCCAGGGTCTGCAGGTCGGCGAGGATCAGCTCGGTTTCGATGACCTCGATGTCGCTGAGCGGGTCGACCTTGCCGTCGACGTGGACCACGTCGTCATCGGCGAAGACGCGGACCACCTGGCAGATGGCGTCGGCCTCGCGGATGTTGGCGAGGAATTTGTTGCCAAGACCGGCGCCTTCGGAGGCGCCCTTCACGATGCCGGCGATGTCGACGAACGACACCGTCGCGGGGACGATGCGTTCGGAACCGAAGATCCCGGCGAGCGTGTCCAGCCTCGGGTCGGGCAGCGGGACCACGCCGACGTTGGGCTCGATGGTCGCGAACGGGTAGTTGGCCGCGAGCACGTCGTTGCGGGTCAAGGCGTTGAACAGCGTCGATTTTCCGACGTTGGGCAGGCCGACGATTCCGAGGGTGAGACTCACGAGTGCAGAAGTCTACTTGCCGGGCACCCAGGGGCCACATCTGCCCAGGTAGTGAGTGCCGACCGAGTGAGGTGCCGTGCACCGAGAATTGCCGGGGTTGCACTTCTAGTAGACCAGTCGTATAGTCCTTCTCAGCACCACGGAAGACACCGAAATCCGAAAGGGTAAACACCATGGGACGCATCGCAGTCGGCACCGAGAACAGCACCGACATCGAATTGCACTACGAGGACAAGGGCACCGGACAGCCGATCGTGCTCATCCACGGCTACCCTCTGGACGGAAATTCCTGGGAAGGCCAGCTTCCCGCCCTGCTGGACGCCGGCTACCGGGTCGTCACCTACGACCGGCGCGGCTTCGGCAAGTCCAGCCAGCCCTCCACCGGTTACGACTACGACACGTTCGCGGCCGACCTGAACACCGTCGTAGAGACCCTGGACCTGCGCGATGCGATCCTGGTCGGCTTCTCGATGGGCACCGGTGAGGTCGCACGCTATTTGTCCACCTACGGCTCCGGCCGGGTCGCCAAGGCCGCATTCCTCGCATCGCTGGAGCCCTACCTGGCCGTCACCGACGACAATCCCGACGGCGCCGCCCCACTCTCCTTCTTCGAGGGAATCTCCGAGACCGTACGGAAGGACCGCTACGCCTTCTTCACCGATTTCTATGCCGACTTCTTCAACCTCGACGAGAACCTGGGCACCCGAGTGAGCGAGGAGGCCGTACGCAACGCCTGGAACGTGGCAGCAGGTGCGGGCTCGATCGCCTCGGCTGCCGCCCCGCTGACCTGGCCCACCGACTTCCGGGCGGACATACCTCGAATCGACGTGCCGACCTTGATCGTGCACGGCACAGCGGATCGCACCCTGCCCATCGACGCCACCGGACGCCGCTTCGCCGAGGCACTGCCCGCCGCGACGTACGTCGAGATCGACGGTGCGCCGCACGGACTGCTCACCACCCACACCACCGAGGTCAACAAGGTCCTGCTGGACTTCCTCGGCCGGTAATCCTGCGCCCGACGAACCGCAGGCACAGTCGAACATCAACCATACGACTGGTCTAATTGGTGATACGATGTCGCACATGAAAGCCACCGGGGGTGACACCCGCAGCAATATCATCGACGCCGCCCGGCAGATCCTCCCCCGCAAGGGGTATGCGGCAGTGGGAATCAACGAGATCCTCACCGCCGCCGGGGTTCCGAAGGGGTCCTTCTACCACTTCTTCGGATCCAAGGACGCTTTCGGCGAGGCAGTGATGCAGGCCTACTACGCCGACTACCTGGCGAGCATGGACCGCATCCTCGCCGAGTCCGGGCTGACCGCGGCCCAGCGACTGATGAACTACTGGCAGGACTGGCGCGAGATGCAAAGCGCCGACGACTGTCAGGGCAGGTGCCTGACAGTCAAGCTCAGCGCGGAGGTATCCGACCTGTCGGAGCCGATGCGGCTCACTCTGAAACAGGGCACCACCGCCATGATCGACCGACTGGAACGAGCGATCACGGCCGGCCTGCAGGACGAGTCGCTCACGATCGACGGTACCGCCCACGACACCGCACGCGCCCTGTACGACATGTGGCTGGGAGCGAGTCTCATGGTCAAAATCCACCGCAACGCCGCCCCGTTCGACACTACGATGACAGTCACGCGTCAGCTTCTCCATCTGTAAGAACAGACCACAGCCCCGAATGGCTCGAGCATCGGTTGTACCTCACTCTGCAGAATCGGAGACGACCGGTCTACTAAAGGAGTATCATGAAGATTCTCATCGTCCTCACCTCCCACGACGAACTCGGCAACACCGGACGTAAGACCGGCTTCTGGCTGGAAGAACTCGCCGCCCCCTATTACCGCTTCACCGACGCCGGTGCCGAGGTCGTGCTCGCCTCACCCAAGGGCGGCAGGCCGCCACTGGATCCCAAGAGCAATGAGCCCAACTTCCAGACCGAAGAAACCCACCGCTTCGAGGCCGACCCGGAAGCGATGGCCGCGCTCGAGCACACCGCCCGTCTCGACTCCGTCTCCGCGGACGACTTCGACACCGTCTTCTACCCCGGTGGTCACGGACCGCTGTGGGACCTGGCCGAAGACCCGGTCTCCGTGCGGCTCATCGAGACCGTCCTGCGGTCCGGCAAACCACTCGCCCTCGTCTGCCATGCCCCGGGCGCCCTACGCCACGCCACCAACCCCGATGGCACACCCCTCGTCCGGGGCCGGCAGGTCACCGGTTTCACCAACGGGGAAGAAGCCGACGCCGGTCTGACCGATGTCGTCCCCTTCCTCGTCGAGGACGAACTGAAGCGACTCGGTGCCGATTACTCCAAGGTCGGCAACTGGCAACCCTACGTCCGCACCGACGGCCTGCTGATCACCGGTCAGAGCCCGGCCTCCTCCGGCCCTGCCGCCGACGCTCTCCTCGCCCTCCTCGCCGAGGTCGGCACGGGCCGCGGATGACGATCGCACCGGGTTGACCGCCCACCCCTCGGCCTCAGCGATTCCGCTGGGGCCGAGGGGCTTTCCGTGATACCCAGAGCAGTCCGTACCAGGCACGTTCCGCGCAACTCACGGCATCCGAACTGCCCGACCACGGCTGCCGGCGAGTGGAATCGCGCACCGCTGACCGGGCGGCGCCCCACCCGAGCATCCCGCGCGGGCGCCCGGTTGTGTCATAGCCTCGGATAGTTCCACTGATCGGTTCACCGCGGCGACAGAAGGAGCGCGCAGTGCCTACGCCGGAGGACGAGGTCGACACGGTCACAGACGTCGGCGACACGGCCGCAGCGGCGGCCGAGGACGAGGCCCAGGCCGCGAAACGAGCGAAGATCGAAGGAATCGTTCGCGTCGTCATCATGTTCCTGATGCCGTTGGCGATGGTCGGCATGATGGTCTGGGGCTATATGGGGGCGATGCATTCCCCGACGCCCCGCGACATGCCGATCGTCGTGTCGGGGCAGGACGCCGGACAGTTCGCGAACGCGCTCGAAGGCGCCGACGGGGATGCCGTGGATGTTCGAGTCGACGCCGATCCGGACAGTGCTCGTCACCAGGTGATCGATCGGAAGGCCGCGGGGGCCGTCGTTGTCGACGGTACGAACGCGACGCTGTTCACCGCGAGTGGCGCCGGATCATCGCAGGCGACGGTCGTCACCACTCTGGTGACCCCGGTGGCCCTCGCGCAGGGAATGACGGTGCAGACCGAAGATCTGGTGCCCTTGCCTGCGAACGATCCGGTCGGGCTCGGCGCGATGTTCATGACGACAGCGATCGTCATGGCCGGCTATCTGCCGCTGTCGTTCATGCTCTCGAATTCACCGCAGCTGCTTCGACTCCGGAGATTCCTCCCGCTCCTGCTCGGCTGGGCCGTCTTGATTTCGGGTGTGATCGCGCTGATCACCTGCCCCATCCTGCATGTCGTTCCGGCCGGTGACCTGCTGCCGGTGATGGGTATCGCGGTGCTCGGCGTGGTGGCGATCGGCCTGGTGCAACTGTTCTTCACCCGAGTATTCGGTGCGATGGCGACACTGCTGGCCATGTTGCTGCTCATGGTGCTCGGTATGCCGAGCTCCAATTTGAGCATTTCGATCTACACGGCACCTCCGCTCTACGACGTCTTTCACGCGTTCCTACCGTTGCCCGCCATCGGTGAGGCGCTGCGCTCGGTGCTGTACTTCGACGGCGACGGTGCCGGCAAACATCTGATGGTGCTGGGGATCGGCGGCGCGGCCGGGCTGATCCTCACGCTGGTGGTCGACCGGCGCAAACGGAGGAAGTCAGCGTCGGCGACGGTGCGCATCAGCATCCCGTCACTGCGCGGAGCAACGCAGCCCGACACCCCGTTCTGGCATTACACCGCCCTGCTGTTCTTTCCGCTGGCCATGGTCACGATGATGATCACGGCGATGCTCGGCGCGATGCACTCACCGACGCCGAAGGACATGCCGGTCGCGGTCGTCGCGGCATCGCAGGAGCAGGGACGGGCCGTGGCCGACGGTCTGTCGCAGCAGATGCCGGGCATGTTCGACATTCACGTCGCCGAGTCCGCGGACGACGCGCGGGCACAGGTCACCGATCGTGACATCGTCGGCGCGCTCGTGCTGCCCGACGCCGAGAACCCGCAGGCCACCGTCATCATCAACCAGGCGGCGAGCAACAGCGCCGCGCAGGTGGTCGACACCATCTTCACGCAGGTCGCACAGGCGCAAGGGATGCCGGTAACGACGGACGACGTCGCGCCGCTCCCCGCTCGCGACAGCATGGGCACCGTCACGATGTACATCGCGATGGGCTGGTTGCTGGCCGGATTCATGGTGATCATCGTCGGAGCCAACGCCGCCCCGGCGAGCCGGCCGCTGCCGAAACTGCTGCCCATCGTCGGTGTGTATGCGGCGTTCATGTCCGGCGCAGTGCTGCTCATCGCCGGGCCGATCACCGGCAGCATCGGCGGAGGCCACGGCTGGCAGTTGTGGGCAACCGGAGCGGTGGCGATCTTCTGTGTGGCGATGTTCGCCACCGTCTTCGAAAGACTCGTCGGGATGCTGGCGATCATTCCGGTGATCGGAGTGCTGATGTTCCTCGGGGTGCCGGCGTCCAGCGGCGCCATGTCGGTGTACATGGAGGTGCCGTTCTTCCGCGCGATCCACGATGTGATCCCGATGGGCGCCGCCGTGGAGGCGGCCCGATCGATCCTGTACTTCGGCGGTGACACGCTCGGCAACAGTCTGCTGACGTTCATCGCCTGGGGAGTGGTCTCGCTGTGCATCGTCGCGGTCATCGACCGGATCAAGCCGCTACGCACGACATCCGAGATGCGCGAGGTTCCACATCCGGCGCTCGGTAGCGCGTACGTCCCGGCGCCGGCCCCGGAGGGCACCCCCGAGGCCGGCACTGCTGTCTCGGCCTCTCCGTCGCCCGGGCACCACGGCACGGGCGACGACGAGTAGGCCGATTCCGCGGATCCGCTCCGGCACCACCGGTTCAGCTCAGCACCCGCCCGAGGAAACCACGCAGATAGCCCGCGACGACGTCGAGGTGGCTCTCCAAGAGGAAATGCCCGCCGTCGATCAAGTGCACCTCCGCGTCCGCGGCGTCACGGGCGAAGGCTTGCGCACCCGCCGGGCCGAAGATTTCGTCGTTGCGCCCCCACACGGCGAGTACCGGAACCCGGTGTGCGCGAAGAAATTCGTGCAGCAGCGGATAGAGCGGGCGATTGTTGTGGTAGTCGCGGAACAGAGCCAACTGCACGTCGTCGTTGCCCTCTCGGGAGATGAGAGCGAAGTCGTGTTCCCAGGTGTCCGGGCTGACCGTGCTCGGGTCGGGCACACCGTGCAGGTACTGCCAGCGGATGGCGTCGAGGCTCAGCGCGGACCGCACAGCGGCTTCGGTGTTGCGGCCCGGATTCGCGCCGTACGCCCAGATGCCTTCCCAGAACGATTCGACGAAACCATCCTCGTAGCCGTTGCCGTTCTGGGTGACAACGGCAGAGATTCGTTCCGGCTGTTCGAGCGCGAGCCGCCACCCGATGGGCGCCCCGTAGTCATGGACGTACAGGGCATAGCGCTGCACACCGAGCTGGTCGAGCAGTCCGGCCGTCAACCGGGCGAGGGCTTCGAAGGTGTAGTCGAATTCCGTGGCGAGTGGGGCATCGGAGTGACCGAATCCGAGGTGGTCCGGCGCGATGACGTGGTAGTCCCGGGCCAGCAGCGGGATGAGTTCACGGAACATGAACGAGCTGGTCGGGTAGCCGTGCAGCAGCACGATTGCGGGGCCGTCCGCCGGACCGGCCTCGCGGTAGAAGATCTCGTGCCCCTCGACAGTGGCGGTCCGGTGATGCACTCCACTCATCATAACCTCTTAAACAAGTTGATGCGGTTAGGTATTTTCATTCAAACACCCCGTGAGCTAACCTGTCAATTGATCCAATACGGTTAGATAGGAGTGGTGCCCGATGGACGTGCTGTTGGATCTGCTCAACAGCAGGCCACTGGTCAAGGGGGTGGAACAGGACGCGCTCGGCGATTCGGACGTGGGCCGTCGGTGGGCACGGGACCACGGCGGCGACGGCAGCCTCGCAGAACTGGCGCTACTACGCGAAACACGCGATCTGTTGCGCGATGTCGTGTGCGGGCAGCGTTCGCGCGAAGCGCTGAACGCACTGTTGGAAGGAGTCGGTCAAACCCCTGAGATCACATCCGACGGTCTGCACTGGATACTCACGACACCACCGCATGCACGATTGGCGGTCGAGGCGGTACTCGCCTGGGCGCACACGGAGCAGCAACTCCCCGGCCGGCTGCGTCCGTGCGCCAATGCCGAGTGCCACCTGTTCCTGCTCGACCGCAGCCGCGCCAACCGCGCCCGCTGGTGCTCGATGGCGGCCTGCGGAAACCGGGAAAAGGCACGCCGCCACTACGAACGCACCCGCTGAACCAGCGGCGCCCGACCGGCGGCCGTTCAGCGGCCGCCCATCCCGGACTGGGCGATGCCACGTACGAAAGCCTTCTGGGCGAACAGATATACCACCAGCAATGGCAGCAGCACGATCAGCGCCGCGGCCATCAACAACGGCCAATCGGTGTGGTACTGCCCCTGCAGCCGTACCAAACCCACAGTGACAGTGGAGATGTCGTTGCGCTGAATCATCACCAGCGGCCACAGGAAGTCGTTCCACACCGTGATCCAGGTGAGGACCGCCAGCACCATGATCGCGGGGCGGGCCTGCGGTACCAGGATCCGCCAATAGGTCTGCCAGATGGTGCAGCCGTCGAGGATCGCGGCCTCCTCCAGTTCCTCGGGGAGGGTACGGAAGAACTGGCGCATGAGGTAGGTGCCGAAGGCGGAGCCGAAGAGGCCGGGAACGATCATCGCCCACGGGGTGTCGACCCAGCCGAAGGCCCGCATCAGCAGGAACTGCGGGATCACCGTGACCGTCAGCGGCACCATCAACGTGGCCAGATAGGCGACGAACAGCACATCACGTCCTGGAAACCGGAGGCGGGCGAAGGCATAACCGGCCAGCGAGCAGAACAAGACCTGACCGGCCGTGACACAGCCGGCGTAGATCGCGGTGTTGGCCAGCATGCGGCCCAGTGGGAGCAGATCGAACACCTCACCGTAGTTCGACCAGCGCGCAGTGGTCGGCAACGGATTCGGATCGCTGATCTCACCTTCGGATTTCAGTGATGCGGCCAGCGCCCACAGAATCGGACCGATCGCACACCAGGAGACGAGGACGAGGGCCAGATACCAGGCCGTCCCGCGCACGGTCCGGCGTACGATGGCGCGTTGCGCAATACCGGGCCCCGATCTGCCGGCGTCCGCGGGCACCACCGCGCCGGCGGCCTGTGTCGAGATTCTCACGACAGCTCCTCCCGGCGCGACAACCACAGCTGGACGACCGTGATCACCAGCAGCAATGCGAACATCACCCACGCCAGTGCGGCGGCATATCCCACCTCGTAGAAGCGGAAAGCATTCTGGAACAGCATGATTCCCAGTACGTAGGTGCCGGTCTCCGGTGCGCCCTCCCCTCCGGTGAGGGCATAGGCCTGGTCGAATGCCTGGACGGTATTGATGATCGTGATGACGAAGACGAACGACAGCGCGCCGCGAATCAACGGCACCGTGATCGAACGAAACCGCCGCCACGGCCCGGCGCCGTCGATCCGCGCCGCCTCGTACAGGTTCTCGGGTACGCCCTGCATGGCGGCGAGCAGGATGACGGTGGCGAACGGAACGCTCTTCCACACCGTCACGATGCTCAAGGCCACCAGCGCCCAATTCGGGTCACTCAGCCACGGCACCTCACCGATTCCGAGCACGCCCAGCGCCCGGTTGATCAGCCCGTCGTCGGCAGCGAACAGGAATCGCCACACCACCGCCATCGCCACCGTCGACGCGGCCAGCGGCAGGAATGCGAAGGTGCGGAACAGGCCGATCCCCCGCAGCTTCCGGTTCAGCGCAGCGGCCACACCCGCGCTGATCACCACCGTGGGAATCAAGGTCAGCACGGTGAACATCGCGGTGTTGCGCAATGCGATATAGAACAGCGGATCGTCGAACAGCCTGCGGAAGTTCCCCAGTCCCACGAAACGCATGGGGCTGAACAGATCCCACGAGTGGACGCTCAGGTAGAGCGAGAAGCCCAGGGGAAATAGGAGAAACAACCCCACTGCGGCGAGATTCGGTGCCACGAAACGCATCCCGGCCCGCGCGCGCATGCGGTCTACCGCCGACCGGGTGGTCCTGCGCACTCTGCGGTGCTTGCCGCGGTCGGCACGACGGAAGGGACGGCCGCCCGAATACCCGCCCGCACCGGCCGTTTCGGACTTCAGTTCCGCAGCGCTGCTACGGAACGAACCGATCCCGCAAGCCTGGTCCGTCTCGTCGTCCGCGCGCGGCCGCCCATTCGAGCGCACCGCCCCGCCCGAAGCCGCATCCGTTCGCCCGACCCCCGCGCCCGTACTCACACCGGCTCCTGGAGCAACCGGTTCACATCCGCGGCGGTATCAGCGAGCGAACCGGCCGACGCCGCTCCGCGCAGCACCCGGTCGCAGCTGCGGGAGAGCAGCGAATCGACCTTTCCCCAGACCGGAGTCACCGCCAGCTGTCGCGAGTGCGCGGGGCCGTCGGTGAAGATCTCCCGGTTGTGCACGTCGCGATGTGCGGCGGCGAAGCCGGGTGCGGCCATGGCCGAGCGCAGCACCGGCACGAACAGGCCGGATTCGGCGATCAGCGCCTGCCCCTCGGGGCCGGTGGCGAACTTGACGAATTCCCAGGCCTGATCGCGTTTGCGACTGCCGGCCGCGATCGCGAGCCCGGTACATCCGACATCGGTCACCGCGTCCGGGCCGCCGTGCGGTCCGACCGGTAGCGCGGTGACATCGAACTCGAGGTCGTCGTGCGTGATCAGCTCCGAGTACAGCCAATGCCCGCCCAGGAGCATCGCCGCCTTACCGCGGGCGAAAACATCGGATGCCGTGAGCGACTGCCGGTCGGCGTTGGTGGGTGCGACACCGTGGCGCACCGCCAGGTCGGCATAGAAACCGAAGCCCTCCGCGAAGCGCGGATCACCCATCAGGGTGTGGGTGGGGTTCTTCGGGCGATCGAACCAGCGGGCCCCGTTGTTCATCGCGAAGCAGGCCGCGGAATAGTAGGGAACCCAGCCGTCGACGAATCCCCACTGTTGCACGCGACCGCCGGAGCGCCGGGTGAGCGTGCGTGCGGCGGTGAGGAACTCGTCGAAGGTCCAGCTACCGGACCACCGTGACGGTGGTTGTATTCCGGCCTCGTCGAACAGTTTCCGGTTGTAGTAGAGGAAAACTCCGGACCACTGCTCCGGCAGTGCGTACTGGCCGCCGCGGTAGGTGAAGGTGTCGTAGAGCGGTGCGTAACCGTCGGCGCGGAGACGCTCGGCGAACGCCGGCTCGCCCGCCAGCGGAACGTGCAGGTCCTGCAATACGCCGCGTTCGGCCAGACCGGCGTACAGCATTTCCCATGCCATCAGTACGTCGGGGCATTTGCCGCCCGCACAATAGGTCAGCATCTGCTGGAGCGGATCCGGACCCGAGAGGACCGTCCGAATCTTGATGTCCGGGCGACGTTTGCCGAATTCGGCGATGATCCGCCGGCGGGCGCGGGCTTCCTCCGGGCGCGCCTGGAAGAAGAAGGTGAGTGCGTCGTCGTCGCCCGCGCATCCCCCGGACACCGCAGTCGCGGCGGCGGCCGCAGCGACCGAGCGCAGGGCTGTACGCCGCGACACCACGGCACGGTGCCGCGAAGTCCGAGTAGTGTGCCGCGAAACCACGAACCTCCTTCGCACAGCGTTGTGAGGCGGCGGCCGGTCGACCCGGGCCCGCTCGGCCCGACTCCCCAGCCCTTTCGGCACCGGGTGCGGCACCGACCGTGAATCAGCGCGGTCAGCTTACGGACGGAAACTCCGACCCGAGGCGCTCGACACGCGACCACCTGCGGGTTCGCTGCCGCACGATCCCTTATCACGGCGATATGCGCGGGTATCAGCCACGGGGTCCGCTGCCTCGTCTGCACCGAAGTGGAATGATCGGCCGGTCGGTTCGACTACGTTGTGTCCGTCCGGGCATCGGTCGAAACCGGCGAGCCGGACACGCAAGTACGTACGCGACAGCACGGGAGAGTAGCTCGCATGGCGACCATCGAATACCTCCGAACCGAGCCGGACCTACCTCCCGTCGGGGTCGTGGATCGCCGGCGCATGACCCCCGCGAAGAAGGGGATCTTCGCCGTCATAGCGATCGTCGGCGCGGTGGCGTGGGCGATCCTCGCCATTGCTCGCGGTGAGAGCGTGAACGCGGTATGGATCGTGATCGCCGCGGTGGCCACCTACATTCTCGCCTACCAGTTCTATTCGCGGCTGATCGAATGGAAGATCACCAAGCCACGGGACGACACCGCCACCCCCGCAGAAGAACTCGAAAACGGCACCGACTACATGCCGATGGACCGCCGCGTCCTGTTCGGCCACCACTTCGCCGCCATCGCGGGCGCGGGACCGTTGGTCGGGCCCATTCTCGCGGCACAGATGGGGTACCTGCCGGGCACGCTGTGGATCGTGATCGGCGTGGTCGTGGCCGGTGCGGTGCAGGACTATCTGGTGCTGTGGGCCTCGGTGAAGCGGCGCGGCCGCAGCCTCGGGCAGATGGCGCGGGACGAACTCGGCCCGGTGGGCGGTGTCGCGGCACTGGTCGCGGTCCTGGTCATCATGGTCATCCTGCTGGCCGTGCTCGGCATCGTGGTGGTCAATGCGCTGGCCGCGAAGGAGGGCGCCGACGGGCAACTGCACGGCGGCAGCCCGTGGGGCGTGTTCTCGATCGCGATGACCATCCCGATCGCACTGCTGATGGGTCTGTATCTGCGCTACCTGCGGCCGGGCAAGGTCGGCGAGATCTCGCTGGTCGGTTTCGCCTTGCTGCTGCTGGCCATCATTTCCGGGCGCTGGGTCTCCGAATCCGGCTGGGGTCGTGACCTGTTCACCCTGTCGGGCACCACCATCGCGTGGATGCTGATCATCTACGGCTTCATCGCCTCGGTGCTGCCGGTGTGGTTGCTGCTGGCCCCGCGCGACTATCTGTCGACCTTCATGAAGGTCGGTACCATCGTGCTGCTCGCGCTCGGTGTCCTGATCACCATGCCGGTACTGCAGGCACCTGCGGTCTCGCAGTTCGCGGGCAATTCCGACGGCCCCGCATTCGCCGGCAGCCTGTTCCCGTTCCTGTTCATCACCATCGCCTGCGGTGCGCTGTCGGGATTCCACGCGCTGGTCTCGTCGGGAACCACACCGAAGCTGCTGGAAAAGCAGTCGCAGGCACGCATGATCGGCTACGGCGGCATGCTGATGGAATCGTTCGTGGCAGTGATGGCGATCATCGCCGCGAGCATCCTCGACCAGCATCTGTATTTCGCGATGAACACCAGCGGGCTCGGCAGCGCGCAGGAGGCCGCGGACAAGGTCAACTCACTCGGCCTGGGTGGCACTCCGATCACCGCGAACGAGTTGGAGCAGGCCGCCTCCGATGTGGGTGAGGAGGCGGTCTACTCGCGTACCGGTGGCGCGCCGACACTCGCGGTCGGCATGGCCGAGGTGATGCACAGCTTCATCGGCGGCACCGCCATGAAGTCGTTCTGGTACCACTTCGCGATCATGTTCGAGGCGCTGTTCATCCTCACCACGATCGACGCCGGCACCCGTGTCGCCCGCTTCATGCTGTCGGACACCCTCGGCAATCTCGGTGGGCCGGCCCGCAAATTCAAGGATCCGTCCTGGCGTCCGGGCGCCTGGCTGTGCACGCTGATCGTGGTGGCGGCCTGGGGTTCGGTGCTGCTGATGGGTGTGACCGATCCACTCGGCGGTATCTACACGTTGTATCCGCTGTTCGGCATCGCCAATCAGCTACTGGCCGCGATAGCACTGACGGTGGTGCTGGTGATCGTGGTGAAGAAGGGGCTGTTGAAGTGGGCCTGGATACCGGCGGTGCCGCTGGCCTTCGACCTCGTGGTCACCATGACGGCCTCCTGGCAGAAGATCTTCTCCGGTGACGAGAACATCGGATACTGGACTCAGCACCACAACTACAGCGCGGCCCGCGACGCCGGGCAGCTGATCGCGCCCGCGAAGACCATGGCCGATATGGACAAGGTGATCCGCAATACCTTCATCCAGGGCACCCTGTCGATCGTCTTCGCGGTGCTGGTTCTGATCGTCGCGGTGGTCGGCGTGCTGGTCTGTGTGCGGGCGGCCCGCCGCGGTGGCGGCGAGACGACCGAGACCCCGGAGCTGCCGTCGAAGATCTTCGGCCCCGCCGGCTTCCTCGCAACCAAGGAGGAGAAGGAGGTACAGCGCGAATGGGCGGAACTGGAGCACGCGGGAGCGGTGAAGGTGCCCGGGGCGGCGCACACGTCGACGCCGGACCCCGCTCCCTGACGCGCGCGGCCGCGATCCTGCGCGCCCCGTGGCGGGCGGTGAGTGCGGTGGCTCGGTATATGAACGCCGTCCTCGGCGGACAGGACTACGACCGGTACGTGGCGCATCTGCGACGCGTCCATCCGGAGCGGCCGATCCCTACCGAGGGCGAGTTCTGGCGGGAGCGGCATGCCGCGGCCGACCGCAATCCCGGCACCAGGTGCTGCTGAGACGGTCACGCTGCCCTCTCGGCAGCAGCGAGCGGCGCCCGAGGTCATGCGTGGTACGCATCTCCTCGGGCGCCGCACCGGGGATCCCCCGGACATCGAACTACGCGAGATCTCGGCACCGGCCGGACACGCCACGCGAAATCCGTTACCCCACTGCATAAAACCCCGTTTTGCGGGTGTTATACCCGATAGCTCTCAGCTGTCTCGCAAGTAATAGCAATTCCACATGTCTATGAAACGTTGGCCAACCTGTGTAGTTGTCTGTTTACCGCTAGCGCGGTCGCGCTCCGGCTGACAAGGTGGACCACGTGAGTGTGAACGGTCTGGACTTCGAGCGCTGTTATCGAGCGGTAGCGACCCGGGACGCCCGGTTCGACGGGCAATTCTTCACCGCGGTGCGCACTACCGGCATCTACTGTCGGCCATCGTGTCCTGCTATCACTCCGAAGCGCACGAATGTCACGTTCCTACCGACGGCGGCCGCCGCACAGCATCACGGGTTCCGCGCCTGCCGCCGCTGCCTGCCCGACGCCGCCCCCGGCTCCCCGCTGTGGAACACCCGTGCCGACCTCGCCGCGCGGGCGATGCGGTTGATCGCCGACGGAGTGATCGAACGCAAGGGCGTGCCCGGCCTGGCCGCCGAACTCGGTTATTCCCAGCGCCAACTGACCCGTGTACTCACCGCCGAGCTGGGCGCCGGCCCGCTGGCACTGGCTCGTGCCCATCGCGCCCACACCGCACGCCTGCTCATCCAGACCACGCGAATGCCCATGTCCGACATCGCCTTCGCGGCCGGCTTCGCCAGCATCCGTCAGTTCAACGACACCGTTCGTGAAGTGTTCGTGGTCAGCCCGACGGTATTGCGTGACGAGGCCCGGCGGCTGCGCGGCGACACCCTGCCCGCGACCGGCGGCATCCTCACACTGCGTCTGCCCTACCGGGAACCGCTGGACGCGCGCTGGCTCGAATGGTTCCTGGGCGCACACGCCGTGCCCGGTCTGGAGAGCTGGGAGGACGGGGTGTACACCCGCAGCATGCGCACCCCGCACGGCCACGCCACCGTGCGCGCGAGTATCCAGCCCGGCCACGTCCGCGCGGGCCTGACCCTGCACGATATGCGCGACCTGGCACCTACCGTCGCCCGCGTGCGCCACCTCCTCGACCTCGACGCCGACCCGGTCGGTATCGACGCGGCACTGCGGGCAGGCTTCGGTCCCGGCGCGACCGCACTCAGTCCCGGCATCCGGGTGCCCGGCTGCGTCGACGCACCGGAGTTGTTGCTGCGCACCATGATCGGGCAGCAGATCTCGGTCTCGGCGGCCACCACGCACACCGCTCGGCTGGTCGACGCGCTCGGCGACAACGTCGGTGGCGCCATTCCGCGCTTGTTCCCCACCGCCGAGGCCATCGCCGAACGTGGAGCCGATGTGCTCACCGGCCCGGCTCGCCGCATCTCCTCGATCGTGGGGGCAGCCCGGGCCTTGGCCTCCGGAGACCTGCACCTGCACGCCGGACGCACCGCGGCCGATGTGCGACGGGAACTGCTCGCACTCGAGGGGGTCGGCCCGTGGACCGCCGACTACGTGACCATGCGACTACTCGCCGATCCGGACACCATGCTGCATACCGACCTCGTGGTCCGCCAGGGTGCGGCTCACCTCGGCGTCGACCTCTCCGACACCTCGCGCTGGGCGCCGTGGCGGTCGTATCTGTCCATGCACCTGTGGAAACGCGCACTGTCCGAACGTGGTCACGCGGGCGGAGTACCGGCCGCCCGGCCACTCGGGTTCGCGCGCGGGGCCGCCCCGGCTGCCAACCGGCAGCTGGCCGCGAACCTGAGCGCACGCCGATGACCGCCGCAGACTACGCGGCCGTCCCGACGCCGATCGGGCCGTTCACCGTGATCCTCGACGCGGACGGTGCGGTTCTGGCCTCCGGCTGGACCTCCGACGCGGAGAAGCTGCGTGCGGTCGTCCATCCCACGCTGCGGCCCGCCGCGCTGCGCCGCTACGACGCACTCGGTGAGGTCACCGAGATCGTGGAGCGGTATCACGAAGGTGAATGGGACGCCATCGACACCGTGGCCGTGCGGCAGCGTTCCGGGCCGTTCCTCGAACACGCCTGGTCGGTACTGCGGAAGGTTCCCGCCGGGGATCCACTCACCTACACCGAGTTCGCCCGCCGATCCGGACGGCCGGACGCCACCCGAGCCGCCGCCAACGCATGCGCACGCAATGCGACGGCGCTGTTCGTCCCGTGTCACCGCATCCTGCGCACCGACGGTTCGCTGGGCGGATTCCGCTGGGGGCTCGCCTGTAAGCGGTGGTTACTCGCGCACGAACGGAAGGCCGGACCGGCGGCAGGAGCTGGCGCCGGCTGAGCCCCGAGAGGCCGCCCGGGGTGCCGGGATGGCCCGAGACGGTGCGGCCGTTGCCGATCCAGGGACACCGATCAGACGACGATGGTCCGGAGCCGCGAACCCGTCGGCTCCCGGATCACGTGCAGCCGGCTGGGGATACGCTGGCGCATCTCGTCGACATGGCTCACCACACCGACAACCCTTCCCCTGGAACGCAGTTCGTCCAGTACACCCATGACGGCGTCGAGAGTGTCGGCGTCGAGGCTGCCGAACCCCTCGTCGATGAACAGGGTGTCGAGCATCAGACCGCCGGACTCGGCCGCAACAACATCGGCCAACCCGAGTGCGAGCGACAGCGACGCCATGAAGGTTTCGCCGCCGGACAGGGTTTTCGCGGGACGAATCGCACCGGTGTAGTCGTCGCGGATATCCAGGCCGAGACCGCCCCGGCGGCCACGCGGGCCGGCAGCATCGGAATGGACGAATTCGTAACGGCCTCCCGACATCCGGCGCAACCGTGCCGACCCGGCGACCGCCACTTCCTCCAGCCGCGCCGCGAGCACATAGGAACGCAACGACATGTGCCGGTTGTTCTCGCCACGGCCCGCCACCACCTGGGCCAGCCCCTCCAGTTCGAGATGGGCGCGCTGCATCGGGGCGATGCGGTCCGCCGCCGACCAGAGCTGGCCGGCCAACTCCTCGAGTTGATCGACGCGACGAGTGCATTCGGCGTGCGCCGCGACCGCGGCGTCCAACGCCCGGCGAGCCTGCACGACCGCATCCTCTAGCGCCGGGAGATCGACCGGAGGTGCCGCCGCAGCGGCACGGACCTCGGGTTCGTCCAGGACTGCCTCGGCATGGGCCCGCCGCCGATCCGCGGCGACCAGTTCTGTTTCGATGTCGGCCTGCCGTTGGGATGACAGGGTTGCTGCGGCAACGGCTTTCGCATAGGCGGCCAGCACAGCGGTATCGGGCGCGGTGCGCTCACGATCCCGGATCCCTGCCACCGAATCCGCCACATTCGCGGCGGAATCCCGCAGCCCGGTCGTGGCGCCGGATGCACCGACAGCCGGTTCGTCCGGACCGGAGTGCGTACCGCGCGCAGCGACCGTGCCATTCGGACCGGAAACAGCGCCGTGCGGGCTCGACGCAGCACCGCCCGGACCGGTCGGTGAGTCTCCTGCCGTCAGTCCCGCGGCACGGGCCGCGTGTTCGACCCGGCGGGCGAAATCGGCGAACTGATCCTCGGCGCCGGCCGCTTCGACGCGGGCGGCGAGCAGCTCCCCCGCATCGGCGATGAGCGCTTCCAGCCGGGTACGGCGGCGTTCGACCGTGAGATCGGCGCCCGCGGCGGCGCGCACCCGCTCGGTGAGTTCGGCGAGGCGCCGGTCGGTGGACACGATCCGCTCCTGCACCGCGGTGCCGCGGCCCTCCAGATCACGCCGGCGGGTATTCAGGTCGGTCTCCCGGGCCCGTAACCGCGTGAGCTCGGCGGCCGACTCGTCCGCCGTTTCGGCCCGGGTACGCGCTGCCCGTACCCGTTCCGCGGCCGCGGTGAGCGAGGCGGCGAGTTCGGCGCGATCACCGTCACCGCCACGTTCGACGAGTAGTTCGATCCGGCGCTCCAGATCCGTGCGGTGGGCCAGGGCCCGGTCACGCCGGGTCTCCGCCGCACGTTCCGCATGCACCGCCCGCTCTTCATCGGCTTTCGCGACCGTCACCTCGGCGGGGTGCGCCGGAGCCGGATGTTCGGCGGAGCCGCACACCCCACACGGCTGCCCCTCGACCAGCCCGCCCGCCAGTTCGGCCGCCATTCCCGCCAGGCGACGCTCCCGGATGTCGAGGGTGCGTTCACGAGCATCGGTATGTGCCGCCCGAGCCTGCTCGAATTCTGCTGTCGCGGTGGTCAATTCCTCCCGCTGACGCACCAGCTCCACCGCAGCCTCGGCGGCGGCGCTCAGATCGGCGCGTTCGCGTTCCCAGCCCGGTAGCGCCGCCTTCGCGTCGGCGGCCTCCCGCAGCGCCGCCTCCGCTGCTTCGATCGCCCCCGGCAGCTGCTCACGCTCGTCCGACAGCTGCGCCAACTCTTCGGTGATCTTCGCGGAATCCGAACGCAGACCGGCTAATTCGCTCGACAGTCGGCCGACGGCCTCAGCGTCGGCACGGACCGCCTCGAGCGAGCCGATCTGCGCGGACCAGCGCTGCACGGCCACATCCATCCCGCGCGGAGCCGACAGGTGCTCCGCACTCGTGGACCGGGACAAATCCGGCGAGTCGCTCCGGTCCGGGTCCGGGCACGAATCGGCCAGGAGCGACGCTCCAACGGTATGCGGGGATTCCGACGACTGCCGCTGCTCCCGGTTCGCCGAACGATTGGAAGCCCACCTCCCCTGCGCGCCCTGCGGAGCACCTGCGCCCGGGGCCGAATCCGGGCCGGTGTCGCGCCGCGCCCCGGCGACCAGGTCCAGCGAGAACAACTCCAGGGCAGCTGATTCGTCCGCGGACGCACCCTCTTCGACGCCTTCGGAGGCGTTCCCGGGCAGCGGCGAGCTCCCCCCGGACACAGCCGCCCGAGTACCCGCCGGAGCGTCGGTCGGAGCCGAGGCCCCGATCGTCGCCCCGTCCACAACCTCGGCATCCCCATCGGGGGTACCGGCTGCACCGGCAGGTCCCGCGCCGCCGCCGTTCCCGGCGTCACCGCCGACACCGTCCCGGCAGCCGTCGTCGCACGCCCCCACCTCGTCGACCCCTGGCAGCGCCGACAACTCTTCGGCCAAGTCGGTGTCCCGCAACTCGCCGGAAGCCAGATCCGCTGCTGCCCAACGGGTTCCGGGAAGCTCCGCACTCTCCGGTTCCAGCACCGCCGCCGCCAGCCGCTCGGCGCAGTCCCGCACCGACTCGGTGCGCCGCCGCAACGTCGCCGCAGCCGCACGCGCCTCGTCCAGCGCCGACGCCACCGGTTCGACCCGGCGCGACCGCTCCAGATCTGCCTGAACACGTTCCCGATCCGTTGCCGTGGCGGTGTACTCGTCGAGCTGCCGGCGCGCGAGGACACCACGCTCACGATGCTCCCGGATGCGCCGCTGTTCCTCGGCGGCGGCGAGCTGCCGCGTCGAATCGCGGCGGCAGCGCGCCAACTCCGCCTCCGCCTGGGACGCGGCGGCACGCGCCTGCGTCAGCAACCGTTCCGACCATTCGACCGCATCCTGCGAATCGACCGTCTCCGCCTGCCCCAGGCCTGCCGTGACCGCCACCTGCCCGATCAGCCGGTCGACACCGCCGAGGTGAGTGTCCAACCGCGCGGCACTGTCCCGGCGGCGCTGCTGCAGCCACGCCTCCGCGGCGCCGAAACGAGCCGTATCGAACAGGCGCTCGAGCAACTTCTCGCGCTCCTCGTTGTCCGAACGCAGGAAACGCGCGAAATCCCCCTGCGGCAACAACACCACCTGAAAGAACTGATCGGCGCTCATCCCCAGCAACCGACCCACCTCGTCGCCGATATCGGGAATCCGGGACAAATTCTGCCCCCGCCCGTCCAGCCACTCCAACGTCGCCGACGCCTGCTGCAACAGCGTCCCCGTGCCACGCTTCTTCGGTCGCTCGAACTCCGGCGACCGGATCAATCGCAACCGCCGACCGCCCAGCGTCGCCTCCAGCACCACCCGTGGTGGCGTCTGCGGGTCGGCGTGATCGGAGTGCAACCGCTTGCTCTCCCCGCGCGCCCCCGGCACCCGGCCGTACAAGGCGAAAGCGATCGCGTCCAGCACCGTCGTCTTGCCCGCACCGGTATGTCCGTGCAGCAGAAACAAGCCGTCACCACCGAGTTCGTCGAAATTCACCCGGGTAGTCGCGGCGAACGGGCCGAACGCCGTCAACTCCAGCCGATGCAACTTCATGCCGCCACCGCACCACTCATGCCGAAACCTCCCCGGCACGGGCCGATCCGGCTGTGGCTTCCGCCTCCGGCTCGCGCCGCGCCACCGACAACGCCTGCTCCATCAAAGCCATCTCACTCGGTGTGGGCTCACCACGCACATCCGAGAGAAAACTACGCGCGATCTCGCCATCACCGCGCCCACGCACCCGCTCCCGATACCGCAGCGGCGTATCCGCATCCGGGCGGGACCATTCCACATGCACCGCATGCGGAAACCGCTCCCGCAACTTACGGAGCGCATCCACCGGACGCGCGTGATCGGTCAGTACCGCGGACACGTAATCGTCGCATGCCTCGGCATACTCGGCGCCCGACAACAATTCCGCCAGCTCACCGTGCAACTGCGTCAAACCACGCACCTGCGGCAATTCGTGGCGCTGCACCGATACCAGACCGTCCGCGTCCAGATCCACCATCCACACCGCCTTGCGATGCGAGCGCTCCCCGAACGAATACGGCAACGGCGAACCCGAATACCGCACCGACTCCGACAAGGTCTGCGGTGAATGCAAATGCCCCAGCGCAACATAATCCACACCGTCGAACACGCTCAACGACACCGTCTCCACCCCGCCCACCGCGATCGAACGCTCCGACCCCGTCGTCTCCCCACCGACCACGAACGCATGCGCCAACACCACCGACCGAGCCCCCGCACGCATGTCCTGATCAGCACGAATACGCGCCAACGCCGCATCCAGAATCTCCGCATGCGAACGCGCCTGCGGCACATCCAGATCCACTCGGGTGATCTCCGGCTCCAGATACGGGATCCCGTAGAACGCCACCGGACCGTACTCGTCCGACAACACCACCGGACGATCCAGATCCGCCACCGACGTACGCAGATGCAACCCCCCAGCGGCGGCGAAACTGCCCAGCGCCCCCAACCGCGTCGGCGAATCATGATTGCCCGAAGTGGCGACGATCACCGCACCCGCCGCACGAATCGCCTCGAACCCGCTGTTGCACACCGCTATCGCATCCGCACTCGGAATCGAGCGGTCGTACACGTCACCGGGAACGACAACCACGTCCACCTGGTGTTCCGCCACCAGATCCGCAATGGACTGCAGGACACGCGCCTGGTCGGAGAGCAGGTCCACGCCATGGAAGGTACGACCGATGTGCCAATCCGAGGTGTGCAGCATCCGCATGGGGTAGAACGCTAAGCGATCCCACCGACAGTGTTTGATTTGCCTCCGCTTCGCTGCTGTATTTTTGGCCTCCGCTTCGCTGCGGCGGGGTTTCGGCCCCCTGGGCCTCGATTTTTCACTCCTCCGGTCGGTCGCTTCGCTCCCTCCCTCCGTCGCTCCAAAATCGAGGCGGGCCGAAACCCTTGGATAGGAGCATTCTCGGGGAGCTGTGCCTCGAATGGTTCGGGCGTGGCAGGTGTGTTTCTGGCTGTAGGGGCGGTGGCTTGTGGGGAGCTCGCTGTGCACCGCACGCTGGGGAGTTGCCGGGGTCGGTGAACTTGTCGGTGGTGTAGGGCACTATCTGGGGCTATGACCGCTTCGATGCTGTTTGCGTTGTTGTTGGCGTTCTGCGCGGGAGGGGCGCTCGGGTGGCTGGCGCATGCCTCCCGGGCGGGGCAGCGTACTGCTGCTGCCGAGGCCGAGCTCGCGGCGTTACGGGGGAACGAGGAGCTGGTCCGGCAGTCGCTGGGGGCGGTGAGCGCGGATGCGGCGCGGCACAATTCGCAGGCCATCGGGACTCTGGTCGCGCCACTGCACGACGCGCTGGGCACCCTGAACCAGCACATTCAGCAGGTCGAGCACAATCGCATCAACGCGTACTCGGGTCTTCGTGAGCAGGTCGCGGGCATGCAGCAGCTCTCCCAGCAGTTGTCCGCGCAGACCGGTCAGCTCGTCTCCGCACTGCGCGCACCGCAGGTGCGCGGGCGGTGGGGTGAAATCCAGCTGGAACGAGTCGTCGAGCTGGCCGGCATGACCCGGCACTGCGACTTCGACACCCAGGTCACCGCGAACGGCCGCAACGGCACCATTCGCCCGGACCTGGTGGTGCGGCTGGCCGGTGGTCGGCAACTGGTGGTCGACGCCAAGGTTCCGTTGACCGCATATCTCGACGCCACCTCCGAGACCGATCCGCGCCGGCGCACCGAACAGCTGGCCCGGCATGCCAAACACCTGCGCGGCCATATCGATCAGCTCTCCGGCAAGGCCTATTGGGAAGCGTTCGATCCCGGTCCCGAGTTCGTGGTGCTGTTCATCCCCGGCGATCCGTTCCTGGACGCCGCACTGACAGCCGATTCCGGGCTTCTCGAATACGCTTTCGGCCGCAATGTGATCCTCGCAACTCCCACCACACTCATCGCATTACTGCGAACCGTCGCGTTCGGCTGGCGACAGGAAGCACTGTCACATGACATGGCAACGATTCAGCAATTGGGGCGGGAGCTGTACAACCGGTTGTCGACGGCGGGTAACCATCTCGACAAGCTCGGCACTCAACTCGGCAAGGCCGTCGACTCTTTCAACCACTCGGTGGCGTCGATCGAGTCCCGGGTGATGGTCACCGCGCGGCGTCTGCACGATCTGGATATCGGCGACCGCGCGGTCCCGGCAATTGCTCCCGTGCAATCGTGGCCACGGGCAGTAGGCTTCTCGGACACCAACGAGTAAACCTTCCCGCGCCCGGCCTCGACGCATGTTCCGGCCGCGGCAGATAGTGTGCTTTACGTGGCAGCTACCCAACGCGAGCGATCCGATGTACCCGCATCGCACCTCTCGATCATCCCTACGGTGCCCGGCGTGCCCGCCGGCGCCGCGGTATTGATCGCGGTCGCGTGCACTTTCATCGGATTCTTCTTCGACTCCGGGAACAGCGGCAAGGAGCTGACCCATGTGTTCGCCGCGTTCTACATCATCGGATGTCTGATCGCAGCGTGCGTGGTGCGCTACCGCGGCCTGTTCACGACCATGGTGGCACCGCCCATCCTGCTGTTCGTCGGCGTCCCGATGGCCTACTGGCAGCTCACCGGACACAGCTCGACCTCGGTGAAGGACATCCTGCTGAACCTGGCCATCCCGCTGGTCAACCGCTTCCCGACCATGGCGCTGGCCACCGTGCTGGTCCTACTCGTCGGCGCGCTGCGGGTATGGCTGTACCGCAACGGGGATTCCGCGCCGCGCCCGGCGCGCGAACGCCGCAGAGCGAGCGACAGCTGGAATCCGCGCGCCGCGATGGCCGCCCGCACCCGCCGCGGCGCCGGCGACACCGCAGCCGCCGACACGCTGCGCCGTAATTCCCGCGACCGCAAGCGGCGCCCGGAAACCGCCGCCCGCGCCGAGACGGCGAAACGGGCCGCCACCACCAAACGGGCCGAGGGTGCCAAACGAGCCCAGGCCGCCAAACGCGGCGGCGCCCGCAAGCCCCAGCGGGCCGCACCTCCCGAAGCCGAACCCGGCCGCCCGGCACGGCGGAGCGGAAAGCCTGCCGCCGAACGGCCGCAGAAGGTTCCTGCCGGGGCCCCCCATCCACGAACCACGGACCGCGCCACGCCCGAACGCAGGCGCGCGGCCGCCGCGGAGCCGAAGCCGCGCCGGGGCCGTCCCCAGCCCCAGGGCGACGTTCCACCGCACCCGCGGCCGAATGTGCGCTACCGGGACCGCGATTCCGGACGCGTCGAACGCTGATCCCGGCGCCGGCTCGCGCACTGCTCGCAGCGCGTGAGCCGACCCGGGCAGTGCACGCAGCGGCCCGCTCCCGAAAATCCCCACGCCAACAAGATCGTTTCGGCGCGCGGTGATGTTACGTTGCGGCGTAATACTTTTCGCGCGACCCGGAGGTCAGCGGCGCGCAGACGCGGTGCGCAGCTCGCGGGGCAGCGCGAACACCAGGGTCTCGTTGGCGGTGGTCACCGGCTGCACCTCGCCGTAACCGTGCTCGGCGAGCAGATCCAGCACACCACGCACCAGGATCTCCGGCACCGATGCGCCCGAGGTGATGCCGACCGTGGTGACACCGGACAGCCAGTCCGGGTCCACCTCGCGGGCGTAATCGACCAGATGCGCCGCGCGGGCGCCCGCGTTCAGCGCGACTTCCACCAGGCGTACCGAGTTGGACGAGTTCCGCGAGCCCACCACGATCACCAGATCGCATTCCGGGGCCATCGCCTTCACCGCGACCTGACGGTTCTGGGTGGCGTAGCAGATGTCGTCACTGGGCGGATCCTGCAGTTTCGGGAAGCGCTCCCGCAGCCGCTGCACCGTCTCCATCGTCTCGTCCACCGACAGGGTGGTCTGCGACAACCAGATGACCTTGTTCTCGTCGCGTACGTGCACATCGTCGACGGCGGCGGGGCCGTCCACCAGCTGCACATGTTCGGGTGCCTCACCGGAGGTTCCCTCGACCTCCTCGTGGCCCTCGTGGCCGATGAGCAGGATGTCGAAGTCGTCGCGGGCGAAGCGCTTGGCTTCCTGATGCACCTTCGTCACGAGCGGACAGGTGGCGTCGATGGTGTGCAGGCTGCGCGCGGCAGCGGCTTCGTGCACCGCCGGCGAGACACCGTGCGCGGAGAACACGAGTACGGCGCCCTCGGGCACCTCGTCGGTTTCGTCGACGAAGACCACGCCGCGGTCGCGCAGCGTCTCCACCACGTGCCGGTTGTGCACGATCTCCTTGCGCACGTAGATCGGCGCACCGTGCTTCTCCAGCGTGCGTTCCACTGTCTCCACCGCGCGGTCCACGCCCGCGCAGTAGCCACGGGGTTCGGCGAGCAGCACCCGCTTGCCCGCACCGGCCGAATCGGCGGACCGGGCGATTCCGACATTCAGGGGGATAGCCGAAGACATGTCCACAGCTTACGTGCGCGAGCCGCGAACGACAGCCGCGCCCGCGCGCGGAAGAATGACAGATGTGAACTCTGTTCTTTGCATCACCGGCCGTTTCGGGCAGGCTAGGGACATGTTTCGACCTCCCTACCTGGCCCGGGTCGCCGCTGGGGCCGCCGTTTACGCGCTCGAGGAAACCCGCCGGTTACCCGGTGCGGCACTCCATCTGCCGATCACCGCGATCAGCCAGCTGTTGCAGACCTCCATGCATCTGCAGCAGTTCGTGACCAGCCTCGCTCTCAAGGGTGACGAGGTCTTCGAGCGGCTGGGCAGCCGTCCCGAGGAGCAACCGGCCTGGGCGACCTTCGACGAGGATCTCGACGACGAGCAACCGTTCGGCAGTTCCGGTTTCGGTGCCGGCTTCACCGCCCGGGGCGCGGAGTTCGACGGTCGGCTCAGCCCGTTCGATCTGTACGGCGCCACCACCGAAGCCCCGGTCGCACCGGATTCGGTCGCGCCCGGCACCGACAACGGGTATGTCACATCTCACGGCGCGACCTCGGTCACCGGGGAGTCCGGTACGGCCGGTTTCCCGACGCCGAAAGCGCCCGATATGCCCGCGCCGGCTACGTCCACGGCCGACATCCCCGCGCCCGTGGACGCAGCCGATCCGGAGGCCGGCCGGCCCGAGCAGGGAGTTGTCGAACCCGAGGTTGCCGGTCGCTACGACTACGCGAACATGACGCTGGCCCAGTTGCGCGCACGGCTGCGGATGCTGAGCGTCGAAGAGCTGGCCGCGCTGCTGGACTACGAGCAGCGGACCTTGGACCGCGCACCGTTCGTGACGATGCTGACGAACCGGATCGCCACCGTGCAGGCCAAGTGAGCGAATCACGCGCCGATGCGCCGGTAGCCGGGGGCCGAGCCGCCGGGGATTCGGCGCGGTCCGCCAACTCCGCGGAACAGCCGTGGCCGGTACGCAGTATCGCGATGAAGGTCGCGCAGTGGATCGACCGGCTCGGCAGCGTGTGGGTGGAAGGGCAGATCACCCAGATCAATGCCCGCCCCGGCACCCGGACCGCATTTCTGGTGCTGCGTGATACCGCGGCCGACATGTCGCTGACGGTCACCTGCGATCCGCAACTGCTGCGCGCGGCCGCGGTACCGCTGCAGGAGGGCAGCCGTGTCGTCGTCTACGGCAAGCTGACCTACTTCACCGGCCGCGGCACACTGTCGCTGCGCGTCACCGAGATTCGCCCGGTCGGTATCGGCGAGCTGCTGGCCCGAATCGAACGCCTGAAGGCGCTGCTCTCGGCGGAGGGCCTGTTCGATCCGCGACTCAAGCGCCCGATTCCCTTTCTCCCCAAGGTGATCGGCCTGATCACCGGCCGGGCGAGCGCCGCCGAACACGATGTCGTGACGGTCGCTCAACAGCGTTGGCCTGCCGTGCGTTTCGAGATCCGCAATACCGCGGTCCAGGGCGCGAATGCGGTGCCGCAGATGCTGGACGCCCTCGCCGAGCTCGACGAGCACCCCGAGGTCGAGGTGATCGTGCTGGCGCGCGGCGGTGGCAGTGTCGAGGATCTGCTGCCGTTCTCCGACGAAACCCTGTGCCGGGCCATCGTTTCCGCCACTACTCCGATCGTGAGCGCGGTCGGTCACGAGCCGGACAATCCGCTCTCGGACTATGTCGCGGATCTGCGCGCGGCAACACCTACCGACGCCGCCAAGCGTCTGGTGCCCGATGCCGCCGCCGAATTGGCGGGAGTGCGCGAGCTGCGCGCCCGGTCGGCCGCGGCCCTGCGTGGCTGGGTCGATCGCGAGGCCCACGCGCTGCGGCAGTTGCGTTCACGGCCGGTGCTGGCCGAACCACTGCGGCTGCTCGAGCAACGGCACGACGAGATCGAACGGCAACGTAACTCCGCGCGCCGCGCCATCGAGCACACCCTGACGGCCGAGGCCACCACGACGCGCCACCTGCGCGAGAAATTGACCGCCGTCGGCCCGGCCGCCACCCTGGCCCGCGGTTACGCCGTCGTACAGCGGGTGACGGGCACCGAGCGCCATGTGGTGCGCACGGTCGCCGATTCACCACCGGGCACCCAGTTGCGCATCCGGGTCGCCGACGGCGCGGTGACGGCCGCGGCCCTGGGCAGCCAGGCATTGGCCAACCCGATTCCCGATACCGACGACCAGGAGAACAGGAGCAGCCATGACGGAGAGTGAAGTCGCCGAAATCGCGACCTTCGGCTACGAACGCGCCCGCGACGAACTGGTCAACGTCGTCAAGATGCTGGAACAGGGCGGGATGGATCTCGACGATTCGCTGGCGCTGTGGGAACGCGGCGAGGCGCTGGCCGCGCGCTGCGAGGACCACCTCGCGGGTGCCCGCCGACGTGTCGAGGACGCGCTGGCCCGGCACGGGGACGGTGACCGGGAGTGACCATGGAGATCAATCGCATCGTCCCCGATCTGCGTGTCGCCGATATGGAACGCGCTCGCGCCTTCTACCGGGCTCTGGGGCTGGAGGAGGTGATGGATCTGGGCTGGGCGGTGACCCTCGCCTCGCCGAGCAACCCGAGCGCGCAGGTCATGCTGTTCGGTGCGAATGCCGAGGATCCACAGCCCGATATGAGCGTCGAGGTCGCCGATGTGGATGCCGCGCACGAGACGATGGTCGCCGCCGGGGCGGAGATCGTCTACGCCCTGCGCGACGAGCCCTGGGGTGTCCGGCGCTTCTTCGTCCGCGACCCGGACGGCACGGTGGTCAACGTGGTGATGCACCGCTGACCACGGCGGTGACTCAGGGCTGCAGCGGCTGGGCGGCATCGACCGCCGCGGCGAGCGTTTGGTACGAGCCGTCGCCGGCTGCGCCCTTGAGCAGCACGCGGCTGCTGCCGAAGTCCGCGATCCAGGCCGGCTCACTGTCGGCGACGTGGTAGACGGTCCATTTCTGGGTACCGACCATGCGTTCCCCGGAGGGACTGCGGGTGTCGACTACATGCTTGGCCAGTGCGCTCTCGCTGGCGTCGGTCTGGCTGAGCTGCAGGTAGGTGCCGTTGGAGGTGATGTAGCCGACCGTGCTGATCTTGCCGCCGCTCTGGCCCACGATGGTGTCGCGGCTCCCGGAGTTGGGCTGCCAGTCGGCCGGTACGGCGGGATCGCGGATCGGGAACCGCATCACATCGGCGTCGTCGTGCAGTGCGGACTGCACATCGAAGGTGGGGACCTTGCCCGGTGTGGGGCCGTCCGCGGAGAAGGTGCATTGGCTGGCCACCGCGGCCAGCACCACACAGATCAGCAACAGCGGGATCAACGACCAGATCAGATCCCGGTAGTCGTTCATGATGCGTGGTTTCTGCGACACGTCCCAAGTATCCATGCGGCCCCCGCGCCGCCGGTCCCCGGGCTGCGAGGCGGTCGTCACACCCGCTCCTACCGGCGCGGACAGGTGTGGAACAGCAGTACCTGATCTACCGATCCGGGCGTTCTGCGACAATTCACGCAGCAAAGTACAACTCGAGGAGGCACCGTCATGACGGCATCCACACCCGCTACCAGCCGCCGCCGCGAGGCCCCGGACCGCAACCTCGCATTGGAGTTGGTCCGGGTGACCGAGGCCGGCGCGATGGCCGCGGGCCGCTGGGTCGGCCGTGGTGACAAGGAAGGCGGTGACGGCGCGGCCGTCGACGCGATGCGTCAACTGGTGGCGACGGTCTCGATGTCGGGCATCGTCGTGATCGGCGAGGGCGAGAAGGACGAAGCCCCGATGCTCTACAACGGCGAGGCCGTGGGCGACGGGACCGGCCCCGAGGTCGATTTCGCGGTCGATCCGATCGACGGCACCACCCTGATGTCGAAGGGTTCCTCCGGCGCTATCTCGGTGCTGGCGGTGGCCGAGCGCGGCGCCATGTTCGACCCGTCCGCGGTGTTCTACATGGAGAAGATCGCGGTCGGCCCGGACGCTGCCGATGTGATCGACCTGTCGGCGCCGATCGCCGAGAATCTGCGCCGGGTGGCCAAGGTCAAGAACTCGCTGGTCTCGGACCTGACGGTATGTGTGCTCGACCGTTCCCGCCACGCCCGCCACATCCAGGAGGTGCGTGACGCCGGCGCCCGCATCCGCCTGATCTCCGACGGCGATGTGGCCGGTGCGATCGCCTGCGCCCGCCCCGATTCGGGTACCGACATGCTGGTCGGTATCGGTGGCACCCCCGAGGGCATCATCGCGGCGGCCGCGCTGCGTTGTATGGGCGGTGCGCTGCAGGGCAAGCTGGCGCCGAAGGACGACGAGGAGAAGCAGAAGGCGATCGACGCCGGCCACGACCTCGATCGCATCCTCGGCACCGAGGATCTGGTCTCCGGTGAGAACGTCTTCTTCTCCGCGACCGGCGTCACCGACGGCGACCTGCTCAAGGGCGTGCGCTACTACAGCGGTGGCGCGTCCACCCAGTCGATCGTGATGCGGTCCAAGTCCGGCACCGTGCGGATCGTCGACGCCTACCATCGGCTCACCAAGCTGCACGAGTACGCCTCGGTCGACTTCGTCGGCGACGAGGACGCGGTGCCGCCGCTGCCCTGAGCGGACACCTCATCGAACACGCGGCCGTCGCGCCCGCACCACTCGCGGGGGCGACGGCCGGCTCTCGTCTTGCGGCCGCCGCCGCTCAGGAAGGATGCGAGCTCGCCGCCACCCGGTACCGGTCGAGGGCGCGCGGATCGAATTCCAGCCCGTGACCCGGCCGGTCCCGATCCGGCCGCAGAGCCCCGGCGTGCGGGCGCAGCACTCCGTCGAAGGCCATGTTCTCGATCCGGACGTGGTCGTGGAAGTACTCGAGATGGCGCAGATGCCAGATCGCGGTGCCGACGTGTGCGCTGACCTGCGGCGCGCAGTGCAGGGACAGATCGAGCCCGCGCGCATCGCACAGCGCGGCCACCCGCAGCACTCCGCTGATACCGAGGCAGCGGGTCACATCGGCCTGCAGGCAGTCGACCGCCTCCGCATCGAGCATGGCTTGGAAGTAGGGCAGGTGGTAGCCGTATTCACCGGCGGCGATGTCGAGTCCACCTGGTCCGTGCTCACGCAGGTGCCGTAGACCGGCGAGATCGTCGGAGCTGACCGGTTCCTCGAGCCAGCGCACCCCCTGGTCGCCGAAGTACTGCGCCCACCACAGCGCCTGTTTGCGGGTGTAGGCGCCGTTGGCGTCGACGAACAGTTCCACCTGGTCGCCGATGGCGGAGCGGGCGGCGGCGAGGCGGCCGATATCGGCGTCGGGATCGCGGCCCACCTTCATCTTGACCCGCGGAACCCCGGCCGCGGCCCAGCCGCTCAGTTGGTCGGCGAGTTGCGTGTTGTCGTAGGAGGTGAATCCGCCGCTGCCGTAGATCGGGGTGGCGTCGTGAATCGCGCCGACGGTCCGGCTGAGGGGTTCGTCGAGCAGGCGGGCGCGCAGATCCCACAGGGCGATGTCGACCGCCGAGATCGCCTCGGCAACCAAGCCCGGTTTGCCGAGATTCCGGACGGCGTGCTGCATCGCGGACCAGGACGCCGCGGGGGTCGAGGCTTCGCGACCGATCACCGCGTCCGCGAGTTTTCCTCCGACGATCGTCACCGCGGCGGGGCCCGCGTAGGTATAGCCGATTCCGGTGCGACCACCCGCCGCGGCCGTGACGATGACGAGGGTGGTCGACTCCCATGCCAAAGTGCCGTCGGATTCGGGCGCGTCGGTGGGGATCGTGTACGCCACCGACTGCAGTGAGTCGATCGGGATGCTGGTCCCACTGGAGAGGGTCACGGGGTCGTGCTACCCGGCTCTGCTGTGCTCATGCGGACCTTTTCCCGCTCCGGTGCGACGGGCAGCCGCCCGGCACACTGACATTCACCCGCACGAGAGAGCGGCGCCGCAGCAAATTCTTCGCATTCGGCGCCGCCCTGAAATTCGGACGATTGTCAGATCTCGGTCGTCAAATCCACAACGGATCGCCGTAGACGACTCCGATGTCGTCGAGGCTGTCGGTGTGCAACTGCATGAGCGTGTACTGACGCACCACCGCCGGGCCGATGCACCCGTTGACGACCAGATGAATGTCACGCATCATGATCCGCGCCGGCACTCCCGACACGACTTCCTTCGTCAAGAGCGGCACGTCGCTCACACTGCCCGGCCCGACGTTGATCGATACCACCGGGCCGATATCTTCCTGGTCCAGCAGTCCCGGGTTGAGATACGCGTTGGGCCCCACCCCGACGTTGCCTCCCTGCAGTTCAACCGCACAGCCGACGTGATAGCCGACCGCCAGCGTGCCGCCGCTCGGCGCGTCCGAACGGGTATAGGAGCTACCCGAGATGAACACTTCACGCACGGTGCCCGAGGCGTTCAACGGCGGCACCTTGTTGATCGACTCACCCTCGCTCCCGACGACGAATGTCGGACCGTCCGGTGAAGCGAAAGTCTTTTCGTGCGGAGGCATCGGAACGACCTCGGCGGCCGCGGACTGCGCGGACATCACCGGTATCGCGAGGGCCGCGGCTGACAACGCGCACGACAGAACACATCTGGCGAGGCTGGATGGCATGGAGGGATCGTAGCCCGATATTCCTGACATTCAGCAATTTCGGGGCTATTTGTGCCGTCACGGCGGCGCCGGAACGAATCGACCGGCGCGGCGAGCGCCGATATTCCCGTCCACTCCTGTGCGAAAAGCCTCAGGCATGGTCGCGCACCCGACCCGCACACAGGCTTAGTGTCGATGGTATGAGCGACGACCAGACGCAGTACCGCATCGAACACGACACCATGGGCGAGGTCCGCGTTCCGGTGAACGCGCTGTGGCGGGCACAGACACAACGTGCCGTCGAGAACTTTCCGATCAGCGGTCGCGGGCTGGAGCGGGCCCAGATCCGGGCGCTGGGCCTGCTCAAGGCCGCCTGTGCCGCGGTGAACCGGGATCTCGGCCTGCTGGACGAAGTGAAGGCCGACGCGATCATCGCCGCCGCGAACGAGATCGCCGAAGGGCGCCACGACGACCAGTTCCCGATCGACGTCTTCCAGACCGGCTCGGGCACCAGCTCCAATATGAACGCCAACGAGGTGATCGCCAGTCTGGCCGCCGCGCGAGGCGTCACCGTGCACCCCAACGACGACGTCAATATGTCGCAGTCCTCGAACGACACCTTCCCCACCGCTACTCATCTGGCCGCCACCGAGGCCGTGGTGCGAGAACTACTGCCGGCGCTGGACCATCTGCGCCTGCGCCTGCTGGACAAGGCCGACGAGTGGCGCACCGTGGTGAAGTCGGGACGCACCCATCTCATGGATGCCGTCCCGGTGACGCTCGGCCAGGAGTTCAGCGGCTACACCCGCCAGGCGGAGGCGGCCTCCGAACGCCTGGTCGCCGCGCTGCCCCGGCTGGGCGAGCTGCCGATCGGCGGCACCGCGGTCGGCACCGGACTCAACGCACCCGCCGGATTCGGGGCGAAAGTCGTTGCGGAACTGCGTAAAACGACGGGCCTGGACGAGCTGTCCGAGGCCCGCAATCACTTCGAGGCACAGGCCGCACGCGACGGATTGGTGGAGATCTCGGGATCGCTGCGCACCATCGCGGTCAGCCTCACCAAGATCGCCAACGATATCCGCTGGATGGGCTCGGGCCCGTTGACCGGACTGGCCGAAATTCAGCTACCGGATCTGCAGCCGGGCTCCTCGATCATGCCCGGCAAGGTCAATCCGGTACTGCCCGAGGCCGTCACTCAGGTCGCAGCCCAGGTGATCGGCAACGACGCCGCCGTCGCCTGGGGTGGCGGCGGCGGGGCATTCGAATTGAATGTCTACATTCCGGTAATGGCCCGGAATGTACTGGAATCTATTCGACTGCTGGCCAATGTCTCCCGGCTTTTCGCCGACAAATGCATATCAGGACTCACTGCCGATACCGAGCATTTGCGGCTGCTCGCGGAATCCTCCCCGTCCATCGTCACGCCGTTGAATTCGGCCATCGGATACGAGGAAGCCGCCGCCGTGGCGAAACAGGCGTTGCGGGAGAAGAAGACCATTCGCGAAACCGTGGTGGATCGCGGGTTGATCGGGGACAAGTTGTCGGAGGAAGAATTGGATCGCCGGCTGGATGTGTTGTCGATGACCAAGGTCGACGATCAGGACTGACAGCTGAAGTATGCCGAATCCGGCAGCTGCCCAGGTCTAGGTACACGCCGGGCTTCAGCTGCCGGATTCCTGCAGGTACGCGCCGAGTTCACGGGGCACGACCGATTACTGTGCGATGGATCTGCAATCACCCTCAGAAGAGGAACCTGAAGATGTCGCGAACCCAGCTTATAACCATGTCAAAGCCGTCGGTGATCATTTGCTCGTCCTTTCTTCGGGGCTCCGCATCGTTGCGGGCTCTACTTGTCAATCGTACGTATGCCGTGGGATGTTTCACAGTCGATCGACCACAGCAATAACTCGTATGACCAGTTTATGAATTGACCAGCATCGGATAATCCCGCAGCTCGATATCGTTGGCCGCATTGTCGCCGTACTTCAGCATGAGCCCCCACATCCACGACCCCACGAACCAATTGCGCATGCGAATACCGCGCGCCTTCCGCGGAGCGAGGAAACGGCCGGCATTGGTATTCCCGGCGATCGTGGCGTACCGCTTCATCAACGCGTCGTAACGGGCATAGGCGGCCGCGTAGTCGCCCCCGGCCAGGGCCAGCTCGCCCGCGAGCACGTAGGCGCCCACGATCGCGAGGCCGGTCCCGAAGCCGCCCATCGTGTTTCCGTACGCGGAGTCACCGACCAGCGCGATCCGGCCCCTGGTGTACCCACCCTTCATCCGGACCTGACCGAGCGAGTCCAGATAGAACGAGTCGAGGTCGGCCAGCTCGCGCACCATCTCGGGCACCGGCCCACCCACGCCGGCGAAGGCGTCGGTGAGGATGCGCCGCTGCGCGGCTTCGTCACGCCGGTCGTAGCGGAGCTCGTCGGAGGCGAACATGTACAGGTGCGCGGCCTTGTTGCCGCCCCGGACCGCCAGCCGACCGGGCTCGTTGTAAGCCAGCGACCGCCCGCGCTGCACCGGTGCGGCCGGGTCGTGGCCCCATCCGGCCGCACCCGCGGTGCAGTAGTAGTAGCCCAGATGCTCGACGAAGTCGCCCTCGGGCCCGAAGGCCAGTCCGCGCACCCGGGAATGGATACCGTCGCAGCCGATGACCAGGTCGAAGGTTTGCGCCGGCGCGTGTTCGAATTCGACATCGACGCCGGTCGCGGTGTCGGTCAGCGCGGTGATCGAGTCGCCGAACAGGTAAGTGCAGGTCGACGCGGTGCGTTCGTACAGGATCTCGGCCAGGTCGCCACGCAGGATCTCGACATCACCACCGGTGAAATCGCCTGAGATGAAGCAGGTTTCACGACCTTCGGCATCGGTGATGACCATATCGGTCTTACCGGTCTGCCGACGCCGAACCTCGTCGAGGATCCCCATCCGCTCGAGCACCGTACGGTGCGTCTCCCCTTTGAAGTCGACCGCCTGGCCACCGGCTCGCAGTGCCGGCGCCCGCTCGACGACCGTGACATCGAAGCCGTAGTGCCGCAGCCAGTAGGCCAGCGCCGGACCGGCGACGCTCGCACCCGAGATGAGAACCGATGTGTTGCGCATGGCGCACTCCATTTCTTAACTGTGTCCATAGGACGCTATTTCTTTTAGCGTATGCTGGACGCAGTTTCAGGTCAAGCCCATGAGCAGAGTGGGCAGGCGTCGACGGGAGGTGACAGGAGAGGATGGCCATATGACCGCACCGACCGCCCTCGAACTGCTGTGGGGCACCCAGCAGCGCCCCAAACGCGGCCCCAAACCGTCGCTGTCACTGGAGCGAATCGTCACCGAGGCGATCGCACTGGCCGACACGGAAGGTTTGGGCAATGTGTCGATGCAACGCCTGGCCGAGCGGCTCGGCTGCGCGAAGATGGCGATCTACCGCTACGTTCCGGGAAAAACCGAGCTGACCGCACTGATGCTGGATACCGGAGTGGGACGGCCACCGGAGTTCACCGCCGCGGCCGGGTGGCGGCCCGCACTGCGCGAATGGGCCGAGACCATCTACGAGCGCTATCACGCCCATCCCTGGAGCATCGAACTACTGGCCGGCGCCCGCCCGTTGGGGCCCAACGAGCTGGGCTGGATGGAAGCGGCGCTCACCCCGCTGGCCGGGACCGGGCTGACCGGGGCCGAGCGGCTCGACACCGTGGTGCTGCTGAACGGGCACGTCCGCAGTCTGGTCCAGCAGACCATCGGGGTCGCCGGCTCCGATACCGAATCGGAGCTGGCCCGGCAGGTGGGCCTCGTCCTGGCCGACCGAGCCGAGCAGTTCCCACAGGTCATTGCCGCTTTTTCCGATTCCGACCCGACCGGCGGCCGCGGCGACGCGCTGCGCTACGGCATCGACCGCATCCTGGACGGTGTCGCCGCCTTGATGACCGCACGCCGCGACGGCGATACCGCCACATCGGAAACGACGGCCTGATCATCCCCCGTTGACGCCGCCACACGCCTACAGTCGGAATATGGCCGAATTACCGGAATTACAGCAGAACGCAGTGACCACGGTCCGCGAATTCTTCGCGGCGATGGAAGCAGGCGCGGTCAACGAGGCATTGGATCTGGTGGATCCGGATATCGTCTGGAAGAACACGTCGTTGCCGGATGTCCGGGGTTCACGCCGGGTCGGTGGAATCCTGCGCGGTCTGACGCGTGATTCATTCGGGTTCCGCGCCGAAATGCATCATATTGCCGCCGAAACCGATGGCGCCCCGGCGGTCGAGGGCGAGACGGTGCTCACCGAACGTACCGACTATCTGCGCATGGGTCCGCTGGAGATCGGTTTCTGGGTGTGCGGCACCTTCGAACTGGTCGACGGCCGCATCACGCTGTGGCACGACCACTTCAGCTGGGAGAACTTCCTGCGCGGCACGGCGTCGGGGCTGTGGAACATGGTCCGGCGGCGCTAGTACCGCGCCAACCGGAGTCTCGAACGCCGCGCACCGACGGCCCATATCCCACCCCACGGAGACTCCCGGAGGCCAGGTCGGCAAATCTTCGGCGATTCTCCGGTTCAGCACGAGCGCAACGGCGGCAATCGGCCACTGCTGCAGGTGTTCGCACCACATCAGCCACACAGCAGCGGCGGCGGGATCCGGATCGGATCCCGCCGCCGCGCTCGTCGTGGGTCTACTTCTTGGTCACCTCGGTCTGCCGATCGGCGGAATTCCAGGTGATCGTGCCGCCGGTGAAGTCGCTTTCCTTACCGTTCGGATTGTCCTTCTCGTCACTGGTCGGATAGCCGAGTTCACCGTTCACGCCGCCGTTCTCTTCCCAGGCCTGGCGGATATCGCCCCACACCACATGGGCCTCGGTCTGCTCACTCCAGCAGATCGCACCGCCGGTGAATTCCTGACAGGACCCGCCGTTGGGGCCCTCGACCGCAGCCGCGGTCGGCTCACCGAGCGGGCTCTGCACCCCACCCATCTCGTTGTACTTGGCGAGGATGTTGCCCGAGACGGCGATCTCCTCACCGCTCTGGGTCATGATCTTGGTTTCGGACGCCGCGGCGCTCCCCGAGGGCATCTCGCCGGAGGGCGACTCGCTGGGCTTCTCGGCGCCCGAGGTCATGGCACCGGTCATCTGGCCGGCGCTGGTGGCCATCCCGCCGGCGCCGTTGTTGTCATTGTTGTCGTCGCTGCTGCACGCGGCCGTGAACAGCAGCGCCGCACCGGCGAAAGCCATCGCGGTAGCGGCGGAGCGTCGAGCGAAGTGGTGCATGTCCATCCTCTCGAAGGTGAGACCGGTGGCGCCACAACTGCGACGCCACCGAGCCTCAGACCGGCGCACGGCTATGGTCTGGCGAACCCTAGCGCAACACCCGAAACCATGCCGAGCAGTGTTCTAGCGGAAATATACCCGCCACCCTGTGAGATGAACCATATTCCGAGAGTTTGCCAGGCCGCACGCCGCTCCACCTTCACCGATTAGGAGTTGGGTCCGTACTCCTCCAGCATCTCGGTGACCAGCGCGGCGATCGGTGAGCGCTCACTCCGGGTCAGCGTGACATGCGCGAAAAGCGGATGCCCCTTGAGCTTTTCGATCACCGCGGCGACCCCGTCGTGCCGGCCCACGCGCAGGTTGTCGCGCTGGGCGACGTCGTGGGTCAAGACCACCCGCGACCCGCTACCCAGCCGACTCAGCACGGTGAGCAACACATTGCGTTCCAGTGACTGAGCCTCGTCCACGATCACGAACGAATCGTGCAGTGACCGGCCACGAATGTGGGTGAGCGGCAATACCTCCAGCATGCCGCGCGCGTGCACCTCATCCATCACCTCGGCACTGGCCAGCCCCTCGAGCGTGTCGAACACCGCCTGCCCCCAGGGGCCCATCTTCTCGCTCTCGCTGCCCGGCAGATAGCCGAGATCCTGACCACCCACCGCGTACAACGGCCGGAACACCACGACCTTGCGATGAGACCGGCGCTCCAGCACCGCCTCCAGGCCCGCCGTGAGCGCCAGGGCGGACTTTCCGGTGCCGGCCTTACCACCGAGCGATACGATGCCGATGCTCTCGTCGAGCAGCAGATCCAGCGCGATGCGCTGCTCGGCCGAGCGGCCGTGCAAGCCGAAGGCCTCACGATCGCCGCGGACCAGCTGGACCTGCTTGTCGGCGGTGACCCGCGCCAGCGCGCTGCCGTTGGCGCTCAGCAGCCGGATACCGGTGTGGCAGGGCAGGTCCCGGGCCTCGTCGAGATCGATCACCGACTCGGCGTAGAGCCGGTCCACGCGCTCGGGAGCGACCTCGAGTTCGGCCATGCCGGTCCAGCCCGAGGTGACCACGTCCTGGGCGTGGTACTCCTCGGCCGGCAGGCCCACCGCGCCTGCCTTCACTCGTAGCGGAATATCCTTGGACACCAGCACCACTCGATGCCCCTCGGCGGCCAGATTGAGGGCACATGCCAGGATGCGGGAATCGTTGGTGTCGGTGCGGAACCCGACGGGAAGCACCTCGGGATCGGTGTGGTTCAGCTCCACCTGCAGAGTGCCACCGTCGGTGCCGATCGGAATCTGCTGATCGAGCCTGCCGTGCTGCAAGCGCAGGTCGTCGAGGTTGCGCAGGGCTTCGCGGGCAAACCAGCCGAGTTCGTGATGGTGCCGTTTGGCCTCCAGTTCGCTGATGACCACCAGCGGTAGGACCACGTGATTCGCACCGAACCGCGTCGTCGCCCAGGGGTCGGACAACAACACGGAGGTGTCGATCACGAAGGATTTGCGGGGCGAGGTGTCGGCTCCCTTTCCGGAGCCTCCGCTCTTGCCGGAGCGGGCTTTCGAGGGAGCGATGACGGAGCGTGCATCAGTCACGGTGGGCTCCTTTGTGTCCGTGCCGTATCCGCACGGACGTTCTCGCTGGGCCGGTTCGTCCCGGGGTCAAACGACCCGAGGGCCGGGAACCGGCCCCCTCGTACTGAATTTCTCAGCCACGATCAGGACCTCCCGTACGAACCACAACGACGCGGCTCGCACCTCGACGGTACTTCGATTTCGCGATTCCGGCTCCCGAGATCACCTGCGTGTCGATGAACAAGCCGTAAACGCCGACCGGTAGCTACCATTCAGCAACAGCCGACGGCAGGGGCACCGACGTCGTAGAGTCGGTGCATGAGCGATACCACGGAACTGGAGAAGTTGTCGTCGAAGGAGCTGCACGACCGCGCCGTCGGATACGCGGTGCGCCACGGCGATGTGAAATTCCTGTGGCGTCTGCTCGAGCAGATCCCCGCGGCCCAGGCCGCCGCCGGTGAGGTCGGTGAGAGCGAAGCCGAGATCAAGTACGTGGTGCCGCTACTCGACGATTATGTACACGCGGGTGAGGGCAAGATCGCCGACGTGCTGCGGCCGATGTATATCGACTACCTGCGCGGCCGGGACTGATTTCTGCCGCCGCGCGAATACGCCACGAGCGCACCCGAATTCGATACCCGGACCGAGTTCGGAAACTGTTCGACGGTGGATATCGGTCACGGCACCGAATTCGATCCAACGCGGAGAAACAACTCGGCCGATCGACGCCGGGAGGGCGTCGATCGGCCGGTGCCGAAAAACTCGAGTATCCGCGGGCGCCACTTGTCCGGGCGCCCGAAAAACCTGTCAGCCGAGGAGTTTCCAGTCTTCGAGGCCCTCGTAGAGCGGGAAGTCCTGGGCCAGCTTGGACACCCGGGCCCGCAGCGCGTCGAGGTCGGCGTTTCCGGCCAGTGCGGTGCCGATGATGTCGGCGACCTCGGTGAACTCGGTGTCACCGAACCCACGAGTGGCCAGCGCCGCGGTACCGATCCGCAGTCCCGAGGTGGTCATCGGCGGGCGAGGATCGAACGGGACCGCATTGCGGTTGACCGTGATCCCGACCTCGTGCAGCAGGTCCTCGCCCTGCTGGCCGTCCATCTGCGAATTCCGCAGGTCCACCAGCACCAGATGTACATCGGTGCCGCCGGTCAGCACGGTGACACCGTTACCGGCCACATCCGCACCGCCGAGCCGCTCGGCGAGAATCTTCGCACCGGAGATGGTGCGGGCCTGACGGTCCCGGAACTCGTCGGTCCCGGCGATCTTGAACGCGGCGGCCTTCGCGGCGATCACATGCATCAGCGGGCCACCCTGCTGACCGGGGAACACCGAGCTGTTGAGCTTCTTCGCGAACTCCTGGCGTGCCAGGATCACACCCGAGCGGGGGCCGCCCAGGGTCTTGTGCACCGTGGAGGACACCACATCGGCGTGCGGGACCGGCGACGGGTGTAGGCCCGCGGCGACCAGACCGGCGAAATGCGCCATATCGACCCACAGGTAAGCACCGACCTCGTCGGCGATCTGCCGGAACGCCGCGAAATCCAGATGCCGCGGATATGCCGACCAGCCGGCCACGATCACCTTCGGCCGCACTTCCCGTGCCTGCTCGGCGACCGCGTCCATATCGATGCGGTGGTCGTCCTTGCTGACCCCGTAGGCGTGGACCTCGTACAACTTGCCGGAGAAGTTCAGCCGCATGCCGTGGGTGAGGTGACCGCCGTGGGCCAGATCCAGGCCCAGCAGCTTCTCCCCCGGGCTCATCAGCGACATCAGGACCGCGGCGTTGGCCTGGGCGCCCGAATGCGGCTGCACGTTCGCGAACTCCGCCCCGAACAGCTCCCGCACCCGGTCCTTGGCCAGGTTCTCCACCACATCCACATGCTCACAACCGCCGTAGTAGCGGCGGCCCGGATACCCCTCGGCGTACTTGTTGGTCAGCACGCTGCCCTGGGCCTGCAGTACCGCGCGGGGCACGAAGTTCTCCGAAGCGATCATCTCGAGGGTGTCGCGCTCACGGGCGAGCTCGCCCGCCATCGCGGCAGCCAGCTCGGGATCGAGCTCCACAAGCGACTGGGTATTGACAGAAGCGGCGGTCGTCTGGGTCACGCGGACAGTCTATGTTGTGGCCCGAGACGCCCTGGAGGTGGCGGTACGCATATCCCGGCGGGGCCCCCGAAAATATCGGCCTGACACCGTCGCGGCACAGCCGTAACATACGCCCGACTATTCACGATGACGAGCACGTCATCATCTCATTACGAGAATTCAGGGGTTCATCACATGCTGTACTTCACTGCGGGCACGGGCAACTCGATCCAGGACATGCTCAGCACCATCCTGAAATCGCTGTGCACCATTTCCGGCGGCGGGGCGGGTTGCGGAGGCTGGGGAGCGTAGTACCGAACGGAAATTCCGGGCCGGATTCGCGATCAGAGCGCGAATCCGGCCCGTTTTCGATATGCCGTTCCTGCCGACCGAGCACGGGTACCGGTAACTCTGCGCCGATCGGGGCCGATTACCAGTACGAGCCGCACCTGCTGCGGCCCGATCCACCCCCGACCCCGAGGAATGCGCATGTTCGCACCACCCGGCAGCCCGATCGAAGCGTTGATGTTGTGGCTGCGCAACAGCCTGTGCACCCTGTCGGCCGACGTCCCCTGTCTCTACACCTGACGCGTCGGGTCATCCACCCACGAGGAGCGCCCCATGCAATTCACCTATCTCCCGGCCGACCCGGTCGAGGCCCTGCTGATGCGATTGCACAACATCGTGTGCAGCCTGTCCTCCGGCGGGCCCTGCATGATGCCGATGTGACCGGCGTTCACATCCGTCGCACCGCGGCCGGTGTCAGCGGTTCGTCGAGCAGCCGGCCGAAGCGGGCCACCCGTTCGCCGGCGTCCGCCGCTCGATCGAGCCAGCCGCCGAGCAACCGGTATCCCTCCACATAGGTGCTGATGTAGGCCCGCCACAGCGGCGAGGACAGAAATCGCAACGACTGCCGGGCACGCTCGGGTGTGGTCAGGCTCCAACGCTGCAGAAAGGCGGCGACCTCGTCGGCATCACGCCGACGGTCGTGCAGCAGCAGCGCCGCATCCTGGCGCACCCCCAGCAGTTTGCCGGACGCGGACGAAAGCTGTTGAGCACGTTGTCCGTCGAAGCGCAGCCCCAGATCGGCGTAGATTTCCTGCGCCCAGACTCCCCAATCGGGGCCCACGATCGACTTCAGGGCCAGATCGGCCAGGCCCTCCGCCATCAGGCATTGCGGAGTGTTCACGACGAACAGGGTCTGTTCGTCCTGGCCTGCGGCGACCAGCCCGGCCTCCTTCCGGCAGTGCTCGGTGTGGTGTCCCGGATACGCCTCGTGTGCGATCAAGGCGGGCAATTGCGCCATATGTTGTTTCAGGTCGGAGTTGATCGCCACCCGGGACCGGTAATTGCCCAGGTAGTAGTTGAAACCCGACCACGGCTTGTCACCGACGATCTCGTATTCGACGCGCTCGTGATCCGGTAGCGGATACCGTTCGCGCACCAGTTCACGCAATGCTCCGGAAAAGGCGTTCACACAGTCGGTCAATCGTTCCGGTGCGATCTCGTCTGCGCGGCGATGAGCGGTCATCCGGTCGAGCAGCGTCCCCTCCCCCGCGAGCACCTCGTCCAGCTGCCGGTGCGCGTCGTGATAGTCCTCGACGTCGCCGAGTTCGATATCGACGTCGAAGTATGCCCGGACCTCGTCGACGAACGAGATGTCGTCGCCGGCGAATTTCCGTCCCGAACATTCGAGTGCGCGCAGATGCGCGGCGATGAATTCGGTGCGCTGTGCACCGAGCCCGGCCTCCGGCAGTTCCCCCAGCAGTGCGGCCGCCCGGGTGGCGAGCTCGCGCGGCTGCGGCGCCGGCGCGGACTCGACCGCCTGCCGGAGCGTCGGGTCGCCGGTGTAGGCGTCGACGAAACCGGGCTCGAGGCGATCGAACGCCAGTCCCAGGCGCAGATATTCGGTGACGAGCGGATGCGCTTGCATGACATCCGACGATAGCTGCTGCCGCGCACGCGGAGAGAAATGTCACGCAGGGTTACCGGCGAGTAATAACACCCCGTGTTCGGCGCGCCGACCCGTCCGAGGAGAATTCGCCTATGCGAGGACTGTCGAGCGGATCTCACCGCGCCGGGCACGGCATCCGTGAGAATTCATCGGGCATATCGGGCCGACCGGACCGGGAGCGTGAGTAGGTGGGCCGGATGAGCGAACCGAGTCCTTATGTCGAATTCGATCGCAACCAGTGGCGCACCCTGCGGAAGTCGACACCGCTGGCCCTCACCGAGGAAGAGCTGGTCGGCCTGCGTGGTCTCGGCGAGCAGATCGACCTCGACGAGGTCGCCGAGGTGTATCTCCCACTGGCCCGGCTGATCCACCTGCAGGTCGCGGCGCGGCAGCGCCTGTTCGCCGCGACCGCGACCTTCCTCGGGGAGACCCACCCCGACAACCAGGTGCCGTTCGTCATCGGTATCGCCGGCAGTGTGGCCGTCGGGAAATCGACCACGGCCCGAGTACTGCAGGCGCTGCTCGCGCGCTGGGATCACCACCCACGGGTCGATCTGGTCACGACCGACGGATTCCTCTATCCCACCGCGGAACTGACCCGGCGCGGGATCATGCATCGCAAAGGGTTCCCGGAGAGCTACAACCGGCGCAAGCTGTTGCGCTTCGTCACCGAGGTCAAATCCGGTGCCGCGGAGGCCTGTGCGCCGATGTACTCCCACATCGCCTACGACATCCTGCCCGATCAGTTCCACTGTGTGCGCCAGCCCGACATCCTCATCATGGAGGGCCTCAATGTGCTGCAGACCGGGCCGCGGCTGATGGTGTCGGACCTGTTCGACTTCTCGATCTACGTCGACGCCCGGATCGAGAACATCGAGCGCTGGTACGTCGATCGTTTTCTCTCCCTGCGCAAGACGGCCTTCGCCGATCCGCGATCGCATTTCCACCACTACGCCGAGTTCTCCGATACCGAGGCCACCACCGCCGCTCAGGACATCTGGAACGCCACCAACCGCCCGAACCTGGTGGAGAACATCCTGCCCACGCGGCCGCGCGCGACACTGGTGCTGCGCAAGGACTCCGACCACAGCATCAACCGGATCCGGCTGCGCAAGCTGTGATCCGGGCCGCAACGGCGGTGCCGGTCAGACTCCGTAGCGGCGGTGCCGTGCGGCGTAGTCACGCAGGGCGCGTAGGAAGTCCACCCGGCGGAACTCCGGCCAGTACGCCTCGGTGAACCAGATCTCCGAATAGGCGCTCTGCCACAGCAGGAAACCCGACAACCGCTGCTCGCCGGAGGTGCGGATCACCAGATCGGGATCGGGCTGCCCGGAGGTGTACAGATGCTGCCCTATCGCGTTCACGGTGAGTGACTGCACCAGATCCTCACCGGTCTCACCGGCCGCGATCTCCTGGCGCACCAGCGACTGCACCGCGTCGGCGATCTCCTGGCGGCCGCCGTAACCGACCGCGACGTTCACATGAATGCCGCCCGCTCGCCCCTGCGTCCCGTCGGCCGCGGACTGCATGCGGGCCGCGACGTCCTCGGGCAGGCTCTGCAACGACCCCACGATGCGCACCCCCCAGTTGTTCTCCGGGGCAGCCAACTCCTCGACCACATCGGTGATCACCTCGAACAGGGTTTCCAGTTCGTCGGCGGTGCGGTTGAGATTCTCGTTCGACAGCAGGTACACCGTCACCATCTCGATGCCCTCGGCCTGGCACCAGCCGACCAGTTCGGCGATCTTGAGCGCGCCGACCCGATGCCCGTGCGTGACATCGGTGAAGCCGTTCTCCCGCGCCCACCGGCGATTCCCGTCGCAGACGACCGCGACATGACGCGGATGCCGTTTGCCTGCCAGCTGTTTCGACAGCTGCGCCTCGTAGATGCGATACGGCAGGCCGCGTACCTTCCTGCCGAGCACCCGACCAGCAAGCTTCACGGCTGCCAACCTTATCCACCTCTCGCGCGCTGCTCGAGCCATGGCAGCGCCCACCACGAATCAGTACCTCGACTGCGATCGACCATATCTCTCCGGCCCGCGACGCGCGGAGCCTACTGCCGGTACAGTGGCTGACAACCTAACCTACGGAACCGTAGGTTACTCAGGAGGTAACTAGTGCCGGATTCGATGAGCTCGGCAAATGCCGAGGCGGGCGCCGGTGGCCCGGCCGGATCCCACGCCGCCCCGCGCGGGTCGGCCCTCGAGGATCTGGCCCGGGAGGGCTTGCGCACGCTGGCCGTCAAACCGCGGATGCGGGGCTGGATCCACACCTATGCCGTGGGGATCGCCGCCGTCGCCGTCGCGGCACTCGTCGCATTCGCGGCCACGGTCTCCGCCACGGCCGCCTGGTCCACCCTCGTCTACGGGCTCACGGTGTGCGGCCTGTTCGGCGTGAGCGCGGTCTACCACCGGGTGACCTGGAGCACCGACCGTGCCCGCACCCATATGAAGCGCGCCGACCATTCGATGATCTTCCTGTTCATCGCCGGTAGTTACACGCCGTTCGCCCTGCTCGGCCTCGGCGGACGCACCGGACTCGTGCTGCTCGTCGTGGTCTGGTGTGGCGCGATCGCCGGCGTGGCCTTGAAACTGCTGTGGCCGACCGCACCGCGCTGGGTCGGGGTACCGCTGTATCTGCTGCTGGGCTGGGCCATCGTCCCGGTCGCGGCGCCGCTGACCCACAATGTCGGAATCGCCCCCATGGTGCTGCTGCTGATCGGTGGTATCGCCTACAGCGTGGGCGCTGTGCTGTACGCCACCAAATGGCCGAATCCGTGGCCGGAGGTCTTCGGTCACCACGAATTCTTCCATGCGGCAACCGTTCTCGCGGCGATGTGCCATTACGCCGCGATCTGGCTCGTCGTATCGTCGTAAGACAAGATCACCGGTAACTCGCCGCGGCACCACCCGGGGGATCTATGCTCGTTCGTGCTGAACGTCCGAAACCGGTAATTCCGACAGACCACTTCCAGGGGCTATGACCAGTCGACTCGTGCTCTGGGCCCTCCGTGCACGCTGGGGCCTCTCGACAGTGGTGATGGTGTGCAACCTCGGTGGCCTCGGCGTCATCGTCGTCGAACTGTGGTTGAGCGGATTCCTCGGCCGGCTCGGGGACGAATGGGTGCGTGCCGTCGCGCAGACCGCCATCTACCCGATCATCGGCGCCTTCGTCGGCATCCTGCTCGCGGTACGGGACCGGACCTTCTACTTCAACTGGATCGACCAGACGCGCCAGCCCACCCGGCCCGAGGCCGAGCGAATACTGAAACTGCCGGTCGCGATCACCGCCCGCGCGCTGGCGATCTGGATACCCGGTGTGTTCATCGCCACGGCACTGTTCGCACAGGTGGTGCCCACCCGGGCACTGTGGGCCATCGGGGCGATGTTCTTCCTGGGCGGGCTCGAATCGGCAGGATTCACCTTCCTAGTCGTGGACCGCCTCATCCGGCCGACGATCCCCGTGGTCGCGCGGATACTCGGCGGCACCTCGCACTGGAGCTCGACCGTGCTGAACCGGCTGGTGATCTCCTGGGCCGTCGCGGGTGCGATGCCGCTGCTCATGTTGATCACCGTGCTCGGTGATCCGGTGGCCGACGCCTCCGACCGCGTCCGCACCGCGCTATACATGTCGCTGGTCGGACTTCTGGTCGGGGCGCTCACCACCGCCACCCTGGCGCGCTCGGTCGCCGCCCCGCTGCACGCGCTGCGCCGGGCGCTGGACCGGATCGCGCGCGGTGAACTGTCGGCCCGGGTGCCGATCACCAGTGCCAGCGAGATCGGCCGGCTGGAGCTGTCGGTGAACGAACTCGCGGAGAACCTGTCCGAGCGTGAGCGTATGCGCGACGTGTTCGGCCGCCACGTCGGCAACGAGGTCGCCGAACGCGCGCTCGCCCGCGGGGTCGACCTGACCGGCGATGTTCGGGTGGTGACCGCGCTGTTCGTGGATGTGACCGGCTCGGTGGAGATGGCGACCGAACTCGCGCCACGCGAATTCGTCGACCAGCTGAACCGGCTGCTGGCGGTCGTCGTCTCGGCGACCGAGGACAACGGTGGGCTGGTCAACAAATTCGAGGGCGATGCCGCGCTGTGTATTTTCGGCGCGCCGATAGCGCTGGGTGACAATGCGACCCCCGCCCTGCGCGCGGCCCGGCGCATCCGCGACGAGGTAGCGCTCGGCGGCGAGTTCGACATCGGTATCGGGGTGGCGCGCGGCTCGGTGTTCGCCGGCGATGTGGGCAGCGATACCCGCCTGGAATTCACCGTGATCGGCGACGCGGTCAACGAGGCGTCCCGGCTCACCACCGAGGCCAAGGAGGTACCGCGGCGCATCCTGGCCAGCCAGGCGGTGATCGACGCCGCGACCGACTCCGAACGATCCCGCTGGACGCTCTACGAGACGATCCAGCTCCGCGGCCGCAAGGAGGCGACCGCGTGCTGGACCGACCGCAAACCCACCGGCGCGGTGGAGCCCCGGAAAGCGGAACCCGCGGCCGAAGTCTGAGCGTGCCGCGCACGCGGCGTCAGCCGGCAGCCAACCCGGCGCGTACCTGTTCGGGGTCCGAGACCGGAAGGTCGCAGACCGCGCCGCGGCAGATGTAGGCGGCGGGTCCCGCGGCGGACGCGGGCCGGTCGGCGAGTAACGGCGCCGAATCACGCTGTCCCGCAACGATCACGGCTCCACCCGGCGCGTAGGTACGAGCCGTGCCCAGCAACTCGGCGACCGCCCCGGAATCGGTGTCCGTGGCACGGGAGATCGCTACTTGGATCGGCCCGGCCAGCGCCGCCTCGGCCACACTCAACCAGTGACCGCCGGAGCGAGCTGCCCGCGCCAGCACCACCGTGCCCGCGTCGAGGGTCGCGTCGGCCAGGGCGCGGTAGCGCACGGCACGGTCGGGATCGCTCAGCGCGGAGGCCGTGAGCAGGGATTCCGCGAAGGCCGACGCACCGGCCGGGGTCGCACCGTCGAGCGGGTCGCGTGGCCGGGCCACCAATGTCTCGGCATCGGCCGCGGTGTCGAACCAGCTGCCCGGATGCGCGGGATCGTCGAAATGCGTGATCGCGATATCGATCAGCGCCTGTGCCTGTTCCAGCCACGACAGTTCGCCGGTGGCCTGATGCAGGGCGAGCAGGCCCGTGGACAACCACGCGTAATCCTCGAGCACTGCGGGGGCCGTTCCGGCGACCCCACCGAGCGAGGCGCGCACCAGGCGGCCGGCTACCAGGTGCCGATCCAGCAGATAGCGCGCACAGCGGGCAGCGCCCTCCACCCACTCCGAGCGGCCACCCGCCGCACCCGCCTCCGCCAGCGCAGTGATCGCCATCCCGTTCCAGGCCGTCACGACCTTGTCGTCGCGCTCGGGCTGGGGTCGGCGATCGCGCACCTCGCGCAGTCGCCGCCGGATGTCGTCGAATCGTGCCGCATCGCCGGGGTCGTCGCCGGATGCGGCACCGGGGTCGGTGTAGCGGGTCAGGACCGAGGTGCCGTGCTCGAAGGTACCCATGGTGGTGACACCGAAAACCGAAGCGGCCCATTCCCCGTCCGCCGCCCCGAGAGCCTCGACGAGCTGCTGCGGAGTCCACACGTACGTGGCACCTTCCACACCCGGTACGCCGGGTTCGAGGTGGGTGTCGGCGTCGAATGCCGAGGCGAAAGCGCCCTCCGCGGTCAGCAGATCGGTCAGCAGAAAGCTCGCGGTTTCCGTGGTGACGCGCTGCGACAGCCCATCACCGCCGTCGCGGCCGTCCAGCCGGGCCAGATGCGCGTACACGCGCAGCAACTGGGCATTGTCGTAGAGCATCTTCTCGAAGTGCGGCACCACCCAGGCGGCATCGACCGAGTAGCGAGCGAAGCCGCCGCGCAGTTGATCGTAGATACCGCCGCGCGCCATCGCCGCACAGGTCAGCGAAACCACCTGCCGCGCAGCCGGTTCACCGGTGCGCTCGTGATGCCGCAACAGCCCTTCCAGCAGGGCCGACGGCGGAAACTTCGGTGCCCCACCGAATCCCGCATGCTGCGAGTCCACATCGCGCAGCACCGTGGCCACCGCGTGGGCGAGCAGTTCCGGGCTCACGCCGATCTCACTGTCGGGCAGGCTCGCACCTTGTTCGCGCATTGCCTGCGCCACCTGCCCGGCCGCCTGGTCCACCTCGGTCCGCCGATTCACCCAGGTATCGGTGACCGCGGTCAGCAACTGGGTGAACGAGGGCATCCCGCCCCGCGGCGTCTTCGGGTAGTAGGTGCCGCAGTAGAACGGTTCCCCGGCGGGGGTCAGGAAGCAGGTCATCGGCCATCCGCCCTGGCCGGTCATGGCGAGGGTGGCGGACATGTACACGGCGTCGATATCGGGCCGTTCCTCCCGATCCACCTTCACGCAGACGAAGTTCGCGTTCATCACCTCGGCGGTGGCCTGATCCTCGAACGATTCGTGTGCCATCACATGACACCAATGGCACGAGGCGTACCCCACCGACAGCAGAATCGGAACGTCCCGCTCGGCAGCCTCGGCCACCGCCGCCTCGCCCCACTGCTGCCAGTGCACCGGATTGTCCGCATGCTGGCGCAGATAAGGCGAGGTGGCCTCACCCAGTCGATTCATACGTCCCAGCCTGACACACCTGGCCGAGACAGCACATCGCGGCGAAAACGTGATAGTAGGAACCGGGCGAAACGGGTACCTGGAACAGATGAGCGAGACTGCGCGAAGGCGTCCGGCATCGGTTCGGCGGCGGCCCTGGTATCTGGACCTCGAAGAGGCCGCGCGGCGCGGTGCGCACGGTAATGCGGGGATGGGCTACTTCGATTGTGACTGCGATATCTGCCACCGCCGGTTCCGGCCGATGGCGGTCTGAGAATCCGCTAGGCGCCGATTCCGCGGGCCAGGGTCGGCCAAGAATCGTGCAGGTCCTGTTCGAACAGCCCCCAGGTGTGTGATCCCTCCGGCCGGCTCACATACTGCGCCGGAATTCCGAGTTGTCCCAGCCTGCCCGCAAAGGCACTCGTGCACACGTCGGCCAGCGCCTCGACCGGCGGGAACGGCAGGCCGCGGTCGATCTTCCCCGGGATCCCCGAGGCGGCCGACAGGTAGATCGCCTTACCGGCGAGCGCACCCGCCCGCGCGAAGGCGTCGTGCGCGGGCCAGGAGCCGAAGCCCGGCGGGCCCCACATATTGCCCGGATTGCCGCCTCCGCGAATCACCTGAGCACTGATCATGGCGATCCCGGTCGGATCCGACGCCCACGGGCATCCGCTGTAGGAAGCGACCGCGCCGTAGCGCTGCGGAGCCTGGATCGCGAGGTCGACGGCCGATGCACCGCTCATCGACACTCCGGCGATGGCATTGCGTCCGGTGGTGCCCAGTTCCGCGTCGACGACCCCGGGCAGTTCCTGGGTGAGGTAGGTCTGCCAGCGGTTACGTCCCATGGCGGGGTCGTCGGACTGCCAATCGGTGTACATGCTGTAGGCGCCACCGACCGGCATCACCACGTTGACGTTCTTGTCGGCGAAGAACGCTCGCACATCCGTGTCGTCCCACCAGGAGATGTTGTCCACCCCGCCACCGATGCCGGTGAGCAGATAGAGCGTGGGGGCCGGACCGCCGCCGGGCGCGCGAATCACACGGTTGGTGATCACCCGATCCATCGACGGCGAGTACACGTCCATCCGGAGCGCCGCCGGGCCCAGCGGCTGGTTCTGCACCACATGCGCCGCCGGCGCGGCCACTGCCGAGGCCGACGTCACTATCGAGGCGACGCATCCGACAACGACCGCGCAGAGCACCGCGAAGAGATCTTTCGAAGTGGTCACTCTCGACAAGGTACCCAGTCCGGCCCGCAAAATTCGGGAACCGCGTGCACCCGCACTCCTGGTGGCGTGGCGGTTCCGGCGCGGCAAATCTCAGGCCGGTGTCAGGACTTTCCGCCCGCCGGCGGGTGCGCCGCACCGTTCCCGATCCGACCGGTGCCGGTGTCGCCGGTGGACTTCTCGTCGCCGTGAGCTGTGGATTCCGTTCCGGTCTGGGCGTCCTGGTCCGGCGTGCCCTCGCCGGACGCCACTCCGTGTTCGGTGCCGTCGTCGGCTTCCTGATCCGGCTCCGGGTGCTCGCGCGAGAAATCCGCGGGCAATTTCTTGATGTGCTTGTTCATCGACCGGACCAGCAGCACGGTGCCGGCCAGCAGCACCAGCACGATGACCAAGCCGATCGGCGAGGCCTTGCCGAATTCCGGTCCGGTCGGATTGGTGGTGGTGTTCTGGGCCAGTAGCGCGGTGTGCGCGAGCAGAGCAGACATCATCGGGTCACGTCCTGAACTTCGGCGGCCTCGAGTACTCCGGCGAACAGGTCGGTCTCCGGAATCGCGGTGCGTACCCGCGTTTTGGCCAGTTCGAACTCCTCGGTCGGCCACAACCGCTGCTGCATCTCCAGCGGGATGGCGAAGAACATGCCGTTGGGGTCGATCTGGGTGGCGTGTGCGCGCAACGCCTCGTCGCGCTGGGGGAAGTATTTGCCGCAGTCGATCTGGGTGGTCACCCGTGACATCACATCGCCGTGTTCGGCGACGCGGCGGCGGATGTTCTCCATCCAGTCCTGCATCGGGAAGGGTTCACCGGTCCGGCTGTACTCCTCGGCGAAGGTCTCCACCCGCTGCAGGCTGAAGCCGTGGTTGTAGTACAGCTTCAGCGGGGTCCACGGTTCGCCCGCGTCGGGGTAGCGCTGCGGGTCACCGGCCGCCTCGAATGCCGCCATCGAGACCTTGTGGCACATGATGTGGTCGGGATGCGGGTAGCCACCGTTCTCGTCGTAGGTGGTCATCACGTGCGGGCGGAACTCGCGCACCAGCCGGACCAGGGCCTCGGTGGCCTCTTCGAGCTCGACGGTGGCGAAGCTGCCCTCCGGTAGCGGCGGCAGCGGGTCGCCCTCGGGCAACCCGGAGTCGACGAATCCGAGCCAGCGATGCTGCACGCCGAGCGCCTTGGCCGCGGCGGCCATCTCCTCGCGGCGGACGTCCTCGATGCGATCGAGAATCCCCGGCACATCCATGGCCGGGTTGAGAATGGATCCGCGCTCACCGCCGGTCAGGCTGACGACCATGACGTCGTTGCCCTCCGCGGCGTATTTCGCGGTGGTGGCGGCGCCCTTGCTCGACTCGTCGTCGGGGTGGGCGTGGACTGCCATGAGGCGCAGCGGCCGATCGAAGCTGCCGCTCACTTCTCGTTCACCTCGTTGCTCACCGTTTCACCTCATAGTGGTCCGCTGTGCCGGTGGCACGCGGGTGTCCGAACTGCATTACCTATAGTTCCATCCGACGGTCTTTTGTTCCGACCTACCCCCTGATCGAGCCATGGGAGCGACCACACATGAGCGAGGCGGCACCGCAGTCCGACCGGTCCGATTCGGATGGTCGTACTGCCGACGCCGCTACCGGGGCGGCAGCGGCCACCGACCGGGTGTCGAATCGTTACGGCACCAAGCCGACGCGCAGCCGGCGCACGATCGTGATCGTGCTGGGTGTCGGACTGGTCATCGGCGCGATCATCGCCTTCGTTCTGTATCGGCAGTACGGACCCCAGGATATCCAGCCCGATCGGATCGGCTACGACGTGATCGACGATTCGACCATGACGATCCAGTTCAAAGTGACCCGGGAGCACCCGGATCAGCCGGTGGTGTGTGTGGTGCGCGCCATGGACGCCGACACGAACGAGGTCGGCCGGCGCGAAGTCCTGATCCCGGCATCCGACAGCGGTACCGTCGAACTGACCACCACCTTGCGCACCACCGCGCGAGCGGGCAACGGCAGCATTTACGGGTGCAGCGGCAAGGTGCCCGATTATCTAAAGGCCGGCTGATCTCGCCGGAAAATTACGGCTTCTACCAGCATATTTCCGATTCGTGCTAGAATGGCGCGGACACGGTTCCGGACGCTCGGAGCCGTGTTTGCTGCATTGACGGCCAGCGCTGCCGGTTCCCGGGCACACAATGCCCGCGGCACCGTCGGGGTCGAGAAACATCCCCCCGGATCGCTCTAGCCGTCGACTGTTGCTGTGCGCGGGCGCTCGCGCATGCGTGACGGGTATCACGGACCCCGGTACGCCGGGAACAACTACTAGGGAGTGATCGAGATGACTGAGACGCAAGTGACCTGGCTCACACCGGAGTCGCATGAGAGGCTCAAGGGCGAACTCGACGCGCTCATTGCCAATCGTCCGGTCATCGCGGCCGAGATCAACGAACGCCGCGAAGAAGGCGACCTGAAGGAGAACGGCGGCTACCACGCCGCACGCGAGGAGCAGGGCCAGCAGGAGGCCCGCATCCGGCAGCTTCAGGAACTGCTCAACAATGCCAAGGTCGGCGTCGCGCCCACCAAGTCCGGCGTCGCACTGCCGGGTTCGGTGGTCAAGGTCTACTACGACGGCGACGAGACCGACACCGAGACCTTCCTGATCGCCACTCGCGAAGAGGGCCTGCGCGGCACCGACCTGGAGACCTACTCGCCGAGTTCACCGCTCGGCGGCGCGCTCATCGACGCCAAGGTCGGCGAGACCCGCGAATACCGGTTGCCCAACGGCAACATGATGAAGGTAACCCTGGTCAGCGCGGAGCCGTACCACAGCTGATCGGATCCCGGCGGGGTGTGCAGCAGCCCCGCCGAGCGCGAAACCATACGACGAAGGGCCGTACCGATTCCGGTACGGCCCTTCGTCGTATGTCCGATCCTGCTATCCGAGAGCACGCTCGACGTCGGCGAGCAGATCACCGACGTCTTCGATACCGACCGACAGTCGCACCAGATCGGCAGGTACCTCGAGGGCGGAGCCCGCGGTCGAGGCATGGGTCATGGCGCCGGGGTGTTCGATCAGCGATTCCACTCCGCCCAGTGATTCGGCCAGGGTGAAGATCTTGGTCTTCGCGCAGAAGTCGAGCGCCGCCTGCTTACCGCCGGCCAGCCGCACCGAGATCATGCCGCCGAAACGGCGCATCTGCTTGACCGCGACCGGATTGCCGGGATGGTCGACCAGACCCGGGTAGATGACCTTGGAGATCGCCGGATGATCGGCGAAGAAGGCGGCCAGGGTCTCGGCGTTGTCGCAGTGCCGATCCATCCGCAGCGCCAGGGTTTTGATGCCACGCATGGTGAGGAACGCGTCGGTGGGGCCGGGCACCGCGCCGGCGCCGTTCTGCAGGAACGCGAACGCGGCGTCGAGTTCGGGATCGTTCGTGATCACCGCGCCGCCGACCACGTCGGAGTGACCGCCCAGGTATTTGGTGGTCGAATGCAGCACCATATCGGCGCCGAGCAGCAGCGGCTGCTGCAGGTACGGCGACGCGAAGGTGTTGTCCACCACCAGTTTCGCGTTGCCCTCGTGTGCGATATCGGCCAGTGTGGCGATATCACCGATGTTGAGCAGCGGGTTGGTCGGCGTCTCCAGCCACACCAGCTTGGTGTTGGGCCGCAGGGCATTACGCACCGCGTCCGGGTCCGAGACCGGCGCCACGGAGTATTCGATACCCCACTGCGTGAACACCTTGTCGATCAATCGGAACGTGCCGCCGTAGGCATCGTCCGGAATCACCAGATGATCGCCCGGACGAAGGTTCGCGCGCAGCACACAGTCGGTGGCCGCCATACCCGAGGAGAAGGCACGCCCGTAGCGTCCCGATTCCAGCGCGGCCAGATTGGCCTCCAGCGCGGTGCGGGTCGGGTTACCGGTGCGGGCGTACTCGTAGCCGCCTCGCATCCCGCCCACGCCGTCCTGGGCGAAGGTCGAGCTCGCGTAGATCGGAACGTTCACCGCACCGGTCTGCGGGTCGGGATCGAACCCGGCGTGCACGGCTCGCGTGGAGAACCCCAGCTGATCGTCGGTCATGCCGACCAGCCTAGATCCGCGCTGTTCGGCGACCGGAACCGGGAACCCCCGGCGGCGGCCCGATGTGACGCGGGCCATGCGACCCGGCGTGCCATCGGCCGGGCGGCGAGGCGTGACGCGATCCGCACAGCAGGCAGTGACACCGACCGGAGCACGAGTCAGTACGCGGAGTCGACGTTGTCCATCGAGCCGTAGCGGTGGGCGGCGTAGTTGCACGCGGCAACGATGTTGGCAACCGGATCCCAGATGTCCCAGGAGGTGCCGTCGACGTGGTACGCCTCGAAGGTCGGCGGGATGACCTGCAGCAGGCCCTTGGACGGGATGCCGTTCATGGCGTTGATGTCGTAGAGGTTGATCGCCTGCGGGTTGCCCGAGGACTCCCGCAGGACGTTGCGGAGAATGCCGTCGTAGCTGCCGGGGATACCGTTCGCGGACATGATGTCGAGCGCGTTGTGGATCCAGCCGTCGAGGTTGTCCGGATAGACCGGCGGCGGCGGGGGCTGCACCGGTTCGGGTGCGGGCATCGGCGCCGGAATGGCCTCCACCGGGGCGGGGGCAGGCGCGGGCGCGGCGGCGGCAACGGCCTCGACCGGTGCGGCCTCGGCGGGCTGGTTCTTGTCGGCGGTCGCGGCGATCTCGGAGGCCAGCGCCACCGGCTTCACATCGTCGCTCTTGTGGCCACCAGCGGAGGTGATAGCAGCAAAGGCGGCAAAGGCCAGAGTGGCGGACCCGGCGGTGCGTGCGGCCGCCTTGGTTCTACTGCTCGTCGTCTTCGACATTCGATGCGTCCCTACTCGTGATGTTGTCGGCCTCGGTGGCCTGCCGCAGGCAGCACGAATCCAGGGCAGGCCCCTGCGGGACTCACCTCGTGTGCTGCTCGCTTTTCTCGATGACGGAAACCGTGTCGTTCGGTTTCGATGCGACCCGATCTGGCTCGTCGGATCCGGCTGTACAACTCGTTGTCTGACAACCGACGAGGTCACAGGATGGTTGCGGTAGGTTAACGTAAACCCAACGAAAGATGAACAGACGGTGCCGCTACTCGTGATTTACCGGGACGCACCCCGAAGTCGTAGCGCTGACCTGGGGATCTACCTTCAGCAAGAAAGTGCCGTAGATCACAGAAAAATAACGCGTGTCGCACCTCGGGTGGGTGATTTGCCCGTTTTTCCGTCAGTTTCGGCAACTGTTCGGTAACGATCCATAACGAGAGGTAACCACCGGGTGGATAGCGCCGATACCTCTCAATCGGCAATCGACCGGCATGCCGCGGCCGGCCGAGACACCCGCACCTCGCGGCCCGGACGCCTGCCGGACCGTGCTCGAGCACTACGGCCGCACGATGGTCACCCCACCTGCGATCAACACAAAGCCCGCCGATCGCGACGCAGGCGAATCGGCGGGCTCGGGACCGTGTGACGGGCCGGTGGGGTCAGTGGTTGGCGCCCACCGAACCGTTGAGGAAGCCCAGCACATCGTGGCGGGTGATGACGCCGACGGGCTTACCCTCCTCGACCACCATCAGTGCATCGGTGGACTCCAGCGACTTCGTCGCCGCCGAGACCGGCTCGCCCGAGCCGATCAGCGGGAGCGACGGGCTCATATGCTTCGACACCGGGTCGGTCAGCTGGGCGCGCCCCTCGAACACCGCCGACAGCAGATCACGCTCGGAGACACTGCCGGCCACCTCGCCCGCCATCACCGGCGGTTCGGCGCCCACCACGGGCATCTGCGACACACCGTATTCACCTAGGATCTCGATGGCATCGCGCAGCGTTTCCTGCGGATGGGTGTGCACCAGATCCGGCAGTTCGCGCGACTTGCCGCGCAGCACATCGGCGACCGTCGGCTCGGTGGTGCTGCCGTCCAGGCGCGAGCGCAGGAAGCCGTAGGAGCTCATCCAGTTGTCGTTGAAGATCTTCGACAGGTAGCCGCGGCCACCGTCGGGCAGCAGCACCACCACGACCGCGTCCGGATCGCGCTCGGCCACCCGCAGCGCGGCCACCGCGGCCATCCCGCAGGAACCGCCGACCAGCAACCCCTCCTCGCGGGCCAGGCGCCGGGTCATATCGAAGGAATCGGCGTCGGAGACCGCGATGATCTCGTCCGGCACGGCCGGGTCGTAGGCGGAGGGCCAGAAGTCCTCGCCCACCCCCTCGACCAGATACGGACGCCCGGTGCCACCGGAATACACAGACCCCTCGGGATCGGCGCCGATGACCTTCACCTTGCCGCCCGACACTTCCTTCAGATAGCGGCCGGTGCCGGTGATGGTGCCGCCGGTACCGACGCCGGCGACGAAATGGGTGATCGTGCCGTCGGTATCGCTCCAGATCTCCGGACCGGTGGTCTCGTAGTGGCTGGCCGGGCCACCCGGATTCGAGTACTGATCGGGCTTCCAGGCACCCGGGATGTCGCGGGCCAACCGGTCGGAGACGTTGTAGTAGCTGTCGGGATCCTCGGGTGCCACCGCGGTCGGGCAGACCACCACTTCGGCACCGTAGGCGCGCAGCACGTTGCGCTTGTCCTCGCTGACCTTGTCGGGGCAGACGAAGATGCACTTGTAGCCGCGCTGCTGCGCGACCAGTGCCAGGCCGACACCGGTGTTACCGGAGGTCGGCTCGACGATGGTGCCACCGGGCTTCAGCAAACCCTGTTCCTCGGCGGCGTCGATCATCTTGACCGCGATGCGATCCTTCGAGCTACCGCCCGGATTCAGGTATTCGATCTTCGCCGCTACCACCCCGGAGTTCGGGCCCACCACGGAATTCAACCGAACAAGCGGAGTATTACCGATCAGGTCGACAACGTGGTTCGCGATACGCATAGCTACATCGTCGCAGATTGGCCGAGGACGGCTGCGAGTGGTCACGGCGACGTGCGGTCGGCGATGCCGGGCGCGGCGCGGGTGGCTGCACTACTATGCGGTGCGTGAGGATGCCGAAGACAGCCCGCGTTGCCGCCGTCGCGGCCGGGACAGTCGGGGCCGTGACCGCAATCGGGTCCGCCTCGGCCAACGCACAGACCGTCGAATTTCCGCAAACGCCGAGCGTGTTCCAGGGCGGATTGTGCGGTGGAAATATTCGAACCTGGGTCGATACCGATCCGGCCTGGCCCGGCCGGGCGGTCTTCAACGTCCAGGCCCTGGCCATTCAGGGCGTCGGCCCCGGCCAGTATCCGTTCGCACCGCTGTGCAACGTCGACACCACGGTGTCGTGGCGCAACGTGAGCACCGGCGCCGCGGGCGAGTACCGCCTCAACGTGGTCTCCGGCATCTACGGAAGTATCCAGTACGCGGCCTTCCAGAACACCGGGCCCGGACATATCGAGGTGACGGTCAGCACCAACAACCTCAACATCCCTGCCCACGGTGCCTTCGACGTCGGCTGAGTCCCACCGAGAGGACGTCGAAGCGGAGTGAGGAGCGAGGGCACAGTACATTCGGGGTGATCTGTACCGCTGCACCGAAACGGTCCGCCGACCGTTTCGGTCGCCCCGAATAAGGAGTCCTCATGCCAGAGGCCGTCATCGTCTCGTTCGCCCGCTCCCCCATCGGCCGCGCGGGCAAGGGTTCGCTGGTGAGCATGCGTCCGGACGACCTTGCGACCCAGATGGTCCGCGCCGCCCTGGACAAGGTGCCGGCGCTGAACCCCGCCGATATCGACGATCTGATGCTCGGCTCCGGCCAGCCCGCCGGTGAGGCCGGCTTCAACATGGCGAAGGCGGTGGCCACCCAGCTGGGCTACGACTTCCTGCCGGGCGTCACCCTGAACCGGTACTGCTCGTCGTCGCTGCAGACCAGCCGGATGGCCCTGCACGCCATCAAGGCCGGTGAAGGTGACGTGTTCATCTCCGCCGGTGTGGAAACCGTGTCGCGCTTCCCGAAGGGCACCGCCGACGGCTGGCCCGACACCCACAACGGCCTGTTCGCCGACGCCGAGGCCCGCACCGCCAAGCGCACCGAGGCCGGCTCCGAGGTCTGGACCGACCCGCGTGAGGCCCGGAACCTGCCCGACGTCTACATCGCGATGGGCCAGACCGCCGAGAACGTCGCCCAGTACACCGGAATCTCGCGTGAGGATCAGGATCACTGGGGCGTGCGGTCGCAGAACCGTGCCGAGGAAGCCATCAAGTCGGGCTTCTTCGAGCGCGAGATCACCCCGGTGACACTGCCCGACGGCACCGTGGTCTCCACCGACGACGGCCCGCGCGCCGGCACCACCTACGAGAAGATCTCGCAGCTGAAGCCGGTCTTCCGCCCCGACGGCACCATCACCGCCGGTAACGCCTGCCCGCTCAACGACGGCGCGGCCGCCCTGGTGATCATGAGCGACACCAAGGCCAAGGAGCTGGGCCTGACCCCGCTGGCGCGCATCGTGTCCACCGGTGTGTCCGGTCTGTCGCCGGAGATCATGGGCCTGGGCCCGATCGAGGCGGTGCGCAAGGCGCTGAAGATCGCCGGCAAGACCATCGACGACATCGATCTCTACGAGATCAACGAGGCCTTCGCCGTGCAGGTGCTGGGTTCGGCCCGCGAGCTGAACATGGACCTGGACAAGCTGAACGTGTCCGGCGGCGCCATCGCGCTCGGCCACCCGTTCGGCATGACCGGCGCCCGCATCACCGCAACCCTGATCAACAACCTGCAGACCAGGGACAAGCAGTTCGGTCTGGAGACCATGTGCGTGGGCGGCGGCCAGGGCATGGCGATGGTCATCGAGCGCCTCAGCTAGTTACGCGCTTTACTTATCGGCCGGTTCGTCACCTGCACGGTGGCGGACCGGCCGATTTGCGTCGGCATTTCCCGCTGGAAGTCGTAAGTTGGCTCACATGACCGAAGAAGACCCACCGGGATCCGGCCCTGCGGCGAGGGTGAGCGTGTCGCTCAGGGCGGGCACTATTCGCGCGGTCAGAGAGCGCGTCGGCTCACGAGGATTCTCGGCCTACGTCGACGCCGCTGTAGAACGCCAGATCGAGCGAGACCTACTGGCGGAGGAAAACGACCACAGCCGCTGAGCAGAGTCATGTTCGATAGATGTCACGGCGATGGTTGACGTCGACGACGGTGACGACCATTCGCTTGTCATCGATGCGATATAGCAGCCGATAGGTTCCACGGCGTGCCGAGAACCTGTCATCCAGCGGCGGTTGCAGCCGCTTGCCGACACGGTACGGATTATCGAGCAGAGGGCCTGTCATGAACTCGAAGGCCGCAACCGCTACCGATTCACTCAGCTTCCCGGTCAGCATCCGACGAACGGTCGGGGTTGTCTCCAGCGTGTACTGGCTCATGCGCTACGGCGGACCGCAGCACGGCGCTGGGCCATCGCCGTAGCCAATTCATCGGCGGTAACAGTCTCGCCGCGGGCCAGCTCGGCATCCGAGGCAACCAGCCGGCTGACCGTCTCCGGATCGGACAGCACGCTGATCGTCTCCTCGAGCGACTCGAGATCCTCGACCGCGACCAGGACCGCCGCGGGCTCACCATGCACGGTGATAGTGACCCGTTCGTGCTGGTCCCGGACTCGGCCAACCAACTCCGAGAGCGTCGCCTTCACCTCTGCCAGCTTCATAGTCATAAGTATGACCATGTAGCCAACACCGGTCAACCGCCTGTCACGCATACGAGTAGACACTCTCGAATCGCTACCTGGTCAGCGGCTGAGGCGTTCCACGGTCGACACGATCGTCGCGGTGAGTTCCTCGTCCGCCTCGTCCCGGGTCACGGTTCCGATGGCGGCAGCCGCCGACAGCGCTTCGGCCGCACCGAAGATCGCCGTCAATGCGGGAGTCGGAACCGTTCCTTCGGCGACGAACGGTTCGAGAATCTCTCGGCAGCGCTGCGCGTACGCCTCGTCCGAGCGGCGCTTGAAATCGGCGAGCTCCTGCGTCCCCTCGAGTGCGGCGACGACCCCGGTGAGCTCGCGCCCCTGACCGAGGAAACAGTCGACGTATGACGTCGCGATGGCATCGGCACAGGCCGGGAGCGATCTGTCCGCAGCAGCAAGAGCATCGGTCAGGGCCACCGCCTGGCGCGCGTCGTACTCCTCGAACAGTGCGACCAACAGTGCGGACCGCGAAGTAAAATGGCTGTAGACAACAGGTTTCGTCACCTCGGCGATCTCGGCGAGATGCCCCAGCGTCAGCGCGTCCGCACCCTCCCGGCGCACGATCGACCACGCCAACGTCACCAACTGCTCGTAACGGGCCTCTCGCGCCATCCGCACCCGAGCCATCTCGGCCTTCCTCTCACTTCTATATACCGAAAGTAACCTACTAGTGGTAACTTACTCTTGGTAACCTACTTTCAGTACATAGTACTGGCCCGTCGAGAGGACCGATCCGTCATGACCGCCCTTGTCGTTGTCGCCCACCCCGACTCCGAATCCCTCACCCACCACCTCGGCCGGTCGATCTCCACGGCACTCACCGACATCGGAGTGGACACCGGATGGGCCGACCTGCACGCCGAAAAGTTCGACCCACGCTTCACCCTCGCCGACCGCCGCCTGTACCAGGGAAACGGACCGATCCCGGCAGACGTCGCCGCCGAACAGCAACGCCTGAACGACATCGACGACCTGGTCCTCGTCTTCCCCGTCTACTGGTGGTCGATGCCCGCACTCCTCAAAGGCTGGATCGACCGCGTCTTCATCAACGGCTGGGCCTTCGACGACCACGTCACCCCCATCGCCCGCAAACTCGGCCACCTGACCATCCACCTCGTCATGCCCGCCGGCGACGACGCCGACAGCTTCCAGCGCCGCGGATACGACACCGCGATCTCCACCCAAATCGAGACCGGCGTGCTCGGATACTGCGGGGCACGAACAGGATTCACCACCGTGCTACACGAAGCCGAAGCTCTCACCCTTGCGGGTCTCGAGGAGAAGGGGCGGGCTGTGGGGGCGGCGGTGGCGGACGCGGTACGACGGCCGATCGGAGTGTGATTCCTGGGAACTGTCCAGCCACTGGCGGCCTGAAAAGAGTGGTTGATCGAAAGAGCCGATCTATTCGCTGTGGTCGGCTCGTGCGTCCCGGCCCCGGAGCTTCTCGCCGAGCTCCGGGTCGAGGATGTCCAGAAATTCGATTGCTTGTTCAGCCAACACAGGCACGTTGATTGTTGCCGTGTTGTAGACGATGTCCAGGTCTACATCGAAGTACTGATGGATCAGCATGTTGCGCATGCCACGCACCAGCCGCCAGGGAATGTCCGGGCGTTGCGCGCGAGTTTCCTCGGAAATCGAAGACGCTGCTTCGCCGATGAGGGAGAGATGGCGGATAACGGCGTCCTGGCGCAACTCGTCGGCGCCGAAGTGTTCTCGTGACAATCCCTGCAGGTAGGCGGCGACCTTGTCCGCGGAGAGGACGATGTCAGCGAGGAACACCGCGTCACGCCGCATGGAGCACCTTCGCGTCGTCCAGCACGCGATCCCGGACGATCCAATTGAGGCCGTTCTTGGATACGACATCGACCGGGCGCCCGAGGAGCTGCTCGAGTTCGTCACGAAGGCCGAAGAACTCCAACCCCATTTCGCTGCCCGGTTTCAGGACGTACAGCAGGTCAACGTCGCTGTCCGGGCGATCTGTGCCACGGGCCACCGAGCCGAATACCGATAGCTCCACAATGTCGTACTTGTCGCACAGAGCGCGTAGCTGAGGAAGCAGTGCGTCGAAATCTATGGTCATCGCCCCTCCATCCGGTACAACGCCCGACCCGCTACAGCATAGTCGGCGCAGCAACTCCAGTGCGATTGCCGACTCGGCGCCGAGCCGTAGTACCGCAGTACGACCTTCGTCGGCCGCGAACCTCACCGGAACTCGCCGCTGGACCGGCCGCGCGGCCACATGACCATTCACGTCGGCTCTTGCCGGGCCGTTCAACCAGGGCTTAAAGCACAGTTCCACGAGATTCGAACGCGGCCACGAAGTTCGGATGGGCCCGGGCTCGCACTCGGGTGGCATCGTCGATCGGATCGAAACGAATATAGGTTGCCGATCCGCGATAGATCGTGAATGAGAGAACAATTCCGAACGGACACCAGATGGGAAACATCAAGGCAGCCATGGGATGTAGCAGGACGTCCGGAACCGTGTCTCCCAGCACCAGGAAGACAGCCGCAGCAGGCACTATGCCAAATGACGCCAGGAAGTCGCCTAGAAAAGTGATCAACTTGCTCGCTCGGTGACACCTGGTACACAACGGCCATTCCCCTTCGAGAACCACCGATTTACTGGCTCTACGATAGATAGCCCCGGCAGAATATGCATCTTTCGGCCACAAACCGAACATTCTATTACGAAGATATCTGCCGAAGAATATCATGTCATTGCGGGCGGTATCCTGAATCCACTCATCCTCGCTCCGAACGAACCTGAAGTCGGCTTCCGTATTACCATTCACCGATTTCCCGTGCCGCAAGCAAACATCGGGTAGATTTTCATCCAACTGTAGGACGAATGGGTTCCCAAAGTCAAAGTCGGGATCCAATGCAAAATCTTCCCGGAGTTTTGTTCGCAAGAACATGTCACGCGACGGCGAATTTCGCCTCATTCGAGCCATCCGCGATTGCGGCGCTCTTGGAAGTAGAGATCATCTTCATCGGGCTCGTCCGGGATGAATATTTGCTCGCGATTCGGCTTCCTCGTTCCCGGCACAACATTGGCGTTTCTTTGCACTGTCCCCGATCCTGGTGTTGCAGTTTCGGGGCCGGCACCCTGCGATTGCTCCTGCAATGTTGCCGAGTAGGTGCCGTCATCCGCCCTGTTATCGGGGTCTTTTCGCAAACGGTCGAATAGCAGTTCCCCGTCTTCGGCCAGTCGTCGACGTTCGTCGTCCGACATGTCCACAACCCGGTCGACTTGTCCCTCCGGAACCTTGTCGAAGATCTGGGCGAATGTCTCCGAGGTGCCAAAACTACGCAGAGAAGCGCGTCCAGCGAGGACATCGTCGATTTGCCGCCGCACGTCCGGATCCTTCGTTGCGGCGCGAATAATACTCAGCGAGTTCTTCAGATGACGAGATATTCCAACATCGCCGTGCGCAATATCGAATATCGGTCCGGATGGCCGGTCCATCGTGTCAGGCTCCTGGGAAATCGTACGAAGAAGAAGGCAGTGGGGGCAGATTTTCAGGCCTGGTCTGGCTCGACAATGAATTCAAAAGCCCGATGGTCCCATAAATAGTCTTGTAGGCCTTCGAAACCAAATCGACCAGTTTCTGCGCCAACTTTATGATCTGCAGGATGATCGCAGCGGCAGCAGCTTCTTCTGCTGCCGCGACACCTACACCAACTCCCGTCGCTGCAGCGGCCGCCGCAGCCGCTTGCGTAATCCCCAGAATTATCGCCTTATCAGCAAGATCTTGCAGAATGTCCCCGACCAGGCGCCCGAGCTCACGCATTCCGGTACTGATATTGGTGAGTTGGCGGTGAATCTCTTCCAGCGGCCGGACTTGGAAGTCCAGTGTCGCCGACAGGTTTTTGAAATACGCTTCAGACGTGCCTGCAGCGTGACCGTTCCACGTCGCCCCCGCGGTCTGCTGCCAACTGTCGGTGATCGATCGGGAGTATGCGCCATTGAAGCGACCGAGGTTGGCTGCCGCCTCTGCAGCCTTCTGAACACCTTCCCAGTCGCCGGTGACATGTTGGCTGGCCCACCCGAATATGTCGAGGTTCAGAGTCTTCTTGAGTAGCTCCGAGACATAGAAGGCGGGCGAAACGAAATTGCCGCCCGCCAGGTACGACACCATGAACGGCATCGGGTCGCTCGCCTGCGGTTCTTTCAGCGTGCTGTCGGGGCGGGTCATCGCGCGGGCTCCGGGTAGGTCTGATCGAGTTGGCGAGCCTGCTCGTAGTCGGTGGTCCGGTAGAGCTGCGCAGCCTTGCCCAGCTCATCAGCCGAACGGTCCGACAAGGTCTGCAGATGCTTGTAGTTGGCCGTCAGATCCTCCTGGATCTGCTCGACGATTTCCTTGACCTGCACGAAGATGCCGGTCTCGGCGTTCTGCAGTTCGAGCCACTTCGTGACATGTTGAACCGCAGCCCCCGCTTGACCTGCGAGATCGCCCATGGCTCCACCGAACTTATCGAGATCGTCTGGTACCACGGTGAATTCTGCCGGCATGTATCCCCCTGACTTGTGATCGCTGAACCAGTTTTACTTCGGACGAACTATCGAGCTGACGATGCAGGCACTCGGTGATCGCGCCGCCGAGCCGAATGCGTGGGCGCTCCGGCAGGGCGGTCGCGTCACCAGGGTTTGGCCTCCTCGCGCAGGCGTTGGAGGGCGCGGTCGATCCAGCCGGTGAAGCAGGCGGCCAGGTCGGTTGTGGCGGCGGGACGGATGGTGACGTGTTCGCGGGTACGTTGTTGGAGGTAGCGGCCGTCGCCTGTGGCGTCGAACCATTCGGTGGCGTACCAGGGGTCGGGGCGGCTGTGGAGGTAGCCGGTGCGCAGCCAGGCGGAGCCGCCGCCGTCGATGGGGCCGCCGACCAGGCGGCGGAAGCGCTCCTGCGGGCTGTTGCGGGTGGATCCGCGTTGTTCGGGGGATCGTAGGTCGTCGCGGTGGAAGGTTTGGGTGCCCGCGCGGCCGGGCGGGGCCTTGGGCACGATGTGGGCCAGGCGGCTCGCGAGCTGTTCGGTGCCGAACAGGCGGCATTTGATGTCGCCGTGGACATTGTCGGCTGCGGTCTGAGTAAGGAGTACGGCGTGATGTGAGGTCCGGGCGCCGACGATCCGGTATTCGCGTGGTCGGCCTTTACCGAGGATGCTGGACTCGCCGTGGATCTCGATGCGGAGTTCGGACTTCTCGAGGGTGTGGAAGGCGAGGGTGAGGAGTTCGGTTTCGTCGGCGTCGTAGCTTTCGCGCACCGCTTTGCGGTGCGCGGCAAGCGGTTCGGCGGTCCGGAATCGACTGGTGTAGGTCAGTGGGCGCGGGAAGCGGTCGTTGGCGTCGGAGAACCACAGTGCCGCGAAGTCGTCTGGTTCCCAATGCCATTCTGCGATCGATGAACTCACTTGGGTGGCGCCTGTTCGGGGTTGCTACCGATGACACCGCCCGGGATCGTCGGCACGTCGGGTCCGAGTAGTTCTTCGGCGTTCTCCATGGTACGCAACCACTCCGGCAACTCGTGCGTGTTCTCTTCGGAGTCCTGCTTGCCACGTGCTCCGCCCATACCGCCCATACCCATCCCTGGCATACCGGCCCCACCCGGCTTCCCGGCGGCAGCTGCCGCCGGACTACCGAGAGAGCCCGGCGTACCAGGTTGACCGGGAACGCTCTTCCCGGGGCCCCCGCCGGGAAGGCTGCCGAGACCACCGCCGGGGATTGCGGAGGTACCACCTCCGGAGTACGGGCCGCCGGATGTTCCCGATCCCATCGAACTCGGTGTGGTGCCCATACCGGCCGGTGCGGTGCTGTCCAGGGCAGTCGGCGCCGTGGGCGACTGTGCTGCAGCAGGATTGGTGGCTGTCGGATCCTGGGGAGAATCCGAGGTTCCTTGTTCTTCGGGCGTTCCAGGCTGTTCGGTGTCCTCGCCGGCGTCGGGAGTACCAGGGGTTTCGAGTCCGTTCGGCGTATCCCCGCCAGGGCTGATCCCGCCGGGTTGCAACCCACCGGGTGGAATCGCACCGGGAACTCCGGGCCCTTGGTCCGGGTTCCACGAATTCACAGGGTTGGTCGGGCTGTCCGGCACCGGCAGCACGGGAATGCTGGCGTTGGCTTGTGCGAAGGGGTTGACGTAGTGGTTCGTCATGGCGATCCGGGCTTTGTCCTTGGCCTCGTCGATCGCCTCCCGGGAACGCGAGCCGTTGAACAAGCTCCATCCCTCGGGGTTGAAGATGTTCCAGCCCACACCGCTGTTTGGCTTGGGCACATTGAGTTTCGTGTCGGCGATATCCATGACCGCCCGGGCCACGGACGAATGGAGGCTGTCGAGCGCGGTCGACAGATCCAGTGCACGCTGAGCGTAATCGCCGACGGCCTGACGGGAGGCTTCGGCGGCCGGGCCCTGCCAGGCGGCCGAACTGGATTGGCGGATGCGGGCAGCGAAGAAGTCGGCCGCGCGCCCGAAGTCTATCGACAGTTGGTTGTACAGGTCCTTGGCTTCCTGAGCCGGAGTCGTATCGAGAGGATGGAAGGTATTGTAAATCTCCCAGTGCTCCCAGCCTTCGGACGTTTCGTGGTCGTTGATCTTGGAAGGCTCATTCGGAATTTCGGTCATTACCAAGACTTCCCGAGACGCGGAGTCGAACCGGGAAGAATTTCCTTACCGATCGGACTCGACGGCATATCCGCTGTCAACCGGTTGTATTCGGCGGCGAAGGCTTCGTCGGTTTGGACGTACATTTGCGCTATCTGGTGGTGGAGAGTTTGGATGTCGTCGACGATTCGGTAGTGCTGGTCGAGAACGCTCCACACGCAATTTACGGTGTCACCGCTTGTCTCCGAGCCAGCCTTGTCGCGATACCATCCGACCAGCGACTGCGCCAGCGTCAGGTTACGATTCTCCTCACCGAGCCCCCAATTTTCGCGCGCCGAGATTGTCTTGGCAATACCCTGAAGACGCCGGATCTCATCCTTGAATGCTTGGCAGTCTCGCTCGATGTATGCAAACTCATCGGCATTGACCATTACATCTTGACTGAAACTGACGGTAAGACTACCGTCTTGCGCCTGCTGAATAAGACTGGCCAGAGGGCCCGGCTTCTTCGGCTGAGTGTCATCGGCCATAATAAATGTTCTCCCCGCGAACTTGTCTAATAAGTAATCCGCCACACCTAGGCATCGGCCGGAATGGTCGGTACCAACTGTTCAGCAAGACGGGTGGCGACGTCGCATGCTGGAGTATCACCAGTTTTCGACCCCGAAGGGGGGTTATCGATGGAGATCTCCATGCTGCCCCCCTTCATCTCCACATTCATCATACAATCGGTGGTCATATCAGTCTTCGCAGCGTCGTGGTAAGTCAATGCCGGGCGACCGTCGACAGTGAGCTCTTGATACACCGCCCATTTTTTGTTAGCGCGCACCATATCCACAGTTATGTTCGTCGTGGCAAAGTTCGCACTGTATCCATTGGAGACAACCCACAAGCACCCCGTCCACCGGATGCCATCGGCCCCCTTCTGATCAGTCGGCGTCGACCGGTCGAGGAATCCCTCCGACTGCATCACCGACTCCGGCAGCTTGCACCCATCGAACGCGGTCGGCGCCTCGGGAGCGATCGTCGGTGAGGTGGACGTGGGCCCGGACGCCTCCGGCTCCGCATCACCCGAGCTGCACCCGGCCACGAGCACCACCGCACCGGCAGCAAGAACCGCACCCCGAACCAGTTTCCCCCAGCTGCTCATCGCGCCCTTTCCTGCCGGTCCGTGGCTCAGAACGGGGCCCGGACCGGCTCTCCGCCCCCTTGAAGCTCGAATCGAACGGTACCGGCCACGCTGACACCACGCAAAGGAACCCAGACATACTCCGCGCTCCCCGCCCTGCTGGGCACACGATTTGACCCAGTCATCTCGGAATGCCCCGTCAGGACAGCCCAGCCACTCCGGGTACCGACTGCGACCGTGTGGGCCGGCGGCCGATAATACGGAGGGAATTGCTGCATCCGCAATCAGCGCAGTCGACGAATGTAGCGGGATACATCTCATTCTTATCACCGGCAACGTGTCAAATATCGACTATATTCCGGCCAACCTGAAGGTTGTCCCCGATCCGGGTTCAAGCAACCCAGTTCAGAATAGTCCCGTCGCATTGAGGAACGCCTTCAACTGGTCAGCAGTCACAGTCTTTCGAAACCCGAAGTTGATCACCAGCAAGGTGCGGGCACTCCGATAGCTTGCCTGTGTATTGTTGTTGATAAATATCTCGGCCGACTTGTCCGAACTCCGGAACCTGTAATCGGTATCGGTCGAGCCTTTATTCTTGCTCATAACGTCCCGGGACTGCCCACTATCAATCCGTGCATCCAATATTCCGGCAAACAAGCTTTCCGGATACGAACTGAGGCTCGCGGGCCGCAGGATCTGGCACGATACTGTTACGACATCCATGCGCCCGTTGTTCTGATTGTCGGTGTCGGTGGTCTTGGGAGTGCATTCATCAACCGATGCCGACAAGGCAGAAGGGAAGACCGACGTCACGTCGTCCGGGCTTTTCGAAACCGTAGGGTACGTCGGCTGCGAATTGCGGTACACGATGCCCCCAGTTACCGCCACCAGAAAGACAGTGAAGGCAGGTACTGTGATCAGGATCCACAACCGACGTCGAGAGACCTTGGTTCGGACTATCCTTTTCATCACGACGGGGGGAACCGGCGACGGGTTCGATTGCGGTGCCGGGTAGCCCTGGCCGTATACGGGTGGCGGCGCCCACTGTTGTGCCACGGTTGGCGGCGCAGGAAGAGGCGATTGCTGCAGACGGGATACGCCGATAGGCACCATTGTCTGCGCTGATGCACCGACTGTCGCTAAAGCTTCACTCACCGCTGCCGCGAACTCACTACAGCTGGCAAATCGGTCGTCCGGGCGCTTCGCCAGCGCGCGACTCAGCACCGCATCGACTGCAGGGGGAATATCTGGGCGTCGCCCGCTCAACGGAGGTGGGGGTTGCCGCATACTTGCCTCGATCAACGCCACCGGATTGGTCGCTGCGAACGGGGCACTACCAGTCAGTAACCCGAACAGCGTGCATGCCAGCGAGTACTGGTCACAATGGTGATCAACCGGCCCACCTGCCAATTGCTCCGGTGCGGCAAATGCCAAGGTCGCGGTGAATGTCCCTGTCCGCGTCAACCCTCCGACATCGTCACGTAACCGCGCGATGCCGAAATCAGCAAGCAGAACACGTTCCGGTTCCCCGGAGTAGGCATTCGCCAGCAGAATGTTTGCCGGCTTCACATCTCGGTGCAGCACGCCGTGACGATGAGCGTGATCGAGCGCAGCCGCGGTTTCTGTGATGATCCGCACCGCCCGGTTCGCGTCGACGATCCCTAGGGATGCGGCGTCTACACCCGCGACGTACTGCATCGCGATCCACAAGAACGTCCCCTCCTGACCCCGATCGTGGACGGTGACAATGTTCGGATGGTCCAGGCGCGCTACAACATCCGCCTCCCGTTCGAACCGCGCCCGAATCTCGGCGTCGGCAAACAAGCCAGGATCGAGCAACTTCAACGCAGTCAACCGTGGCAGTCTCGGGTGGTGAGCCAGGTATACCGTTCCCATCCCGCCCCGACCGAGAACGCCCTGGATTCGATACCCGGCGAACACCTCCTCGGCACGCAGATCGACCATGCCACAGCCCCCGTTTCGGCGTTCTCGAGAATTAGCGTCCCAGCGACATGCTATCGGAGAGACGGCAACTCACGCACACTCGGCCGCAGCGCTAGCGCGTCCGTCGCGACTCTCTCTGTGTCAACTTTTGCGCCGGAGGCTCCGGAGAAGGCGAGGGCACGCCTGTTCTCCGCGGCATACAGGGGACATCGCCGAGTACGAAGCCTTGAACAAGGCCACTCCGGCGGCGACGGCGTCCGGATCAAGCTTGCGTCAGTTGCCCCTGACACTGTGTCTTACGTGGTTGTAACCGATTGGTGTCCGACAGCATGGTGGCCGTAGTTCAGAGTTTCGTCATCGACGTAGTTGGCGGAGTCGTTTCAGGCGGTAAACACTGGGACCCATGGCTTTCAGAGACGATCCGCGACGGGACCAGTTCTTCGCGCTGCGTACCTTCCGTGCCGACGGTTCGGCGGTGTCGACGCCGGTCTGGCTCGCTCCATCAGATGGGCGATGGTACGGCTACACGCCCGCGCGTTCCTGGAAGGTCCGCCGGATCCAGCGCAACCCACATGTCGAGATAGCTCCTGCCGCCTTCGACGGCACACCTCACGGTCGCTGGCAGTCCGGCACGGGACGGATTCTGCCGGATTCCGACCTTCGTGTCGCGAAACGGGCCATGACCGCGAAGTATGGAAACAAGTTCCGCGTCTTCGTGATCACCACCCTGCTCGGCCGCCCCCGCAGGCGCGGCGGCCGTGCGGTAGGGCTGGAGATCTCCCTCGACCCACCCCTGACGGTTGAGGATTGAAACCATCGTTCACACCGCAGATCTTGGCTTCCTCAGCGTCTTGTTCGAGGTTGGTTTTTCGCTCCGTTGCTCGTGACGGCCCGATCCCCATCGGACAAAGCTTTTGACCTTCTACGAGGTACTGATCGATCATCATCGGAGTGGACGACGCCGCCTCCCCCGCCAAGGCCCGAGAAAATCGCGGCAGCTCTACCGGCGGGCGGCCACTGCTTTTCCTGAGTATCGTTACAGCGCTGTCGATTCCATTCTTCGTCATCGGCTCCGTCACGGACACCGTGGAGATCGGCGCACTGCAGTTACCGGTCAGCGCCATGATGTTCGTGCTGCCGGTCGTAGTTGCCGCCGGCATGGTCTGGCAAGCGGCAGGTCGGGCAGGCGCGGTGGCGTTCCTGCGGCGGGCGGTGGATCGGCCCGTCGGCCCGCTGCGCTGGTATGTACTCGCGGCCCTGGTGATTCCGGTGATCGCCGTGTGCTCGCACCTCGTTGCGCGGTGGACCGGCCAGGTCGGCACTGCGCTACCGCTGTCCCTGGTGGCTGCACCGATAGTGTGCGTGGTGTTCGCGTTCTCGGCCACCTGCGAGGAGTTGGGTTGGACCGCATATGCCACCGATCCGTTGCAGCAGCGGTTCGGTGAGCTCGCGACCGGACTGGGACTGGGCGGGTACTGGGCGCTCTGGCATCTGATTCCGCTGCTGCAGGCCGGGCATCCGGTGTGGTGGATCGTGGGGTGGTTCTGGGGAACCGTAGCCGCACGGGTACTCATCGTCACGCTGCACAACCGCACGGGGCACGGTGTGAGCGCAGCGATCGTGCTGCACACGATGCTCAATGTCACCAGCGCCTACACCCCCGGACTCGATCAGGCCGTCAGCACGATCATCACCGGCATGCTCACCGCCGTGGCTGCCATCGTTCTCCTACTCGGAACACGCACCGCACAATAGGACTCGCACACCGAGGGGCATGTCACCGAATCCGTCACCGACACTCCCTACACCGTCGTGCGGAGCCCCCGCACGAAGGCATCCCACTCTGTCGGCGTGAACCGCAGGACAGGCCCCGATCGATCCTTACTGTCCCGAACACCAACGGTGCCATTGTCGAAGAAGGCAACCTCCACGCAGTTGCCGCCGCCCTCACTGAACGACGACTTGACGTAACCATCACGCGGCCGATCCCCGGTCATGCTGTCCTCATTTCCCTACTACTCCTTCGCGAGCATATCCGCGTTCCGGTCGATCAACTCTCGGCTCTCCTCCACCGGCAAAGCGATCTCGTGCAGTTTCTGCCACAGCCGGTCATGGTCGGCGACCTGAGTGTGGTCTCGCAACAACACATCCTCTGTAAGCGACTCGACGATGGCCAACGGAGGATCGTCAGACGCGAACTCGTAGAGCGACATCGGTGACCGCGGAGCCCTCAAACCGAGGAGTTCTCCACCGACCGGCAGGACGCGAATATCGACCTTCTGGTTGTTGTCGATGAGTTCGAGCAGGTATCTGAGCTGTTCGACCATCGCAGGTTTGGGCACCACGACACGTCGCACCACAGTCTCTTCGACGACCGCTTCGATCCGAGGGCCATCTGTACTCAGTGCGTCTTGTTGGCGCCGCTCTCGGGCGCGTACGTCGACAGGGTTGTCCAACGTGCGGTCGTTGGTAACAGTAGCGTCGTGACGTGCTCGCACGTAAGCGGGAGACTGCAGAAGCCCCGGAACGAGCGCGAAGTCATACCAGCGAATGCGACTTGCGCCCGCTTCCAGGTCCGCCGGCAGCGCTTGACGAGGCGACAAGCCTTTGTATGCGCGACTCTCCCACCATCCGGCTCGACTCGCGTCTCTCGCGAGCGCATAGAACCACTGCCACCGCACCGAATGCTGTTCCACGCCTAAGTGTTCGACGACCCTCATGCTGACGTCAGCGGTTACACGCCGCTGACCGGTCTCGATCCGGGTCAGCAGGGTGCGATCCATCCCGACCTCTTTGGCGACCTGATGGATCGACAAGTCCAGCTCTTGGCGAATCCCACGCAGAGCCTCACCAAGATGAAGCCGCCTGCTGCACGGAGAAAACCGCTGTCCATCGGCCGGCACCGAGCCTGGCGACAAGTGCACACCTCCCGGTCGACACTGTGACTAATTGTCACACCCTGCGTAGCGCACAGCATACCGCGTCGCATTCCCCCAAAACCGTTGCACTGATGTTGTCACTGTGACAATCTTTCACTCTGCTGGGAACAGTGTCGGAACTAGAGCATTGGGGTGTGGAATGCCGATCGCGAGAATCCGGTATCGCAGACGCGAACTCCTTTCGATCACACAGGAACGGGTGCTGCAGGCGCTGAGTTACGGCGGCCTGCTCACCGAAACTCAGATCAGGCTTGCGGCAGGTCTTACCGCGTGGCGCACACGCCAGTCCGTCGCCGAACTCGCCCGGCGTGGACTCATCACTTCCGGTGCGCGGCCGGGACGCTACGAGATCACCCGCGCAGGCCGTAACACATTGACCAGCAATCTGTCCCGCGCTCGGCGTTCGAGCGGAGGGCTGTGACGATGCATCGAAACACCCTGGCCACCAGCAGAACTCCGGACAATCGCAAGGCGGCCGACTGGCGGTTACTCGGCGGATCGGCCCATATTCTCAGCGTCCAGCTCCACGATGAACTGTTCGACGGATACCAATATCCGGATACGCCGATCCCGGGCGCACCGACCGGGCAGATCATCTTCGCGCCACATCACACACCCGACCTCGCCGCCGCCCGCGAACTTTTTCCGCAGCACGAAGACCTGTGGGATGCGGTGCGCAAGGACTACTGGGACGCGGTATCCCCCTTCGGGCCTGCCCGGCACCGTCGTCCGGAAATGTGGAGGCAGCGGTGACAGACAGCAACTCCGCACACACACTGCTCGAGCAGTTGCGTCGCATCGGCGCCTGTGACTGCCGCGCCCTCGACGCCGCCACCGCGTTGGTGAGCGACGGCGAGAAAGTCCTGCTCGCCGCGCAACTCGCCCAGGTCGCCACCCATATCCGCACCCATATCGCCAATCCGAGGGGCCTGCCGCCGCCAGACATCCTGCCGGGCTCGAACTCCGGGCGGCTGAACCTGTCGGTGCAACCGGCGTCGGTGACGGTCGCCGCCGTGTTCGTCCGCAATACCCTGCACGGCTGGGGGTGGGCCGACGTTCTGGTCGATACCGAGTACGCGGTGCGGGAACTGCTCACCGCGTTCGTCACCGCCGTCGAAGCGGCCACACCGACCGCCCCGACCCGCATGACGTTGCGGCTCCGGGCATTGTCACATCGGCGACTGGTCGTCGAACTACGCGACTGCCCAGCCAACGCCGGCATCATCGCCGACGCCGGACATCTGGTCAGCGCACAGGTCGAACGAATCAGCGTCCACTCCGGACAACACACCGCGGCCGGCCGCACGGTCCTATGGTGCGAATTGGCCCGCCCAGAACTCTCACGCTGGATCTGAGATCACTCGACGAGGGAATGCTCGGTGTACTCGCCGTTGTGGGTTGCCTCGAGGCTGCGCATCAATCGAGAGGCGTTGGCTTGGGTCGACATTAGATAGGCTGTCTCGGCCAGGGCGTCGTAGTCATCCTTGCTCGGCAATGCGGCCTTCCCCTTCTCCGATGCGGTTCCCAGGAGCAGCATGGTCGACATCGACCTGCTCGATCAATTCGATATCACACCTGTCGAGAAAGGGGGAGATCGTGGCGCTGGACAGGACGACCGATCTACTGACGCTCGCCGGGAGCGTTCGCGTCCCACCAGAGGTCCGACCGCTCTCATGGGACCAGATCCGAGAGACAGCTTGGCTGGAGCGATGGCGGCGGCAGAGCGGACCCGAACGGTCCTGAGCGAAACGGGAACGGGGTGGTTGTCCGGTCGGACAACCACCCCGTTCACCGGAGGAGCAACTAGTCGTTCTGCAGGTAACTCAGCAGACGCAGGATCTCGAGGTACAGCCAGACCAGGGTGACGGTCAGGCCCAGGGCGACGCCCCACGCGGCCTTCTCCGGCGCGTTGGCGCGGATCAGCTGGTCGGCGGCGTCGAAGTCCAGCAGGAAGCTGAATGCGGCGATGGCGATGCAGACCAGGCTGAAGATGATGGCGATCGGGCCGCCGTCACGCAGGCCGAAGCCGCCGTCGGTGAAGAAGGAGGCGACCAGGTTGCCGAGCATCAGTACGACGACGCCGATCATGGCGCCGACCAGCATGCGGGTGAAGCGCGGGGTGACCCGGATGGCTCCGGTCTTGTAGACGACGAGCATGCCGAAGAACACGCCGAAGGTGCCCAGCACCGCCTGCGCGATCAGGCCACCGCCGCCGACACCGCCGAATTCGACGTTGGTGAACATGAACGACAGCGCGCCGAGGAACAAGCCCTCCGCGGCCGCGTAGCTCAGCACGATGGCTTTGTTGTCCTGCTTACGGCCGAAGGTGGCGACCATGACCAGCGCGAAGCCGACCAGACCACCGACGATCACGAACAGCGGGGCCAACGCGTGGTTGGCCGCGGTGAAGCCGTAGGCGATGATCGCGGCGATGGTGACCACACCGAGGGTGATGCCGGTCTTGGTGACGACATCGTCGATGGTCATCGGCCGGGTGGCCGGCGCCTGCTGCTGATACTGCTGGGTGCCGTACGGATCCTGTTGACCGTACTGCGCGAACTGCCCGGCGCCCGCTGCCGCCGAACCGAATCCCGCGTAGCCGCCGTTCTGTTTCGGCAGATTCTTGAAGATCGGGTTGCTTGTGGTGCGCACCGTTCCCGTGCCTTTCCGAAGTCGCGGTCACGTCCGTCGTGTCCGTACTGAGTATCCAACGTTCCAGCCGAGAGGCAAGTTCCCGAACCGGACAGGAAATCGGACATATGAGACCTGTTCCCTGCAATCTACCCTGACCGACCACCCCGTCGCCCGCTCACGGACCGAGTCACAGTGAATTTGCGATTGCGGCCGATAACTTCGGTGGCACCGACGAGGCGGTCCATCACACCGCGATAATTCAGATGGGTGTTGTAGACGGTCCACAGTTCACCGCCGGGGCGCAGGACCCGGCCGGTCTCGGAGAACATCTTGATCGCGGAGCCGGTGTGGACCGCCGCGCCGACGTGGAAGGGCGGGTTGCACAGCACCAGGTCGGTACTGCGGTCGCCGACCGCGGCCATGACATCGTCGCGCACCACGGTGACGCGGTCGCTCACGCCGTTGGCGGTGGCGGTGGCGCGGGCCGAGGCGACCGCGGCGGCGGACTGGTCGGTGCCCACCACGCTGAGGTTCGGGCGCGCCTTGGCCAGGGCCGCGGCCAGGATGCCGGTGCCGCAGCCCAGGTCGATGGCGTCGCGGGCGTCGGGTTTCATCCGTTTCAAGTGCTGGAGCAGGAAACGGGTGCCGATATCGAGGCGGGGACCGGAGAACGCGGCCCCGTGGGCGACCACTTCCAGGTCGAGTTCGCCGAGCTGTTCGTGCACGGGGAAGCGCTGCGTTCCGGGGGCCTTCGGTCCGGTGGCGGTGATGGTTCGCGATTTCTGCCGACCACGGCTGGCCTGCACGTCGTGGAAGTATTCTGCCAGCACTTCGTTCATCGCCGGGGTCAGATACTTGTCGCGGCCGCCGGCGATGACGGTCACCGACGGGTCGGCATAGCGGGCCACGGCTTCGGCGATTTCGGCGAGCCCGGCCAGCATGCGCGGCAACCGCAACAGGACCACGGTCGCACCCTCGAGCAGTTCGGGCCCCAGCGGATACGCACGGTAGCGGTCGGTCAAGCCGGTGGCGCGGGCATTGTTGGCGAGGGCCTGTTCCCCGGTCAGCAGATCCTGATGGACCCGGATATCGCGCAAGTCGTGGGCAGCGGCGGCACCGAGGGTGAGAGCACCGTACCCGTCGTCGATCACCGTTGTCCGGCCGCCACCGGCGGCAGCCAGCAACTCTCGAGCAGTGTCGAGGATGAGGCGGTCGGCGGCATCCACGGCGTAGAGGTTCACCGCTTCCACATCCGGATACCGCCGCAATCGGCTCAGTACGTCGTCGACCTCCAGCATGTGCACCAGTGTGCTAGACCGTTGCCGTGTCGTCACCGGGACCCCGGCCACCGCACGGCATACCATCGGCCTCATGCGCATCAGGCTCGCATCGACCGTGGTCGCCGGGACGCTCCTGCTGGCGGGGTGTTCCCTCGGCGATTCGGATTCGGTGACCCAACTGCCGCAGACCTCGGCGCCCGCGACCGGTACGACCACACCGAGCCCGGCACCGCCCACGGGCACCTCGCCGCAGAATTCCGAGCCGACCAGAGACTCGCGGCTCACGGTGACCGATATCCGGATCGGCCACCACGACGGGTTCGACCGGATCGTGTACCAGATGGACGGCACCGGCGGACCACCCGGATGGCATGTGCAGTACACCGACCGCGCGATCCAGGACGGCAGCGGCCGGCAACTCGACATCGCCGGCGATTCCATCCTCGAGGTGCAGATCCTGGGTTCGGCGTATCCGTGGGACAGCGCCACCACCCCGTACAGCGGTCCCGATCCCGCGACGAATCCGAGTGCACCCGGTATCGCCGGTGTTTACGGCTCGCAGGTCTACGAGGGCACCACCCAGTCGTTCATCGGCGTGAACGGCGACCGGCCCCCGTTCTCGGTGACGGTGCTGGAAGATCCGGTGCGGCTGGTCATAGATATCGCCACCGAGTAGCGCCACCCCATACCTCCTAGGGGTAATCGGGTGATGGGTAGACTGGCCCGGTGCCCGCATCGGTCCCGCTCCCTCGCCTGTCCGGATTCGTCCGGGCGCTGGGAGTGCTGGCCGTACTACTGGGCGTGGCCGTGATGCATTCGGCCGTATTCGGCACCGGGCACGCCATGGCGGACTCCCCGCAGGCGCATGCCTCGGCGCCACACGAGCCGGTCGCGGCACACGCACCGCCGGGCGCCGAGCACCCCACGACCACCGATACCGCTAGCGCGCCCGCCTCCACACCGCCCGCGGTGACAGACCTCGCACTCGATCCCGAGTGCGCCGGATGCACGGCGCACGGGGGCATGCATACCTGTGTGTTCATCCTCGTCGCGCTCGCTCTGGCGCTGGGATTGATCGTCGTCGCCCGTCTCGGTGCCGATCGAACACACGGCGCCGGCCGGGCGACCCGCTCACACCTGCGCCGCCGCACCCGACCACCGCCGTGGACGGTGCTCTCCCTGGCCGATCTGGCGATTCTGCGGATCTGACGCACCCACGCGGCCGCGCGCACCGCGCGGCCGCGAACCGACCGTCAGTACCTCGTCACGATCCCAGGAGCACAACCATGTTCACGTCCCGAATCCGAATTCTCGCCGCCGCCACCGCCGGTGCCGCCGCCCTGGCCCTCGCCGGTTGCGGTAGCGATGATTCCGACAACTCGTCAACCCCGCCCCCGCCCAGCACCTCGTCCGCGACCGAAATGCCGGGTATGAACCATGGCGGCACGACGCAGCCCGCGACCCGCAGTGATTTCAACGATGCCGATGTCACCTTCCTCACGATGATGTACCCGCATCACGCACAGGCGGTGGAGATGGCCGAGCTGGTGCCCAGCCGGTCACAGAATCAGCAGGTGATTACACTGGCCGCTGCCATCCAGCAGGCACAGGCACCGGAAATGGAGCAATTCGCCGCACTGCTGCACGATTTCGGTAAGCCTGCCCCCAGTGCCGCCATGGATCATCCGATGGACGGGGTGATGACGCAGCAGCAGATGGACGCATTGCGGGCCGCGACCGGCGCCGACTTCGACCGCATGTGGCTGGAGATGATGATCGAACATCATCAGGGCGCGATAGATATGGCCGACACCGAGATCGCCGACGGCACCAACGCGGATACCGAGAAGCTGGCACAGAATATCCGCACCACCCAGCAAGCCGAGATCGAACAGATGCGCGGCATGCTCGCACAGGGCTGATCGGCGAATTCGTTCACCACACACGCGAAAACGCGGGTGTGTCGCTACGACGCCACACCCGCGGTCCTCGGCACCTCAGGTGCCGAGGACGGCGTTCATAATGGTGCCGGCGCTGGTCGCGATGCCGCCGCCGAGCATGGCTCCGGCGATCATCTTCGGCGATTCCAGGCCGCCGCCGCTCCACTTTTCCCAGGCGAAACGGCCGCCGCCGTAGGTGATTGCCATGACGCCGGACAGCAGCACGAACCAGGTGAAGTAGCGGACCAGCTTCATCAGCTTGTCGGCGACCGGCGGGGTTTCCGGCGTGGGGTTGCCGACCTGAGCCAGCACGGTGGTGTACACATCATGTGCGGCAAGAACCATGCTCACGTTCGTTGTCCTCTCGGAGGCTGAGGTGATGCCGGTTGGAGCACAGAGCGGGCTTGATCACATTCATTGAACCGCACCGGTTCCCTCCTCCGCAGCCGGACACACCACATCCATGAAAGCGGCCACCAACCTGCGCCTATAGGTCAACTGACCGGTACTTCAGGCAGTCCGGGACAAATCGGACCCTTGCCGGAACAGGTGGGGCCCGCCACAATCGGCGCATGTCGGTCCAATTCCGCCTCGACGAGGTCGCCGGCTTCGTCCGTCCGGCAGTGGAACCCCACGCCGAGGACCGGCTACCGCTGCGCTTACCGGTGCGCGCCGCCCTCGGCGTGCCTCACCGGGCAGCACCGACGGCAGCAGCCGGGCGAATTGCGGAGACCTGACCGAACATGTTGGGCACGTGGCACTTTCGAGCCGCGCGGGTTGCGACTCCCGCGCGGCGACAGCTATGGTTCCAGCTCGCGTCGCCGGGCAGTGAGGTGCAGCGCAAATGAACGGACGCCCCGGTCACGATGTCCGGATACTCTCGCGGCAACTGGTCGGCCATTTCGCCGAACACGTGGCGCCGTGCTCGACCCTGCCGGGCGACGCCCTGCAGGGCGATATCACCACCGTCACCCGGGTCTGCCTGGAATTGACCGTCGACATGCTGGAAGGCCGCGAACCCGACGAGAAGGTCGCTCGTTTGCAGCGTGCCGCCGCGAACTGGGCCCGCGAAGGCATTCCGATCGACACCGTGCATCACGCGGTGCACGAGGGATTCCGGCTCGCGTTCGATCTGCTGCTCAACCGGACCGATCCGCACCTGCGACCCGAGAATCCGGCGCAACTGCTGTTGCGCATCCTCGACACCATCACCCCGGCGGTATCGCTCGCCTATGTCCGCGAGCATCAAGCCGCGGTGACCGAGCACCACACCGCGGTACACACACTGGTGTCGGCCCTGCTGGCCGGACACCCCACCTCGACCATGGCCCGCGTGAGCGGGGTCGAGATCGAGCCGTCGTATGTGGTGGTGGCGATGAGCATTCCGGCCCATCCGGACGAGTCGCATCCGAATGTGGACGGCAAGGTCGTGGCCCGGCGCAAGCTGCGCCGCCTGCAGACCGCACTGGCCGATCGAGGCGACGGGCGGATGTTGTCGCTGCTGAGCATCGACGGTGGGACGGTACTGGTCCCGGAGACCGAGTGCGACGAAGAGCAACTCGGCGACCTGATCACCGAGTTGTCCGCGGCGGCGCAGGTGGCGGTGACCGCCACCGCGATCACCGCGGCGACCGAGGAGATCTCCGCCGCCGCGGACCGGGTGCACGAACTGCTCGACACGGTGCTGCGCCTGGACAGCCCGCCCGGCCTGTACCGCTTCGCCGATCTGGCGATGGAATACCAACTGACCCGCCCCGGACCGGGTTTGGACCGGCTGGGCACGCTGCTCGATCCACTGGACGGTTTTCCCGATCTGCTGGAGACGCTGCGCCGGCACATGGCCACCGGCCTGTCCCGGCGCCGGACCGCACGTCAGCTACAGGTACACACCAATACCGTCGACTATCGGCTCAAACGAATCGGGCAACTGACCGGTCTGGATCCGGCGCAGCCGAGCGGGCTCTGGTATCTGCGCGCGGCGCTGGTGGCACGCACCTACCGGGAATCGGACAGCTCGCCGACGGGACGCGAATCATTACCCCGAGAGTATGGGCAAAACATTTGCTAGCCGGTAGCCTTCCTGCCGATGGCTACGACTGCGCAACTGCGGGCCGCCCTCGCGGTGCTGTCCGCCGACATCGACGCCGCCGCAAAGGAAGCGGATATTCCGGGGATGTCCGGGACCGATCCGGAGGGCGTCGAACATGCCCTGCTGGCAGGATTGCTGTACCGCATGATGGGTGTCGACCTCCAGCAGTCGCTGATCGCCGCGCCGGACCAGGTTGCCCGGGAGGAACGCGCCCGCGCGGCGGCGCCCGGTAAACCCGTCACCGATCCCGCACTGCGACGGGAACAGTGCGAACAGGCGCATTTCGAAGCGTTCCGGCTCGCCGACCGGATCATCGGACTGCACTTCAGCACCGCGCCCCCGGTCGCAGCGCTGCAAGCCGCCGCGCACACCGCCGAAGCATCCCGGGCCCTGCTGCGTATTCATCGCGACATGCTCGATCCTGCGCCGCGGCACCGCGCGGCGACCGACAACAACACACCAGCGGACTGGCAAGCGATCATCGAGCAGCTGGACCGTGCCATCATCGTGGCCCGCGCGGCTGCCGAGTCCGCGACGGATCCCGATCGTCAGGCCGGTTCGACCGGCTGATCGGTACCGCACCGGTCGAATCGCCGGAGCTCGGGCCGGTTACGCCGTAGGCGGGTTGTTCTCGGCCGGAGTGAGTTCGAATACCGGGTGGTGATCGGCTTCGGCGGTGAACCGCTCCACCGGATCATCGCGGTCGGCCTGGAAGTAGCGGCGGGTAGCGGACGCGATCTGCACATACTGTCGCAGCACCGGCCCTGCCTCGTCCGCCGCCACCTCTCGAATCGTGTAGGCGCGGTGCTCGCGCCGGCGGGTCAGCGTGATCTGCCCCGCGGCGCGGGCGTTGTGCACCCACGCCACGGCCCCGTACGGGGCTACCAGCCAACGGCGACCGTCCAGATCCACGACGGTGACGGGATTGTGCCGGGTCACGCCGGTGCGACGCCCACGAGTGGTGAGCACATACGAATGCGGAACCACACCGGCCCGAGTCATCGCGGTCATCACAGCGTTCTCTACTCGGCGCAGGCGTCCCGGACTGTAGCTGCGCTCCGGGCGAAACTCCGACGGCATATGGCGGTCCACCCGGCCAACCTACCGAGTTCCCTGTTCCGGGACGCCGGTCTCACCACCGGATTCCGCCACCCCGCCGGAGGACGGCGACTGGACGGCCGCTTCCGGTGGGGTGTTACGCAGTACCGAATGCCGCATGCTGTAGGCGAAGTAGACCACCAGGCCGAGCGCCATCCAGATCACGAACCGCAACCAGGTTTCCACCGAGAGGTTCAGCATCAGCCACAGGCAGGCGAGCACCGCCAGGATCGGGATCAGCGGTACCAGTGGCACCCGGAAACCACGCGGCAGATCCGGCCGGGTGCGACGCAGCACCACCACACCGATCGACACCAGCACGAACGCGAACAGCGTGCCGATGTTGACCATTTCCTCGAGCGTGCCGAAGTTGACGAAGCCGGCCAGCATCGCACAGACGAACCCGACCCCGAGCGTCAGCGGGACGGGGGTACCGAAGCGGCCGGTGCGGGCCAGGCGGCGCGGCAGCAGACCGTCGCGCGCCATGGCGAACAGCACTCGGGTCTGTCCCAGATACAGCACCATCACCACGGTCGTCAGGCCCGCCAGCGCACCGACGGAGATGAGGTTCTTGGCCCAGGTCACGCCGTGCAGACCGAAGGCGGTGGCCAGCGTGGCATCGTCGCCCGAAAGATCGGTATAGGGCACCATTCCGGTCAGCACCAGCGTCACCGCGACATACAGGATGGTGACGATCACCAGCGAGCCGAGAATGCCGCGCGGCACATTGCGTTGCGGATTCTTCGTCTCCTCCGCGGTGGTCGCCACCACGTCGAAACCGATGAACGCGAAGAACACCAGGCTCGCGGCGGCCAGCAGGCCGTACCAGCCGAAGTTGCTGTTCCCCGCACCGGTCAGCCAGGAGAACAGCGACTGGTGCAGGCCCTCGTCGGCACTGCCGGGCTGCGACGGCGGAATATAGGGCGTGAGATTCGACGCCTTGAAGTAGGTGACGCCGACCACCAGCACCACCGCGATCACGGCGAGTTTGATCGCCACCGCGATCGCCGAGACCCGGGAGGACACCTTGGTGCCGATCGCCAGCAGGATCGCCAGCACCACGATCAGCAGGGTCGCGCCCCAGTCGAATTCCACCGAGCCGATGTGCACGATCGGCGACCGCGATCCCATCAGCTCGCCCAGATACTGCGACCAGCCCTTCGCCACAGTCGAAGCGGCGAGAGAAAATTCGAGGATCAGGTCCCAGCCGATGATCCACGCCACCAGTTCGCCGAAGGTGGCGTAGGAGAAGGTGTAGGCGCTACCGGCGACCGGGACCGTGGACGCGAATTCCGCGTAACACAGCGCGGTGAGACCGCAGGCGATGGCGGCGAAGACGAAGGCCAGCGACACCGACGGCCCGGCCACGTTCCCGGCAGTGCGTGCGGTGAGGGTGAAGATGCCCGCGCCGACCACCACGGCCACCCCGAAGATGGTGAGGTCCCACGCGGTCAGATCCTTGCGGAGTTTGGAATCGGCCTCATCGGTGTCACGCAGCGATTGCTCGACCGATTTGGTTCGCAGCAGGCCACTCCATCGGGAGTTCGGCACAGACCCGCCCCTGTCCTGCTCTGGCGTCGGCTCGACCACACCGTCTCCTCTGTTGTCACCGTTCCCCCCCGCGATCCGCACGAGCAACCTAACAGCACTCGGTGGTCAGTCGTCGCAACGTGGTCGTGAAGGCCTTGCCCTCGGCCGAAGCGGCCCATTCCGAACGACCGAGAAAGTAGTTACGGTAAGCGATCCGGGCGTCACGCACGCGGCGACTAGGCGGAATCGTGAGAAAGTAATCGATTTCAGACAATTCGTATGCGATGTGCACCAAGGGAAACAGCTCCGGCAACACATCACGCTCGCGGGCATCGAGCGGCCGGATCGCACAGTAACCACGCAGAAACGCGCTCAGCTGGTCGGTGTGGACCACGACTCCGGTGCCGGCGGGCGCGAGCCAGTCGAGCGCGAAGCGTTCGACGGCCGTGGCGATGTCGAACACCGCGACGGTGCGATTGGCGAGCCCGAAGTCCAGCACCGCGGTGATCTCCGTCCCCGACCACAGCAGATTCGTGGGATGCCAATCGTCGTGTGTCCACAGTGCGGGGAGCGCGTCGACACGCTCACCGAGGTCGGATACCGGCCCGCGGGCCGCGAGGGGCGCCCAGGCCCGGCGCCAATCCTGCTGCGCGAGAAACCGACCGACCGGCGGGCGCGCGGCGGCGTAGTTCTCGATCGTCTCGACCGGATCTGTGCACAGCGCCGCCAACAGCGGGCGCGGCGCGCGCACGGGGGCATCGAATCCGGACGACGCGAGATGGAGGCGGGCCAGCATCGCGCCGCCGGCCGCCGCCTCGGCCACCGAGTGATACGGACTCCAGGAGAACTCGTCCCGGTAGCGGTCCTCCCCCACGCCGAGTTCCTGGATCTCGTAGCTGAACCCGTCCCGGGCCACCGCGCGCACGCGCGGCACCGGAATGCCCCGATCACGCACGTGTGCCATGAAGGCGTGCTCGGACGCGAGCGCCGGTAGATCACGCAAGGTGGCAGGCATCCGTTTCACCACGACCCGACGCCCGTCGTCACACCGGATCCGCGCAGCCGCCGACAACGGACGACGGCTGCGCCACTCGATCTCGGCCGAGCCGCCACACTGCCCGGATTCGCCCAGCACCGACTTCACCTCACCAGTGGTGAGCGGCGGGAAATCAGGTGCTACCAGTCCCTGCTCCCCCATTCCGAAGACCAGGGCAGGGTCCTCCGATGCCCCGCGGTTCTGCCGTCCGGCCGGGTTTCCCGGACCGCCGGTCATGGGCGCACCGGTATCGCCCGCGTGCGTTCGAACCGGACCAGGATCGCCGTAACCAGGGCGGCGGCCAGGAACGAATACAGCGACGCCGACGACCACCACCCCGGATGCACCCCGATCGCATCCTGCACCGGCGTCCAGATCCGGGCCCACCACTGCACCGACCCCGGATTGAGCACCTGGTAGACGACGAATCCCAGCGCCCACGGCACCAGCAACAGCGGGCGGGCCGGGGCGTCCTCGGTCAGATCCCAGCCCCGCCGGCCCCGGCCGAAGAAGTAGTCGACCACCAGTACCGCGCACAACGGGACGAATACCGACCCGATCACCAGCAGGAAGTTCGAGAACCCGGTGAAGTCGTGTACGCCGAGCGCGAGCACCGTACAGAGCAGGCCCACCGCGGCGGCCAGCAGCCTGCGATCCACGCGCGGCACCAGATTCTGCAGCGACATCGCCGTCGAATACACGTTGGCGAAGGACTGATCGGACTCGCGCAGCACCAGCACCGCGAAGAACAGCCAGCCCGCCGCCACCCCGAGGAAGGTGTCGAAGATTCGATCCGGATCACCACCGGCCTGCAGCAGCGCCACGATGCCCAGCAGATAGCACCAGGTCTGGGCGAGCGAGTAGCCGGTCATGGTCGCACCGGTCGCGCTGCGGGCGCCGCGGGCGTGCCGGGTGTAGTCGGCGGCCAGCGGTACGAACGACACCGCCACCGCCAGTGCGGTATCCACCCCGGGAAAGAATCCGCTCCACGAGGTATCCGACACCTGCGGCACCGGCTGACGCAGCAACTGGACCGTGAAGTAGCCCATCGCCACCACCACGGCGACGGTGACGTACCGGCGCAGAATATGCAGCACATTCAGCGGCCAGATCGCCATCGCGGTACACAACGCGCCCGCGCCGAGCAGCACCGCGACCCGCGGCAAGCTGCCGTCGGTCAGCGCCTGCACCCCACCGGCGATCACGGTCAGCTCGAATACGCCCCACCCGATGCACTGCACGATATTGGCCACGGTCGGCAGATAGGACAGCTTGGTGCCGAACAGGCCCCGGAAATTCGCCATCGCCGGTGCGCCGGTCCGCGCGCCCACCGCACCCGCCGCCGCGACCATCGCGGTGCCGACGATCGTGCCGAGCGCGGTCGCCAACACCGCGGCCACGACTGGGAGCTGGGGATGCCCAGCGGGGATCAGCACGTAGAAGGCACCGGTGAAGCCGATGAGGCTCACCCCGAGGTTCGCCCAGAAGGCGGTCTGATCTCCGAAGGACAGGGTGCGGGGCGGAGATGTGGTCAGCAGCAGTGGGGCCTCGGCCGAGCGGGCTCCCGGCTGCTCGGGCGGGTTCGACATAACGGAATTCATGCTATCGGTGCTGCCGGTGGATAATCGCCCCGCGCTTCGCCGGCGGGCCCGCTGTCGGTAACCTCGTCCCGGATGGTTAGCGTCTCGACACCCACCCGGCCGGCGCCGGGACCGCAGCTGCCGGGAGTCCGCCGTTTCGGTCGGCTCGTCTGGCTCGTCCCGGCTGTGCTGATCACGATCGCCGTGTGCTGGACGCTGTGGCCGACGTGGCCGCTACAGGCGATCAAGGGCGATTTCATCGATCTACAGGTGTATCGCCTCGGGGTGCAGGCGATGTGGGACGGCGCCGAGATGTACGGCAGCCTCCCCAGAACCTCGGCCGACATCAGCCTGCCGTTCATCTATCCCCCGTTCGCCGCGGTGGCGCTGGGGCCGTTCGCACTGCTGCCGTGGACCGCCGCGGAAATCGGCTTCTTCGCGGTCTCGGTGCTGGCGCTGGCCGTCACGCTGTACCTGGTGGCTCGCCGGGTCTGGGGCAGTGGCGGTACCTCGGTGGTGTTGTGGGCGAGCGCATGTGCGATTCCACTCGGGATACTGCTCGAGCCGGTGCACTCCACACTCGGGTTCGGCCAGGTCAACCTGTTGCTGATGGTGCTGGTCGCGGCGGACTGCCTGCCCCGGCGCACCAAATGGCCGCGCGGCATCCTGATCGGTATCGCCGCCGCCATCAAGCTGACTCCCGCCGCATTCGTGTTGTATTTCCTGGTGAAGCGGGACTACCGGGCCGCGATCACGGCGGCGATCACCGGCGCCGTGGCCACCGGGCTCGCGTTCGCGCTGATGCCGCACGAATCGGTGAAGTACTGGTTCGGCGGCATGGGCAACGTGTCCGGCTTGAGTGGTTCGGCCTTCCGCACCAACCAGTCGATTCAGGGCGTGCTCGCCCGGTTCCAGGTCCCCGAACCCGCCTTCACCGTGCTGTGGGGTCTGCTGAGCCTGGTACTGCTCGTGCTGGTGGTGACGGCGATGCGGCGCGCGGTGGCCGATCCGGCGCTCGCGCTGGCCTTCAACGCGGTGTTCACCCTGCTCGTTTCGCCGATTTCGTGGTCGCACCACTGGGTGTGGGTCGCGCCAGCGCTGCTGGGCGCCGTGGGCGTCGCCGCACGACTCCCGCGCCGCCGGGCACTGCGCTGGTACACGGTGATCGCGGCGACCACCGTGGTCTTCGTCATCGGTCCGCAGAACTGGGAACCCGGTGACGACAACCGCGAACTGGCCTGGACGCCGTGGCAGCATCTGATCGGCGACACCTATGTATGGCTGAGTGTGCTGCTGGTGGCGCTGTTCGTCTACGTCACCCCGCGAGCGGTGAATCAGGAGCCGCTGCTGCCGGACTCCCTGCGGGCGCTGCGGGCCCGGGTGCCCAGCAGGTCCTGAGCCGACACGCCGGACGCAATCGATCGGTAAATTCCGGGCGCACCATCCGCCAACTGCGCTCAGATATCGGCGACACACTACGAACGATTCCATAACACCCCGGTCACACCGCATTTCAGTCGTACCGTAGATAGATATGGACGACAACACGCCGACCGCGGAAGGTGAGACCACCCGCCCGGATCGGCAGCTGATCCAGCGGCGGGAGCAAGCCTGGAGCAATTACCAGCAGGCCTGCGCCGAACTCGCCGGTACCCGGATCCGCGCCAATCTCGACGGATGGAAGCGGTTCCTGCGCATCCTCCCCGGTGCCGCCGTGGATCAGGCCGAGCGCCGGCGCGACGAGATCCGCAGCGAACTGGCCCGGCACTGCGTCGGCGCCGACGCACACGTCTGGGGTGTGCTGTCGGGCGGGGACACCGGAACCTTCGGTGGCCTGTTCGGGCTCGAGCACACCATCGAACAACTCACGCAGCGATACGCGAAGGCCGATCCGCACTGGGTACGGAACCTACGCGGTATCGCCCGCTCGGCGACCGATGCGCGCCCGCTCGCCGCCGAGGGCGACGGCACCGTCGTCGCCGAACTCACCGATCGGGTACTACAGGCCGTGCGGATGGCGCCCGACGACGAGGCACGCCGCCGGCTGGTCGTTCATCTGCCCGGCGGAATCCGCCCGGTGCCCCCGGATCCGGTGCTGCTCAACGAACAGCACGGACCCGTCGTGGTGCAGTACGACATCTACGCCAGCACCATCAAACTGGACAACATCGACGTGCTGCTGCCGTTGCGCCGGATGGGCCTGGGCACCGCGACCCTGCAACACCTGTGCCACACCGCCGACGCCCACGGGATGCATATCGTCGCCCAGTTGGTCCCGACCTTCCGCGACGACGATTCGGCGGTCCCGATTCTGGCGCGCTGGTTCCGCGGACACGGATTCGACGTCACCGAGCGACTGGGCGGCCGGGTCGTGCGGGCACCGGAGAGTATCCGGTAGTCGCGGTTACAGCAATTGCGGCGGCGCGGACGCGAGTCTGGTAGACCGAGAGGCGATACGCGCGAGAAAGACCGCGCGGAGGTCACCCGAGAGGACTACATCAGATGACACCGCCGGTCGCCACCGAGCCCGTCCATGCCTTCACCGACGACGCACTGGGCACCCTCGACGCGGTCGGCCTGGCCGCCGCCATCCGAGCCGGTGAACTCGGCCGCCGGGAGGTGCTGGAGGCCGCCATCGCCCGGGTACAGCGGGTGGATCCGGAACTCGGCGCGGTTCAGGTGGACTGCTTCGACCGCGCCCGGCGCGGGCCGGCCACGTTCGGACCGTTCGCCGGGGTACCGAGTTTCGTCAAGGACAACGCCGACGTGGCCGGGCTGCCCAGCTGCCACGGCTCGGCCGCATTCGTCCCGTCCCCGCGTCGGCGCAACAGTCCACCGGCCGAGCAGTTCCTGCGCCAGGGATTCGTCCTGCTGGGCAAGTCCACCATGCCGGAATTCGGACTGACCGCGAGCACCGAATACGCCGATCGGCCGCCCACCCGGAACCCGTGGAACACGGCACATTCCGCCGGTGCGTCCTCGGGTGGCGCGGCCGCCCTGGTCGCCTCCGGTGCGGTGCCGATCGCCCATGCCAACGACGGTGGCGGATCGATTCGCATCCCCGCGGCGGCCACCGGACTGGTGGGCCTCAAACCGACCCGCGGGCGGATGCTGGCCCAGGCGGGGATCGATCATCTGCCGGTGAATCTGGTCGCCGAGGGCGTGGTGAGCCGGACGGTGCGTGACTGCGCCCACTACTACGCGGCGGCCGAACGGTACCGACCGGCGCCGGGACTGCCACCGATCGGGCTGGTCGAGGGGCCGAGCGGGCGCCGGTTGCGGATCGGGGTGATCCGCGCCGACATCCGAGGCCACCGTCCGCATCCCGAGACCGAGGCGGAACTCGACGCGGCCGCAGCACAATTGGCCGGTTTCGGCCATGAGCTGATCGAACAGCGCTTGCAGGCCGACCTGCGGTTCGTGGACGATTTCTGCACGTACTGGGCGCTGTGCGCGGTGCTGATGATGGCGTCGTTCCAGGTGGAACACGGCCGCCGTTTCGACCCGCGACGCATCGACCGTTTCACCCGCGGGCTCGCCGCGACGATCGCCCGCCACCCGCTGTCGGTGGTGCCGGCGGCGCGGCGATTGCGCGGTGCGACCGCCCTCTACGACGAGCATTTCGCCGAGGTCGACGTGCTGCTGTCGCCGACCCTGTCGCATCCGGCCCCGCCGCTGGGTGAGCAGTCACCGAACCAGCCGTTCGACGAATTGTTCGCCAAACTCATCGATTACGTCGGATTCACGCCGCTGAACAATATCGGCGGCGGGCCCGGGATATCGGTGCCGCACGGGCTGACGAGCGGTAATCTGCCCGGTTCGGTTCAGCTCTCGGCGCCACGCGGCGACGAGGCCACCCTGCTGGACCTCGCCTACCAGCTGGAAGCAGCGGGCACCTTCCCCTCGATCACGGCCTGATCACCGTGTGCGGGTGAGGAATTCGGCGATCGCCGGGGCCAGCTCGGCGGCCACCGGATCGTTGCTCACATGCGGCAGTTCACGCAGCCGGGCATCGGGCAGCACCTCGACCATCCGCTTGGCACCTTTGGTGAGCGCCGGTGCGGAGCGCTGACCGATGAGCAGCAACGTCGGTGCGGTGAGGCCGGCCCAGTCCGTGGGCCGGATCGTCTCACCGCGGCTGAACGGCTTCAGCACCGCGAAATCGTGTGCGGTGGAGTCGGCCGTCGCGACCAGCTTGCGCCACACCGCCGACAGCCGCATGGCCGTCACCACCAGCAGCGGTACCCCCATCACCTTGCTCATGTAGTAGCGGACCGCGCCGGAACGCTTACCGTCGGCCAGGAGCCCGCGCAGCTTCTCCTCGGCATCCTTGGGCGGCACGTGATCCTTGGGGTCGACCACGAACGGCGGTTCGAAGGCGACCACATCGGTGATCCCGTCGATCGCGCCCGACCGCGCCGCCAACAGCGCCAGCACTGCACCCGAACCCCAGCCGCACAGCGCGGCCGAGCCACCTGCCTCGTCCACTAGCGCACGCAGATCGGCGATTTCGTTGGCGCTGTCGTACACACCCGGCGAGTCGGTGCTGTCACCGCGGCCGCGGCGGTCGTAGTTGATCACCGTGAGCCCCTGCTCGGCCAGCGCCTGTGCGAGCTCGACGGTATTGGGCTCGGCCCGATAGCCGAAGGCACCGGCGATCAAGACAACGGTTCCCGCCGCACCTGCGCCGACCCGGTCGAAGGCGATGGTGGTGCCGTCCTGCGACGTCACGGTCTGCATATCTACTCCTTCATGGCGACCGATAATCTGCGGATTGTGCGCCCGGCGCGCCAGTCGAACCTACGCGATGATTGCACCGGTGTGCGCGGGCCGGTCGGTAGGCTCACGAAGTCGAATGTTCACAGGTGAGGGGGTACCGGGTTGACGATGGTCGCCGGACCGCACGGGCTGCCGCGGATCAGCGGATTTCCGGGTTCCGATTTCGATACCGGACCGGACAAGTGGTCGGGCGTCGCAGCCGGCGAGGATCGGATCCGGGCCCTGGCCGTCGGGGCCTACTACGGTCGCAGCTGGCGCGCCTACAACGACACGGTGGCCTTCGCCCCCGAACATCCCGCCGGTTCCGAGACCCGCCGCGAGTCCACGATCGAGGGCCTGCACGAATCGTGGGGCGTCGACAACGGCGACGATGCGCGCGACACCGTTTCCCGCCTGCTCGCCGGCATGCACGCACCGCTGTTCGCGATGGTGCATCCGCTCGCGACCGCGGCCGCGCAGGACACCACCCGGGTGGACCGCAGCGGCCTCGCCGACAGCCATCGCGAGTTCCTGCACACCGTCTCGCAGGTGCGGGGCTACCGCGGTGTCAACGGCATCGACCGCGATTACGACGCGTGGTTGCAGGCCATCAAGTTCGGCATCGTCGACCGGCTGCCGCAGCCGCTGAACACCGACGCCACCGCCTGGGATCTGTCGCGCATCGTCTTCATCGCCCGCGCCGCGCACACTGCGGGGTATCTGGGCGAGGACGAAGCGTGGACGCTGCTCGGTCGTGCACTCTCGAAAGCCCAACAGCACTACCGTAATTGGCGGCAGTTCGCCGCGGGATTCCTCACCGGCGCGATCTTCTGGGCGGCAACCCAGGATCTGGCGGCGGCCAAGGATCAGGTCGACGAGCGCCGGGCGATGATCCGCGGCCTGCTACTGCGGCCGTCGAGCCCGTGGCGGCGGGTCGCACTCCATCCGGGTGCGCCGGTATTCGGGATGTCCCCGTTCCACTGACGCGACCTCCCAGCTCACTGGGGCATGGCACGCAGAATGCCGGCGCCCTCCCATTTGAACTGTTCCGGATCGACCATGCCCAGGTCCCGGCGTTCCACCAGCAGTTGCCATTCACCGAACAGATCCAGCGACGAGGGCCGCGCCATGACGATCGAACCGTCGACATGCTCCATCTCGCAGGCCAGTCGCACCGCGTCGGTGACCCGCGCCAGATTCGCGGAATCGGCGGACAGAAAATCCAGTTCGCTGTCACCGTCCGAGATGCGCATGGTGGCAACCGCTCCGGGCGGTGCCGCCAGATCGATCCGGTCGATCGCGGCCACCGGGAACTCGTATCCCGTCCCGGGACCGACGAACAGCAAGCGCAGCGTGGTGATCACCACCAGTCCCGAGGTACCGCGATACCCGCACGGCGCACACTCGAGGACGTATTCGTCCGCCCGGGCGTAGGCGTGCAGCGCGGCGACCTCCGCCCCGCAGACGCCGGGAGTGCCCATCCGGACCGCGGCCCGCGCCACATCCGGGCGGACCGGACCGTACCGGCCCGGCACGGGACGCGGCGGCGTCAGATTCGGGCGCCGGCGCACGATGCGGCGCATCTCCAGCAGTTCGTCCTCGATCGCGCGCACCAGGGCAGCCGCCTGCGGTAACAGTTCGGGCTCGAGGACCACGGTGGCGGGACCGCGCCGGGTGGGGACACCGCCGACCCGGTAGTCGGGTGCGCGGAAGTAGAGCAGTAACAGCAGATCCCCGGAGTCGGACTCCACGAGACAGACGTCGCGCAGATCGCAGACCCGGATGTCGAGCGCGATCCGGTCGTCGACACTCAACGGTGTGGTGACGACTCGCCCACCGGTGTACCTGACCGCCATCCGCCGCCCCCACACCTCGAGCACTACCGCATCCTCCCCATCCGGCCGGGTGACGTCATCGGGGGCAGATTCTACCGAGATCCGCCGCCCGCCCGGAGGATCCACCGCACCCGCGCGCGAGTCCGCGCACCCGGGGCCGTGTCCGGGCGCTGAACGCGAGTGGCACACTTGCCGAATGCTCGGTGTACACCCCGGAACCACCGAAACCGCGGAGCCGACCACCCGACGGCGGGTGATTCGCTACAGCGTTCGGTTCGCCTACCTGGTAGCGCTGATCGTCGCGCTCGCGACCGGCTTCCTGCCGGGCGGGCGCCTCAACGAGGCCGGGTGGATGATCGGCGGTGTCCTCGCCTTCACCATCGACCGGCCGTGGCGGCAGCATCTGCGCGTGCTGATCGACTGGCTGCCGCTGATCGCGGCGCTGATGGTCTACGACTACACCCGCGATCTCGCCGACAAACTCGGTATGCCGCTGCGGATGAGTGAACTGGTCGACGCGGACCGCTGGATGTTCAACGGCACCCTGCCGACGGTGTGGTTGCAGGAACACCTCGCCGCCGACGGCAGCCAGCCGTGGTGGACTCCGATCATCGGCGCTGTGTACACCACCCACTTCATCCTGCCGTGGGCGGTTGCCGCGATCTTCTACATCTATTCGCGGCCGCTGTGGGCGCGCTACATGCGGCGGATCCTGCTGCTGTCGTATCTGGCGCTGGTCACCTACATCCTGGTGCCGGCCGCACCGCCGTGGTTCGCCGCGCGCGAGGGCGTGATCCACGAAGAGGTCCGCCGCATCTCCGGATTCGGGCTCGGCGTCGTCTCGCCCGACATCAGTGCCCAGTGGCTCGAGGACCACGGCAACTACGTCGCGGCGCTGCCCTCGCTACACACCGCGTTCGCGGTCCTGGTCGCGGCGACCCTGTGGCCGCTGACCAAGCGCTGGTGGTTGCGGGTACCGCTGGTGCTGTATCCGTGCGCGATGGGCTTCACTCTCGTCTACGGCGGCGAGCACTACGTACTCGACGTGTTGCTCGGCTGCGTGTACACGGCGCTCACCGTGCTGCTGACCCACCTGTGGGAGAACTGGCGTGCCGGACGCGCACTGCTGGGACCGCTGCCCGCGGTGGTGAGCAACAAGGCAGCCGCGGCTGCGGCGGCCGCTGCAGGCGGCGATGACACCGACCGTCCGGACGACACCGGCGGACCCGGCGGGCCCGGCGGCGAGACGCAAGAACGCAGCGGGGCTGGAGACCGCAGCGGGGCTACCGCCCCTGCGGAGCCCGACCCGCTACGTACGAGTGGCGAAATGAAATCCGAGAGCGCCGAGAAGGACGAGATCCGAACGGCATCGGCAGCCGCCGCGCCGACACCGGCGGGATAAAGCGGCACCGGTACGGGGCCGGTCGTGGCATTCGGGACGGACCGATGAGGGAGCTCCGGCGGGCGTAGGTTCCGGTTCGGCATCGGCCGCCGGCCATGGCGCTGTGAGCAGCGTCTCTCTGCCGCGGCCTGCCGCCGACAAGCCGCAGGTGAGACACCTGTAACTCGACTCCGCACCCTACTTCCGGCCCGAAAATCGCGTGCTTTCCGGCTCGATGCACCGGAATACTGTCGCGGCACCGACGAGTTGAGTGGGTCACGATCGTCTGTTCTCATATGGCGTTCAGGGCCCTCGGGGTGGCTCGGACGTCGGTCGCGGAAATTCCGCGTTCGCGCACACCCGGAGGTAAATCGATGTCCGCCGAATCCGTCCACCGCTCGACCGGTGGGCGCACCCCCGCGGTGATCCGGTTACTCGTGCTGGCCACCTTCGTGGTGATCCTGAACGAGACCATCATGACGAACGCGATTCCGCGTCTGATGGAGGATCTGCACGTCACCGAGCGGTCCGCGCAGTGGGTGTCCACCGTATTCATGCTCACCATGGCTGCGGTCATTCCCGTCACCGGCTGGTTCCTGCAGCGGGTGTCGACCCGTCGCGCCTATGCACTGGCGATGACCGTATTCCTGGCCGGCACCGTGATCTCGGCGGTGGCGCCGACCTTCGCGGTACTGCTGGTCGGGCGGGTCGTTCAGGCCGGTGGCACCGCGGTGATGATGCCGCTGTTGATGACCACACTGATGACCGTGGTGCCCGCCCAGGATCGTGGCCGGGTGATGGGCAATGTGACCCTCGCGATCTCGGTCGCCCCGGCAATGGGCCCGGTGATCTCCGGCCTGGTGCTGCAGATCGCTTCCTGGCGCTGGCTGTTCCTGTTCGTGCTGCCGATCGCCGGTGCGGTCACCTTCTTCGGCCTGCGCAAACTCGAGAATGTCGGCGAACCCGAAGCCGGCGCGATCGATTGGCTCAGTGTGGTGCTGTCGGCGCTGGGCTTCGGCAGCCTGGTCTACGGACTGAGCAAGTTCGAGATCGACAATTTCCTGGTCCCGAGTCTGATCGTGCTTGCCGGGGTCGTCCTGATCGCCGTCTTCGCGCTGCGGCAGGTCCGGTTGCAGCGCACCGGTACCCCACTGCTGGATCTGCGCGTCCTGCTGGCCGGCACCTACACCAAATCGCTGGTGCTGATGGCGGTCGCCTTCCTGGCGATGATGGGCTCGATGCTGCTGCTGCCGCTCTACCTGCAGAACCTGCGCCACCTCAGTCCGCTGGAAACCGGCCTGCTGGTGATGCCCGGCGGCCTCGCCATGGGTGTACTGGGTCCGACCATCGGCCGGTTGTTCGACCGTTTCGGTGGCCGGTTGCTGGTCATTCCCGGCGCGATCGGTGTGACCGTGGCGCTGGCGGGCTTCACTCGGATTTCGCTGACCATGCCGTACTGGCAGTTGCTGGTGCTGCACATCCTGCTGATGGTGTCGCTGGCCGCCGCCTTCACCCCGGTCTTCACCCTCGGCCTGGGTGCGCTGCCGCAGCACTTGTACTCCCACGGCAGTTCGATGCTGGCCACTTTGCAGCAGGTGGCCGCGGGCTTCGGCACCGCGCTGGTGGTCACCATCATGTCGGGTCGCGCCACCTCGCTGATCGACAGCGGGACCGATCCGATGCTCGCCCAACTGTCCGGAATGCAGCTCGCGTTCGGCGTCTCGGCAGTGCTGGCGGTGATCGTGATCGTGGCGGCGATTCTGCTGCCGAACCGCGCCCCCGAACCGGCCACGGTGGTCAGTGAGTCGGAGGAATTGGAGTTGGCTAGGGACTGAGCCCATCGTCCGGTGCGCCCGCGATCCGAGACCGGTCGCGGGCGCACCGGCGTTTCGGCCTCGGGTCGAGGACGGCTCACCACCGCAACTAGAACGTGTTCTATATTCGAGGGGACGGTTCCGCCAACCTCGGGAGTTCACGATATGTACCAGTGGTCCGACGAAGATCTGATGCTCCGCGACGCGGTGCGCGGCTTCATCCGTAAGGAAATCGAACCCAACGTCGACCAGTTGGAGAGTGGCGAACTTCCCCCGTTCGACATCATCCGCAAGCTGTACGCCACCTTCGGGCTGGACGAGATGGCCCGTGAGGGGCTGGAGAAGACGCTGGCCAAAGAAGCGTCCGGGGAATCCGGCAAGTCCGGTAAGTCGGGCGGATTCAGCGGTTCGGGCAGTATGGCCGTCATCCTCAATTCGGAGCTGGCCGGTTCCAGCCTGGGCCTGGTGGCGTCGATGGGTGTGAGCCTCGGGCTCACCGTCGCCACCATCCGCAGCCACGGCACGCTGGCGCAGAAGAAGCGCTGGTTGCCCGAACTGGTGACCTTCGAGAAGGTCGGCGCCTGGGCGATCACCGAACCCGATTCCGGCTCCGACGCCTTCGGCGGGATGAAGTCCTATGTCCGCCGCGACGGCGAGGACTACATCCTCAACGGCCGCAAGACCTTCATCACCAACGGCCCGTACGCCGATGTGACCGTCGTCTACGCCAAGCTCGACGAGGAGGACGGCACCGACCGGCGCGACCGCAAGGTGCTGACGTTCGTGCTGGACAAGGGGATGCCGGGCTTCGAACAGAGCAAGCCGTTCAAGAAGATGGGCATGAACTCCTCGCCCACCGGTGAACTGGTCTTCGACAATGTGCGCCTGACCCCCGACCGGCTGCTCGGCGAAACCGAGACCCCGAAGAAGGGCGACGGAAAAGACAGCGCCAAACAGTCTTTCGCCGCCGAGCGAATCGGCATCGCCTCCCTCGCCCTGGGCATCATCAACGAATGCCACCGCCTCTGCATCGACTACGCGAAGTCACGCACCCTGTGGGGCAAGGAGATCGGCCAGTTCCAGCTGATCCAGCTGAAGCTGGCCGAAATCGAGATCGCCCGGATCAACGTGCAGAACATGGTCTTCAACGCCATCGAACGCACCGCTGCCGGCGAACAGGTCACCCTCGCGGAGGCGTCCGCGATGAAGCTGTACTCTTCGCGCGCCGCCACCGAGGTGGCGATGGAAGCGGTCCAACTGTTCGGCGGTAACGGCTACATGGCCGAGTACAAGGTGGAACAGCTTGCGCGCGATGCGAAGTCGCTGATGATCTACGCGGGCAGCAACGAGATCCAGGTGACCCATATCGCCAAGGGTCTGCTGGCCGGCTGACCCCGGCTAGTTCGGCCGCGCCGAATGCCAGTCCGTCACCTGCTGATACCGCCGTCCGACCTCGAAGAGCAACGCCTCTCGATGGGCGGCGGCGGTGAGCTGGGCACCGATCGGCATCCCCGAGCCGGGATGAAACCCGACCGGTAGGGCGAGGGTGGGGCCGTCGTGCAGCGACCAGGGGTAACTGAACTGCCCCATGCGCCGCGATTGCGCGACGACATCCGCCCCGCCGTCCACCGGCGGAACATCGATCGGCATGGTGGGCGTGAGCACCACGTCCACCCGGTCGAATACGTCGGCGAGACCGCGCCGGAACTCGGCGCGCCTGTTCCGCACCGCACTGCGCTCGGCCTCGGTGATCCGTAGCCCCAGCGAAATGCGTTCCAGGGTGGCGGGCTGAAACACCTCGGGAGAGTTGAGTATTCGATCGCGATGGCAGTGCGCGAGGTCGGCGTAGATCAACGTGTAGACGATGTCCTGCGCCTGCTCGGCGCCCGGGATCCGCACCGGTACCACCTCGTAGCCGAGGTCGGCGCACCGGTCGGCGGCCGCGCGCACAGCGGCAGTGACCGCGGGATCGACATCGTCGGTGACGAAGACCTCCGGCACCCCGATGCGCCGCACCGGCGCGACGGCCGGTGCCGGTCCGGTCCGCAGGACCTCGAAGATCCGGGCCACCTGTTCGACCGTGCGTGCCATCGGTCCCACCGTGTCGAACGATTCACTGACCGGGAAAACACCGGCATTGCTGATCGCACCCCAGGTCGGGCGCAATCCGGTCACGCCGCAGGCTGCGGCGGGTAGCCGGACCGAGCCGCCGGTATCGGTGCCCAGCGCAGCGGTCACCAGGCCCGCGGCCACAGCGGCGCCCGATCCACCGCTGGAACCGCCCGGGACCCGGGACGGGTCCCACGGGTTGACGACGGCCCCGGCCGCCGAGTTGCCGGAGGTGACCCCGACCGCGAATTCGGCCATATTCAGCTTCGCGACCAGTTGCGCACCGGCATCGCTCGAGCGGCGCACCACCTCGGCATGGGCGTCGGGAATCCGGTCGGCGAAGAACGCCGATCCGCAGGTAGTGGGCACCCCGGCGACGTCGATATTGTCCTTGAGCCCGATGCGCAGGCCGCGCAACGGACCGTCGCCCCCGGACCCGACCGGCGGATCGATCCAGGTCACGATGCTGTTGGTGGTGTCGCCACCCCGACGCGGGGCCGGGCCGCGGAACTCCGCCGCCCGGCCCCCGGGCTCGTTCAGGACCGACTCCCGGCCCGCAGTGCGGCGGTAGCCGCGTCGTCGACGGTCCACTCGTCGGTATTCACCACGACACCGTAGTCCCGGCGCGCATCCTCGGCGGTGAGGTATTCGTCCCACACATCGCTGAGCACCTGGAACGGATCACGTACGAACGGGTCGCCGAAACCGCCACCGGACGGCAACTTGATCTCGAGCGTCTCACCGGCGCGAATGGTTTCCTGGGTGACCTTCGAGAACAGCACCTCCTCACGATCGGTGCCGGCGTTGCGGGTGAACGAACCCGCGACGCCGTCGCGACCGCCGAGCGCACCCGCCGGTGGATCGGACCGGTTGTCGGCCTCCGAACCGAGGAAGGTGTCGGTCTCCATCAACCATTTACGCACGCTGCCGATGCCACCGCGCCACTGTCCCGGTGCCGGCGGTTCATCACGCAGTTCGTAGCGCAGTGCGCGCATGGCGTGATTGAGTTCGAGTTCCTCGATGGGATTGTTGCGGGTGTTGGCCATCAGCGCGTCGACGCTGTCCATCCCGTCCTTGCCGTTGCGGCCACCGTAGGAACCCTCGTTGATTTCGATGTACACCCAATAGGATTCGCCGTCGGGTGCGACACCCGAGTACGCGATCGCGCACAGTGCCGCCGACGAACCCGCCACCGCATGCGCCGGAAGTACCGGTGCCAGCGCCAGATTGATCGAGTCGAACACCCGGTTCACCTGCGAGAAGCGCGCGAAGCACGAGGCCGGAAAATCCGGGTTGAAGATGGTGCCCTCGGGGGCGTAGGCACGCACCGGCCGGAAGCAGCCGTCGTTCTGCGGAACGAACTCCTCGGTCACCTCCTCGTCGAGCAGGATGGTGCGGATCGCCGAGACCGCTACCGGCAGCACCGATCCCTCGAAGGGCACATTGAACGCGGTCGGCACCTGATCGTTGGAACCGGTGAGGTCGATGAGGATGTCCTCTCCCTCCACCTGCACCCGCACCGCCACCTTCAGCGGCACCCCGCGATTCTTGCCGTCGTCGTCGAGGTAGCCGATCGGCGCCTCGTAGCTGCCGTCCGGGATCTCGCGAATCCGGCTGCGCAGCATGTTCTCCGAGTAGTCCATCCACCGTTCGGCGGCACTCATCACGGTGTCGAGGCCGTACTTGCCGAGTAGTTCGAGGAAACGTTTCTCACCGATACGGGAGCAGGCGATCAATGCCTCGAGGTCGCCGCGGTTCTGTTCGGGGGTGCGCACGTTGTCGAGAATGTGCTGGATGAGGTAGTCGTTGCGTACTCCGGCCTCGTAGATCTTCATCGAGTCCATGAGCTTGCCCTCGGCCCAGACGTCGACGACATCCATGCACAGTCCGGGGAAGTTTCCGCCCACATCGGAGACGTGACCGGTGCATCCGGCGAATCCGATGTGCTCACCTTCCCAGAAGATCGGGATGATGATGCCGTAGTCGGGTGAATGCGCCGCACCGTGATACGGGTGATTGTGCAGGATGACATCGCCGGGTTTGTAGGTGCCGGCCAGCCTGCGGTTCACTCCGCGAATGTAGGCCGGAATCGAACCACAGTGCATCGGAGTGGAATCCGATTCGCACAGTTCGCGGCCGTTCACGTCGAAGATGCCGGCGCCGAGATCTTCCGACTCCCGGATCAGGCTGGAATAGGCCATCCGGTAGAGGACCTGCGCCATCTCCTTGGCCATCGATTGCAGCGCACCGCCGATGACGCGCAGCGTGATCGGGTCGACCTGGACGTCGTTCCAGGTGCGGTGGGATTCGCCCGCGAGCGATACACCGGTCGTGGGCATCAGCGTCTTGCTCATGCGGACTTCCTCTCGATGATGATGTGGCCGACGGCGTCCACGGTGGCGTGCTGATGCATGCCGACGATGGTGGTGGAGTCGAACTGCTCGACGATCGCCGGTCCGTCGAATTCGTTGCCGGCCAGCAACAGTGAGCGTTCGTAGACCGGAGTGTCGACCCACTCCGGCTCGGTCTCGTCCGCACGCCAGAACAGTGCGCGAGTGGTCGTCTTGACTGCGGCCGACGCATCGGCGCTCCCCGTGCCGATCTCGGCGATCTGCACATGCGGCACGGCGCCGACACCGGTGACGCGAATATTGATCAGCTGCACCGGCTTGTCGTCGAAGCGCTGCGAATAGGTGCGTCCGTGCGCCTGATGGAAGGCCTCGGCCACCGATTTCACCCAGACGTCGTCGATCTCGCCATCGGGCGCCGGCACGCGCAGTTCGTAGCCCTGGCCGACGTAGCGGCAGTCGACACTGCGTTCGAGCGAAATATTTTCCGGCGCAACACCATCGGATTCGAGCTGGGCGACGGCCGCCCCGGAGAGCCGATCCATCTGCTCGTTCAGCAGGCGCAGATCCGGATCGGCGGAGGAGGTCCACACCGTGGTCGGCACCTCGTAGCGGATATCGGTGGTGAGCAGGCCGACCGCTGAGGTGATGCCGGGGTGGCCGGGCACGATGACCCGTGGGATGCCGAGCTGGTCGGCGATCTGCCAGGCGAACAGCGGACCGGCCCCGCCCTCGGCGATCAGTGAGAAGTCGCGCGGGTCATAGCCTTTGCGCACCGAGTGCAAACTGATCGCCTCGGTCATCGAATGCGCCAGGATCTTGAAGATGCCCATCGCGGCCGCGTCGAGGGTGGTGCCGAGCTTGTCGGCGATATGGGTACCGATCGCGGTGCGGGCGAGTTCGGGCTGCACCTCCATGGTGCCGGACAGGAAACTGTTCTCCCGCAACCAGCCCATCGCCACCATGGCGTCGGTCGAGGTGGGCTCGGTGCCGCCGCGGGCGTAACAGGCCGGGCCCGGCACGGCACCGGCACTGCGCGGGCCGACCCGGAACATACCGCCCTCGTCGACCACGGCGATCGAACCACCGCCGGCGCCGATCGTGTCGACCTCCGCCATCGGCACCATGGCGTGATAGTCGCCGATGCGGGTATCGAGCAGATGTTTCATCCGCAGGGCGCCGTCGGGCGCGACGCCGATATCGGCGGAGGTACCGCCGACGTCGAGGGTGATGACGCTCGGGAAACCCGAGGCCTTGCCGATGGCACAGCCACCCAGCAGACCGGCCACCACACCGCTGGTGAGCAGCGAGACGGGGGTTTCGCTCGCACTGCGCGAGGTGACCAGACCACCGGCCGACGTCATCAGGTGGACGTCGTCACCGACCTGCGCCGCGCGCGCCTTCTGCGCGAGGTTCTCGATATAGCGGGAGGTCTTCGGGCCGATGAAGGCGTTCAGCGCGGCCGTGGAGAAGCGTTCGTACTCCCGGTATTGCGGGGCGACCTCACTGGACAGCGAGACGAACACCTCCGGGTACTCCTCGGCGATGATCTCCTTGACCCGCTTCTCGTGCGTGGCATTGCGGTACGAATGCAGGAAGGCGACCGCGATGGCGTCCACGCCGCGTGCGCGCAGCAGCCGGACCTGCTCACGTACGGCGGTCTCGTCCAGCGGAATCAGCACGGTGCCCGCGGCATCGATGCGCTCGGGCACGACCCGGCGGTTGCGCCGTGGCACCAGCTGCCATTTCTGCCACGGCAGATCCTGATAGTTGGAATAGTTGAGCGGCCGCTTCTTGCGCGCGATGTGCAGCAGGTCCCGGAAGCCTTCGGTGGTGATCATGCCGACGTCGCAGCCGTTGTGCTCGAGCACGATATTGGTGGCCACCGTGGTGCCGTGGAAGAACATCTCGATATCGGCGGGGTCGATCCCGGCCCGCGCGGCGAGCACCTCGATACCGTCCATGGTCCCGATCGACGGGTCGTGATTCGTCGAGGGGGTTTTGTGGACGACCACGCTGCCGTCGTCGTCCCACAACACGAGGTCGGTGAACGTGCCGCCGACGTCGACTCCAATTCTCTTCATCAAGATTTTCCATTCTTCCGGCGCCCACGAGGGAGCGGAGGGGACGACCGAGGCGGAATGCCGTCTCTCGAGGTCGGGGGACCACCGCGCGAGGTGATGGAAGCCATCGTGCTTGAGACCGCCATAGAAAGCAATACCTCAGATGTTTCGTAGGTAAAATCAGGGTTACGCCGAGAAGTATCCTGAGAAGAACGGCGAAAATGCCCCTAATTGACGGATGTTTACCCTAGGCTCGGCGACCGAAGCATCTCGGTACTGTCGGCCGGGTGAGGCTAGGCTCGGCGATCAACAGCCAGCCCGTTCGAACAGAAGGACCCAAGCCGGTGACCGAAGCGACGACAGGCGACGCACCCAGCAAACCCGGACCCGCCTACGCGGTTCTGGCCGAGCAGTTGCGCAGCCGAATCCTGTCGGGCGAACTGCCACAGGGCGCCCGCCTGCCGAACGATACCGAACTGACCGCCGAGTTCGGCGTGGGCCGCAGCACGATCCGTGAGGCGTTGCGATCGCTGGCGAGTCAGAATCTGATCACCACCACCCGCGGTGTCACCGGCGGCAGCTTCGTGGCCTCACCCAGCATCGGGCATATCAGTGCCAACCTGGAGACCGGCGTGGCACTGATGGCCGCCGCCGAAGCCGTCACCGTCGATCAGCTGATGGAGGTGCGCAATCTGATGGAGGTACCGGCCGCCGGCATGGCGGCGTTTCGCCGGACCGAGGAACAGCTGGACGAACTGCGGGCTGCGATCTTCGATCCGAAGGGCATCCAGGGCCCGGACACCTACGCCAAGAACCAGGAGTTTCACCTGGTATTACTGCGCGCCACCGGCAATCCACTACTGGAGCTGATCACCGCACCGGTGTTCCGGGTGCTGGCCACTCGCTTCGGCCGCGACCACGCTCCCGGCGGCTTCTGGCACTGTGTGGATCACGACCATCGGGCCATCCTGGAGGTCGTCGCGGCCGGCGACTCGATGGCCGCCATCGATCTGATGCGCCGCCACCTGGACCACCTGGGCGATTCCTACCGCCGGATGGACCGGCTGCGAACCGAGTGAGCTGTCGCGGGCACCCCCCGCCGACCACCAAAACATCTGCTTTTTACTGAGATCAGTGCGGAAATATCCGCCGCACTGAGCCGCGAACTGCGTCGATATCACCCCTTGACGTTCTAAATGTCTGATGTATTGTTCGAATCACGCATTCGCTGAACGAACTGAGGAGATACGGTGGCAGTGCATGAGGCTGTTCTCGGACACTTCTTCGAGGACTACGTCCTGGGTGACGTCTACCAACACCCCATCGGACGGACGATCTCCGAAGCGGACAACACCTGGATCACGGTGCTGTCGATGAATACCAACCAGAACCATTTCAACGCCCACGTCGCCGCACAGAACCCGATCACCGACGGCAAGGTGATCGTCAACTCCGGCCTGACAGTCGCTGTGGTGCTGGGACTTTCGGTGCTCGACATGAGCCAGAACGCGATCTCGAACCTGGAGTTCACCGAGATCAAGATGTCGCACCCGGTCTACGTCGGCGACACGATCTACGCGGAGAGCATCTGCACCGGCCTGCGCCTGTCGAAGTCCCGCCCCTACGCCGGCATCGTCTCGATGATCACCCGAGGGCTGAACCAGGAAGGCACCGAGGTGATCTCGTGGAAGCGCTCGGTGATGGTCGCGACCCGCGAGAGTGGCATCGGGCAGAACTATTTCCCGGAGGCGAAGGACGGCCCGCTCCAACTGCCGGCCACGGACACGGAGGACACGCAGCGATGAAACCGTTGGAAGACGTCCGCATCATCGCGCTGGAACAATACGGCGCCGGCCCCTTCGGTAGCGTCCACCTGGCCGACCTGGGCGCCGATGTCATCAAGATCGAGGACCCCGCCGTCGGCGGCGATGTCGGGCGCTACGTGCCGCCCTACACCGAGGGCGAGGACTCGCTGTTCTTCGAAACCTTCAACCGCAACAAGCGCAGTCTGTCACTGGACCTGTCGAATCCGTCCGGCCGCAAGGTATTCGAGGATCTGGTCCGCACCAGCGATGCCGTGTACTCGAATCTGCGCGGCGACGTGCCCGCGAAAATCGGTATCACCTACGACGATCTGAAACATCTCAACCCGGAGATCGTGTGCTGCAGCCTGACCGGATTCGGAATGACCGGGCCACGGTCCACCGAACCCGGTTACGACTACATCCTGCAGGGCTTGGCGGGTTGGATGAGCTTGACCGGCGACCCGGACGGCCCGCCCACCAAATCCGGTCTGTCCCTGGTGGATTTCTCCGGTGGATTCGTCGCCGCGCTCAGCCTGCTGTCCGGACTGCACGCCGCTCGGCGCGACGGAGTGGGCGGTGACTGCGACGTGTCGCTGTACGACACCGCGATGTCGCTGCTCACCTATCCGGCCACCTGGCATCTGAACGCGGGTTTCGAACCCGTGCGCACCAAGAACTCCGCCCATCCGTCACTGGTGCCGTTCCAGGCATTCGAGGCCTCCGACGGCTGGCTGGTGGTGGGCTGTGCGAAGGAGAAGTTCTGGGAGCGGCTGGTCGTCGCGATCGGCCATCCCGAGCTGGGCACCGATCCTCGATTCACCACTTTCGCGCTGCGCGGCGAGCATCGCGACGAACTGCTGCCGATGCTGGAGCAGATCTTCGCCGGCAAGCCGGTGCGGCACTGGTTGTCGCTGCTGCGTCCGGCCGGAGTGCCCTCGGGTCCGATCAACGATGTGGCACAGGCACTCACCGAACCGCACACCCTCGCCCGTGACCTCGTCGTGGCGACCGAGCATCCGCGGTACGGAACACTGCGGCAGGTGGCCTCGCCGGTCCGCTTCGGTTCCACCCCACCGCAATACCGCCGTGCGCCCGAGCGCAACGAGCACTTCGACGAGATCATCGGTGCCGAACTGGGCTACGACGACGAGACGATCGCTCACCTCGCCGCACAGGGCGCCTTCGGTCCCGATGCCGACCGGTCCCGCGCATGATCTCGCAGACGCTGGCCGAATGGGCACATGATCTCGTCGCCGACGCGCTGCCCGCCGAGGTCGTGCACGCGACCGCCCGCCACCTGCTCGACGGAGTCGGCAATGCTGTCGCCGCCCGCCGGCTCGGTTACGGCCGCGCCGGGTTCGAGGTGGCCGACGCGCTGGGCGGGCCGCCCGAAGCACGGCCCCTGACCGGCATGCGAGCCCAGTCGGCACCTGCCGCCGCCATGGCGACGGCGGTGCTGGTGCATGCCCTGGATTTCGACGACACCCACGCCGGCGCGCTGGTACACCCGACCGCGGTGACACTGCCCGCCGCATTCGCGGTGGGACAGCAGACCCGGGCCACCGGCACACAGGTGCTGGCCGCCACCGCGATCGGACTCGAGGCGGCCTGTCGACTCGGCCTCGCCAGCCCGCACGGTTTCCACAGTCGCGGTCTGCACGCCACCGGCGTGGTCGGCCCGCTCGCCGCCGCACTGGTCACCGGTCGCCTGACCGGGCTCACGACCCGTGAGCTGGTCGATGCCCTCGGCATCGCCGGTTCGGCCGGTGGCGGGCTGCTGGAATTCCTCGATACCGATGCCGACACCAAGGCTCTGCATCCCGGTACCGCCACCCTCAACGGCATTCTCGCCGCGCGGCTGGCCGCCGCCGGAGCCGACGGACCACCGTCGGTACTCGAGGGCAGGCGGGGACTCTACGCGGCCCTGTCGGCCCGCGAAGCCGATCCTGCAGCCATCGTCGCCGAGCTCGGAACCCGGTGGGAAGCAACGAATATCGGTATCAAGCCCTATCCCAGCTGTCAGCTCATGCACGTCACGCTGGATGCCGTCGCCGCCGCCGTACCCGAGGCGGGCATTGACCCCGCGCACGTCGCCGACATCGAGGTCCGGGTGCACCCGGATTCCCTGCCCATCGTGTGCGGGCCGAATGCGGGAGTCGCCGCGCCCCGCAGCACCTACGACGGCAAATTCGATCTGCCCTGGAGTGTGGCGGCGCTGCTCCACGACGGCACGGTCGACATCTCGACCTACACACCCGACTCCATCGCCCGCGCGGCCGTGCTGGCCACCGCGCGCCGGGTACGTGTCGTGGAAGCCGCGACCGACGGTCCGGCGGCCTCGGCTCCCGGTCGTGCCGTCATCACTCTCGACGACGGCCGCACCCTGCACGGTCACGTCGCGGGCAGCCGCGGCACCAGCGCCTTCCCACTCGACGACGCACAACTGCGCGCCAAATTCCTTGCCAACTGCGCGAGTCACGACCGGGCCGGTGAACTCGCGGACCGGATCCTCGCGCTCGCCGACGAGCCGGACCTGTCCGCGATCCTCGACCTGGCCGCGACGATCGCCCCCGTCCCCAACTGACGTTCCAGGAGTCACCGTGGATTTCACCTTCAACGAACAACAGCTCGATTTCCGGAATGCCCTGCGCCACTTCGTCGACAAGGAGATCGTCCCGGTGGCCGGGGAATGGGAACGCAGCGGCCGCTACCCCACCGAGATCGTCGACCACATGAAGGCGATGGGCCTGTTCGGCATCACCACCCCCGAGGAATACGGCGGCATCGATCTGGACAAGGTGTCGTTCACGCTCGTCTACGAGGAGCTGGCCCGCGGCTGGATGGGTATCGCCGGCATCGTCGGCAGCCACAATCTGTCGTGCTGGATGATCAACAAGCACGGCACCCCCGAACAGAGGCAGCAGCTGCTGCCGAAGCTGGCCAGTGGCGAGTGGCGCACCGGTATCGGGCTCACCGAACCGGGTGCGGGTACCGATCTGCAAGGTATCCGGACCACTGCCCGGCGCGACGGCGACCACTACGTGATCAACGGCGCCAAGACCTGGATCACCAACGCGCGGCACGCGAATGTGCTTCCGGTGCTGGTGAAAACCGATCCCACCGCGACGCCGGCACACAAGGGCATGAGCATCCTGCTGGTGGACACCACCACCGACGGTTTCGAGGTGCAGCGCGATCTCGGCAAGCTCGGATACAAGGGCACCGAATCCTGCGAGATCCTGCTGAACGACGTGCGGGTGCCCGTGGATGCACTACTCGGTGGTGTCGAGGGCCGGGGACTGCAGCAGGCGTTGTCCGGGCTGGAGATCGGCCGGCTCAATATCGCCGGACGCAGCGTCGGGATCGCGCAGGCCGCCTACGACGCGGCACTGGCCTACGCCAAGGAGCGCACCGCTTTCGGGCAGCCGATCGCGGACTTCCAGGCCATCCAGCTCAAGATCGCCGATATCGCAACCCAGCTGCAGGCGGCCCGGCTGATGACGTATTGGGCGGCGTCCCAGGCCGATTCGGGTAAGCGGGTGGATATGGAGGCCGGAATGGCGAAGTACTTCGCCTCCGAGACCGCGATCAACGCCAGCCTGGAATCCATGCGCATCCACGGCGGCTACGGATACTCCACCGAATTCGTCGTCGAACGGCTCTACCGGGACGCACCGCTGATGGCGATCGGTGAGGGCACCAACGACATCATGCGCACCATCATCGCCAAGGCACTGGTGGCCGGCACCGGAGTTGTCGGGTGAGGCCGCTGACCTACCTCTATGTCCCCGGTGACGTCCCGCAGCGGTTCGACAAGGCGCTCACCTCGGGCGCCGACGCCATCGTGCTCGACCTCGAGGATGCCGTCGCGCTGAACCGCAAGGACGAGGCCCGCACCGCAGTGGCCGGCTGGATCGCGGCAACCGATCCCGGGCGAGTGCAGGTGTGGGTGCGGGTGAATCCGGGGGCTTTGCAGGACAGCGATATTCGCGCGGTGGCCCACCCACGGCTGACAGGCATCTGGTTGCCCAAGGTGGATTCGGCCGCCGACGTCGAACGCGCCGACCGGCTCCTCACCCACTCGGCTTGTCCCGACGCCGAAGTCTCGGCGCTGATCGAAACCGCTGCGGGCGTTTTCGACGCCCTGCCCATCGCCCGCGCACCCCGCATGAGCTTCCTGCAGCTGGGTGAGGTCGATCTGGCGAGCGAGCTGGGCGTGGCCGCCGAACGCGACGACACCACACTGCTGTTCGCCCGCAGCCGCATCGTCGCCGCGAGCGTCGCCGCCGGCATCGCCCCTCCCCCGGCCGCGGTGTCACGGAACTTCCGGGACCTGGATACCTTCCGGGCCGACACCCGGCGCCTCGCCGAGCACGGCTTCGCCGGACGAGTCTGTATCCATCCCGCCCAGCTGGCTCCGGTGCGCGAAGTCTTCACCCCGGACCCCGAGGAAGTACGTGCGGCCCGTGCCGTCCTCGCCGCCTTGGACCGTGCCGATTCCGGTGTCGCACTCGATGCCCACGGTTTCCTCATCGACGAGGCGGTAGCCAGACAGTCCCGCGCGATCGTCGAACGCGCGGCAGCGGCGGACGTTTCCGCGAGCTGAGCCGACCCCATTGCGCGGCCGAGCACTGAACTTCGCAAAGGCTGCCTGCAGGCACGTTCTGGTCGGTATTCTGTTACTTCGAGGAAGGTGTCGATCGACCGGACTGTGGACCTACCCGGCCATCCCACCCTCCGCTGCGTGATTGCGGCTTTCAGCGCACCGCCGAGCTGGGAGCGATCGTTTCGGCACCGACGCCGCCAACCATTTCCTGCTGCGCTGGACGTATGCCGTGGGTGCCGATGAATCGACGGCGGACCGAGAACTTTTCCGCTCCCGAGGTGGACGATGGCCAAGAAGTTCGAAGGACATATCGCGCTCGACATCCGAGATTCCGTTGCAGACTGGGCGCCCTACGCGGAGCCGGCTGCTCCGCGTGGCGCGCCCAATGTGCTGTACCTGGTGTGGGACGACATCGGAATAGCGACCTGGGACTGCTACGGCGGTCTGGTCGAGATGCCCAGTATGAAGCGCATCGCCGATATGGGCGTGCAATTCACCCAGTTCCACACCACGGCGCTGTGCTCGCCGACCCGCGGGTCGCTGTTGACCGGCCGGAATCCGACCTCGATCGGCATGGCGACCATCGAGGAGTTCACCGACGGATTCCCCAGCATGTGCGGGCGGATCCCCGACGACACGGCCTTGTGCTCGGAGGTACTCGGTGAGCAGGGCTGGAATACCTACGCGGTGGGCAAATGGCATTTGACGCCGTTGGAGGAGGAAAATCTGGCGTCCTCGAAACGGCACTGGCCGCTGGGACGCGGATTCGAGCGGTTCTACGGATTCCTCGGCGGCGAGGCCGACCAGTGGTATCCGAATCTGGTCTACGACAATCACCCCGTCCCGCCCCCCGGTTCGCCGGAGGACGGATATCACCTGTCGCAGGACCTGGCCGACAGGTCGATCGAATTCATTCGGGACAGCAAGGTCATCGCGCCGGACAAACCGTGGTTCCTGTACCTGTGCCCGGGATGCGGTCACGCACCGCACCACGTGGCCCGGGAGTGGGCCGACAAATATCGCGGACGCTTCGATATGGGCTACGAGAAATACCGCGAAATCGCCCTGGAGAATCAGAAGCGGCTGGGCCTGATTCCCGAGGACACCGAGTTGTCGCCGATGAACCCCTACGCCGAAGTCACCGGCGCCCAGGGGCAACCCTGGCCGGCCCAGGACACGGTGCGGGCCTGGGATTCACTGTCCGAGGACGAGAAGCGACTGTTCCGCCGGCAAGCGGAGGTATTCGCGGGATATCTGTCCTACACCGATGCCCAGGTCGGAAGGCTGCTCGACTATCTCGAGGAGAGCGGGCAACTCGACAATACGATTATCGTCGCCCTGTCCGATAACGGTGCCAGCGGCGAAGGCGGGCCGAACGGGTCGGTCAACGAGATGAAATTCTTCAACGGCTACATCGATACGATCGAGGACAGCCTGACGAAACTCGACGAACTCGGCTCACCCAGCACCTACAACCACTACAGCCTCGGCTGGGCCATGGCCTTCAATACTCCGTACAAGCTGTACAAACGCTACGCCTCACATGAGGGCGGAATTGCCGACGCCTGCCTGATGTCGTGGCCCGCCGGAATCGCGGCGCGGGGCGAGCTGCGCCACCAGTACATCAACGTCTGCGATATCACCCCGACCGTGTACGAGCTGCTCGGCACCACAGCGCCCGAGACGGTGAAAAACGTCAGGCAGCGTCCACTGGAGGGAATCAGCTTCCGAGCGGTACTCGACGATCCGAATGCCGACTCCGGCAAACACACCCAGTTCTATTCGATGCTGGGCACGCGCGGTATCTGGCATCGCGGCTGGTTCGCCGACGCCGTGCACGCGGCCTGTCCGTCCGGCTGGGGACATTTCGATTCCGACCGCTGGGAACTGTTCCACCTGGACCACGACCGCAGCCAGATCAACGACTTGGCGCAAATAAACCCCGACAAGCTGGAGGAACTGAAGCAGCTGTGGTTCGCCGAAGCCGAGAAATACGGCGGGCTACCGCTCTACGACCTCGATATCGTCTCGGCCATGCTGCGTGACAGGCCGACCTACGGGAAGGCCCGCGATTCGGCGATCTACTACCCGGACAGCGCCGAGGTCGGGCCGGGCGCGGCACTCGAGATCCGCGGTCGCTCCTTCGCCCTGCTCGCCGAGACCACGATCGAGCACCCGGATGCGGAAGGAGTGTTGTTCGCCCATGGTGGGCAGCTCGGCGGGCACACCCTGTTCGTCCGGGATTCGCACCTGCACTACATCTACAACTTCCTGGGCGAGGAAGAACAGCTCATCGTGTCCGACCGCCCGGTGCCGGTGGGCGATCACATTCTCGGGCTACGTTTCGAACGACAGGGCACCCGCGCCGACAACTTCACCCCCACCGGCGCAGCGGTCCTCTACATCGACGAGGAACCGGTCGGCTCGATCGACAGTATGCGCATCCAGCCCACGGTCTTCTCCGGCGTCGGGGAAGGTGTCCGAGTGGGCCGCGACACCGGGCACGGGGTCTCTCGCCGCTACCCCGCACCGTTCCCCTTCACCGGCGGCACCATCCACCAACTCATCGAGGACGTCACCGGCAAGCCGTACCTGGACCTGGAAATGGCTGCCGCCGCGGCATTCTCACGCGATTGAACCGGCAGTAGGCGGATGCGAGCACTGTACTCGCCGCGCCGTATTCACGCGCCCGACGACGTCTGTCCGGGAACGTCGCGCAGGACCGTGTCCCTCCTCGGCACGTCGTGTCGGGGTCCGGTTCCCAGATCACGTTCCACGGTGGCGAGTAGCCCGGCGAGACGGTCGTTGACGTCGTCCAGGGCATCGCCGGGAAGAGCGGCGCGCACCAGGGCTGCTTCCCGATGGGTACGCTCCGCCGTGGCATTCGCCCACAGTTCGTGACCGGCCGGGGTGGCACGAATCGGCCTGCTTCGTGCGTCGGCCGCGGCACCGTCGTTCTCGATGAGATCCGTCTCCGTCAGACGTTTGATCCGGGTGCTCACCACCACGGAACCCCCGGCGGCGACCTGCGAGCCCGCTTCCCGAAGCAGCACGGAAACCAACCCAACGACCCCGACAAGGCCGCCGCGGCCATCCTCGCCGTAGTCGACTCTCCCCGGCCACCCCTGCGCCTCCCCCTCGGCCCCGAAGCCGTCACCCGCATCCGCACCAAACTGCGCGACCAACTCGCCTCGATCGACGAGTGGGAAGAACTGGCCATCGACACCCGAGTGGACTGATGGGGCATGTCCACTGTGGACCGCAACGCTTCGCGGCCGCCCGGCGACCACCCCGCGTAGGCTGGTTGTATCGGCGACACACCGCATGCGACCGAATAGACGCCGCATCGTTGACCGATTCGCACAATTCGGCCGACTCGCGGCCGAGGCAGGAGCGTCGATCATGACGCGACATACCGAACGCACCCGTACCGAGTCGTCCGGCGACATGGCAGTACGCCTGCGACTCAAGCCCGACTCGGAGAAGACCGGCTACGTCGACGGCGCGTGGTGGCCACGTGAAAACGACCTGGCTGTAGAACTTCCGGCGCTGCTCGAGATTGCCGAAGGCCGGCTCGGCTCGGTTCGCCGCGTCACGTACCGGCTCGGTGAATGGGCGAGCGCCCCCGGCGAGGTTGTCATCGATGGGAGGAGCATCCGGCTCGAAGGGCACCCCGGCGGCACCGTCAATACGATCGAACTGCTCAACGCCGGCGACCGGCGGCTGGTCCTGCTGGTAGTTCCGCCGTACACCGATGCTTCCGAGGCCTTCGCCGCGTTGACCTCCGCATCGACCGACAGCGACACCTCCACCGTGGACGAGCTATTGATGATCAGCCCGGAAGAACGAGGCGCCCGCACCGACCGTGCGGCAGCGGAGCACCGCTGGAATTCCGAACGCGGGTCCCTGCTCGACCACGCGTCCCACGGGGATACTCGATGATCACACTTGTCGTGTTGATCATCGGTATCGCGATCGGCGCCACCGCGATGGCTGTGGTCGAACGACGCTGGCGCAGCGCACACTTACCGGCCGGGCGGACACTGTCCGAACCGTCCGACTCCGCAGCCACCGCAACCAGTCTCGACCGGAACGAGAACGCCGGCGGCTCGCGGCATATCCGCACCCATCCCAGCTGGCGGGACCGACTCGAGTGAACCCGCCGAACGCCTCTCCCCTCGCCGCGACCACGTCGAAAAACGGGGTCCGCCCATCCAGCGGACCGTCGACGAGCCATTGCGCGGCCAGCCACGGCAATTCGCCCGGGACGCTCCCCAGTACGAACCATGCGGCCGCCACCGACGGTTCGAGACAGCGGCGGCGATCATGTAATTCGTTCACCCGCAGGGCCCTCCTCGCCACCGTGCACCACTCCCCCAGGAGTGTGACCGATACCGACAAGCACGGCCACTGAATACGCCTGTCCATGATCGCCTCGGTCGATGGTTGCCTGCGGCCGCACATTCCGGCTACTGGCAACACTCACGCCTTTGCTCGACGTCGGGCTGTAGTTCGCGAGGGCAGCTTGCACAAACTCCTGGACCGGATGCGTGGCGGGGCTCGACAGGTCGTGGACGCGGCAACCGCCGGTAGGTTGCCGCGTCAACCTTCTCGACAGCGGGAGTAGCTGCACACCCGCCCTAGACTCCGCGCAGACAGAACCGGTACCAGCCGTTTGCTGAGCTTGCTGGTCCGGGTCTCTGCCATCACTGTCTCGACGAGGACCCTTTCATGGACACCGCTTCAGGCCTCTTATCGGCGCAGAGTCTCGGTTCGGCGTTGACCGAGCTCACCGCCCACCACACCTTGCGCGACACCACGGTCGATTTTCCCGACGGCGGCCATGACGGCCGTCGTCTCACTCTCGCCCGATTGGATGACGGGTCCTCGTATTTCGCACGCGGGTTGCTGCGTGCGGGAATCGGTCCGGGAGATGTCGTCGGGATCGCCGCACCGGCCTCCGCCGCGTTCCTCGTCGCGTGGTTCGGCATCGTGCGCGCCGGCGCGGTGGCCGCGGTGCTCCCCATCACCGCTCCCGATCGCAACGAACAGGCCGCTCGACTGGAGCATCTGGTCGGAGCGTCGGACATGCGAGCGGTGGTCGCCGCCGACACATATGCCGCTGTCGCCGAGGAACTGCGTCGGCGCTGCCCCCGGCTAAGTATCCTCCCCATCACGCAGGCGAGCCCGGACCACGGCACCCTGCCCCGCATCGACGCCGACGACCTGGCCGCCATCCAATACACCTCGGGGAGCACCACGGCTCCGCGAGGAGTGACATTGACCCACCGCAATATCCTCACGGGCCTCGCTGCCATCGCATCGGGGGCGGACCTGACGCTCGACGACGTATGGGTGCAATGGACGCCCCTGTACCACGATATGGGCCTGTTCGGCCTGCTGACCAGCCTGCTGAACGGCTGCCCGACGGTCTCGACCGCGCCCCGCACATTCGTGCGCAGACCCGAACGCTTCCTGAGCATGCTCGCCGAAACCGGCGGCACCATCACCACCGGGCCGAATTTCGGCTACGACCTCATGATCGAGGCGGCCGAGACGAGAACCGAGGCGATGGCCGACCTCGATCTCTCGCGCTGGCGTCTCGCTTTCAATGGTGGCGAGGTGATCTCGCCGCATACCGTCGCCCGGTTCACCGACGCGTTCGGCGGCCGCGGTGTGGCACCGTCGGTGATGTATCCCGTCTACGGAATGGCGGAGGCCACGCTGGCGATCACCTTTCCCACTGTCGGTTCCGAGCCGGAAACCCTATGGGTCGACCGCGACCGCCTGGCCGAAGACGGCACGGTCCGGCGGGTGTCTCCGGGCGCCCCGGCAGCTACCGGACTGGTCCGTGTGGGTCGGCCGGTACCCGGCATGCACCTGCGAATCGCTGGTGAGTTCGGAGAGGAATGCGCCGAAGGGCACTTGGGCGAGATACAGATCGCGGGTGAGGCTGTCACGGCCGGATACCACCGCAATCCGGCGGCGACCGCGGAGCTCTTCGAGGACGGCCGGCTGAAAACGGGGGATCTCGGTTTTCTCGTCGATGGCGAATTGTACGTTGGAGGCCGGCGCAAGGAGATGGTTATCGTGCACGGCCGCAACTACTTTCCGACCGATGCCGAATACGTGGCCCGGCGTGTACCGGGTGTGTACCGCGGCCATGCCGTCGCCTTCGCCGATATCGACCACGATTCGGCCGGCGGTTCTCACGAGTGTCTGGGCGTGATAGTGGAATCCGAGGAGCCTTCCAGTTCACACGATGACCTGGCCACGCTTGTTCGTAAGCACGTCACCACCGAACTGGACCTGGCCGCGGTCCGTGTGCATGTCGTGCCGCCAGGGTCACTGACCAGATCGACCAGCGGCAAATGGCAACGCTTGGCCGCCGCGACGCGCCTTGCCCGGCAACAGAATCGAGGATAGCGCCGTGACCGCCGAAATCACCCGCTCCGAGATGGCGATCGCGGCCGACCTGGAGTCGGCCGTCGCGGACAATCTGCATCGGCATATCGAGTACGGCCGCGAATGGTTTCCCCACCAATACGTTCCCTGGAGCAAGGGCACCGACTTCGACGGGCCGCTGGGAGGCCGTGGCTGGTCCCCGGAGCAAAGCACACTGACCGAGCCTGTTCGGGCAGCACTGGTGCTGAGTGTGCTCACCGAAGACAATCTGCCGAGCTACTACCACGTGATGCTGCACACCTACGGCGGTACCGGGGCGTGGCGCGAATGGGTCCACCGGTGGAGCGCCGAGGAGGCACGTCATTCCACTGTGCTTCGCGATTACCTGCACACCACGCGAGCAGTGGACCCGGTGCAGCTGGAACGCGCCCGCATGGCACAGATGTCGACCGGATACGACCAGGATTACCAGGGCGTTCTGCACATGCTCGCGTATTCCACGCTGCAGGAATGGACGACCCGGGTGGTACACCGAAATACCGGGGCGGTCAGCGGCGACGCACGGTGCGAGGCCATGATGTCCCGGCTCGCCATGGACGAGAACCTGCACATGATCTTCTTCCGGAATCTGCTCGAGCAGGCATTGGAGCGCGATGCCGACTCCGCGATGGTCGCCATCGCCGAGGTACTCGCCGATTTCCGCATGCCGGGGCACGGGGTGGAAGGCTTCGCGAGCATGGCGAAACAACTCTCACTCGCCGGAATCTACAGCGCCGGAGTGCATCACGACGCTGTCGTCGTCCCGTTCGCGCGCCACTTGTCACTGCTCGATCGCACCGGCCTGGGGCCGGACGGCCGGGCCGCGCAGGACCGCATCGGACGGTACATACGCCGGCTCGAATTGGTCTCCCGCCGCTTCCAGTCGAACTAACCGAGGATCGCTCATGCCCCACCCCAGTCCCGAAACCCACGCCGAATCGAGCACCGCCGAGGTCGTCCGGCAGCTCCTGTCCCAGGAGTTGCGGACTACCGTCGAACTCGACCAGGTGATCGTTGATCTGCCGGAAATCGAGTCGGTCAAGTTCATGCGCCTGATCACCCGAATCGAAGACCGGCTCGACATCACACTCGACGATGAACAAGTGTTCGCGGCAGTCACCGTCGGCGACCTGGCGGCGGTCGTCGACGCTGTGCGAGGGCACAATCCGGTCGCCGGACAGTCGGAGTAACGCATGTCCACTCCGCCCCGGGCCGCGTCGGTGGGCATCGCGGCCGCGGTGACCGTCCTCCCCGACGGCCGCGAGACCGCGCGCAGCTGCGGACTGTCCGAGGACGACGCAGCTGTCTGCGATGCCGAGGACTACCTACAGGTCGCCGTAGGCCGTGGAGATGACCCGATTACGACTCTCGCCGTGCCCGCGGCGGCGCTGGCGGTCCGGCACAGCGGGTACCGGCCCATCGACATCGATCTGGTGATCTACGCCTGGACGCATCATCAGGGCAGCGAAGTGCCGGCTCCGCACAGCCGCGTCGCACGTCTGCTCGGGGCGCACCGGGCCGTCACGATGGGCGTTCAACAGATGTCGGGCGGCGGATCGATCGGTACCGAGATCGCCGCCGACATGGTGAACTCCGGTCGCTACCGCTGTGCGCTGGTGGCCACGGCCGACATCTTCGACGACACTGCGCAGACCCGATGGGTGGAGCGCGGTTCGCGCGGCATCCTGCTCGGCGACGGAGCCACCGCCATGATCCTCGACCGCGAACCGCGTCCGCTGACCGTGCGGGCGATCGCCTCGGCCGGCCGGCCCGATACCGAATTGCAGTTCTTCGCCGCCTTCGCGCCGGACAATCCGATCCGCGACACTTCCGAGAGCAAGTCGCTGAACCCACGCGCCGTGCCGGTCATGCGCGCGGCCGTCACCGAGGCGGTCACCGATGTCCTCGCTGCCGCCGGACTGGCTCCCGACGATCCACGCATCGAGCTGGTCGTCTTCAGCAGACTCGGCCGAACGCTGCTGCGGCGGGTCTACTATCCCGCATTGCCGCCGGGACTACCGCGACCGATCACCTTGACCGGAGAGACCGGACATCTGGGTGCGGGAGACCTCCTGGCGAACGTGTCGCATCTGCAGGACCGGCGACCGATCACCCCCGGAGCGTACGCACTGCTCGTGAGCATCGGCATGGGCTTCAACACCACCGCGATGCTCGTACAATCCACGCCGTAGGCGAGAACGCCGAAAACAAGCCCCACGAGTAGCCCTACGGTCGAGCGGGCTGATCCGGTCCGAAGCCACCATACGGTTGCAGCGGAATGACGCGAAATTCCGACATCTCCTTCTGCGTCAACGGAAATGTCGCAACGATAGACTCCGCCACGCTGAGAGATTCGGCTTCGAGAATAAAACAGGCTCCGCGAGTATCTCCACGCAACCAGATTGCCCGTACGACCCCATTACTGTACAGCCTGCGCACCGCCTGGGTTTCATCCGGAATTACGGCCGCAAATTCGGATTCGTCGAATCGGTTACTGAAACGCTCTGTAATCACCATGAACTGCACATACGAAACGTTATCCGATAAGATCGGATTTCACCACTCGGAGATTATGGTATCCGACACATTTGCAGATTCCTGATGCCTCTTCCCGCCTTCATCGAGTGTTTCCAGAATTCGAGGCAGCACTCCCCCCGCCCGTAACCATTCGGACTCCGTTTGGGAATCGATCCGCGTGCGGGCACTCGCGGTGTGTACGATTTTCCCGCGAAAACGCGCTACGATCGTCAGCTCGGCGTTTCGTATTCGTTCCGGATCAATTCCGATAATGTCGTATTGGTCTGCTTCGACTTCGTGCAGACCCTCGCATTGGATCGGCAAGATTCCCATGGCGGCAAGGTTGGTCCGGTGGATGCGCTCGAAACTGGCGGCGATCACGGCTCGGATTCCGAGCAAACGCGTGACTTTGGCTGCCCAATCACGCGCCGAACCGGCTCCGTATGATCGACCGGCCACAACGACCGCGGGAATGTTCCGGCGCTGATATTGTGCCGCTGCGTCGTGTACCGCCATCACTGGCCCGTCGGGTAGAAGCCGCGTCCATCCGCCGTCCCGGTCGGCCAGTTTGTTGCGCAGCCGGGGGTTGGCGAAGCCTCCGCGCAGCATGACGTCATGATTCAGCCGTCGCGAGCTGTAACTCCCGAGCTCTCCCGCGGTGATTCCACCTCGGAGCAGCCACGCTCCCGCTGCCGATGCCGGCAGGATGCGCGACACCGGCGAGATATGGTCGGTGGTGATGTCATCACCGAGAATCAGCAGGGGGCGAGCAGCGAGGATATCGCCGGCGACGATCGGTTGGCACAACGAAGAATCGGAAAACGGCGGACGCCTGATCATGCCGGTTTCGGGCTGCCACACATAGCGGTCGCCATCTGGAAACGCAATATCTTCCCAGAGCCGTTGCGCCTGTCGCCGACGAGCTGTCGCCGTGTGTGGAGGGCTGTCTGCCGATTCGATGGCGCAATCGATATCGTGCTCGCTGGGCCATATATCGCTCAGCATCACCGGTTCGCCGTCCGTTCCCCTACCGAGAGGTTCGGCGTCCAGATCGATCGTGGTTCGGCCGGCAATCGCGAAAGCGACCACCAGCGGCGGGGATACCAGGTAGGCGTCGACGACATCGGGGTGGATCCGGCCGGGAAAATTCCTGTTGCCCGACAACACGGCCGATACACGTATGTTGCGACCGCGGATTTGATGGGCGATCTCGGTGGGAAGCGGCCCGGAGTTGCCCATGCAAGTCCCGCACCCGAACCCAGCGATATGGAAGCCGAACGCGTCGAGGTGGCTCTGCAGTCCACTGGCACTCAGTAGTTCAGCAGTCGAGTGCGAGCCTGGGGTGAACGAGGTCTTCGTCCATGGAGCCGGAGCCAAGCCCCGTGCAGACGCGTTTCGGGCGAGCAGTCCGGCAGCCGTGATAGCGCGCGGATTGGATGTGTTGGTGCAGCTGGTGATGGAAGCGATCACTACCGCGCCGTCGACCGGCCCACCGACGTCAACCGCACCGTCTACGCTCCCGAGGGTCGATATCGGCCGGACTTGGTGGGGGCGGCTGGGACCGGCGACAACGCGTTCGACCGTGTCGAGGTCGAACTCGATGAGGTCGTCGTACTCGGGCTCGTCACCGTCGAGCATCCCCTGGGCCGACAGATACGCTGCTGCCGGCCGGTGCGGACGGGCGGTCCCGGCCAGGTAGTCGAGTGTGCGGGCATCGGGCGGAAAATACCCCATGGTTGCGCCGTACTCGGGAGCCATGTTCGCGATTGTTGCTCGGTCGGGCACCGACAGGATCGACAGCGCCGGCCCGTGGAACTCGACGATGCGCTGCACAACGCCGTAGTCGCGAAGCAAAGCTGTGAGGGTCAGGGCGACATCGGCGGCGAGCACACCGGGTTTGGGTGTCCCGGTGAGCCGGACCCCGATGACCTGCGGTACTTGGAGCAGGATCGGTTCTCCCAGCGCAGCCGCGGTCGCCTCGATTCCGCCCACTCCCCAACCCGCTACAGACAGCCCATTGATCATCGTCGTGTGGCTGTCCGTACCCACGACAGAATCGAAACCCGCCAGCGGCGTACCGGTGACGACGTCGGCCAGAGTCTCGAGATTCAGTTGATGACAGATTCCCGTGCCCGGCGGGATGACGCGCAGGTGCGAAAATCGGCGCTGCGCCCATCGCAGGAATCGGTAGCGCTCAGCATGGCGCTCGTATTCACGTTCGAGATTGGCCGTCGCCGCTGTGGGGGTCGACCACGAGTCCAACTCGAGTGCGTGGTCCACGACAAGGTCCATGCGTCGCCGCGGAGCGACCGAATCGGCGTCACGGCCGAGTTCTACCGCACGTTCGGCCAAGGTGACCATGTCGGCAAGGACCGGGATGCCGGACGCGTCCTGCAGGAGTACTCGCTGGGGGAAGAAGGGCACCGAGACCGAGGCGTCACGCACTGCCAAGGCCCGCACATGGTCGGCAGTAGCGGTGCGGCCATTCTCGTGCCGCAGAACATTTTCCACGAGAACACGGGTCACGTACGGAAGCTGCCTCAGCGGTCCCGCGCCCGCCTGTTCAGCGGCCGCGAGGCTGAAGTAGGTGCGACCGTCCGGCAACGCCCGCACCGCATCGAAGGTATCTGCGATCACCGGCGCGGCACCTCGCGCTCGGGGTGCCCTCGGTAGGTCGGGAGTAGGGGCGGCGGGATCGGGCCCTTGATCCGGCGGCCGGACTGCGACTCTTCCCAGGAATGCGCGAGAATTCCGACCGATCGAGACAGCACGAATAGTCCCCGACCCAGTTCCGGCGGGAATCCCAACTCGCTGTAGACAACAGCCGTGGCGCCGTCGATATTCAACGGGACCGGTCTGGAGCACCGTGCGGCCAGTTGACGTTCCAGCTCCTCGGCAACGGCGAGGTACCGTCCGCTGACAAGACCACGTGCAGCCTGATCCGCGACAGCATGTAATAGCGGATCACGCCGCGGATCACGCGGATGAAAACGGTGTCCGAATCCCGGTACGTGCCGGCCGGTACGACGGAATTCACTCAGTGACGCACCGACTGCTCCGACAATGTCGCTACTTTCGGAGGCAGCCTCGATCGCGACCAGGAGCTGCATGCATTGCTGCCCAGCTCCACCGTGCACGTCGCCGAGCATTCCCACACCCGTGGACATCGCGCCCTGGAGTCCCACTCCACAGGTCGCAGCCATGCGGGCGGCCGCGATCGACGGTGCCTGCGGGCCATGGTCCACCGCGGCAACAAGCGCCTTTTCCAGCAGGCTCGCCTGTTCATTCGTCGGTAGCTCGCCGCGCACCATCATCCAGATGGTTCGAACGAGCCCGGCACCACCGATCAAGTCTTCGATGGGGTAGCCGCGCAGGCGAATGACTCCGGGCTCGATGTCGGATATGTCGGTGGACCACCAATCGGCCACGTCATCGGCCGTGGTCTCACGCACTGCTTCCCGTCGTGCTGTGCTCATATCGCACCTTCCTGCTGAAGCCGGGCGATGTCGGTACTGCCGTATCCCAGTTCGGTGAGGATGGCGACAGTGTGTTCGCCGAGCTGCGGGGGGCGACTACGTGGTGGTACTGCCTCGCCGTCGACTCGCGTCGGCGATCCGAGTACCCGGTATTCGCGCCCATCCTCGGTGGGAGACGGCACCGCCGTGATGAGGCGGCGATGCTCGATCTGCGCGGAAGCAAGGGCCTGGGGAACAGATGCCACCGGAGCCGCCGGCACCCCGGTGTCGAGCAATATCTCGTCCCACTCCGCAGCGGTTTTCTCCTTCAACGAGCGCTCCAGTTCTGCCCGCAGCTCTTCCCGATTGAGTTTTCGGTCTTCGCGGCGGAGGAAACGTGGGTCGTCGATCAGCTCTGCCCGCCCGAGCACTCGACACAGGGTTTCGTACTGCTCTTGTTTGTTGGCCGCGATATTGAGTGCGCCCTCGGCGGTGTCGAATGTTCCCGATGGAGCGGAAGTGATGTTCTCGTTTGCCATCGGCTCGGGGTCTCGGCCGGCGATCAGGTGATCGGAAACGACCCAGCCCATCGAGGTCAGTGCCGCGTCGAGCATGGAGGTGTCGAGGTAGGCGCCCTGCCCTGTGCGGCGCTGACGTACCAGAGCGGCAGCAATCGCGAACGCGGCAGACAGTCCGCCGAAGCTGTCACAGACCGGATAGCCGACCCGCAGGGGTGCGGTCTCTTTGGTGCCGGTGACGCTCATGATCCCCGATAGTCCCTGAATCACCTGGTCATAGGCGGGCCTGGCCTGCATCGGACCGGTTGCGCCGAAACCGGAGACGGCGCAATAGATCAGGCCCGGATTGATTTGCCGTAGTCGATCCCAACCGAACCCGAGCCGTTCGAGCACACCGGGACGGAAGTTCTCCACCAGGACGTCCGAGGCAGCGACGAGCTGAGCGAAAACATCGGCGCCACCGACGGTCTTGAGATTGATGGTGATCGACCTCTTACCGGCGTTCTGAGCCAGGAACGATACTCCGAGCCCCTGGGCGGACAGTTCCGGGTCTGCGCCGAGTTGGCGCGCCAGATCTCCGGTTTCCGGGGTTTCGATTTTCACGACGTCGGCGCCCATGAGGGCGAGCTGATAGCCGGCGAACGGGCCGGCCAGCACGTTGGTCAAATCCAGCACGCGTACGCCCCGCAGCAGATCTGTCGTCACAGAAACACCTCCACCGGGCCGAGGCCGTTGACACTGATCGCGCGAGCCGCCGCGGTGACGGTGTCGACGTATCGCCCGACCCGGTCGGCGGTGAACCGTGACGTGGGGCCACTGACCGATACCGCCGCGATCACCCGACCGTCGGACCCCACGATCGGCGCCGCAACAGCGGACGCCCCGAACTCGCGTTCACCGTGCGAGACGGAGTAGCCGACCTCGCGGATCGTATCGACTTGCGGTTTCAGCTGCTCGTAGCTCAAACCCGGTTGGTGTGCGGCAACTTCACGCAAGACCGTTTCGGGCGCGTCGAGCAGCAGGATCTTCGCCGAAGCCCCGGTGGACAGCGGATACGGCACGCCGACTTCCACCACGCTACGAACTGTTGCTGTGCCTTCGATCTGTGCGACTGCCACGCGGCTCGAGCCCTGGCGGATATAGATGTTGACCGTTTCGCCGGACGTGTCCACCACCTCCTGCATGCACTTCGTCGTTTCCTCACCCACCTCCCACAGCGAATCGGCCAGCTTGACCCAGCGCAGAAACCCGGGACCGGGGCCGTAGGTGGAGTCACCTCCGCCGATGATCAACCCCAACGATTCGAGGGTGGCCAACAGGCGCACAACAGTGGTCTTGGGCAGCCCGGTCGATGCGACGATTTCGCGGAGCTGGCGGGTCGGATGGCGTTCGTCGAATAGTTCCAATACCTCGACGGCGCGCGCGATGCTTCGCACACCACCGTCAGCCCGCGAGGGTGCGGTCCCAATATCAGCCATACCGCCACTATAGACCACTAGGCGGTTCATACAAACCACTTGATGGGTTGACGCTCTCGGCATCGATGTGTTTCGCTGGTCACACTTCCACCGAACCACACATCGGTCCGCATAAACCATTGAGCGGTACGTACGGCCCCAGAAAGGGAGTCTCGTGAGCCATAGCGCCCGACATCACCAAGCCGATCTGATAGTCGTCGGCTGCGGAGCAGGCGGCCTCGCCACGGCAGTCCGATTCCTCGAGTCCCTGCCCGGCGGTCGGGTGATAGTTCTCGAGCGAACCACCAAGAGCCGCCGCGGTGGCAACACCGCATGGACCGGCGGCTTCCTCCGACTCGAGGCAGACGGCGCACCAGCGACCGACTTCTCGGCCCGGATGCATGCGTTGAGCGACGGAAAGACCGACCCCGCGATCATCGATCGGCTTGCAGCACACGCCCAGCCCACCGTGCAGTGGCTCGCCCGCAACGGGGTCGGCACCAAGACCGACCTCACGTACTTCCTCACCTCTCAGGGGCCACGCCTGATGCCGGTCGGCGGCGGCGCCGCGATAGTGGAGGCCCTGGCCGCCCGGGTCGAAGAACTCGGCGGCGAAATCCACTACAACACCACCGCGCAAGGTCTCATACAGGACGCAGACGGGGCAGTAACCGCCGTCGTGACCGACGGGAGCAACCGATACGACGCTCCCACCGTGGTGCTGGCGTGCGGCGGTTTCGAAGGAAGCTCGCATCTTCTCGACCACTACCTGGGCGAACACGGACACGAACTCACTCCGATCGCACCAGGCGGCCGGTCCAACCGTGGCGAAGGGATCGCTATGGGCATCGCAGCCGGTGCCGCCACCGATGGCCAGTTCGAACGGTTCCACGGCGAACCGGTCGACGCACGCACCCCCGCGCCGGAAGCGCTGGTGATGGTCTACCCCTACGGCATTCTTGTGGACCACCGCGGCCAGCGCTTCGTCGACGAGGCCGCCGATACGCCGGACAACACATTCGAATCGGTTGCGTACCACATCTGGCGCAACGCCGATCAATTCGCGTACGTCGTTGCGGATCAAAAGCTGATGCGCCACAACATCGCCCGTGCGGTACTCACAGATCGCGAACCCGAAACCGCCGGCACCATCGCCGAACTGGCGCAACGTCTCGATATCGATCCCGATGCACTGAGCGCGACGATCGCAAGCTACAACGCGGCATCCCAACCGGGTCCCCTCGATGTCACTCGATTGGACGGAGTCGCAACTCAGGGACTGGAACCGCCCAAATCCAACTGGGCGCGTCCCTTGGACGAAGCACCTTATGTCGCCTGGCCGGTACGGTGCGCGATCACCTTCACCTTCGGCGGCCTGAAGACCGATCAACACGCACAGGTGATCGACCGCACGGGTGCACCGGTGCCCGGCCTGTACGCGGTCGGCGAAGTCGCCGGCGTCTACCACCGCAAATACCCAGGAGCCACCTCCGTGCTGCGTGCGCTGGTCTTCGGACGCATCGCCGGCGAAACGGCCGCGGTCCGAGCAGGTCACCTCTGCACCGCACTTCACCCCGAACTCTGAGGCACAGCACGATGACAACGATCACCACACAGTCGGCCGGGCCGGCCCGGCGCGCAGCCCTCGCGGGCCTGGTCGGAACGACCATCGAGTGGTTCGACTTCTTTATCTACGGGCTCGCCGCCGCGCTCGTGTTCGGCAACCTGTTCTTCCCCTCCCTGGATCCGCACAGCGGACGGCTGGCCTCCTTCGCCACCCTCGGCGTCGCGTTCATCGCGCGTCCGATCGGCGCTGCCATATTCGGGCACCTGGGCGACCGGCTCGGCCGCAAAGCCACACTGGTCACCACTCTGGGGATCATGGGCACCGCCACCGGCCTGATCGGCGTACTTCCGACGTATCACACCATCGGTATCGCCGCTCCCCTGCTGCTCATCGTCTTACGCATGCTCCAGGGCGTCGCGGTAGGCGGAGAATGGGGAGGCGCTGTCCTGATGTCGGTCGAACACGCACCGAGCGGAAAACGCCGCCTCTACGGCAGCGCACCCCAGATGGGCAGCCCGCTCGGACTCATTCTGGCCACCGCGGTCATGGCAGCGGTCGCTACACTTCCGGACGACCAGTTGCACGCCTGGGGATGGCGCGTCCCGTTCCTCGCAGGCTTCGTCCTCGTCGGCATCGGGTTGTTCATCCGTTTGGGCGTCAGCGAACCCGCGCAGTTCGCCCACCTCAAGCACTCCGGTGAGACCTCGCGCATGCCGCTGCGCGAGGTGTTGTCGAGCGGGCTTCGGGGGCTGGTTGTCGGCACCGGCCTGCAAGCCTCGGTCAACGTGGTCTTCTACCTCATCGCGGTCTACTTCCTCACCTACGCTACTGCTGCGCTCGACATCCGGCGCAACACCGCCCTGCTCATGGTCATGGCCGCGGCGGTGGTCGACCTGCTCGTCCTGCCGTTGATCGCCGCCGCGAGCGACAGAATCGGAGCGCGTTCGATATTGCTGTTCGGCACCGTGTTCACCGGCGCAGCGGCCTATCCATTCTTCTGGCTTCTCGACGGCGAACAACTTGTCGAATCCACGATCGTCCTCACCGTCATGCTCGTCGGTGCCCACGCCACGGTCTATGCAGTGGTATCCAGCGTGGTCGCCGAGCAGTTCGAGACCCGGGTTCGCTACAGCGGCACCGCCATGAGCAATGCACTCGGCGCCCTTCTGTTCAGCGCACCGACGCCGTTGATTGCCGAAGCTGTCGTCGGAGATGGATCTCGATGGTGGCCCCTCGCCCTCATCACCCTCGGATCGGCCGTCATATCCATGGCGTCCGCCGCCACGATCTCACACCTTGCCACGCCGGCCGGCGACCTTCGATCTGCCGCAGAACTTCCCGCCGCCTGACCCCCGAAAAAGGAGAACCAATTCCGATGACCGCCACCGAGAGCTACATGATGCTCATAGACGGCGCTTGGCGTACCGCCTCCGACTCGGCCACCTTCGCATCGATCAATCCGTTCGATAGCAGAGCATGGGCGTACGTGCCGGCTGCCACATCCGACGACGTGAACGAAGCCGTGGGCGCCGCCCGACGAGCCTTCGAAACAGGCCCGTGGTCGAGGTCGACCCCAGTGGAACGAGCCACGCTGCTTCGCCGCCTCGGTGATCTGATCAAGGCAGACGCCGAAGAACTGGCACGGATTCAAGTGCTCGAAAACGGAAAACTCATTCGTGAAGTGGGTGGGCAGACGAACGCGTTGGCCAATCACTGCTACTTCTTCGCTGGAGTCGCGGAAAGCCCCCTGGGGGAAACACTGGCCTGCAGCGTTCCCAACATGCAAGCCTTCACGGTCCGTGAGCCGATCGGTGTCGTCGCTGCCATTACGCCCTGGAACAGTCCGCTGGCGCTGCTGCTGTGGAAACTGTGCCCGGCTCTCGCCGCCGGTAACACGGTCGTCGTCAAACCGTCGGAAGTCACGCCGGTGTCCACGCTCGCCCTGGCCCGCTTGTTCCAAGAAGCCGGCTTCCCGGACGGAGTCGTCAACGTCGTCACCGGCGCCGGACCGGTCGGTGCGGCATTGAGCTCTCACCCCGGGGTCGACAAAATCGCATTCACCGGCTCCACGGCGGTCGGAAAGAAGATCGCAATGACCGCGGCCCAGCGCCTGGCGAGGGTGTCGCTGGAACTCGGCGGTAAGTCACCGAACATCGTTTTTCCCGATGCCGATCTTCCCGTCGCAATCAACGGCGTCATCGCAGGCATCTTCGCTGCGACAGGTCAGACCTGCATGGCGGGTTCCCGCGTGCTCGTACACACCGATATCTACGACGAGTTCGTGCGCATGTTGGCCGAACGCACCGAGCAGATCAAACTCGGCAACCCCCTCGACCCGGAAACCGAAATGGGTACCGTGGCATGCCGGGCGCAATACGAGAAAGTTCTGTCCTACATCGAGGTGGCAAAATCCGAGGGCGCCCGTCTGGTCACCGGTGGCACACGCCCGAACAATCCCGAGTTTGCCGACGGCCTTTTCGTGCGGCCGACGATTTTCAGCGATGTCACCAACGATATGCGCATCGCACGAGAAGAGGTATTCGGCCCGGTCGCGGTCGTTATCCGCTTCGACGACGAGAACGATGCGGTGTCCATCGCCAACGACACGGCATTCGGTCTCGCAGCCGGTGTCTGGACTCATAACATAGCCCTCGCACACCGTATGATCAGGCGATTGCGTGTCGGAACCGTCTGGATCAACAACTACCGCAAAACCAACTACGTTGCACCGTTCGGCGGATTCAAGGAGAGCGGAATCGGCAGAGAAAACGGTGCGCACGCCATCGAGGAATACACCGAGGTGAAAACTGCCTGGATCGACATGGGAAATACGATCGCGGACCCGTTCAACCCGCGGGCCTGACCCACATCATCACGAACGCTGAGCCCGGCGACGTGCCGGGGAGACAACGCAGTCACACGAAATTTCGTACCGCGTCGGCGGACAACGGCACTGAAATATGACCGCACCAGAGAATTAGATCCCGCAATATCTTGTTTCCATTGCCGGCAGGAACGACCGGAATGGGAGGCGGGGCAACTCATGTCCGTCACCGGCGTGAAGCCATTCAATCAGCACCAACCCGAAAGTCACCTTCAATGATGAAGAAAATTGCTATTACCGTTGCACTCACGACCGCCATGTCGGTTCCCGTCTACGCCGCTGCATCTCCGGGCACGAACCCCCATCCCGGCGCCGTGAATTACACAGCGACCACGAACCGGAACTCAACCATCATCACTACAGACGCCGGATCACTCACCAAGGACAACGACACGCTCGAAATCAAAGCCCCGAACGGAACCGTGCTGGCAGGGACAGCGCTGACGTTCCGGGTCGACGATTTCGAATTCCCGATCGCCGCCGAAATCCATGACCGCACTGCCACACTGACGCCACAGTTCGACCTCGCCCACGCGACGTACAAGCCGGTAGCACTGCCCTTCGAAGATCAAGCGCCGTTCAAGACCCAATACGATCGCGAACAAGCGGCCTGGAACCGGCTCAGCAGCACCATTCTGATGGGAGCAACCGTCGGCACGCTCGTCGGCGGAATCAGCGGCGGAGCGGTGGGCTGCCTGCTCGGAGGCATCGCCGGCGCTACCGTTGCCGCAGCCACCATCGTCGGCCTCTTCGGCCCGTTCGTTCCCGCAGCTGCCGTCGGTTGCATCGGTGGCATCGTCGCCGTCGGCGCGCTCGGCACCCTCGCGGGCCAACTACTCGTCGCGGCCCCCGTAGCCGTCATGGCCGCCGTGCAGTATTTCACTACCATCAATCAGCCCTTCCCCGCCAAGCCGTAGCCGCGACGACAACCACTGCCAGCGCCGTAATCCGCCTGCGCGCCGGCGGCGGTACCGGAGCGGCGGGCTCATCCGAACGCCAGGATGAGCCCGATAACACCCCCTACCTGCACCTTCTCGGTGCCCCCGGTCGGATTCGAACCGACACTGTGCGGATTTTAAGTCCGCTGCCTCTGCCAGTTGGGCTACGGGGGCGGCTGGGATAGCGTACCTAAGTCGTACGTCCGTCTAGGAATTGTCCGGAGATTTGCTCAGTGCACGCCTTCCATCAAGCGGCTGACCTGCGGGGCCAGGAAGTAGACAGTGACACCCACCACGATCGCGACCGCGCCGGTGATGCCGAAGTACGCGACTTCGTGGCCGGGATCGTAGAACTCGGACAGCACGCCGGACATCGAGGTGCCGATGCCCACCGAAAAGAAGTAGAGGGCCATCATTTGAGCGCGGAAGGCCTCTGGGGCGAGCTGAGTGGTAACCGCGAGGCCGATGGGTGAGATCAGCAGTTCCGAGATCGCGAAACCGGCCAGGATGACGAACACCAGCAGGGCGGGTACGGATTTGTCCCCGAAGCCGGCCAGGGGGACGAACAGCAGGAACGATGCGCCCATCCCCATCACGCCGTAGGCGAACTTTCGCGGCGTGGTGGGGGCCCGGGTGCCCAACTTGGTCCACATGAGCGCGAACAGCGGCGACAGGGTGATGATCCAGACGGGCTCCTCCGAGCCGATCCAGCTCGACGGCGCGGTCCAGCCGAACAGGGTCCAGTTCATCCGTTCGTCGGAGTAGACGGCCAGCACCGTGAAGATCTGCTGGAACAGCGACCAGAACACCGCGTTGGCAACGAACAGCGGTATGAAGGCCCGCACTCGGACACGCTCCACCGCAACTACTTTCGGACTGGTCAACATCAATCCGAAATAGACTATCGATACCGCCGCGATCACGCCGGTCGTAACCCACGACAGATTCGACAACCGCACCAGCCCGGACCAGATTGCGGCCACGACCACCACCGCAGCTGCTACGACGAACGCGCCGACTCGGCCGATTTCCGCGCGCCGCAGCGGATTCGGCACCACGCGCCCATGGGCACCGAGGTTGCGGCGGAAGACCACGTACTGAATCAACCCCAGCGCCATACCGACAGCAGCCGCACCGAAACCGTAGTGAAAACCGAGGTGAGTCTGGAGCAAACCGGTGAGCAGCGGCCCCACGAAAGCACCCAGATTCACACCCAGATAGAAAAGCGTGAAGCCACCGTCGGCGCGGGCATCGCCCTTGTCGTAGAGCGTCCCGAGCAGCGACGAGGCGTTCGCCTTCAACGCGCCCGAGCCCAGCGCCACCAGCACGAGACCGACTCCGACACCGGACAGTCCGGGCAGCACCGCCAGCGCGATATGCCCGGCCATCACCACCACGCCGCCGTAGAAGACCGTGCGTTCCATCCCCAGCACGCGATCGGCCAGCCAACCACCCAACACCGTGGACAGGTACACCAGGCCGCCGTAGGCGCCGACGATGCCGGTGGCAGTGGACTGCTCGAGCCCCAGACCACCGTCGGCGAGCGAGTAGTACAGGTAGTACCCGAGGATGGTGAGCATCCCGTAGAAGGAGAACCGCTCCCACAGCTCCACGCCGAAGAGATTGACCAGTCCGATCGGATGACCGAAGATCGTGCGTCCCGGGGGTCCCGACGGTTGCTCCTGCGCGAGCGGCTCCACCGTACTCATGGAAGGAGATTCTTCCGGACCCCGCCGCACCGATCGCGGAAATCACGATCATGTCGTGCGGACAAAAGCCTTCTCGGCATCTACTGCGCCTGAGAAGTCCGGACCTACGTGGTAACGCTCCGCCGCGGCCTCCGGTCCAGCCTTCTCAGGAGATGGACAACGCTATTCCGTCGAGGATGTCGTGTTCGCTGACGACGAGCTCGGAGATTCCCGCACGGCGGGCGAATTCGTCGGCGAGCACCTCGGTGACGACCGCGCCGCCGCCGATCACGTCCACCCGCCCCGGATGCATGGGTCCGAGGGCTGCGCGCTCGTCGTGTGTCATCCCGATCAGGCGGTGGCAGACCTCGCGCACCCGGTCGAACCCGAGACGGGTGAGATGGATACGGCTGGAATCGTATTCGGGCAGATCGAGGGCGACCGCGGCGATCGTGGTCATGGTCCCAGCCACACCGACCCAGGTGTGCGCACGCTCCACCGGAACCACACCGAAGGCCTGCGCCAGCTGCTGCGAAGCGATGAAGCGCGCCGAAGCGACCTCCTCACCGGTCGGCGGGTTGCCGTGCAGGCATCGTTCGGTGAGCCGCACACAGCCGATGTCGGCCGAATACGCCGCCTGCACACCGGAGCTGTCGCCGACCACCACCTCGGTGGAACCGCCACCGAGGTCGACAACCACGAAAGGCCCTTCGGCATCGGACAATTCGCCGACCGCACCGGCGAACGACAGCCGTGCCTCCTCCTCGCCGGTGATGACCTCCGCCTGCGCTCCGGCCACGACGCGGCCCAGTTCCACCCCGGTCATGGTGAAGAAGTCGTCGCGGTTGCGGGCGTCGCGGGTCGCGCTGGTCGCGACCATCCGCACCCGGCTCACCCCGGCCTCGAGCATGAGATCGACGTAGTCGTGCAGCGCCACCCGGGTGCGCTCGATCGCCTCCGGATTCAGCTCGCCGGTAGCGTCGACGCCCTTGCCGAGCCGCACGATCCGCATCTCGCGATGCACATCGGTGAGCCCGCCCTCCGGCGTGGGTTCGGCGATCAACAGCCTGATCGAATTCGTTCCACAATCGACGGCGGCAACGCGGTCACTCATTCGTCACTCCTGTGATCTGCGGGACACCCGCACCCGGTCGCAACGACGACCCGCTGCGCGATTATCGGTCATCGTCGCTCCTGTGATCTGCGGGACACCCGGTCAGCCTCGGTCGGTTTCCGGCTGGTACCGATCGTAGGTGGGCCAGTCCTGCGGGATCGCCGTACCGCGCAAACCGGTATCGGCGGCCAGTGCCACGGCTTCGTCACCGAGCAGGTTCAGTCCGGGCCCCTTCGCCAGTGAATGTGCGATCAGCACGTGCAGGCATTTGACCCGCTCGGGCATACCGCCGCCACTGAAATCGGTCCCCAGCGACTCGATCGCGTCGCGTTCGGCGAGGAAGCTCTCGTGCGCGCGACGGTAGGACGCGGCCAGTTCCGGATCGGTCGCCAGCCGCTCGGTCATTCCGCGCATCAGGCCCTCGGCCTCCTGGCGGCTCGCCTCGGCGGTCAGGCGCGGATCGGTGAGGTAGTACAGCGTGGGGAACGGGGTCCCGTCGGGCAACCGCGGCGCGGTCTTCACCACGGCCGGCTGACCGTCCGGGGTCCGGTAGGCAATGGCGAGGACTCCGCGCGGTGTGCGGCCGAGTTGCCGCGCCACGATCTCCAGATCGGCCTCGCTCGGAGCATCGCTGCCCGCGCCGGGAACCCCGCCGGAAGTTGTTTCGGGCGTAGCGGGGTCGGTCACCTGGGTTCTCCTTCGGGACTGGGTGGCGGCGGCGCCGCAGGGGGTGGCGGGGTCGTGGTCTCGGGTTGGGGTTGCGGCTCGGACATGCTGCGCCACAGCTGCGTGTACCAGGGGTCGGGGGTGCGCGCGCGGGTGGTCGGCACCGGCACCGCGGGTTGTTCGATGCCGGGCACCTGCACGATGTAGGCGGTTTCCCCCGGCATCACCAGCCGCAGCCGGTCGCGTGCCTCGGAGCGGATGTAGGCGGGGTCCTGCTGCTGCGCCCGGCGGTCCCGCAAGCGGGCCAGATCGCTTTCCAGTTCGCGACGCTGCTCGGCCAGCTGGGTCGCCTCCGAGCGCTGGCTGAAGTAGGTGCGCATCGGCACAGCGAGGGTCAGCGCGAGCCCGCAGAGCACCGCGGCGAGGATGACCGCCCGGCCGGTGGACAGGCCGAGTATCCGCCGGTCACTGTCCGTCTTCTTCGACCGCGGGCGACGGGTGCCGGTCTTCGTGGCGGGCGAACGGCGCCGGCCCGCACGCTGACCTGCCGCGGTGCGTGCGGAGCCCGAGCGCGCCGGTTTGGCCTTGGCCGAACGCGACGAGCGGCGGTCACCACGTCCTGCCGGACTGGTACCGCGCGCCCGTCGCTCCGTCATCCCCACACCTCGAAATCGCCTGCTGTTCCGCGCCGGCGACACGCCGCGCAGCCGTGTGCGAGGCTACTACCCCTCGAACACGAACCGGGGGAACGCGACGTCACCGGCGTAGCGAGCCGAATCACCGAGCGCGTCCTCGATGCGCAGCAGTTGGTTGTACTTGGCGACACGCTCGCTGCGAGCGGGCGCACCGGTCTTGATCTGACCGCTGCCCACCGCGACCGCCAGGTCGGCGATGGTGGTGTCCTCGGTCTCGCCGGAACGGTGGCTCATCATCGACTTGTAGCCGTTGCGGTGGGCCAGTTCGACCGCGTCCAGGGTTTCGGTGAGGGTGCCGATCTGGTTGACCTTCACCAGCAGCGCATTGGCGGCCCCCTTGGCGATGCCGTCCTCGAGCCGTTCCGGGTTCGTGACGAACAGGTCGTCGCCGACCAGCTGCACCTTGTCGCCGATCAGATCGGTGAGCGCGACCCAGCCGTCCCAGTCGTCCTCCGACAGCGGGTCCTCGATCGAGACGAGCGGGTAGGCCGACAGCAGCTCGTCGTAGAACTGCGCCATCTGCTCGGCGGTGCGCTCGGTGCCCTCGAACTTGTAGCCGGTGCCGGGGCTGTAGAACTCGGTGGCGGCGACGTCGAGAGCCAGCGCGACATCGCGGCCCAGGGTGTAGCCGGCCTTGGCGATCGCGGCGGCGATCAGATCCAGTGCCTCACGGGTGCCGCCGGCCAGATCCGGGGCGAAGCCGCCCTCGTCACCGAGACCGGTGGACAGACCCTTGGCCTTCAGCTCCGACTTGAGGGCGTGGTAGACCTCGGCACCCCAGCGCAGCGACTCCCGGAAGGTGGGCGCACCGATCGGCGCGATCATGAATTCCTGCACGTCGACACTGGTGTCGGCGTGCGCGCCACCGTTGAGGATGTTCATCATCGGCACCGGCAGCACATGGGCGTTCGGGCCGCCCAGGTAGCGGAAGAGTTCCAGCCCCGAGGACTCGGCCGCCGCGCGCGCCACCGCGAGCGACACACCGAGCAGTGCGTTGGCACCGAGACGGGACTTGTCGGGGGTGCCGTCCAGATCCAGCAGCGCCTGGTCGACGCTGCGCTGCTCGACCGCATCCAGGCCGATGACGGCCGGTGCGATCTCGCCGAGTACGCCCTCGACGGCCTTGCGTACGCCCTTGCCGCCGTAACGGTCGCCGCCGTCACGCAGCTCCACGGCCTCGTGCTCACCGGTGGACGCGCCCGAAGGCACCGCCGCCCGGGTCAGCGTGCCGTCGTCGAGAGCGATCTCGACCTCGACGGTGGGGTTACCGCGTGAATCCAGGATCTCGCGAGCTCCGACCTGTTCGATGATGGCCACGAAACGACACTCCTTCGGCTGCTGACAAATCAATTCGGGGGCCCTGCCCACCGCCGTCCATGAGCAAGTCGCACGGCGGGCCCGTGCGCCTGCGAGCCTAATGGGTGCGGCGGCGAGGTTACGACACAGGTGTATCGACGCCGGGTCGCGGCGATCAGGCTCGGCGGCCGACGCTGTAGGCGGCGGCCTTGGTGCGGACCGTCGCCATATACGTAGTGGACTGGTTGTAGGTGAGTACCGCGCGCTTCCAGCCCTCCTCGGTACGCAGATCGCCGCCGCTGACACACAGATAGCGGGCCGCGGTCAGTGCGGCGTCGTCGATGCTGTCCGGGTCGGCGTAGCCGTCGCCGTTGGCGTCCACACCCCAGTGCTGCCAGGTTTCGGGCAAGAATTGGAAGGGCCCCTCCGCACGGACGTACACCGGACTACCGGTGCGCGCGCTGGCCTCGGTGTCGACGATCTCTGCGACACCGGGCGATCCGTCCAGCGGTATGCCGCGGATCGGCGGTCGCACCACACCGTCGGCGTCGAGATGGGAGCCGCCGTGCCCGCCGTGCTTGCTCTCCACGCGCGCGATCCCGGCCACCGTCGTCCAGCCGATACCGCACTCCGGTCGGGAGCCGGCCATCGCAGCGGCGGCGTATCCGTAGGCCTCGAGCGCGGTCACCGGGATTCCCAGCGCATCCGACTGCCCGGCAGCCCAGTCGCGCAATTGTTCGGCACTGCGCCCGGGCGCCTCGAGATCGATCGGCGGAACGGGGGTGCCGACCCCCGGCGGGATCCCGTCCGGGATCGGCGGCAGGTTATCCGTTACCGCACATCCGGACAGCAAGGCGACCGCCGAGACGGCGGCGAGCACGAGGAGCCGGATACCGGGGAATGTCGAACGCACCTTTCCATCATCCAGATTCACGGCGCGCGAGCACGGAGCACCGGCAGCGACATTCACGCGAACCGGCATACGATCAGCTAATTCCACGACGCCCGCGATGCCGAAACGCTATGTCCACCGGCGGCTTTTAGGTAAGCCTTGCTTAAGGCTGCCTAACCGACTACCTTCCCTTTCCGAGTCTTCACCGCCTACCCGATCCCCCATTGTCAGGAAGGGACATCCTGGTGAAAAACGTTCTCCGCGAACGTAAGACACTCCACCTGGAAAAACTGGATCCGATCGACCGCCGTGAGCTTCCCGAGGAAGCCGCGGCGGCCGTACTGTGTCGAGCCGAAGAGATTGCCGTCACACTCGCCGAATCACCGGCGGCCCACCGCACCCTCGACCATCCGGAGCTGATCCGGCTGGTCGACACCCACGCCGCCGCCTTACCCGGCGCGGTGCGGACCGCACTGCGACCACCGGACACCGCCGCGGGCGCCACGATCATCGGCCGCCTACCGGTCGACGACGGCGACCTGGGGCCCACACCCCGCGACTGGCGCCATGCCGCAGATCCCGCCTGCCCGGCATCGTTTCGCCTGGATATCGCCATGTTGCTGCTGGCGCGCTGCGCGGGCGAACCGTTCGGCTGGCAGGGCCAGCAGAGCGGGCGCCTGGTCAACAACATCCTGCCGACCCCCGGACACGAAGACGAGCAGTCCGGCGCGAGCAGCACCATCCTGCTGAGCCCGCACACCGAGGATGCGTTTCACCCCGAGCGTGCCCACCTGCTGTTGCTGGGATGCCTGCGGAATCCGGACCGCGTCGGCACGACGGTGTCCTCGATTCGGCAGGCGGAGCTGGATTCCGACACTCGTCGACGGCTCGCCGAACCGGTGCTGCCGATCCTGCCGGACGTGTCCTACGGCGAGGATTTCTCCGCTCATCGCCCCGCCCCGGTCCCCACCGTCGCCCCCGGCGCGGCGGGGCCGACTCTGCGCTACGACCCGGCCTACACTCCACTCGACGATGCCGACCCCGAATACCGTTGTGCGTACGGTCATCTCGGTAGCGAGCTGGAAAGGACCTGTCACCGTGCGGTGTTGGAGCCGGGCGAGTTGCTGCTGATGGACAATGATGTGGTCGTGCACGGCCGGGTCCCCTTCACGCCCCGCTACGACGGGACCGATCGCTGGCTCAAGCGGGTCAACATCCGGTTGGCACGCCGGCGCGCACCGGAAGAGGCCCGGGAGAGCGGGTACGGCCAGGTGACGGTACGGCCGTTCCCTGCTGCGGGGGAGGAAATCTCGAACAGACCAGTGAACCGAGGAATGCAGTGAACCGAGGAAAGCAGTGAGCAACCGCCCCACCCCGTTGCGCGTACTGAGCCGCAGCGATCTCGCCGATGTCCCGATCGCCCCGCTCGATGTGGTGCGGGCGGTCGAAGACGCCTATCTCGCACTGGCACAGGGTGAATCAGATAATCCACGCAAACTCAGCGTGGCCCACCCGGACGGGTGGTCGGTGGCCTACGCCATGCTCGGCCGGGACGGACGCCGCCGGGTCGTCGCGATGAAGACGTCCTACAAGTTCGATCCGAGCCACGACCGCAGGACCAAGCGGTACTACACCACCATCACGCTCTACGACGATGCCACCGGCAGTCCGATCGCAATGATGGACTGCTCCCGGGTGGGCGCACTGCGCACGCCGGCCGTATCCGGACTGCTGGTGCGCGAGACGATCCGGCCGGGCGCCCGCAACGCCCTGTTGATCGGCACCGGCACCCAGGGCCGAAATGCCCTGCCGCACCTGATCGCCGCCAATCCGCAGTTGGATCGGCTGAGTGTGTACGGCACCCATACCGAAGGCCTCGAAGCCGTCGGCCGGTATCTGCGGGCCCACGCGCCGCACCTCGATCTCGAGGTAGCCGACGATGCTCGCGCGGCGGCCGCTACGGCCGATGTGGTGCTGGCGACCGCCGGCCCGGGCACCGACGTCGCACTGGAATCCTCGGATCTGGCACCGGGTTCGGTGGTCGTGCTGGTCGGCTACGGCCTGGCACCCTCCACCCTCACCGATGCCGACCGGGTCATCGCGACCAATGCCGAACAGATGTCGCTGACCGGCACCGATATGGCCGGGCCGGACGGCCGGCTGCGCCCGGTGGACGCCGAGCTGCCCGCAATTCTCGCCCGGCGGGCCGCCGGCCGGCGCAGCCCGGACGAGCGGATCTTCGTCTACAACAGCGGGCTGGTTCTCACCGATGTCGCGGTGGCGCATGCCCTCGCCGAACGTGCCATCGCCGAGGGACGCGGAACCGAGGTGGCACTGTGGGATTGAGCGCCACGAGGCCGATTCCGTTCATACCGGGCACACCGCCGCACAGCGGGCAGCCCGGGCAGTGACCACCGACTCCACGGCCCGGCGGCCCGACACCGCACCGTCGGTCACCGACGCGCACCGGACACCCCCTGTCGCGCCATGGACAGCGGAAAGCCCCGACGCACAGTCGATCACCGCGCCGGCCATGACTGCCTATCGCGATGATTGGGAGCAGCGACTGCTCGCCGATCCCGACCTGCTCGCCGATATCGCCCACGCGGTGGGCGGACCGTTCCACGTGCTCTATCCGGCGCGGGTCGGCAGCAATATCGACGCGTTCCACCAGCAGTTCCGGCGCAGCGGCGTCATGGGCGCGATCTTCTACGGTAAGAAGGCGAACAAATCCGGTGCGGTGGTCCGCGCCTGTGCCGAACAGGACGCCGGCGTGGATGTCGCGAGCACCGGCGAACTGAGTACCGCACTGGCACACGGCATCCGCGGCCGCGACCTGATGGTTACCGGCCCGGCCAAATCCGATGAACTGCTGTGGCTGGCGGCCCGGCACGGGGCGTTGATCGCCGTCGACGAACCGGGCGAACTGGACCGCCTGACCGTGCTTGCCGCCTCCGCACGGGTGCTGCTGCGGGTGCTACCACCGGATTCCACCAGCCGCTTCGGGATGACCGACGCCGAACTGGATACGGTGCTGATGCGGGCCGATCCGGCACAGATCCGGGTGGAGGGCTTCAGTTTTCATCTGTCGGGTTACGACCCGATCGCCCGCTCGGAACTGGCCGCCGCGCTGATCGGCCGCTGTCTGCACGCCCGTACCCTCGGACATCCCGTCACCACGATCTCCATCGGTGGCGGTTTCGGCGTGGAGTACCTGCCCGAAGCCGCGTGGCGGAACTTCACCGACGATCCGGACCATTTCCACGGGGGTAAGCGATTCGGGTCCTACTACCCCTATCACCAGCGGCCGGCCGGCCCGGCCGCGCTGGCCGCGGTACTCGATCACAACGACCTGGCACGGGCGTTACGCGGTAACGATCTTCGCCTCGCCATCGAACCCGGCCGGGCCCTGCTGGATCGCGCGGGCAGTTCGGTGTTCCGGGTGCAAGGGGTGAAAACGCGGACGGCGCGGACGGTTCCATATCAGATCCTGACCGTGGACGGCACCAGTCTGAGCCTGTCCGAGCAGTGGTTCGACAGTGAGTTCCTGCCCGATCCGGCGCTGTGGCCGCAGCGAGCGGGCACAGTCACTCCCGGGTGCGTCGGTGCATCGACCTGCCTGGAATCGGATCTACTGAGCTGGCGACGCATCCCGCTCCCGCGGCCGGCCGCCGTCGGTGATCTGCTCGTCTACCCGAATACCGCCGGATACCAGATGGATTCCAACGAGTCCGCATTCCACGAACTACCGATCCCGCCCAAAGTGCTGCTGTCCGAGCGCGCAGCGGGATCGTCCACCGGCGCGCTGCGCTGGTCGCTCGACCGCTGATCATTCCCAACCGACAACAATCCTGCCCGGAGGAGACTCGCATGCCGATCGTCACGCGCGTGACGGACCTGATCGGAAATACGCCACTGTTCGAGTTGGCCGTCACGCCCGGCGGGACTCGCCTGTTACTCAAGCTGGAGCAGTTCAATCCGACCGGTGCGGCGAAGATCCGGATGGCGCGCGAAATGGTCCTGGACGCCGAACGGCGAGGTTTGCTGGAAAGTGGCGGGCATATTATCGAGTCCACATCCGGAAATACCGGACTGGGACTTGCGGTGGTCGCGGCCGAGCGTGGCTATCGGTTCACCGCGGTCGTGGATCACCACGCCTGTAAGGACAAACTACGCGCGATGCGAGCCATGGGCACCGACCTCGTCTACGTCGCCGACGCCGGTGACGACAGTCTGGCGACCTCCGCCCGCGAGGATCTCGCCGAGGAGATGGCCGCCGCCCGCGCCGACGCGTACTTCACCGAGCAGCACAACAACGCGGCCAATCCGGTGGGCTACTACGCGGTCGCCGACGAGTTGCTCGAAGATCTGGGTCGGGTCGACATCCTGCTCTCGGCCGTCGGGACCGGAGGATCACTGTTCGGCACGGCACGCCGTTTGCACGACCTCGGACATCCCGCCCGGGTGATCGGCGTGGAGCCGGTCGGGTCGATCGCCTTCGGCGGGCCGGGCGGGCCGTACTGGCAGTCGGGCACCGGGACCCCACCCGGCGCGACCGTGGGTACCGCGGTGGACTATTCGCTGCTGGACGAGGGCGTGACGGTGTCCGACGTGGACGCTTTCGCCACCGCCCGCGCGGTGGCACGGCGATCCGGGCTGCTGATCGGCGGTTCCGCGGGCGGCTCGGTCCAGGTGGCGTTGCAGCGGCTCGAGGAGTTCGAACCGGGGTCGACGATCGTCACCATCGTCTGTGACGGCGGCGAGAAGTACCTCGACACCGTCTTCGACGACCAGTGGATGAGCGATCGCGAACTCCTCGACTACACCGCCGAACGGGCGGTCGAGGACCTGTTGGACCGCTACGCTCCCGCCCGGCCCGCCGAGACCGGACGAGATCTGGTGGGTGTGCGATGAGCCCCGCACCCACCGCCGCCCGCCCGCACCTCGACCGGGAGGTCCCCCGATGAAGCCCGGCTTCGTGACGGCACTGACCGGTCCCCGTGGCGGCGACGGCAGGCAGCTCACCGCGCTCGCCACCCCGATCGCGCTCACCCAGCTCGCCCAGGTCGCCATCTCCACCACCAATATCGCGTTGATGGGCAGTCTGGGAGTCGATCAGGTGGCGGCCGGTGGCCTGGCGCTGGTGTTGTTCAACCAGATCCGCACCATGTGCGTCGGGCTCATCACGGCCAGTGGCAACCAGGTGGCGACGGTGGTGAGCCGGGCCGAGCAACAGCAGCGGCGCGCGGATCACGAGATCCGCGACGTGGTCCGGTCCAGTTTCCTGATCGCCACCGCGGCCGGGGTACTGGGAGCGCTGATCCTGGTCGGGCTGGGGTACTGCCTGCAGTGGCTCGGACAGGACACCGCGATTCTGGAGCAGGCCCGGCCGATGATGATCGCGCTGGCGCCGGGGCTGCTGCCGTGCCTGTGGTTCCAGGTACTGCGGCAATACACGGTCGGGATGCGGCGGCCGCAGGCCCTGTTGGTGGTGACGCTCGGTTCGGTGGCGTTGAATGTCGTCGTCGCGCTGGCCCTGATGCACGGCTGGGCCGGTCTGCCCGCGCTGGGACTGACCGGTGTCGGCGTGGCGTCCTCGGTGGTCTTCCTGGTGACCTTCGCGGTGTTCTGGATGATGGTGCGCCGCGACAACACGCTCGGCCCGACCCTGCCGGTACGGATGTGGCCGGTCCGCCGCGCCACCGTCACCGACGAACTGCGGCTGGGCACCCCGATCGCGCTCACCTACGGTTCGGAAGCCGGGATGTTCTCGGTGCTGGCGTTGGCCATGGGCACGCTGGGACCGGCGGCGCTGGCCGCGCACAATGTCGTCTACCAGCTGGTCTACATCGTGTTCCAGGTGGCGGTCGGCCTCTCGCACGGTGCGTCGATCCTGGTCAGCCGCACCGTGGCACGCGAGGAGTATCGCCGCGCCCGCTTACTCGCCGGTATCACGCTGCGCCATGCCGCAGTGGTGGCCGGACTGGTCGGGGTGCTGTACCTGCTGGCCCCGGATCTGGTGCTGCGCCCGTTCCTCGCCGGGCACGACAGCGCGACCATCGAGGTGGCGCACGGGCTGCTGTTGATCGCGATCGTGCTGCAGTTCTTCGATGCCGCGCAGAACATCGGTAACGGTCTGCTGCGTGGCGTGAAGGACACCCGCGCCGGTTTCCGGTTGTCGCTGGTCGGGTACTGGCTGGTCGGCCTGCCGAGCGCCTGGCTGCTCGGCTTTCCGCTGGGCCTCGGCGCGGACGGAGTCTGGTGGGGCCTCACGGCGGGACTGGCCACGACGGCCGGCCTGATGCTGCGCCGGTATGTCGCATTGCTGCACCGTCAGGAGAAGGCCGAACCACGGCAGCTCGCCGACAGCGTGCACTGAAGTCCGCCGGTGCGCCGGTGGTCGGCGCACCCTTTTCACCAGCACGGACTCGTCCCCGACGGTCGCTGTCCAGCACGTATGCGACACAACGGTTTACACTGGGGTGCCAGGCGCGGCTGCCGTGGCCGCGTCAGCCGATCGTGAGGTGACGAGATGGTAGCCAGTGCCGGGGAACGCCAACAGCCTGCCACCGAGCATCCTGAACTGGACGTACTACCCACCTGGCCGTTGGATACCATCGCGGTCCTGTCCACCACCGATCCACTGCCGCACGCCATTCCGGTGAGCTGGCCGGTGCGGGCCGGGGACCGCCGAATCCTGTTGAGCCTGAAATTCGATCGCGGTTCGCTGGCCCGTCTGCGCGAGCGCCCCGAGGTGGCATTGGTGATCCTCGCGGGCGGCAATGTGGCGCTGTGTGCCCGCGGCCGCGCCGAGGTGATCGCCGATCCGATGCCCGGCGCGGAAGACTACGTGGCGGTCGCGATCGACGTCGAGGTGATCGACGATCATCGCCAGGGCGCCTTCGAGGTGGAAACGGGCATTACGCGCAATGTCCTCGACGAACCGGAACTCGAGTATCTGCGCTCGCGTGTCGCCACCTTGCAGGAGATGGCCGCAGCGAACAATTGACCATATGATCGCCGCCTTCTCGGTCACCCCGCTCGGCACCGGCGCGGACGTGGGCCGCGCCGTCGCCGAAGCCGTCCGTATCGTGCGCGCCAGCGGGCTGCCCAACGAAACCAACGCCATGTTCACCAGCATCGAAGGGGAATGGGACGAGGTGATGGCAGTGATCAAGCAGGCGTCGGACGCGGTACTGGCGGTAGCGCCACGCTGCAGCCTGGTGATCAAGGCCGATATTCGTCCGGGAGTGACCGGCGCGCTCACCGCCAAGGTCGACACCGTCGAGCGTTACCTCGCCGAAGACAGCTGACCGCTACCGAACCGGACCGCCGACCGCTCCGCTGGAGCACACTCCGCCGCACGGCCGGTAGTCGGACGGCACGGCCGCACGCTCAGATGCCGTACTACCGCCGCTCGGCTGTGGTGCGCCAGTAATCGCACCACTGATCTGCCGTCAATGGTGCACGGAACCCGCGATCCGCTTCTGCCGCATCCTCGGCCGCGCGGATGGACGCCGCGAAATCCAGGGTGGCCTTGCGTAGCCGCTCCTCGGCGCTCTCCGGCCCGCCCAGCTCGATCACTCGCAGCGAGTCCGGAACCAGATCATCGGGCAGTCCCGCCTTCGCGCTGCGGGAGCGGACCTTTTCCGCCAAGGCCAGCGCGGGCTGGGCCATGGCGATACCGTCCAGGCACGACCGGCGCGCCTTCTCGGTGAGTTTGCGTTCCTCCCAGGCTTTTTCCTGTGCCGCGACCTTCGCCTCGAGATCGGCCTCGAAGTCCGATGCGGCATCGGCGCCGGCCGGATCGGACAGATGTGGGCTGCGGTGCACGAGCTTGGCGACCAGTGCGGCGGCCACCTCGTCGACGGTGAACTCTCCCGCCGCCTCGGCGATCCGGGAATGGAACAGCACCTGCAGCAGCAGGTCCCCCAGTTCCTCCTTGATCGTCTCGGCATCGCCCTGCTGGATCGCATCCAGCAGTTCGTAGGTCTCCTCGAGCAGATACGGACGCAGCGAGTCGTGGGTCTGGGTGACCTCCCAGCCGCCGAACCGCCACAACCGATCCATCACCTCGGCGGCCTCGTTCAGGCTGCGCGCGATCACCGCGGAATCCGCTGCCGGGCCGGAACTCCCGGATTGTGCCGCACTCACCCGACCGGCACCTCCGCGGCCACCGCGAGGTCGACCATCCCCTTCGGCTTCCCGTCGAGCGCCAGCAGCAGATCCGCGACGAACTGCAGCACGGCCACATCGCGGACCCGCGCCGCACCGACACTGTCCTCGACCCGCGGCAGCGGCATCTGCACGATGGCGGTGGTCGGACGATAGGTGGCGCTGGGGTACAGGCGCTTGAGCCGCAGCTGCTTGGAATCTGGAAGCTGCATCGGAGACACCTTCAAGGTGGTACCGGTGACGCCGACCTCCTGGATGCCGTACTCGCGGCACAGCAACCGCAGTTTCGCGACCGACACCAACCGGCCCACCTCCACCGGCAGCGGTCCGTACCGGTCCACGAGTTCCTCCACCACCGCCGACAGAGCCGAATCATCCTGTGCCGCAGCTAGTTTCCGATAGGCCTCGAGCCGCAGCCGGTCGCTGGCGATGTAGTCCGGTGGGATGTGCGCATCCACCGGCAGATCGATGCGCACCTCCTTGACCTCTTCGTCGGTCGTGATGGGGCGCCCGTCCGCGGCAGCTCGATAGGCCTCGACGGCTTCACCGACCAGCCGCACGTACAGGTCGAATCCGACGCCGGCGACGTGGCCGGACTGTTCGGCGCCGAGCACGTTACCGGCGCCGCGGATTTCCAGATCCTTCATCGCCACCGCCATACCGGCACCCAGATCGGAGTTCTGCGAAATGGTCGCCAATCGGTCGTAGGCGGTTTCGGTGAGCGGCTTCTCCGCCGGATACAGGAAGTAGGCATAACCGCGTTCGCGGCTGCGCCCGACCCGGCCGCGCAGCTGGTGCAACTGCGACAGACCGAGCGCATCGGCGCGTTCCACGATCAGCGTATTGGCATTGGAGATGTCGAGACCGGTTTCGATGATCGTGGTACAGACCAGCACATCGAACTCACGTTCCCAGAAGCCCTGCACGGTCTTCTCCAGCGTGTCCTCGTTCATCTGACCGTGCGCGACCGCGACCCGCGCCTCGGGTACCAGATCACGAATCCGCTTGGCCGCCTTGTCGATCGAGGACACCCGGTTGTGTACATAGAACACCTGGCCGTCGCGCAACAGCTCGCGACGCACCGCCGCGGCGACCTGTTTGTCGTTGTAGCCGCCTACATAGGTGAGGATCGGATGCCGTTCCTCCGGCGGAGTGAGGATGGTCGACATCTCGCGGATCCCGGCCAAGCTCATCTCCAGGGTGCGCGGGATCGGCGTCGCCGACATGGTCAGCACGTCGACGTGCGTACGCAGCGCCTTGATGTGCTCCTTGTGTTCGACACCGAAGCGCTGTTCCTCGTCGACGATGACCAGGCCCAGTTCCTTCCAGCGCAGACCGGTCTGCAACAGCCGGTGCGTACCGACCACGATATCGACGTCACCGACGGCCATACCGTCGATCACCTCGCGCGATTCGGCGGGATCGGTGAATCGCGACAGTCCCTTCACCGTGACGGGGAAGCCCGCCACCCGCTCGGCGAAGGTCTGCAGATGCTGTTGCGCCAGCAATGTGGTCGGCACCAGGACGGCGACCTGCTTGCCGTCCTGTACCGCTTTGAACGCCGCTCGCACCGCGATCTCGGTCTTGCCGTAGCCGACGTCACCACAGATGACGCGGTCCATCGGCACCGCTCGCTCCATATCGGCCTTCACCTCGGCGATGGCGGTGAGCTGATCGTGGGTTTCGGTGAACGCGAACGCGTCCTCCATCTCCTGCTGCCACGGTGAGTCGGGGGCGAAGGCGTGGCCGGGTGCAGCCTGACGGGCGGCGTAGAGCTGCACGAGCTCGGTGGCGATCTCACGAACAGCCTTGCGCGCCTTGCGTTTGGTGTTCGACCAGTCGGAACCACCGAGCTTGGACAGGCTCGGCATCTCACCGCCGACATAACGCGAGAGTTGATCCAGCGAATCCATCGGCACGAACAGCCGGTCGCCGGGCTGGCCCCGCTTACTGGGCGCGTACTCGATGACCAGGTACTCGCGGCGTGCACCGCTGATGGTCCGCTCGATCATCTCGACGAACCGGCCGATGCCGTGCTGATCGTGGACGACCATATCGCCGGCCCGCAATGCCAACGGGTCGACCTGATTGCGGCGGCGGGCGGGCAGCTTCTTCCCCTCCCCCGGCGCGGTGACCCGGTTGCCCGTCAGATCCGATTCGGCGATCACGACCAGCTTCGCGTCGTCGAACACGATGCCGTCGTGCAGTGAACCGCACAGCACGCCGACCACCCCGGGCGCCGGTGCTGCTCCCGGTTCCAGCGGGGCCGCCGGAACCTCGGCGTCGGCGAGGCGTTCCTGAATACGTTGTGCCGTACCGTGCCCGGCGACCACGACGACCGCCCGGCCGCCGGTGGTGACGTGGGCGCGCAGGGAAGCGAAGACCGTCGCGACGAGTTCTTCCGAACCCCGCGCCGCGGGTGCCGACAGCACCGGCAGCACCACTTCGGCCGGATCGTCGGCGGCGAGTGGGCTCAGCGTCCACCACGGCATGCCGCGCGAGTCCGCGCCGGCGTGCACCACATCGAGGCCGCGGTATGCGGAGGAGGCCAGGTCCAGACCGTGCGCACCCAGCGGGGCCGCACCACCGAAGGAGGCCGCGGTCCACGACGCCTCCAGGAACTCCTGCCCGGTGCGCACCAGGTCGGCGGCGCGGGTTCGGATCTTCTCCGGATCACACAGCAGCACATGCGATTCGGCCGGCACCACCTCGGTGAGCAGCTGCAATTGCCCCGGCCGCAGCACCGGCAGCAGCGCCTCCATCCCCTCCACCGGGATCCCCTGCGCCAGCTTGTCGAGCATCTCGACCAGGGCAGCATCGGCGGGATTGTCGGCGGCGACCTTCGCCGCGGCCTCACGCAGGTCCTCGGTGAGCAGCAGCTCCCGGCAGGGCTGGGCCACAACGAGTTCGACCTCGATCTCGGTGAGCGAGCGCTGATCGGCGACCGAGAACGCGCGGAGCTCGCTGATCTCGTCGCCCCAGAATTCGACTCGCACCGGATGGTCGGCGGTGGGCGGGAAGATATCGAGAATGCCGCCGCGGACCGCGAATTCACCACGCTTGCCGACCATGTCGGCACGCTCGTAGGCGAACTCGACCAGCCGTGTGGTCAGTTCCTCGAAATCGAATTCCGCGCCGACCCGCAACACCACGGGCGCGATCTCGCCGAGGTCCGGCGCCATCGGCTGCATCAGCGAACGCACCGTGGTGACGATCACGTGCAGTGGACTCGCACCCGGATCCTCCGGATGAGCCAGCCGCCGCAACACCTGCAACCGCCGCCCCACGGTGTCCGCGCTGGGTGAGAGCCGCTCGTGCGGCAGCGTTTCCCAGGAGGGGAACAACGCCACCCCGTCGCCCAGGATCTCCCCGAGCTCGACGGTCAGATCGTCGGCCTCGCGCCCCGTGGCGGTCACCACCACCAGCGGTGCGGAACCTGCCACGGTCGCCGCCACGAACGGACGTACCGCCGCAGGCGCGACCAGCTGCACGGACGACCGCCCGATCAGTTCCCGGACCTGCTGGAGCGCGGTATCGGCACCGGCCACCTCGGCCAGTCCCGCAAGAGGTGGACGACGGCTCGGCATGAAAGAACTCCCAAGGGCGCAGATCAGCGAATAGGCGGCCTATCGAGTGTAGTAGTCCTCGGGCGAGCGCCGATCGGAGGCCGAGTCAGGGGATGTATCTCCGCAGCCTGCGGGACGCGAACTCGCGGAAGTAGGCCAGCTTCTCCTCGGGCACCAGGGCCGGTAGCAGGAAGAACCACATCCGCTCCATCCGGACCGCCATCTGGTCGATGCTCTCGGTCCCGACCGCGGTGATGTGCACTCCCGCGTTCATTTCGTGCAGCAGCATGCCGACGGTCTGCGCATCCAGCTCGGGTTGCAGGTCGCCCTGGGCGATGGCGCGTTCGGCGAGCAGGATCTGCGTTTCGGCCCACTTCTTGGTGATGTTCTCGCCCGAGGCGCCGCGGTAGTCGCCGATCTGGTGGGTCAGTTTGAGCATCGCGCCGACCATGGCGTCGTTCATGGTGAGGTCGGCGACGACATAGGAGATACCGACAGCGGCTTCGAGGGCGGGCACCCGAGGGTCGAAGAAGCCCTGGCACGCTGCCCGCAGCCGGTCGTTGCCCTGATCCACCACGGCACGAGCGAGTTCTTCCTTGGAACCGAAGTGGAAGTACAGCGCACCCTTGGTGACGTTGGATTGCGAGATGATCTCGCTGAGGCTCGCGTTGGCGTAGCCGAGCCGCAGAAAGACGTCGGCGGCGCCCGACAGCACCGAGTCGCGGGTGATCTCCGCACGCGCTTGCCTAGCCATCAGATCCGCCTGTCCTCAAACCAGCCATCCTGAAGTAGACCGATATCCCGAAGTTGACCGACATCACAGCTCGAACAGCACTTGAAGGTTGGATGAACCGTACCATCCGACCGGCCGTCACCGGCGGAATCGAGCATCAAGACCAGTCTCCTTCATCAATGCTGGGCTCAGCGCCCAGTTCGGGGCAGGGTTCGTGGTGGAGTTCAACCCGATCCACATGATTACCCCGCACTGTCGTGGCCAACCATGTCGGGCGGTGCGGCGGTCGGCCATTCGGAGGCCAATTGCGGGTCGGCCTCCAGATGGGTGAGACCGTTCCAGCACAGGTTCACCAGATGTGCGGCCACGACCTCCTTGGACGGCTGCCGCTCGTCGAGCCACCAGCTGGCCGCGGTGGCAACCATGCCGACCAGCGCCTGTGCGTACAACGTGGCGAGGCTGGTATCGAAGCCCCGGCGGCCGAAATCTCCGGCGAGAATGTGCGCGACCTGGTTGACCGCCTCGTTCAGCAGGCTGGAGTAGGTGCCGTCGGCGGCCGACGCGGGCTGGTCGCGCATCAGGATGCGGAAGCCGTCGGTGCGTTCCTCCATATAGGTGAGCAGCGCCAGCGCCACCTGTTCGAGACGAACCCGCGACCGGTTCTGGGTCAACGACGAGGTGATCATGTCCAGCAGGGTCGACATCTCGCGGTCGACCACGACCGCGTAGAGTCCTTCCTTACCGCCGAAGTGTTCGTAGACAACAGGTTTGGATACCTGCGCCCGCTGTGCGATCTCCTCGATCGAGGTGGCGTCGTACCCGCGCTCGGCGAACAGGGTCCGGCCGATCTCGATCAACTGCTGCCGCCGCTGCGTGCCCGTCATCCGCGGGCGCGGCGCCCGATTCACATCGCCCGAAGTCATCGCTCCCGCCGCCTCCCTGCGATACCTGTACGTTGGACAGACAACTCTTCCAGACCCCGGCCCATCGATTCCCGGGACCCCGGAACAGAATTTTCTGAAGCCTTCCCACCGGCAAAATTGGCCGAGACACCGGCCGGCGTGCGAGGATCAGACCGCATGCCGTGGCGCAGCGGTGGATCTCGGTTATCCTCCGGTGCGACAATCCGCCGTAGTGTAATGGCAGCACCACTGATTTTGGTTCAGTTAGTTCAGGTTCGAGTCCTGGCGGCGGAGCTGGCGACGAGGTCGTGATCCGTGTGTTCCGGTCCGACCGGTGTCCGAGTCGGCGCAGCCGACCGAGGCCCGGTACCGTCGCCGCGGCCGGGCGCGAGTGCACTAGGGTGTGGGCGGTCGGCCTGCTGCCGGCCACGACAGCCCACCACGATGACAGGCAGCCCAGGGAGATCCATGCCACAGCAGACCGCCGTCGTCGTTCTCGCCGCCGGCGCCGGAACCCGAATGCGGTCGAAGACACCGAAGGTGCTGCACTCGCTGGCAGGGCGCAGCATGCTCGAACACGCACTGCACGCAGCGAACGAGATCGACCCGACCGCGTTGATCACCGTCGTCGGCCATGATCGCCAACAGGTCGGTGCCGCAGTGGATTCCGTTGCGACCGAACTGAGTCGCGAGATCGTCTCCGCCGTGCAGGAGCAGCAACTGGGCACCGGGCATGCGGTGCAGTGCGCGCTGTCGGCACTGCCCGAGGACTTCTCCGGCGATCTGCTGGTCACCTCCGCGGATGTGCCACTGCTGGACGGACACACCCTGTCGGCACTGCTGGACGAACATCGCAGCTACCACCCGCGCTCGGCGGTGACGGTGCTGACCTTCGTCCCCGACGACCCCAACGGGTACGGCCGCATCGTGCGCGACGACGAGGGCGGGGTCCTCGAGATCGTCGAACATGCCGATGCCACGCCGGAACAGGCGGTCATCGGCGAAGTCAATTCCGGTGTGTACGTCTTCGACGTCAGCGTGCTGCGACACACGATCAGCCGTCTCACCACCGCGAACGCCCAGCACGAGCTGTATCTGACCGATGTGCTGAAACTCGCGCGCGAGGCCGGACATCCGGTCCACGGCGCCCGGCTGGTCGACGCCGCGAAGGTCACCGGCGTCAACGACCGGGTACAGATGGCCGCGGCCGCCCGCACCCTCAACCGCTACATCCTGGAACGGCACATGCGCGCCGGGGTCACCATCATCGATCCCGCGACGACGTGGGTGGACGCCGGTGTGCGGATCGCTCGCGACGCGGTGCTGCGCCCGGGCGTGCAGTTGCTGGGCAACACTGTGATCGGTGAGGACGCCGAGGTGGGACCCGATTCGACGCTGACCGATGTGGTCGTCGGCGAGCGGGCCTCGGTGGTACGCACCCATGGTCAGGGCGCCACCATCGGACCGGATGCCACCATCGGGCCGTTTGCCTACCTGCGCCCCGGAACCGTCGTCGGCGACACCGGCAAACTGGGCGCCTTCGTGGAGGCCAAGAACGCCACGATCGGCGCGCATTCCAAGGTTCCGCACCTCACCTACGTCGGCGATGCGACGATCGGCGAGCACAGCAACATCGGCGCATCGAGCGTGTTCGTGAACTACGACGGGGTGAACAAGCATCACACCGTGATCGGATCCCACGTTCGCACCGGCAGCGACACGATGTTCGTCGCACCGGTGACGGTCGGCGACGGCGCGTATTCGGGGGCGGGTACTGTGCTGCGTAGAAACGTTCCGCCGGGGGCGCTCGCCGTGTCGGGTGGTGCGCAGAAGAATATCGAGGGCTGGGTGCAGCGATACCGTCCGGGGACGGCCGCTGCGCAGGCGGCGGCAGACGCGATCGCGGCCGACCACAGGGCGAGTCAGGCAACCGAGCAAAAGGATGGCAACACAGAGTGACCGCGTTCTCCACCGACAACCAGAAGAATCTGATGCTGTTCTCGGGGCGCGCTCACCCCGAGCTGGCCGAGCAGGTCGCGAAGGAACTCGACGTCCCGATCACACCGCAAACGGCTCGCGAATTCGCCAACGGTGAGATCTTCGTCCGCTTCGAGGAGTCGGTGCGCGGCTCGGACGCCTTTGTCCTGCAAAGCTTCCCGGCACCGTTGAATCAGTGGCTGATGGAACAGCTGATCATGATCGACGCGCTGAAGCGTGGCTCGGCGAAGCGGATCACTGCCGTGCTTCCGTTTTATCCCTATGCCCGCCAGGACAAGAAGCATCGCGGACGCGAGCCCATCTCCGCCCGCCTGATCGCCGACCTGCTCAAGACCGCGGGTGCCGACCGCATCATCACCGTGGATCTGCACACCGATCAGATCCAGGGCTTCTTCGACGGCCCGGTCGACCACATGCACGCGCAGATCCAGCTCTCGGAGTACGTGCGCGCCCACTACAGCACCGAGAACTGCACCATCGTCTCCCCCGACGCCGGCCGGGTGAAGGTGGCCGAAAAGTGGGCCGACGCCATGGACGGCGCCCCCGTCGCGTTCATCCACAAGACCCGCGACCCGCTGGTGCCCAACCAGGTCAAATCGCATCGCCCGGTCGGTGATGTCGCGGGTCGCACCTGCATCCTGATCGACGACATGATCGACACCGGCGGCACCATCGCGGAAGCGGTGCGCGTGCTGCGCGAAGCGGGAGCCGGTGACGTGGTCATCGCCACCACCCACGGCGTGTTCTCCGCCCCCGCGGCCGAGCGCCTCGCCTCCTGCGGCGCCAAAGAGGTCATCGCCACCAACACCCTCCCGATCACCGACGACAAGAAGTTCCCCTCCCTGACCGTGCTCTCCATCGCTCCGCTGCTGGCGCGCACAATCCGTGAGGTATTCGAGAACGGATCGGTAACCGGCCTGTTCAACGGCAACGCCTAGCTCCCCCGCCTCTCCGCGATTTCAGCGTGTCGTCGGGTGGGTGGTCGGGCTGGTTGTCGGGCCCACCCTGCGTACGGGGTGCGTTTCGGGCGTGCCCGGTGAGTTACCCATGTGCTTGCGAGATCAGTCGTCCCGTTGGTTCGCTTCGGTCGTTTGTCGGCTCGATTCGGTTGGCGTCGGGGCGGCTGGTTTCGTTTGTTTGTCACGCTTGTGGGGGATCAGCGGTAGCGTTGGGGTGAGTGCATTGGGTGCTCGTTATGTGCTCGGCCTGCGAGGAAGGTGGGTCGGATGGCCGACGAACGCGATGGATACCGGGTAACCGACGAGGTGTTCGAGATGGGCGATGAAGAGCGCGAGGATCTCGATTACGACCTGGGTGAAGACGACCAGGCCGACGAGGTTCGCGAGTACCAGCGCTACATCTACGATCCGCCGGCGAACCTGGAAATCACATATCACGAGAACGACGACAACGGGCGGCTCGGCATCGGCAGCGAACTCGATCAGGAGTGGACCCGGCGACGGCATCGCCAGGAGCTGCGGGACGAGGACTACCGGGCGGCCGAACTGGCCGCTATCGAAGTTGTCGACGGGCCCGGCGACTGAGGCCGGAGCCAGAAAGACGGGCCGGGAGAGGTCCGTGGGTGGCGGTGTCCGTGGTGCCGGTTAAGTTGGCGGGATGAGCGGATTCGACGGGTTCCCGTTCGCCGGGCTCGATTTCTACGAGGATATGGAAGCCGACAACTCGAAGGCTTTCTGGACCGCGCACAAGCACGTCTACGAGACGTCGGTGCGGGCGCCGATGACGGCGCTGACCGCGGAACTGGAAGAGGAGTTCGGTACCGCGAAAATCTTCCGGCCCTATCGCGACGTGCGGTTCTCCAAGAACAAGACACCCTACAAAAGCCATCAGGGGGCATTCGTCTCCGTCGCCTCGGGCGCCGGGTGGTACGTGCAGATCGGCGCACCCGGGCTGTTCGTCGCGGGCGGGGTGTACTCGATGACACCCGAGCAACTGGCACGGCTGCGCACCACCATCGACACCGAGGTGCGCGGCAACGAGCTACAGGCGCTGCTCGACGAACTGACGGCCGCGGGCTACGAGCTCGGCGGAGACAAACTGAAAACCAAACCCAAGGGTTATTCGGCCGACCACCCGCGCATCGAACTGCTCCGGCACAAGTCCCTCGTGGTGCGCCGCGACTTCGGCGCACCGGACTGGCTGGAAACACCGCGGGCGGCAACCGAAATCCGCGATACCTGGCGGGATATGCGGCCACTGGTGGACTGGCTGGGCGCGGTGGTCGGCCACTGACACGCGGCAACCGATGTCAGCGTCGTCCGGCGAGGACCAGTGCGAAGCGATCGTCGGAGTCGGTCCACACCTGCTCGGTGTCGAACCCGGCAGCCGCCAACTCCGCGGTGAGCCCGTCGACCCGGAACTTCGCCGAAATCTCGGTGCGCATCTGCTCCCCCTCGGCGAAATCGACGGTCAGGTCCAAATCGGCGACCGTGACAGTCATCGCACGGGTCGCACGCAACCGCATCTCGATCCACTCGTTGTCCGCATCCCAGTGCGCGATATGGTCGAAACTGTCCGGATCGAAATCGGCGGGCAGCCGAGAGTTCAATACGTGCAGCACATTCCGGTTGAATTCGGCGGTGACACCCGCGGCATCGTCGTAGGCCGGGACCAGAATCGCCGGATCGGTCACCAGTCCCGCGCCCAGCAGCAACTGCTCCCCCGGTTCGAGAACCTGCTGGATGCCGCCGAGGAATTCCGCACGTTCGGCGGCGACCATATTGCCGATGGTGCCGCCCAGGAAAGCGATCATCCGGCGGCCACCCCGAGGCAGGTTGTGCAGTGTGTCGGTGAAATCGCTGACCACACCGTGCACCGCGAGACTCGGGAATTCCGCACCGACCTGCTGCGCCGCGCCGCGCAGCGCGGACACCGAAACATCCTGCGGTACATAGGTCTTCAACGGGCCTTCCGACAGCAGCGCGGACAGCAGCAATCGTGTCTTGGCGGCCGAACCAGACCCCAGTTCGACCAGCACCTCGGCCTGGGCGGTCCGCGCGATCTCGCCGACGACGCGCTCCAGCAGAGCACGTTCGGTCCGCGTCGGGTAATACTCCGGCAGCGCGGTGATGGCCTCGAACAACTCACTACCGCGCGCATCGTAGAACCACTTGGGCGGCAGGCTTTTCGGGGTGGAGGTGAGCCCGGTGCGAGCATCCGAACGCAGCGCCGCATCGAGGTCGCTGTCGGTGAGATGGATGTCGAGCGTCGGTTCGATCATGTCAGGGCCCTTTCGCAACTATCCGCGAAGTCGTGGTCATCGAGTGATTCGATATGTAAACGCCGAGGTGACACGGACACCAGTTGTCGATCCGGAATCGGCTGCCAGCGTGGATGGTCGTCGTACGGTTCCGATGCCACGACCACGGAGTCGTCGACGGCGAGCACCGACAGCGAGTGATACACACTGGTCGCCCAGAGATTCTCACCATCGCCGAGCAGCAGGTTCAACCGCGCATCCGGCGCCTGGTCGAGCACGCGTCGCACCACCCGTGCCAACGTCCGACGGTGCCGGACTCCTGTGCTCCTCACCTTCCCGCCCGGCCCGCTCTCCTCGGCGGACAACGCGGCATGCAGAATCACCCACAGCGCCGCCGAATCTGTCGCCGATTCGGCCTCGGTCAGGTCCGCCCCGAATTCCTGCGCCACCGCGGGCAGGACCCGGCGCCAGTCCGGAATCACCCCGTTGTGGCTGAACGCCCACCGCCCATCGACGAACGGCGCGCAGGCACTCCGTTCCACCGGCATACCGACAGTGGCCGATCGGACCGCGGCGAGCACCGAGGTGGAGCGCAGCTGCGGCAGCACCTCGTCCACCGCCGGATCGGTCCAGATCGGTGCCGGGTTGCGGTAGCGGGTGGCCCCCTCCTGCGGCGTCCACCAGGCGACGCCGAATCCGTCGGCGTTGATCGTCCCGCCACGGCGCATATCGCGCGGCGCCCAGGACTGGGTGCGGAGCGAATGCTCGCCGCGGGTGAGCACGTCACCGACCGCGACCGGTGGGCCCAGATAGCCGAGATGGCGGCACATCAGCGCTCGTCCGGCCGCAGGTCGCGGGCGAGGCGGAACCCGGAGAAGATCTGGCGGCGGATCGGGTGGTCCCAATTGCGGAAGGTGCTGCGGCAAGCCACCGGATCGGTGCCGAACGACCCGCCACGCAGCACCCGGTAGTCGCCGCCGTGGAACACCTCCGAGTACTCGCGGTACGGGAAGGCCTCGAACCCCGGATACGGTTCGAATCCGGAGGCGGTCCACTCCCACACGTCGCCGATCAACTGATGCACCCCGGCGGGTGAGGCACCGGTCGGGTAGGCCCCGACGTCGGCGGGTTCCAGATGCACTTGACCGAGGTTGGCGGTGTTCTCGTCGGGTTCGGTATCCCCCCACGGGTAACGGTGGCAGCGCCCGGTGTACGGGTCGTAGCGTGCCGCCTTCTCCCATTCGGCTTCGGTGGGCAACCGCTTTCCGGCCCAGGTGGCGTAGGCCTCGGCCTCGAACCAGCACACGTGTACCACCGGCTGCTGCGGCCGCACCGGGCTCAGAATGCCGAAGACCGTGCGCCACCAGGTGTCGTCACTGTCGCGCTGCCAGAATTGCGGTGCCGTGAGCCCGGCGTCGAGGCGGTGTTTCCAGCCGCGCCGGGACCACAGCTCGGGGCGCTCGTATCCACCGTCGTCGATGAATGCCTGATACTGCGCATTCGTCACCGGAGCCGCGTCGATGGCGTATCCGGGCAGCTCGACGCGGTGTTCGGGACGTTCGTTGTCCAACGCCCACGGATCGGTGCTGGTGCCCATGGTGAACGCCCCGGCCGCGATGATCACCTCCTCGCCCACCGGCACACGGGCCGCGGGCGGGGCGGTGGCCGACAGCGCCGGGGTGCCGGGGCGCAGCTGATGGGTGGCCAGCATCGTCTCGCAGTGCTGCTGTTCGTGCTGGGCGATCATGCCGAAGGCGAAACCGTTGTGCACCAGCCGATGCCCGGCCAGCGGGCTGGCCTCGAGCACATCCCAGACCTTGTCGCGCACGGTGTGCACATAGCCGCGGGCCTGTGTCGGGTCGAGCAGCGGCAGTGCCGGCCGGTCGGCACGGGCATGCCGGAAGGCGTCGTAGAGGTGATCGATATCGGCCCGGACCGGCTCCCGGCCGCCGACGTCGCGGACCAGCCAGAGCTCCTCCTGATTGCCGATATGGGCCAGATCCCACACCAGCGGGCTCATCAGCGGGGAGTGCTGTGCGACCAGGTCGGCCTCGTCGACCGCCTCGGTCAGGGCGGTCGTGCGCTCACGCGCCCTGGTCAGGACGGCTTCGATCGCACCGCGCAAACGCTGCGTTGCGGCGTGGTCTGTTCCGGCGTGAACGGTCATCGGTGTTCTCCCAGGGGTCGTGCCCGGCGGCCTCGTCGCACCGAGCGCGGTGTGCGTGGGTCGTCATGTCGTCACTGTGTATCCGGTTCGAGTGTGGGACGCGTGCTCACTCCGTCGGGTGTGCGTGCGTCGCGGCAGCGGCGGACCGCGTCCGCAATCTGCCCGGCTGCGATGCCGGTGCGCGCGTTGTCCGCTGCCAGGGTCAGCAGGTCGACTGCCACCGAGCGGATCTGCGCCTCGGCCAGCCCGCAGCGCGAGGCGCGCGACCATTCACCGGCGACCGGCTCGGCTACCGCGGCCGCCTCGGTCACCACCTCCGGCGCCGACATCAGCGCGTCGAGCACGTGAATCGGCACCGTCCACCGGTCCCCCGGCTGCGCGTCCAGATAGCGGACCTCGAGATGGCCGGCGGCGCGCACCGGCGGAAACAGCGTGGTGAGGTGATAGTCGAGATCGGCCACCTCCGGAGCCCGCCCGATCTCGTCGTCGAGCGCACCGCACAGCCAGTCGGCGAAACTCGCGCCGGGCGGCGCCGACCAGTCGGCCTCGTTCTCACCGCCGCGCACGCACAGCAGCGGCACGTCCAGCGCCCACCGGGCGTACTCGGCGACCGGATCGCCCCAGGTACGGACGGGTGGGCGGGTGCGGGTGTGGTCCAGGCGCAGCCAGGTGCGCATGCGTTGGGAGGCCCAGGTTCCGGTCGGAGCGCCGTGCAGGTCCGGGGAGCAGGCGAAGGCAGCCACCAGCGCCGGTCCGATGGCGTACAGGGTGTTCCACCGGGCCGTGATTTCGGGGCGGTCACCGCCGGCATCCACACTGACCTGGGTGGCGGCGGTATTGCACATCATCAGCTTGCCGTAGGGCCCGATGCCGGCGAACGAACGTTCCATGGCGTGATAACGCGGGAGACGCAGCAGCCGGCGGGCCCGTCGATCGGCGTCCGCGGCGGCGGATACGGTTCGGATGGAACGTGTTTCGAGCAGCCCGGCCAGGAAGCGGGAATCCGCGAGCAGCCCTGCGCACAACTGCGCGGCATCGTCGAAGGGGGCGCTGGACAATTCGATCTGCCCGCCGGGCTCCAGCGTGATCCGGCTGCCACCCGGCAGGGGCTTGGCGGGAGAGCCGGGGGCGATGGTTCGCGGTGCGTAGGGTCCGAGCGCCTCCGCGAGCACCGCGGGCCGGGGACGCGTGTCCGGCGCCGACGACTCACCGCAGACGGTGAGCCACTCCAGTTCGGCACCGATCAAGGAGGGCGGACCTTGTTTGAAACACACACCTCCCACATATGCCTCCGCAGCGGCACGCGAGGACAGGCCGACACCCGGTTCGGCCGGTGATCTATCCACCGTTACCGCCATGCCTACCTCCGCTCGTCCCGCGGGACACCCACCGCGTCCGGCCGACCCACCTGCCGGCCCTTGCGTGTAGTCGTGCGGCGGAGGACCGATCCCGGATCTTCCGCCGACTCGAACCAGAGTAACCGCGCCTACCGACACGTAACCGGTCGAAAAGGTGAATAAGGTGGTCATCCCCGGCGTCGAGGCCCCTGAATCCGGACCTGCGCGGTCCCGATGGCCTACCGTCGATCGGGTGCTCGATACCGCCCGCATCCGCGCCGATACCCCCGCCTACGCCGACCGCACCGGGGAGCCGCCGGTATTTCTCGACAGTGCCGGATCATCACTCCCACCCCGCGTCGTACTCGACACCGTCATCGAGCATCTGCGGCGTGAAGCCGAGATCGGCGGGTATCGCGCCGCCACCGAACGCCTCGACGATCTGGCCGGGGTGAAATCGGCGATCGGCACCCTGATCAACGCCGACCCCACGGCGATCGCGCTCAGCGACAGCGCCTCCCGCGCCTGGAGCGACTTCTTCTACGCCGTACCGCTGGTCCCCGGCGACCGCATCCTGATCTCCGGATCCGATTATGCGAGCAATGCGATCGCCGCACTGCAGCGCGCGCGGGCGGCCGGCGCGACCGTGGAGGCGATTCCGAGCGACGAGACCGGGCAACTGGACCTCGCAGCACTGGACTCGATGCTCGACGAGCGAGTGCGGATCGTCTCGCTGCTCCATGTGCCGACCAACGGCGGCCTGGTCAACCCGGTCGCCGAAGCCACCCGGATCGCGCACCGGGTCGGCGCGCTGGTCCTGCTGGACGCATGCCAATCGGCGGGCCAGCTGCGGCTGGATGTCGCCGAACTCGGGGTGGACGCGATGTCGGCGACGGGCCGCAAATGGCTGCGGGGCCCGCGGGGGACGGGCTTTCTCTACGTCCGCCCGCAGGTGTGCCGGGAGCTCGAACCCAGCCGGCTGGATCTGCACAGCGCGTCGTGGACCGGACCGCAGGAGTACCGCCTGGCCGCAGGCGCCACGCGGTTCGAATTCTGGGAATGCGATGTGGCGGCGCGGCTCGGTCTCGGTGCCGCCGTGCAGTACCTGCTCGACGTCGGCCCCGATGCGGTGTTCGCCACGATTGCCGCGCATGCCCGCCGGCTGCGCGAGGGGCTCGGTGCCGTCACCGGGGTGACGCTGCGCGACCTCGGCACCGCCCATGCCGGCATCGTGTCGTTCACCGTCGACGGTCGCGATTCGGTCGAGGTGTGGAAGCAATTGCGACAAGCCGATATCACGGTGACCGTGAGTCACAGCGGATCGACGCTGCTGGACATGTCGGCGCGCGGACTCGACTCGGTGGTCCGCGCCTCACCGCACTGCTTCGTCGATACCGCAGAACTCGACCGTTTCCTCACCGCGGTGGCCGATCTCGCGCGCTGAGTGGATACCGGTCCGCCAGCGGCACCCGGTCGCCGTACACCAATGCGATCGGCCGGCCGAGCGCGTCACCGACCGCTCCGCCGAGTAATACGCCGCGGAACCGGTCGTAGATCAGTGTGTGGCCCTGCACCGACGCATCATGGCAGACGCTCGCAGCTCAATGCAGTTGATTCTGCGCGTATTCCAGCCCGGCACGGAGTAACAACTCCACCGCGTCGGCGGTCTGTTCGACCAGTACCGGAACTTCTTTACGTTCGGCCGCGGAGAACGGCTTCAGCACATAATCGGCGGGATCCTGACGGCCCGGCGGGCGGCCCACGCCGAAACGTACCCGCAGATAATCCTTGGTGGACAACGCATTCGAGATCGAACGCAAACCGTTGTGGCCACCTTCGCCGCCACCGCGCTTGAGTCGAATACTGCCGAACGGCAGATCCAATTCGTCGTGGACGACGATGATTTCGGTCGGCGGCACGGAGAAGAATCGCGCGAGTGCCGCGACCGGCCGTCCGGAGAGATTCATATAGGTGCGCGGTTTGGCCAGTAGTACTTTCCGGCCGTCGAGTCGGGCCTCCAGCAGATCGGCGCCCGACTTCTTGTGCACGGTGAACCGGCCGCCGATGCGCTCGGCGAGCACATCGGCGGCCAGGAAACCGGCGTTGTGCCGAGTGCGTTCGTATTCGGTCCCGGGATTACCCAGACCGACGACGAGCGTCGGCACATTCGATTCGGTCATCGAGAATGAACGGCACGCCGAATTATTCGGCGGCCTCGCCCTCGGCCTCGGCCTCACCCTCGGTCTCGGCGGCGGTCGGCGCGGCGATGATGTTGACCACCAGCTGCTCGGCATCGCCGTACAGCGCCACACCCTGCGGCAGGGCGATCTCACCGGCGGTGATCTGGGTGCCGGCCGGGATGTTGAAGACCGAGACCTCGATGGTCTCGGGCACGCTCAGGGCATCGGCCTCGAGGGACAGGGCGTTGAGCTCCTGACGGACCAGGGTGCCCGGGCCGGCTTCACCGGTCAGCGAAACGGGCACATCCACGACGACCTTCTCGCCACGCTTGACGATCAGCAGGTCGGCATGCTCGATGTAGCGGCGGATGGGGTGCACGACCACGGACTTGGTCATGGCCAGCTGCTTCTTACCGTCGATCTCCAGGTCCACGACCGCGTTGGTGCCGTGCTCACGCAGGATCGCGGCGAAGGCCTGGGCGTTGACGGCCAGGTGCTTCGGGGCCTCACCGTGGCCGTACAGCACGGCAGGCACATTGCCGTCGCGACGGGTGCGGCGCGCTGCGCCCTTGCCGAATTCGGTGCGGGTCTGGGCTTCGAGGACGCTGACGTCGGACATGACTGGAATTCTCTCCTACGGCTTACCGGGGCGGACGGTGTACTGGCCAGGTACTGTCCGGAATTCGGACGCCCTGACAAAAGGGTCTGCTCGTCGGGCGACGACCGCACGACAACGGCCGGAAGCCGAGTCGCGCCGATCACGGTGTGCACTGGGTACGACACCCTCGCCGAGACAACCCGAGAACAATAGCATGTGACCGAATACGCCCCGCACAAGCCCCTGATGCGATAAAGCAGGCCATATTTCGACCGCCGGAATTCGCACCGCAACCGCGCCGAATCAGGCCGATTCCGCCCGGAAGGTCGCGGCATAGCAATCGATATATCGCCGTCCGGATCGCATCGCCAACTCCGCCATCAGATCGTCGGTCGCAGCACGCACCGCGGACCGATCGATCGGCTCGAAGTGGCGCGCCGGAGCGAACACGATGCGCACCTTGCCGAAACGCAACAGGCGACGGCCGCGACGGTTCACCCGGTCGGTACCGGTCAGTGCGACCGGAACCACCGGCGCACCGGTCCGCATCGCCACTCGGATCACGCCGGTCCGGCCGCGATAGACCTGCCCGTCCGGGGAGCGGGTGCCCTCGGGGTGGATGCCCCATACGCCGCCGGATTCCAGAATCCCCGCGGCGGCCGCCAGCGCATCGGCCGAGGCCGAACCACCGGTCCGATCCACCCGCACCTGCCCGGTCGCCGTCATGACCCAACGGTTACGCCGGCCACGCCACCCCGGTTCGTCGAAGTACTGACTCTTGGCCAGAAAGGTGATGCGCCGCGGCAGGACCAGCGCGAGATACAGCGAGTCGATCGCCGCCAGATGGTTGGCGGCAACAATCACCGGCCCGTCGGCGGGAACGTGGTGCAACCCCTCGACCCGCGGACGGCCCAGCAGGCGCAATACCGGCCCGACCAGCACGAACTTCAACAGCCAATACCACATACTTCCCTCGGCACCTCTCTCGTAGACAGTGTCTACAGAAGCATAGTAGACACTGTCTACAACTCGGATTCGTTGCACCTCCGGGTGGCAGCCACCGATGGTGAGACCACCACCGAGCGCCGCACAGCCCGACCCTCCGGTTCGCACTCCGGCGCGGGCAGACGCGCGACAATAGCCCGCATGGGTGTGGACGAACCGGTGCGGGAGCGGCTGGTCGACGCGGGTGTGCAATTACTCGAGCAGGTCGGCGCGGCACAGCTGGGATTGCGGGCCATCGCGCGGGAGGCGGGGGTCTCCCACGGCGCACCGCGGCGCTACTTCCCTACCCACAGCTCGCTGCTGGCGGCGATCGCGGCACGGGGGTTCGCCGATCTGTCGGCTCGTTTCACCGCTCACGATGCCGCGTCCACCCGGGATCGGGTGGACCTGCTGGCACACGAGTACATCGACTTCGCGGCACGGAGACCGCAGATGTTCACCCTCATGTTCCGGCACGATCTGCTGGAAGGTTCCGGGGAAAACCTGCGTCGCGTCACGCTGCCGATCTACCAGGACTGGACGGCGCTGATCGCCGAATGTGTGCGTGACCGCGACGGCGAACGCGCGTTCGGACTGTGGACCAATCTGCACGGCATCGCCACCCTGGTCGCCAACCGCAACGTGGAGCTGATCGCCCCGGATACCGAACTCGACCGCTTAGCGGCACGAACCGTGCGCCTGCACCTGTCCGGCGGCCCGAATGACCGGACCGGCCCGGAGTGACGGCACCACGTATTCTGATATTTTCCCCAGCCCCGTGAAGAGGAGCCGCTCCCGTGAATTCCCCGTCAGCCAGCACGACCACATCCGGGCGGGTGGCGCAGGAAGCGGAACGGCGGCGCACCTTCGCAGTGATCTCCCACCCCGACGCCGGTAAATCGACTCTCACCGAGGCCCTGGCACTGCACGCCAAGATGATTTCCGAGGCCGGTGCCATTCACGGTAAATCCGGCCGCAAATCCACCGTCTCGGACTGGATGGAAATGGAGAAGGCGCGCGGCATCTCGGTCAGCTCCACCGCGCTGCAATTCGAATACGGCGACTGCGTCATCAACCTGGTCGACACCCCCGGTCACTCGGACTTCTCCGAGGACACCTACCGGGTGCTGACCGCCGTCGACGCCGCGGTCATGCTCATCGACGCCGCCAAGGGCCTCGAACCACAGACCCTCAAGCTGTTCCAGGTGTGCCGGCACCGCGGAATTCCGGTGATCACCGTGATCAACAAGTGGGACCGGCCGGGGCGCGCTCCGCTGGAACTGCTCGACGAGATCAGCGAACGCATCGGCCTGATCCCGACCCCGCTGTTCCTGCCGGTCGGCATCGCCGGCGACTTCCGCGGTCTGCTGCGCCGCGGCGAGGACGGTGCCGCGGCCGAATACATCCACTTCATCCGCACGGCCGGTGGCGCGACCATCGCCCCCGAGGAGATGTTCACCCCCGAACAGGCGCTCGAACGCGAGGGCGAACCGTGGGAGACGGCGGCGGAGGAAAGCGAACTGCTGTCGGCCACCGGTCAGGACCACGATCAGGAGATGTTCCTGGCCGGGCAGACCTCGCCGGTCATCTATGCCTCGGCGATGCTGAACTTCGGCGTCCGGGAATTGCTCGACACCCTGGTCGCACTGGCCCCCGCTCCCGGCCCGCGCGCCGATATCGCGGGCACCGAGCGGGAACCCGCCGAGCCGTTCAGTGCGGTGGTGTTCAAGGTGCAGGCCGGTATGGATGCCGCACACCGCGACCGGCTGGCCTTCATGCGCATCGTGTCCGGCGAATTCGAACGCGGGATGGTGGTCACCCACGCTCAGACCGGCCGCCCGTTCGCGACGAAATACGCGCTGACCGTATTCGGCCGGGAACGCGCCACGGTGGACACCGCCTATCCGGGCGATGTGGTGGGCCTGGTCAACGCGACCGCGCTGGGCCCGGGCCACACCCTGTATGTGGACAAGAAGGTGGAGTTCCCGCCGATCCCCTCGTTCGCTCCGGAGCACTTCGCCACCCTGCGGGCGCGCAGTGCCGGCAAGTACAAGCAGTTCCGCAAGGCCATCGACCAGCTCGATTCCGAGGGTGTGGTGCAGGTGCTGCGCAACGATCTGCGCGGCGACGCCTCCCCGGTACTGGCGGCCGTCGGCCCGATGCAGTTCGAGGTGGTCACCGCCCGGATGCAGGCCGAATTCAACGTCGAGACCCAGCTGGATTTCCTGCCGTATCAGTTGGCTCGCCGCACCGATTCCGAGTCGAGGGCGGAGCTCGACCGCCAGCGTGGTGTGGAGGTCTTCACCCGCAGCGACGGCGCGATACTGGCCCTGTTCAGCGACAAGTGGCGGCTGCAGTACATCCAGAAGGAAATGCCGGAGCTGACCCTGGAACTGCTGGTCGCTGCCACGGACTGAACTCGGGCCACATCGACACCGGCCGACCGGGTTCCGCCCGGATCAGCCGATCGCCTCGTCCGGTTCCTCCTCGGCGTGCTCGGGGAGGTCCTCGATATTCGATACCGCGGCGGGGATATCGGGCATCGGCGCTCCCTCTCCCGCGTTGACACCCCACCGGCTGGCGGTCAGCCGCAGGCTGGGCAGGTCCGAGAGCGACAGCACCACCTCGTAGGTTCGCTCGTATCCGGTGTGGGCGATGCGCCATTGCCCGTCGTCGCAGCGAACATAACGATCGGTGTAGAATGCTGCCCCGCGCAGCAGCATGTTGTGGCCGGGGATCAGAACGGTGTCGGCCAGATACCAGGTACCGGTCGCGGCGTTGCCGTCGACGTCGATCTCGGGATGGTCGCACCGATGTTCGGTGATGATGTGCGGACCGAGGGTATTGCGCATGAAGGCCAGGAAGGCGTCACGCGACTCGAACTGCAGGTACTCGCTGTAGGTCGCCGTCGCTTCGGGCACCATCGTGTCGGCGAAGTCTTCCCACGACTTCGTATCCAGTGTGCGCAGATACCGGAACTTCAGCCGGCTGATCGCGGAGACGGCATCGGAGTCCATACCTCAACAATCCCACCGGATTCGGCGAATCTACGCAGATCGGAAAATCTGTATCGGATTGCTATACAAGGACGCGACCGCCGCCCCGGTCAGGCCGGGTTTATGGTGAAGCAGGTCTTGCAGAAGTCCTCACCGAATTCACTGAGGCGCAGGCTTTTTCGCACAATCTTGGGTACCCTGCCGGCCTGTTTGAGCGCGGTTTCCACGATCGGCTGGACCTCGAGCACCATATAACGGCTCAGTACCACGGGATCGTCGGATGTGGTCAGCAGGCCCAGCCGACTCAGGTTGATCAGATAGAGCCGGGACCGGTCCGGATAGCGGACCCCGGCCTGCTCGGGCACCGAGGTCAGATCACCGGCCACCAACTCGGAGCCGATCCCCAGCGGGCGGTTGGTGCGCACATCCACCGAGGGCTGCGGACCGTTCAGCGCCATGAAACGCAGGATGCGCGCCTCGTCGGAGGACAGCTGGTCGAGGATGCGGTCATAGGCCGGATGCACATCCTCGGTGAAATACACGTCGGCCGAGCGGGCGAGCAGGTTGTCACCGCGGCGGCGCAGATCGTCCAGGGTTGCCGAGCGCACCAGCCCGCCGGTCTGCGGCACCGCCGCATGCCCGTTGGAGGTCGGAACGTAGCTGACGATCTCGCGAACCGACCCCTCGGTCACCCCGAGCACACTGCGTGCGACGGACTGCAGTGCGGCACCGGTCCGTTCGGCGATTTCGGTGGAGGATTCGCCGTCCAACGCGGCCTGAGCGATTTGTTTGCTGACCTCGAAGCCGGTGCCGACCGCCCACTGACCGCCGCGCACCGCTGTGCCGGCCGCGAGTCCCGCCGCCCGGAAGACACCACGGATCATCCGGGCTTCATTGCTGATCTGACGCTGCTCTACTTCCGAGCTGCGTTCCACAGCGCGGGCACCGGGACGGACCACATCCTGCCGGGTCCTGTCGTCTGCCACGTCCTTCTCCGAATATCGCCAGGTGAACGAGTCCGCTCACATACGTTTACCCCACCGGTTCCGGCTATTCTCGCCGCTGCCGCTGTTCGGTGTGACATTCCGATCGCCGGATGTGATCGAAGTCTCTGGTACTTACGCTACCGTGTAGCGGCTTACATCCCGAATTGGCCCCGGTCACAGAATTCGCAGTAGTGTTCGGCTGGCCGACGGGGCACCTCGAGGTGTCGGTGTGGCGGCGGTCACCGATCAGGGGTCGGCAGGAGGGTGTCGTGCTGGATAGTTTGCTGGGGTTTCACCCGACGATTCTGCTCGAGTTGATCACGATCCCCCTGTTCACGGGCGTTATCGGCTATATCACCAACTGGACCGGCATCCTGATGCTGTTCAAGCCGATCCGCTTCCACGGTTTCACCATGCCCGGGCTGAAATGGTTGTTCCCGTATCTGCCGAAACGCATTCAGGTCCTGCCGCTGTTGCAGTACGACGGACGCGTGGGATGGCAGGGCATCGTGCCCTCGCGGGCGGACAAGATGGCCTCGATCGCTGTCGACAAAGGCCTGTCCAAGCTGGGTAGTGTCGCGGACTTCTATCGCGAACTCGAACCCGACGAACTCGCCGCCCACCTCACGGTGATGGCGCAGGGACAGATCCGCGAGATCGTGGAGGAGATCGCGCGCCGCGAACACCCGCAACTCTGGTACAACCTGCCGGTTCAGGTCCGCGAGGTGGTGCACGAGCGGGTCCGGGAACAACTGCCGGACATTCTGCGTGAACTGACCGACGAACTCGGGTCGAACATCGAACAACTGCTCGATGTGAAGCAGATGGTGATCCGGTACTTCCAGTCCCGGCCGGAATTGCTGAACACGGTATTCCAGGTACTCGGTGCCAAGGAGTTGCGGTTCATGCAGAACTTCGGCTTCTATTTCGGCGCGCCGATGGGCGTGATCCTGGTCGCGGTGCTGCATCTGACGCATTGGACGCCGCTGGCCGTGTTGCCGATCGGCGGTGTCGTCATCGGCTGGGTGGTGAACTGGATCGGCCTCAATATGATTTTCGCGCCCGCGTATCCGAAGTGGTGGTGCCCGTGGCGGCGAGGTTTGCTGATCAAACGGCAGGGCGAAATCACCGAGGGGTATGCCGAATTGGTGGCGTCGGAAATCATCACGGTGGCCAATGTCGGCGACGAACTGCTGAACGGGCCCCGCTCGGACCGCACGATGCAGGTGCTCGAAGGCACCCTGCGCCCCGCCACCGATCGCGCACTCGGCCCGTTCCGGGGCGCGTTCAGATTCATGATCGGCCGCCGCGACTACGCCAATCTGCAAACCCTGCTCACCGACGAAGCCAAATCGCTGGCACCGGCGGCCTTCGCCGACCCCGGCTTCAATGCCCGGCAGAGCAGGCAGGTCAGCCGGTACATCGCGAAGCAGATGGCAGCGCTGTCGCCGCCCGACTTCGTCGACATGCTGCGCTCGGCGATCAAGCAGGACGAATGGTTGCTGTTCGTCCATGGCGGTGTGTTGGGCCTGCTCGCCGGTTACGCTCATCTTCTGATCTTCGGAACGGAAGTGGCGAACGTATGGCTGTGAGCGGATCCGCCCCGGAAACCGGTGGTGGCGACGATTTCTCGACCGAAACGCCGACCGGCGAGGGCAGTGCCTCCGAGACCGCCGACGAGCGCACGGCGGGCCCTGCCGGCGAACTGGTGACGCGACGCCCGGCCGAACTGGTGCGCGCCGACGAGATGCGTCCGAGCTGGGCCGGGCCAGTGCGGACGACCACCGGCGTGATGCGGGTGGCGCTCTCGGCCGTCGGAGAGGTCGCCTCCTGGAGTATCGGCACCGCGGTCGGTGTCACCGCCACGGTGGTGCGCGGCAGCATGGCCGGCGATCCGCCGCCGCAGGTGCTCTCCCGCGCCGGTGATCAGGTCCGCGCCTCGGTGCGACGGGCACTCGGCATCAGTGCGCTGGACACCGCCGGCCCGGCGCCCGACGCGCCCGGTCTGCGCGAGCGCGGTGCGGAACTGCTGCGCCGCTCGGCCAGCGTGCACGGTGACGATCACGCGGACCGCGACCATCATCCGGCGTTCGCGCGCATCCTCGCCGACCTGGCCCCCGATGAGGCGCGCATCCTGCGTTTTCTGTATCTCGACGGGCCACAGCCGGCGCTCGATATCCGCACCGGTCGCTCCCTCGGATCGGGTAGCCGGCAGGTCGAGGCCGGTATGTCGCTGATCGGCGAGACCGCGGCGTTGCGGCACGCCGACCGCGCGGTCACCTATCTGACGAATCTGCGCAGGCTCGGGTTGATCACCGACCGCGGCGATCAACTCGGCAACCCCACCCGCTATCAGCTGCTGGAGTCCCAGCCGGAGGTGCGGCGCCTGCTCAAACGCGGACTCGGCACCAAGGTCGACTACCGCAGTATCGCGCTGACCGTGTTCGGCACCGAATTCACCTGTGCCTGCCTGCCGGTGCCGCCGCTGGGACAGGCGCTGTAGCAGTCGCGCTCGGTGCCCTCAGCCGACCTCTTCGGCCAGTTCCAGCCAGCGCATCTCGGTCGTTTCCTTCTCCGCCTGTACCTGTTTGAGTTCGGCGCCGAGACCGACCAGCTTGTCGGGATCGGTAGCCGCCTCCGCGAGGGCCGCGTGCAAGCGCTCCTCGCGCTCGGTCAGCTTCTCGAGGGTGCGCTCGAGCCGGCCGAACTCCTTACGCGCCGCGCGGTAGGCGGCGGAATCGGTAGCGGGTGCGGCGCTTTCGGCCGGGGTGGATGCGCCCGGCGCGCGACGCGCGGATTCCGCGAGGCCGGCACGGCGGCGTAGATACTCCTCGATCCCACCGGGCAGGTTGGTGAGCTTCCCGTCACCGAACAATGCCCAGGTGGAGTCACAGATCCGCTCGATCAGATAGCGGTCGTGACTGATCACCACGAGGGTTCCGGGCCAGCCGTCGAGCAGATCCTCGAGCTGCTGCAGCGTATCGATGTCGAGATCGTTGGTCGGCTCGTCGAGCAGGAGTACGTTCGGCTCGCTCATCAGAATGCGGGTCAGTTGCAGGCGGCGGCGTTCGCCACCGGAGAGGTCTCCGACCGGAGTGCGCTGTTTGGCGGGGCTGAAACCCAGCCGCTCGGCCAGTTGCCCGGCGCTGATCTCCTTGTCCCCCAGCATCGTCCGCTCGGCGACATCGGAGACGGCCTGCAGCACTCGCATATCGGTGGGAAGATCGTCGAGTTCCTGCCGCAGCCAGCCGATTCGCACCGTCTGACCCTGAATCCGCTTGCCGGACACCGGCTGCACCTCACCGGCCAGAGTGCGCAGCAGGGTGGTCTTACCGGAGCCGTTCACTCCGACCAGACCGTACCGCTCGCCCGGCGCGAGCCGCCAGGTCAGATCGTGCACCAGTTCGCGGCCGTCGGGGGTGGCGAGGGTGGCATCCTCGAGTTCGATCACCACGCGGCCCAGTCGTTTTCGCGCGAAGGAGGCCAGCTGCACGGTGTCGCGCGGCGCGGGCACATCGGCGATCAGCGCTTCGGCGGCCTCGACCCGGTAGCGCGGTTTGGAGGTACGCGCCTGCGGGCCGCGGCGCAGCCAGGCCAGTTCCTTGCGGGCCAGGTTGCGGCGCCGCGCCTCACTGGCATCGGCCTGGCGCGACCGTTCGGCACGGGCGAAGATCCAGTCGTTGTACCCGCCCTCGTAGGTTTCGACCTTGCCGCCCACCACTTCCCAGGTACGCGTGGCAACGGTGTCGAGGAACCAGCGATCGTGGGTCACGACCACCAGCGCGCTGCGCCGAGCCAGCAGATGTTCGGCCAGCCACTGCACACCCTCGACATCGAGATGGTTGGTCGGCTCGTCGAGCACCAGCAGATCCAGTTCGCGCACCAGCGCCGCGGCCAGCGCGACGCGGCGGCGTTCCCCACCGGACAGCTGCGCCACCGGACTGTCCATCCCGAGGTCGGCGATGCCGATGCCGTCGAGCACGGTGCGAATGCGCGGATTGGCGGCCCACTCGTGTTCGGCCACCCCGTCGGTCTGCTGATCGTCGGCCAACCCGGCCAGCACGACCTCACCGACGGTAGCGCCCTCGGGCAATACACCGCGCTGCGTAACCACCGCCATCCGCAGCCCGTTGATCCGGCTCACCCGGCCGCTGTCGGGCGGCTCGATTCCGGTCAGTACCTCGAGCAGGGTGGTCTTACCGCCTCCGTTGAGGCCGACGACCCCGATCCGTTCCCCTTCCTGGATCCCGAGCGACACCCGGTCCAGGAGCGGGGTGATTCCGAAGCTCTTGTCGACCTGCTCCAGATTGATCAGATTCGCCAACGGGTTGAGTCCTCTCCCAGATAGTGCGGGGCGGCGGAACCACCGGCTGCAGGCTCCGAGATTACGGCACGCGGCAGCGCCGCCCGGCATGCGGTTCGGCGGACCGGGGCGGTCGATGAGATGTGCCACCTACCTCTTAATTTTTACGAGTTCTTATTGTATAAATAAGTATCGGAGGTGTCGGCAAACCGCACCGCGGCCGGGCCCCGCCCCCTCGACCCGAGGATTCGAGATGACCGTTCACGAGCTCGTTCGGCAACCACCGGCACCGACAGGCCCGACACTCGTCATCGAGGTCACCCGTGGGCCGTGCACGGGCGTCAGGTTCCCGTTGCGCACCGGCACCACGGTGATCGGCTCCCACCCCGAATGCGATGTCGTACTGCCGGACACCACCGTGTCGCGACGCCACGCCGCCATCCACATCGACGGCTGCGCGAAGCTCACCGACCTGGGCAGCCTCAACGGCACCTACCTCAACCGCCGGGTCATCGACGAGGCACCGCTCACTGCCGGCGACGAACTCTGTATCGGCCGTTTCCGGACCGTCGTGCGCGCCGTCGCCGAACTCGAAGACCGTGCCGAGGAACCGATCTGCGTCGCCCGTCGCATGCCACGAACCGCCTGAACAAGCCCCCACAGAAAGGACCTACACGTGTCCGCACCAAAGGTAGTCGCCGAGCTCGATGTGCGTCAATTGCGCAAGCCCGACAAGCATCCGGCGATCTTCGCTCGCTACGACGCGCTGGCCGTCGGCGAATCTTTCACGCTGGTGAACAATCACTATCCGCGGCATCTGCGCGACGAGTTCGAGGTCGAATTCCCCGGCGGCTACAGTTGGGACGTCGAGACCGACGGTCCGACGGTGTGGCGGGTGCGGATCGGCAGAACCGCTTCGACAGCACTACCTCGGGTACTGACCGACACCACCGCGGCCGCTGCGGGCACCGAGTCCGATCCGACCGGTGCCGTCTGGACGCTCCCCATGCGGCAACGCGACCTGGACTCCAACATCATTCGCCTGGCCCCCGACGCCGGTATCGACGCGCACCGCGGGCCGGACCTCGACGTGCTGATCCATATCCTCGACGGCAGCGGCACCCTGACCACCGAGAACAGTACGGTCGAACTGGCGCCGGGCAGCCTCGTGTGGCTGCCACGCCGCTCCGAACGCGCCTTCCGAGCGGGACCGAACGGGTTGCGGTACTTGACGGTTCATCGACGCCGCCAGGCCCTGACCTTGGATCCGACGCCGAGTCGCTGAGATATTCGTTCCCCACCTGCGCGGGCCGCCCGGCGGTCACCGAGGCCGTGGTCGCTATCGGTTCGGGTCGCGGCCGGGACCCGCCGAGAGATGAGCGACGCACAGGTCGGGTTCGACGAAAGGCTCGAGCGAGTCGACGGTGACGGGTGCGTGCCGGGGGTCGAGCAGGCCCTGCATGAGACCGAGGTGGATCGGGCACACGATGGCGGTGCGGGCGGCGGTCATTTCCAGGAACGGGCAGTGGCGCAACAGGATTCGCTCCCGGTCGGCGCCCGTGTCGGTATCCGGCTCGAAACCCATCTCGTCCAGCGTGAGCACCAGCGCGTCGATCGCTCGCGTCGCCGAGTCCGGCGCCTCGCCGGACTCGGCGAGCCGCCGCCCCCAGTCGCGCCCCGCCGACAGAGCGCGCCCGGCCGGATCGGATTCGGTCGCCAACTGCGCCACCAGGATGTCGGCGAGCAGCCGGTAGTTGCGCGGACCGGCGGGGTCCATTCCGGTGTGCGCGCGAAACATCTGCGCCGGTCGGCCGCGGCCGGCACTCGGCACAGTCACCCGTTCGGCCTGGTGCGCACCGACCAGGGCATCCAGATGGAAGCGCACGGTGTTCGGGTGCAGCTCCAGCCGATCGGCCAGGTCCAGGATGCTCAGCGGTTCGTCCGCCGAGCGCAGCGCCGCCAGCACATCGCCACGGCGACCGCCGCGCCCGGAACCCGAACCGCCGGAGGGAGTATCAGTCACGACTGGGCGCTCCGGTGCGGTAATCGGCCGACCAGCGGTGCGTCCACCCGCAGCGCGCCGATCTTGGTCGCCCCACCGGGAGAGCCGAGGGGCGCTTGCGCCCCGGGCAGGGTGTCGAAGAAGAAGGCCGCGTTGTCGTCACGATATCCCTCCCACTCGGCCGGTAGATCGTCCTCGTAGTAGATCGCATCGACCGGACATGCGGGTACGCAGGCCCCGCAGTCGACGCATTCGTCGGGATGGATATAGAGGGCGCGACCACCCTCGTAGATGCAGTCGACCGGGCACTCCTCCACACATCCGCGGTCCATGACATCCACGCACGGTTCGCCGATCACATACGCCATCCTTTATTTATACAACTTCAGGTCATATAAATTAAGGCCTCACCCGCCGGACAACTCACTGACCGCGACCGTCACCCAGAATCCGGGCGCCCTGCACGGGGCCGCTCGCGGTCTTGATACTGCGACACACCCCGGCGCCCGACAGTTCGGCCGACACCTCCACCGCATCGGCCGCGCTGTTACAGAGAAAGGCACAGGTAGGACCCGAACCGGAAACGATCCCGGCCAGCGCCCCGGCTTCCACCCCGGCCCGCAGCGTACGGCGCAGTGCCGGGTTCAACGACAATGCCGCCGCCTGCAGATCATTACCGAGCAAGCGGCCGAGCTGCACGACATCACCGGAGGCCAGCGCATGCATCAACGCCTCCGGATCACCCAGCCGCGGCGGATCGCCGTTGTCACGCAAACGATCCAGCTCACCGAACACCTGCGGCGTCGGCAACCCATCCTTGGCCAGCGCCAATACCCAGTGAAAGGTGCTGCGCGACAGCACCGGAAGCAGTTCCTCCCCGCGCCCGCGACCGAGCGCGGTACCTCCGTGCAGTGAGAACGGCACATCGCTACCGAGTTCGGCGGCGACCACGGCCAACTCGTCGCGCGACATCTCGAGGTTCCACAGCTCGTTGAGCCCGACCAGCGCCGCCGCGGCGTCCGCACTGCCGCCGGCCATCCCGCCGGCAACCGGAATCCCCTTCTCGATCTCGATCTCGACCAGGGGCGCACGCCCCGCCAGATGTCCGAGGCGGACCGCAGCCTGCCACACCAGATTGGTGCGGTCGGTGGGTACCTGGGCGGCCCCTTCGCCACGCACCGTGACCGCGAGCGAGCCGGCGGGTGAGATACGCACATCGTCGGTCAGCGACAGCGCCTGAAAGACAGTGGTCAGTTCGTGGTAGCCGTCGCTACGCAGGTCACCGACCCCGAGATGGAGGTTCACTTTCGACGGTGCACGCGCAACCACCGAATTGGGCACTACAGACAGCACCGGCACAGATTATCCGGCCGGACCACGAACGGGTGCCATGCCGCTCCAACCCCTTGCAATCAATACCCATGGGGGGTATGTTCATCCTTGTCAGGAGATACCCCCTCACCGTATCGAACGAGCGAAGGACACCAGAGCATGGCTATCAGCACCTACACCGTCACCGGAATGACCTGCGGACACTGCGTGGCGTCGGTGCAGAAGGAGATCGGCAAGATCGACGGCGTCACCGGCGTCGATGTGGATCTGGCCTCCGGACGCGTCCAGGTCGAATCTGCCGCCCCCCTGACCGACGCCGCTGTCGCAGCCGCAGTCGACGAGGCGGGATATCAGGTGGCGAGCTGACATGAACGACAGACTGCGGTTCGCCGCATTCAGCGGCGGATTGGTCGTTCTGTTCGGAGCCGCGCTCGGCCTCGGCGCCCTGGTGGGCGACCCGGCCGGGCCGGCCTCCGGGCCCGGCACCTCCCAGCACAACGGGATGAGTGAAACCATGAGCAACGGACTGCACGACACCCTCGCGGGCTACACCCTCACCGAGGTGAACGCCCCGACCACGCCCCATACCCCCGGCCCCCTCCGTTTCCGGATCACCGGCCCCGACGGCGCACCGGTCACCGCCTACACCGACCTGCACGACAAGGACCTGCATCTGATCGCGGTCCGCTCCGACGCCACCGAATATCGGCACGCGCACCCGGTTCGCGACGACAACGGCACCTGGTCGATCGACTGGACCTGGGCTCGGCCCGGCAGCTACCGCATCTTCGCCGACTCCCGGCCCGCCGGCGCCCCCGAGGAACTGGTGCTGAGTCGCATCGTGACCGTGACCGGGGAATCCGACGACCGCCCCCTGCCGCCGGTCGCCCGCACGACCACCGTGGACGGGTACCAGGTACGGCTGGAGGGTGATCTGTCCACCGGTGGTAGCGAGCTCGGGTTCACTGTGACCCGGGACGGCCGGCCGGTCACCGATCTGCAACCCTATCTGGGCGCCTACGGGCATCTGGTCGCACTGCGCGGGAACGATCTGTCCTATCTGCATGTTCACCCGGAAGGAGAGGTCGGTTCGAGCCCGGCCGGACCGCGGGTGGCGTTCCATGCCCAAGCACCGAGTACCGGCGCCTACCGGCTGTATCTGGACTTCGCCCACGCGGGCGTGGTGCACACCGCGGAATTCACCGCGGTGGCCGCCGACGGCGGCGAGCCTGCCGGTCACCAGCACGAGCAGCACGAAGGAGGTCATCAATGAGTGCGCCCACGACCGAGCGCTCCATCGAATTGGATATCGGTGGGATGACCTGCGCTTCCTGCGCCGCCCGGATCGAGAAGAAGCTCAACCGGATCGATGGCGTCACCGCCACCGTCAACTACGCCACCGAGAAGGCGAAGGTGAGTTTTCCGGAGTCGGTGACCTCGGATCAGCTCATCGAACGTGTCGTCGACACCGGCTACACCGCCATGGTCCACGATCCGGCACCGGCGCGGACCGCCACCGCCAGCCCCGAGGACGCGCCCACCGACTCGCCACTACGGCAGTTGCGGCAGAAGCTCCTGATCAGCCTCGCGCTCGCCGTTCCGGTGATCGCACTGGCGATGATCCCGGCACTGCAGTTCCGTAACTGGCAGTGGTTGTCACTGACACTGGCCACCCCGGTGGTGTTCTGGGGCGGCGCCGCCTTCCACCGGGCCGCCTGGGTCAACGCCCGCCATGCCACCGCCACCATGGACACACTCATCTCACTGGGTACCCTGGCGGCCTTCTCGTGGTCGGTATACGCGTTGTTCTTCGGCGACGCCGGGATGCCGGGGATGAAGCACGGCTTCAGTTTCGCGGTCGAACGCGGCAGCTCGGCGTCCAATATCTATCTGGAAGTCGCGGCCGGCGTCATCGTTTTCATCCTTGCCGGACGGTACTTCGAGTCCCGCGCCAAGGATCGGGCCGGTTCGGCGCTGCGGGCGCTGCTGGAACTCGGCGCCAAGGATGTGGCGGTGCTGCGCGAGGGCACCGAGCATCGTATTCCCGTCGCCGAACTGAAGGTCGGGGATCTGTTCCTGGTCCGGCCGGGTGAGAAGGTCGCGACCGACGGTGAGGTCACCGAGGGCAGCTCCGCACTGGATATGAGCATGCTGACCGGTGAATCGGTGCCGGTCGAGGTCGGTCCCGGTGATTCGGTGATCGGCGCGACCGTCAACGCCGGCGGCGTGCTGACCGTGCGAGCCACACGGGTCGGTTCCGATACCCAGCTGGCACAGATGGCCACGCTGGTGGAGGACGCGCAGAACGGTAAGGCGCCCGTGCAGCGGCTCGCCGACCGGGTGGCCGGGGTGTTCGTGCCGATCGTGATCGCGATCGCGGTAGCCACCCTGGGCTTCTGGCTCGGCACCGGCTCCGCGGTGACCATCGCCTTCGGTGCCGCGGTCGCCGTGCTGATCATCGCCTGCCCGTGTGCGCTCGGTCTGGCCACCCCGACCGCACTGCTGGTCGGCACCGGCCGGGGCGCCCAGCTCGGCATCCTGATCAAGGGCCCGCAGGTACTGGAATCCACCCGGCGCATCGACACCGTCGTGCTGGACAAGACCGGAACCGTCACCACCGGCACCATGTCGCTCGCGGAGGTCGTCCCCGGCGCAGGCCAGGACCGTGACGAACTGCTGGCCGTGGCCGCATCCGTCGAACACGGCTCCGAACATCCGCTGGCCCGCGCAGTAGTCCGCGGCGCTGTCGAGAAGGGCCTGTCCGAGCAGCGCGTGGAACAGTTCGTCAGCCACGGCGGCAAGGGTGTGCAGGGCCTGGTCGGAGATCGGGCGGTCGTGGTCGGCCGGACCGAACTACTGCAGGACTGGTCGATCACGCTGCCGGAGTCGTTGGCACAGGCCAAGTCCGAGGCCGAGCACGCGGGCCGCACCGCGATCGTGGTGGCCTGGGACGGTGTGGCGCGTGGTGTGCTCGTGATCGCCGACGCGATCAAGGCGACCAGTGCCGACGCAGTCGCCGACATGCGAGCGCTGGGACTGACCCCGGTCCTGCTCACCGGTGACAACGCCGCTGCCGCCCGCACGGTGGCCGACGAGGTCGGCATCGACGAAGTGATCGCCGAGGTGCTGCCGGCCGACAAACTCGATGTGGTGAAGGGCCTGCAACAGCAGGGCAAGGTGGTCGCGATGGTGGGCGACGGCGTCAACGACGCCGCGGCGCTGGCACAGGCCGACCTCGGCCTGGCGATGGGCACCGGAACCGATGTGGCCATCGAGGCCGGCGACATCACCCTGGTCCGCGGCGACCTGCGTACCGTCGCCACCGCGATCCGGCTGTCCCGCAGGACCCTGAGCACCATCAAGGGCAACCTGTTCTGGGCCTTCGGCTACAACGTGGCGGCGATCCCGCTCGCCGCGGCCGGGCTGCTGAACCCGATGCTCGCAGGTGCCGCGATGGCACTGTCCAGTGTGTTCGTGGTCAGTAACAGCCTGCGGTTGCGCGGATTCCGCGGCTGAGAGTCGATAACGAATGCCCCGTCCGCCGGTCTCCGGCGGACGGGGCATTCGGCATTCGAGACCGGGGCCGTCACCTGTTCAGGTGACGACTCGGGCCCGGCGTTCAGCCCGCCGCGGCGACATCCTTGGCCCAGCGGTAGTCGGCCTTACCCGCCGGAGTGCGCCGGACCTCGTCGACACACACCATCGAACGCGGAATCTTGTAGCCGGCCAGGGTCTCTCGGCAATGCTTCTGCACCTCGTCCAAGCTCAGCTCCGGCGCGTCCGGGTAGATCTCGACGACCGCGGCAACACGCTGGCCCATCCGTTCGTCCGGGACCGGGACCACCAGGGCGTCGGCGATCGAGGGGTGCGCGTGCAGCGCCGCCTCGACCTCCTCGGCGAAGACCTTCTCACCACCGCTGTTGATGCACTGCGAGCCGCGCCCCAGGAAGATGATGGTGCCGTCGGCCTCCACCCGGCCCATATCGCCCAGCACCGCCAGCCGGGTGCCGTCGGCACGGGTCGGGAAGGTGCGGGCGGTCTTGTCCTCGTCGTTGTAGTAGCCGAGCGGGACGTTGCCGATTCGTGCGATGAATCCCTCCTGGTCGGAACCCGGTGCGAGCTCCTCGAGTTGTTCGTCGACCACGATCATGTTCGCCGATTTCGGCATGCGCAGGGTTCCGGCCTCGTCGACGGTGAACGCGCCGTCGTTTCCGGTCTCCGACGCACCGAAGTTGTCTCGTAGCAGCAGATCCGGTTTGACCGCGAGCATTCGGTTACGCACCCCGACCGACCAGATGCCGCCGCCGGAGGTGATCGAGAACAGTGAGCTGAAGTCGATCTCGTCCTTGCGCCGTTCCATCTCGTCGACGAGCGGCAGGCCCATGCCGTCACCGACGATCAGGATCACCGTCAGCTTCTCCTGCTCGATCCCTTCGACCACCTTGCGCGGATCGAAGTCGCGCATCAGGACCACCCGGGCACCGAGGGTGAAGAAGGTGAACAGCGAATACAGCGCCGCGCCGTGCATCAGCGGCGCCGCGATCAGGAACGCCATTTCCGGGAAGTCCGGTGCGGCAGCGGCCACTTCGTCGAGATCGCGCCGTTGCTCGGTGCCGTACGGATTACCACCGGACAACGGCTTGCGGAAGAAGTCGTCGTGGCGCCACACCACGCCCTTCGGATACCCCGTGGTGCCGCCGGTGTAGAGCACGTACCGGTCGTCGCCGGTGCGCGGGTCGAATTCCGCGGTGCGCGGCAGCGCCTCCGCGTCGGAGAACGACACCACCGCGACCGATCGCTCCGTGGCCGCGGCACGCAGTTCGTCGGCCACCGCTCCCACGACGAACACGGTGCGCAGCTTCGGGCAGGCACCGAGCAGCCCGGCCAGGGTGCGCTGATGCTCGGGAAGTTCGACGACGACCGCCACCGAATCCGAATTGGTGAAAATGTATTCGAGTTCGGCCGGGGTGTAGCGATAGTTGACGTTGATCGGCACCGCACGGACCTTGATGAGTCCGAGAATGCTCGTCACATGCTCGACACTGTTCTTCAGGAACAGCGAAACATGTTCCCCCGCAGCAATACCCGACTGCTCGAAGAGCCGGGCCACGGTGTTGGCCGTGCCGTCCAACTCCGCGTAGGTCAGGTGCCGCCCCTCGTAGGTCAATGCGATGCGATCGGGCACCGCCGCAGCCACCGACTCGAAAATATCCGCCAAATTGAACTGCACCATCGCCTCTTTCCGACGGCGGAACCGCCAACTCCACCATGGCTCTACCGCTAGCGGTGTGCCACAGAACACACTCCGAATGCAGGCAACCTACCAAATCGGCCCCGCGATATCTAGAACACGTTCTAGGATGCGGCCGCGCCGTCCTACTCATCGGGAACGCGGCCTCATCGGGAACGCGGCGTCCTACCCATCGGGAATCAGCAGGATGCGAGCCGCGGGGCCGACGCTCAGCCCTGCGCGGCCAGCCGCACGAAGGCCGCGGTGTCGAGTGTCTCCCCCCGAGCAGTGGGCGCGATACCCGCAGCCACCAGCCGTCGCTCGGCCTCCACCGGCGAGCCGGCCCAACCGGACAGTGCGGCCCGCAACGTCTTGCGGCGCTGCGCGAAGGCCGCATCGACCACGGCGTACACCCGCCGCCGGTGCGCACTGTCCAGCGACCACGGCGGATTCTCGAAGCGCTCGATCCGCACCAGACCCGATTCGACTTGCGGTACCGGCCAGAACACCTGGCGACCGACCGCCCCCGCCCGGCGGACGGTGCCGAAGAAACCCGCCTTCACACTCGGCACCCCGTAGGTCCGGGAGCCCGGATCGGCCGCGAGCCGGTCGGCCACCTCGGCCTGGACCATCACCAATGCCGTTCTGATGCTGGGTAATTCGGCCAGCAGATGCAGCAGCACCGGCACCGCGACGTTGTACGGCAGATTCGCGACCAGCGCGGTCGGCACACCGGGCAGATCCGCTGCCGAGACCCGCAGCGCATCGCCCGATACCACCGCCAGCCGATCGGCCAGTTCGGGCGCACGCTGCCGCACCGTCTCCGGCAAATGCTGCGCCAGGACCGGATCCAGCTCCACCGCGATCACCCGGTCGACCACATCGAGCAGAGCCAGGGTCAGCGACCCCAGCCCCGGGCCGACCTCGAGTGCCACATCCCCGCGCCCCACCCGGGCCGCTCCGACGATGCGCCGCACGGTGTTCGCATCGTGCACGAAGTTCTGGCCGAGCTGTTTGGTCGGCCGCACACCGAACCGTTCCGACAACACCCGAACTTCGGCGGGACCGAGCAGTTCGGCCAGGCCACGGGCTTCGTTCACAGGTTCGGACACGCCCGTCAAGGTACCAAGCGAACCGCACCGGACCAGCGTCCGATCACCCCACCGTTCCGAGCGGGACAGCACCGGCTCCGAAATCCGAGTAGACGGCGGTGCGCTGATGTAATCAGCTGATGCCGAGGCGGCTGGTACAGGAGGGCCAGGCACCCCAGCCTTGGCGTTCCCTGGTCACCTCGGCGATGGCGATCTGCTCTTCGCGGGTGGCGAGGTCGGGGCGTTCGGCGTAGCGGGTGCCGCCCTGGCGGGCCCACGTGTTCTGATCGAACTGAATTCCGCCGTAGTACCCGTTGCCGGTGTTGATGGCCCAATTGCCGCCGGATTCGCATTTGGCCAGCGCGTCCCAGGTGGCACCGTCGCGGACGGGCGGGACCTCGGTACCCGGTTTGGCACCCTTGCGGACCGTCTTGGGCTCGGCGGGGACGATGACACTGTGGTCGACGGCCTCGCGGGATGCTTCCTGGCCGTTGACGTACGACACGGAGTAGGTGACGTCCTGTTCGCCGGCCTTACCCGGGTGCTCGACGACGGTCCGGCTCATATTCAGCTCGGTGTCCTCGATGACGTTCTCGGGCGGATCCAGCGGTTCGCGCTGGGTGACCGTCTCGGTATGCCGGCGGGTGACGGTGATCTTCATACCGTCACGCAGCTTGGTATCCGCGGACGGCTCCACCGTATCCTCGCCGGCCAGCGGCGCCCCCTGCACCTTCAGCAGTTCCCCGACGGTCGGTGCGGCCAAGCGCACGTATCCGGCCGGCTCACCGTTGTCGGACAGTTCGACGGTGCGCGGGCTGGTCACCGCCATCGAGGCACCGTGTAACGGCAGCGGGGTGGGACGCGAGGGCGAGGCGAAGACATCGTCCGGGATGTGCAACTGGGTCAGCGCGTCGGCGACGGTGGACGCGGTGGTCCAGACCTTCTTCGTACGGCCGTCGAAGGTGAGCGACAGCTCGCGGGCGCGGTGGAGCTCGATGGTGGCACCGTTGGTGACGTCGGTGTCCCCGCCGGGGCTGACCTCGTCTCGGCCGGTGAGCCGGAAACCGCCGGCTTTCAGCACGTCGCGAACCTCGGAGGACATGGTGTCGACGGTGGTGCGCTGCCCATCGACGACCAGCGCCACGGTTTTGCGATTCACGATCGCCATACTCGCCCCGATGATCAGGGTGATCAGCAACGCGGCGATCGCCGCGTAGAGCAGCGGCGAGCGCGACGTGTTGATCCGCTGGAGAGCGGATATCCGAAACTCCGGCATGGTCACAATACGATAACGAGCAGGTTGGGCCTCGGCAACTTCATGCCGTGGAACAGGGGATTTCCACATCACGATTCAATCTCGGTGACGAGGAAATATCACGACCGCGCAATCGTAAGTGAACCCGAGCACACCGGCAGGGCGAAGTCCGCTTCTGTGACGTACCGCACGCGCGCAGCGGCCATCGCCCCGCACGTGAGTCAGCGCGGCAGCCGGTAGATCCGCTCCGCATTGGCGGTGGTGATCGCCGCGAGGTCGGTCGGATCCTGACCGCGCAACCCGGCCAGCGCCCGCACCGTGTACGGCAGGCAGTACGGCTCGTTGGGCGCACCACGGAACGGATGCGGGGTGAGGAAAGGCGCATCGGTTTCGACCAGAATCTGCTCGTCCGGCACCAAGGTGGCCGCATCCCGCAATTCGTGGGCGTTCTTGAAGCTCACCGTGCCGGAGAAACTGAGCACGTATCCCTCGGCCACACAGGCCTGCGCCATATTCGCGTCGGAGGAGAAGCAGTGGAAGATCACCGTTTCCGGCGCCCCCTCGTCCAGCAGCACCGCGAGTACATCGTGATCGGCCTCACGGTTGTGGATCATCAGCGGTTTGTCCAGGCGCTTGGCCAGGTCGATATGCCAACGGAACCCCTCGACCTGATCCTCGACGGCGGCACAACCGTCGAGTTTGCCGGGCCAGTAGTAGTCCAGGCCGGTCTCGCCGACCGCCACCACGCGCTCGTCGGCGGCCAGTTTCTCCAGCTCGGCCCGGGTGGCGTCGTCGAGTGCGTTCGCCCGCGTCGGATGCAGGGCGACTGCGGCGTAGACCCGCGGATCCCAGTGCGCGGCGGTGACCGCGAAGCGGGCCGCGTCCAGATCGTCGGCGATGGTCACCACCCGTCCCACCCCCACGGCGGCGGCCCGGTCGACCATGGCGGCAACCGATTCCGCGTCCTCGGCGCCACAGGCGTCGAGATGGGTGTGTGCGTCGATCAGCGGCGCCAGCGGTTCGGGTGGCTCGGGCGCGGGTCGTTTACCGGGCATCGGACCAGATTAGACAGGCCCGCCACGGCCCGTTGCCCCCGGCGCCGGGTCACCTCGATATCGGCGTGAGCCGAAATCGGCGGCGGATTACAGTGGACACACCATGAGCGCACCCGAACTCACGTCGACCCCCCAGACACCGAACGCTGCCCCGGCTTTCTACATCACCACGGCGATCGCCTATCCCAACGGCGCGCCGCATATCGGGCATGCCTACGAGTACATCTCCACCGATACGATTGCGCGTTTCAAGCGGCTCGACGGCTACGACGTGTATTTCATGACCGGAACCGACGAGCACGGCCAGAAGGTGCAGCAGGCCGCGCGCGCCGCGGGCGTCTCCGTGGAGGAGTACGCCGCGGGTAATTCGGATGTGTTCGAGCGCATGGACTCCGCGCTCGATATCTCCTACGACCGGTTCATCCGCACCACCGACGAGGATCACCTGGCCGCCAGCATCGCGATCTGGGAGCGGATGCAGGCCGAGGGCGATATCTATCTCGACACCTATTCGGGCTGGTATTCGGTGCGTGACGAGGCGTTCTACACCGAGGAGGAGACGACGGTCGGCGCGGACGGGACACGCGTCGCGACCGAGACCAACACCCCGGTGGAGTGGACCGAGGAATCGAACTACTTCTTCCGGCTGTCGAAATATCAGGACCGGCTGCTCGAACTGTACGAGACCACGCCGGATTTCATTCTGCCCGCGACCCGGCGCAACGAAATCATCAGCTATGTGAAGGCGGGCCTGAAGGATCTGTCGATTTCGCGGACCACCTTCGACTGGGGTGTTCCGGTGCCCGGCGATCCGGCCCACGTGATGTACGTGTGGGTGGACGCGCTCACCAACTATCTGACCGGTGTCGGTTTCCCGAATACGGATTCGGCTGCCTTCCAGCGTTTCTGGCCCGCCGATGTGCACATCATCGGCAAGGACATCACTCGCTTCCACACCGTCTACTGGCCGGCATTCCTGATGTCGGCCGGTGTCGAATTGCCGAAACGCGTTTTCGTGCACGGTTTCTTGTTCAACAAGGGCGAGAAGATGTCGAAATCGGTGGGCAATGTGGTGGACCCGCTGGCGCTGGTCGAGCAGTACGGCCTGGACGCGGTGCGGTTCTTCCTGCTGCGCGAGATCTCCTACGGTCAGGACGGCTCCTACAGCCACGACGCCATCGTCGGCCGGATCAACACCGACCTCGCCAACGAATACGGCAACCTGGTGCAGCGCAGCCTGAAGATGGTGGCCCGCGATTTCGATTCGACGGTTCCGACCCCGGGCGAGTTCACCGAGGCCGACCGCGCGCTGCTCGAGCGCGCGAACGCGCTGCCGGAACGCTGCCGTGCCGAATTCGACGTGCAGCAGCTGCATCTGGCATTGGAGGCGATCTGGCTCACCCTGGGCGAGACGAACAAGTACTTCTCGGCGCAGCAGCCGTGGGCGCTGGCGAAGTCCGGAACGCCGGAGGATGTCGCGCGTGAGGCCACTGTGCTGTACGTGACCCTCGAGGTGCTGCGGATCGTGTCGATCCTGGTGCAGCCGGTGATCCCGGGTTCGGCGGGACGGATTCTCGATCAGCTAGGCCAGACCGGGCGCACGTTCGCCGACCTGGCCACCCCGATCGAGGCCGGTCTGGCGCTCCCCGCTCCGGAACCGGTGTTCCCCAAATACGTCGAGCCGAAAGCGAAGTAGGCGAGGCGGCCGCATGGAACCGGACCCTCCACGCAGTACTGCCCCCGCCGTCGACTCGCAGTTCGCCCAGCGGCACCGTACCGCCCGCGCGCAGACGCTCGGTGCGGCGCCGCGCGGGCGGATCATCGATGCGATGGTCGAATGCGTCGGCGCCCGCGGCTATTCCGCGACGACGCTGACCGATATCGTCGGCTCGGCACATGTCTCCCGCAGCACCTTCTACGAGCATTTCGAGAACAAGGAACACTGTTTCGTCGAGGCGGTGCACGCCGGTGCGGATATCGTCCGCGCCCGCATCGCCGACGAGCTGGCCGAACTGCCCGCCACGGCCGACCCCAGGCAGCGGCTCGAGACCGTCATCACCACGTTCTGCGCGGTGGTGGCGACCGAACCGGATTTCTCCCGGCTCATTCTGGTGGACTCACTGCTGGTCGGCGAGGCCGCCTCGAGGTTCCGCGACCTGGCCGTGGACTATTTCGCATTCCTGTACGGCAGCTTCCACCACCAGGCCCGCCAGATCGATCCGGAGCTGCGCGAGGTCCCGGATGCGTCGATCGCGCTGGTCCCCGATGCCATCGCCGAACGCACCCGCCGGGTGTTGGTGCACCAGGGTGCGCAGCACGTGCCGGCATTGGCCCCCGGCTTCGTCGAGTTCGCGAACACGGTGCTGGGTCTGATCTGCCAGCCCGCGCCCGCATAGCGAGCAGTGCCGGGCTACCTGCCCGAGCCGCGAAGACTGCCTCGACGTTCGCGCGGGAGCACGCTGCCCACCACGGCGCACGACATGCGTCAGCGCCCCCGCGCCGCGAGCACTGCATCGTAGAGCTCGCGGCGTGAGGCTCCGCCCGCCCTGGCGGCGACCTGTGCGCAGGCGTCCTTGAGGCGGGCGCCGTCGGCGACCAGCTCCTCGACCTCGTCCACCAGATCGACCGGATCGGCGGAAACAGGTTGGGCACCTTCGACGACGACCGTGATTTCGCCGCGTGCGCCCTCGACCGCCCACTGTGCGAGTTCGCCGAGACCGCCGCGCACAACTTCCTCATAGGTCTTGGTCAGCTCCCGGCAGACAGCCGCGCGACGCTGGGCGCCGAGTACCTGCGCGGCGTCGGCCAGGCAGTCGGCCAGTCGGTGTGGTGACTCGAAGAACACCACCGCCCGGGTCTCGGTGACCAACGTGGACAGCCACTGCTTGCGCTGCCCGGACTTGCGCGGCGCGAAACCATCGAATGCGAAGCGTTCCATCGGCAGGCCGGACAGCGCGAGGGCCGTGGTCACCGCGGACGGTCCCGGCAGGCAGGTCACCGGCAGCTCGTGCTCGATGCACGCGGCGACCATCCGATACCCCGGATCGCTGACCGACGGCATCCCGGCATCGGTGACCAGCAGCACGGTCTTGCCGGCCTCGATCTCGCCGAGCAGCATCGGTATCCGTGCGGTCTCCACATGGTCGTAGAAACTCACCACCCGGCCGGTGATCTCGATATCGAGGGCCTTGGCCAGAGACTTGGTGCGGCGGGTGTCCTCCGCGGCGACCACCTCCGCGGTCGCGAGCGCATCGCGGAGCCGCGCAGACGCATCACCCACCTCCCCCATCGGCGTCGCCGCCAGCACCAGACGCCCGGTGTGCTCCATCGCCGTCCTTTCCGCAACCGTGTCCACCCATCACACCGCACTGCCGGGGCGTGCCGCTATCCAGGTCCGCTCACCGCCGCGCAACCCACCCTCACACACCGCATACGATCGGGTGCGTGACCCAGCTGACCGATACGCGACCGGCGATCGGCGCGGGCCCGGCCTCGTCCAGCCCGGCGCCGCTGCGCCCCTCGCCCGATTTCGGACCCACCGATCGAGCGCGCGGTTGGATAGTCACGATCGTCCTGACCGCGATCGCGGCGATCACCCGGTTCACGATGCTGAACTACCCGACCGACGCCGGCACTCCGGTCTTCGACGAGAAGCATTACGCACCACAGGCCTGGCAACTGCTCACCGGTGGTGGGGTCGAGGACAATCCGGCCTACGGGCTGGTGGTGCATCCCCCGGTGGGCAAGCAGATGATCGCGCTGGGCGAGGCACTGTTCGGCTACAGCAGTCTGGGCTGGCGTTTCACCGCGGCGATCTTCGGCTCGGTGCTGATATTGCTGGTCATCCGCATCACTCGGCGGATGACGCGGTCGACGCTGGTCGGTGCGATCGCGGGCATTCTGCTGATCGCCGACGGGGTGACCTTCGTATCCTCCCGGATCGGGATGCTCGATATCTTCCAGGCGGTATTCGTCGTGGGCGCCTTCGGCTGCCTGATCGTGGACCGCGATCAGGTTCGGGCGCGGCTGGCGCGCGCGGATGCGGAAGGCCGGATCGCACTGTCGGATTTCGGGCCGCGCCTGGGAGTTCGATGGTGGCGCTTCGGCGCCGGCGTGCTGCTGGGCCTGGCCTGCGGTACCAAATGGTCGGGTCTGTACTTCATCATGTTCTTCGGCCTGATGACCGTGTGTTTCGATGTGGCGGCCCGGCGCGCCTACGGCGTGAAACGCCCCTGGGTGGGGGCCGCGGTACGCGATATCGGGCCCGCTCTGTACGCGCTGGTCGTCATCCCGCTGCTGCTCTATGTGGCCAGTTACTGGGGCTGGTTCGCCAGTGAGGACGGGTACGACCGGTATTCGGTCGGCAATGCCATCGGCGCGGGTGGTACCTGGTCGTGGGTGCCCGATGTGCTGCGCTCACTGGTGCACAATCAGGGCGAATCGCTGAAATTCCATGAGAGTCTGACCAATTCCGCGGGCAATCATCACCCGTGGGAATCCAAGCCGTGGTCGTGGCCGATGGGCCTGCGCCCGATGCTGTACTACTACGCCGACAACGGCGTCACCGGCTGCGGACAGGCGGTCTGTGTGAAGGCCGTGATGCTCATCGGCACACCTGCTATGTGGTGGGTATCGCTGCCGATGCTCGGATGGGCGCTGTGGCGCAGTATCACTCGTCGCGACTGGCGCTACGGCGCGGTGCTGGTCGGCTATCTCGCCGGCATTCTGCCCTGGTTCGCCGATCTGGACCGCCAGATGTACTTCTTCTACGCGGTACCGATGGCACCGTTCCTGGTGATGGGTCTCGCGCTGGTGCTCGGCGACATCCTGGGCCCGGCACCGCTGCGGCGAACCCGGCCGGGTCGATGGTCTGCCGTGGCGAGCGAACGCCGCAGTCTGGGGCTGTTACTGGTCTGCCTGTATGTGGGGCTGGTGGTGGCGAACTTCATCTATCTCTGGCCGATCCTCACGGGCCTGCCGATCACCACCGGTAATTGGCACAACCATCTGTGGTTGCCGAGCTGGCGTTAGCCGATCACGCCGAGTGCGGCGCGCACGTAGTGCAGTGCGGTGTCGTCGTCCAGACCCAGCCGCCGGGCCACGGCCACGTATTCGGATGCGGCGCGGCCCGCGATATCGCGGGTCGGATCGCCGGAGGAGGCGATGAACGACCCCCTGCGGCCACGGGTTTCCAGTACCCCGTCCTGCTCGAGTTCCCGGTAGGCGCGCGCGACGGTGTTGGGTGCCAGCCCGAGTTCGACGGCCAGGGCGCGCACCGTCGGTATCTTCGTTCCGGCGGTGAGCTCGCCCGAACGGACCCGGGCGACGATGCCCAGGCGCAATTGCTCGAACGGCGGCACCGTCGACTCGTGGTCGACCGAAATTTCCAGCATCGGCGTTTACACCTCGTCACGCGACAGCGGGCAGGACAGGCAGCGGGGCCCGCCACGACCGGAACCGAGTTCGGATCCCGGGATGGTCAACACCTCGATGCCCGCCTCGGCCAGTCGTGTATTCGTATTCTCGTTGCGTTCGTAGGCCACGACCACTCCGGGAGCAAGCGCGAGGGTGTTGTTGCCGTCGTCCCATTGTTCGCGTTCCGCGGTGACCCCGTCCAGACCAGTGTCGATGACCCGCAACTTGTCGATGCCCATCGCCGCCGCCGCAGCGGGCAGGAACGGGTCCGGTCCGCTCATCCGAACCGAATCGCCGTCCGCCCGGATAGTGAACGCGCACAACGAATTCTGCACCCCCGGGTACATCACGACCGCATCGGTGTCGACCATCGTGCAGACCGTGTCCAGATGCATGGTGGCGCGATTCTGCGCGATCGGCACCACCAGCACGGTATGGGCGATGGCATCGTCGAACAGGCTGCGCGCCAAGGCTTCCGCACCGGCCGGCGAGGTGCGCTCCCCTACGCCGATGGCGACCACCCCGGGCGCGAGCAACAGCACGTCACCGCCTTCCATCGGCGCGGTATGCGATTCGTAGGCGCGGCGCACCCCGAGGAATCGCGGATGGAAGGCGTAGACCAGGTCGGTCAGTGAGGTCTCCCGGGCGCGCGCGGGCAGCGCCAGTGAGGTGATGGCAACCTTCGGGCCTACCCAGAACGACGAATCGCGGGTGAACAGGAGATTCGGCAGCGGGTCGATGACGAAATCGGTGCCGTGGTGCATCCGCCGAACCAGGGAGGTGGCGTCCGGCTCGAACGGCAGTTCGTCGAAGGTCATCCCCGCCATGAGGATTCGGGCCAGCTGTGGCCCCGGGACCGCGCGCAGATGCGCCTTCAGCTCCTCGGCCAACGGGAAACCGATGCGACGGGCGTCGACGGCGGCAGTGATACCCATGCTGCGTCCGGCGCCGCTGACCGCGAGGGTTTCGGCGAGCAGATCCGCCAGCAGCAACACCTCGACCCCGCGCCCGCGCAGCACGTCCGCGAAGATCTCGTGCTCCTGCTGGGCACGCTCGACCCACGGAATTCCGTCGAACAGCAGCTGATCGTTGTTGCGCGGGGTGAGCCTGCGCAACTCGTCCCCCGGACGATGCAGCAGTACCGCCCGCAACGTCCCGACCTCGGTCGTCACGGAAAACGGTCGCGCCGGCGGCACAGCATCGGTCTCCATGTTCCGACCGTATCGGGCGGTGCCCGGCTTGGCACGTAATTGTTCGCGTACCGCGCCGGAACCGCGGGGGCGAACGCAGATTTCCGGTTCCACCCCGGATCCAGCAAACCTCAAGTATGGTTAAGGAATGCAGCATACGACCTGGCATACCAAGGAGCTCACCCCGGGCCAGCTGTCCGAACGCAGTGGTGTCGCGGTGTCGGCACTGCATTTCTACGAACGCGAAGGACTCATAGCCAGCCGCCGCACCAGCGGTAACCAGCGCAGATACTCCAGGGAAACGTTGCGCAGGGTGGCCTTCATCCGGATCTCGCAGCGGGTCGGAATCCCGCTCAGCGAAATCCGCCGCGCTCTGGATACTCTACCGGAGGGACGCACTCCCAATCGCAAGGATTGGGAACGATTGTCGATAACTTGGCGTACCGACCTCGATCAGCGCATCGAGCAGCTCACCCGGCTGCGCAACAGCCTCACCGACTGCATCGGCTGCGGCTGCCTGTCCCTGGGCAGCTGCCGCATCGTGAACTTCCACGACCATCTCGGCGAGGAAGGACCCGGCGCCCGGACACTGGATGTGAGCATCGACGGCGCCCGGACCACGGGCTGCGAGGACGCGGCGGACCCGAATCCCGCGACGGCCGACTGCGGGCCCACCTGTGAGGTCACCGACGCCGGGCCGGTCAGCGAAGAAATCTGTTGAACTGATCGTTCGCGCGGCGCATCGCGAATTCGTAGGGCCAGGCGAACTTTCGCGACCACCAGTAACCGAACCGCACATCGAAGGAGGTGTAGACCAGGAAACGGTTCTTCTCGATACCCCGCAGAATCGCCCGAGCTGCCTTCTCGGGCGAGGCTGCGTGCCGCTGAAAGCCCTTCACATAGCGCCGTATTCGCGGATCCTCGCGGTCGATACCGGCGATTTCCACGGTCTCCACCAGATGCGTGTTCACCGCACCCGGTACCACCAGGTGCACCGTGATGCCGTGTCGCTCCAGATCGAAGCGCAAAACCTCCGACGCCCCGCGCAAACCGTATTTACTCGCGCTGTAGGCCGCATGCCAGGGGAAGGCCAGCAGTCCGGCCGCCGAGGACACATTCACCAGGGCGCCCCCGCACCCGGCACGCACCATTGCCGGCACGAAACTTTCGATGACGTGAATCGGGCCCATCAGATTCACATCGACCATCGACCGCCAATGCCGATGCTCGAGATTCTCCACCGTGCCCCAGGCGGACACGCCGGCGATATTCATCACCACGTCGAGGCTGCCGTGCCGATCGTGCACATCCGCGGCGAAGGCGGCGACCGCCTCGTAATCGCTGACGTCGAGTGCCCTGGACTCCAGCACCTTTCCGCCGGCCCGGCCGATCACCTCGACGGTTTCCGCCAGACCGGCGGCATCGATATCCGTCAGCACCAGCTCGGCGCCCTGTTCGGCCGTGGCGATCGCGGTCGCCCGGCCGATTCCACTGGCCGCACCGGTGACCAGAGTCTTCTTGCCACTCACGGACTTCAAGCGATCACGCACGCCGTTCCTCGAATGCTCTGCGGTGATGCCCGTCGCGGACGAACATCAGGACCGTGTTATCTCCGTTGCCCAGGAGCATACTGGCTACCCCCCGTTCCGCGCCGGTACCGGGCCGATCACCGCGCTAGTCGTCGAGCGGCCACACCCGGATCATGCCGCGTACCGGCTCCGGCCCGAGCCTGGACAATTCCACCCGCACCCCGCCCCAAGCGGCCCCGTCGAAACGGAGGCGCAGGTCGAATTCTTGTGCGGGATCATCGCGTTCACCGGCGAAGACGGTGGCGCATGCGGCACGGTAGCGCCGCAGATCGTCGGGATGCACCCGCGGCAGCTCGGTACTCCAGCGCTGCAGCGGTGCCGGCGGCGGGCTCACCCACTCGTAGACCAGCCCCAGCGACAATTCGACGAAGGCGACACCGGCATCATCGGACCGCGAGGCGATCCGGGTGATCGCCAGATCCGGATCGGGCCGGGGCGGGGCGGTATCGGTGATCTCGTGCACCAACGCCCGAGTGACCCGCGCAGTGCCCTCCGCCCCGGTGTGCCGATCCTCGTCGTGCACCCCGACGACCAGCTGGAAGGTTCGAACGACGTCGTCGTCACCGCACACCACCAGTTCGCCCTGCCAGCGCCCCGACGGGTCGGCACCCGACACCACGGCGATGTACTCCATCCGGCCGTCGAAACGCACCACCCGGCCGAAGATCTCCGGCGGCGTTCGTACCACCCGGACCTGCTGGGGATCCCGCCCGAAGACCAGCTCCTCGAGCCCCGGGCCGTGATGAGCCAATTCGGTACCGGAATCCCAGTCCCATGCGGCGACGGCACGCCGAGGCGGCGGATCCTGCCCGATCGGTCCCACCCACAGCTGCACCCCGTGCACGACACCGAACGCACACCGCACCGCAACGGCGACCGCGGTGCAGGTCCCGGCGGAGACGACGACCGGTGCGTCATCCGAGTTCGCGGTGGACGCCTCGTGCACGGCGACCACGGCCAGTGCGGCGGCGCCCGCCCCCAAGGCCCGCCCCGCACGCGACAGCGGCACCCAGTCCCGGAAGCGATGGCCGTCGGCGACGATCGACGGTGGCGTGACCAGTGTGTCGACCAACAGCCACGACGAGACCACCCCGCCCGTACCGGCCATCCCCGCGATCAGATCCGATGCGCCCCACGGGAAACCCGCGGCAGCTCGAGATCGAGCGGAATACGCCCCTCGGCGAGATGCGGTTCGGCCTCGTCGGCAGGCATCGGACGGGCGATCAGAAACCCCTGGGCCCGATAGCATCCGAGGCCGACCAGGGTGCGGGCGGCGACCGCCGTCTCCACTCCCTCACCGACCACGCCCAGGCCGAACGACCCCGCGAGGCCGACGATCGACTTCACGATCGCCAGATCGTCGGTACTGGCTCCCAGGCGCTGTACGAAACCGCGGTCGATCTTGACCGCGTCCACCGGGAGCGCCTTCAGGTGTGACAGCGAACTGTAGCCGGTGCCGAAATCGTCGATCGCGATCTGCACACCCATGCGCTTGAGCCCGCGCAACGTCACCTGGGTCCGGGTCAGATCCGACACCACCACATGCTCGGTGATCTCCAAACACACCGAACTGCCGTCGATTCCGTGCCGGCGCAGCACATCTTCCACACACTCCACGAAATCCAGGCTGACCAGCTGCACCGGGGAGACATTGATGCGGATCACCACATTCGAGGCCAGCCCGGCCCGCCGCCACTTCGCGAACTGTGCGCACGCCGTGCGCAGCACCCAGCGCCCCAGCTCACCGGCCAGGTTCGTCGCCTCGGCGACGCCCACGAACGCGCCCGGTGGCAGCAGTCCGCGCGTCGGGTGCTGCCAGCGCACCAGCGCCTCCAGCGCCACGATGCGCCCGGTCCGCAGATCGACTTCGGGCTGATAGTGCAACAACAGCGAACCGTCGGAGACCGCGCCGCGCAGATTCAGCTCCACATCGTCCTGCAGCTCGAATTGCGCACGCATCGCGTCGGTGAAGACCGCGACCCCGTTACCACCACCGGATTTCGCCGAGAGCAGCGCGTGATCGGCGCGGCGCAGCACATCGGCCACCGTGGTCTCACCGGGCATCCCCAATGCCACACCGACACTCGCGCCCCGGCTCACGGTTTCCCCACCCACCGCGACACGGCGCGTGATGAGCTGCTGAATCCGGGTCGCCTCGAGTTCGGCCGCCACCGGATCCACCGGTTTGGCCGGCACGATCACGAATTCGTCGCCACCGAGCCGAGCGATCATGTCGTTCGGGTCGAGATGCTCCCTGAGCCGCGCCGACAGCTTGCGAATGAAGTTGTCGCCGGCGGTGTGGCCCAGAAAGTCGTTGAGAGCCTTGAGCCGATCGAGGTCCAAGAAGAACGCCGCCACCGGACCAGGACTACCCGGCCGTAAGCGGTCCTCCATATGCTCGAGCAGCGCCCGGCGGTTGGCCAATCCGGTCAGATCGTCGTGCAATGCGATGTAGCGCAAACGCTCCTCGGCCACGACCCGGGCCTGCAACTGCGCCAGCAACGCGGCAATCGCCTTGAGCACATTGATTTCGCGCGTACTCCACTCCCGGTCGCCGGATTTCATGAACCCCAGCAACCCGGTGGGTTCCCCGCGCGAGATGAGCGGCACGGTCGCGGTGGTCACATCGCCGAAGCCGGAGGAACGCCGGATCGTCTCCTGATAATCGGAGAATTCCGAGGGCCGGGCGATCATCGGTTCGGTCGCGTGTTCGATAGCGCGGAATACCGAATCGGCCTGTTCGAAATAGACCACGCGCAGCGGGTCCGGCTCCGGGACTTCCGGCCGCGGTGGCCATTCCGCGATCAGGACCGTTGCCCGTCGCTCCCGGTCGGTATGGCGGACGAAACTGAAATCGACGTCGAAGTAGTCGACCAGTTTCGCCAGCACTCGTTCGGTCGCCGCCACCATCGTCGTGGCGTCGACACCCATCAACTCCGCGGCGACCTGGGTCACCAACGAGTCGAGCGTTCGCCGAGGCACCTTGTCTCCGATCGCGCTATCCACGGCATGTCGAGGCTGGGACGGCCGCACCCCGAGCGCCGCTGACTCCGCCCTGAACCGAGGTCAGTGTATCGGCGGATGGCGCCGATATCGCGGCGAGTTCGCGGACGTGTGCTGCGAAAAATTCGCCAGGCGTTGCGACGCGGCCGACATCGCGGAGGCAAATCCGGTCGTCAACGGCCATGTCGACGCAGCGCCTCGGGTACGGCTTCCAGCCCTGTCATTGTGGTTCCTACTCTGTTGCTACACGGCGCGGCGCGGCCTTTCGGCCAGTATCCGTCATTGTGCCGGAATTGACCAGACGTCCGGCAAATATGCCGGAAACTAGTCCTACACTCCGGAATTACACCCGATCATCACGTCGACACGGGATGACATCTCGCGATATAAAACCGACCGGTCCACAAACGGCTACCTTTCAGCAACCAGAAGATCACACCAGGATGGAAATGAACAACTCCAGCCGGTCGGCGCCGTGCCAGACCTCGATCTCCTCCTGATAGGCCCGGGCGATCTCGGCCGACACCGTCGCGTCGTCGACCTGCGCCCAGACGTCCTCGACCGGATCGTGGTAGTCACCGTTGGGCTCGAAGCGGGCGTAGACCCCCTTCGGCACCCGGATCATCACATCACCGACCGGCACCGTCCCCACCGACGAACACTCGTGACTCACGAGCACGTTGTAGTTGCCGGCCGGATCCGGCACGTACACGGTGTACAGCGAGCCGGCGACCCCGCGATCACGCAGCCGGTCGCGTAGGAACTCGATCAACTCACTGTTGCTGACCTTGAAGCTCGGGCGCACCCGCGGCACCACCAGGCCGCCGTAGATCGCCTCGTCGAGGACCACGATCGAATAGCTCATCGAGGATCTACCGCCAAATACAGATCGATCTTGTACGCATGTGGATAACACTCGAAATCGCCGGTGAAGGTGCGCTTGATCTGGTTGTGTTCCTCGGCGTAAGCGATCTGGGTCCACAGATCGGTCATGATCTGCGGGAAATTTCCGACCGAAGAGAACCGCGCATACGGCCCGGCGGGTAGCCGGGACACGATATGCCCGCGCGTCACCTGCTCGAACGACGAGCACTCGTAGCCGACGATCTGAGTATTGAAGGTGCCCGGATCCGGCGCGAAATCGGTGTAGGCACACGCCAGCGGACCACCCAGCTCCTGATGCAGCACGGCGGCCCAGGCCGCCTCGAGATCATGGTCGCGCAGTTCCCCGAGCGCACGCTTCGGACTGCGCACCGGTAGCCCGGCGACCCACGTCTCGTCCCGTTCGACGATTTCGAACTGCATGCAAGAACTCTCTCGATGTGATCGCGATGCGCCGCGCAACCGGGTATTGCGGCGACCGTCCGGCTGGAAACGCCCATGCTATCAACATCGAATAGGAGCGACCGGTGTGTCCGGTGGTACCAACCGCTGATCAGGCGACCAGTTGACCAGGGCGAACGCGGACTCCGACACCCGCACGGCCCCGGCCGTCACGGGCGACCGCACCGCGACCATCGCGGACCACCGCTCGGACCGACCGAATCGGTCGACCACGACGAACGGCGAGATTCGGACAGTGTGTCCGACTGTGCAAATTCCGAGCTATCGCGCCGACGATCCAGCACCCGGAGATGGCAGAAACCCACCACGGCGGCAGACTCGTACCGACGGCCAGCGAGCGGAGAGGGCAACGATGATGACGGGTGCCGGCGACGAACCACGACCCGACGCGGCCGCCTATCCCGATCTCGACCTCATGGACGCGCACCTGGTCGAATGCCGCGCCTGCCCCCGCCTGGTCGCCTGGCGCGAACAAGTAGCCCACGACAAACGCGCCGCGTTCCGCGACGAGACCTACTGGGGCCGCCCGGTGCCCGGCTTCGGCCCCGCCGACGCCTCCATGCTGATCTCCGGCCTGGCGCCCGCCGCTCACGGCGGCAACCGCACCGGCCGCATGTTCACCGGCGACCGCAGCGGCGAGGTCCTGTTCGCCGCCCTCCACGCCATCGGCGCAGCCAACCGGCCCACCGCCACCAGCCTGGACGACGGCCTGCACCTGAACGGCATCCGCATCACCTCCCCCGTGCACTGCGCCCCACCGGACAACAAACCCACCACCGGCGAACGCGACCGCTGCCGGCACTGGCTCGTCAACGAACTCGAACTCCTGGCTCCCACCCTGCGCTCGATAGTCGTCCTCGGCGCCTGGGGCTGGCAGGCCCTCCTCCCCGCCCTCGTCGAAGCCGGCTGGGATCACACCCGCCCCACCTTCGGCCACGGCGTCCACTACCGCATCGCCCCTGTCGCCCCCGGCCGCCACCACCTCGACCTGTACGGCTGCTACCACGTCAGCCAACGCAACACCTTCACCGGCCGCCTCACCCCCGCCATGCTCGAAGCGGTCCTCGCACAAGCCGCCACCAGCGCCGGCCTCCACCTCACCCCACCCCGAACCTGACCGCCACGGTGTTCGAATAGGCCTCGACCAGGCGATTCGGAATCTCCCGCCCACACCTGCTAAAGTTCTCCTCCGTTGGCTCGGAAACGAGCCACGGGGCTATGGCGCAGTTGGTAGCGCGTCTCGTTCGCATCGAGAAGGTCAGGGGTTCGATTCCCCTTAGCTCCACTTTGATTGCAGGTCAGGGCGGGTTTCTTCCGCCGAATACCTACCCCGGTTGGTCGGATCTTCCAACAAAGTCACAGCGCATCCGAACGCCGGCGGTGCCCGGGGCCGACTGTCCGCCGACGGGTGTTCACCGCCCGTACCGAATCGATAGCAGCCGTTGCGTTTTCACTCTGGGGTCAGCACGCCCTCGAGCACCCGGCGTAGCAGGTGCTCGAACAAATCTTCCGCGCCCGCGTCGCGGGTCGAAGCGGCAAGCGCTTGCGCGAGATACCGATGATGACCAGCCTCGGCGATTTTGTGAACGTAAGCCGCGTGGGTGATACGGCGTGACCGACTCGTTGCCCTCCCGTCGAGCTCGGCGCGCGCGAATTGCTGGACGAGCGCATTCAGTACCGCGACTGTCTGCAGTTTCACCGGTCCCGGCACATCCACGTCCGCCATTGCCCGCAGTGCGTACTCGAGGTAGTCGATTCCCCGGGGTCCGACACGTAGCGGCTCGATCGGGATATCGAGCAACCACCGATACCTCGTGTAGACGTTCATCGCCCGGGTTCCCAACGCAATGAGGTCGTCGATCGCCGAACCGCTCAGCGGTACGTCGACGTCGATCTCGCCGGCAGCGGCGTCGACCATGAGGTCCAGCACGTCGTCGCGGCCCGACACATAGCGGTACAGCGCCGACTGGCTCACCCCGAGCCGGCGTGCGATCCGGCGCGTGGATACAGCGGCCAAACCGCCCTGGTCGGCGAGCTCGATCGCCGCGGCGGTGAGTTCGTCCCGGCTGTGTGACGGGGCCGGACCGCGCTTACCATCGGCGCGCTCCCACACCGTCGGGTCCGCCTTCCCTGGCTGTTCCACTCGCCATACCCTCTCCTCGCCGACGCCGGATTCTGCACTATCCTAAAACTGCGTTCACTGAACGCTATTCAAGGAGGCTCGGAATGACATCGCACAACGCATGGGGACCGCGACGATGGGCGCACAACGGAGCGGTACGTCTCGCGTTCGACCAGTTCGCGCCGGGGCGAGGCAGGGAGCCGCTGCTGATCGCCACCGGATTGGGCGCGAACCGGCACTGGATCCCCGACGGCTTCTGCGAGCAACTCGTCGACCACGGTTTCGCCGTAGCGCGATACGACCAACGCGACGGCGGCGAATCGACCCACCTGCCACCGATAGCCGTGCGAAACCCGATCACCGCGCTCCTGAGCCGGCGCGGTGAGGCGTACACCGCTGAGGACATGGCAGACGACGCAGTAGCAGTTCTCGACGAGCTGGGCTGGAACTCGGCTCATGTACTCGGGGTTTCCCTCGGCGGCGCGGTCGCCCAGCGCGTCGCACTCCGGCACCCCGACCGCGTGACAACCCTCATATCGGCCGACGCGATCCCCGGAGATGTCACCGGACTGAGCACTCTGCGCTACATCCGGTTGGGTACGCTCGCGAAGTTCGCCAAGGTGAAGTTTCCCGACACCCAGGAGGGCGCGGTCGAGGCAGGCGTCGCGGTCGCGAAACTGCTTGCCTCTCCCCAGCGTGCATTCGACGAGCCCACTGTACGAGCGAGGTTGGAACACAACCCGGACAGCGGAATTCACGATCAAGAGGCGCAGAGCCGGCAGATCGGCGCCCAGTGGCACGGTCCGGCGATCACCGAGATCGCTCGGCCCACCCTGGTCATCCACGGCGAAGACGACCCGCTGATCAAACCCCGTGCCGCTCGTACTATCTCCGCACGGATTCCCGGCTCTCGCCTGCTACTACTGCCCGAAGTCGGACACGACCTACCCGAACACGCATGGAAACCCATCGCTACGGCGATCCGTGAACTCGCAGACAGGCAGGCACGGTGAAACTCGGCCGACCGACCTTCACCGCGGCGCTCACTACCATCGGCATCATCTCGGCAGCCGCGACCGCATACGCCGCCCCGAACCGGTCGGCGCCCATCGTGTCCTATCGCGCGGCGCTGGTCACCGCGTAGCGCTTGAAGAGCGGTTCGTCCAGCGGCCCCGGCAGGTAGCCGAGTCGGAGGCCCGAAACGCGGCATCGCGTAACCTCGGCGCTGGTCGAGTTGCCCGGAACCTGCCCCCGATCCGAATACCTGCCCGGTATGAAAAACAGGGCTGGGCTCGCGTGCTGAACCTCGCCAGCGACTCCGCCGTCGTGATCCCCGCGGAGATGATCCACTACGGGATGACGAAGACGTCGCTGCTCGCCGTCACCGTGGCTTCGCCAAGGACGCCGCCGGCACCGGCGTCACCGTCAACTCCGTCGTCGCCGGACCCACCCACACCGGCGGTGCCGTACGCGTGGACGGCGGGTATATCGACTCCATCCTGCCCTGACGCACTGCTGATCCGAGGGGTCGGCAGCGATGCGGCACGTCGAGCCGAGCGGGTCCGAAACGTCCCGGCGGCGATCTCGGTGCGGGCTGTTACCTCCGGTCGGGTTGCTACCAGCGGTAGGATAGGCACCATGAGCGGTAGTAAGAAGTACTCTGTGAGTCTGCCGGAAGACCTGGCAGATGCCGTGCGCGAGCACGTAGGCTCTGGCAGCTTCTCCGCATACATCGCCGAAGCGCTCCAACAACGGGTCGCCATGGACAAGCTCGGCGAAATCGTCGCCGACTACGCCAAGGACAACGAGCCGATCAGCCAGGAAGAAATCGATGCCGCCCGCGCGGCACTGCGCCACGACAAGAACGCACCCGGGGCAGCAGCCTGATGCCAGGCACTCTCCTGCTCGACTGCGAGGGCTTGTCCAAGCTCTACCACCGTGACCGACAGGTCGTCATACACGTCGAAGCCGCTCGGCAGGAAGGCATCCGAGTAGGCACCACCGCCATGACCCGATTGGAAGCAGAGGACCGTCGACTCAACAAAGCACGGATCGCCTGGGTCCTCTCTCGTCTCGACTTCCACGAAATCACTAGAGCAGCAAGCGATTCTGCGGCCGACCTACTCAGGACTCACCAACTGCACGGGCACAAATACGCCATCGACGCAGTCCTCGCCGCCGTAGCCCGCGGCGCTGCACCCCCCGTTACCATCCTCACCTCTGATCCCGAAGACCTGTCGATGCTGTGCGGGGCAGGAATCGAGATCATCAAAGTTTGACGGTTACCCGGCGAGGGCGGTGAGCGCAGCCGTGTGGTCCACCTGCGGTCCGACAACTCCCCTGCACAGCACCGCATTATGAGTTCCACAACCCGACACAGAGGGCGGTAGACACCGACTTTTTACGAGCTGTCGAATACTGATCGCATGTCGACCGGCAACGTCGGCCACGTAGTCAGCTTCCGGCCGGTTCCGTGAAGACCTCGTCGAGTTCGGTAACAGTAGTGGCATTTTCAATCCAACAGTCGAGTTGTGTAATCGTCGCGGACTCGATGCGATCGGTCATATTCTTCGAGACGCCGAACCGTGCCTCGAGCATTCCCCGCAGGTGCTCAGCTCTACTCTTGGTATAACCCCGCGCAAACAAGCGTTCGGCCGTCGTCGCTTCGACCTCTCTCGTGTCGTATCCGAGTCGTTCGAGCTGTGGGTTCAGCTCGACCCAGAAACATCCCATCCACGCACCGGGCCGGTCGCTGAATATTTCGTTGGTGTGAATCGCCCTGAGTGCCTGCAGATGCCAGGCTCTGAGCTGGTGGAGGTCCGTGCAGCCGATCAGCTGGTTCTCCTGGTTGTGACTCAACTCCATCCCCCGGGCACGGAGGACGGTCTGCACGGCCCGGCCGGCTTCTTCGATCCGGCCAGCCGTAAGGAACTCCTCGGCGGCGCCGACCGATGCCTTTCCTTGCGTGGTCGCGGTCATGGATAGAAAGCTACGCTGAGCTACCGACAGATGGAGAGGTCGCGCACCGGTGAATCCGGGGACTGCGATCCGTCAGGTCAGGGCCACAATGCTGGCGCACGGGCGCGCGCTGAGCACCGACGCGTGCACACAGTGGATCGAGGCCGATTTCACCGACCCCAATCTCCTGCTGACCCGCGCGTCGGCCGAATTCGCCCCTGTGGCTCTCGGCAGGTCTCGGGACTGATCGGCCGTCCGTCCAGGACATCTAGCTTTCCATGTGCAGAACCGTATCTATCCAATACGTTAGAGCACACGTCCATCTGGGACGATCTGGTCGAACGGGCAGCTGACCACAGTGACACGGACTAGCCATGCCTGCCTGGCCGATGGCACCGATCCTCACCAACTACGGCTCCCGATCGACCGTGCAGAAACTGAAGCACTGCTACGACGAGCGGTCGCCGATCCACTGCGAGATGAGCTGACTTCTAGCCCGGCCCGGTGATCACCCCCCCTGGTGGTCAGGCGTAGTCAGGACGTAGTTTCGGCGGGATGGGCGGCCGGCTCGGGAGCCGGTACGGCCAGTGCTGCCAGCAGTTGCAGGGCAGTAGCGGTGTCGGATCCCTGAGGGGCGCTGTAGATCATCATGGTCATGTCCGGGTCGTCGGGCGCACGCATGGCGACGTAGTCGAGGGCGAGTTCCCCGATCCGGGGGTGGCGGAACCGCTTTCGGCCGCGCGTCTTGGCGTGCACGTTGTGGGCTGCCCACAGGCGCCGGAAGTCGCTGTCGGCCAAGGAGAGTTCGCCGACGAGACTTGCCAGTTGCGGGTCGTCGGGGTGGCGGCCGGCGTCGTAGCGCAGATTGGCGACGGTGTCGCGAGCTTTGGTTTCCCAGTCGGGGTAGAGATCTCGTGACGCTTCGTCCAGAAACACCAGCCGAGCCATATTCCGTTCCGTGGCGGGAAGTGCGGGGAAGTCGGCGATGAGCAGTCGAGCCTGGTCGTTCCAGGCAAGGATGTCCAGGCGCCGGCCGATGATATAGGCAGGGACTCCGGCGAGAGCCTCGAGAGCTTGGCGCATTTCGAGGCCGACCTGCTGGGGCCGACTCGGACGCTTGCGAGGTGGGGCGGGTTTGGCGAGGTTGTGCAGGTGCGTGCGTTCGTCAGCGTCGAGCTGTAGGGCGCGGGCCACCGCATCGAGCACGTCCGGAGAGACGTTTCGGGCACGCCCTTGCTCGAGCCGCGTGTAGTAGTCGACGCTGACCCCCGCCAGCAGTGCCAGTTCCTCGCGGCGCAGGCCGGGCACTCGGCGCCGGCCACCGAAATCGGCAGCACCGGCATCGTCCGGTCGCAGGCGAGCGCGGCGGGTCTTGAGGAACTCGCTGAGCTGTCGGGCACGATCCATGTTCTCCAGTCTCCATCACGTCCCGTCCGTTCTGCCTGGTCCTGCCGGACCCAGGCTGGACCGATCCCGGTTGATCAGAGCACTGGGTGCAACCGTTGCACGGCGACACGATGGACACCGTTCGCTCAGCGAGCACCACAATCGCACCGACTCATGAGGAGAGACCCATGTCGAACACCCTGTCCATCATCGCCGCCTTCGTCGCCAAGCCAGGACAGGAACAGCGGCTGCTTGACGAGTTGACCGCGATGATCGCCCCCTCGCTGGCAGAGGAGGGCTGCCTGGGCTACCACCCGTACACCGACCCGACCCGCGCGGACCGAATGATCATCGTGGAGGAGTGGACCGACGCCGAAGCGTTGGACCACCACTTCGGCCTGCCGCATTTCACCCAGGTGGCCGCGGCATTGGAAGAGATTCTCGCCGAACCGTTCAGCTTGCGCCGGCTGACCGACGCCCCGGCCTGAATCAACGAATCCACCTCGACCTCAACTTAAGTCTGGGCCACCCCACCTCGGCTGGGTACCGACTCGCCGACGGTGTCGCACCAGCCCTGGCCCCGCGAGCCCGGATCGGCGGTCAGTGGATCACCTGCTCCGGAATCGGGTCGATAGCGTGCGGCGGCGCCTGGGGCGACAGTTCATACCGCACGTCGGCTCGGCCGGTCGGGTTCGCGTTCGGGTCGCCGGGGTTCAGCCACCGGAAGGACACCGTGATCTGACCGGGCGCTTCACTGCCTACGACGCTGGTGAAGGCGGTCGGTTTCTCGGTTGCCGTGCCCCCGTACTTGGCGTGGTCGAACAGCAGGATGTGCGTGGGTGAGCTGCCTGTTGCGCCCTCCGGGTCGACTCGCACCCAGTTGAGCGCGCAGTCGATAGACGATCCATTGCCGGTCACCTGCCACGGTACGTCCGGGAACGCTTGGGGTAGCTGCCCGACGGCCTCGTTCACCCGGTCAGTGGGGAGGGCGGGGCAGGATTCGGGCGAGCCGGGAGCATCCGGGGCGGCCAGGGCGGTACCGGCGCCGAGCGTGCCAGCGGCGAATGTGAGCGCCAGTGCGACAACGGTCCTACGCATACAGGTCCTACGCATACAAAGGGATCCCTTCGTTCGACAGCAGGTACTCGGTACGTCGCCCGAGCACGCCGAGGTGTTAACCGATGGCTACCCGCCGATGGGGCCCGCCACACCGATACAGGCGTACCGGTGTGCCCGGTAGGCAACTGTCGTACCCGGGGCCGGGACAGGCAATTCCCCTGTCACGCCCTACTTTCCGGAGAATCGCCGCAATCGCTCGGAAACCACCTGCACCGAGAGGACGCTCAGATGATCTCTGCCGGCACTCGAGGACAGAAGTTCCACCTCCGATCGGTGCCGAAAATTCGACTCGATCGACATGGAGTCCGAAATACGACGCCGCGTAGACGACATATGCCGGGCGCAGAGAGAATTAATCTCCTTGGCGCGCCGACGATTTCACCGCAGTTACGGCAAATGACGGACTGATCCCAAAAGTGGATTCATTGTGAGTTCATACAGAGTTATATAACGTTAAGAGCAACAATTAATCACGTTCAGATAACACCACTACCAATAGTTATGGCGGCGCGAGGGTCGTCGCACAGTTGGAGCACACGAACAGGAGTGACAAATGGGTTCAGTTGATTTCGGTAGCCTCGGTGACCTGCTGGGTGCCTTCGGGGATATCTTCAGCGGCTTCGGTGGGCTGTCGAGCTTTTCCGCCGAATAGCCCATAGGCCACCCCGATGAACGGCCCGCTGGATGGCGTCCAGTGGGCCGTTCGTCGTCTGCGATGGCCGCGCCACTTTCCGTCCACGCCTTATTTCGCGGCCGACGGAGCGGTGGTCGGCGGCTCGGCGATCGACGGCGTGGTCGAACCGGCGGAGGTCGTCGAGGGGTGAGCGCTCGCCGATGCTTCCGGCGCGGCGGAGGTCGTGGTCGAGCCGTCCGGGACCGTGGTGGTTGTAGCCGGCGCCGCTGTCGCACTGGTCGGGGCGGTCGTCGTGGTCGGATCGGGCGTCACGGTGACCGTCGGGGTATCCGTCCGGGTCGGGGGCACGGTGGCGCCCGGTGGGCCGATGAAGATCCCGAAGTACGGCACACCCAGTTCGACCGACAGGCTCGCCGTGGCAGAGAAACTCGCCCCCATCGATGCGTCCGGCGAGCCCGGCTGCGGCGGAACTGTGGGCGTGACCGGTTGCGACTGCGTGGTCGTGACCGGCACGGATTCCGTGGTGGTGACGGTGACCGGCGCCGTTGTGGTGACCGTGCCGGTGTCGGCGGAGTCCGCGATCGGCCGGTCGGCCTCGGGGTCGGCAGTCGCCCCCGCCCTCGACAGACCTACCGACACCGGTTCCGCGTTGGGGGCTCCCGACGCGGGTTCGAAGGCCTCACCCCTGCTCAGGAGAGCGTTCCCGTCGAATATTCGCACCGTGGGCTCCCCCGCGACGGCCGCCGTACTCGCACCGGCCGGCGAGTCCGAATCCGCCTGCACCGTGAGCGTCACCCCGATCGCGGTACTGATCAACGCGGCTACCGCGCCCGCCCGGGTGACTTGCCGTTGCCACCGACCGCCCGAGTGTCCCGCGGTGCGCGGCACGATGTGTGTCGGCGAATCGGCCGCGTGATCCGGTCCTGCTGATTGTTCTGCGTTGTTGTCGACAGAGTGCATTCAACTACTGCTTTCTTCTTGCCCGAAAAGCGCCGACACCGGGTGGTGAATTCGCCACTTCTGCCGAATACCGATACGCGCAGGGCTATTCACCGAAACCGAGCAGCACACAGCGCCTCGCCCGGAGGCCGACTGGTGGGTCCGGGTACCTGCCGCCGAGGCGACGGTTTTATCCGAGTTACGAGACTTTCGGTGCGTCGGGATTCGAGTAGGGCGTCAGATCACGCAATCGCTGCCAATGCGCTCGCTGCAGTTCGCCTGCGCGCGTGAGGAAGTCGGCTATGGTTTCCAGTTCGGCCGAGTCGTACCAACTCAGCAACATCTTGTAGGTCTCGACGATCATCGGAACGACGATTTCTTGTACGCGACGGGCCGCGAGTTCGGTGGCCATCACGATCACGCGGCGGCGATCGGTCGGGTGCAACGATCGGACGATGTACCCCTGCTTCTCCAGACGGTTGAGCATGATGGTGACACCTGCCGCGGTGAGGCCGAGCCGTTCGGCCAGCATGCCCGGGGTCGTGGACTTCTCCTCTTCGAGCAGGACGATCTCCAGTGCGCGCCGGTCGGTTTCGTTCACACCCAACACTCTGATCAGCTCGCGGATCAGGTCCTCGGCGGTGCCGTGGTAGAACTCCAGCGCCTCCTTGAGCTCCACCGAGATACGGGCAGGTTCGGTTGTTCTCGGGCACACAGACTTTCCCCTCGATCACTTGAATCAGGATGGCGCTCAGCGAAAGTCACCGATCGGGGCGCGCTGGGTGGCGGTGGGGGTCCCTGCCGGGCGTTCGAAGCGGGCATGTGGGCTCCTGTCAATCGATTGCCCTCTCGCCCGAACCAGGCTGGAGGACATCACGAAAGGACACCGCTCCGGTCGTCGCAGCGACCGTGGCCGTGCCGGACATGCACTGTACGACACAACTATCGGGAACTGTGGTCACTCGATCCCGGTCGGTGAGACCCGGGCCGGATTGCCGAGACAGCCCGGCCCGGGTCCACCAGCGGCCGCCGGTCACCACACCGTTACACCTTTCCGCTGCCTCAGCTGACCGTCGTGGTGGTGAGGGTCGGAGACGACGGATCCGGGAAGCACGAGGTCGCGACGTTGCCGACCAGATTCACATTGGTCGTCATCGTCATGCCGGGATCGCTGAAGCTGGTCCCCGCGTACTTGCTCGTGATCGGTGTTCCGGCACTGCCGGCGGTGACATTGATGGTCACCGCCGGTGGCGTGAAGGTGGTGCCACCGGCGATCGGACCCGGCACGGTCAAAACGACGTTCCCACCCGACGTGGCGACGGTACCGGGCACGGTGCCTCCGGAAACGGTGGCCGAAACCAATGTCGAATTCTCCGGAGTGGGGACGATCATCTTCAGGTCGCTGATATTGTTCACGGTGAAGCCGGAGGCCGAACTGGGAACCGACGACTCACCCGGCGTGAGGGTAATCGCCACTGCGGAACCCGAGGCCGCCGAACTCGGCGCATCGCCGGTGACGGACGTGGCCATACTGGAGGTTTGGCCGATACCGAGAACGGTGCCCTTACAGCTCCAGTTCACGTCGACAGGAGCGGCGTTTGCCGGTGCCGCCAAACAAAAGACGGTGGCGACGGCCATCGGGGCAAGAACACCGGCACGCAGCAAGGATGTCATGGATCGCATGGGTATCTCCAGGAAATGTAGAGTAATACTGGGATTTAAAATATAGCGTGTTCTCATCATTTCCGGGCCGAAATCGCAAATCGAATCCTCACCATGTAATTTATTTATCTGCTATTAAATATTCACTATGGAAAGTTAATTCTCGGCAAGATTTTCCTACCCGAATGAATGGGTTCGAAACACATCACCTCAGGTGCGCCCCGGAAAGAAACGCCCTGCAATTCGATATGATTCGGGTCTCGATATGAGATTACATATGTTCTTGCCGATTACCGGCTTCCGTGCGGTTACCGTTACCGGCACCCTCGCGCCGACCACCACAATCCGATGCCGGGACTGCTCGGCCGACGGCCTGCCGGTACGCAGGTATCGGCCCGGTGGCGCTCCTGCGCGCCTATCGTTGTCCACACCGGAACTGATGAGCCGACCCGGACGGAGATCGCGTCATGGATGAAGGCGAGAAGCGGACAGCGCATCGTGCTCTGGTGGACAGCGTCCTGCGCGGTAAGGGGGCAGCCGCCACGGATCTGCGTGCTCGCGCTTTCCACAACGAGAAGCTGCCGGCACCGTTGTTCACGGTGATCGACAAGGTGGCCTCCCGGCCGACAGAGATCTCCGATCAGGACTTCGAGACGGCGAAGTCCGCGGGATTCAGCGAGGATCAGCTGTTCGAGCTGGTGATATCGGCGGCGGTCGGGCAGTCGTCGCGGATGTACGAGCGCGGCCTGGCCGCCTTGGCCGAGGCCGGCGGCGAGGAGGTCCGATGATGCGACTCGACATCCTCGAGCACGGGTATCGGCCGACGACGAAGCTGCTGTTTCAGCTGGTACGGACGTTCACCGGGCAGCCACTACCGGATGCCGCACGCCTGACCTTCTACCGGCCGGACTTCTACGGGAAGCGGGCGAAGGAGTTCACCCAGGCCGCGATGCGCGGGCCGTCGCCGTGGTCGGTGGCCGACCGTGAACTCATGGCAGCCTACGTCTCCGTAGTCAACGACACCGCGTTCTGCATCGGCGCCCACACCGCGACCGCCGCGCTGGCGTACGGCGACGAGGCGAAAGTCCGGGCAATCCTGCAGGATCCGGAATCCGCCGCGATCGGCGAGCCCCTGCGAGCGACGCTGCGGATGCTCGACATCCTCACGCGCACCGGCACAGTGAGTGCCGCGCAGATGCGTGCGGTCCTGTCCGCCGGCGCCACCCGCGAACAGGTCGAGGACGCCCTGGCGGTCTGCGCCGCCTTCAACATCACCGATCGTCTCGCCGACGCCTTCGGGTTCGCGGTGCTCAGCCCCGCGGGGTTCGAATCCGGGGCGAAGTACCTCCTGAAACGCGGCTACCGCTGAAGCGCATCCGGCGCTCGGCCGGGTGGGATGCGGGGCGAACGGCCTCGTAAAGGTCGTCGACGAGCGGTGGCGGAGCTGTAGTGCGGCGGTCGTCGTGCGCGACGATTTCCGGTCAGCCGGTGCTTTTCGGCCGGTCGGAGATTCCCAGGCGCAGGTGTTCACTGTGATAGATCGCTTCGTCCAGCAACTGGGCGACATGCGCGTCGTAGAGGCTGTAGACGATCGAGCGGCCGGTGCGGGTTCCGACTACCAAACCGAGGTTGCGCAGCAGACGTAGCTGATGTGAGACGGCCGATTGCCCCATCCCGACGGCCTCGGCCAGCACACCCACCGACTGGGGTCCGTGCCGCAACTCGGTCAGGATCAACAGACGGCTCGGCGTGGCCAATGCCTGCAGTGTTGTCGCGACATGCGCCGCCGATTCGGGATCCAGGCGGCCGATCGCGCGATCGCGACCTTCGACCCCATGTCCCATGGCAGGAAGCGTACCGTACGAGTACAGATGAACATCTCTTCATATGTACTGTTATAGTTTCCACCTCGACCCCCTGGAGGTGATTCGTGGCCGCACCGGCTCACACCCCGGCCCGTCCGGCCGCGACCGCACCGGCAGTGACCGGGCATCGAACCGAGTTGTTCGCGCTCCCCGAAATGCGCTGGGCAGCAGCGGCTCTGGCCTTGTTTCTGCTCGGCCTCGCCGCACAGCTCACCGGACTGCCCTCATGGTTGTGGTGGGCGCTGTATCTGAGCTGCTACTGCGCCGGCGGCTGGGAGCCCGGCCTGGCAGGCCTGCGGGCCCTACGCGACCGAACCCTCGATGTGGATCTCCTGATGGTGGTGGCCGCCATCGGCGCGGCGGCGATCGGCCAGATCACCGACGGCGCGCTGCTGATCGTCATCTTCGCCACCTCCGGCGCGCTGGAGGCTCTCGCCACCGCCCGCACCGAGGATTCCGTCCGCGGCCTGCTCGACCTCGCGCCCGACACCGCTACCCGCATCCACGCCGACCGCGAACAGACCGTGCCGGTCACCGATCTCGAGGTCGCCGATGTGCTGATCGTCCGACCCGGTGAGCGAATCCCCGCCGACGCCACCGTCACAGCAGGGGGCAGCGAGGTCGATCAGGCCACCATCACCGGCGAACCGCTCCCCGTCGACAAGGGCGTCGGCGACGAGGTTTTCGCCGGAACACTCAACGGCACCGGAACATTGCGTATTCGGGTGGACCGGCGCGCCACCGAATCGGTTGTCGCCCGGATCGCCGTCCTCGTCGACGAAGCCGGCCGCACGAAGGCCCGGACCCAGCTGTTCATCGAGAAGGTCGAGCAGCGGTACTCGATCGCCATGGTCGCGGCGACCGTCGCGGTATTCGTGATCCCGCTGCTGTTGGGCGATACTTTGGACCGGGCGCTGCTGCGGGCGATGACGTTCATGATCGTCGCCTCCCCCTGTGCGGTCGTGCTGGCAACCATGCCGCCGCTGCTGGCCGCCATCGCCACTGCCGGACGTCACGGTGTACTGGTCAGATCAGCGGTCGCGATGGAACAACTCGGCACTGTCACCCACATCGCATTCGACAAGACCGGCACGCTGACTCGTGGCACACCCGAAGTGGTCGAAGTCCATTCCCGTACCGCGGCGGTGGACGACGCCACCGTGATCCGGCTCGCCGCGACCGCCGAACACCCCAGTGAGCATCCACTGGCCGCCGCCATCGTCCGCGCCGCCCACGACCGCGGTCTGCGGCCGCCATACCCCGAGGAGTTCACAGCCCATCCCGGACGCGGTGTCACCGCGCGCGTCGACGGTCACGTCATCGGAGTCGGCGCACCGGCAACACGGTCCCGCCGCGGACACGAGGCGACCTTCGCCGCGATCGACGCCGTTCAGCAGCGCGGCCACACCGCGGTCGTCGTGACCCGCGACGACGACCCGATCGGGGTACTGGCCCTCGCCGACCAGCTCCGGCCGGAAGCAGCCGCGGCGGTGCGCGCCGCCCGCACGGTCACCGGCACCACACCCGCGCTCCTCACCGGCGACAACGAGTCCACCGCAGACCGGATCGGCGAGCGCCTGGGCATCACCGACATCCACGCGGAGCTACTCCCCGCCGACAAGGTCGATACCGTCCGTGCCCTGCAAGCAGGCGGCGCCAAGGTGGCCATGGTGGGCGATGGCATCAACGACGCGCCGGCGCTCGCCGCCGCCCATGCTGGAATCGCGATGGGCCGCAGCGGATCCGACCTCGCCGTGCAGACCGCGGACGCCATCGTGGTCCGCGACGACCTCACCACCGTCGCGACCGTCATCGCGCTGTCGCGCCGCGCCCGCCGCGTGATCACCGCAAACCTGGCCATCGCCGCCACCTTCATCGCGGCACTGACGCTCTGGGACCTCATCGGTACTCTCCCGCTGCCCTTGGGCGTAGCAGGGCACGAGGGTTCCACAATCCTGGTCGGCCTCAACGGATTACGGCTGCTGCGAGCAGCCGCCTGGCGCCGCGCCGCAACCACACCGCGCTGACCTACGGGTCGTCGGCCATTCGATACTCCCCCGCTTCGAGCATGCTCGCGCCCTGGCCATGCTGATCGACATCCACACGGCCGCCGACGACAGCGAGCGCGCGACGCACCGACGCCGCGAGCTCGAGACGCTACAGCCGACCGACGCCGATCGCGGGCTGCTCCGTGCGGAGTTCCCCGGCCTGCTGGACTGACTACTTCCCGCCCTGACCTCTTCTCGCGTTTCAATCCGCGGCCCGGGTCTGTGCGAAGTCCATGGGTGCCGTTCGAATTCGGTACATCCGACACGAACGAGAGGGGCCCGAGTAGTGGGGAAACGGCGATCGATACGCAGGACGAGTACGCGGTGGCTGCTGGCCACCGCACTCGCCACGGGATGTCTGGCCGGCATTTCCGGTACCGCCGCCGCGGCGCCGCCGGACGCCCGGGTGGTCTCGGCGGAGCACACCGGCGACCGGCAGGAAACGGTCATGGTGTATTCGCCGGCCATGGATCGCCCCATCCCCGTACTGGTTGTGCATGCCGCGGATACGACGAGGCCACGCCCTACCCTGTACCTGCTCAACGGTTCCCAGGGCGGCCCGGGGGAAAGCGGTTGGGACGCCCAGACCGATGCGCTGCGGTTCCTGCACGATCAGGACGTCAACGTGGTGAATCCGTTCGGGGGCGCCAGCTCGTACTACACCGACTGGATCCACGACGATCCGGTGCTTGGCCGCAACAAGTGGCAGACCTTCCTGAACGAGGAGCTGCCGCCGGTCATCGAGAAGTTCCTGGGAGCCGACGGGAATCGCGCGCTGGCGGGTGTGTCGATGAGTGGCACCTCGGTGCTGAACCTGGCCATTGCCAAACCCGGATTCTGGAAAAGTGTTGCCTCCTACAGCGGTTGCGCGCAGACCTCCGATCCGATCGGACACGAATTCGTCCGGCTGACGGTGGAGAACTGGGGTGGCGGTCGCAGTGTCGAGAACATGTGGGGCCCGGCCGGTGGTCCGCTGTGGCGGGCCAACGATCCGTTGCTCAATGCCGAGCGTTTGCGTGGCACCGCCGTCTATCTGAGTGCGGGCAGCGGCCTCCCCGCGGCACCACACGACACTCCAACGGATCGGCGGGTGGCCGAGGGCCGGATCCCATTGCCGGTGCAGATCGCCTTCGGCGGTCCCATCGAGGCGGCGGTGCATTACTGCACGGTCAATCTCACCCGGCGCCTACACGAGCTGAATATCCCGGTGACAGTGGATGATCGCCCGGTAGGCACCCATTCCTGGGGCTATTGGGAGGACGATCTGCACGAGTCCTGGCCGTTCCTGGCCGGAACGATCGGGAGCCGCGCCGACTGATCGGGAACCAGCGGCCGGACGCTGCGGAGTCAGCGGCCGGACGCGGTGACCGCGAACCCGGCATCGAATGCGGCGGCACTCACCGCGTCCAGGCCGAATGCGTCGATCGGTCCCAACGCGCCGGTGCCGCGCAGGCCGCCGTCCAGTGCGGTCTGCGCGCCCCACGCGAGGGTCGCGGCGGTGAAATCATAGGGATCGCCACCGGCGAGGGTGATCGAGGACAGCACCCGGCCGGCATTGTCGCGTGCCTCCGCGACCGCCCAGGTTCGGTTCCTCGACCGCGCCGAGGTACTGGGACCGCCCGTGGAGCCTTTGACAAGACTGTGCAATGCCTTCTCCGCCAGCTGTTCCACCGGTGCCACGCGTGCGGTGGCGTCGGTGATCAGGGAGGTGAGCTGGAAACCCCGAGCCACCACGGCCGCCGGCAGGCCGAGGTAGACGTCGGCTTCGCGCAAGTTCGGATAGGAGCGACGCAGAGCGAAATGCTCCGAGCCGGGGATCGACGCACCGGTGCGGGCGTGGCCTTCGACGTCGAAAGTGTGGATCCGTTCACCGGTTCGCACCGGCACGACGTCCCCACCGCGCAAGGCGAATCCACGCTCGAACAGCATTCCGGCCACCGACGCGCGGGTGCCGCCGCTGGTTCCCGGAGTGTCGATGAAGTAGCCGATATCGACGCGGACCGCATCCGGGGCGTCGCGCAACGCCAGGGCACCGGCGAGATTGCCGGGCACATAGTCGAATCCGAACCCGCTCAACAGCCCGACACCGGCCTGGCGCGCCTGCTCGTCGTGCTCGAAGACCGTACGGATGAACGGTCCTTCCCCGGTCGAATCGAAATAGTGCGCACCCGCGTCCAGCGCCGCGGCGAGGGCCGGACCCCCGTAGCGCAGGAACGGGCCGACCGTCGTGATCAACACATCGCCGCGGTCCAGGAGGGCGCGCACCGAGGCAGGATCGGAGACATCGGCGACCGCGGTGTCGGCGCCACCGAGTTCATCGGCCAGTGTCCGCAGCGCGGTCGGGTTGCGGGCGGCCAGGAGCGGAGACATTCCCAGCGACAGCAGGACCTCCGCGGTCAACCGGCCGGTGTACCCGGTGGCCCCGAAAACAACAATCTTCGGCAATGTGATCACCCGTTTCCGGTCGTATCCGTCCGCATCGTTTATTCGGCCCCGTCGAGCCAGTCCGCCAGTTGCGGGATATCGGTCCGGGCCACGCCGACGAACTTCGGGTCACGTTTCTCCAGGAAGGCGGCCACTCCCTCGCCGATATCCTTGCCGCGCAAGGCATGTGGGATGGTCTTGCGGTCCAGCCGGAACGCGGCCTCGGGGCTGCCGTGCGCGGTCATCGCGGTCAGCCCGCGCCGGATCACGGCCGCCGAGGTGGGGGCCATCTGTGTGGCCAGTTCGCGGGCCAGGGTGTAGGCGGCCTCGCTCAATTCCGCACGCGGGTGCAGGCTGGTGACGAGGCCGGCCGACAGGCCCTCGGACGCATCGACGAGACGGCCGGTGAGCATCCATTCCTTGGCCTTGGCCAGGCCGACCAACTGCGGCAGGTACCAGAGCGACCCGGCTTCGGGGGCCAGGCCGCGGCGGCCGAAAACGAATCCGAAGCGCGCATCGTCGGCGGCGAGCCGGAAGTCGGCGGGCAGTGTCATGGTGATGCCGACACCGACCGCCGCACCCGGGATCGCGACGATGATCGGCTTGTTCGAGTTCGTCATCGGCCGTGCGACGCGGGTGGCCCACTCCACCCATTCCGGGTCCTCCATATCCTCCGGCTCGCCCTGTACGGACATGTCCATACCGACACAGAAGTAGTCGCCGGAGGCGGTGAAGACGACCACCTTCACCGCATCATCGGCGTCGGCGCGGGTGAACGCGTCGGACAGTTCGTTCGACATGGCCGCGGTGAAACCGTTGCGTGCCTCGGGCCGGTGCAGGGTTATGGTCGCGATCGCATCGGTGACGTCGTACTTGATGGTCTCGTAGGTCATCGCTGCACCTTTGTTGTCGAGCGGTCGATAGCCCGATACTACGACGGCCGGGACGGCACGGACAGCTCCCGCCGCCGCACCGTACCGGCCGTCCCCTCACTCGATGCGCCGCACCAGCTCGGCAGCCGGATTGAGGCGGGCACCGAAGGATTCCCACACCGAGCCGTCGGCGACCCGCTCCAGGGTGTAGCGCCGTTTGCCGTAGCACGCACGGGATTTCGTCGACAGTGGCGCTGCCCCGAGCAGCCGGTAGAGATGGCCGTCGATGCGCAGTGTCTGTTCCATGAGCCTGCTCTCCTCTCGATACCGGATCTCGATCGAGACCAAGATCGCAGGCAGAGGCTGAGGGCAGGCTGAAGTGAGCTGAAGACCGCTTCAGGTGAGCACCGAGCGCTGGTCGGCGCCGACGTATTCGCTCAGCGGGCGGATCAGCGAGTTGGACGCACCCTGCTCGATGATGTGCGCCGTCCAGCCGGTGATGCGACTCATCACGAAGATCGGTGTGAACACCTCGATATCGAATCCGAGCAGGTAATACGCCGGGCCGGTGGGGAAATCGAGATTCGGTTCGATCCCCGTGACCTCGACCATGGTGCGCTCCAGGATGTCGTACATCTCGACCCACCGCTGCCCGTCGGTCCTGGCGGCAATGTCGAGTAGCGCCTTCTTCATCGTCGGCACCCGGGAATCCCCGTTCTTGTAGACGCGGTGCCCGAAACCCATCACCTTGTCCTTGTTCGCCAGCTTGCTACGCAACCACTGCTCGGCGCGCGCCGGATCACCGATCTCGAGCATGTCGTGCATCACCGCCTCGTTGGCACCGCCGTGCAGCGGGCCCTTGAGTGCACCGATGGCAGCGGTGACGGCACTGTAGATATCCGACTGCGTCGAGGTGACCACTCGCGCGGCGAAAGTGGAGGCATTGAAGCTGTGCTCGGCATACAGAATCAGCGATACCTCGAAGGCCTTCACCAATTCCGGCGCGGGCGCCTGCTCGAAGCACATGGTCAGGAAGTTCTCGGCGAAACCCAGCTGCGGGTCCGGCGCGACCGGATCCAGGCCACGCCTGCGGCGGTGGTCGGCAGCCACGATGGTGGGCAGCACGGCGAGCATCCGTAATGCCTTGTCCCGGTTGGCCATCGGGGAGTTGTCGTCCTCGGCCGGGTCCTCGGCACCCAGATAGCTGATCGCGGTGCGGACCACATCCATGGGATGGCAGTTCTCGGGCAGTTTCGCCACCAGCGACAGCAGTGAGCGGTCCGCGCGCCGATACGCCCGTTCCCGCCGGCAGAACCGGTCGAGCTGCGGTGCGTCGGGGAGCTCGCCACGCCACAGCAGATAGGCAACCTGCTCGAAGCTGCAGTGTGCGGCCAGGTCCTGCACCGCGTAACCGCGGTAGATGAGCGAGTTTGTTTCCGGTACCACCTTGGAGATCGCGGTGGTGTCGGCGACGACCCCCGCCAGGCCCTTGGAGATGGTGGGGGTTGCGTGCTTCGCCGTCACTGGTGCCTCCCCAGGCTGAAATTGTAGATATCGGAATCGAATTCGTTGTAGCGCTCGTACTGCAGCAATTCGTAGAGGCGGCTGCGGTGCTGCATCCGGTCGAGCAGGCCCGATTGGGTACCCGTCTCGTAGATCTCGCGCAGCCCGGTCTCGGCCGCCCACATCGCCAGGCGCAGCGTGGACACCGGATAGATGACCGCGTTGTAGCCGATCGACTCCAGCGTCTGCGCCGGCAGCAGCTCGGTCTTGCCGAACTCGGTCATATTGGCCAGCAGTGGAATCGACACCCCCGACCGGAATTTCTCGAATTCGGCGACGGTGTGCAGCGCCTCGGTGAAGATCAGGTCCGCACCCACCTCGGCATACGCCTGCGCTCGCTCGATCGCGGCATCGATCCCTTCGATTCCGGCGGCGTCGGTGCGGGCGCAGATCACGAAGTTCGGGTCGCGACGCGCGGCGACCGCGGCACCGAGACGGCGCACCATCTCGTCGGTGGGTACGACCTCTTTGCCGTCGAGATGGCCGCAGCGCTTGGGGTTGACCTGGTCTTCCAGGTGCAGTCCCGCGATACCGGCGTCCTCGAGCAGGGTGACGGTGCGGGCAGCGCTCATCGGCTCACCGAAGCCGGTATCAGCATCGATCAGGACTGGTAGATCGGTTACCCGGGCGATCTGGCGACCACGTTCGGTGACCTCGGTCAGGGTGGTCAACCCGATATCCGGCAGCGCCAGCTCGGCCGAGACCACCGCACCGGAAACATAGACACCCTCGAAGCCGATTTCCTGAATCAGCTTGGCCACCAACGGGTTGAAGGCGCCCGGAACGCGCTGGAGGCGGCCAGAATTCAGCCCGTCGCGGAACGCGGCGCGCTTATCGGGGGCGGAGGTATTCGCGGCAAGTAGTCCGGTCATCAGAACAGTCCCTTCGGCGACCGAGGCGCGCGGGCGAGTACGTCCGCCGACACGGTGCAGGTGAGCTCCGGCAGCTCGGCAGCCGACAGCTCACCCGCGCGCTGGACCACTTCGAGGAAGCGGTCCTGTTCGGCGGGGTCGACCACTCCCTCGGCGAGAGTGCGGAATTTCGCGATGTACTGGTCACGGGCGAACGGGCGCGCGCCCAGGGGGTGGGCATCGGCGACGGCCAGTTCGTCCACGATCACCTCACCGCTTTTCAGGGTGACCTCGGCCCGCGCACCGAATGCCTTCTCGTTCGGGTCGGTCGAGTGGTAGCGCCGGGTCCATTCCGGATCCTCCGCGGTGGAGATCTTGTTCCACAGCTCGATGGTGTCCGGGCGCTGCGCCCGCTCGGGGGCATAGGAACGCTCGTGATGCCAGGTGCCGTCCTGCAGCGCGACCGCGAAGATGTACGTGACCGAGTGGTCGAGGGTTTCACGGGAGGCCCGCGGGTCGAACTTCTGCGGATCGCCTGAACCGGTGCCGATCACGTAGTGGGTGTGATGGCTGGTGTGCAGCACGATCGACGCGATCTGGTCCAGCTCGCCGATCCGGTCCCGCATGCGCCGCGCCAGGTCGATGGGCGCCTGGCTCTGATACTCGGCGGAGTGTTCCTTCGTATAGGAGTCGAGGATGGCGCGCTTGGCCTCGCCCGGACCGGGCAGCGGTACCGAGTACTCGGCCTTCGGGCCGCCGAGCATCCAGGCGATGACCCCGTCCTCCCCCTCCCAGATCGGTGCGGGCGCGCCCTCGCCGCGCATCGCCCGGTCGACGGCCTCGACGGCCATCTTCCCCGCGAAGGCCGGGGCGTAGGCCTTCCAGCTCGAGATCTCCCCCTTGCGGGACTGCCGGGTCGCGGTCGTGGTGTGCAGGGCCTGCCCGACCGCCTGATACACGGTATCGGTGTCGAGACCGAGCAGGGTGCCGATCCCGGCCGCCGCCGACGGGCCCAGGTGCGCGACGTGATCGATCTTGTGTTCGTGCAGGCAGATGGCGCGCACGAGGTCGATCTGGATCTCGTAACCGGTGGCCAATCCACGGATCAGGTCGCGGCCGGTGCGGCCGGCGTGCTGGGCCACCGCGAGGATCGGCGGAATGTTGTCACCGGGATGGGAGTACTCCGCGGCCAGGAACGTGTCGTGGAAGTCGAGCTCACGCACGGCGACACCGTTGGCCCAGGCCGCCCACTCGGGCGAGTAGCGGCCGTCCACGCCGAAGACCGTCGAACCCTGCCGGTACGGGTGCGCGAGTGCCTGCGCGCGGGCATTGGACACCGGCCGCCTGGTGAGCGAGGCGGCGGCGACCGCGGCGTTGTCGATGATCCGGTTGACGATCATCTCCTCGGTGTCCGCAGCGACCTCCACCGGATCGGTAGCGACCTCGGCCACCTTCCAGGCGAGGTGTTCCGCGCGCGGGAATTCCGCAGCGGAACGGTGGGTACGGACGAGATGATTCTTCACGGTCACAGGCCTCCGAGAACTCGGTCGATTCGCTCTCTTCCCACGCTAACGACGGTGCTCTGTACTCGAAATGCCTCGCAACTGCCGATTTATGTGTCGCCGATCCAGCAAAGTTGCGACAGTTGCGTAGTAGTCGGGAGCCGGGCGCGGCCCGGGCGAACGCAAAACGCCCGGCGGCGAAGCCGTGTCGTCGCACGGGTTCGCCGCCGGGCGGCGGTCTGCTTCGGGGGTGGTGGCCTACAGCTGAGCCCACACGGACTTGGTTTGCAGGTACGCCTCCACACCTTCGCGCCCGAATTCGTGTCCCCAGCCGGACTGTTTGTACCCGCCGAACGGCACCGCGTGGTCGAAGACCAGCTGGCTGTTCAACGTGACCGTTCCGGCCTGCAACCGCTTGGCGATGCGATGGGCCCGGCTCAGGTTGGTGGTCCAGGCGGTGGCCGCGAGGCCGTAGCTGGTGTCGTTGGCGAGTGCGACGGCCTCGTCGTCGTCTTCGAAGGGCAGCACGGTGACGACGGGGCCGAAGATCTCCTCGCGGTACAGCCGCGCACTGCGGTCGACATTCGTCAGCACCGTGGGATGCACGAAGTAGCCGCGCCGGTCGAGCCGGTGCCCGCCGGTCACCACCTCGACGCCGTCGCGTTTACCCTCGTCGATGTAGCCCATCACGCGGGTGAGCTGCTTCTGGCTGATCAGCGGGCCGATATTGCTGCCTTCCTCCTTCGGCCCGCCCAGTTTCAGCGAATTCGCGATCGTGGCAATACCTTCGACGACCTGGTCGTAGACGCCGCGTTGCACGAAGATGCGGGAGCCGCAGACACAGCCCTGGCCGGAATGCACGAAGATGCCCATCGAGGCCATCATGATCGCCATGTTCAGATCGGCATCGTCGTAGATCAGCACCGGGGACTTGCCGCCGAGTTCCAGCATGACCTTCTTGAGATTGCCGGCCGACGCCTCGACGATCTTCTTACCCACTTCGGTGGAACCGGTGAACGCGATCTTTTCCACGTCCGGATGCGCCACGAGCGCCGCGCCCGCGGTGTGACCGTAACCGTTCAGCAGGTTCACCACCCCGTCCGGTACGCCGGCTTCGGTGATCAGCCGGTCCAGCAGCAGCGCCGAAAGCGGTGTCTCCTCAGCAGGTTTGACGACACTGCTGCATCCGGCGGCCAGTGCGGGGGCGATCTTGGCGCAGGCGTTGAAGATCGGGCCGTTCCACGGGAAGATCAGCCCCACCACACCGTAGGGCTCCTTCAGTGTGTAGGCGTGCATCTCGGCGAACTCACCGGAGACGCCGCCCTCCATCTGCACCTCGTGCGCCGTGCCGTTCACCTTGGTGCACCAGCCGGCGTAGTAGCGGAAGAATTCGGCACAGGTGGGGACGATCATCCGCGCTTGCTCGATCGGCATACCGGTATTGAGCGAATCGAGCTGGGCGAACTCCTCGGCGTGCTGATCCATCAGGTCCGCGATGCGCCACATGATCCTGGCTCGCTGCCGGTCCGGCAGACCGTGCCAGACGCCCGCCTCGAATGCGGCACGCGCCCGGGCCACCGCATCGTCCACGGCCTCCGGACCGCAATCGGTGAACTCGGTGATCTGCTCCTCGGTGACCGGATCGATGACCGGGATCACCTCACCTTTACCGGGCCGTTGACGGAGTTCGTCCAGTACCGACTGCAGTGTCATATGCATTCCTTCCGTGCTGCCCGCCCACGCAGATCGCGCCCGTCCGGCCCTCGCGAGGCGCGCCCGCCGCACTGAAATCGCTTTATTCAGAAACAGATCTTCTATTCTCGAATAACGAGAATAGCATTACCCTCGACGTACGGGTACGACCGTCACGGTTTCATCGGCGCCTGCGGGGAACTCTCCTGGTGGATGAGCCGGTTGCCGAGCAGCTCGGCATACGGTGACTGCGACCGATCGACCGATGGGAGCCGGACCAGTGAACATTCGCCACGCCGCGGCCGGTGCCGCACTGATCGCCGCCGCCGTATGCGCCGTCCCGGCCACGGCCACCGCCGACGACCCGGAATTTCCCCGCAGCGGAGTGATCCCGGCCGGGAATTACCACATCACCCGGCATCCGGCCAATGTGCTCGGTACGCCGATGGAGAACTGCGATCTCCAGGTGTTCCCCGACGGCGCGACCGTCACCCTGCGCTGCGCCGACTGGTCCAAGACCGGGCGGCAGAACATCGTCGGACCGGATCAGGCGTACATCACCCTCGAGGGCGTGCCGATCGGCATGGATATCCGCGATATCGACCCCCGGCAGGGACACTGGATCGGCACCCTGAACATCGCGAGCACACCCATCGCAGCCCCCTACCCGGTCGCGGGAGTCACACTGCAGCGCACCTGACCTCGAGTCCGCGGCCATGTCACAGTGCGGCACCCGGCGTCGTCTCCCCGGTATGGATATCGCGTACTACATCGTCGGCACCGTCACCGCACTGTGGGTCGGCTTCTCGGGCTATTCGCTGTTCAACAAGAGCGAATTCGTCGTCGAACCACTCGATCGATACGGCGTCCCGCAGAGCTGGTGGAACTGGCTCGCCCTGGCCAAATCCGCTGGAGCAGTGGGACTGCTCGTAGGTTTCCTGCTTCCGCCGATCGGTATCGCTGCCGCTGTCGGGCTGATCCTGTACTTCGCCGGTGCGGTCGCCACGGCGCTGCGCGCCCGCTCGTACGGGACCGCGATCTTCCCGGTGCTGTACCTGGCGCCTGCGGCCGCGACGCTTGTCCTCCAGGTGGCTCGCTGACCCCCGGAAACGAAACAACTGTATCGCTGAACGAGACGGACTCGACAGGCCAGAGCGGTACCACGTTACATTCCTGCTCCCGAACCTGTTGTGCCACAACATGGCCGGTTCGGGCCGGGTGTCATGAGCGCCCGGGAGGCCAGGGTGAAGGGCGCGCCCCATGAAGTTACGAGTCCCGACGATCACGATGATATGCGCGGCGGCGATGGTCACCGCCGCGGGAACGGCCACGGCCGAACCCACGCCGGAGCCGGTCGGCTATCACGCCACCGCTGACGAATCCGGGGTGGTGACAGTCGAACTGACGCATGGAACGTTCGCCGCCGACCCGGCCGGCACCGTCGTCGCCGTGCGCGACCGAGCGGGCCGGGTCCTCGACACCCTCCCGTTGGCCTACGAGGTCGGCAGCCGGCGGATGCCGATCCGGGAACGGATCGGCACCGAGGGCACCACTCTCACCCTGACACCGGAGACCGCGGGCCTGGACCGCAACGCGCTCGGCCCGGTCGCCTCACCGCTGGAGAATCAACTCGCACTCAACGATCTGGTCAGCACGGTCAGCATCGGCACCTCGGTGGGAGCGCTGGTCGGTACGGCGGTCGGCGCGGCGCTCGGCATCGGCGTCGGTATCGCGCTGGCGGGCGCCACCTGCGTGGTGATCAGTGTCGCCTGTGTGCTCGCGGTGCTGCCGATCGTGAGCCTGGCCGGCGGTGTGGGCGGCATCGGCGGGCTGGTGCTGGGCGGCGGACCGAGCGCGGCCTACGGCGTGTACCGATACATTCGAACGATCACCGCGCCTCCTGGCGCCAGCGAATACGCTCCCGACCTGCGTGGCCGGCCGGGCGTACCGGACGCCGGGCGCTGATCGGGGGACCCCACCATGCTCACACGTATCGTTGCGGCGGCCGCCGTGACACTCACCTGCAGTACCGCGTTCGCGGGCCCCGCTGCTGCCGACCCGTCGCCGCGGATCGACACCACCGCAACCGCTGTCGTTCTCAGCGGCTTCGGGCCCGGCGGCTTCAGCCGAGCCGAGGACGGCTCGATTCGGGTCACCATGGACGGAGAGTCGGTGGCCCGGCTCCCCGCCCACTACACCCTCGACGGTGTCACCCACCGCATCGACGCCGGAATTACCGAGGACGGCGGAACCCTCACGCTCACACCGGAGCTCGCCACCAGGCCGGTCGCCTCCACGCTGGAGAACCAGATGGCCCTCAGCGATTTCGCCACCACCATGAAACGCGGCCCCTTGATCGGGTCGATCGTGGGCGCCGTCGTCGGTGCGGTGATCGGCATCGCGGTCGGCGCGAGTACCTGCCTCGTGGTCGGCCCCGCCTGTCTGGCAACGATTCCGGTGGCACTCGCCGCCTTCGCCGGGGCAGGCGGTATCGCGGGCACCGTGCTGGTCGGTGGTGGTGCTCTGGCGGTCGGGTTGTGGGACTACCTCACCGTGCTCGGGGCGCCACCCGGACACAGCCGGTACGCCGGCACACCCGAACTGGCAGATCCGCACGGGGCCGGTGTGCCTAACCCGCCGCTGCAACTGCCCAGCGGCTCGGCGAAGGGACTGAACAGCGGGTCGTCCTCGGGTACCGGAAACTGAAAGTCGGTCGTACCAAATAGCTCGAGTGGCCCGCATGCGATGATCGCGGCTTCTACCATCGGTACATGTCCGAGGTAGCAGCCGCAGATCAGCTGCCACTCACCATGCTCGAACGCGCCACCGCGGTGATGGAACTGTTCCACTCGCCCGATCGGCATCTGACTCTCGGCCAGATCGCGGTGCACACCCACCTACCGCGCGCGACCGTGCACCGGATCGTGCGCCAATTGATGCGCTTGGAATGGCTCACCCACGGTGCGGGCGGCTACACGCTGGGCCGACGTGTCCGCACCTGGGCTCCCGACACCGCGCGGCTGTCCCGGCTCCGCACTTGTGCGGCGCCGGTGCTGCACGAACTGTTACTGGCCACCACTGCAGTGGTCCACCTCGGCGCATTGCAAGGAGGTGAGGTGCTCTACCTGGACAAACTCGGTGGGCGGGCGGCGAGTGCGGTACCGACCGGCGTCGGCACCCGGACCACAGCGCACCGCAGCACCCTCGGTCGCGTCTGCCTGGCACAGCTGTCCCCGGAAGATATCGAGCACCGGACCACGGCGGTCGCCCCCGATGTCGACCTCGCGGCCCTGCATCGCCGGCTGCGCCGAATCGACCATCGAGCCACCGATTACGACGACAACGAATTCGCCGACCGGCTCGGTTCCGTCGCGGTCGCCGTCGACGCGTCCGCAGCCATCGCGGTGGTCTGCGATCGTCCTTCGGCGCTGCGCCGGATTGCGCCGCGGGTCCGGGCGGCGGCAGCGGAGATCCGGGCGGAGCTGACGCCCGGGCCACGGCAGATCATCGACCACCACCCGCCCCTACCGAAACGGTGAGCGCTCGACGGAGGCACCCCCGCGGGTAACGCCGAGCGGCCGGATCCGATCGAACAGACAACGGCACCTACCGCACCAGGAGGACGCCCATGCGCTCCCACACTCGGCCGTCGAACGAGCCACATCGACATCGGACGACTGCACGGCTCCGCCGGCTCGTGATTCCGGTCGCCGCCGGTGCCGCCGTCGCCGCAGTCACCGCCTGCACCTCCGGTTCACCTGCCTCGGAAGGGCCGGACACAGTGGGGCGGCGACCGATCAGCGCACCGATGCCGGCCGGGCCGATCCCGTCGGATACCGCCTCCGCGGCACTCACCGCCCGGGTTCCGGCCCCACTCACTGCCACGGTCACCAGCGGACTGTCACCGGTGGTGACGACCGCAGCGGGCACGCCGTTCGACGGCGAACACGTCAGCGGACCGGCCGCGGAACGATTGCAACAGGCAGTCGACGCCGGCCGTCAGCCATGGCGGCTGGACGAGGACGCCGTGGCCCGCGCCTTCGTCTCCGCACGTTTCGGCTGGTCACAAGCCACAGTTACCGGCAACAGCGAGAGTGTGCGGGTAGCCACCGGACCGGACGGCCGCGGCGTCACCCTGGCGCTGGTCCAACCGGCCCGCGTGGGCGACGGCGGTATCTGGGTGGTGGAATCCGGCCACTGGAACTAGCGGCTCGTACTCTGGATTCATGTCCGCTGTCGCCACCCCCACTACCAGCCCCGAGCTCGACCGTGCGGTCGAACTGCTCGCGGGTCGCCGGGTGGCGGTGCTGACGGGCGCGGGCCTGTCGACCGACAGTGGGATTCCCGATTACCGCGGCCCGGACTCGCCGCCCCGCAACCCGATGACCTATCAGCAGTTCGTCGGCGATCCGGTCTTCCGGCAGCGCTACTGGGCCCGCAATCACATCGGCTGGCGTCGGATGGATGCGGCTCGCCCCAACCTCGGTCACCGGATGCTGGCGCAACTCGAACGGGCCGGTGTCGTGTCGGGCCTGATCACCCAGAATGTGGATCTGTTGCACACCAAGGCCGGGCATCGCGGTGTGATCGACCTGCACGGAACCTATGCCCGGGTGCGCTGTCTGTCCTGCCACGGGCTGATCTCGCGGATGACCCTCGCCGACCGGTTGGAGCAGGCGAACCCGGGATTCACCCAGTCGGCGACGGCGACCGGCATCGAGGTGGCGCCCGACGCCGATGCGGTGGTGCTCGACACCGACAGTTTCCGGATGGTCGACTGCGCACGCTGTGGCGGCATGCTCAAGCCGGATATCGTCTACTTCGGCGAGAATGTGCCGAAAGGCCGTGTGGACGAGTCCTTTTCGATGATCGACGCGGCCGACGCGGTGTTGGTGGCGGGGTCGTCACTGACGGTCATGTCGGGCCTGCGCTTCGTGCGCCGGGCCGCCAAATCGGGGAAGCCGGTGGTGATCGTCAATCGTGGTGCGACGCGCGCCGATGCACTGGCCTCGGTCCGCATCGATGCCGGATGCTCCCCCACCCTTGCCGCACTGGCGCCGGCCCTGGAGTCCTGACCTCCCGACAGCGAAACAGCCGGCGGAACCGTACCGCCGGCTGCTTCGCAACACCTGTTCAGTTCCAGCCGGGCTGGGCTTGGCGTTTGATCGGTGGAGAGGAGTTGGCGAGAATCTCGAGGTCCTCGAGGAACCGTTCGACACTCTCCGATTGCGCCGCAGGTGTGCTGACCTGATCGCGCACCTTCTCCTCGGTGATCGACAGCATGGCCGCCGCCAGATCCAGTTCCAGATCTCGTACCATCTGCCGCCGCAGTTGGGCGATCTGATCGCGCCCCTGCCGCCGCACCCGTTCCACCTCGGCCGCGGCCGCCTCGCGCATTTGCGCGACAATGTGCTCGGCATCGGCACGGGCATCGGCACGGATCTGGTCGAGTTCGGTCTGCGCCTCGGTCACCGCGGTCGTGTAGGAGCGTTTTGCTTCGTCCAGCCGCTGCGCGGCGTGGTCGCTCTCGTCGAGTTGCTTGGCGATCGCGTTCTGACTCTTCGCCATCAGTCTTTTGACCGGTGGCACAATCCATTTCACGAAAATGAAGACGATAACCACGAACCCGAACAGCTGGCTGAAGAACACCGGCCAGTCGAAGGTGATCTGGTAAGGGCCATCGGCGAAAACGCTGCCGCTGGTGTGAATCATTACGACTCCCGTCCCCTCCTGCGACCGGCAGTACCGGCGTGCCGATTGTCGCCGACCACTTGGTCGGCGAGCGACTGTGCCATCGGCTCGACTTCGAGCCGCAATTCGGCCTTGACGCGGTCGGCCTCGGCGCGCAGGTGGTCACCGGACTCGGCGAGAATGCCGTCGACCTCCTGCTGTGCCTCGGTGCGCAGGTCTTCCATGATGGACCGACCCTCCGCACGTGCCTCGTTGCGAATATCGGCCGCTTCGGTGCGCGCCTGTTCCAGCGCGCTCTGATACTTCGCCTCGGCTTCGGCGAACAGTTCCTTCGCCTCTTTGGTATTCGTGGCGGTGGCCTCGACCCGCTCCTCGCGTTCGGTCAGCACCTTGCGGATCGGCGGAACGACGAAGAACCAGATGACTCCGAGCACGATCAGGAAGATGATCAGCTCGACGAAGAAGGTGCCGTTGGGGATGAGGAAGTTCCCCTCGGCCACCACATCGGTTCGCGCGGACATCTCGCCGATTACTTACCGGGAGTCGCGAAGACGAACAATGCCATGAACGCCAGGTTGATGAAGTACGCGGCCTCGACCAAACCGACGGTCAGGAAGAAGTTACCGCGCAGGCGGCCCTCGGCTTCCGGCTGGCGGGTGACGCCGTTGATCAACGCCGAACCGGCGAGACCGTCACCGATACCCGCACCGATGGCGCCACCGGCCATGATGAGGCCACCGCCGATGAGGGCACCCTGGACGATTGCTGGATCTGCTGCCATTATCTCTTCCTGTTCTCCAACGTGGACCGGTCGGCGACCGGGACTGCCGTTCAGTGGTTTTCGTCCTCCAGCGCCATGGACTGGCTGAAGTAGAGGACGGTCAAGAGCGCGAAGATGAATGCCTGGATGGCGCCGACGAACATGTCGAACAGCTTCCAAATGGCATTGGGACCCCACGAGATCCAATACGGGAACAGTGCGATCACCGCTACCATGACGCCGCCGGCGAACATATTTCCGAACAACCGCAGCGACAGCGACAGCGGCTTGGCGACCTCTTCGATGACGTTGATCAACACCATCGGTCCCCAGCCGGTATGCCCCTTGAGGAGCAGTTTCGCATGCTTGCCCGCACCGCGACGCTTGACACCCGCCGCGTGATAGAAGACGAAGACGAACAGCGCCAGCGCGTAGACGAAATTGACGTCCGAGGCCGGTGGGAAGATGAATTCGCCCCGGCCGTACTGCATCGGTAGCACCGACAGCCAGTTCGACAGCAGGATGAAGGTGAAAAGCGTGACGGCCAGGGGCAATACGAACGGCGCGATGCGCATTCCGATCGCGGATTCGACCTGGCCACGCATTTGCGTGGTCACGGTCTCGAAGAACAACTGCACCCCGTTGGGCACCCCGGAGGTGACCTTCATCCGGAGGAATATCGCCAGGCCGATGACGATGACAGCGGCGACCACTGTCGAAAGGATGGTGTCGACATTGAACGTCAGACCCCACAGCTCGGTGGTCGCGTGGTGACCTACCTCGATCTTCGGCTCTTCCTCGGCCAGGATCATCGTCGCGAAACTACTGCTCATGATTGCTGACGAAGCCCTTTCCATTCGGGCACCACGGTGTGCAGTACGAGGACGACCTGGAACAAGGCGAGCCCGAAGAAGATACCGATCCCGTCGGGCCGGGTCAGGAACGCCACCACGACGGCCAGCACCGTGAGAACAACCAACCGGCCGGCGGTCGACAAAGCCAGCATTTGCCTACTCGGCGATTCCGAGCGGGCAACCCTGGTCACCGACCGCCAGGTGAGCTGGGCATTGGCCCACCCCAAACCCAGTCCTATACAAATGAACACGCCCAGCAGCAACCGATCCAAAGGCCCCGTCACCACCAAAGCCAGTACACCGAATGCGGTTGCTATATAACCCGCACGGCGCATTCGAAGCTTATCGATATTCACCGCGACACCACCATCGCCGCCATCCCACCTCGTAGTAGGTCGTGATCGAGGTCAGCTTACACATACCAACCTTCTTGCGTAACAACATTTTTGATCTTCATATACTTGATCTTGAATTTTGCGGAGGACACACCGGGCAAGTTGTCACAGCCATCATCGGGCAATCCGTACGCACTGCGCCCGACCTGCCGATAAGTCTGTCTTACCGCATTTTTCGGACATAAGGAACAACTGGGCAGCGGAGCAGCAAAAGTAAATACTCGGTCAAATATAACGCTAATATGAGTAAACTCGAGGCTCGACTCGGACATTTAGTCCGAAATGCCCGAAATGCCCGAATAATCCAGCGCCGGGATAATCCGATCCCGTTCCCGGGCGATACTCCCGCCCACTATCGCGGCGATGCTTCATATCCGAAGGCCTTATATATAGGCATGCATCGGGTGCCCGTACCGAACCGCCTGCACGGCATCCGGTCCCAGGCCCCACCATCCTGCCGTACTGGACGGTAATCCAGCACACCACCCCCGGGTAGTTGCACAAATTCCGTGTCCCACCAGGCATTCCCGGACATTTTCCGGTCGAGGGGTTACCGTGTCAGCTGCTGGGTACATCACCCACCGGGCCGATCCGGCCCGCCGATGAGGGGAACCGCGTTTCTGTCCCCATGCTTGGTTGCAGCTTCACACGTTGAGGAGGCAGTACCATGAGCAGTAAACCGTCAGGCTCGGATTCCTCGGGTGCTTTCGGGGGTTCTACCCGGCGTTCTTCCAGTTCCGACCCCAGCGAACACGACGACTCCTGCCCGGAGTCCGACTATCCGGCTCCGCTGGATGCGGAACTGAACGCCTCGGTGTTGAACTCGGAATCCCTGATCTACCAGCTCCACGAACCTGGTGTGCCGTTACACATCGTGATGGTCGCACCGCCGTACTTCGAAGTTCCGCCGGCTGGTTACGGCGGGGTCGAAGCCGTGGTAGCTCAACTGGCGGACGCCCTGGTCGCGCGCGGACACCGAGTCACCCTGCTGGGTGCCGGCCGCCCGGGAACCACGGCACGGTTCATCCCGGTCTGGGACGACATCCTCGCCGACCGGCTCGGCGACCCTTTCCCGGAGGTTCTCAACGCGCTCAAGGTCCGGCGCATCATCACCGAACTGGCGCAGACCGAACGGATCGATGTCGTCCACGATCACACCTTCGCGGGCCCGCTGAACGCCCCGATGTACTCCGCGCTGGGCATCCCGACGGTTGTCACGGTGCACGGCCCGGTGGACGGTGAGGCACAGGAGTACTACAGCTCCCTGACCGATACCGCACAGTTCGTCGCCATCAGTGACCGGCAGCGCTCGCTGGCCGAGAACCTGAACTGGGTGGGCCGGGTGTACAACACCGTGCGACCGGCCGAATGGCCGTTCCAGACCCGCAAGCAGGATTTCGGCCTCTTCCTGGGACGCTACGCCCCGTACAAGGGGCCGGACCTGGCCCTGCATGCCGCGCACGAGGTCGGTATGCCACTGGTCCTGGCGGCGAAGATGAACGAACCGCCGGAAAAGGCGTACTTCGAGTCCGCGGTCCGACCGCTGTTGCGCGACACCGACTTCGTCTTCGGCGAGGCCGACCAGATCGCGAAGCGGCTATTGCTCTCCTCGGCACGCTGCCTGCTGTTCCCGATCCGCTGGGAGGAGCCGTTCGGCATAGTCATGATCGAGGCCATGGCCTGTGGCACCCCGGTGGTAGCACTGCGCGGTGGCGCGGTCGACGAGGTGGTGGACCACGGTGTCACCGGCATCATCTGCGACGATCCCGCCGAATTGCCCGCGGCCATCGCCGCCGCCGACGAACTCGATCCGGTCGCCTGCCGGCGCCGGGTGGTGGAACGGTTCTCGGTGGATCAGCTGGGTGCCGGGTACGAAGCGGCCTACTACGCCGCCATCGAGAAGACGCCGGCCATGCCGATCGTGGTCGGGGCCGGCGATGCCGGCCTGGTCCGACCGCTGTCAGCCGTGGGCAACGCCTGATCCCGCGCTCGAAGCATCTGCCCCACACCCAGATACGCCCGCATCCGGTCTCCGCCGTGGCAACGACCGGATGCGGGCGTCATCGCGGAAGGCCGCCGAAGCGTCCCTCCCACCGCACCAGGACGTCGGCGAGGATCCGGGACAACTCCCGCTGATCCCGAACCGGGAGTCCGGACAGCAACCCGGCTTCGTAGTCGAGCTGCCGGGGCATCACCCGGTCGATCAGCGCACGGCCGGCGGTGCTGAGCGAAATATGTGACACCCTGCGGTCGCGGGTATCGGCCCGCCGTTCGATGAGCCCGCGCTGTTCCAGTCCCCGCAAGCGCTTGGTCACCGCGGCCGGGGACGCGAAGGTTTCGCGCGCCAACCGGCTCGGCGTCAATTCCCCGCCCACCCGACGCAGCGCCAGCAGCACATCGAATTCCGGGCGGGTCAATTCCTCGTCGCCCAGGGGTGCGTCGGTCACCTGCTGCAGCAGTGCCGCACACCGATTGATCCGGCCGATCACCGCGATCGGGCTCAGATCCAGATCCGGTGCGGTGCGCGCCCACTGACGCATCACCTCCGCGACCGCGTCGTCGGCCACGGCAGCGGTACCGGCGTCTACCGCGCCTGCGCTGGTGGCCGTCGCGGCCTCGTCGGCCGCCGCGCCCGGATCGCCGCCGCTCATGACACCGCCACCAGCGTCCGCCCGACCGGTAACCGGTCGAGCAGTTGATGTCCGGTCCGTTCCGCGGCCACGATGCGTTCGTCCGGCAGCGGTGCGCTCCACCATTCGCCCGCGGCGGTATCGGCACAGGTTCGGACGTCGATGAGCGCGGCCGCCAGCCGGGCCCGATCCGCACGGGCGGCGGTACCGGCCCGGATCACGGCGCGGGCGTGGTCGATCTCGGTCTCCAGTTCGGCCAGTGCCTCCCCTACGCGATCGGTGACCCGACGGTTGGGGATCACGAAGCAGATCACGACGGCGATCACGGCGCCCACACAGGTATCGAGCCAGCGGTCCAGCGCGAGTTCGGGCGCCGGGCTCGGATGCGCGAACTCGACCATCGCCAGCGCCATCGGCGTGATGAACACGGTCGCGACCCAATAGTTCCGGGAGATCGTGGCCTCCACGATCACCTGACAGGCCAGCGCGATGATCACCAGCGCGACCGGCCCGTGCGCCCAGAGCGCGACCGCGGTGAACAGCCCGACCCCCACCAGATTGCCCAGCACCCGCTGCACCGTACGCTGCCACGACAGTGCGGTATTGGCGACGATGAGCACGGCGGCGGTCATGACCGCCCAGTACGGACGATTCACCCCCAGCGCCATCGAGATGCCCCCCGCCAGCGCGGACCCGACCGCGACCCGGGCGGCCAGCGGCAGACCGAGGGCTCCCGGCCGGAAGGCTTGCGCCACCCGGCGCAGGCCTGCGCCGGGCACGGCACCGACGCGCCCGAGTTCGACGCCGCGCACTTCGGACCGTTCCTCGGCACCGGTGTGAATCAGCGGAACCCGGCCCCGGCGCAGCGCAACGGCGTACTCGTCGAGCGTCGCCGCGCCGTCTTCGTCGAAGGCTCCCGCACCGCTGCGGTCCGGCATTGCGGCGGCCCGGCCGATGGTGACCTGTGCCTCGGGTCTGGTTGTCGCGGCCAAGGTTTCGGCGCGAGCAAGCAGATTCGACAGCGCGTCCCGGCGCGGCGCGGCGGGGACACGGGCCAGCGCACCCCAGGCAGCTTGGACCGCGACCGCCGCATTGTGGCGGGCCCGAGTCAGGCCGGGGTCCGCGGCGGGAACTCGTAGCAGCCGGGCCGTCGACTCCAGGGCGCGAGCCACCGCCAGTCGCTGCGGGCCGTGCGGACGGATCAGGAACGGCGACATGCACACGCACCAGGCCAGTACGCCACCGGCCAGGATCAGGCCCATATGGAGGGGAAGTTGCTCCGGACGCTGCGGCACGAAGGCGGCGCTGGTCATGACGAAGGTGAAGATGATATTGCCGGGCGGGCCCATCCGCGAGGCATCACAGACCAGCTTGTACAGCCCGGCCAGCACCGCGATCACCAGCACCCGGATCGCTGTGGAATCGACGAAGGCCGAGGTGGCGAGCCCCGCCGAGGTCCCGGCGAACATGCCGAAGACCACCCACCCCAGCGTCCGGGCCCGGGCGGGATAGGGCAACCCGTGCCCGTAGAGGGCGCACAGACCTCCGGCGCTCGTGTAGAACGCCAGGTCCACCCGGCCCATGGTGAGCAACACGATCTCCGGGACACCGATGGCGACCACCGCGCACAACGCGGTGTGCCACCAGGTGTCGGCGACCGGGCGCATCTGGAATACACCGCGCAGCGACAGCATCCGCAGGGCGTTGCGGATGCTGGAGGACTCGACGGGAGAAGCAGGCGGCACCAGGAAAGGTTAGCAAGTATTTTACTAGAAAAATACCAAGGTGTTCGGATTCACGTGCCGATCACCACCCGCCCGGACCACAACCGCCCGAGCCGACAGGGGCCCACGGCACCACCCGCGCCGGACACGCGAGCACCGGCGACCGCGGAGATCACCCCGAAGGGCCGAGGCGTGGTGATTCCTCGCGATCGAGACCGGCAATGCGAGGAATGTACGAGTCTCCGCAATTCGCCGGCACGCTTTCGCCATATTGCGAATGTAAAAAGTGCAACCACGGCACAGCCATCTGAAACGCGTCGATTCATATTCCTGACGGCTCCGGAAAAGCCGAAACTTCACCGCGGTAATGTGCCGGGGCTAACGGTCGCGGGTCAGCGACTGTCGATAAGCACGCGGCGACATCCCCATCCACCGAGTGAAAGCATGGGTGAAATTCGCGGTCTCTGCATAGCCCAGCCGGCGGGCCACATCCTCCACCGTCGCCCCCGCGCGCAACAGTTCCGAGGCCGCGCCCTCGCGGGCAGTGTTGAGCAGCCCACGGAAGCTGGCCCCTTCGGCGGAGAGCTGACGACGCAGGGTACGGACATTGATGTGCAGCTCAGCGGCCACTTCGGCCATCGAAGGCACCGTGCCCGGTTCACGCAGCAGCCGCTCCCGCACCACCGTCGACAACTTCCAACCGCTCTCGAGCAGGACCTGCAACGCTTCCCGGCACTGTCGCTCGATCAGGCTCGCGGTATGCGCGTCGGCATGCGGCATGCGCAGTTCCAGGAACGATCGTGGCAGTACCAGCGCCGTGCGGTCACATCCACTGAGCACCGGTGTGCCCTGTGCGACCTCCCGCAACGCGGCCGCACGCTCGGCATCCAGATCGAGTTCCAGGCGCACCGCCGGAATCTCGACGTCCAGGGCGCGACCCGCGACGAAGATCAGCGCCACCTCCCGTTCGACGAAGTATCCACGCAGGTCGGAAGGGATCGCAGAACCGTCCGCGACCAGCGCGACCTCATCGTCACCGGATTCGTCGAGCGAGTAGTGCGCCGCCACCGAAACCAGTGCCTGATATCGGACGGCAATGTTGAGCACATCGCGCATGGTGGCGCTGGCCAGGGCTGCCAACCCGACGAGCCCGGCCTTGCCGAGGGAGGCCTCCGCCGCGGTTTCCACCCCGAGGCCTGGACGGTCACCGACCGCGCGGATCAGATTGCGCGCTACCGCAAATTCCTGCTCCGGCCAAATGCGAAGTTCTTCATCGGCCAGATCTGCGGGCTCGATTCCGGTCCCCGACAAAAGCAGGGTGTCGTCCAATCCGCGCGCCTGTCCGGCACCGACCATCATGCGCACACTGACACTGCCGCGAGGCAACACTCCGGAAGACGTACCGAATCCGATCACCGTCCGAAATTACCAATATTCGGTCCGTTCGGCACATTCCGGACTATGAATGCATCGGCATAACCTCGTTGCAAAGCCTTCGGTCCGCCGACGGCAGGGGCAGGCAGGGTTCGAGGAGGGCGCGGAGCACGTGGATATGTTCAGTACCTGTTGGATGGAACCGCTCGACCTCACTCCCGGGAAGGCTCACGAGATCATGCAGATGCATCGCGCCTGCCGTACCGACGAATGCCCGCGGCGGCGCGCGGCGTTACGCATCCTGGTCGAGGCCGGGCGGCTGATCCCGGACTCCTCCCGAGTGCACTGACACCGACGGAGTCAGTGCGGTCGGCGGCTGTCCGGATGTGTCCACCCAACGTTCGGTCCACTGCCGCGCGATCCGCAGGGCCCGGCCGGGCGGCATCCGTTCGGGTTCGGTCAGCACCGCGAGCGTGAGGCCGTCGGCCAACGCCAGCAATTCGGCTGCCGCATCGCCCGATTCGCCGGAACGAGCCGGATTTGCCGAGACCAGTGCGCGCGCGATCAGATTCTCGGTGCGCTGCCACTGCCCGCGGTGCAACGCCGCGATGTCGTCATCGTGTGCCGCGCGAGCAACCAGCGCCAGCCACACCCGCGCCAGCCGGTCGTCGCTCGTGGGAGCGACGAGCAGTTCGACCAGGCGGGCGAGCCGTTCGCGCGGTGGAAGCGTCGCGACGGCCCCGGCATCGAAGCGCTGCGTCGCCTCGTCCCGGACGTACTCCCACACCCGGTGCAGCAGTTCGTCTTTGGTGGAGAAGTAGTACTGCACGGTCCCGATCGAGACCTCGGCGCGGGTAGCGAGGGTGCGGATACTCACGCCCTCGATCCCACTCTCGGCGATGACATCGGCAAGCCGGTCGAGCAGCTGGTGCCGTCGATCCGCCGCGGCGGCCGCGGCCGTCTGCTCAGCGCCCACCGCGTCGACTCCTCTCCCACTCCTGGCGAACCCGATAGTAGTGCCAAGCCCGCTCCCCCAGGTGCCGTGCCACCGCCGTCGGCTCTCGCCGGCCGTCGCCCGCCGAGGAACGTTGCACCACCACGGCGAAGAACAACAGCACCACCGCGATGCCACCGACCCCGAAGTAGACCGCATCGCCCAGCAGGCCGACCAGCATGCGGGCCGATTCGTGCTCGGCTCCGGACAGCGCGGGCAGGATCGCTTCGAGCTGAAGCAGCCGCAGGACCTCGGCACACAGCCACAGCAATGCCGCGCCGATCAACGACCAGCCCACGATGCGGTACTCGCGGGCCAGCCGCAGGCCCGCGAGTACCGAGATCGCAGCCAGCACGAGTACCCCTGTCTCACCGGCAGCGAAGACCGCTCCCGCGCTCATCGGGCGAGGTCCCGGCGTGCGGGGCGACGCAACGCAGCGATCAGCAACAGCGCCCAGGCGGCGACCAGCAACAGATTGCGCACTCCCGCACCGAATTCCATGCGATGGGTGACGGCTTCCATCCCGCCCGGCCCGAACCACATCGCCTTGCCGGTGATCAGCCCGGTCAGCGAGCCCAGCACCGCCAGGACCGACGCGAAGGCGGCGGGCCCGAAGGCCCTACCCAGCCGGCGCCGGTAGTAGAGCACCATGGCCGCTCCCAGTAGTGGTGCGGCCAAGCCGAGCACTTCGATCACTCGAAACACGGCAACCCTCCTCATACGTTCGTATGAGATTGACAATACGACCGTATGAGGATGTCGTCAATACGACTGTATGAACGGGTTCAGCCCGTGAAACTCCATTCGTCACCGTCGGCGAAGATCACCTGGGAACCATCGCTCCGGCGCATGGTGCCGGTGGCATCGACCGTCCACTCCTCCGGTACGAGGGCGTGGTCGCCGCCCCCGGGATGCACCAGTGCGGTCCCGTCCGCACGCACGTAGGCGCCGTCCGCGCGCGGCGACCAGGCAGCCGGGTCGAACCGCCGCAGCGTCCCGTCGGCATCGATCACTCCCATCGCGCCGTAACGGTGCATCCGGGAACCGTCCGGGCGGGTCGTCCATCCGTCGTCGGTCACCGCTTCCGTCACGCCGGTTGCGGCCCAGACGATTTCCGATGCGTCCGACGCGATCAGGTCACCGTCCGGGCCGTGCCGCCAATAGCCGAGTTCGTGACGCAGGTGTGGTAAATCCTCCAGCAGGCCCGCGACGGCCTCGAGGTCCGCGGGCTCGCCGAACCGGGCGGTGTGGATGCCCCGGTGCGCCCGGCGCAGCATCGAGGTGAGGCGCGCACCGGGCCCCACTTCGATCACATACCGCACACCATGCGCAGCCAGCCCGTCCATCACCGCATCCCAGCGCACCGGCGCGCACACCTGGGCGGACAGTAGTTCCACCGGATCAGCCGCGCCTCCGTCCCACCGGCCGGACGTACCGTCCACTACCGGAATTCGCGGGGAATCGAAGGTGGTCCGCACGAGCTCGGCACGCAAGGACGCCGCCGCCGGCGCCATCAGGGCACAGTGAAACGGTGCGCTGACATCGAGTTCACGGGTGAGGGCTCCGGCCTCGGTGGCCAGCTGACGGGCCCGCGCGACGGCGCCGCCCTGGCCGGATACGACCAGCTGACCGGCACCGTTGTAGTTGGCAACCGCGACGATCTCGGATTGCGCTGCAGCGACGCAGATCTCGTCCACCTCGGCTGCCGACAGGCCCATCACGGCCACCATCGCGCCCTCGCCCGGCGCCACCGCCGCCTGCATCAGTTCGCCGCGCCGCCGCACCAGTCGCAGTGCGGCACCGAAATCCAGACTTCCGGCACATACGTGCGCGGTGATCTCACCGAGACTGTGGCCGGCGACCACCAGGGGTGCACACCCGGTCTGCTGCACCAGCACGCGGTAGGCCGCGACACTGGTAGCGAGTATGGCCGGTTGTGCGTTCTCGGTGCGGGACAGCTCCGTGGCGGCGCCGTCGAAACACAGTGCGCTCAGCCCGAAATCCAGTGCCGCATCGGCCGTGTCGAAGGTTTCGCGAGCGATCGCGTAGTCGCCTGCGAGCGCTGCGCCCATACCGGGGAACTGGGACCCCTGACCGGGGAATACGTATGCGAGCATGTCAGCCGATCCTCAACAGTGCGACACCCCAGGTTCCGAACCCGTGGCTGATGGTCATGACGATCTCCCCCGGCGCGACGCCGTCCTCCAGGTAGGTTTGCAGATTGATCAGGTTGTCGGCGGAATGCACGTGCGCATAATCGGCCAGGTTGTCCAGGTAGCACAGGTCGTGGTCGAGCCCCGCGCATTCGGCCATGAACCGCACCGCCTCGCCGTTGACGTTGTTGGCGATGATGCGCCGCACGTCCTCGCGCTGGACCCCGGCGCGATCGAGCATGTCGGCCACCGCACGCGACAACCCACGTTTGGTCAGCCCGGCCAGCCCGGGCCCCTTGGCGATGCGGATCAGCTGGTTGGTGCCCTGATTCGAACCCAGCACCTCGATTCGGGACGGTGCGGTGGAGGTGACCAGGCAGGCGGCGGCCCCGTCGCTCAGCACCGACAACGCATCGCGCAGAATGCGGGCGTAGGGATCGGGACAGGCGTCCGCGGTCACCACCAGCACGTTGCGGGCCGAACCGGCCGCTACCAGACTGTGCGCGATCCGCAACGCGCTACCGAAATTCGCGCACTCCGCGAGAGTCACTCCGATCGGTGTGGCTCCGGTGAGGCCGAATCGCTCGCAGAAGCGCAGGAATTCGCCGCCGGCGAGTGCTCCCGTCTCCGGACTCGAGGAGGCATACACCAGCAGATCGATCTCGGCCGCGCCGACCGGCACCTGCGCAAGGGTTTCGGCGACGACCTCGGCGGCCAGCTGCAGCGGCGTCCGCTCGGACCGGCAGTAGTGGTGCAGCCCGAGGCCGTACATGTCCCGGAGCACATCGGGTTCCTCGCGCAGCGGCGCCAGGGTATCGATCGGCTCACGCGCGCCGACGGCATAGGAGATGCCGTGCAGGTAGACCTTCATCGAGCCGAGTCGTCCTCTCGCAGACGGCCGGACAGATAGCGGTGCATCGCCCGCACCGTGGGATGTTCCCAGTGCACCGCGCCGGGCAGCTCGATTCCCAGGGCCGCCGCCAGTCCGTTCTTGAACTCCAGCAGCGCCAGCGAGCTCATCCCGAGTTCCAGAAACGGTGTGGCCGCGTCGATCTCCTCCGGATCGATCCGCAACACCGCCGCGGTCCGGGTCGTCAGCAACTCCAGCAGTGCGATGTCGCGTTGTTCGACTGGCATGAGACGCAGCTGGTCGGCGTAGGCCGCGGTCCCGCCGGAACCACCGGCACGCAGCGATTCGTAGAGCGGCACCGCCCTGGTGAACGGGTGCGCGGCCAGCCACGCGTCCGCGTCGAGGCCGATCACAGCAGCCCGGGGACGGCCGTCGTCGAGGATGTGCTCCAACGCCGAGAATCCGGCCGCCGGTGTCAGCGTATGGATTCCACGTCCCGCCAGATAGTCGTCGGTGGCAGCGCTGCGGGCGGCGAGGCCGGTGTCACGGAACGGACCCCAGGCCACCGCGGTCGCGGCCATCCCCTGGCTGCGCCGGTAGTGGGCGAGGCCGTCGAGGAACGCGTTGGCCGCGGCATAGTTCAGCTGACCGCCCGAGGGCAGGACCGTCGCGGTGGAGGAGTACAGCACGAAGAAGTCGACCGGATCAGAGGCCACCGCGCGATGAATGTTCCAGGCGCCCAGTGCTTTCGGCCGCAGGACAGTTTCGAACTTGGCCCAGTCCTGGTTCGTCAGCACCGCATCTCGCAGCACAGCGGCCAGATGGAAGACGCCCCGCACCGGCCCGACGCGGGACCGGGCCCGGCCCACCGCCTCCCGGACCTGTTCGGCGTCTGCGACATCGGCCCGCTCGACCGAGACCCGCGGCCCCGCATCGTTCAACTCGTCGATGACGGCCTGCTCGCCGGCATCGGGGTCGCGCCGAGCCAGCAATACGATATGCGTGCTCCCCCGGTCGATCAGGGTGCGCGCGAGCTCCAGGCCGAGTCCGCCCAGACCACCGCTGATCAGGTGACATCCGGGTTCACCCAGATCCTGTGCCGCGCCACGCACGATCTCGGTGGTCGCGGCGCCGTCGGTGACCAGCACCAGCTTGCCGATGTGCGCACCGGTGCTCATGGTGCGGAAGACCTCGGCGGCCGCGGCGATCGGGTAGGACCGGACCGGCAGCACCGGCAGCTCGCCCGAGACGACCCGACCCATGGTGTGGTGCAGCAGTTCCGCGAAAACCTCCGGTCGCTCGCGGTGGATGCCCGCCATATCGACCGCCGCATAGGTGATGCGGCGTTTGAAGTACTCCAGCGGCAGCCGTCCCGCCCCGTAGATGTCGCGTTTACCGAGTTCGAGGAAGACCCCGTCGGCGGCCACGGTGCGCAGACCGGCTTCCGCGGCGGCGCCGGTCAGCGAGTTGAGTACCACCTCGACCCCGTGACCGCCGGTGAGTTCCAGCACCTGCCGTTCGAAATCGGTACTGCGCGAATCGAAGACGTTGTCGATACCGAGCGTGCGCAGATATTCGCGTTTGTCCTCGGTGCCGGCGGTGGCGATGACCTCGAGTCCGTGCCGCCGGGCCACCGCGATCGCCGCCAGACCCGTACCGCCGGAAGCGGAATGGATCAGGATGCGCTGACCCGCACGGATTCGGGCGAGCTGTTCCAGCGCGTACACCGCGGTGGTGTAGGCAGTCGGCAAGGCAGCGGCGGTGACCGGCGCCATGGTGGCCGGCAACGGGAAGACCAGTGCGGCCTCGGCGAGCGCATGTGTGGCCAGACAGTTCAACGCCACCGCGAACACGGTGTCGCCGACTCGTACCGACTCCACCTCGGCCCCGACCGCGACGACCGTACCCGCGCACTCCGACCCCAGCGGCACGTCGGCCCGATCGGGATCGGTGAAAAAGCCCATGGCCCACATGACGTCGGCGAAGTTGAGGCCCGCCGCCGCCACCTCGAGCACGACCTGGCCCGGGCCCGGCTGCGGCCGGGGACGTCCACGCAAGGTGAGTGTCTGCAGCCGTCCGGGCTCCTCGATCTCCACCCCGAAGGCGCGATCCCCCGCGGTGACCACCGACGCGTGCGGGTCCAGGGACACCCGGTCGAGGCGGGGCACGAAACGACCGGTGGGACGCAGCGCCGTATGGCGTTCGGCACCGTCGGCCAGCTCGGCGATCAGATCGGCCGCGTCGTCGGCATCGGCACCGGCGTCGGCGGCCAGATCGATCAGCGTGGTGCGCAATTCCGGATGTTCGGCCGCCAGTGCGGTGCCGAAACCCCACAGGGCCGCATGCCAGGGATCCACGCATTCGTCCGCCACGGCCTGTCCACCTCGTGTGACGACCCACAGGCGCGGAGCGGGATCCGCGTCCACCAGGGCACGAGTCAGCTCGAGCAGGCCGGCGAGATCGGTGAATCCGGCCGGATCGGGTTCCGCACCGGCGAGGTAGACGACATGATCGGCGGGCTCACCGTGCACCGCGGCCGCGGTCCCGGACCAGCCGTCACCCGACGCGGCAGCGGCTCCCGCCGCCACGAGGTGTGCCGCCAGCTGTGTCGCCGAGTATGCGGACCCGTCACCGGGTTCGGACGCACCCACCACCAGCCAACGCCCCGCCAAGCGGGCCGTTTCGGAGCGCGATTGCCGCTGCCAGTCGATGGCGAGCACCGCGGCCGCGGAGCCGGGGTCCGCGTGGTCGACTCGGGTTGCGGTGAGGTCGCGGACCGTCGCTACGAGAGAACCGTCGTCGGCGTAGATGTCGAGGTCGGCGGTCTGCAACCGGCCGTCGCGGGCGTAGTTGTGCACATGCGCGTACACCTGAGCGGGTATCCGGTCGGTGATATCGAGCCGGCCGACGGCCGACGGCAGGAACAGTTCCTCACCGGCGAGAGCGCCGACGACCTGGAAGCAACCGTCCAGCACCGCCGCGATCACGACACCCTGTTCGTCGTCACGAGCACCGGGCGCGGCGCTCACCCGGCCCAGCGCCTGACCGGCGCCGCACCACAACTGCGTCACCGTGCGGAACGCCGGCCCGTACCGGGTGCCGTTGCGGGTATAGGCCGCATACAGCTCGCCGGGGTCACTCGGGTCGGCGCAGAGCCGCTGTGCCGTCGCGAGCCCCCCGTCGTCCGTGGCCCGCTCGGCCGGCGCCGACGCTGCGATCCGGCCCCGCACGTGTTCGGTCCACACGGTCGCCGCGCCGCCGGTCTCGCCGCTCGGCGCGCAGATCCGGAATTCGTCCTCGCGCAGCACAACTTGCACCGAGCGCACCCTGTCCGCGGACAGGGTCAGGACCCGCTCGAAGTGAATGTCGGTGAAGTGGCAGCCCGGACCGAAACCGTGCTGCCCGCGCGCGGCGGCGGCGAGATTCACCAACCAGGCACCGGCCGCGACCGGTGTATCGCCGACCGCGTGGTCGAGCAACCACGGCGAGCGGATCGGGTCCACCGTGCGTTGCAGGATGCGTTCACCACTGCTCGACGATTCCACGACCGCCTGGATACCGGTACCAGCCGCGCCCGTATCCCAGTCCGACCGGGCCCAGAAACGCTTGTGCTGCCACGGATACGACGGCAGGTCGGCGATGCGGCCCCGCACCCCCGCGGCCGCCCAGTCGACCGGCACCCCGTGCACATACAGCCGGGCGAGCAGTTCGAGGAGGTCCCGGCGGGCATAACCGTTGCGCTGCAGCGATCCGACGACCAGCCCGGGCGTATTCGAGGTCTCGATCCGGGCGCGAATCGCGTCGACCAACACCGGGTTGGGGCCGATTTCGACGAAGGTGGCCGGACCGTCCGCCAGCACCTGCGCCACCGTGGCGTCGAGCCGGACGGTACTGCGCAGATTGCGGACCCAGTACCCGGCGTCCAAGGCGCCGGTGGGCAGATACCCGGCCTCGACCGTGGACAGGAATGCCGCGCGGCCGTCCGGCAGTGCGCGCACTGCCTCGATACGCTCGGCGAAACCGGCCAGGTGCGGTTCGAGCTGCCGGCTGTGTGCCGCCGACTCGATCTTCACTCGTCGCGGGTCGTGTCCGGCCGTGGTGAGTGCCTTCTCCAGCCGATCCAGGTCGGTCACCGCGCCCGACACCACCACCTGCGCCGGCCCGTTCACCGCGGCCACATCGAAGTCACCCTCGACCCGGTCGAGCCACTCGTCCAGTTCGGTCACACCGATCGGCACCGAGAGCATGCCGCCGGTGCCTTCGATCGCGCGCAATGCGATGTTGCGGTGATAGATGATCGCGGCGGCATCGTCCGGGCTCAACGCGCCGGCCACCTGCGCGGCCGCGATCTCACCGACACTGTGTCCGATCACGGCATCCGGGCGCAGCCCTCGAGCGGCAAGCAGTTCCGTCAGGGCGACCTGCACGGCGAACGACATCGGCTGGGCGAGATCGATTCTGCCGCCGTCGGACTCACCGTCCGCGAGCAACTGCGCCGGATCGACGTCGAGATATGGCTCGAATGCCGCGGCAGACCGCCGCACCGCCGCAGCGAAGACCGGATGGTCGGCCATCAGTTGCGCGCCCATTCCGGCCCAGTGCCCGCCGAACCCGGCGAAGACGAAGACCAGCGGGCCCGTCTCGGCGCGGCGCCCGCGAATCACCCCGGACCGGTCGCGGCCCTCGGCGATCGCGGTGAGACCGCGTCGCAGCGCGGCCGGGGTTTCGCCGATCACCACGGCGCGGTGCTCGAGTGCGGCGCGACGCGACGCGGTGAAGCACAGGTCACGGCACTGCTGGGTGCTGGTGTCGGTCAGGTGCTGCCCCCAGCTGCGTGCGACGTCGCGCAGGGCCGGCTCCGTCGCGGCCGACAGCGGCAGCACCAGCAGCTCCCGGGCCGGCTCCGGTTCGGGTACCGGTTCCGCATCGGTGGCGGGGTCGGCGACCTGCGGCCCGGTGACGATGGCGTGTGCATTGGTGCCGCTGAACCCGAACGCGCTCACCCCGGCGTACACCGGTTCGGTCCCGGCCACGGTCTGCGTGTCGACCGGCACCACCACCGGCATCCGGTCCCAGTCCACCAGTGGATTCGGTGCGTCGAAATGCAGAGTGGGCGGGATGATCCGATCCCGGACCACGGTGATCGCCTTGAGCAGTCCCGCGATCCCCGAGGCGGGCTCGAGATGTCCCAGATTGCTCTTCGCGGAGCCGACCGGCAGGGGGCGGTCCCGGCCGGCACCGAACACCGCGGCCAGAGCGCGCAATTCGATCGGGTCACCGAGTGGTGTGCCGGTGCCGTGGGCTTCGATGTAGTCGATCCGGCCGGCGTCGAGTTTCGCGGCGCGCAGCGCATCCCGTAGCACCTGCTCCTGGGCGGCGCCGTTGGGCGCGGTCAGGCCGTTGCTGCGGCCGTCCTGGTCGACGGCTGTGCCCACGACGGTCGCCAGGATCCGGTCGCCGTCCGACCGGGCCACCGATTCGCGTTTCAGCACGACGACGCCGCACCCCTCACCGCGCACCAGCCCGTCCGCGGCGGCGGCGAACGGCGCGCACCGATTGCTCGGCGAGGGGGCACGCAGTTTGGACATCGAGATCATCGAGTGCGGTGACACGATGAGATTCACCCCCGCGACCAGCGCCAGATCGCACTCGCCCGCCCGCAGGCTCTGTACCGCCAGATGCAACGCGACCAGCGCGGACGAACAGGCGGTGTCGACCACCAGGGCCGGACCGCTCAGTCCCAGATGGTAGGAGATCCGCCCGGCTGCCACCGACGGTGCCAGTCCGGTCGCGGAGTAGATGTCGAGCACCCCCGGGTCGGTCGCCGCCGCGCCGTAATCGTTGGGGCACATGCCGACGAATACGCCGGTACGGCTGCCCCGCAGGCTTTCCGGAGGTATCGCCGCGTGTTCGAGCGCCTCCCAGGCGATCTCCAGCAGCAGGCGTTGCTGCGGGTCCATCGCCTCGGCCTCGCGCGGGGAGATCCCGAAGAATGCCGCGTCGAAATTGCCGATATCGCTGAGCGCACCCAGCTTCGCGATGTAGGAGCGCCCCGGCGTATCGGGCTCGGGGTCGAAGTACTGTTCGTGATCCCAGCGGTCGGAGGGGACGTCGACGACACCGTCACCGCCCGCGCGCAAGAATTCCGCGAAGCCGTCCAGGGAGTCGACGCCGCCGGGCAACCGGCATCCCGCGCCGATGACGGCCACCGGTTCGCTGCGCCGCTCGAGCGCACCACGGGCTGTGCGCAGGGCGGCGATGGCACTACGCAGGGCATCGCTACCGTCGCCGGCCGAATCGGCGGGGTGGGTTGTGGGCGGGGTCAACGCAGTACCTCTTCCAGGGCAGCCACTTCCGCGCGGGCAACAGCGATCAAATCCGCATCGCTCACACCGTCCAATCGGGTGCGCGTCATGGTGATGGTGGGGTCCGGGGCGGCTACCGCGGACGGAGCCACCGGCACGGGTTCCGGTGGTGCGGTCGCAGCAAACTCACCGGAAATGGTGGGGTCCGATTCACCCGGTGCGGCGGCCAGCCGTGCGGTCAGCTCGGCTGTCTGCGCGGTGGCGGTAGGGAATTCGAATGCGAATGCGGCCTCCACCGGGACTTGCAGAGCCCGGCCCAGGACGCTGCGCAGTTCGATCGCCATCAGCGAGTCGAATCCGAGTTCCTGCAGCGGTATGTGCGGGTCCAGCGGGTCCGTATCCGACATCTCGAAGACCTGACGAATACTCGCCGTCACCACGCTGCCGACCCGGCGGCGCAGCAGGAACAGCTCGGCGTCCGAGAGCTCACGGTCCACCGGCACCGTGGACGGCGCGCCCCCGTCCCCGTCGTCGGCGCCGTGAGCGGGTTCCGGGCCGGCGACCGCGGCACCGCCGGGAACTCCGACGGGCACGGCACCCTCACCGCCGGCGGCAAGATCCTCGGACACAACCTGTTTCGGCGCTGCGGTCGCGGCGATATCGTGCACAGCCGTCGGTGCGGCGAGCACATCCACCAGGCCGGCCGCAGCACCACCGATACTGGCCGCGGCATCGATCCAGAACCGTCGTCGCTGGAAGGGGTAGGTGGGCAGGGTGATTCGCCGGTAGTCGGCACCGTGCAGATCTCGCAGGTCGTCGACAGCGCCGACGGCGAACAGGCCCGCGACGGCCCGGACCAGTTCGGTACGGGTGGTGCCGGTGGTGACCCGGGAGAGGTTGCCGCCGAGCCTCGCCGCGGCGAGGTCGCTCAGTTCGGCACCGGCCACGTCGACCAGCGTGGTGCACCCCAGCTCGCCCAGACTGTCGAGGGCCTGCTCCAGTGCGGCCGGCCACAGCGGGCGCGCGGACCAGTACTCGGCGGTGGCAGCCTCCGTGCCGAGCCTCAGGCCGGTGTGCGGGGAGAGCACGGTGCATTCCGGCGCTGCGGAAACATCCAGGTCCGACAGTCCGGCACCCAGTCGATCCCGCAGGTCGGCATGGGTGGTGACCGGCACGCCGGCGGCGCGCAACCGCTCGAGCAGCGCCTCCCGACCGGCGACCGCGGTGCGCAGCAGATACCGGTCGCCGATCTGCCCGCAGACCTGCGCTCCGGTTTCGGTCAGCACCGCGTCGAGCACCTCGCGATCGGTGGTGCGAGCCACCGCGCCCTCGGGCACCAGCACCGCGGGCGACACCGATGCCCGCAGCGCCGCACCGGGTTCCAGCACCCCCGACACCGCGGCCGCGACATATTCGCCGACCCCGACGCCGAGGATCGCGGTCGGGCGCAGCCCGAGCGCCTCCAATTGTCGAACCGCCGCGTAACGATGCACGAACGACAGCGCATCGGCCAGGCCCGGAACACGCTGCGCCTGGTTGGGGGCGAGCCCGGTGAACAGCGCCGTCCGGAAGCCCTCCCGGGATACGGTGGCGGCCAGGCATTCGTCGACCGCCGCACGGAAGGCCGGGGATCCGGCATAGCTCGCCTGCTCGAGCGGTTCCACGCCGGGGCCGCGATGTCCGATCAACAGCGCGGGACGAACCACACCTCCGCGTGGCACATGCCCCGTCGTCACCGCCGGATGCGCTTGCCCGGCGGTATAGCAGTCCAAACCGTTCGCCAGCACGGCACCGCTTCCGGCAACCACGGTCACCCGGTACTCGAAGCCGTCGCGGCCGAGATTCGCGGTGGCGCACACCGATTCGAGGTCCTCTGGCTCCGTGGCTCGCGCGACGACCGAGAATCGGGCCGCATGCTCGCGCAGTGCCGCCTCGCTGCGTGCGGACAGTGTGAGCAGCCCCGACGGCTCCGCGACAACGGTGACAGGGGTAGAGGCCGGTGGCTGTTCCAGCACCACGTGGGCGTTGGTGCCGCTGAAGCCGAATGAGCTCACCCCCGCGATCCGGGTGTCGGCCGGCCACGGTGTGGTTTCGGTCGCCACCCGAGCGGCACCGGCGGCCCAATCGATCCGCGGATTCGGCTCCCGGACATGCAGAGTCGCGGGGATCGCGCCCCGCTGAACCGCCAGGGCGGCCTTGATCAGGCCGGCCACACCGGCCGCTGTCTCCGCATGCCCGAAGTTCGATTTGATCGATCCGACCCACAGCGGTGGGCGGTCGGCGCCGAATACCGTGTTGAGGGACCCGATTTCGATGGGATCACCGAGCGCGGTCCCGGTACCGTGCGCCTCGATGTAACCGACCTGCGCGGGTTCGACCTTCGCCGCACTCAACGCGGCCCGGACCACCGCCTGCTGGGCGCTCGCGTTGGGGACCGTCAGCCCACCGGTCCGGCCGTCGTGATTGACCGCGGAGCCGCGGATCACCGCGTAGATCCGGTCGCCGTCCCGCCGGGCCTGTGACAGTCGTTTGAGTACCACCAGCCCCGATCCCTCGGCGCGGCCGTAGCCGTCGGCAGTGGCATCGAAGGTCTTGCAGCGTCCGTCCGGCGACAGGGCGCGGATCCGGCAGCAGAACATGGTGGACAGCGGTGAGAGGATCAGGTTCACACCCCCGGCCAGGGCGGTGGTGCAATCACCGTTGCGCAGGCTCTGCACCGCCTGATGCACGGCCACCAGCGAGGACGAGCACGCGGTGTCGACCAGCGAGACGGGTCCGTGCAGATCCAGTGCGTACGCCACCCGGCCCACCGCGATACTCGGGGTATTCCCCAGGCCCGCATAGGCACTCATCGCTTCCGGAATGTTCGCGACGGCCACCCGGTCGTAGTCCCGCCAGCTGAATCCGACGAACAGTCCGGTATCGGATCCGCGCAGCCGCCGCGGCGCGATGCCGGCGTTCTCCAGGGCTTCCCAGGCGATCTCGAGCAGCAACCGCTGCTGGGGATCCATGGCATGCGCTTCCCGCGGCGAGATACCGAAGAACTCGGCGTCGAACGTGTCGACGGAGTCGAGGAATCCGCCGCGAGTCGTGTAGATCGTGCCGGGCTTATCCGGGTCCGGGTCGTAGTAACGGCGCACGTCCCAGCGATCCGCGGGCTGTTCGCCGGTGGCATCGACGCCCCCGGCGACCACATCCCACAGGCTCTCCGGCCCGGTGATGCCGCCCGGAAAACGGCACCCGATTCCGACGATGGCGATCGGTTCCGCGGGGCGCGGTTCGCTCAGCCGCTCGCGGGCGGCTCGCAGTGCCGCCGCAATGCGTTGCTCTTGTGATTCGGAACGTGCTGCGGTCATCTCGCTCACCACTGTGCGTCGTCGTGTAATGCCGCCTCGAGCAGAGCCAGTTCGGCGGCGATCGGATCCTCGGCAGTGATCGGATCCTCGGCCTCGGGCGGGCCGAACTCGGGTGGTCGGGCCGGCGCCTGGGGCACGGATCCGTTCGAGCCGGTTTCCGGGGCATTCTCGGATTCGAGAAGCGCCAGCAGATGCTCGGCCGCCTTGTCGATACTCGGGTAGTCGAAGCCGAAGGTCGCCGGTAGTGCGACACCGAAGCCGTCCTGCAGGCGCGACCGCAACTCGACCACCGCCAGCGAATCCATGCCGAGTTGGGTGAAACCCGCTTCGGGATCGACCAGATGCGCGGCATCGAGCCCCAGCACCGCTTTGACTTCGGCAGCCGCCAGTTCGCGCACGAGTTCGCCGCGCCCGGTGCGCGCACCGGCGAGCACTCGCTCCCGTAGCGCGGCCTTCGGTCCGGCGTCCACCGGTGCCGCCGCGGCCGACGTGCCGTACCACGGGTCCGCACCCGCTGCCGCGGCCAGTTTGGGCCAGTCCAGGTCGGCGGCGACCACCGTGGCACCGCCGGCGTGCAGATTTCCGAGCAGCAGCCGAAGCCCCTGGTCGGGTGACAGCGGGCGGTAGCCGCGCAACCGGGCGCGTTCGCGTTCGCCGGCATCGAGCCGGGCCGCCATTCCGATCTCCCCCCACGGCCCCCAGGCGATCGCGGTCGCAGTGACTCCGCGGGCGCGCAGCACGGAGGCGTATCCGTCGAGATAGGCGTTGGCGGCGGCATAGTTGGCCTGTCCACCGGCGCCGATGGTCGCGGTCAAGGAGGAGAAGCACACCACGAAATCGGTGTCGGGACCGATGATTTCGCTCAGCGCGCGCAGACCACCCACCTTGGGCGCCAGCACCCGCGCGAAACGACGCGCGTCCAGGCCACCGATGGTGGCGTCGTCCAGGACGCCGGCCGCATGCACGATGCCACCCAGCGGATGGGGTGCGGTGCCGACGACGTCGTGCAACGGCTGTGCACAGATATCGGCGGTGTGGACCGTCACCGAGGCGCCGAGGGCCCGGATATCCTCCAGCAGACGTTCGGTCTCGGGATCGGGGGCAGTGCGGCCGAGCAGAATCAGGTGCCGGGCCCCCTGTTCCGCCAGTGCCTGCGCCACTCGCGGGCCGATCCCCCGCAGTCCGCCGGTGACGAGATAACTGCGGTCGGCGCGAATGGTGACCTCGGGCCCCGGCTGCGCGCGCCGCAGCCGTGCCACATAGCGCTGTCCGCCCCGGTAGGCGACCCGCAGCTCCGGCGACCAGCACCGGAGCTCGGTGACGAACCGATCCAAGGCGTCGCCGTCGTCGTCCAGATCGACCATGCTGCAGAGTAGTTCCGGGAATTCGCGGCGCACCACAGTGGCGATGCCCCACCGCATCGTCGCTGCCGGATCGACGACATCGGCGTCGCCTAGCACCGCCTGGGCCCCGCGGGTCGGCCACCAGACCCGGACTCCCGCGGCAGCCAGTTCTGTCAGTGGCGCGACCGCGGCGGCACAGTATTCGGCAGCGGCATCCACATACGCCCCGGTTCCGGTCTCGGACACGAGCGGCGAGAGTCCGCGCAGATCGACGAACCCACGGTGACCGCGGGTGCCGAGATCTCGCAGCCACGCGGAGTAGGCCGGTGACGAGGAGACCGCATAGGTGATACCGGAACTCACCGGGGCGCTGTCGGTGCCGAGCAGCACGGTGACCGCCGGAATACGGTGGGCGCGCAGGCGGGCGGCGAAGCGGCTCAACCGGGCCGCGTCGTCGTCGACGACCAGTAGCGACAGGTCCGCCGCACCCTCCGGTGCATCGCCGGTGCGCTGCCAGTGCTGTTCATGAGTGACGTCGGCAGCCTTGTGCGCCAGCGCACGTTCGACCCGGGCCCGGCTGATCCGCCGCGATTCGAACCCGTCGACGGCCACCACCAATTCTCCGGTGGCGCTGTACATCCGGATCTGCGCCGTGAAGGCCTCGTCGCCCGCACCGTGCCCGCCGATCAGCCGCGCGTGAATCCACAGCGGCCCTTCGGTGCGGCGGCCGGCGAAATAGTAGCGGTCGATACTGAAGGGCACATAGATGTTCTGCTGTGCCCGCAGCGCGGCGTTGTCGTACTTCCAGCAGCTGTTGAGTACCTGGAAGGCGGCCTCCACCAACCCGGCATGCATCGGTTCCGGGCCGGGATCCACTCCGTCGGGCAGCACTGTCCGGCACAGGGCCTCGTTGTCACCGCGCCAGATGGTGTCGATCCAGTGGAAGGAGTTGCCGGTATCGAGCCCGGGGACCCACACGTCGCGGTAGAACTCGTCGCCGGACAACTCCTCGGCGCACCGGGTGCGAATCGCATCGATATTCGGTTCCGTGAGTGGCGAGTCCGGCTCGGGCGGTGTGCTTTCCAGCACGGTGCGGAACAGGGCGGGCCACGCGGAACCGGTGGCCGACGCCGCGGATTCCTCCGCTGCGACCAGGGTCACGTCCCAGTTCCCACCGGCGGGCCGCAGTATCAGCTGTGCGCGGCGGCGGCCGTGATCGGAGACGGCGAACGGATTCAGGAACAACGTGTCGCGCAACGCGTACGGGCCGTCGATATGGTTGGCACCCGCCGCCAGCACCATCGCGATATGTGACGCGCCGGGCACCACGGCGGTGCCGAACAGCCGGTGATCAGTCACATAACCGGGCGCATCGCAGGCGAAGTCGCGTTCGTATCGGATCTCGTCGGACAGCGGCAGTTCCACCGGCCGCCCGGGCAGTCCGACATCGTCGCCGCTCTGGCCTCGCGGGCGCGTCGCGCGTTCGGTGTCGACCCAGTACCGCGAGCGTTGGAAGGCGTAGGTGGGCAGCGGAATTCGTGCTCCGATGGCGAAGGGCCCGCACGGGTGCACGCAGATGTCGTGCCCCTGTACATAGAGTGTCGCCGCCGCGAGTGCCAGTGTGCGCCCGAAGTCCTGCGGGCCGTCGGCGGCGAGCACGGTGTGCGCGCCGTGACGATCGGCAGCCAGCCGCAGCCGGGCCCGGTCGTCACTCCTGCCGCCCAGCACCAGCAACCCGGCGCTACCCGCGGCCACCACGGCGGCAACGCAGGCCTCCGGCCCGCCGAGCATCGAGCCGAGACGAATCTCGTCGCGCGTCTCCGCACCGGTCAGGGCAGGAGCCCCGGACACTGCCCGCTGCAGCGCGGTGGCCAGGTCGATCGCACCCGACAGCGCCGCGGCGACGTATTCTCCCGTGCCGTAGCCGATGATCGACTCCCACCGCAATCCACCGGCCGACCACAACCGAGCCAGTACATACTGGTGCAACAGGGCCTCGGGTACCTCGGCGATGTCGGCAGCGGATGCCGCGGCCTGTGCCTGCTGCCAGGCCTCGGCGACAACGGGGTCGGAGGCGAAGGCGCCGAGGAACTCCGCGATGCCGTCGGTCGGCGCATCACCCAGTACCAGGCAGCAGCTGCCCGGGCCGATGTCGGGCCCGCCGGCGAGCAGCGTCGCGGCCGGCTCTGCCAGCAGATAGGCCGCCAGCGCCGCACGCAGTTCCGGTACCGAGGAGGCGACCACCGCCAGCCGCCGAACATGCTGGGCACGTCCGAATCCGGTGGTGTAGCAGATATCTTCGAGGGCGATATCCGGGTGACCGTCGAGATGGTCGAGATATCGCCGGGCCAGCTCCCGCAGTGCCTCATCGGTCCGTGCGGATAAGCGGAACAGTCCGGACCATTCCGCGGGCCGCTGCCCGGTGCTGCGGGCCGGAGGCGCTTCCAGGACCGCGTGCGCGTTGGTACCGCCGATGCCGAAGGCCGACACCGTAGCGATGCGTGCGCGTCCCTCCGGCCAGGGGCGCGTCTGCGCGGACACCCGGAAGGGGGTGTGCTCCCAGGGGATCCGGGTGCTGGGCTGCCGTAGATCGGCCAGCCCCGGCAGTGTCGCATTGTCGAGCGCCAGCACGGTTTTGATGAATCCGGCGATGCCCGCCGCGGTGTCGAGATGGCCGATGTTGGCCTTCACCGAGCCGACCTCGCAGCGGTCCGCCCGCGGACCACCGAAAGCCTCGGTCAGTGCGGCGATCTCCATCGGGTCACCGAGTGCGGTGGCGGTGCCGTGTGCCTCGACATAACCGATGTCCGCGGCGCGGATGCCCGCAGCCCGGTGCGCTCGGCGCACGACCTCGACCTGACCGTCGATGCTCGGTGCGGTGAAGCCGACCTTCGCCGCACCGTCGTTGTTGATGGCGCTGCCCCGGATCACCGCGAAGATCCGGTCGCGGTCACGCATCGCGTCGTCGAGCCGTTTCACCACGACCACCCCGGCGCCGTTGCCGAATACGGTGCCCGCCGCGTCGTCGTCGAATGCGCGGCAGTGCCCGTCCGGGGACGCGACCATCCCGTCCTGATGCAGATATCCGACCTGGTCGGGCACCCGGATCGCTACACCGCCGGCCAGCGCGATCTCACATTCGCCGCGCGCGATGGCCTGACAAGCCAGATGTACCGCGACCAGCGAGGTGGAGCACGCGCTCTGCACTGTGACCGCCGGTCCGTGCAGATCCAGACGGTAGGCGAGGGAGGTCGGCAGGAAGTCGGGTTCGTTGCCGACCTTGACCTGATAGTGCTGAGCGGACGGTAGCCGGGTGAAATCGTCGGCGAAGTACCGATGGAAATAGCTGCTGGGCAGGCCGCCGACGAACACACCGGTGCGGGGGCGTTGCGGAGCGCCGCCGTACCCGGCATGTTCGAGAGCCTGCACCGCGCATTCCAGCAGCAGGCGGTGCTGCGGATCGGTGACCTGGGCTTCACGGGCGGTGAAGCCGAAGTAGTCGGCGTCGAATCCGGCGATATCGTCCACTGTCGCGGCGATGCGCACATAGTTGGGTGCCGCGATCCGGTCGGCGGATTCACCGGCGGCGAGCAGTCGCTCCTCGTCCAGCTCGGTCATCGTGGTGCGCGCACCGGCGATGACCTCCCAGAACTCGTCCAGGTCGGCGGCGCCCGGTACCCGAGCGGCCATGCCGATCACCGCGAAGGGCCCACCGTGATACTCGTCGCCGCTGTCCGGCGGCTCGACCGCCTCCACCGCACCGGCCAGTGCCGCCGCCAGAGTGGCCACGGTCGGATATCGGAACAGATCGGTCCGCGCGATCGGAATCGCCAGTTCCTGTTCCAGGGCGAGATGGACCCTTGCGACCAGCAGCGAATTGCCGCCCAGATCGAAGAAATTCGCGTCGGCGGGCACCGTGTCGCAGTCGAGCACCTGCGCCCAGATGTCGGCGATGGTGACCGACAGCGCGTTCGCCTCCGCGGCGACCGTGGGAACGGTCCGGACCGCATCCACCGGCTCCGGCAGCCGTCCGCGATCGATCTTGCCCGCGGCGGTGCGCGGAAACTCCGACAGCACCACATATCTCGCCGGAACCATATAGGCCGGGAGCAGGTCACGCAGGTGATCGCGCACCTGCCCGGGATCGACCACGGCATCCGGCTCGGTACCGACATATCCGATCAGTTCGCGGCGCTCCGGATCGTCGCCGAACACTGTCACCACGGCCTCGCGCACCCCGGCGGCGGTCCGCAGCGCCGCCTCCACTTCCCCTGCCTCGATCCGCAGTCCACGCAGTGTGAGCTGGTGGTCGGTGCGGCCGAGGTATTCCAGCCGGCCGTCGGGCAGTCGGCGTACCCGGTCGCCGGTCGCGTACAGCCGTTCCCCGGTCCGTCGATCGGCCACGAACCGATCGGCCTCGGCCGCCGGGTCGACATATCCCCGAGCCAGGCAGACACCGGCGAGATGCAGCTGGCCGGCCACCCCCACCGGAACGATCTGTCGCGCGCTGTCGAGCACCACGGTGCGCACATTCTCGATCGGGCGGCCGAGGGTGACCGTGGCACCGGGCAGTACTTGTTCACAGCTGACATCGACGGCTGCTTCGGTAGGCCCGTAGTAGTTGTACAGCGCCGTATTCGGCAGCAGCCGATGGAATTCGGCGGCCACATCGTCGGGCAGCGCCTCACCGCTGGTGGTCACGTACCGCAGCGAATCGCACCGGGCGACGCCCGGCTCCGCGAGCCAGGTTCGCAGCATCGACGGTACGAAATGAACGACCGTGATCTGCTGTGCACGAATGGTTTCCACCAGATACCGGGAATCGCGATGTCCCTGCGGCGCAGCCGACACCGACCGGGCTCCGTGCACCAGCGGGTAGAACAGATCCCAGATCGACACATCGAAGGTGAGCGGCGTCTTCTGCAGCACCCGATCCTCGGGCCCGATCCGAATCGCGTCGTGTAGCAGTCGATTACAGATCGCCGCGTGTTCGACGAGCACGCCCTTCGGCGTGCCGGTGGATCCGGAGGTGTAGATGACGTAGGCCAGGTCGGTCGGCGCACCGGCACGGACGGGAGCGGGATCGGCCTGTTCGACCGCTGCCCATTCGGCGTCCAGGTCGATCGCGGTCACGCCGGGCTGCGATCCCAGTCGTTCGGCGATCTCGGCGTCGTCACACAGCACCACCGCGGCACCGGAGTCGGCGAGGATCGCCGCCAGCCGCGCCTCCGGGTCGGCCGGGTCGAGCGGCAGATAGGCCGCGCCCGCCTTCATGATCCCCAGTGCCAGCACCGGAATCCGGGCCGACCGTCGAGCACAGACGGCGACCGTCCCCCGGGGCCGCACCCCGAGGCCCGCCAGATAGCCGGCTGCGCGGGTGGCGCGGTCATCCAGCTCCGCGTAGCTCAGCACAACCGAATCCGTTTGTACGGCAAGATTATCCGGGTGCCGTGCCGCTTGTTCGGCGATCAGCGCGGGCAAGGTGGTGGCGGTGCGGGCTACCACCGGGCCGGCGGCCCAGTCGTCGAGTGTGTCGCGCTCGGATTCGGGCACCATGCTCAGCGCGCCGACGGCGGCCTGGGGTGTGCTGGTGAGCGAACCGATCAGCTCTGCCCACTGTGCCAGCAGCCGGATGACGGTCTCGGCCTCGAACAGTTCGGTGTCGTATTCACACCGCAGTTCGCCGGTGGCCCGGTCGGCGACGAACACCAGATCGCAGGACACCACCGACTCCAGGGCGTCCTCCGCACTGTCCGGGTCGATATCGGCGTCGAGCTCGACGTAGGCGATCTGGAACAGCGGATTCCGGTCGAATATCGGTGCCGCGCCGGCTTTCTCGACCAGCTCGTCCGGGTCGAATCCGGCGCTGCCGGCGGCCGCATCCGCGCGTGCCCGCTCGAGGCGGTCGATCAGTCCCGCCGCGGTGGTCTCGGGCTCGACCGGTACCCGCACGGGCACGGCCACCGGCGCATCACCCGGTGCGAGAACCATCCCGAACGTGATGTCGTGATGTTCGCAGTAGCGATGAATCAGGGCGGCCAGCGCCGCCGCGGTAGTCGAGGCACCGCCGTGCACCGCGGTGCGATGTTCCTCCCGGGCCCGCAGGAAGCGCTGCACCGGCCCCCGCGGGAAATCGGAAGCGATGGCGATGACGCCGGGAAGGTATTGCACTGTCACTCGATCCCACTTATCCGGCGTGAACCGGTTCGACCAGGTAATTGCCGATGGCCATGACATCGAGTCCGGCCGTCGCGAAGGTGTCGAAGGCCTCGGCCGGTGTACACACGATCGGCTGACCCTTCACGTTGAAGGAGGTATTGAGCAGGATCGGTGTCCCGGTCTGCTGCCGGAACGCCTCGATGACGGTCCAGAATCGTTCATTGCGCTGCCGCGACACGGTTTGCACCCGCGCCGACCCGTCCACATGGGTCACCGCCGGCAGGCCCTCCCGGTATTCGGGACGCACGGCGGTGATGAACAACATCCACGCGTAGGTATCGACCTGAGCGTCCTTGATGTCGAAATAGGTCGTCGCGTACTCGTCGAGTACCGCGGGAGCAAAGGGCCGAAAACCCTCGCGCTTCTTCACCTTCGCGTTGATGATGTCGCGCATCCGGGGGTGGCGGGGATCGCCGAGAATACTGCGATTGCCCAGGGCTCGGGGACCGTACTCCATGCGCCCCTGGAACAGGGCACCGATCTGCCCGGCCGCCAGCCGCCGCGACAGTTCCGCGGCCAGCGCCTCGAAATCGTCGTACCGGGTGGCGGTGCACTCGGTTCGGGTGGCGAGGGTGGCCGCGATCTGCTCGTCGTCGAACTCCGGGCCGTTCAACGGTGTCGACAGGCCCGCGATCGGGGCTGCGCCGTCGCGCCGATGATGCACGTACAAGGCGGAACCCAGCGCCGTGCCGTCGTCACCGGCAGCCGACTGGACGAACATGCGCTTGAACTGCCGGCTGCGCAGAATAACCCCGTTCGCCGTGCAGTTGAGCGCAACGCCACCGGCCAGGCACAGGTTGGTCTCCCCGCTCAGACGGCGAAAGTATCGCAGCGTGTGCAGCAGGGTCGCCTCCAGCACCGCCTGCAGCGCGGCCGCGATATCGCGGTGGTGATCGGTGACCTCGTCCTCGGGAGAGCGAGCCGGTCCGAAGATCTCTTCGATCGCTTTCAGTGTCCCGCGATAGGTTTCGCGATCGAGTTCGGTTTCGTTGCGGTAGAGGATGGGAATGGTAAAAGTACCGTCGTCGCGCAGGTGGATCAGATCCATCACTGCCGCAAAGTGTTTGCGGTAGTCACCGTACGGTGCCAGCCCCATGATCTTGTACTCGTCGAGACCGAAAGCGAAGCCGAGATAGTAGGTGAAGACACCGTAGAGAATGCCGAGCGAATTCAGCTCCGACACCGTCGCGATCGGTTCGATTCCCGCATCCGAGCCTACGGCCACGGTGGCACTGTGCTGTTCACCCATCCCGTCCGCGACCAGAATCAGTGCGGAGTCGAATCCGCTGGGGTAGAACGTGCTGGCCGCGTGCGCGAGATGATGCGGGACCTGCACCAGCCGGTCGTCCCAGTCTCCGCCGAAGGTCTCCGACAGTTTGTCCAGCAGGACCTGCCGGGCGAAAACCGTGCGGAAGCGATCACGTCCCAGTCGGCTGTGCTCGAATTCCGCGCGCAACGGCTCATAGGAGAATCCGTGGGTGAGGATGTCGAGGTCGTCCACGGAGATCCCGGCGCGCCCACAGCCGAAGCGGATCGCCTGTTCGGGAAACGCTCCGGTCGCCTTCTCCCCCGTGAATCGTTCCTCGGCGACCGCGCTCACCAGTTCGCCCCCGTGCAGCAGCGCCGCGGCCGAGTCGAATCCCTGCGTGATCCGGTAGTCCCGCCAGTCCAGTCCGGGGAACCGGGCCTGCTTGAAGGGCACACTGTTGTGCAGGCCGCTGATCCCCATGATCGTCGGTTGCACCGCTGGCGTTTTCACCATCGAGAAAGCTCACAATCTTCGAGCCCGCGGACGTTTGCGGGCGAAATACTGTCTGGTCGCATACAGCTCGACCGCGACATCGGTGTCCGGCACAACCCGTTCCAGATAGGCCCGGTGGGCGTCGATGTCGGCCTGAGCGGCACCGGCATGTTCGAGATAGGCCGGCACGCACTGCTCGAAACCCAAGGCGTGCAGCATCTTCGCTTCCGGCATCGCCGATACCGGCTGGAAGCTGTCGCTGCGGGCGACGATGAATCCGGCCTCGGCGATCAGGTCCGGCGTGCGGGCATAGATATCGTGCGCGGCGCCGCGTGCGCGCCCCAGAGCGAACCACCAGTCGCGCCACAGATTCGCGGCCGGATCATCCTCGGGGACGAAACGCAGCGCACCCACATCCGACATCTCCAACAGCAGCGCACCGTCCTCGGACAGCATGCGTTCCATCGCCGCGAGTGCCACCACCGCGTCCGCCACGTGCATCAGCAGGAAGCGGCTGTACACCCAGTCCACCGTGCCGGCGGCCAGTGGAGCGTCTTCGATTGCGGCGTGCACGTAGCGCACCTGCGGCAGCTCGCCCACTCGGCGGCGGGCGATCTCGAGTTGCTCGGCGGAGGAATCCACCGCGTACACCAGGCCGTCCGGCCCTACCCGTTCGGCCAGCCATGCCGTCATGGAGCCGTGACCGCAGCCGATGTCGGCCACTGTCGCACCCACCGGCAGCCCGACCGACTCGAGGAATGCGCGGGAACTGGGGTTGTAGTGCTGATCGAGCAGGGCCAGGCGCGCCGCATCGCGGTCACCGACGGCCATGCTGTAGGTCATCCCTGCAGCCATAACCACACTCTCCCTACGACAGCCGCGCCGGTTCGTGATCGAGTGTGGAGGTCCACTGCAGGCTGTTCGGCTGCTCCGGATCGGGAAGCAGATAGGCTCCGTCCTGACGCGGCCGGCGCCCCGGAGTCACCAGCGCTACCGGCGGTCCCGCACCGAAATCCAGCCAGGAAGCGGGGATTCGCGACACATTGCTCACCAGGAAACCCGAACGCGGTGGATATCCCCACACTCGGCGCAACCCGGCAACACCGTGCACCTGCAGGAATACTTCGAGTTCGGCAACGGACTCGTCGATACGGTCAGCGGCCGTGGCGATCTCGTCGTGAATCCATCCGGCGATCTCGGGTACCGTCGCCTGACGCACCCGTTCGGTCTCGACATCGAGTAGTACCTGGATGAAGCCGTTGCCGAAGTAGGTCGGCCCCAATTCCGGGACATAGCGGCGGATATCGACCGGGCAGGCGAGCGTTACCTGTTCGGTTTCCGCGCTGCGCGTCATCGCGTAGTCCCGAAACAGACCGGCAGCCACCAGATCAGCGGTGGCGACGTCCGAATCGGCTGCCTGCGCGTCGAACTCGGTCAGGTCGAGTCGGCCGCTGCGCACCTCGAGTTCGGGCAGTTCGTCTTCGGGTGCCACGGTCACGAAGCCCGCCCGGCGCAGGGCGAGCGGATCTACCCGGTCCCGCCCACGTGCCTCGGGCCGGGTGAGCACCGTACGGTCACAGCGCGGCGACAGAAACCGGGACCCGCGCGACCGAGCCGCCCACGCGGCCAGGAAGAAGAACATGCCGTAGCCGTCGGCCAGTCCGTGCGACATGGACAGCCCGATCGCGGTGCCCTCGCCCCGGGTCACCACGCGGCCACGAGCCATTACCTGCCCCGGCCCGATCTCCACCGGGTCCAGGCATTCGCTCAGCGGAGTGCCCGCATCCGCGACCGTGGCGCGTACCTCGGGTCGCGGGTTGTCCACATCCATTGCCAGCGTCTGGTCGTCGAGTGACACCAGAGCCGCGTCCGCACCGACGAATTCACGCGCGGTCTCGGCATAGGCGGCGGCAATTCGCTCGGAGTCGAGCACCTCGTCGAATTCCACCACGAACTGCAGCGGACCGGCCATATTGGCGGTCCACATGTGATCGACGGTCGACAGTGGTACCGGCGCCATCGTCAGCTCCTTTCCAGCGTGTCGAATTCACCCTCCAGCAACCGGTTCCACATCACCCGGCGGCGCGGCTTACCACTGGTGGTGCGCGCGATGAGGCCACGGTCGCCGATGAACAACCGCAGCGAGGTCTCGGTGCCGAGCTGCCCGGCGAGAACTTGCCGCAGCCGGACCGCCTCCACCGGCTTGTCCTCCACCAGGACGGCTACCCGTGCGGCACCGAAGGCGTTGCCCGCCAGGGCGACCACCCGGTTGGCCGAGACACCGAACGCCTCGACGACCGCGGCCTCGATGTCCTCGGCGTACACGGTGCGGCCACGGACCTTCACCGCGTCCCCGACCCGGCCGATCGGATACAGCTGCCCCTCGACCAACAGCCCGGCGTCACCGGTCGCCAGGTCGCCGTTCCCGGCCCGGGCGAGGTCGCGGGTGCCCGCTGCGGTTTGGTACTCCTGCGCGACGCTCGGGCCGCCCACGATCAATTCCGCCGGTGCGCCGGGGAATTCGTCGTTGTCCGCGAGCCGAGCGGTCACGCCGTCGAGTGGTGCGCCGCAGCCGACCAGCCAGCGCCGGCCGTCCTCGAGCGGTGCCGACAGCAGATCCGACGGACCCTGCACCGCACCCGATTCGGGTGTCACCGCGATCGTCCGCACGGTCTCGGCCGGACGTAACCCGGACACCGCCAGCGTGCCCTCGGCCAGTCCGTACGCCGGGCACGGTGTCCGCGGATCGAAGCCGTAGGGCGCCAGCCGTTTCGCGAAATCGCGCAGCACCAACGGGTCGATGCGTTCCGCACCGACGATCATTACTCGCCAGGTATCGAAATCCATTTCGGCCAGTGCCTCGTCGGTCATCTTGCGCAGCAGATATCCGAGCGCGAAGTTCGGGGTCGCGGTAATCGTCGCACCGTCGCGACCGAAACACGACAGCCACGACAGCGGATCGCGAATGAAATCGATCGGTGTCATCGCCTGAATGTCGAGGTTCAGGATGGTCGGAGTGATGATGCAGCCGATCAGGCCCATATCGTGATAGGGGGGCAACCAGGTGGCGATGCGATCGGTCGGCCGAAACTCCAGCCATCGATCGATGGCGGCGCAATTGGCCTCCAGATTGGCCACCGACACTCGCACCGCTTTCGGCGATCCGCTGCTGCCGGAGGTGAATTGGAGGAGCCCGACCCGATCCGGCGCACATCCGGGTAGTTCGGACACTGCCGGTGCCACGGTCGACTCACCGACAATCGTGATCCCACCCGAGGATTCGACCACCGGATGCACCACGGCGGCCAACTCGTCGGCGACGATGATCGCCGACGGCGAGGCCGCGGCGAGCAACGCCGACAGTTGCTGCCGGTATGCCCCCTCGGGCTGCAGCGGAAGCGGCGGAGCCAGCGGATTCGGGGTCGCACCGGCGGCCAGCACACCGAAGAAGTTCGCCATGAACCGTTCCGGTGCCGACTCCACGATGGATACGACCGCGCCCGGCCGGACCCCGGATTCGAGGCAGGCCGCGGCGACCCGCCGGACCTGCCGGGCGAGACTCGGATAGGGCACGTGGCGCCATGCACCGTTGTCGGCGATGGTCCAGCCACGCTCCGAACCGTCGTAGGCGAGCCAATCCAGCAGGCCGGTCACGGCTTGTTCGTCCGCAGCGCGTCGCACACCATCTGCTCGATATCACCGACGGTCACCACATTCGTGGCACCGGAGTCACCGCCCGCGTCGATGCCGAAACGCACCTGAATACCCAGCGCCAGTTCGATCAGGGCCAGCGAGTCGTACCCCAGCTTCTCAGCCAGCACGTCGTCGGCGGTGAGGTCCGCCTCCGGTTGCGGTGCATGCCTGCGAACCAGTTCACGCACCTGGTCGCGCACTTCATTTTCGTCCACGAAAGGCTCCCGATATCCTTTGCTCTATCGATCGATATATTCGACCGGATGCGATTCACCGTGTAGTCGTTCGTATTCCGAAGCGGCATCCGAACAAGATTTCCGCCACGTTTCCACAAGTTCCGCGCCGATGTCGTCCGGAATTCCGATCGAGTTCATTCTCCGACCCAGGGAACTCGCCGCGAATTCCCATTGTTCATGAAGCACTTCGGCCCGTTTGCGCAATACCGGGACCAGTCGCGGGAACGGATCTCGCGTCTCCGGATCCACCAATGTCCGGGCGGCCGCGGGCACATGCTTACGAATCATTTCGACGATGTGATCCCGATATTCGTCACGCACCCCGTTCCGCAACGCCAGGACACCGAACGAGATATGCCGTGATTCATCGCGAGCCACGTGGGTGATGCCGGTGCGCAGCGTGTCGAACTGCGGCAGTGCGCGCACGGTGCCGAGCACGGTGTGCAGCCCCGTCATCGCGACCGCCCCTTCGACCAGCAGGTGGTAGACCACCACCCCCTCGAACCAGGCATGGACGTCGGCCGGGTTCTCACGTACCCGCTCCACCGCGTCCCGCAGCGCCTTCTCGAACAGATCACCCACCCGATCGACGCCGCTGACCTGCGACAGTTCCTCGTTGCCGAGGGTTTCGGAGAGGAACGCCAGGTAGCGCCGGAAGAAGACGGTATGCCGCGCCTCATCGGCCAGCTGGGTCGCCAGGTACAGCGTGTAGTCGCGCTCGGGAGCGGCGTAGGCCAGCGGCGCCAGCGTCTCGGTGACGGTCGTCTCACCGACCAGGAAGCGGGCCAGCGTGGCCAGCAGGGGCAGGCGTGCGAAGGCCGGCAACTGCCGCCACCCCTCGCCGTCCCGGTCGTACTCCAGTTTCTCGGCCTGCCACTGCTGCGACTCCCAGCGCCGATACAGATCGAGTGCGCCGACCCGCCGGGTGAGATCCAGTTCGATCTCGTCGATGACTGTTGAATTATTCATCGCGAATTCTCGATCTGCTATGAATCTCGGCCCGTAGAAATCGATAGCAGAAAGCTTTCATTCACGTAGATCAACCCTTCCAACGCCCAGCTACCCACGCACAGCGTCCCACCTGCTGCAACGCGTCAAGACCCGTAACCACGCATCCGTACCGGAAGGGTTAAATCCTTCGATCTTGTGGACAGCGATTCCGCACGGTCACCGACCCTACTCCGTAAAAAGCTCGCGTTCCACTCCTAACAGAAAGATCACAAGGGCAGAATGTTGCCTATGAATTTGCCACCCACATGACCGTCTCACCGAGTGGACGGGCTCATTTCACATTTGTACCGGCGCCCCACGGCGACCACCACTCGATATCGGATGCCGGATGTTAACCAGCTATCGCCTTACGGCCGCGACTACCCGCTGTGTTCCCACCGGAGACGACATGGCCGCCGGGGTAGCGGTGCGCTCCCTACCGGCGGCCATCGTCCGAGTGCGGTTCTATTCTCCTGCAGCGCGACGGATTTCACCGCCGGCCGCCCGGTTCCTGGTCGTCCGGGCTGCCGCGGCGTCGAAGGGGTCCAGGTGGTCGAACAGCGGTTCCTCGTCGTCGACATCGAGAACCACCGCGCGGCGCCGGAGCGCGCGAGCGGCATCGCGATCCATGCCCTGCCGCCGACCGGCCCGCACCTCCTCTCGGACAACAGCTTCCGGACTGTCCTCTCCGGGTTTGCGCACGCCCTGGAGCCGGGAGGTACGGCGACGGCGGATGTCTTCCTCGTACCGGACCTGGCGTCGCAGATAGGCCAGATAGGCACCCAGGCCCACCACCGACAGTGCGCACGCCCACCACAGCATCGGGCTCATGACTATTGCGAATGCGGCGAAAAGTAGTGTGCTCAACACCAATCCGAGCGCGGTGCGCTGCCGGAACCGGTATCTGGTCGCCCGCGCGATGGCGTCGGCCTCCGGATCGTAACCACCACGGCCCCGGCGCGACGGCACGAAATCGCCGGTGCCGGACTCGTCTCCGGCCAGATCGGCGTCCGGACGGTCGTCGGCCGTGTCGTCGTCGAACCGGGGCTCACCAGCGGCATCGTCTTGCCGGGCCGGAACCCCGGCGGTGGGTGCAGGCGGGATACGGGCCATGGCGACGCGGGAGTGTTCCTCGGACTCGGGCTGTGCTGCGGACTCGGGGTGTGCTGCGGATTCGGGGTGTGCTGCGGATTCGGTGGCGGCGGTGGATTCCGAGGAGTCCGGATCGACGTCGCCGGCCTCGTCGACGAGATCATCGGCGTCTGCTTCGTCCTCCGGCCGGTCCGGGCCGTCGACGAGAGAGTCCGCAGTGTCCTCGTCCGATTCGGTCGCATCGGCTGCGGCAGGGCCGGATACGTCGTCCGGCAGGGCACGGCGCGAGGCGGCCGTGTCGGTGGCGTCGGAGTCGGCGGACCGGTCCGGGCCGTCGCCGGCGTCGTCGTCCGACCGGCGCCGAGTCTTCACTACCGCCGAGTCGGCGCGGTCGGGTGCGTTCGGGTCGTCCTCGGTGACGGGCTCATCGGCCTGGTTCGTCATCCGGTCCTCCGCATCATCGCCGTGGAAAAACCTTCTCTGCCGAGGGGTGGGCACCCAGTCCGGATCGGTCTCGTGTCCGGCGCCCGGCCCCTTCTTGGCGCGTCGTCTGGTACCACCTCGATGGAGCACCCGGGTTGCCAGCGCGGCATCCGTCGTGCGGCGAATGCGGGGATGTCGATCGGCGAGCATCGGAAACAGCACAAAGATCCAGAGTACGACGATTGCGATCCACAAGATCGAATTCGGCATCGCGCTCTCACCTCCGTCCCCGCCTTACGACCGCTCGGCACCCGTTTTCGCCTTGGCACCGGACGCACCACCGACGTCCGTAGGTTAATGCGGTGCCTCATGAATAGCCCGCAGGCGCGCCGTCCACACCTGTCCCACGCGTCACAACCCGGTCATCCCGCCCCAGCGCTCACGATCGGGTCGCGCGACCCGATCTGACCAACCGATCGACCACGGTGCCCGAGACCTCCTCGACGGTCATCGCCACCAGCAGGTGGTCCCGCCAGGCGCCGTCCACATCCAGGTAGCGACGCAGCACACCCTCGTCGCGAAAACCCGCCTTGCGCAGTACCGCCCGGCTGGCCAGGTTCTCCGGCCGCACGGTGGCCTCCACTCGATGCAGCCCCACGGTCTCGAAACAATGATCGAGCCCCAGCGCCAGTGCGGCGGTCGCCACACCCCGGCCCCCCAGATCCTCTGCGACCCAGTAGCCGATCCACGCCGACCGCAGCGCACCGCGCACGATATTGCCGATGGTGAGCTGACCGCCGAACGACCCGTCCACCTCGATCACCATCGGCACCATCGCGCCCCGCCGAGCCTCCGCCCGCAGGCTCGACCACAGCGACGGCCAGTTCGACGCGTGGTTACGCGCCTCCCAGCTGCCGCGGCCGGTCGGCTCCCAGGGCTCCAGATGCTTACGGTCACGCAACCGGGTACGCGACCAGGCGGGCGCATCCCGCAACCGGATGGGCCGCAGCGTGACTCGGCCACCTGCGGTATGCACCGGCCCGAGGTGGGCGGGCCAGCCGGGATGCTGGGTGGCCCGGAAGACGTTCATATCCACATTTCACCCGCGCTGCGCGAGGAATGCGACCTGAACCTCGTCGCCGGTCCGGATCTCGGTCACATCCGGGTCGATGACGATCAGACTGTTGGCCTCGGCCAAGGTCGACAGCAGATGCGACGACCCGTTCACCCCCAGCGGCTGCACCAGATATTCACCGGTCTGTTCGTCGCGCATCAGCTGCGCGCGCAGATAACCGCGCCGGCCCTCCATCGAGGTGATCGGCATGATGGTGCGGGCCCGGACGACGCGACGCATCGGATGCCTGCGTCCCAGCGCGATACGGATCAGCGGCCGGACCATGATCTCGAAAACCACCAGCGCGCCCACGGGATTGGAGGGCAGCAGGAAGGTCGGCACCTCGTCGCGACCCAACCGCCCGAATCCCTGCACCGAACCCGGATGCATCGCCACCCGATCGATACTCAGCTCCCCCATCCCGTCCAGCGCCTCGCGGATCTGCTCGGAGGCCCAGCCGCCCACCGCACCCGCGATCACCACCACTTCCGAGCGCACCAGCTGGCCCTCGACCACATCGCGCAACCGATTCGGGTCGGCGCTGACGATGCCGACCCGGTTCACATCCGCGCCGGCATCGCGGGCCGCGGCGGCCAGCGCATAGGAATTGACGTCGTAGACCTGGCCGGGTCCGGGGGTGCGGTCGATGTCGACCAGCTCGCCACCGATCGAGATCACCGACAATCGTGGCCGCGGATGCACGAGTACCTTGTCCCGACCGACCGCCGCGAGCAGGCCGACCTGCGCCGCGCCGATGATGGTGCCGGCCCGGACCGCGATATCACCGGGCTGGACGTCGTCACCGACCCGGCGCACGTAGTCACCCGAACGAATCGGCTCGTAGATCTTGATCCGCGCCCGGCCACCGTCGGTGAAATCCAGCGGCAACACCGCATCGGCGAGAGTCGGTAGCGGGGCACCGGTATCGATGCGCACCGACTGACGCGGCTGCAGCCGGATCGGCTGACGCGACCCGGCGGCGACCTCACCGACCACCGGAAGAGTCAGATCGATGGGATCGCCGTCCTCGGTGCGGATATCGGCGCCGGCACCTTGCACGTCGACGCTGCGCACCGCGTAACCGTCGATGGCCGCCTGATCGAATCCGGGCAGCGGACGTTCGGTGACGACGTCCTCGGCGCACAGCAGACCTTGGGCCTCGGAAATCGCGACCCGGACGGGCCGCGGGGCCACGGCCGCCGCGGTCACCTTGATCTGCTGGTCCTCAACCGAGCGCATGCCGCCCTTCCCCTTTACTTCGACCGACCACCCGAACCCCGCGCCGAACGAGGCCCGGCCGACCTCGTCACTGCGACGACGTCAGCTGCGGGTTCCAATCCGGAGCGAGCCGACGCTGCAGCCATTCGCGTAGCGCGGGGCCGTACTCGTCTCGCTCCAGAGCGAAATCGACCGCAGCACGAAGATAACCGCCAGGGTTGCCCAGGTCGTGGCGCGACCCACGGTGAACCACCACATGAACCGGATGTCCCTCCGCGATCAGCAGCGATATGGCATCGGTGAGTTGTAATTCACCGCCCGCGCCGGGCTCGATCCGCCGCAATGCGTCGAAGATCGCCCGATCGAGCAGATAGCGGCCGGCGGCGGCGAAGGTGGAGGGTGCCTCGGCCAGCGCGGGCTTCTCCACCATGCCGACCACGCGCAGCACGTCCGGATTCGTGGTGTCCGGGACGGTTTCCACGTCGAAGACGCCGTAGGCGCTGACTGCTTCCTTCGGCACGTCGATCGCGCACAACACCGAACCGCCGCGTTTGCGGCGCACCCGGCTCATCACATCGAGGACACCGCACGGCAGGACGAGATCGTCGGGCAGCAGCACCGCGAGGGCGTCCTCGTCGTCGTCTAGGACCTGTTCGCTCTGGGCCACCGCATGTCCGAGCCCGAGTGGCTCCTCCTGCACCACCGAGGTGACATCGAGCAGGCCGGGGGCCTTGCGTACCTTCTCGAGCAGCTGGAACTTGCCGCGTTCGGCCAGGGTGCCCTCGAGAACCAGGTCCTGCACGAAATGCGCGACCACCCCGTCCTTACCGGGTGAGGTGACGATGACCAGCCGCTGCGCGCCGGAACCGGCCGCCTCGTCGGCCACCAATTCGATGCCGGGTGTGTCCACCACGGGTAGCAGCTCTTTCGGCACCGTCTTGGTCACGGGCAGAAACCGCGTCCCGAGTCCCGCCGCGGGGACCACCGCGGTACGGAAACAGGACGTCGCGGAGCTCACGGCCTGCGTCGCGTCCGATCCGGCGTCAGCTGTCATAAGTCCACACCTTATCCATCGATCTCGTCACCGGACCCGCTCGACACCGGCCCGGTATTCACGAAGCCTAGGCTGCCCGGAAACACCACGCGCGAACCAGCCGGTGTGCCTCCCTAGGCTGAAGGCCGTGGAGGCGACCGGGGAACGGGACAAACAGTGGTGGCGTTCGCGCTTGCTGGCACGCCGGGCCGAGGTCGGCCCGCGGGTGCGAGGCAGCGAGGCGGCCGCACTGGCACGTGCGGTGGTCGACGTACTACCTGTGGCCACGGTTCCGGACGAATCGGAGTGCTGGATCGCTGCCTATATCCCGGTGGGCGACGAGCCCGGCTCGACGGCGATGCTGGATGCGCTGCGATCCGGTGGGGCACGTGTGCTGGTACCGGTCACGGGACCGCCCGGTCCGCTGAACTGGGCCGAATACACCGGGGAACAGGACTTGCGCCCGGGACGGTACGGACTGCGCGAACCCGGCGCACCGGCCCTCGGGGCCGCGGCCATAGGCCGGCCGCGGGTGCTGCTGGTACCGGCTCTCGCCGTGGACCGGCGCGGCGTGCGACTGGGGCGCGGCGCGGGCTACTACGACCGGAGCCTGCCGGCCGCACGCCCGGATGCCCGGCTGGTGGCGGTGGTGCGGGACGAGGAGTTGGTGGACGTACTACCGGAACAGCCGCACGATCGCCGGATGGGCTGGGCCCTGCTCCCCGAGGGCGGGCTGCGCGAGCTCGGCGGAATCTTCTAGGCGCGTCCTGGCGTTGCAGAGGACGGGCAGGTAAGAGTGGGAATGTGGGGCGGATTGGCACTGTTGGCACTGTCAGCTGTAGAGTGCTAAAAGACGAAAACCGTGGAGGTTCGCAGGTGCCAACTTACTCGTATCAATGCACGCAGTGTGGTGACAAGTTCGACATCGTGCAGTCGTTCTCCGACGACACCCTCACCACCTGCGAGAAGTGCAACGGCAAGCTGCGCAAGCTGTTCAACTCCGTCGGCATCGTCTTCAAGGGCAGCGGCTTCTACCGCACCGACAGCCGCAACGGTTCGTCGTCGGCCAGCGAGCCGGCCGCGAAGTCCGGCGATTCTAAATCCGGAGACTCCGCCGGCTCGTCGAGCAGCTCGAACTCCTCCTCGAATTCGTCGTCGAGCAGTTCCTCCACCGGCTCCTCGTCGACCGGCACTGCCGTCGCCTGAGGACTTCCTCGGCTATGGCGCCGGCGCGCCGCGGTAGCGATGTCGGCGCAATTCTCCACATCCCGGCGGTTGTCCACAGCTGAGTTCTGACCAGCAGTTTCACGACCCCGCCTGCTGAACTGCCGCATACGGTTCCGGTATGCGGCACTGGCGATTCGATCATCCGGACTCCGGCGGCGACAGCAACCTCGGCCGGGGACGAGGCGCGGAAATCCTGGCCGGGCTGCGTCCGGCCTGGTTCGACCTGACACTGCTACGTAGGCTGGCCGCGGTCACCCTCGCGGCGGTGGCCGCATTGATCGCACTGCGCGCCGACCCGGGCGGCGCGCAGACGAGCGTCGTGGTCGCCGCCCACACTCTCCGGCCGGGACAGGTGCTGGGCGCCGCAGATCTGCGCCGTGCAATGCTCCCGTCCGCGGCACTGCCCGAGGGCGTGGTCACCGACGCCGCACAACTCGTGGGCGCCATCTCCACCGGCGCGGTGCACACCGGTGAAATACTCACGGACCTGCGAACCGTCAGCCCCAGGCTGGCCGCCGCCGCGACGGGTGCACCCGATGCCCGGATCGTGCCGATGCGCCTGGCGGACAATGCGATCGCCGAAATTCTGCGGGCCGGGGATCGAGTGGATGTGGTCGCCGCCGACGAGGGACACGAGCGCTCCCCGACCGCGCGCACCCTGGCCACCGACGCGGCGGTGGTGCTGGTATCCGCCCCGGAGGACAGCAGTGCGCGGTCCCGCGAATCCACCGACCGCGTCGTGTTGTTGGCGCTGGATCCGGACCATGCCACTGCCGTCGCCGCAGCTTCGCTGCACACCGCCATGACGGTGGTGTTCCATTGACCCCAGCCGTATTCGCCAACTATTTGCCATGACTGATCTGCTGACCGAGGGAAGTAAGAGTGCCGGCGGGCGCCACGAATTCTGAGCCCTGGACGGTGCGAGGGCGGACCGGAACACCGGCCCGCCCTCGCACACAGCGATATCAGCCGAGGCTGAACGGCTTGCCCCACAACGTCACCCAGGTGACGACATGGTCGGTCTCGACCTCCACGTTCACGAAGGCGCGGGCCTGCGCGTACCCGCCACAACCGCTCAGCCCGATGGTTTCGTCGGACCAGGTCACCGAACCACTGGCCCCGTCGAAGCCATTGCTTGTCTTGTGCACGTTCTGGCCGAAGTCGTCGGCGTCCTCGATATCGAGAACATAGAACGATTTCGCCTCGCCGGGTCCGAGGGTCAGATTGCCGCCGACGTTGCCGCCCGCATTCGGAGTGACACTCTCCCCGTCGCTCCAGTCGGCCTCCGCGCTCGGACCGCCCTCGACGCCCCCGCCGGAGATATCTACCTGACATCCGACGGTGTAGCCGGGATAGATGCTGCCGCCCTCGGCGGTGGTGTCGCCGGACAGTTCGACGTGCGCACTGCCCGATACCCAGGCGTTGCGGTGCACCGGCGTGGCACCCATGGACGGATTGATATTCGCCGACTCACCGTCGAGCCGGACGTGTACCACGGTGCCGTCGGACAGGGTCTTGGTCAGCTCGCCGCCGGGCAGCGGGACGAAGGTGTCGGCATTGGCGGCGCCGGTGGAGAACAGGCCGAGCGCAGCGGTCGCCACCGCCGCGGCACCGGCCACGCGGACCACTGATTCGCGGAACTTCATATCAGGACTTCCTCTGGATGAATCGCATTACGCGAGAAAAGGTTCGACGGAAAGGTCGGCTCAGCCGATGGAGAACGGCTGTCCGTAGAGCGTGGTCTTGGAGTAGTCGTTGCCGACGACCTCGACCACCGTGTACGCCCGGGCCTGCGCATAGCCCGCGCAGCCCTGGATCTCGATTTCCGCGTCCTGATATTCCACGCTGTAGTGGCCCGGCTCGGTGATGTCCTTGTAGGCGATCTGCACGAATTTCACCTGGCCCGGGCCGACATTCAGCCCGATCGACCCACTCGCGTCCGCGCCGCTGAGGCTCAGCCCGCCCGACAGTCCTGCCGAGACGGCGTCACTGGCGATATCCACCTGGCAGCCGACGATGTAGCCGGTGTTGAGTTGCGAGGTGCCGTGGGTGGAAGAATTGTTGGTCCCGGGCCCTTCCGCGGGCCCGTTGCTGGGCCCCGGTTCGGCCTCGGGCGCATTCGGCACGTCGGCGGCGGCATTGCCCGACACCCAGACCACTCGACCGGCACCGTTGGCCGCCATGGACGGCGAGATCACCGCGTGCTCGCCGGTGTGTGCGAGCACCACTCCGCCCGGGCCGTGACGATGGCCGTCCGGCAACGGCACGAAGGTGTCGGCGTTCGCGGCACCGGTGGACAGTAAGCCGACGGCCACGGCCGCGGCGGCACCGAGGCCCGCGACGCGCGCGCCCCACCGTTTACCGTTCGCACGGTTCGTATTCATATGTCCCCTCATCAGGTTCTCGTTGCCGGACTCGACCTCCGAGTCCGGCACGCGGCTCTCCCGGCACTGTTACGTCATCGGCCAGCACACAACCGGCAGACTGTGTGCTGGTTCCGGCAATTTCGATGACACAACCGTCGGAACGGGGCCCTGCTCCGCGGGGACAACGCGCGTGCGCGTCGACCCGAAATCCGGAGAACCGCAGGTGAAACAGGCCCGAGGGGAGGATAAACGCCCGGCGACACGGGTGCCAACATCGAGCGATGAAATGCGTGATGATCTCGAACACAGATCACTTCCGCATATATCAGAATGAATGCATCAATAACGACGAGAAAGAGCCGCCGACATTTTCGGCGATACTCGGAGCAGCTAATTCTCGGCGCCGAAAGGAATGCGCGCTGCCGCTCGATCAGCCGTGATGTGGGGGAATCTGCGCCCGCAGCCACTCGTCGGACGAGCGGGGCAGTTCGCCGTCGGGAGTGCGCTCGTCACTGCTCGCCTGCGGCAGCGTCTCCCCGAAGACTCGTGCCAGCCGTGCGGCCTCGGCAGCCGAGCGGGTGCGGCGCCGGGCCGGACGATCCGCGGCATGCGTATCGTCCGGCTGCTGCTCTCCCGCCGGCCGTTCGGTCATCTATCTATTATTCCGCCAGACCGGACAGTTCGTCGACCACGCGACTCACCAAGGGGCCCAGCGTTGCCATTCCGTCCCGCACGGCGTCTCGGGTGCCGGGCAGGTTCACCACCAGGGTGCTACCGGACACGCCGGCCAGGCCGCGGGACAGACCTGCGTCGAGCGAACCGGCCGCGAGTCCGGAGGCACGCAGCGCCTCGCTGATCCCCGGGAGCTCGCGGTCGAGTACCTCGAGTGTCGCCTCCGGCGTCACATCGCGCGGCGACATCCCGGTACCACCGACCGAGATCACCAGATCGACACCACCGATGACCGCGGTGTTGAGCGCATTGCGAATCTCGATCTCGTCACCTGCCACCGAGACCGTGGCGTCCACCAGGAAGCCGAACTCGGTGAGCAACTCCGTCACCAGCGGTCCCAGCGAATCCACCCCGCCATGCGCGGTTCGATCGTCCACGACCACAACAAGCGCACGGCCCGACACGGGGGCATCGATTTCCATATCGCTCACCGTAGCGTCTACCGGTGACGCCCAATCCGGTCCCCCGGACTCGTCGTCACCGTTCGTGCGAAGCACTGTCACTGGACGTGGTTCACGGATCATCGGCCACCCTCCGCTGGTGCGGCGCCGAGAGTCACCTCGACGGTTTTCGGATTCTGTCCCTGTGGATCGGTATAGGTGACCTTGATCTTGTCACCCGGTTGGTGCGATCGCACCGCGGCGATCAGTGAATTCCCGGAGTCGATGATCTGATCGCCGACCTTGGTCACGATCGCACCGGGCGGGATACCCGCCGCTGCGGCCGGACCATCGCGGGTGACATCCAGTACCCGCGCACCATTGACATCGTCCACGGCGCGGACGGTGATACCGATCTGCGCGTAGGTGGCGTGCCCGGTCTTGATCAGCTCGTCGGCGACCCGGCGGGCCTGATCCACCGGAATCGCGAAGCCCAGCCCGATAGAACCGCTCTGACCGCCACCCATCTCGCCCGCGCCCATGGTGGCGATGGCCGTGTTGATGCCGACCAGTTTGCCGTTGGTATCCACCAGCGCGCCGCCGGAATTGCCCGGGTTGATGGCCGCGTCGGTCTGGATCGCCGAGATCACGGTGCCCTGCGATCCGGTCTCACCACTGGTGGATACGGGCCGGTCCAGCGCCGAGACGATGCCCGTGGTCACGGTCCCGGCCAGGCCTAGCGGGGAACCGATCGCCACCACCGACTGTCCGACCTTCAAGTGGTCCGAGGTGCCGAGTTCGACCGGGGTCAGTCCGTTCTTCCCTTCGGCCTTGATCACCGCCAGATCGGAGATCGGGTCGATACCCACGATCGAGGCGTCCGCGGTGCTGCCGTCCTGGAAGGCGACCTGCATCTTGGAGTTCGGCCCACCGCCGCTGGCGACGTGATTGTTGGTCAGGATGAGCCCGTCCGAGGACAGCACCACGCCCGAGCCGCTCTCACCGCCGCGCGCGCTCGCCACCCGGATCATCACCACACTGGGCAGCACCTTCTGCGCCACCGACGGCACCGACCCCGGCGGTGCGGTCGCCGAGGCCGGATCGGCCGGCGCCGGCGCGTTCAGGGCATTGGTGACCGGCGCGGTGTTGTCGTTGCGGGTAGCCAGAGTGCCGACCGCCCCGCCGATACCGCCGGCGACGAGCGCCAGCACCACAGCGCCGACGAGCAGTCCCGTCCGGCCGGAACGACGCCGGGTGGGAGCCCCCGGGTCACCGTGCGGTTGGCCCGGATCCGCGCCTGCTACCCCGTAGTGACCGCCCGGGTACTGCGCTGCGGGCCCGTATCCGCCCGGCTGCTGCCCGGCATACCCCGGTTGCTGCCCGTGCGACGCGTACGGGTTGTACGGCGGCATCGGTGCGGTGCCCCCCTGCCCGGGCACGGTGCCTCCCGACTCGGGCACAGGGTGACCGCCCGACTGCCCCGGAGGGGCCTGCTCGGGCCCGCTCGCGTACCCGGGATAGGCCTGCCCCGGAGGACGCTGCTGACCCGGATACCCCGGGGTCGCCCCGCTGTCCGAGGAGGACTGCCGGCTCCACTGCGTGTCCGAGCCGAAACCCGACCCCGGCTCCGATGCGGGCTGAGCCGACGACCCCGGGGTCGGCTGGGCCGATGTGCCCGGAGCGGGCCGGCCACCCGTACCCGGGGCGGGCTGAGGCGACGAACCGGGCGCGGGCTGCCCGGGCACGTCCGGCTCCGGCGAATGCGGAGTCGAACCGGCGGGCTCGTCGCCCCTGTCCTTCGAATCCTCGGTCATATCTCTCGTTTCTCCTCGAGTCTGTCGTCCAGCCTGATGACTACGACTGAGAGCGGACTGAGACGGTCCTTTCAGTTCTTCGTGGTTTCGGTACCCATCATCGCGTGCGTCACGACGCGATCGGCGGCTCACCCGGCAACACGATGCGTACCAGTGTGCCGCCCCGTGCGGAGGTGTCCACCGTGATGGTGCCCCCGTGCTTGGAGACGACCTGTTTCACGATGGCCAGCCCCAGTCCGGATCCCGGCATCGACCGGGAGGCCGTGGTGCGGTAGAAGCGTTCGAATACCAACTCCCGTTCCTCGGGTTCGATCCCCGGTCCCGCATCGTCGATGTCGATTTCCATCAGCCCCGGACCCACTTCGCGCATCGCGAGCACCACCTGCGCATCGGGAGGACTCCACTTCGCCGCGTTGTCCAGCACATTCAGGATCGCGCGTTCGAGTCCGGCGTCATGGCCGTAGACGAACCACGACCGCGTCTGCGCCGCGAATTCCACATCGCCGCGCCGGCGCCGGACGCGTTCCAGCGCCCGCTCGGCGACCTCGCCGAGATCGACACGCTCGTAGACCGTTTCGGGTGCATCCTCGCGGGCCAGGTCGACCAGATCGCCCACCAGCGTCGACAGCTCCTCGATCTGGGCGATCACATCGGAGCGCAGTCCAGCCATGTCCTCCTCCGGGATCGGGGGCGCGTCCGGTCGGGACGAGGCGATCAGCAGTTCCATATTGGTGCGCAGCGAGGTGAGCGGGGTGCGCAATTCGTGGCCGGCGTCGGCCACCAGCCGCCGCTGCCGGTCGCGGGATTCCGCCAGCGCCCGCAGCATCAGATTGAAACTTTCGGTCAGCCGGGCCAATTCGTCGTCGCCGGTCACCGGTATGGGCGCCAGATCGTCGGTCCGGGCCACGCGCTCGGTGGCCGCCGTCAACCGCGCGATGGGGCGCAGGCCGGTACGGCCGACGGTTGCGCCGGCGGCACCGGCCACCAGCACACCGCAACCACCGATCGTGAACAGCAGCCAGGCGAGCCGGTCGAGCACTTCGCGGGTCGGTTCCAGGGAACGTGAGATCACCAGGGTTGCGCCCGATTTGGTGCGGCGGGCCAGCACGCGCTGGTTGTTGGCGGTGCGCAGTGAGGCCTCGGCATGTCCGTGGGCCACCGCCATCTCGGCCGGCCCCACCGGCGGGTCCATCGGTTGCGGTGGCGCATAGGGGACATCGGTGTCGGGGTAGATCAACGCGATACCGATGTCGTTGGAGTACAGGCTGCCGAACATGACGATCGCCTGGAACCCCTGCAGATCGATGTTGTTCTCGACCATGACGTCCGAGCGGCTGCGCAACTGGCTGTCCACCTCGGCATAGAGGGCACGCGCCACCAGCGCGTACGCGGCGATCGAGGTGACCGCGACGGCGATGGCCACGACCGAGGCGGCCAGCAGCGTCACCCGCCAGCGCAAGGAGACCGAGCTGGTCAGCGGCATGGGCGGGCGCATCTCGTGTGGATCGGGGCGGGCCCGCAACCGGGCCACCCGATCGGGACGCCCACCGTGTCCCTGATGAGTTCGTGCCACGACGACCGGCCTACGGAGGGGTCTCGCGCAGCACGTAACCCACCCCGCGCACGGTGTGGATCAACCTGGGCTCCCCCTCGGCCTCGGTTTTGCGCCGCAGATAGCCGATATATACCTCCAGCGCATTGCCGGAGGTCGGGAAGTCGTATCCCCAGACTTCTTCCAGAATGCGCCCGCGGGTCAGCACTCGGCGTGGGTTGGCCATCAACATTTCCAGCAGCGAGAATTCGGTACGGGTCAGGCTGATGGCCCGCTCACCGCGGGACACCTCACGGGTCACCGGATCCAATGACAGGTCCGCGAAACGCATCGTCTCGGAGAAATCCCCCGCCGGGTCGCCGGCCGTCCGGCGCAGCAGTGCGCGCAAACGCGCCAGCAATTCCTCGAGAGCGAACGGCTTCGGCAGATAGTCGTCGGCACCGGCGTCGAGCCCGGCCACTCGCTCGGAGACCGAATCACGGGCGGTGAGTACGAGAATCGGCAGGTCGTCACCGGTGCTACGCAACTGGCGGCATACTTCCAGACCGTCCAGCCGGGGCATCATCACATCGAGCACCAGAGCATCGGGCCGCGCCGCTCGCACCTTCTCCAGGGCATCGACCCCGTCGACTGCCAGTTCGACGGAATATCCGTTGAAGGTGAGCGACCGGCGCAGCGACTCGCGCACCGCGCGATCGTCGTCGACTACCAGAATCCGCATGGCCTCCAGTTTGACCGGATCGACTGAGAGGCGACTGAGAACGGGGCAATCGACACGCCGCACATCTACAACTGGTGACCTGCGTATTCATCGAAAATACTTCCGGAAAGTATGGATAGCTTCCGAAAGTTGTTGCGCCGAGCGGAATTAGCCACCGTGTGTGGAAGCCCTCCAAATTGCCGCGAACGTGTTCTCACGGTATGTTGCCAGCGGTAAAAGTAGACCTCTAGTTGGTTCTCAAACCCGTTTGACCCCACGGCCAGATGCGGGCGGCGGCCGGAACCCGGGGCACGTGCGCGAGCGGAGGCGACGGAAGCGGGATGGGCAGTGCACCGCGGCCATGGCAGAAGAGTTTGTCCAACCTGTCCGTAACCAGCAAAGTCGGCATCGTCCTGCTGTTGCCGGTCGTGCTGGCGTCGGCATTCGCCGTGCTGCGGATCAAGGACGAACTCGGCACCATCTCACAGCTGGACACAGCCGGTGAGCAGGCCCAGATCATTCGACCGACCCTCGATTTCGGTTCGGCGGCCAACAATCTCGCCGTCACGATGGGCAACGGCGACGGAATTGTGCAATCGGCGGTCGATCAAGCCGCCGGACGCTTCGATCAGGCCGCGGCCGACCTCCAGACGGCGTTGCAGAATTCCCCGACCGACAAACGGGTGGAGACCGAACTCACTCAGTCCCTGGCTGCCGGACGCACGCTACGCAACAGCCTGCAGGGCGGCGCGCCGCAGGAGGTCGTGAAACAGGCGAGTGAGGTCAACAGCCACATCAGCAATGCCGTGTCCTCGCTGGCGACCCCCAAGGAAACCAGCATCGAGCGGCTCTACGTCCAGATGGGCGTCGTCGCCATCGCCCGCCAGATGTTCACCCAGCAGCAGCTGGCGTTGGAGAGCGGAGCGATCAGCGACAACCCGGCCGTGCTGGCCCAGGTGCTGATCGCTACCGGCGCCGAACTCACCATGATCAATCAGTATGCGGTGGTGCAGCCGGATTCGGCGCTGAAGCCGGACGTACTGCTGGGCGCGGCCCAGGCACGGATCGCGGCGCTGAGCCAGAATTCGGTCGAGCCGATCGATGTCCCCGGCGTGGTGCAATCCCTGCAGACCAGTACCGCCACCTACGACGAGGCGACCAATCACCTCGTCGATCTCATCGACACCGGACTGAAAGACCGCTCGATCGATGCCCGCAGCACGGTGCTGCGCGATGTGGCGTTGGTGGTCGTGACCCTGCTGGCCGGCCTGGCCCTGGCGCTGGGCGTGGCCCGGTCGCTGGTCGTCCCGATCCGCCGGCTGCGCCGCGATTCCCTGCAGGTGGCCCACACCGACCTGCCCGCCGAACTCGCGGTCGTGCGCGGCGGCGGCGCGACTCCGGAGATCGTCCCGGTCGGCGTGCAGACCACCGAGGAGATCGGCCAGCTCGCGCGCGCCGTCGACGATATGCACCATCAGGCGCTCTACCTCGCCGCCGAACAGGCGCGCCTACGGTTGCAGATCAGCAATATGTTCGAAACGCTCTCGCGCCGAAGCCAGTCGCTGGTCGAGCAGCAGCTGGCACTGATCGAGGACCTCGAACGTGACGAGGACGACTCGGGCCGCCTGCAGAGCCTGTTCCGCCTGGACCATCTCGCGACCCGCATGCGCCGCAACGGCGACAACCTGCTGGTGCTCGCCGGCACCGCACTGCGCCGCGGCCATCTGCCGCCGGTGCCGCTGTCGGACATGCTGTGGAGTGCGGTGTCGCAGGTCGAGGACTATCAGCGCGTGGAAATCGGTTCGGTGCCCGACGGCATCGTCGCCGGTGAGCCGGCCGTCGACATCGAACACCTGCTGGCCGAGCTGATCGACAACTCACTGCGTTATTCACCGCCGAACACGCCGGTGGCGGTGTCGGTGTCGCGTGCGGTCGACGGCGGGTACCTGATCGAGATCACCGACCGCGGGCTCGGAATGTCCGCGGACGATATGGATGCGACGAACGAGCGACTGGCCTCCGGCGGTGAGGTCACCATCGAGACCGCACGGCGGATGGGCCTTTTCGTCGTCGGCAGACTGGCCAGCCGGCACACCATCACGGTGGGCCTGCGCCGGACCTCGTCGATGGCACAGCAGCCCGGGATCACCGCGAGCGTGCATCTGCCGGGCGCGCTGGTATCGCCCGCCGAAGCGGCCGCACCGCCGCCGATCACCTCGTTCACGACTCCCGTCCCGGAATTCCCGGCGCCGGTCGCAGACTTTCCGGGGCTGCCCCAGCGCCCCCTGGCCGCCGTGCCGAACCCACCGAGCATGTTCGGCGAAACCGCGGAGCCGCCGGCCGAATTCGTGCCCTCCTCGGGGCTGCCCCAGCGCCGCTCTGCCGGAGCGCCGGACGCCGAGGCGACCCCGGTCACCCGGCTCACTCCGATTCCCGATATCTCCGAAAGTCAGCGCCACGCTCCGGCCGGCGACGGTGTCCTGCGCGGCGCCGACGAACAGCACCCGGCGTACCGGGACGACACGGCCACCGGACAGCAGCAACGGGTCGACACCACCACCGGACAGCAGCGCCGGGTCGACACCCCCGTCGACGACACCGAGGCCGCGCGAACCCGCACGCCGGCCGCCGACCGGGACAGCGAATTCGCTCCGCTGCCGTCACGGCGGCCGGCCCCGGCGGACCCGCGGCCCCGGCCGCAGTCGGAGTCGATCGACATCTGGGCCGAAACGGCGGTGATGCCGCCGGCGCAGCGGGCTCCCGATCACGAACACGCCACCCTGTCGAGCCACGGTGCGACCCTCGCGCCGCCGCGGCCGGATGCGGACGCACCGGCCAAGCCCGGCGGCCCCACCCCGATATATCAGCGCATGGTGTCGGAATGGCTGGTCGAGCCGTCCTCGGAGGCCCCTGCCGCACCGAGCGGCGCCTGGTCCTCCCCCGCCGACGCGGGCTGGGCGGCAGCCGCCGATGCCAGCGCACCGACCGCGAACTCCCGCACCACGGGGGGCCTGCCCATCCGGCGGCCCGGTGCGCAGCTGGTGCCCGGCGGCCTGACTCAGGACGATCCCGCCGAGGCTCGCGATCCGGAGGAGATTCGCAACAACTTGTCCAGGCATCTGAGCGGCGTCCGCAGTGGACGTGTCAGTGCGCAGAACGACCCGGTGCAGCACGACGCTGCCCAGCGAAACGACGCTCAGCAGAACGACGGAGGCTTTGCATGACCGACACTGCGCAGAACAGCACCGACGAGAACCTGAACTGGCTCGTCACCCGCTTCACCAGAGAGGTGCCTGGAGTTTCGCACGCGGTTCTCGTTTCGGCCGACGGCCTGCTCCAGGCGACCAGCCCGCACCTGCCCGGCGATCGTGCCGAACAGCTCTCCGCGGTGACCGCCGGACTGGCGAGTCTGTCCATGGGCGCTGCGCAACTGTTCAACGGCGGCAAGGTGATGCAGTCGATTGTCGACATGCAGCGCGGTTATCTCCTGGTGATGAGCGTCGGCAACGGCTCGCATCTGGCGGTTCTGGCCAACAAGCAGCACGATATCGGCCGCATCGGCTACGAGATGGCGCTGCTTGTCGATCGAGTCGGATCGGTCGTGCAAGCCACGGCCCGTTCGGCGGTCTGACGATCACGATGACCAGCTCCTTCGGAGCCGGGTCCGGCCGGCCAACCACACGCGTCCGTCCCTACGCCTTGACCGCGGGGCGCACCGAGCCCGCGGTCGAACTGCCCCTCGAGGCAGTCGTGGAGACCCTGCCCTACGCCAATCAATTCGATTGGCCCGCGGGCGATATTCGAACCGACATTCTGCGCTTGGGCGCCGGACGACTGTCCGTCGCCGAAATCGCAGCCCATCTGCAACGGCCGCTGGGCATGATCCGGGTCGTCATCGGCGACCTGGTGGTCGCCGGCACCCTGCGCGTACACACCACGCTCACCGAGGACGCAAGTTTCGACGAGCGGCGATCTTTGATGGAGAGGACTCTGCGTGGACTTCGTGCCCTCTGACGCAGGCACACCCGACAACCGCACCGCGTCGACCAAGATCGTGGTGGCCGGAGGCTTCGGCGCCGGCAAAACCACCTTCGTCGGCGCTGTGTCGGAGATCGTGCCGCTGCGGACCGAGGCCATGGTCACCGGCATGTCCGACGGAGTCGACGACCTGTCGGCCACGCCGGGCAAGCAAACCACCACCGTGGCGATGGACTTCGGTCGCATCATCCTGCCCGGCAATCTGACCCTGTATCTGTTCGGCACCCCCGGGCAACGCCGGTTCTGGTTCATGTGGGACGACCTGATCCGCGGCGCGATCGGCGCCGTCGTGCTGGTCGACACCCGTCGCATCGAGGACAGTTTCGCCGCGGTGGACTTCTTCGAGGCGCGCGGGCTGCCGTTCCTGGTGGCGGTCAACAAGTTTCCGAACGCACCGCGCTTCCCCGTTTCCGAGTTGCGCGAAGCACTCTCGATCCGGGACGGCGTTCCGGTCGTCGAGCTCGATGCCCGCGACGCCAACGAAGTGCGCGGAACGCTCGCGGCGGTCACGGAGTACGCGATCCAGCGCCTGACCGCCACCCACGCGACGGTGTGACGACTCCGCCCGGCCCGAACTAAGGGATTGCGATGAACTACTTCACCATGGGCTACTGGGTGCTGATCCTGGCGCTCGGCGTGTCCGCGGCCGGCGCTGTCGTCGGCCTGGCCTGTATCCGGCAGTCGACACTGTCGGTCACCGCACGGTTCCGGATGGTGTGGCTCACCGCGGCGGCGGTGTCCATCGGCGGGGTCGGTACCTGGCTCGCCGTCTATGTCTCGATGCTCGGTCTCGGGGTGTCCAGCGGCGAAATTCGCTACGGCGTGACGGCCATGGTCGCGGCGGTGATCCTGTCGGCGTTGTCGGTGCTGGCGGGCCTGGTGATCGCCGGTCGGGACGCCGTGCTCTCGCGGATCGCCGGTGGCGGCGCGGTCATGGGGATCGGCCTCGGTATCGCCCATCGGCTCGCCATGGGTGCCGTGGGGGTGCAGGGCTCGGTGTCGGTGAACATCTGGCTGTCGGTGGCTGCGGCCGCCGTGGCGATCGTCGCGTCGATCGGATTGCTCTGGGCCACTACGCGTTACCGCTCGATGATCGCGCTGGCCGGAGTCGCGGTCGTCTACGCGGTGGCGGTCACCGCGCTGCACTACATCGGCCAGGCCGGCGTGGACGTGCAGCTCGATCCCACGGACGGACCGCCCGCGGGCGACGATCTGTTCACCCTGTTCGTGCCGGTATTCGTCATGGGCACACTGTCGCTGGCGATTCCGATCACCGCGGTCCTGGTGGCCCCCGACCGTTCCGGGACCGCACAGTCGCGCCGGGGCGCCGGGGCGTCCCGCGCGGATCAGGGCGGCACCGGTCGGCGCGGCACGGCACGTCCCGCCGACCGCACCCCACAGCCGGCGAGCTGAATCGCACGCACCGACGGGACCGGACGAGGTAGCCGGACAGCAACGACATCGGGTCGGACCGCATCAGCGGCCCGACCCGATGTCGTTGCTACTACCGGAATTACGGAGCGGGCGGAGTGTTCACGCGCTGGAAGTACTCGATCGCGACGAGCACACCGGACACGCCACCGACGGTGACCAGACCGGCCGCGGCCCCCAGCGGAGCGCCGAGCGCCGCTCCGGTCAGGCAACCACCGATCCAGCCGGGCAGCACCAGGAACGGAGTGCCGACGGCAGCACCGAGGACACAACCACCGGCCAGCCCGATCGCGGTGCCGATCAGGGTGCCTACGCTGGTGGCCATCGTCATTTCGTTGATCGCGCTCTGCATGGCCGAGTCCAGGTCGTCGCGGCTGGCCACATCGTGCAGCATCGGGGCGGGATGGGCCGCTGCCCGATCCGTGCTCGGGGTCAGGGTGGCCTGGTTGCCGGCGATCTGTGCGGCAATCGGGAACTCCAGGCCGTCGTGCTGGTAGCTCAGCGGAAAGCCGCCGACAACCTTGCCCGAAACATCACGCACCTGGAATTGGCCCCCTTCGGTGGTCAGGGAGCCCCCGTCGGTTTTCACGACGACAGAGCGGTCCACCACGTTTGCCGTGTAGTGGATATCGGCGCTCGCGGGCGCTGCGGGAGCCGCGGAACCGGTGCCGGTGGAGATACCGAGCGCGGCGATGACCAGTGCCGACGTGGCGGCGAACTTCCTGAGCTTCATACCCTCATACACTTTCTCGAGCAGTTTGTCGGTGCTGGATTCCAGCTCCTGAGCCTCGAAAACGAAACCCTCGATCAGGCTGCGCCGCTGCTATTACGGTCACGTAACAAACGCCGTTAACAAGCCGTATGGAAAATGCCAGGAAAGTTAATAACGTGAAAACTCGGACATCGCGGCGCTCGGCGGCACGCGAGATACCGGGCCCGAGAGCCGAATCAGCAGCGGGCCGGATCCGGTTGCGGCACATCTGCGGCCGCGGGCGAATTACAGTGTGAAGCACGCCCTTCGGCCGGTCCGACCCACCGGCCGCGCGGGGCACTCACCGCACCGAACGGTCGCGAGCGGACGGATGAAAGAAGGCGATGTGACTCCGGAGCAGGAAGCGGTACTGCGCGATATGCAGATTCAGTTGCGCGAGCTGCGCACGGAAATCGGAGATCTGGAGACCACGGTGGCGGAGTTGGCCGCTCGACAGCCCTCCCCGGCCGGTCTGCCGTGGCCGCTGTCGGCCCTGGCCGCACTCCTGCACGATCCCGCAGCGGTGATCGGCGACCAGATCGGACGCTGGGAGGCCCTGCTGGAGGAATTCCGAAACAAGCCCGGCGAGATGCCACAATTTACTGCACGAGCCCTGGAAGCGAAATCATCTGATGCAGAGAGTAAGTGAGCGGGCCGAAAAATGGCGATGAGCGGGTTCTCCTGGTTACCAGGAGAACCCGCCCTCGCGACCCAGAATACCGATACCGCCTCGGAACGACAGCGAAACGACCGGATTTCTATACTCAAAAATCCGACGTCCGTGCATATTTCACCATTCAGCTAATTTGTCGCTAGCTTAGTTTCGGCGATAAACCTGGTCATTGCCCCTCATGCGATAACCAGGCAATCGCCAGATGATGTCGTGCCGTGCCGTCGTTCCGTGTCGTGCCCTGCCGTGCCGTGTCGTTCAAAGTGGCACTAGAGCCGGGCCGGGTCGATCAGGCCCCGCTGCACCGCGGTGACCAGGCGCCGCGGAACCTTGTGCACCACGCCGCCGACACGGACCGGCACCAGGTCGGGAGGGGTCGCCTTCCAGTTCGCCCGCCGACTGTGGGTGTTGGCACGCGACATTCGGCGCTTCGGCACTGCCATCTCAGCTCTCCTCTCGTCCGGAGCCGGTGCGCGGCGTGCGCTTGCCGTATTTGCGTTCGAATTTCTCCACCCGCCCCTGGGTGTCCAGCACGCGATGGGCACCGGTCCAGAACGGATGGGAGTCCGCGGTGACATCGACGGTGATCAGCGGATAGGTGTTGCCGTCGGCCCATTCGACGGTGCGCGTGGCGGTTGCCGTCGAACGGGTGAGAATGCGCTTTCCGGTACTCACATCCTCGAAGACCACCGGATGGTAGTCCGGATGAATTCCTGATTTCATTGTCTGCCTTTACCTTTCGCTAGTACGAGAGTCGATGCCGTGACCGGTGTCTTCGGATTCGACACTCGCGCACGGGTCCTCGTGGAACTCACCGAACGGGTCCTCCCATTGCGCAACGAGGTCCGGCGCACTGCGGAGCAGCACCATCTCCGCCTCGTCGAGCAATGCCCCGTGCAACGCCGCGCGGATCTCGTCCGGATCGGCTCCGCAGGTGAGAATCACCATCGAGATGTGGCGATCACCGAATTCGTCGTCCCAGCGCAACGCGGCGAGTGCCCGCCGTTCCGGATCGGCCGCCTCGCGCCCGGCGGGACTCGTCGCCGCCAGCCAGGTTCCGGCGTCACCGACCCGCAGTCCACCGCCTGCCGACTCCAGCCACACCACGCGATCGGGCTGGGTGGCCAGCCAGATCCGACCCCGTGCGGTAACCACACCGTCGAACAGCACATCGAGTGCGTCGTGCAGCCGAGCAGGATGGAACGGCCGATCCGTGGCGAACTCGATCAGGCTCACACCGTGCTCGTCGACCAGCGGAGGCTCGCCACGCAGCAGCGGCGCATGCGCGTCGAAGATCCGACCCCGCCGCGAATCGGCTGGAATACGGTCGAGCAGCATATCGATGCGCACACCGTCGATCTCGTTCGCCGCCTCGACCCACATCGACGGCACCCGCGGCACCAGCCGGTCCAGCACGGCCCGCAACACGTCGCATCCGCCGCCCGAGCGGTCGGCACCGAACGCGACGATCGCGTCCGCGAATTCGACCTGGCCGAGCGCCATCTGGGCGACGGTGCGGTCGTCATCCCCGGCACTGCCGGCACCACCGGATCGCTCACCGACGGTCTCGTCGCTCAGCACATCGGCCGGCCAGGTATGCACGTCCAGTCCGGTGACCACCGCAGCGATCCGCACATCGCGCCCGGCGGGGCCGTCCACCCGGCCGACGACGCCGGCCACCGGCACGTGATCGACGGCATGACAGACGGCCTCGGCCTCGAATTCCGGATCGAGCGCGACCACGATGCGATGCACCGAATCCCGTGCGGCCAGCCGGCACAGCAGCGGCAGCAGATCCGCACGCAGCGTGCAGGAGACACAGCCGTGCGCCAGTTCGTGCACACTGACCGTTTCGCTCCCGTCGACGCGCACTCCGCGCCGCAGGACGCCTTCATGCAGTGAGCTCAGGTCGTGACGCACGATCACGGTTCCGGGTACCTCACCCAGCACCCGTGCGATGTGCTCCATACCGTCCGCGACCGGACCCGCGAAGCCCGCCAGCAACACGACGGGCGTGCGGCGGTCGGGAAGTGACACCACCGAAACCCCTTTCGACAACGATTTTCATTTCCTGTTGGCTCACGGTACAGTCTGCGACGCCCGTTGTCGAAAATCATTTTCAAGAAAGGAGCCCCATGTCGGCCCACTGCCAGGTCACCGGCCGTACGCCGGGCTTCGGTAAGTCCGTCTCGCACTCACACGTCCGGACCAACCGGCGCTGGGACCCCAACATCCAGCGCAAGACCTACTACCTGCCCAGCGAAGGACGTCGCATCACGCTGCGCGTCTCGGCCAAGGGCATCAAAATCATCGACCGCGACGGTATCGAGGCCGTGGTGGCGCGGATCCGCGCCCGCGACGGCAGCGGCGGGCCCGGCGGCGGCAGCGCGCGTCACCACCGCAGGGCCCGCGGACGTCGCAACACACACCGCGGACGGGTCTGATGGCACGCAGCAACGAACTCCGACCCATCGTGAAACTACGGTCGACCGCTGGTACCGGGTACACCTACGTCACCCGCAAGAATCGGCGCAACGATCCCGATCGCCTGGTGCTGCGCAAATACGATCCGGTACTGCGCCGGCACGTCGACTTCCGGGAGGACCGCTGATGGCGAAGAAGTCCAAGATCGCCCGCAACGAGCAGCGCCGCGTGATCGTGGCCCGCTACGCCGAACGCCGCGCGGAGCTCAAGGAGCTGATCCGCGATCCCGCGACTCCGGACGAGCAGCGGACCGTGGCCCAACTGGCGCTGCAGCGGCTGCCGCGCGACGCCAGTCCGGTACGATTGCGCAATCGGGACGCCACCGATGGCCGCCCTCGCGGTCATCTCCGAAAGTTCGGACTATCCCGGGTGCGCATGCGCGAGCTGGCCCACCGGGGGGAGCTGCCCGGCATACACAAGTCGAGTTGGTAACCATCGCAGATCTCGTGAGAAGGAATCCCGGCAGGAGCAGTCAGGACCCGGAGGCGGAAGCTCGCGTAGCCACATAGGGACCGGACCTCGTGCCGAGAAAGGACACGAATATGGCAGTGAAGCGAGGCTCGTCGAAACGGATTCGCGCCGAGCAGGCACGACGGCCGAAGAAGAATCCGCTGATCGCCGCCGGCATCGAAATCGTCGACTACAAGGACGTGAACCTGCTGCGCACGTTCATCTCCGACCGCGGCAAGATCCGCAGCCGCCGCGTCACCGGACTCACTCCGCAGCAGCAGCGGCAGGTGGCTGTCGCGGTGAAGAATGCGCGCGAGATGGCGTTATTGCCGTTCACCAGCCGCTGATCGTGCGGTGGTATCGAGGGCCCCGGTAGCCGCCGGGGCCCTCGTCGTATCCGGGGGCGGGCACGAGCGCCGATTCTGCGCCAGCGCACGGCTGCACACTAGGGTGAGGCCCATGGATTGGATCCCGGCACGACGCCGCGTCACCGCGGCGGCCGTCGCGTTTCTGGCACTGCCCGCCCTGCTGGTCACCGCGTGCGGGAACTCCGATGACGACGCCGCGCAGACCACCGCGAGCTCCACACCGTCCGTCAGCCCGCCGACCGAACAGAATCCACCGGAACCGGGGCGGTTGTTCACCGCCGATCCGACGATCACCAACACCCATCCCCTGCATTTCGACAGCTGGAGCCGAGTCGCCGACGACCGCATCGCGGTCAACTTCCAGACCGGCTCACCGGAGTGCTACGGCGTCGACGCCACCGCCACCGAAACCGACACCACCGTCACGGTCGACCTGAAGTCGGGCACGCTGCCGAGCGCGGTCGGGCGGATGTGCACCATGATCGCGGTGTTCGGCACCCTGGAAATTCCGTTGAAGCAACCGCTCGGCGACCGGGAAGTGCTCAGCGCCAACTGATTCCATACGACAACGCCGCTTGCCGAGGCGCACCTCGGCAAGCGGCGTGCACGGCTGCGGAACTGCGCTCAGTGCGCGAAGTGGCGTGCTCCGGTGAGGTACATGGTCACCCCGGCCTCCCGGCAGGCATCGATGGTCAATTGGTCGCGAACCGAACCACCCGGCTGCACAATTGCTTTCACACCCGCGGCGATCAACTGCTGCGGACCGTCGGGGAACGGGAAGTAAGCGTCGGAGGCGGCCACCGAGCCCTCGGCACGGTCGCCGGCGCGCAGCACCGCGAGATGAACGGCATCCACCCGGTTGACCTGTCCCATCCCGACACCCACCGAGGCCCCGTCGTGGGCCAGCAGAATCGCATTCGACTTCACCGCACGGCAAGCACGCCAGGCGAATTCGAGATCGGTCAGGGTCTGCGCGTCGGCCGGCTCACCGGTGGCGAGAGTCCAGTTGGCAGGATCGTCACCGGGCGCGTCGACGATATCGGTCTGCTGCAGCAGTGCGCCGCCGCTGATCGGCCGCAGTTCCACGCCGCCACGACGCGGTGCGTCGGCGATCAGGATGCGCACATTCTTCTTGCGCTGCAACACTTCCACCGCACCGTCGGCATAACTCGGAGCCACGATCACCTCGGTGAAGATCTCGGCGACCTGTTCGGCCATCGTCACGGTGATCTCGCGGTTGGCCGCGATCACGCCGCCGAACGCGCTGACCGGATCACAGGCGTGTGCCTTGCGATGCGCTTCGGCGATATCCGCGCCGATCGCGATGCCGCAGGGGTTGGCATGCTTGACCACGGCCACGGCGGGCGCGACATGGTCCCACGCGGCACGCCAGGCGGCATCGGCGTCGGTGTAGTTGTTGTACGACATCTCCTTGCCGTGCAGCTGCTTCGCCTGTGCCAGACCGGCCGGACCGGATTCGTTGCGATACAACGCGGCCGCCTGATGCGGGTTCTCGCCGTAGCGCAGCACCGCCTCACGTGTCCAGACACCACCGGTCCACTCCGGGAAACGCTGTGCCTGTTCCGCATCGCCCGCATCGGCCGGCGCGGCGGTCAGCACATCGGTCATCCAGCTCGCGACGGCCACGTCGTAGCTCGCGGTGTGCTGAAAAGCCTTCGCGGCCAGCGCGGTGCGCTCGGTCAACGTGAATCCGCCGGACTGCACCGACGCCAGCACCTCGGTGTAGTCACCGGTGTCGACCACGACGGCCACCGAGGGATGGTTCTTGGCAGCGGCGCGCACCATCGACGGACCACCGATATCGATCTGCTCGACACATTCGTCGGGCGCGGCACCCGAGGCCACCGTCTGCGTGAACGGGTACAGATTCACCACCACCAGCTGGAAAGCATCCACTCCCAGCTCCACCAGCTGATCGAGATGTTCCTGCTTACGGGTGTCGGCGAGGATGCCGGCATGCACGCGCGGGTGCAGTGTCTTCACCCGGCCGTCGAGAGTTTCCGGAAAACCGGTGAGGTCCTCGACCTTGGTCACCGCGATGCCGGCATCGGCGATGCGGGCAGCGGTCGAGCCGGTCGACACCAGCTCCACTCCTGCGGCGGCGAGTCCGGTGGCCAGTTCGATGAGACCGGTCTTGTCGTAGACGCTCACCAGCGCCCGGCGAACGGGTCGCCGCTCCCCCGTCTCGGCGGGACGGTCGCTGCGCTCACTCACGCGGGCCTCACTCATCGGGGATTACTGCCTTTCGTCCGTCGCAGACAATGCCTCGGGTAGCCACGGCGGCGACGGTCTCCGCCAGCAGCCGACGTTCCACAATCTTGATCCGCTCGTGCAGGGTCGCCTCGTCGTCGCCGGGCAGCACCGTCACCGGCTCCTGCGCGAGGATCGGTCCGGTGTCGACTCCGGCGTCGACCAGATGCACGGTGGAACCGGTCACCCGCACGCCGTAGGCCAGCGCGTCGCGTACCCCATGGGCACCCGGGAACGCCGGCAGCAGCGCGGGATGGGTATTGATGATCCGGCCGTCGAAACGCTCCAGGAAGCGCGGGCCGAACAGCCGCATGAAGCCGGCCGACACCACCAGGTCCGGATCGTGTGCCGCCACTGCCTCGGTCAACGCCACGTCCCACGCGGCCCGATCGGAATGATCGGCCGGAGCGATCCGGAAATCGGTGATGCCCGCGCGCACCGCGTGCTCGGTCGCCGCGCACGTCCGGTCCACGCCGACGGCGGCGATGCGAGCCGGGTAGTCCGGCTGCTCGGTGGCCGCGATCAGTGATCGCAGCAATGATCCCGTCCCCGAGGCGAGGACGACGAGGGTCGCCGGCGCGGTCGGAGGCACCTGCTGGGCGGGCGGGGTGGTCAGCGCTCTACTCCCTGGACGTCGGGGCTGCCGGGGCGGCGGTCGCGTACGCCGCCGGGTAGAGCCTAACGACCACCCTTGCCGGGCCTGTCCGGCAGGTCTCCCTCTACCACTTCGGCGTCGAGAATGTCGGCACTTTCGGAGTCGAATCCGAACTCGGGATCGGTCGGCATCGGGTCGTCGTCCTCGTCGACCAACTCCCCGTCGACCTCGACGACCGGATCGGCGGCGCGCCGATAGGCCGGACGCGGATAGCGCTCGGGCCCCTCGCCGTCGTCCTCGAATTCGTATTCCACATAACGCGGATTGTCGAAGAGCTGGTCGAAATACGGAGGGTCGACGGTGCGATCGTCTTCGTCGTCTTCCTCCGCGTCCATGTCATAGGGGTCGTCATAGGAGGCATCGTCATAGAGGTCGTCCGCCTCGTCGAACGGTTCGTCGGCCTCGCCATGGTAGGCGGGGGCCGACAATGCGCGCGAATTCCCCCGCCCATACGCGTCCTGGGCATAGCCTGCGGCCTCGAATTCCCCGAATGCGTACTCGTCGGAATCGGCACCGGCGGCGGCCGGCTGCACTCCGGCACCGCTGCTCCGGCCGGTCTCGGCCGGCGGGATACCGAGGAAGCGGCGGCCCCACACCAGGCCCGCATAGCCGCCCACGGTCAGCCAGGCGAAACTCAATGCCAGGGTGAGCAACACGCCCGGACCGATCTCGCCGAACGATCCGACCCGCCCCGACGCACAGACCCCCAGCACTGCCAGCACCACCGCCGCCACCGCCGCGGCGAACACCGTCGACCACGGCCGGCTCGGTGCATCGGTGGATTCGCGCGCGGACTCCAGACCGCCACGCACCCCGATCACAGCGGGCACCAGCAACAGCACCGGCCACCAGCCGGCTGCCGGTCCGGTCGGCACAGAGGCGAGCACCGGCAGTGCCGGCACCGGCGCGCCGGATACCGAGAACACACTCAGTGATCCCACCCCGATATGCACGTCCGCACCGACCAGTACACTCGTCGCGGCGATCGCCACATTCGGGACATAGGCCAGCGACAGCACCGTCAGCCCGAGCACCCCGGCGAGATTCCCGGCCGCGGCATAGGTGTCGCCGATCGCCGACCAGTGCACGACGAACGACACCACGGTGAGTACCGCGCCGCACAACACCAGCCGCCACAGCGCCCGCGCCGCGACCCGGGCACCGGAGAAGACCCACTCGGGCAGCATCGAGGCGATATGGTCACGCAGCGCGTGGGGCCGGGACGCGATGCCGACCACCGCCGCGAGCAGATGCAGACCGCCCACGCACCCGAACGCGGTGAGGGTATGCGGCGACTGCAACGGCACCGCCGCCGCGGCATCCTCGGCGACAGCGAGGAATACCGCGGTGACCAGCAGGGGGCCCGCCAATGCCGCACCCACGATCCAGCCCAGGTCGGCACGCGAGGAACGCGGCGAGACCGCATGCGCGCAATCGCGCATCGTCAGCCACAACACCAGGCCCGTCGGGACCAGCGGCAGCAACCCGAGTTCGGTCCGGCCCACCACCACCGGCACCTGATGGATGGCGAGCCAGCCCGAGGCGATCGCACCGGAGGCTCCGGTGAGCCCGCTCCCCGCCGCGGTCAGCGTCAGGAGAACGAGGGCGACCACCGCCACCACGGTGAAACTCGACGCCCGTGCCGCGATGACCAGCAGCACCTTGGCCCGCTCGGGGCTCAGGGACAGGAAGACCGGATCCTCGGTCGCGCCGAAACCGGCTGCGGGAGGATCGGAATCCGGACGAGGCCGCGCCGGTCTCGCACCGGCACGCTGTTCGCGAAGGTCGGCCCATCGGACCAGTGCGGATTTCATAGAACTACCTCGCGGATCCTATGCCTCGTCGATGAACGACCAACGACATCTCAGGGTGGCAGCCGGAAACGAATCGGCGAGTCAGGCGCGCCGTGAACTGCGCCTGACTCGCCGACCGGTCTTCGGGGTCCGAAACTACTTCTTGTCGTCCTCGGGACGGAACGCCTTGGTGGCGTCGGCAGCCGGATTGCCCGTCTGCTCACCACCGAACGGCTGCTGGGCACCGCTTTGCCCCGGCTGAGCCTGGCCCGGCTGGCCGAAGTTCAGCGAACCGTACTGCTGCCCCGGCTGCTGGCCCGCGGCACCGAAATGCTGCGTGGCGGCCTCGTCGCCCCCGGGGGTTTGCGGGCGCTGCGCGTACGGCGACTGTGCGGCCTGCGCACCGGCGGCACCGTAGGGCTGCTGACCGGGCTGGCCGTACCCCGGCTGGCCCGGCTGGCCGTAACCGGCGGGCGGCTGGCCCGGCTGCTGACCGTACTGTCCTTGGCCGTACTGCTGACCGTACTGGCCGTAAGCCTGCTGCTGCGGCTGACCGGGCTGCTGCGGCTGCGCGGACGGCTGCTGTTGCTGGGCCTGCTGCGCCTGGCCGTACTGCTGGCCGTACTGGCCGAAGGAAGCCGGCTGGCCCTGCTGCGCCTGCTGCCCCTGGCCGTAACCGGGCTGCTGGCCCTGCTGGGCGGCCTGCTGACCGTATGCGGTCGAGCCACCGAATCCGGCGGCGCCGGCCGCTCCGGATGCCGCGGACGCACCGGCAGGTTTGGCCTCGGGTGCCTTCAGGATGCCGATCTCGAACAGCAGCGCGACCACCGCGGCCGCGGCCTGCACGAGGCTCAGGAACAGCAGCACCCACGCGGTGCCGGCGGTCTTGTACAGCTGCGAAGTCATGAACGCCTGGAACAGGACGCCGAGGAAGCCGGTCACCGAGGCGGCGGCGACCACGGCATTGCGGGCCTGCTGCTTCGGCAGCAGGGCGACACCCGCCAAGACACCGGCGAACAACAGCAGCAGCAGCGGAGCCGTACCACCCTGCTGGAACAACGTCACACCCTTGTCGGGCTCGACGTCACTGTTCAGCGCGCCCTCGTCGACGGTCACGAAGTTGAGGAAGCCCAGCAGGAAGTTGATTACGCCGAGTGCGGCGACACCAACGGTCAGGTAGAACGTCAGCCCCTTGGCACTCAACGCCGAAAGCCCCGAACCACCACCGGATTTACCTGCCGGCTGCTGGCCGAATCCGGGCGCGGACGAGGGGGTGGGCGAGGGCGTCGGCGTGGGCGCGTTGTACCCGGAGCCCCCGGTCGGGTAGGACATGTGGTCGTCTCCTATCGAGTCCTGCATCGGCTTTCAGGCTGAATACCCACGACGCTACTGCACTCGGCCGTGCCGGTCACGGCCACGACTCCAGCGCCGGGGACCTGCGGGAGTTGCCGGACAACACGAAGTTCCCGGCATCCGGTCCACACCGGCGGACGCGGATGCCGACCGCCGTGGTCCGGACAACGGACCCGAGGATAGCAACAGCGAAGGCCGCCTTGCCGATTCGGCAAAGCGGCCTTCGAAAAGTCGACCGGGACCTTCGTGGTGACGCTGCGCTACCGCCTTCGGTCCCTGACCGGATCAGGCGGTGACAGCCGCCTTCTCCAGGATCTCGCGCGCCAGGGCGGCGGTCTCGGACGGGGTCTTGCCGACCTTCACGCCTGCGGCCTCGAGGGCCTCCTTCTTGGCGGCGGCGGTGCCCGAGGAACCGGAGACGATGGCACCGGCGTGGCCCATGGTCTTACCTTCCGGCGCGGTGAAGCCCGCGACGTAGCCGACGACCGGCTTGGTCACGTTCTCCTTGATGTAGGCAGCCGCGCGCTCTTCCGCGTCGCCGCCGATCTCGCCGATCATGACGATGAGCTTGGTCTCGGGGTCCTTCTCGAACGCCTCGATGGCGTCGATGTGGGTGGTGCCGATGACCGGGTCGCCGCCGATACCGATGGAGGTCGAGAAGCCGAAGTCACGCAGCTCGTACATCATCTGGTAGGTCAGGGTGCCGGACTTGGAGACCAGGCCGATCGGGCCCTTGCCCGAGATGTTGGCCGGGGTGATGCCGACCAGCGCCTCGCCCGGGGTGATGATGCCGGGGCAGTTGGGGCCGATGATCCGGGTCTTGCTGCCCTTCTCCACGTTGTAGGCCCACGCGTAGGCGGTGTCCTGCACCGGGATGCCCTCGGTGATGACCACCAGCAGCGGGATCTCCGCGTCGATGGCCTCGATGATGGCGTCCTTGGCGAACTTCGGCGGCACGAAGGCGATCGACACGTCGGCGCCGGTCTCCTTCATGGCCTCGGCGACGCCGCCGAACACCGGCAGCTCCACGGCCGAGCCGTCCTTGGCGGTGTGCGAGACGGTGGTGCCGGCCTTGCGGGCGTTGACGCCGCCGACGACCTGGGTGCCGGCCTTCAGCATCAGCGCGGTGTGCTTGGTGCCCTCACCGCCGGTGATGCCCTGGACGATGACCTTGGAGTCCTTGTTCAGGAAGATAGACATTCTCGTTCGTCCTTACTTGGCCGCAGCCAGTTCAGCGGCCTTGTCGGCGCCTTCGTCCATGGTCTGAGCGAGGGTCACCAGCGGATGGTTGGCGTCGGCGAGGATCTGGCGGCCCTCCTCGACACGGTTGCCGTCGAGACGGACGACCAGCGGCTTGTTCGCCTCCGAGCCCAGGATCTCCAGGGCCTTCACGATGCCGTTCGCCACGGCGTCACATGCGGTGATACCGCCGAACACGTTCACGAATACGCTCTTGACCTGCGCGTCGCCCAGGATGACATCGAGGCCGTTGGCCATGACCTCGGCCGAGGCGCCGCCACCGATGTCGAGGAAGTTGGCGGGCTTCACGCCGCTGTGGTTCTCACCGGCGTACGCGACGACGTCCAGGGTCGACATGACCAGACCGGCGCCGTTACCGATGATGCCGACCTCGCCGTCGAGCTTGACGTAGTTGAGGTCGTTCTCCTTGGCCTTGAGCTCCAGCGGATCGGTAGCGTCACGATCGGCGAACTCGGCGTGATCGGGGTGCCGGAAATCGGCGTTCTCGTCGAGGGTGACCTTGCCGTCCAGCGCGAGGATCTCGCCCTCGGGGGTGCGAACCAGCGGGTTCACCTCGACCAGGGTGGCGTCCTCGTTGACGAAGACCTCCCACAGCTTCTGGATGGTGACCGCGGCGGCGTCCAGCACGTCGGCGGGCAGGTGGCCCTGCTCGGCGATGGAGCGCGCGAAGGCCAGATCCACACCCTTGACGGCGTCGACCGGAACCTTGGCCAGCCGGTCTGGCTTGGTGGCGGCCACTTCTTCGATCTCCATACCGCCCTCGACCGAGCACATGGCCAGGTAGGTGCGGTTGGCGCGATCGAGCAGGAAGGAGATGTAGTACTCCTCGGCGATGTCCTTCGCCTCGGCGACCAGGATCTTCTTGGTGACGTGACCCTTGATGTCCAGGCCCAGGATGTTGTTCGCGTGTGTGAGGGCGTCCTCCGGGGTCGCCGCGTACTTCACACCGCCGGCCTTACCGCGGCCGCCGACCTTGACCTGCGACTTGATCATCACAGGCTTGCCGATCTCGGTCGCGATGGTGCGGGCGTCCTCGGCCGAGTCCGTGACCCGGCCCTCGGACGAAGGCACTCCGTGCTTCACGAAGAGTTCCTTCGCCTGATATTCGAAGAGATCCATGTACTCACCGTCTCGTCTGCGTTGTTGTGACAACGACTTTGTTGGCTGCCCGTCGTCGCCAGGCGGGTCGAGTCGGACTCTAATCAGTTCGATGCAGCCGAAATCAGCCGCATACAGCCTAAGTGGCACAGGTCACGGGACCACATCCGGCCGGGCAAAACCCCTGGCCAAAGCTACTGACGAGTAGCTTTGCGGCACGCCGCCAGGTAGGACAAACGATGGCCGCGATTACCCAAACGGCTACTACATAGCGTAGTTCGCTGGGGCCGCCCACGCAGCCGCAGCAGAACGACGCACTCCGTCATCAAACGTGATCAATGTCACAACTGCGCGAGGATCACCCCGAGCGCTTGCCCGGCCGCAATCGTTTCGTTACCGTCGATGCGGTTGATGTCACAGTCGGATCACAACCCGGGACGGGAATATTTGCCGACGAAGCGGTATACGATATCGGCCCAGTACCCGGATAAGGCCGCGTAACCGCACCCGATCAGGAGGACGGCAGGCTTGTTGCAGCACAGTGCTCCGCCCGCGTCACGGCCGACCGGCCTAGGAGTAACCCGATGAGCCACGGTCGTCTCCAAGCGGGACATCGTCCACTGTCCGCTCGGCGTTATCACTCCGGCGACGAGTCACTCGAGCAGCATCCGTACTTCGGTGCCGACCAATCCTTCGGTGGCGATCCCGGCACGCTCGGCCCCGACACCTGGTCCGCGACACCGCAATGGCCGCGAACCGACGAGTGGGAAGTGGCCCGCGAGGGTGGGGACTATCCGCACAACGGCTACGACTACGACGAATACGCCTCCGACGAATACGACGTCGAATCCGGCGACTATGCCGACGACGGCGACGAATACGACGCCTCCGGCGACAAGAAACCCTTCACCATCGTCGGGCTGCGCTCGTCCTGGAAGCGCGATTCCCCCGCAGAAGCCGGCACCGGCGACACTCCCCTCCGATTCAGTGGCGCGCACCGGCTGCCGGCTCCGCCCGCGGCCGTCAAGGGCCGCGCTGCCGTCGTAGCCGTCGCCGCCGGCGCATGTGTGGCGGCCGGACAAGCCGGTATGCAGACGTCCGGACATCAGCACTCGACCAGTACGGACTACGACGCCGCCGGACAGGTACACGAGATCGCCGCACAAGCGGTCAGCACCGAAGCCGAGCCCGCCGCTGCGGCAGCGGCGCCGCAATCACCGCAGGTTCTCAATGTCGCCCCGGTGGCCGACGTCAGCCAGTTCCAGGACATTCTGCAGCACGGTCAGGAATTCGCCGCAGGTCTGGCAGCCAAGGAACAGGAAAAGCTGCGCCCGCTGTTCACCAAGTTCGCGAACGGCACGTTCACCTCCGGTTTCGGTAGCCGATGGGGCGTGCAGCACCTGGGAGTCGATGTGGCCGCCCCGATCGGCACCCCGATCTATGCGGTCGAGGACGGCGAGGTCATCAGCGCCGGACCGGCCTCCGGATTCGGAATGTGGGTTCGGCTCCAGCACGCCGACGGCACCATCACCGTGTACGGCCACATCGATACCGCCACCGTTTCCGAGGGCGACCACGTCATGGCGGGAGACCAGATCGCCACCGTCGGCAACCGCGGCTTCTCCACCGGCCCGCACTGCCATTTCGAGGTGTGGCTGAACGGCAACAACAAGATCGACCCGCTCCCCTGGCTCGCCTCCCGCGGCATCTCCCTCGGCCCCGAACGGGACTGAGCCCCGAGCAGGCTCTCCCTCCGGTACCCCCACCGGGGCCCCTCCTACTCGCTGCGGAATTCCCCGTCAGAGCTTCTGCAGGGTGCGGCTGTACTGGGGGATCAAGCGGATCGTTCCCGCGGTGCCGAAATCGATGGTGACCGTAGCCAAGGAACCGAATCCTTCCGCGGCCACGACCCGGCCCAGACCGTATTTGTCGTCGCTCACCCGATCGCCCACGGCCAGCACGAGTCCGGAGTTGTTGCGTTTGGGGGCGGGCCGGGCCGGGCCACGGTCACGCAGGCCGGGACGCTGCTCGGCCCAGCCGTCACCCCGGGTCCAGTCACGTTCCCGATCATCGTCGTCGCGGCGACGGAAACCGCGACCGCCACCTACGGACCGCGCCGGCTCCAGCCGTTGCCAATCCAGCAGATGTCCCGGAATCTCTTGCAGGAAGCGGGATTCCGGATTCGATACCGCCTGCCCCCAGCCGGAACGGACCACTGCCCGGGTCAGGTACAACCGCTTGCGGGCACGAGTGATGCCCACATACGCCAGGCGGCGTTCCTCGGCCAGCTCGGCCGGATCTCCGAGGGCGCGCATATGCGGAAACTGCCCGTCCTCCCAGCCGGTTACGAAGACCACCGGGAACTCCAGGCCCTTGGCGGTATGCAGGGTCATCAGGGTGACCACACCCGAACCCTCGTCGGGGATCTGATCGGTGTCGGCGACCAGCGACACGCGCTCCAGGAAGGCCGCCAGTGATCCCGGTTCCGGCTCACCGTCCGCGGCTTCGGGCACCAGGCCTTCCTCGCGCGCGGCCTCCAGGTTGTTTCGCGCCTCGGAACTGAATTCCCGTGCCACGCTGACCAATTCGTTCAAGTTGTCCAGCCTGGCGCCGTCCTGCGGATCGTCGGAAGCCTCCAGCTCGCCGCGGTATCCGGTCTTGTCCAGCACCGCGTCCACCACATTGCCCACATCGGGGAAATCCGCGTCCGGGGTGGCACCGGCGGCACGGATCTCGTCCAGCAGATCCAGGAAGCCGGAGATCGCGCGCTGGGCCCGGGTGTTGAGCAGCGCGACCTTCCCGTCGGCCGCATCCCGCAATGCGGCGGCGAAGCCGATATCTCGCTGTTCGGCATGGACGGCCACGCACGCCTCGGCTCGGTCACCGATACCGCGACGCGGGGTGTTCAGGATGCGGCGCAGGCTCACCGCGTCGTCCGGGTTCTCCAGTACGCGCAGATAGGCCACCACATCGCGGACCTCTTTGCGCTCGTAGAAGCGCACCCCGCCGACCACTTTGTAGGGCAGGCCCATCCGGATGAAGATTTCCTCCAGCGCGCGGGAACTGTTGTTGGTGCGGTAGAACACCGCGACATCGCCGTAGTTGTAATCGCCCTGATCGACCATCCGGTCGATCTCACGGGCGACGAACGAGGCTTCGTCGTGCTCGTTGTCGGCGACATAGCCGACGATCAGATCACCGTCTCCGGAATCGGTCCACAATTTCTTGTCGCGCCGATTCTCGTTACGCGAGATGAGCGAGTTGGCGGCCGACAGGATGCGCTGGGTGGAGCGATAGTTCTGCTCGAGCAGAATTGTCTCCGCATCCGGGAAATCGCGTTCGAATTCCTCGATATTGCGGATGGTGGCGCCGCGGAACGCATAGATGGACTGGTCGGCGTCGCCCACGACACACAATTCGCTGGGCTCCACGGAATCCCGCTGTAGTGGCGTGAAGTCGGGGTCCGCTGCCCCGGCGCCCGCCTCGGCGTCGGCGAGGGAGTCCTGCAGGCGCGCATGGTGCCCGACCAGTTCACGGATCAGGACGTACTGGGCGTGATTGGTGTCCTGGTATTCGTCGACCAGGACGTGCCGGAAGCGGCGGCGGTAGTACTCGGCGACCTGCGGGTGATGCTGCAGCAGCGCGACCGTCTCACCGATCAGATCGTCGAAGTCGAAGGCGTTGGCGGCGCGCAGGCGACGCTGATATTCGGTGTAGACCCGCGCGACGACAGTGGGCAGCTCGGTCTCGTCGGATTCTGCATCGGCGGTGGCCGTGGGCGGATCGATCAGTTCGTTCTTGAGGTTGGAAATGGCGGTCGCCAGCAGGCGCGGCGAATACTTCTTCGGGTCCAGGCCCTGATCACGAATGATCATCGCGAGCAGGCGGCGGGAGTCGTCCGCGTCGTAGATGGAGAAATTCGAGTTCAGCGCACCCGGGAGCAGATTGGCCTGCATCCGCAGAATTCGTACGCACGAAGCGTGGAAGGTCGACACCCACATGGCGGCAGCGCGCGGGCCGACCAGCTCGACCACTCGCTCACGCATTTCGGCGGCGGCCTTGTTGGTGAACGTGATGGCCAATATCTCCCCGGGCATCACCCCGCGCTCGGCCAGCAGATATGCGATGCGGCGGGTGAGCACAGCGGTCTTACCGGAACCGGCGCCCGCGACGATCAGCAAGGGCGCACCGGCATGGGTCACCGCGGCCCGCTGCGGCGGGTTGAGCCCGGCCAGCAGCTGCTGGACCCGCTCGGCAGGTGCGGTCGTATCCCGGGACGCCCGGCGAGTAACCGTGTCCCGCGGTGCCCGGCCGGCTGCCGTTTCGGTTCCACCCGCCACCGTCTCTGCCGTCACTTCCGCTCCCCCCGCTGTCGCGCCGCCACTGTCGTCTCCATCGTTCATCCACGCTACCGGCGGGCACCGACATGTCGTAGCCCGGCGTGATCCTCCGTGATCCTCAGCGTCTTCTCATCCGGGAGAACTTTGCCTCATCTGCACCACGTGGCAGACTGGCCACATGACCAGCACACTCACCACCTCTGCTGTTCAGGCGAAGAACGGGAATTCCGGGCGCCGATTTCACAGGTGAGCGCATAATCGACGGGGGACAATACCAAGGCCGGAACGGTCTGATTCATGGTGGAGGAACTCGGTCGGTAACGGGGCAGGGCCGCATGCCGATCAGAAGTTCTGACACGAGGAGAGAAAGTATGAGCACCTCAACAGAGCCGATTGATCAACCCGCGGCCGGTTCGGACACCTCGCTGCCGAGCAGCGAAGCGGAGATCGAGAAGCTCCGCAAGGAGATCGATCGCCTCGACGCCGAGATCCTCGCGGCCATCAAACGCCGGACCGAAGTGTCACGCATCATCGGCCGCACCCGGATGGCCAACGGCGGGCCGCGACTGGTGCACTCCCGCGAAATGAAGGTACTGGAGCGCTTCAGCGAACTGGGCCAGGAGGGCCATACCCTCGCCATGCTGTTGCTGCGGCTGGGCCGCGGCCGGCTCGGTCACTGAGTCGACCGACCGATATCGCGCGTCGCCGCCCGCGGCGCAGCCCGCTGATCCACGGCCGTCCCGGCATCGAATCCGGGGCGGCCGCTCTCGTGTCGTCGATCAGGTCAGGGCGATGTACTTGGTGGACAGATATTCCTCGATCCCCTCGAAGCCACCTTCGCGGCCGAACCCGGAGGCCTTCACGCCACCGAAGGGCGCCGCGGGGTCGGAGATGACACCGCGATTGACCCCGACCATGCCGCTCTCCAGCCCCTCCGCAATGCGCAGGGCGCGATCTAGATCGCGGGTGTAGATGTAGGCGACCAAACCGTATTCGGTGTCGTTGGCGGCCGTCAGGCCCTGCTCCTCGGTATCGAATCCGACGATCGGGGCCACCGGGCCGAAAACCTCCTCGCTGAGGATCCGGGCCTGCTCGGGTACGTCGCACAGCAGCGTGGCCGGGTAGTAGTAGCCCGGGCCTCCGGGCGCCTTGCCACCGAGCCGTACCTGCGCTCCCTGCGCGACCGCGTCGTCGACCAATTCACCGACGGTATCGAGCTGATCCTGGTTGATCAGCGGGCCGAGCGTGGTGGACGGATCATCGCCGGGGCCCAGTTTCACCTCGTTCATCGCCGCGACGAGCTTGTCGGTGAATTCCGCGCGGACCGAATTGTGTACGTGGAAACGGTTGGCGGCCGTGCAGGCCTCACCCCCGTTACGCAGCTTCGCCAGCATCGCGCCCTGGACGGCGGCGTCGATATCAGCATCGTCGAAGACCACGAACGGCGCATTGCCGCCCAGTTCCATCGAGGTTCGCAGCAAGCCGTGCGCGGACTTCTCGACCAGTTGCCGGCCGACGCCGGTCGACCCGGTGAAGGTGAGTTTGCGCAGCCGCGGGTCGGTCAGCAGCGGCTCGGTGACGGCGCTGGACCGGCTGGAGGTGATCACCGAGAGGACGCCTGCGGGGACACCGGCCTCACCACACAACTTCGCCAGCAGCAGCATAGTCAGCGGTGTGGCCGACGCCGGCTTGACGATCATGGTGCAGCCGGCGGCCAGGGCCGGGGCGATCTTGCGGGTGCCCATCGCGAGCGGGAAGTTCCACGGGGTGATGGCCAGGCAGGGCCCGACCGGCTGCTTGTGCACGACGATCCGGCCGGTCCCGGTGGGCGCGGACTGATAACGGCCGTGCACCCGCACCGCTTCCTCACTGAACCAGCGGAAGAACTCGGCACCGTAACGCACTTCGTTACGGCTCTCCGGCAGCGCCTTGCCCATTTCCAAGGTCATCAGCAGTGCGAAGTCCTCGGCGTGGGCAATGATCCGCTCGTAGATCGCGCGCAGGATCTCGCCGCGCTCGCGGGCGGGGGTCGCGGCCCAGTCGTGCTGCGCCGCGACCGCGGCGTCCAGGGCACGGACCGCGTCCTCCGGGGTGGCGTCCGCGACCTGCGTGAGGGACTTCCCGGTGGCCGGATTCTCCACCGCGAAGGTGGCGCCGCCGGTGGCATCCACCGGCCCGCCGATCCAAAGCTGTGTGGGGACGGATTCCAGTAATTCGGTTTGCGACACCATATGCCCAGGGTAGGCCGGACTACCTGCGCCGGTGCGGCGCAATCGGTAATCTCGCGAGCGTGAGCAGCGACATCACCGCGACGGCGGCCTGGCGGAAACTGCACGATCATCACGGTGCGATCGCGGATCGGCAGCTACGCGAGATGTTCGCCGAGGATCCCGAGCGGGGCCGCAGACTCGTGGTCGAGGCCGGGGACCTGCGTATCGACTACAGCAAGCACCGCATCACCGACGAAACCCTGGCGTTACTGCTCGAGCTGGCCGATACCGCGGGTGTCGCCGCGCGCCGCGACGCGATGTTCGCCGGCGAGCACATCAACACCTCCGAGGACCGGGCCGTGGGCCATGTCGCGCTGCGCCTGCCGGCCGGTGTCTCGATGCCGATCGACGGTGCGGACGCAGGCGCCGTGGTGCACGAAGTATTGCGCCGGATGGGCAATTTCACCGATGCGGTCCGATCCGGCCGATGGCGCGGCGCCAGTGGTGAACCCATCACCACGGTGGTGAACATCGGTATCGGTGGCTCGGATCTGGGCCCGGCGATGCTCTACCGGGCACTGCGTCACTATGCCGACGCCGGCATCTCGGCGCGATTCGTCTCCAATATCGATCCGGCGGATCTGACCGCCGCCCTGGCAGGGCTGGATCCGGCGCGCACCCTGTTCGTCGTTGCCTCCAAGACGTTTTCGACTCTGGAGACTCTCACCAACGCCACCGCCGCGCGCCGTTGGCTGGTCGCTGCGCTGGGTGAGGACGCGGTGGCGAAGCATTTCGTGGCGGTCTCGACCCATGCGCAACGGGTGGCCGAATTCGGTATCGATACCGCGAACATGTTCGAGTTCTGGGATTGGGTCGGCGGGCGCTACTCGGTGGATTCGGCGATCGGCCTGTCGATCATGACCGTGATCGGTAGGCAACGTTTCGCCGAGTTCCTGGCCGGAATGCACAGTGTGGACGAGCATTTCGTCTCGGCTCCGCCGGAGCGCAACGCCCCGATCCTGCTGGGTCTGCTCGGGGTGTGGTACTCGAACTTCTTCGGCGCCCAGTCCCGCGTCGTACTGCCGTATTCCGACGATCTGGCACGTTTCCCGGCCTACCTGCAGCAGCTGACCATGGAGTCCAACGGCAAATCGGTGCGGCTGGACGGTACCCCGGTGACGACCTCGACCGGCGAGATCTTCTGGGGTGAACCGGGAACCAACGGTCAGCACGCCTTCTATCAGCTGCTCCATCAGGGAACCCGGCTGATCCCCGCCGATTTCATCGGATTCGCCCATCCCACCGACGATCTCGCCACCCGGGACGGGTCCGGCAGTATGCACGACATCCTGATGAGCAATCTGTTCGCTCAGACCAAGGTGCTGGCTTTCGGGCGGACCGCGGCCGAGATCGAGGCCGAGGACGGCGACGCCCCCGGGTTCGATCCGGCGTTGGTTCCACACCGGGTGATGCCCGGTAACCGTCCGTCCACCACTATCCTCGCTCCGCAGCTGACCCCGTCGGTGGTCGGGCAGCTGATCGCCTTGTACGAGCATCAGGTGTTCGTGGAGGGTGTCGTCTGGGGTATCGACAGCTTCGATCAGTGGGGCGTGGAACTGGGTAAGCAGCAGGCCCTGGCGCTGGAGCCGCTGCTCACCTCCGCCGCGGACCCGGCTCCGCAATCGGATTCCTCGACCGATGCACTGATCCGCTGGTATCGAGCCGCGCGCGGAACGGGAAAACGGCAGGTCGAAAATACGTAGGTCACCGGCGTAATTGATCTCATGCCGCGCAGGTGAGGATCACTCTGCCGCCGGGCCGTACCCCGTTGTAACGTCCGGATCATGACCTCGCTCGCACAACATCTGCTGTGGTTTCTTCCGATGCTGTGGCTCGGCATGGTGTTGGCGATCTCGTTTTTGGAGACCCCGCTGAAGTTCCGTGCGCCCGGCGTGACGCTGGCGCTCGGACTGGGCATCGGCCGGTTGGTCTTCAAGGCACTCAACATCGTCGAGTGCGTCCTGGCGGTGCTGTTGCTGATCTCGGCGGCGATCGTGGGGGCGAGCGGCGCCACCTGGGGCTGGCTGCTCGGCGCGGCCGTGGTGCTGGTGATCCAGGTCGCGGCGGTGCGCCCCCCGCTGACCCGCCGGTCGAACCGGGTCCTGGCCGGCGCGGAGGGGCCGCGGTCGACGGCGCACTACTGGTATATCGGATTCGAGCTGCTCAAGATCGTGGCGCTGATCGGCCTGGCCATCGCCGCAGCCCCCTGAGCTGGACCTATTGACTTACGCAGGCTTTTGCCTGCATAATTTTCCGGTGGCACCCGAACCGGACGACATCGCGTTCGATACCGACGCGATTTTCAAGGCACTGGCCGATTCGACCAGGCGACTGCTGCTGGATCGACTTCGCGAGCACAACGGGCAGACCCTGCGCGAGTTGTGCGAACGGGTGGCGATGGCGCGGCAGTCGGTCACGCAACATCTCGACATCCTCGAGCGTGCGGGACTGGTCACCGTGCTGCGGCGCGGCCGGGAACGGGTGCACTACATCAACCCGGCGCCGATCCACGACATCGAACACCGGTGGATTTCCGGCTTCGACAAGCCACGACTGGATGCGATCCGCGCCATCCGGAATCAGGCAGAGGAGTATGCAATGAGCACGACTGTGCCCACCTACGTCTACGTCACCTACATCCGCGCCGATGCCGAGCAGGTCTGGCGGGCGTTGACCGATGCCGACCTCACCGCCCGCTATTGGGGGCACGCGAATATCTCGGACTGGCAACCGGGTTCGAGCTGGGAACATCGGCGAACCGACGGCTCGGGTATCGCCGATGTGGTCGGCAAGGTGATCGAATCCGATCCGCCCCGTCGATTGGTGATCACCTTCGAGGACACTCCGGCCGAAGACCGCGAGCCGTCCCGGGTCACATTCCTGGTCGAACCCCATCAGGAGATCGTCCGGCTCACCGTGACCCACGAGATGCTGCCGAACGAGGAAATGCGGCAGGGTATTTCACAGGGGTGGCCTGCGGTGCTGGCCAATCTCAAGTCACTGCTCGAGACGGGCGAGGTGCTACCGCAGGCCCCGTGGGAGATGACGCACGAGCCGGTGTGACCGCGCGGGTCACACCGCGGCGCGGGCCAGGATCGCCTCGGTGTCCACACCGACGGGGAGGGTGCCGAATGCGATACCCCAGTCACCACCGAATCGGCTGCTGCAGAACGCGTCTGCGATCGCGGCATGACCGTGGCGCACCAGCTGTGCCCCCTGGAGAACCAGGGCCATCAGCTCGATCACCCGGCGTGCGCGGTACTCGATATCGGTCAGATCGGTCAGCTCCTTCCCGATCCGATCGATCGCGTCGTCGAGATGACGGTTGGCGCCGCGCGCGAGGGAGACTTCGTTGAAGTAGGCCTCCACCGTCTCGGGTTGACGTCCCATGGCACGCAGGGCATCCAGCGCCGCCACATTGCCCGAGCCCTCCCAGATCGACATCAGCGGCGCCTCCCGATACAGCCGCGGCATGCCGGATTCCTCCACGTACCCGTTGCCGCCGAAGCATTCCAACGCCTCGGCGGCATGGGCCGGTGCACGCTTGCAGACCCAATACTTGGTGACCGCCAAGGCGATCCGGCGCAGCGCCGCCTCGGCCGGGTCGGTGCCGGCGCGCTCGGTGGCACCGGCCAGCCGCATCATCACGGTGGTGGCGGCATCGGATTCGATGATCAGGTCCGCCAGCACATTGCGCATCGCGGGCTGATCGATCAGCTTGGCGCCGAACACTTCCCGATGCGCGGCGTGGTGCGCGGCATAGACGACTCCGGTGCGCATACCGGTCGCCGAGCCGACCACACAGTCCAGGCGGGTCATATTCACCATTTCGATGATGGTCTTCACGCCCGCGCCCTCGGCACCGACGAGCCACCCCGCCGCGTTCTCGTACTCGATCTCGGAGGAGGCGTTGGACTTGTTGCCCAGCTTGTCCTTCAACCGCTGCAACCGCAGCGCGTTGCGGGTGCCGTCGGGCAGCACGCGCGGCACCAGGAAACAGGACAGGCCGCCCGGAGCCTGCGCGAGCGTGAGGAACAGGTCCGACATCGGCGCGGAGGTGAACCATTTGTGGCCGACGAGGCGGTAGGAACCGTCGGGCTGCGGAGTGGCGGTGGTGGTGTTGGCCCGCACATCCGAACCGCCCTGCTTCTCGGTCATCGACATGCCCGCGATCAGGCCCGCCTTGGCGGACGGCTCCCGCAGCCCGAAGTCGTAGCTGCGTGAACCCAGTAGCGGTTCGTAGCGGGCGGCGAGCTCGGGATTGTGCCGCAGCGCCGGCACCGCGGCGTAGGTCATCGAGATCGGGCACATATGCCCCGCATCGGCGACGCCCCAGGTGAAGAATTTCGCGGCGCGAGCCACATGACTCCCCGCGCGCTCGTCCAACCAGGGGCTGCCGTGCAGACCATGCCGCACGGCCACGTCCATCAGGTTGTGCCAGTACGGATGGAACTCCACCTCGTCGATGCGATGTCCGTAGCGATCGTGGGTGTGCAGGACCGGCGGATACTCGTTGGCCAGCCGGCCCCATTCCTGCACCTGCACACTGCCTGCGAGCGCACCCAGTTCGCGCACCTCGGCCTCGGCCCAGCCTGCACCCTCGCGATGCAGGCCCTCGATCAGGGCTGGGTTGCGGGAGAAGTCGAACGGGGTGATCGGCGGAACCTGATTGAACACGTCGTGTGTGGGCATCTGAGTTCTCCTATCCGGATGCGCCGGGGTCGGGGGCGCGGAGGTCGTTTCGGGAGGTGCCGGCGGGCCGGACACCGAGCGCGCGCAGGGCGAAGGCAACGAGTTCGGGGACCACCGATTCACCCTGCAACCCCTCGGCCAACGGTCCGACCAGCACCTCACCGATGGCACCGACCAGCGCGGCGGCGGCGGTACTCGGGTCCTGGGGCGGCAGCCGTCCGTCCTCGACGCCCTGGGCGATGGCTGATCGGAAGGTTTCGGCGAAGGCACGGCGGAAACGCAGCCGCTCGGCATCTACGGTGGTGTCCACCGGCTCGGCGAGCAGCACATAGGCGAGCTTCGGATTCTTCAGCGCCCGGCCGGCGAAGGTCTCCACCGCGGCGGTGACCCGATCGAGGGCACCACCGTCGGCGCCGGCCTGCGCGACCGCGGCGACCTCGCGCGTCACCACCTCGCGGAAGACCGCGGTGATCAGTTCCGCCTTACCGCTGAAGCTCTTGTACACGGTGCCGGTCGCGACTCCCGCCGCCGCAGCGACCGCGGCCATCGACAGCCCGCCGAAGCCGACTTCGGACAGCACTCGGGTCGCCGCATGCACGATCGCACGCGACTGCGCGTCGAGCCGAGCCTGCACGGCCGGGGTTCTGCGGTACGCCACCCAAGAAGTGAATCATGGATTCATTTCTTCTCGCAAGGGGTCGGCGGCCCGTATGGTCGGAAATTGTGAGCGTAAGAATCGAACGCAACGGCCCCGTGTTCACCGTCGTGTTGGATCGCCCTGAAGCCCGCAACGCCGTCGACGGCCCGACCGCACAGGCACTGGCCGACGCCTTCCGGGAGTTCGATGCCGACCCGGACGCCGCGGTCGCCGTGCTCTGGGGCGACGGTGGGACCTTCTGCGCCGGCGCGGACCTGAAATCGCTGGGCACCGAGACCTCGAACCGGGCCGAAACCGACGGCGACGGCCCGATGGGCCCGACCCGGATGACATTGTCCAAACCCGTGATCGCCGCGATCTCCGGTTATGCCGTGGCCGGTGGGCTCGAACTGGCGCTGTGGTGTGATCTGCGAGTGGCCGAGCAGGACAGCACCTTCGGGGTGTTCTGCCGCCGCTGGGGCGTGCCGTTGATCGACGGCGGGACGGTACGGCTGCCGCGCATCGTCGGCGCCGGTCGCGCGATGGACATGATCCTCACCGGCCGGGCGGTGGCCGCCACCGAAGCGCTGCAGATGGGCCTGGTGAATCGCGTCGTGCCCACCGGCGAATCCCGCGCGGCGGCCGAACAACTCGCGGCCGAACTGGCGGCATTGCCGCAGTCGTGCCTGCGCTCGGATCGGCTGTCCGCACTCGAGCAGTGGGGACTGGACGAACACACCGCGATGGCAGCCGAATTCGGCCACGGGGTGCGCAGCCTGGCCGACGGCGCACTCGAAGGTGCCCAGCGCTTCGCCGGTGGTGCGGGCCGCCACGGCGCCGACGGCTGACCGGCGAGATGGCCCGCCTCACGGTGGTCGACGAGATCTTCCTGCGCGGCCACCGCGGACTGGGCACCCCGAGCGCGTTGCAGGGAATATGGCGCACCGCGGACCCGGTGGATCGGCCGCTGCTCGAACGGATCCATGCCGCGCTGCGGCTCGGGCCACTGGGCCGGCGGGTGGTCCGTTCCCGGGTCCCGGGCGCACGACCGTCGTGGCGCCGCAACGATTCGGCTCATCCGCTGCGGATCGCGGACGAGCCCCTCGCCGGCCCGGAGCTGCTGCGCTGGGCCGAGGCACAGGGTGATGATCTCGACCCGGAATTCGGACCGGGCTGGCGACTGTCGGCGGCAGCGTTGCATGCGGGCGGCTCGCTGGTGGTGCTGACCTGCTCACATGTGCTCACCGACGGGCGCGGCCTGGCCCTGGCCGTCGATCACGCCCTGTCGGGCGCACCGGTCACCGAATACCCGCCCCCGCAAACAGACTGGGCCGATGCGCGCCGACAATGGGCGACCGTGCTGGCGGGCACCGCGCGCGCCTTGCGCCGCGGGCTACCCGAGCCGCCGGACAACCCACCGGGCCGGGGCCCCGCCACAGCACCGAGTAGCGGTGCGATACTGCAGTTTCCGGCCGCACAGTGGGATTGTGCGGCCGTCGACCGCGGCGGCACACCGAACAGCCTGTTCCTGTCGATGGTGTCGCAGTTGCTGTGGAACAGCGGGTTTCCCAGCGGCCGGATCTGCGCTTCGGTTCCGGTGGACACCCGTGCCGAACGGCGGGTCGACAACGACATGGCGATGACGCAGGTGTGGATCGACCCCACCGACACCCCTGCGACGCTGCGCGAGAAATGCCGGGCCGCATATGAATACCGAATATCGGCACCGGACGGGATGCCTCCTGAGCTACTACAGGTACTCCCCGACCGGCTCGCGCACCGGCTGTCCCGCGGTGCCGGCGAGCGGGACATCCTGTGCTCCAATATCGGAGCCCTGCCCGCAGCACTCACACAGTTGGGCCCGCACAGCTGCTCCGGGGTCGCCGCCCGTGCCATCCATCCCGGGCTGCACACCCTTCCGCGCACTCGCCTGTCGGCGTACCTGACCCGCATCGGCGACAGCTACACTCTCGCCCTGGTCAGCCCGGGAGCCGCACCCGCGAGCTCCCTCCCCTCGGCTTCGGGGCCGGCACAAGCCTGGTTGTCCGGCAACGGTATCGACTGCACCGTCTGGTGAGCATGGGCGTGCCGGGACCGATCTCCCGCCCCCGGTTCACCGAGCCGGTTCGGTCCAGGTCACCGGCAGTTCGTGCACGCCGTAGATGTTCATATCCGTCCGGAGCTTCACCTCGCCGGCGGGAACCGCCAACGCCAGGGTCGGGAATCGACGCAACAGGCTCTCGAAGCCGACCCGCATTTCGATCCGGGCCAGCTGCGCACCGAGGCACAGATGGACGCCGTGCCCGAAGGACACGTGCCCGCGCGCCTGTCGACCGATGTCGAGGGTGTCGGGGTCGTCGAAGCGAGCCGGGTCGCGGTTGGCGGCCAGCAACGAGATGACGACCGTCGATCCCGCCGGGATGGTTTCCCCGCCGAGTTCGATGTCCTCGGTGGCGTATCGGAAGAAGATGTCGGCCACCGACAGGTAACGCAGCAGTTCTTCGACGGCACCGGGCATCAGCTCGGGATTCGCCCGCAGTTCGGCCAGGTGCGCCGGATGTTCGAGGAGTGCGAAGGTACCCAGGCCCAGCATGTTGACGGTGGTCTCGTGCCCGGCCAACAACAGCAGGAATGCGATACCGGTCAACTCGTCAACTCCCAGGTCGTCCTGACGGGCCAGATCGGACAGGATGTCGTCCCCGGGCTCGGCACGTTTGCGCGTCACCAGTTCGGCCAAGTATGTCGTCATCGCCCCGTAGGCACTCATCTTCTCCTCGAGTTCCTGCTCCCGGACCATGAACCGGGCGGTGTTCGCCTGGAACGTCTCCCGATCGGCATAGGGCACCCCGAGCAGTTCACAGATCACCAGCGACGGCACCGGCAGCGCGAATTCGGCGACCAGGTCGACCGGCGGGGTCAGCTGCGCCATCCGATCCAATTGCGCCCCTATGACATCGGTGATGTGTCCCTCCAGCTGCTGCATCCGCCGCGCCGTGAAGGCGCCGGTGAGCTTGCGCCGCAACCGGGTGTGATCGGACGGATCCATGGCGACGAACATGCCGGGGATCGGCGGGGACGGTTCGGTCGGGGCCGGCATCCCCGGGGTCTCGTACGGGACGTGCACGACGCCGAGGTCCAAGCGCGAACTGAACCGAGTGTCGGCAAGCAGCGCCCGCATCGCGTCGTAGCCGGTGACGAGCCAGCCGTCGTGGCCGTCGGGAAAAACCATCGGACTGACCGGACGCACCTCCCGCAACCGGGTGATCTCGCTGGGCGGATCGAAGGGGCCCGCATCGCGCTGCATGGGCAGGCCGTGCGGAACGGAAACGGATCGGTTCATCGGTAATCCAATCTCGGTAGTTGTCGGATGGTGCTCAGGCGGCGACGCCGTGCCGGACGAGCACGTTGCCGTAGGAGTTACGGGCGTATACCTGCACGGTGTTCTCGTCGTCGGCCCGCTCGACCGGACTCATCAGGTTGCGGGTACCACCGTGCGGTGCGTCGATCTCCACATACGCCGCATGCCCCGCGCGGACACCGACTTCCAGTTCTCCGTGCGAGGTCTCGAGCCGAAACACACCGCGTGCGGCGTCGTCGATCCGGATATCACCCTGGGCGGTCTTCGCCGTCACCACCGCCCCCGGCCGTTCGATGGCAATGTCGCCGGCGGCGATCTGCACCTCGCATCGGCTGAGTTCACCGGCACTCAGCAGCCGGCCCGCACCGACGGTGGCGTGCAGTCGGGAGCCGACGGGTACCTCGACGATCACCTCCACCGACGGGTTACCGCCGAACGGGGTGTAGGTGCGCCAATCCTTCGCCGCGATCACGCTCAGCGCCCCTTCGGCGCATTCGACCCGGGTCAGTTCGGCAGCGCGCACATCCGCCTTCCTGGTCGCATCGACCGGACGCACCTCGACCACGACATCGTCACGCTCGGAGGCGATTACGGTGACAACACCGGACAGGATGTCGACGGTCGCGGCAATCGGTCCGGACAACGGGAATGTAGCCATGAGCTGGGCTCCTTCGGTACGGAATCGGTTGTTGTGACTACCTTCGCCGCCGCCGCTGACAGCGCCCTGACACCGTTCTGACACCTCCGCTGACGCGGGACTCCCGGGGCAGACGGCAGAATGGCGGGGTGCAGATCGGAATGCTTGGGGCGCTCGAGATCCGAGTAGACGGAGGTGAGTTGCTCGAGGTACCGGGTGCCCGGCTGCGGGCGTTGCTGATCGGCCTCGCGGTGGAGCCCGGCAGGGTGGTTCCGAAGGCGGAGCTGGTCGATTGGATCTGGGGGGAACGACCACCGGCTGATGCCGCGAATGCGCTGCAGGCCCTGGTTTCCCGGCTGCGCCGGGCCCTTCCGTCCGGTGTGCTCGAGGCGCAGCCGGGCGGATACCGGCTCACCGTGGCGCCGCACGCTGTCGACGCCCTCCGATTCGAGCGGCTGCTCGACCAGGCCCGCGGTGCCGATGCGGCCGGGCGAGCCCGGCTGCTGGGCGAAGCATTGGACCTGTGGCGCGGTGCGGCGCTGCAGGACGTACGAGGTGACGACAGCGCGGCCATCGAGGCCGTGGTCACCCGGTTCGAGGGCCTCCGGCTCACTGCCCTGGAGGACCGCTACGAGGCGGAGCTAGCGCTCGGACACGGCGCGGAGCTGGTCACCGAGCTGACCGACCTGGTGGCCCGCCATCCGATACGGGAACGGCTCGTCGCCGCGCTGATGCGCGCGCTGGCCGCGGCGGGCCGGGCCACCGAGGCCCTGACGGTGTACCAGCGCGCTCGCGAAACCCTCGCCGACACCCTCGGGGTAGATCCCGCACCCGAACTCGCCGATCTGCACGTCGCACTACTGCGTGGCGATGTGACTGCGCGCGAGGGCGACCGCCGCACGAATCTGCGGGTGGAGCTGACCCGATTCGTCGGCAAGCACACCGATATCGCCGCCGTACGTGATCTGGTCGGCCGGCATCGGCTCACCACGCTCACCGGGCCGGGCGGGTCGGGGAAGACCAGATTGGCCACCGAAACCGCGCGCACCCTGGTCGATGATCTGCCCGACGGGGCCTGGCTGGTCGAGTTGGCTCCGCTCGACGGCGCCGGCGAACCGGCGCGGTCGGCGCTGGCCGCCCTCGGACTGCGGGACGCACTGCTGGGCGGTGCCCCGGACGCGGAACCGATCGACCGGCTCGTCGCGGCGATCGGTGAGCGTGAACTACTGATGATCCTGGACAACTGCGAGCATGTCATCGAATCCGCGGCGGCATCGGCGCACCGGCTGCTCGGGGAATGTCCACGGTTACGCATCCTGGCCACCAGCCGCGAACCGCTGGGCATCACCGGTGAGGCACTCTGGCAGGTCGAGCCGCTTGCGTTGCCCAGCGACGACAGCGACCCCACCGCGATCGAGCACTCCCCCGCGGTGCAATTACTGCGGGACCGGGCGAGCGCCGTCCGCAAGGATGTCGCGGTCGATGCCGGTGCTCTGGCCACCATGGCACGGGTGTGCCGGGCACTCGACGGGATACCACTGGCGATCGAACTCGCCGCGGCCCGGTTGCGCACCATGACCCTCGAGCAGCTCGCCGACCGTCTCGACGATCGGTTCCGCCTGCTGACCGGTGGTAGTCGTACGGCGATGCCGCAGCACCGGACGCTGCGGGCAGTGGTCGACTGGAGCTGGGAGCTGCTCAGCGACACCGAGCGGTCGGTGCTGCGCCGGCTCGCGGTGTTCTCCGGGGGTGCGAGTCTGGAAGCCGCCGAACAGGTCTGCGCGGGCGAGGGCGCGGACGCGGTCGAGCGCTGGGAGGTGCTCGAGGTACTCACCGCGCTGACCGAGAAGTCGCTGCTGCTCAGTGCCGCCGGCAGCGAGCCCCGCTACCGGATGCTGGAGACGATCAAGCAGTACGCACAGGACCGGCTGGCCGAAGCCAGGGAAGCAGAACATATTCGCCGCCGCCATCTTTCGTATTTCACCCGGGTCGCCGACACCGCGGAACCGCATCTGCGGCGCGCCGAGCAGTTGCAGTGGCTCGCCGTCCTGGATGCCGAACACGGCAACATCGCGGCCGCCATGCGCGGCGCGCTCGCCGCCCGCGACGAACCCGGCGCCCTGCGACTCGCCGCGGCCGCCGGTTGGTACTGGTGGCTCGGCGGGCACAAGGCCGAGGGCATGGAGTTCATCATCGCCACCTCGCGTATCGGAGGAGACGGCTGCGACGTGTCACCACCCGGTCCCCTCGACGAATACCGGGCCAGGGTGTTCGGACTGGTCGTGCACTTCATCAGTTCCGGCCCGAACGATGAACACCAGGTCGCCGAGTGGATTCACCGAGCCCGTCGCTACAGCCCGGACGACGGTGGCGACTATCCGCTGTTGGCGTTCATCGGCGCGCTGGAACGGATGTTACAAGGGGGCGACGCCGTGCTGACCGCCTTCGAACCGCTGCTCACGCACCATGATCCATGGGTGCGGGCACTGGCGCGCTTGCAGATGGGAAAGGCGCGTATCGCGCTCGGCCTCCCCGGCCGCGGAGCGGACGAGCAGCTCGAGGCCGCCCTCGCCGAATTCCGCACGGTGGGCGAGCGCTGGGGCATCTCCTTCGCACTGACCGAGCTGGCCTACCGGATCGCCATGCGCGGTGAATTCGCCTCGGCCTGCGCTCATCTCGACGAGGCGATCGATGTGGTCACCGAAGTCGGTGCGATCGAGGACATTCTCCTGATGCGGGCCCGGCAGGCGCAGTTCCATTGGCTGCTCGGTGACCCGGAGGCATCCGCTGCCGCGATGCGCGAGGCGCGGCGGTATGCCGACCGGTCCTCGTGGCCCAGCGCGCTGGCGGAACTCGCCTTCGTCGAGGCCGAGCTGGCCTGGTGGCAGGGCGATCGGGAACGGGCTCGCCAACAGGTCGAGATCGCGACCTCGCTGCAGAGCAATACCGTGCAACAAGGCTATGTCGAGGCCGTCGCGAGCAACCTGCTCGGCGCGCTCACCGTGGATGTCGATGCGGCCCGCGCACACCATGTCCTCGCGCTGCGGGCCGCGAGCGACACCGGATATATGCCGCTGATCGCGCCGATACTGGTCGGGATCGCGGCTTTCGCACTGCGGATCGACCGGCCCGAACGGGCGGCCCGGCTGCTGGCGGCGAGCGCGGCCCTGCGCGGGCTCACCGACAACTCCCACCCCGACGTGGCGCGTGTCGAACACGAGGCACGACAGCGCCTCGGCGACACCGGGTTCACCGAGGCGATGCGGGCGGGAGCGGAAGCGAGCTGGCAGGAACTGGCGCAGACTACGCTCGCTTGTTGAACGTGGCGCGCGACCAGAAGTGTCCGAGGACGGCGAATCCGGCCCGCGCACCGCGTGCTCGAACATCCGGCGAGACCGCCGCACTGCCGCAGCGGTCGCTGTTCGAGCTACAGGTCACCCGGACCTCGACCGGTCACGGCTCGACGGCGCGTTCCGAGTCCGACGGCGAAGTGACGTCCGTGGCACGCGCACGGATATGTCCCGGCACCTCACGAGCGGGTGCGAGATCGGCCGACGGAACAGCGCTGTCGAATCCCCGGCGGACCGGCAGCAGGCCGGCCCACGAGTCACTGCCGAGGTCGGCAGGGTCGTCGGCGGGGTCGCCGCGGCGGGTTTTCACCGACGCCTCGATGAGATCGAGCGCCAGCACCGCGGTCGCCGCCAGTTCCTTCTTGTCCGGCGGGCGGACGGTGTCCCATGCTCCGGGCGCGGAATGTTCGACGACGGCACGCAGGGCCGCGAGACGCTGCTCGTGATCGGTGATCTCGACCGGGCGACCGTGAATCACCGCGGACCGGTAGTTCATCGAGAAGTGCATCGCCGCCCGCGCGTAGACGATGTGGTCGACCAGTGTCACAGTGACCGAGACATCCCCGGTGCAGGCCGCGCGCAGATTGCCGGCACCGGTGGAGCCATGCAGGTACAAGGTGTCGCCGATGCGGCCGTAGGCAGTCGGTAGCACCACCGGGGAGCCGTGCAGCAGTACACCGAGGTGACAGATCAACCCCTCGTCGAGGACCTCGTACAGGGCCGCGCGATCGGTCGCGAACCGCTCGCGATAGCGCGTCGGCGTACTCCGCGCTGTCGAGGACAGCGGCGTTCGGGTGGACGTCGTATCGGTCATTCTGCCAGCATCTATCCTGAAGTGGCATTCTCGAATATCCAATACTGCTCACTTTCCAGAGTCCACTTTCGAAGTAGATGCTGCGGGAGGCCCGGTGCAGGAACTGCCGTTGACGATCGACCGCACCGCACAGCGACCCCTGTCGGTGCAACTCGCCGATGCGCTGCGCGCCGCAGCCCTGGACGGGCGGTTGCGCGCCGGCGACCGGTTACCCTCCACCCGCGCGCTGGCCGGACAACTGCGGACGAGCCGCACCGTCGTCACCTCCGCCTACGACCAACTGCATGCGGAAGGCTGGATCTCCGGCCGGCACGGATCCGGCACCTACCTCACGGCCGCCCCGACGGCGATACCGGACAATGTCGGCCGCGCTGCGGTGGCCCGCGACGAACCGCAGTTGTCGGACCTGTTCTCCGGCTATCCGTGCGTGGCGGCGCTGGACCGGGCGGCGTGGCGCAGGGCCTGGCGCGGGGCGGGCGACCGGATGCCGTCCGAACACAAACACCGGGCCGGGGAGCCGGATTACCTCGCCGCCGTCACCGAACATCTGCTGCGGCATCGCGGACTCGGCCCCGGCGCCGATTCGACGGTACTGGCCACCGCCGGAACCGGTTCGGCGGTCGGCGAACTGGCGCGCTCCGTGCTACGCCGCGGTGACGCGGTGGCCATCGAGGATCCGGGATATCTCCGGGCGGCCGGGGCCCTGCGCGACGCGGACATCCGAGTAGTCCCCGTCCCGGTGGATGCCGGCGGCATCCGTATCGACCGCATCCCCACCGACGTACGGGCGGTGTATTGCACTCCGGCACACCAGTTTCCACTCGGCGCGCGGATGCCTGCCGGCCGCCGGATCGAGCTCGTCGCATTTGCCCGGCGTACGGGTGCCTGGATCATCGAGGACGACTACGACGGCGAATTACGGTACGACAGCGCGCCGTTGCCGTTGCTCGCCACGCTGGCGCCGGATCGGGTGATCCATCTCGGCACCACATCGAAGATTCTGTCCACCACGCTGGGCGCCGGATGGCTGGTCGCCGGGCAGGAGGTGACGACAGCACTGCTGGCCCACCGGGAAATGGTCGGCACCTCCCCCGCTCCGGCGGGCCAGCTGGTCGTCGCCGAGCTCGCCCGGCACGGCGACCTGGCCCGCCATCTGCGCCGGCTGCGCCGGGAGATGCCACCGCGCCGGGCCCTGGTGGTCGAGGAGTTGCGCGCACACGGGCTCGACGTCACCGGTGATCACGCCGGCTCACACGTACTGGTTCCGCTGGGTTCGGCCGCCGCCGAGCAGGCCGCGGTCACCGCGGCCCGGCAGCGCGGCGTCCTGCTCGACGGACTGCGACGCCACCACCTGGGCCGCCGATCGACATTCGGTGTCGTCCTCGGCTATGCCGCATTGCCACGCACCGAGCTCCGGGCGGCGGTCACCATCGCCGCCGAGTGCCTCGCCGCCGCCCGGTGAACAGACAGCTTCGCCGGACTGCCGGGCTCGCGCACCGGCGACGTCGGGTTCCGCCCACGATCACGACCGGCAACAACCGAACGCGCCGGCAGCGCGGTCGTACGATGGGCAGCATGACCGAACAGGACATCCTCGCGCGTATCCAGGGCCTGGTTCAGCAGGAGCACCAGCTGCGGTCCAAGGCCACCAGCGGCGACCTCGATCCCGAAACCGAGCGAGCGAAACTGGCCGATCTCGAGGTGATGCTCGACCAGTGCTGGGACCTGCTGCGACAGCGGCGGGCCCGCATCGACCAGGGCGCCGACCCGGACGAGGCGCAGGCGAACCCCACGAAGCAGGTCGAGGGGTACCTGCAGTAACAGATACCATCGGGTCATGCTTGACATCACGACCGCTGACGGCGTGGTCCGCGGTATCGGACGGCGGCGCATTCTGCAGTGGCGCTCCATTCCGTATGCCGCCCCACCGGTCGGTGAGCTGCGGTTCCGCGCTCCACAACCGGTCGCCCCCTGGTCCGGCGTGCGTGCGGCCACCGAATACGGTTTCGCCGCGATGCAGTCCCGCGACGGCGCCCGCATCGGCCCGGGTAAACCCCAACCCACCAGCGAGGACTGCCTGACCCTGAATGTCACCGCACCGGCCGAACCCGCAACCGTGCCACGGCCGGTCATGGTGTTCGTCCACGGCGGCGGGTATGTCCTGGGCACCTCGGCCTTGCGGTTGTACTCCGGCGGCCGGCTGGCCCTGCGCGGCGACGTGGTCGTCGTATCGCTGAATTACCGCCTCGGCGCCTTCGGCTATGTCGATTTCAGTGAATTCTCCACCTCGGCACGCCCTTTCGACTCGAATCTGGGCTTGCGCGACCAGGTGGCGGCTCTGCAGTGGGTACAACGCAATATCGCGGCGTTCGGCGGCGACCCGAACAATGTGACGGTCTTCGGCGAATCGGCGGGTGCCAATGCGGTGGTGAGCCTGCTCGCCACGCCGGCCGCAGCTGGACTGTTCCACCGCGCCATCGCCCAAAGCGCACCGGCGGACTGGGCGATGAGCGCGACGGCCGGACGGGTGTTCGCCCGTCGCTGCCTGGAGAAGCTCGGGGCAGCACCGGCCGATGCGGCCGAGGCGCTGAATACTGCTCCTGCCAACGAGATTCGTAAGGCGGTCGACCGCGCGATCGGTGCGGTGCTGTGGCAGCAGCCCGGGAGCTTCCCGGCGGCGCCCGTCGTGGACGGTGACTTCCTGCCGATGAATCCGATCGAGGCGATCGCCACCGGAAACGCGCATGCGGTGCCACTGATCATCGGCACCAACCGCAACGAGGCGACCCTGTTCAAACGCTTCGATCGCAGCCTGCCGACCACTCCGGGACAGCTCCATGTCGCCCTGTCGCGATGTGGTGACCCGGAGCTCGAAAAGCGGGTCGTGGCAGCGTATCCCGGTTACCCGGCGCGCGCGGCCGCGGTGCGGATGGGTGGGGACTTCGTCTTCTGGCGACCCACCATCGAGGTCCTGGAAGGACACAGCCGCCATGCCCCCACCTATGCCTACCGGCTCGACTATGCCCCACGCGCCCTGCGGCTCGCGGGCTTCGGGGCCACACACGCCCTGGATCTGGTTCCGGTGTTCGGTGGGGTGGACAGCGCGATCGGGCGCGGCATGACCGCCGCGGGCGGCTATCGCGACTTCCTGGCGGTGCAGCGGGAATTCCAGGACAACTGGTTGTCGTTCGCCTGGAAGGGGCAACCACTGGCGTCCTGGCCGCAATACACCGAGCAGCGCCGCAGCACCCGGATCATCGACAGTCCCGCGCGGGTGGAGGTTGATCCGGATCGCGCGAAACGTCTTGCCTGGCAGGGAGTCCGAGTCCCCGACCTGGTGTGATCGGACCGCCGGCTATTTCAGCAGCCGGGACATGCGGCGGTCGGCGAGGATCTTGCCACCGGTCTGGCAGGTCGGGCAGTACTGGAAGGACTTGTCCACGTAAGCGACCTCGCGCACGGTGTCCCCACAGACCGGGCACGGCAGCCCGGTCCGCGCGTGCACCCGCAGCCCGGCCCGCTTCTCCCCCTTGAGCCGCGCCGCGTCCTGCCCGGTGGAACGGGTGATGGCGTCGGTGAGTATCTCCCGCATGGCGCGGTACAGCTCGCCGGCCTTGTCCGGGCTCAGTGTCGAGGCGGTGGCGAACGGCGACAGCCGCGCCGCATGCAGAATCTCGTCGGAGTAGGCGTTGCCGATGCCGGCGAGCACGGTTTGATCGGCCAGCGCGGTCTTCAATCGTTTCGAGGATCCCGCCAGCAGTTCGGCGAACCGGTCCTCGGAGATCTCGAGGGCATCGGGGCCCAAGCGAGCAATACCGGGAATCGACTGCGGATCCGCGGTGACCCATACCGCGAGCCGCTTCTTGGTGCCGGCCTCGGTGAGGTCGAAGGCGGGTGTGGCCCCCTCGGGAGTGAAGAAATGGACCCGCAGCGCGAGCGGACCCTTGCCGGGCTTCGGTGGCGCCACGCTCGGCTCATCGATCCAGCGCAACCAGCCGCCGCGCGACAGATGCGTGATCAACCACAAGCCGGCACAGTTCAGTCCGAGGTGTTTGCCCCAGTGACCGGCGCCGGTCACATCGCGGCCGGACAGCGCGGTCACCGGCGGGTCGAATGTCTTCAGCACACTCAATGCCGCGACATCCACACGTCCGACGACCGCGCCGACGGCATGCTCGATCAGAAACTGTTCGAGGGCCACGATCTCCGGCAACTCGGGCACCCCAGCAGACTACCGGCAGACACCGACAACCTGCGGGTTTCGCCCCCGACCGTCTCGGCAGGCGCGCCGCTACTACATCTGGGCAGGAGCATCGGGAGCAGCCGGTGCGGCAGGCGCGGGTACACCGGGCGCCACCGCACCCTCGATCGCACCGACTCCGGCGCCCACCGCGGCCCCCGCAGCCGCCGCCGGAGCCGCGATCACCGCATAACCGATGGCGGCGCCGACGACCGGCATCACCACCAGGCCCGCCGGCAGGAACGGAATACCGGCGACCAGGCCGGCGACCCCGCCGACCAGCGCACTGGTGCTCGCGATCGGGCTGCTCACGATATTGCCGACGCTGGCCCCGACGACGGCGCCGCCGAGGGTGTCCGCGGCGATCCGGTCCGAGCGCGACGGCTCGAAGCCGGCGGAATCCAGCCCGCGCGCCAGATCCGCCTCGGCCTGCGCGGCCGAATCGTTGATCTGCGCGGTCGTCTGCGGATCGATGAACCCGGGCGCCTGCGTCTGCACCGAACCGATCCGGATCATGCCTTCCGGCGCCTGGATCGGGGCCACCTCGGGCGCGAGATGTGCTGGATCGGGCAGGTGCAGCGCACCCGGATCGACCAGTGCGGGAGCGGCCAGATCCGGTACGGCGCGCATACCTTCGGCCGCATTACGGGCCACCGCGGCGGGCGCACTCACCTCGGGGCCGGCGGCCGGGGCCGGGTCTGCGATGGCGCGAGCACCGTCGACCACGGTGCGAGCCACCTCGGTGGGGCCGGGCACCGCAGGGGTGTTGTCCGGGGCGGTCGCGGTGTCCATGATCGGCGCGACCGCCGCATCGGTCGCCGCCGACGGCACGAACTGCCAGGGGCCGGGGGCCGCCTGCGTCAGCGCGTGGTCCACGGCGCCGGCGGCACCGGCGAATCCGGGGTCGGAGGTCACCGCGGTCGGCAGCACCCGGCCGGCGATATCGGTGACCGGGCCCGCGAGCGGTGTCGCACCGGAATCGGTGGCCGGGGCCGCCGCTTCGGTGGGCGCCGCACCGGCCGGAGCCATCTGCCACAGCGCGACGCTCAGTGGTAGCGCCCCCACCAGCAGTAGGGATCCACCACGCTTGGCCCGCTGTTTCGATGCCGCCGAATGCCGCGCTGCCATGAACAACCTCCCAGTCGGATACCAATTCGATGACAGTGATTCGAGCCTGGTGGTGGTACGGATCACATCGGCAGCGATATTTCCCGGAACATCGTTATTGTCCGGACTCCGGTGGCATCGTGGCGGCACGCGACCGTGGCATCGTGGCCGCGCACGGCCTGGGGCCCTCAGCTCCGCCGCAGCAGATAGATATCCATGATCCATCCCTTCGCTGCGCGAAGCTCGTCGCGGCGCCGAACGATCGAATCACGCACCGCCAGCAGCGGACCCTCGATCAGCGTTTCGTCCGGCATGCCCAGATAGGCGCCCCACCAGATATGCAGATCGGCACCGGTCAGCTGGGTGAACGAACATTCCCCGTCGAGCATCACCAGCGTCGACTCACCGGCGGCGACCCCCTCCTCGCGGAGGCGTCGACCAGTGGTGATGTGTACCGGCTCGCCGATCTCGTGCAACACGATGCGATGCGCGGCAGCCAGCGACTGGGCACTGGTCACACCCGGAATCACCGTGTAGTCGAATCGAGTGCCGGCCTCGAGCACCCGCTCGACCATGCGCAGGGTGCTGTCGTAGAGCGACGGGTCACCCCAGACCAGGATCGCGCCGACACCGTCGGTGTCGTCGAAGGCCCGGCCGAGCAGCTCGGCACGGCGCCGATGCCAGTCGGCGACCACATCGCGATAACCACCGGCGGAGTCGACGGTGCGTTCGCGCGGCGGGTCGGCGATCTCGACCACGCGGTGACCCGGATCGGCGTACTCGGCGAGCAGCGCCGCCCGCACCTCGGTCAGTTCGCGCTTGACTTCCCCCTTCCCGATCACGAAGAAGGTATCGACCCGACCGATCGCCTCGATCGCCTGCACCGTCACCTGGCGGGGATCACCGGCACCGATCCCGATCACATAGAGCCTTCGCACGATCACCCAGCTTTCCAGCACCCCCGGTGCCGGGCCGGGTGCGGCCCCGGGAACAGCACCGGCCGGGTCGCCCGCGGCACCGGCGGCCGGGTGAAACGGGGTGCACGGTGGCTGCACGTTACCGGCGGGGTAGCCCTCGCTAGGCTGGCCTGCATGGACAGCGCACCCACCTCACCCACTGCTCCCGGTGCGCATACCGCCGGTGGCAGCTCCGGGGCGATCGATACCCAGTACGAGGACCTGTTGCGTCTCGTACTCGAACACGGCACACCGAAAGCCGACCGGACCGGTACCGGAACGCGCTCGGTCTTCGGCCATCAGCTCCGTTACGACCTGTCGGCGGGTTTCCCGCTGATCACCACCAAAAAGGTGCATCTGAAATCCATCGTCTACGAATTGCTGTGGTTCCTGCGCGGCGATTCCAATGTCGGCTGGCTGCACGAGCACGGCGTCACGATCTGGGACGAATGGGCCGACGAACACGGCGAACTCGGCCCGGTCTACGGCGTGCAGTGGCGGAGCTGGCCGACCCCGGACGGCGAGCAGATCGATCAGATCGCCCAGGTGCTGCACACCCTGCGCACCAATCCGGACTCGCGCCGCATCATCGTGTCCGCCTGGAATGTGGCGCAGCTCGACGAGATGGCGCTGGCGCCCTGTCATGCGCTGTTCCAGTTCCACGTCGCCGACGGCAAACTGTCCTGCCAGCTGTATCAGCGCAGTGCCGATCTGTTCCTCGGGGTGCCCTTCAATATCGCCAGCTATGCCCTGCTGACTTTGATGGTGGCCCAGCAGTGCGAACTCGAACCGGGTGACTTCATCTGGACCGGCGGCGACTGCCACATCTACGACAACCACGTCGAGCAGGTGAGAGAGCAGCTGACCCGGGCGCCGTACCCGTTCCCCCGCCTCCACCTGCGCCCCGCGCCGACCCTGTTCGATTACGAGTTCGAACATGTGGAGCTGCACGATTACCGGCACCATCCGGCGATCAAGGCTCCGGTGGCGGTATGACCCGGGTCGGGATGATCTGGGCACAGACACCCGCCGGTGTGATCGGCGCCGACAATGCCATTCCGTGGCGGGTGCCGGAGGACATGGCACATTTCAAGGCGGTCACCGCGGGCCATCCGGTACTGATGGGCCGGCGCACCTGGGATTCACTGTCACCGCGGTTCCGGCCGCTGCCGGGGCGCCGCAATATCGTCATCACCCGGCAGCCGGACTGGGCGGCACCGGGAGCCGAGCGCGCCGGCTCGATTCGCCAGGCCCTCGAACTGACCGGCACCGACCCCGTGTGGATTATGGGCGGTGGTGAGATTTATCGCGCCGCAATGGATTACGCAACCGAGCTGATGGTCACCGAGGTCGACGCCGATATTCCCGGTGATGCCTACGCCCCCGAGATCGCGGCCGACTGGCAGGCCGAGGACACCCCGTGGTCGCAGTCGCGCTCGGGTCTGCGCTACCGGATCCGGCACTTCACCCGCGCAAGCGCACCGGCTGCCGCCCGCTGACGGCCGAGCTCTGCTCCGGCCGCGTACACATCGGTATCGAACCCGAATCGCATCCGCGAAACGCCCGAGCGCCCGCGGCCGGTCCGGCATACTCACCGATATCCAGCCTGTGACCACAGCCCGATCCCGGCTGAACCGCGCGAGAGGCAGATGATGGACAAGAAATCGCTGACAGCCGTAGCTCGCCAACAGTTGAAACTGGCTGCGTCCGCCAGCAGCGGACGCAGCTCGCAGACCATCTACGGCGGCCACACCCACAGCCTGCGCCAGACCGTCATCGCCCTCACCGCGGGCCAGAGCCTGGCCGAGCACGAAACCCAGAGCGAGGCCACGCTGCAGGTGCTCACCGGCGTCCTCACACTGATCAGCGGAACCAAGGAATGGAAGGGGTCGCCGGGCGATCTGCTGGTGATTCCGGCGGCGCGCCACAGTGTGAAGGCCATCGACGATGCGGCGTTCCTGCTGACCGTCGCGAAGTGACCGGCTCATCCGAGGACGACCGGACATGTGAGTCGGCATACATGCCTCGCTCCGGTTGCGCGCCGTAGGCTGTTGATCATGGGTGAGCCGCAGCCGATTCTCGATCCGCTCTCGCGGGCCGCGATCTTCCTCGTCGCCACCATCGACGAGGGAGGTGAGCCTGCCGTGCGCGACTTCCTGGCGGATCTGGCCGGGTTGCGGCGTTCCGTCGGTTTCCGGGTGCCGGATTCGCATCTGTCGTGTGTCACGAGTATCGGCTCGGCAGCCTGGGATCGACTGTTCGCCGGCCCGAAACCCGCGCAGCTGCACGAATTCCCGGGCTACACCGGAGCGGTCCATCAGGCCCCGGCCACGGCCGGTGATCTGCTGTTCCACCTCAAGTCCGATACGCCCGACGCCTGCTTCGAACTGGCCATGCTGATCGATTCCACGCTGCGCGGCGCGGCGACCATCGTGGACGAGACCGTCGGCTTCCGCTATTTCGAGCAGCGAGACCTGCTCGGATTCGTCGACGGCACCGAGAATCCCGAAGGCACCGACGCCGTGGCCGCCGCGCTGATCGGCGCCGACGACCCCGAATTCGCCGGTGGCAGTTATGTGGTCGTGCAGAAGTACCTGCACGACCTGGACGCGTGGAATGCGCTCACGGTGGAGGAGCAGCAGCTCGTCATCGGCCGCACCAAACTCGAGGACCGGGAACTGTCCGACGAGCAGAAACCCGCGGATTCCCATGTGGCGGTGAACACTCTCATCGATCCGGACGGCACCGAGCGCAAGATCCTGCGCGCCAACATGCCGTTCGGCAGTGTGCGCAAAGGCGAGTTCGGCACCTACTACGTCGCGTACGCCGCCACCCCGGAAGTCACCGACCGGATGCTGGTGCGCATGTTCCTCGGCAGCGACGAGGCCGCCTACGACCGCATCCTCGATTTCTCCACCGCCGTCACCGGCACCCAGTTCTTCACCCCGTCCAACGAGTTCTTCGACGACCTGCCGGATGCTCCCGTGCAGGAGGAGGAACTCTCGGCAGCCGGTATCACCGAGCTGCCCGCGGCCGCGTCTTCCGGCGACGGCTCTCTCGGTATCGGCACGTTGAAAAGGATTCCTTCATGAACAATCTGCATCGTGAGCTCGCGCCGATCACCTCCGAAGCGTGGTCGGCTATCGAGGAAGAGGCGACCCGCACCTTCCGGCGCCATATCGCCGGACGCCGGGTGGTCGATCTATCGGGTCCACACGGAACCGACTACTCCGCGGTCGGATTGGGACGTACTACCAGCATCGACTCTCCCGATCAGGGCGTGCAGGCACGGCAGCGCCAGGTCGCGCCGCTGGTGGAGCTGCGGGTTCCGTTCACCCTGTCCCGTGACGAGCTCGACAATGTCGAGCGCGGCGCACAGGATGCCGATCTGGACCCTGTCAAGGACGCCGCCAAGAAGATCGCCTTCGCCGAGGATCGCGCCGTATTCGAGGGGTATCCCGCGGCCGGTATCAGCGGTATCCGTGCCTCGGCGTCCAATGCGCCGGTCACGGCACCGAGCGATCCGACGTTGATCCCGGAGGCCATCGCCCAGTCCCTCAGCGAGCTGCGGCTGGCCGGTGTGGACGGCCCCTATTCGGTGCTGCTGAGTGCCGATCTCTACACCGGGGTCAGCGAGACCTCCGATCACGGTCATCCGATTCGCACCCATATCGAACGCCTGATCCCCGGCGGCGAGATCATCTGGGCACCCGCCATCGACGGTGCCTTCGTCCTGACCACCCGCGGTGGCGACTTCGATCTGCAGCTGGGCCAGGATCTTTCGATCGGCTACCTGTCACACGACGCGGATACCGTGCAGCTGTACTTCCAGGAGAGCCTGACCTTCCTGGTGTACACCGCCGAGGCCGCGGTGGCGCTGCACAGCTGACCGACAGCGGGTCGGGGCGGGCCGCCGGTGGGGTGGACAACAGCACGCCGATCGGTACCGTGTACGCGAGATATCGGCGGGTGCTCACGCACCGCGGAACCTGGGAGGCGGCGTGGACGCGCACATGTGGTCCACCGTGACCGGTCGGACCGACCCGATCGGATCGGTGCCGGAATGAGCGACGAGCTGCCTCCCGTTCCCGGCGAACGGCCCGACACCGCGCCCCGCCTCGGTGATCCACCGAAAGCAGTCCGGGCCGGTGTCGTCACCATGCGGCGCATCGCGGCCTATTCCGCCGGTGCCGCCCTGTCGGTTCTGGTCGTGACGGCTGTGGTGGTCGCGTGCTTCGGGCTGAACCGGATCTTCACCGGATTGTTGCTGGGTGCGATCGTGGCCGTTGCCGTGCTGGTGACATTGTTCGGCCGGGATACCGTCGTCCTCACCGACCGCGCCATCTACCGGCGCACCCCGTGGGCCGAGTCCCGGCTGGACTGGAGCCGGGTGGTCGCGGGCCGCTTCGCGCTCGACGAACGGTCCCGCTGGTCACTGGCACTGGACCTGAGCGGTGACGAACCACATGACGAGCTGGTGCTGCTGAGCATTCCGCCGGTGGAGCACCCGGTGTCCAATGCCTACGAACATCGCAAACGCGAGCAGGTCGCACAGGTGCGCCGGCTACTGCGGGACAAGCGAGTACCGGTCACCCTGCTGCCGGAGATAGCGTCGGCCCTGCACGAGCATTGGAAACTGGCCCCCGCCGCCAGGTGATCACAGCAAAGGCTTTCCTGTCATGATCCGCACCGCCGCACTCGCCCATATCCGCGACCGCCGTCTGCTGCAGGCGCGTTCGACCGGTAAGGATGTGTTCTACATGGCGGGCGGCAAGATCGACCCCGGGGAATCAGCGGTCCAGGCGCTGTACCGCGAGGTGCGCGAGGAACTCGGGGTCGGCGTGCGCACCCACGACGAGCTCGGTGTCTTCGAATGCGAGGCCTACGGGCATGCCCCGGGCACCGCCCTGCACATGACGTGCTACACCGCCGATCTCACCGGCGACCCCACTCCGACCAGCGAAATCGCCGAACTGCGCTATTTCACGGTCGGCGAGTACGCGGCGATGCCACAGGTGGCACCCGGCTCGATGCTGGTATTCCGCCGACTGCACGAGCTGGACCTGATCGACTGGTGAGGGCGGGATCCGGTCGTGCGGATCAGCCGGCGTCCGGGGTCTCCTCGGTACGCGCAGACTTATCGGTACTCGTGGGCTTACCGGTATCCGCAGGCTTACCGGTATCCGCGACCTTCTCAGCGTCTGCGTCCGCCGCGGAATCCCCGGCATCTCCGGCCTTTCCGGTCGCAGCATCCGCCGCGTCCGAACCCTCCGCACCGGTGTCGGCTCCGGCGCCCGGGCCCGGAATCTGTTCGACGGGTAGCGGCAATCGGGATGCGGCCAGCAAGGCCAGCAGCAGGACGACGGCCGTACCGAGCAGGGTGATCCTGGTGGCATCGGCCAGGCCGGCGGCCAGCGCGTCGGTGACCGCGCCCGGTGCCTGATGGACGCGCAGGCCGCTGATCGCATCGCCGGCCGAGTCCCGGGTCGCGGCGGCCACCGCGGCTGCGGTCGAGGATTCCAGGCCCGCTACCGAATCGAGCCGGGAATGCAGGAAATGCCCGAGACCGATCGACAAGACACCGCCCAGCACCGCCACGCCGAGCACCGCGCCCGCATGCCGGGCCGTCGCGGCGGTCAGCGATCCCGGTTCCGATGCCATCGCGGCGCTGCGGTGGATGGTTCGGCCGGTCAGCGGCGCCGCAGCCAGCCCGAGGCCGACGCCGTAGCAGGCGAGGAGCACCGTCGGCACCCAGGCCGAGACGGTCGATCCGAGCACCAGGGCCGCGACCGCCGCCGCGACCAGCTCGATCACCAGGCCGGCTCGCACCAGCCATATCGACGGCAGTGCCCGGGTCCGGGCCGGCCAGCTGGTCGCGATACTCGCCAGCAGCGCCCCGCCGGCCAGTGCCACCAGCACGAGACCGCTGCGCAGCGTGGACAGGCCGAGGCAGTTCACCAGATACAGCGGCAGCGCGAACAGGATCCCGAACAGCGCGGTCACCACGAAGAAGGCCGTGAGGTCGCCCCAGCGCCGGGGATCACGCAGCTGCGAGAAGTCCAGCAGAGCCGGATGCTCCACCTTGGCGCGATGTCTCTCCCAGAGCACGAACAGCAGCAACAGCAGCAGGCCCACGATCAACACCAGGGGAATCACCGAACTCGCCGACTGCGGCGACCAGGTCAGGCCCAGCAACGTGAATTCCCGCCGCGGCCGCCCCCAGCCGTACCGCTGCCCCTCCACCAGCGCGAAGATCACCAGCGCGAAACCGGCGGTGCCGAGCAGCCAGCCGTCCACATCGAGCGCGAGGTGCGCCCGGGCGCCACGTATCCGCGTTTCGGGAACCGCGAGCACGATCCCGATCACTACCACCAGGCCGATCAGCGCCTCGAGCAGGAAGATCCACGGCCAGGTGAACGATGAGGTGAACCAGCCGGCGAGCAGTGCGCCCAGGACTCCGGCCGCGGCGATCGCCGGAATCCCGAATACATAGACGAAGCGTCGATCCTGTCCGCGAAAGATCGCCGTGACGGTGGCGAGCGCCCCGGCGAGCGCGGCCGCCGCACCGATCCCCTGCACGATCCGTCCCCAGATCAGCGGCCCGGCGGTGTCGGCGGAGGCGGCGAGCAGGGCACCGGCGATGAAGACGACCGCCCCGAGGGTGAGGATGGTGCGGCGGCCGATGCGATCGCCGATCCGGCCGGCGGCGATCAGGGCCACGACGAGCACCACCGAATACACGCAGAAGATCCACTGGGCCTGGGTGAAGTCCAGATGCAGGTCGCCGACGATCGCCGGAATCGAGACGGCTACCAGGGTGCCGTCCAGCATGACCATCGCGACCGTGGCAGTCAGGGCCGCAAGCATGTACCAGCGTCTGTTACCGACCGGCGACTCGTCGAGTTCCGCGCCTGTTCGACCTTGGTCAGCCATCCGCCGCTCCCGTCGTCGACCGGTGTCGCTGGGAAGTAACTGGTATCGGACGAGTCTACGGGTCGAAACGGGCGAATCCGGGCGTTCGAGTCCCGGTGATACCGGACCGTGCAACGATCGCGAGCGTTCGGCAACCGGCCCTCCGCCCGCCTCGGAATCATTCCGACACGCGGCTCGCTTCCGGAAAGGTGGCGTCGCGGATGATCCGCAGCCCCTCGAGCAGGCGGTCGCGTTGCTGTGCGGTGAGACGACCGTAGAACCAGGTGTCGAGCATCTCCAGATACTCGGGCAGCACCTTTGCCAAGCGGTCGGCCCCGGCGTCGGTCAGTGCGGCGTAGGACGTGCGGCGGTCTTTCTCGTCCGGTTCGCGGCGCGCCAGTCCATTTCGTTCGAGCCGATCCACCAGGCGCGTGACCCCGCTGGTCGACAGCTGAGTCTGATCGGCCAGATCGGTCATCCGCAGCCGCCGCGCCGGCGATCTGCTCAATCGCATCAGAGCGGCGGCGTCCAGCGCGGACAGACCGTGTGCCGCCCAGGTCGGTTCCAGTTTGCGCTGGATCCCGCTGGTCGCCTCGAACAGCAGACCCACGTCACCCAGACGTGGGTCTTCGAAGGTGTCGTGCGTGTGCTCCACGGTTACCGACCCTACTCGCACCATTGCTACAGGGATAGTTGACATGAGGAATACTTTTCGTATTATTGCGTCGTGGATATTCCCCACAACAACTATTTGGAGTAGATTATGACCAGCACCTGGCTCGCCGGATTCCGCTCCGCGATCATCAGCCCCTACGAGCAGTTCCAGCTGACCGAACCACGCGGCTTCGCCGACCAGACCGTGCGGCAGATCCTGCACATGGCCGGCGGCGGCCGCCGCGTGCGAGTGCGCCTGAGCAACAGATTCGGTCGCGACACCGTGACGATCGGCGCGGCGCGCATCGCCGCGCGTAAGACCGGGTCCGCCGTGATCACCGAGACCGACACCGTGCTGCGTTTCGACGGAGCACAGCGCGCACATATCGACGCCGGCGCCGAATTGATCAGCGACCCGGTGGATCTCGCGGTGCAGGCGGGCGACGATCTGCTGCTGAGCCTCTATCTGCCCGGGACTACCGGCCCGGCCACCTTCTCCCACCAGCCCATGGAGATCAGCTACGTGACGGCGGGCGACCGTACCGCCGACCCGGAACTCCGCGCCGCGGCAGAGGTGCCCTCGCGCTTCTACGTCACCGGTGTCGATGTGCTGGCCGAGTCCGAATCCCCGGTGGTGGTGGCATTCGGCGATTCCTGGTTCGAGGGTGCGGGCACCACCATGAGCACCAATCACCGCTCGGTGGACGCGCTGAACTCGCTACTGACGCGCGGGTGGGCGGTCAATCAGGGCATCGGCGGCAATCAACTGCTCACCGACGAGATCGGTGAACACGCCCTGGCACGCTTCGACCGCGATGTCCTGGAGGTTCCCGGCGTCTCCCATGTGGTGATCAACCTGGGAATCAACGACCTGGGACTCGGTGCGACGGCACGGGCCGAGGACCTGATCGCCGGGCATATCGAACTCGCCCGCCGGGCACATGCCGCGGGGCTTCGGATCTACGCCGACACGATCGGACCTTTCGCGGGCGCGATCTATCCGGAGGTGAACACCGACGCCGCCAGGCCGGTCCGCGCCCGGGTGAACGAATGGTTGCGCACCACCACCGTTTTCGACGGCGTATTCGATATCGCCACCGCCGTGGCGGACCCGGCCCGGCCCGATTACATCCGCCCGGATCTCGACAGCGGCGACGGGCTCCACCTCAACGACGCGGGCGCCCGCATCATGGCGGAGGCGATGCGCATCCCCGGACTCCGGTGACGTCAGCGCGGTTTCACCGCGGCCAGCAGCTCCGGACCGTGTGACTCCACGCGCCGAGTGACGAGGTGGGCGCCGAGCAGGGCGGCACCGATGCCCAGCGCGATGCCCAGCGGCAGGGCGGCCCACTGGATGAGGGCGTGGTGCGTCACCGCCCCCAGCACCAGGACGGCCAGCACCGGGAGCCCGACCACCAGCTGGCCGAATCCGATCACCAGCTGCACCAGCGCCCGGGCGCACCCGGGATTTCCGGAATTGCCCGCGAAGGGGTTACCGCGCTGCTGCGGCAGCGGGTATGCCGCATGGACCGACAGGAACATCGCGGTCGCTACCCCGACGCCCAGCAGTACCGGCAGCAGCGACACCGCCCACGGATACATCTGCTGCTGTCCGGCGACACCGGGCAGCAGCAGGGTCAGCACCACCGGCAGTGGACCGACAACCAGTAGCCAGGCGATCATCCGGCCGCGGACATCGGCGGGCACAGCACCCGGAATCACCAGCGTGTGCCACAGTGCAGTGCCGTCGAAGGCGTACATGTTGGCACTGGCCATCGCTGCCATCCACACCACGAACACGCCCGCGAACGGCACACTCGCGCCACCGTTCTGCAGGCCGAGAAACAGGGGTAGCACTACACCGATCAGCATCAGCGGCAGCAGTGCCGCGCGCCGGCGGCCGTCGCGCCACCAGGTGCGTAGTTCCTTCAATATCACCGCACCCACCGGAGTCGGGGGAATCATGCGCTCGAGCCGGCCCGAACCGGACCGCGAGCCGGCCGCTCGTGCCGGTCCCGCGGCCGCCGCCGTGGTGGTGAGGCGCCGCCGCAGCAGTACGGCCCACGCCTGCCACAGCGCCGCGGCCAGTACCGCGAGTCCGATCAGTGCCGCCAGGCCATACCACCAGCGCCCTTCGGCTGCTGCCTGCACCGCGTACGGAGCCCAGCCCGAGGGCAGCACCCGCAGCGTGAGTTCCACACCGGGAGAGGCATGTTCCAGGCGCGGACCGAGATAGGTGAGCAGTAGTTGCAAGGGGTAATAGGCCAGACCGGTGAGCCCCGCCAGCACCACACCCAGATCGCGGCCACGCCGAGAACGCATCGCCGCACCGATCCAGGCCAGTACCACCCGCGACAGCAACACCACGAAAACGAGCTGCAGGCACATACCGGCGACCGCGAACAGCGCCGGCAGCACTCCCCACTGCACCCCGGCGGCCACCAGCCCGGCGAACGCGAGCAGGTTCACCGCCCCCGCGGGTCCGGTGAACGCCACCGCGAGCAGGCCGATCGACAACTGCCGATAGCTCATCGGCAACAGCCGGAAGTGTTCCGGCTGCAGGGTTTCGTCACTGCTGCCGGTGAGGATCGGGCCACACAACCACCCCAGGGTCCACACCGCATACAGCGTGGCGGCCACATTGACGGCCGCCCGGGTGTCCCAGCCGTGCGCGGCCACCGCCGTCAACGCGGCCGTGGCCAGTGCCGCGAGGACACCGACGATCAGTGCGATCCAGAATCCGGCCGCGGCTCTGCCACTGCTCATCGCGCGGGCGGTGAGCCGCCAGCGCATCCGGATCAGGACGCCAACCACGACAGGCCCTCGTCTCCCCCGATCCGTCCGCCCACCAGCCGGACGAACGCCTGCTCCAGGCTCCCCTCGCCGCGCACCTCGGCGACCGATCCCGCGGCCACCACCGTGCCCTTGGCGATCACCGCGAGGTGATCGCAGAGGTTCTCCACCAGTGCCATCACATGACTGGACAGCACCACCGATCCGCCACCGTCGACGAACCGCTGCAGAATGGTGCGAATCGTGCTGGCCGACACCGGATCCACCGCTTCGAACGGCTCGTCCAGTACCAGCAGCTTCGGACCGTGCAACAGCGCCGTGGCGAGACCGATCTTCTTACGCATGCCGGCCGAATAGTCGACCACCAGGGTGTGCTCGGCATCGAGCAACTCCAGGACCGCCAGCAGTTCCTGCGCTCGCTCGGCGACCGTGCCGGGCGCCATCCCACGCAGCAGCCCGGTGTAGGTGAGTAGTTCACGGCCGGTGAGGCGTTCGGGCAACGCCAACCCGTCCGGCAGCACCCCGACGATCGTTTTGGCGCGCACCGGGTCCGCCCACACGTCCGCACCGAAGATGTGCGCCTGTCCGGCATCGGGCCGCAGCAGACCCACGGCCATCGACAATGTGGTGGTCTTACCGGCACCGTTGGGGCCGACCAGCCCGAAGAACGATCCGGGCGGGACCGACAGGCTCACACCGTCGACCACCCAGGGCCCGCCGAACCGCTTGTACAACCCGCTCAGCTGCAGAGCGGGTGTGTCGTCTGCGTGCATTTTTCCCCTCCTGTGCCGGGAATCGTCTTCGCACGGTACCCACGGCCGGCGGCCCGGGTGATCACTCCACCCGGATCACCCGGACCTCACCGTCGGCGCCGTCGGTCGACTCATCCGCAGTGGCGAACCAGTGACTGACCTCGCCCTCGGCCACGTCGTCGGCGGGCGCGCCGGTCGGCAGCACCGACAGGGCACCGGCGGTGGCCGCGGCCAGGAATTCGGCCAGTGCCGCCGAACCCCCCGCCGCAGTGGCGTACGTGGTCGACTCGTAGTCGATCCCGTGCTCCGCGCGCAGGGCGTCGGCCTGCTCGAGCGCCTGTTCCTGGGTCAGGGTGCGCAGTTCACCGTCCGCACCCCGTGCGACGAAGGCCGGATGGTCGTCCTGCAGCGGGCGGACGCGGTCGGCGTAGGACACCGGATGGGCTGCGGCGGCATCGATTTCCGCGCGCATCGCCGGATCGGTCGGGACCAGCCAGCGCACCGACTTCGCCGCCGGTTCCAGTGCGATACCGAAACCCGCTCCCGCGGCGATGATCTCGCCGAAGGACAGTCCGTCAGCGAACAGCGCGGCGGCACCCGCCTTCTGGATCGCCCACAGTGCGATGACGCTGTCCACCGAACGCGGCAACGCCACCGCGACGATGTCGCCGGGGCCCACACCCCGCTCGATGAGCACCCGCGCCAGCTTCGACGACCGCGAATCCACCTGGTGGTAGGCGATTTCGTCCGCACCGGACAGCAGCGCCGGAGCCTGCGGGTCCTCCTCGACCACATCGGTGAGCACCTTCGCCACCGTGCGAGTACCGACCCGGCCCGGTTCGGCCGCCGGCTCGGCGGTCACCGCCGCACCCGCCAGAATCCGGGCCCGCTCCCCCGCGTCGAGGATGTCGATATCACCGACGGCCGCGGCCGCATCGCCGACCAGTGCGTCCAGCACCCGGTCCATCCGCTCGGCGAGGGTGTGCACCTCGTCGGCGGTGAAGCGGCTGGTCAGGTACTTCCAGGTGAACTCGATCGTCGCATCCGCGGTCACCAGCAGAGTCAGCGGATAGTGCGTCGCATCGTTGGTGCCGACACCGGTCACCGACATGCCGTCGATAGAGCTGGCGGCCGCGATCGCGTCGGTGTCCATCGGGTAGGACTCGAATACCAGGAGCGTGTCGAATTGTGCTCCGGCACCGGCGATCCGCTGGATATCGGTGAGACCGATGTAGTGGTGGTCGAGCAGATCGGCCTGATCGCGCTGCAGTCGCTGCAGCAGCTCGCCGACCGGCAGTCGGTCGTCCACCCCGACCCGTACCGGCAGCGTATTGATGAACAGCCCGACCATGGATTCGACCCCGGACAACTCCGGCGGGCGCCCCGACACGGTGGCACCGAAGACCACGTCGTCGCGACCGGTGAGCCGCCCGAGCAGGATGCCCCAGGCCGCCTGCACCAGCGTATTCACCGTGACACCGAGCTCCGCCGCGTACTTGGTGAGGCGGCGGGTGCGCTCGGCGTCGATCTCGGCGACGAACTTATCGATGTCGTAGTGCTCGGGTCCCCGCGCGGGTGGCGCCAGCTGAGTCGGCTCGTCCGCACCTGCCAGGGCTCGTTCCCAGGTCCGCAACGACTCGTCCCGGTCGCGGCCGTCCAGCCAGCTCAGGAAGTTCCGGTACGAGGACACCCGCGGCAGGGCGGCGGTATCACCGCGGACCGCGTACAGCACCAGCAGATCCCGCATCAGCAACGGCATCGACCAGCCGTCCACCAGAATGTGGTGGGTGGTGATCGCCAGATGCCACTGCTCGGCATCGGTCCGGTACAGGGTGAACCGCAGCAGCGGACCCGCCGACATGTCGAAGTGGGTATGCCGGTCCTGCTCGAGCAGGCGCTTCAGCTCCGCAATCCGTTGGTCCTGTGGCAGCTCGGTGAGATCGACACGCTGCCACGGCACCTCGACCCGGTCCCGGATCAGCTGCACCGCACGGCCGCCGGCGTCGGTCACGAACGAGGCCCGCAGGTTCGGATAACGATCCAGGATGGCCCGGCCCGCCGAACGCAACCGCTCCTCGTCGACCATGCCGCCCAGGTCCACCACGGCCTGCATGGTGTAGACGTCGACGGTCTGCTGGGTCAGCATCGCGTGGAACAGCAGACCCGACTGGAGCGGCGACAGCGGCCACACATCGGCCAGACCCGGGTAGTGCTGTTCCCATTCGTCGATCTCGGGCTGCCCGACCTGGACCAGCGGCAGATCCGACGGGGTCAGACCGCCGGCCTCCGGACGCCGGACATGCTCGGCGAGTGCGGTCAGTGCCGCCACCCACAGATCGGCGAAGTCCTGAACCCGTTGCTTGCCGAACAGTCCGGTCGGGAAGGCGAAGGAGGCCGACAGCTGGGCACCCTCGGGACCGTCGGTGACGATCGCGTTGATATCGATCGCCGCGTTGGCGGGCATATCGCGATCCATATCGGCATCGAGCTGCCCCAGATCGGCCACCGGCGCCCAGTCGAAGCCTTCGGTGCCGGAGGCAGTGCCGGTCGCCGAGGCCTGTTCGGCCGGCACGGCAGCGTCCGCACCGTTGCCACCGGCACTCGCACCGGTGTCCGCACGGCCCAGGTAGTTGAAGCTGATCTGCGGTGCGGCCCCGGAAGCAGCCAGTTGCGCACCGCTGTCCGGATCGAGATAACGCAGCAGGCCGTAACCGATGCCCTTGTCCGGCACCGCGAGCAGTTGTTCCTTCACCGATTTCACGATGTCGCTCAGGGCGGTGCCGCCCGCGAGCCCGTCGTTCACATCGGCGTCGCCCAGATCCAGTCGTACCGGGTAGGCGCTGGTGAACCAGCCGACCGTGCGCGACAGGTCCGCACCCGGCACCACGCTCTCCTCGCGGCCGTGGCCTTCGAGTTTCACCAGTGCCGCACCGCCGGTGGTGTCGCCGCGCCACGCGGCCACCGCCAGCGCGAGCGCCGACAGCAGGCCGTCGTTGACGCCGGCGCGGTACCGGTCGGGCACGCCGCTCAGCACCGCATCGGTCACCTCGGCGGGCAGCAGCACTTCGACTCGGTCGACGGTGGCGAAGGTATCGATCGCGGGATCGAAGGCGCGTTCGCCCAGCAATGGATCCGCGGTGTCGCAGATCTGCTGCCAGAACGGCAGTTCCGCGGTCCGTTCCCGGGTGGCGTCGACGAGGGCGTGCGCCCATCGCCGCATGGAGGTGCCGTTGGCCGGGAGCGTCACCGGCTGTGCCGCCTTCAACTGCGACCATGCGACCGCGAGATCCGGGATCAGGATGCGCCACGACACACCGTCGACAACGAAGTGGTGGGCGACGATCACGAGCACGTCCCGGCGCCGTGGAGTGGCAGCGTCTCCGGTCGCGGCGTCGGTGAAGGCGAACCACAGGAACTGCGCCATCACTGCCGCTGCCGGATCGAGGCGGCCGAGCGCGGCGTCGTATTCGGCGCTCGCGCGGCGCGACAATTCCGCATCGCTGATGTCCGCGGGCAGTTCGACCCGATGCACCAGGGCATCGACGTCGACCGCACCCGGCTCCAGGGCCTCGAACTGCCACCCGTCCCCGGTGTCCGCCGCGGCCGCATCGTTGCGCCGCAATCGGGTCCGTAGCACGTCGTGATGGTCGAAGACGGCGGCGACGGTCGCGACCAGGGTTTCCCGATCGGTGTCGTCGGGCAACCGCAGCGCCATGGCCTGCGAGAACCGCTGATACGACGAACCGGTCCCCAGAATCGAGGCCATGATCGGCGTCAGCGGGATCTCACCCACGCCGCCACCCGGCAGCTCGGCGAGCACCTGCTGTTCGGATTCGCCCGCACGAGTGGCGATTTCGGCGAGACCGGCCACGCTGCGACGTTCGAAGACCTCACGCGGGGTGAACAGCACTCCGCGTGCCTTCGCCCGCGACACCAGCTGGATCGACAGGATCGAGTCACCGCCGAGTGCGAAGAAGGAGTCGTCGAGACCGACCTGCTCCACACCCAGCACCTCGGCGAAGACCTCGGCGATGGTCGCTTCCAAGGCACTGCTCGGTGCCCGGAACTCACGCGGCGCGAGCTGCGGTTCGGGCAGCGCCCGCCGATCCAGCTTGCCGACCGGGGTCAGCGGGATCTCGTCCAGCACCACGATCGCGGAGGGCACCATATGCGGTGGCAGTACCTCGGCCACATGCTCGGTGACCCGGGCGGGATCGACCGCGCGGCCGGGAACGCCGAGCACGTAGGACACCAGAATGGTGGCGCCGGCGGCGGTTTCGCGGCCCATGGTGATCGCGAATTCCACATCCGGATGCCGGCCCAGCACCGCATCGATCTCACCGAGCTCGATCCGGAAACCACGAATCTTCACCTGGAAATCGGTACGGCCCACATAATCCAGCTCCCACCGCACCTCCGCCCGAGCGACATTGCCCGCACGCTGCTCCGCCTCGGCCCACCAGCGCACCACATCACCCGTGCGGTACATCCGCGCTCCCGGCGCACCCCACGGGTTGGGCACGAAACGCTCCGCGGTGAGACCCGGCCGCTGCTGATAGCCACGCGCCACCGCACCACCGGAAAGGAACAGTTCACCGGCAACGCCGGGGGGCACCGGATTCATCCGCGCGTCGAGGATCAGCGCCGAGATACCGTGCACCGGAGTACCGATGGTGACGTGCTGCCCCGGCGACAGCCGCGCGTAGGTGGAGATGATCGTCGTCTCGGTCGGCCCGTAGGCATTGAAGTACTTGCGGCCCGGTTCCCACTTGGCGAGCAGCTCCGGCGTGGTCACATCACCACCCACCGACGCCACCAGCAACTGCTCCTGATCGGCCGGATCCATCGTGCCCAGCACCGCCGGCGTGATGATCGTGTGCGTCACCCCCTCGCTCCGCAGCAACTCCGCCAGATCCGGGCCACCGATGAGTTGCGGCGGTGTGACCACCAGGGTGGCACCGACATAGAAGGCGCAGACCCATTCCAGCACCGACGGGTCGAAGCTCGGCGAGCAGATATGCAGGAACCGATGCTGCGGCTCCAGCTCGTACAGGCTGGTCGCCACATCCGCCAAGCCGCCGATACCCGCGTGGGTCACGGTGACGCCCTTGGGCTTACCGGTCGACCCCGAGGTGTAGATGACGTAAGCCGGATGTGCCATCCGCAACGGCACGATGCGGTCCGCGTCGGTGACCGGCGCGGGCGAATGCTGCGCGCACAGTTCGTCGGTCGCGGGATCGTCGAGCACCAGCCAGTCGACGTCGGCGGGCAGTGCACCCACATGTTCCGAGCCGGTGATGCCCAGTACCGCACCGGAATCGGTGAGCATGTGCCGCACCCGATCCTCGGGATAGTTCGGATCCACCGGCACGTGCGCGCCGCCGGCCTTGGTGACCGCGAGGACCGCCAGGACCATCTCGTAGGACCGCGGGAACGACACCGCGACCAGCTTCTCGGGTCCGACGCCGCGCTCGATCAGCACCCGGGCCAGACGCGACGACCGGTCTTCGAGTTCGCCGTAGGTGATGGATTCGCCGTTGTAGCGCACCGCGATCCGGTCCCGGCCCAGCCGTGCACCGTGGCTCATCAGATCCGGCAGCAGCCCGGTCGCCATCACCTCGTCACCGTGGACATGGGTGAGCAGCTCGTATTCGGCGGTGCTCAGCAGCGACAGGTCACCGACCGCGGTGTGCGGCTGCGCGACCAGGGCCTCGAGCAGCCGGGTGAACCGCTGTGCGAACACCTCGACCGTGGCGTCGTCGAACAGGTCACGGGCATAGGAGAATTCGGCGTACATGCCGTTGCGTCCGTCGTCGGACTCCCGGACGGTCAGCGACAGGTCGAACTTCGCGGTGTCGACGTCGAAGTCCAGCGCCGAGACGCTCAGCCCGGGCAGTTCGAAGGTGCTCTCGGGCAGATTCTCGAACGACAACGCCACCTGGAACAGCGGATGGCGTGCGGTGGAGCGTTCCGGATTCAGCAGCTCCACCAGCCGCTCGAACGGGATGTCGGCGTGTGCGAACGCCTGCAGATCCGCATCCTTGGCGTGGGCGAGCAACTGTCCGAAGGTCAGTTCTCCGCGCACGTGGGTACGCAACACCAGGGTGTTGACGAACATACCGACCAGATCATCGAGTTCGGCCTCACCGCGGCCCGCGATCGGGGTGCCGATCGCGATGTCGTCGGTGCCCGACATCCGGGCCAGGAACAGCGCAAGCGCGGTATGCACCACCATGAACAGGGTGGCGTTCTCCTCGCGGGCGGTGCGCTGCAGCCCGGCGTAGAGCTCGTTGCCGATCGGGAACAGCACCCTGCCGCCCTCGAAGGACTGCACCGTCGGGCGCGGACGATCCGCGGGCAGGTTCAGCTCGTCCGGGATGCCGGCCAGCGCGTGCCGCCAGTAGTCGGCCTGTGCGTGCAGCAGGCTCTGTTCGTCGTCCTCGGCGCCCAGCAGATCGCGCTGCCAGATGCTGAAATCGGCGTACTGCACCGGCAGTGGCGCCCAAGCCGGCGCCGCGCCCTCGGCCCGAGCGGCATAGGCGACCATCAGATCTCGGGTCAGCGGTCCCATCGACCAGCCGTCGGACGCGATGTGATGCGCCACGAACACCAGCACGAATTCCGCGTCCGCCACCTGGAACAGGCGCACCTGGAACGGAACCTGGGTGGTCACGTCGAAACCGGTCGTCACCGCCGCGGTGACCGCCGCCGCGACCTCGGATTCCGCGATCCGCACCGGTGCGAGATCCACCGGGACCTCCGCGGGAGACAGCACCCGCTGCACCGGACCGGACTCGGTCTCCGGGTAGACGGTGCGCAGAATCTCGTGCCGGGTGATCAGATCGGCGACCGCCTCGCGCAGTGCCGAGACCTCGAGCCCACCCGAGAGCCGGATCGCGACCGGAATGTTGTTCACCGACGAGGTGGTGTCGAACTGGTTCAGGAACCACATGCGGTTCTGCGCCAGCGACAGCGGCACCAGCTCGGGGCGCGCGCCCGCGGTCAGCGGCGGACGGCCACCGGCACCGGCCTGCTGTTCGACCTTCGCCGCCAGCCCGGCCACGGTCGACGCCTCGAACAACGCCCGCACCGGTACCCGGGTGTCGAGCCGGGCACCCAGCCGCGCCGCGACCTGGGTGGCCAGCAGCGAGTTACCGCCGAGAGCGAAGAAGTCGTCGTCGGCACCGACCCGGTCCGCGCCGAGCACATCGGTGTACACCGCGGCGACTGCCTCTTCGATCGGGGTCGAGGGGGCACGGAATGCGGTGGTCTCGAATTCGGGTTCGGGCAGCGCGCGCCGATCCAGCTTGCCGTTGACGTTGCGCGGCAACGCCTCGAGTTCCACGAAGGCCGCGGGCACCATGTAGGACGGCAGGGCCTCGTTCAGGGCCACCTTCAACTGCTCGAGGTCGATGCTGCCGTGCGCGGGTACCAGGTAGGCCACCAGCCGGTCACCGATCCGCGGATCGGACTTCGCGAGCACCGCCACCTGTGCGATCTCGTCGAGCGACAGCAGCGCCGACTCGATCTCACCGAGTTCGATACGGAAACCACGGATCTTGACCTGGAAGTCGGTGCGGCCCCGGTACTCCAGCTCACCCGCGGCGTTCCAGCTCACCAGGTCACCGGTGCGGTACATCCGGGTGCCGGGGTCGAACGGATTCGCCACGAAACGATCGGCGGTCAGGTCCGGGCGCGCGAAGTAGCCGCGCGCCAGCTGCACACCCGCGAGGTACAGCTCACCCGAAACACCGTCCGGCACCGGATGCAGCCGCGAATCCAGCACGTACACCTGGCTGTTCCATTCCGGCGCACCGATCGGCACCGAATGCTCGTCGGCCTCGGTGACGCGGTGGCTGGTGATCGAGACCGCGGCCTCGGTCGGACCGTAGAGGTTGAACAGCTCGGCGGCGTTGCCGCGCCGCAGCCGCTGCGCGGTCGCCGCGGGCAGCGCCTCACCGATGGCCAGTACGCGACGCAGTGAATTCGCCAGTGCGCCATCTGATTCGGTGAGCAGCGCATCCAGCATCGACGGCACCGCATGCAACGTGGTGACCGACTCGCGGGCCATCAATTCGTTCAAGTAGCCCGGATCGCGATGACCGTCGGCCGTCGCGATCACCAGTCGGCCACCACAGACGGCCGCGGACCAGAACTCCCAGACCGAGAGGTCGAAGGTAGCGGCGGTCTTCAACAGCACCGCGTCGTCGGGGCCGAGACCGAATTCTGCGGTCTTCCACAGCATCTGGTTGGCCACGGCCGCGTGCGGGACCGCCACCCCCTTCGGGCGACCGGTCGAACCGGAGGTGAAGATGACGTACGCGGTGTGCTCCGGGCGCAGGGGCGCCACCCGTTCGGCATCCTCCACCGGCGAGCCGTCTCCCTCGAGGGCGAGCTCGTCGAGGCGGACCACCGGCGCGAGCTCGGTCCCGAACGTCGCGGCGGTGTCGGTCAATACGCACACCACATCCGCGGTGTCGAGAATGTAGCCGGTGCGTTCGGCCGCCTGGTCCGGATCCACCGGCACATAGGCGCCACCGGCGACCGTCACGGCGTACATGCCGATCACCAGATCGACGGAGCGGCGCATGGCCAGCGCCACCCGGGACTCCGGGCCCACGCCGCGCGCGATCAGATGCCGGGCCAGCACATTCACCCGCTGATCGAGTTCGGCGTAGGTGAGGCGGGTGCCGTCGGCGGCAACCAGGGCGGCACGGTCCCGGTGCGTGTCGATGGTGTCGTCCAGCAGTGCGGCCAGCGTCGCGGTCCGGTCCACCGGACGAGCGGTGGCATTACGCTCCGACACCAGCGCGGCGCGTTCGCTCGCCTGCAGCAGGTCGATATCGCCGACCGCCGCCGCGGGCGTCGCCACGATCGTCTCCAGCAATCGGACGAAGCGCTGCACGAAGCCGCCGACCGTCTCCCGATCGAACAGGTCGGTCGCGTAGGTGAAGATCCCGGTGATGCCCTCGGGCGTACCGGTCTCGCTGTAGCGGTCGGTCGCGATCAGGTGCAGGTCGAACTGCGAGAGCTGGGTGTCGAAGTCGACCCCGGAGACCCGCAGCCCGGGCAGTTCCAGCGTGGCCTGCGCCAGGTTCTGGAACGACAGGCCCACTTGGAACAGCGGGTGCCGCGCGGTGGAGCGGATCGGGTTGAGCACCTCGACCAGCCGCTCGAACGGCACGTCGGCATTGGCGAACGCCTGGATGTCGATATCGCGCTGGCGAGCCAGCAACTCGGTGAAAGCGGCGTTTCCGTCGACCTGGGTACGGAACACCAGGGTGTTGACGAACATGCCGATCAGATCGTCGAGCACCGCTTCGCCGCGTCCGGCCATCGGCGTGCCGATCGCGATGTCGTCGGCGCCGGACAGGCGCGACAGCAACACTGCGAGAGCGGTGTGCACCACCATGAACAGCGTCGCACCCTCGGTGCGGGCGAGATCGATGAGCGCCCGGTGCAATTCGGCATCGATGCGCACCTCGACGGTGCCGCCGGCGAAGCTCTGCACGGCCGGGCGCGGGCGATCCGCGGGCAGGTCGAGCTGATCGGGCAGCTCGGCCAGAGCGCGCTGCCAGTACGCAACCTGCTTGGCGGCCAGCGAATCCGGATCGTCCTCGCTGCCGAGCAGCTCCCGCTGCCAGATGCTGTAGTCGGCGTACTGCACCGCCAGCGGCGCCCAGTTCGGTGCCAGTCCCTCGGCCCGGGCCGCGTAGGCGGTCATCAGATCGCGCGTCAGCGGGCCCATCGAGGAACCGTCACCGGAGATGTGGTGTACCACCATCGCGAGGACGTATTCACCTGCGGCGGTCCCGGTTTCGGCGGCATCGGCGGCAGTGTTGTCGGGGCGCACCTCGAGCAGGGCGACCCGCAGCGGCACCTCGGTGGTGACATCGAAGCTGGTGCCCATCAGCGCGAGCACCTCGGACTCCACCCCGGCGGAATCGGTGACCCGGACCTCGAGCTCCGGAATCGCCTGGGCCGCGGGCAGGATCACCTGCACCGGCCCCTCGTCGGTCTGCGGGTACACGGTGCGCAGGATCTCGTGGCGCGCCACCAGATCCGCCATCGCCGCGCGCAGTGCCGAGATGTCCAGCGCGCCGCTCAGGCGTACCGCGACGGGCACGTTGTAGGCGGCCGACGTGGTGTCGAACCGGTTCAGGAACCACATCCGGTTCTGCGCCAGCGACAGCGGGATCCGCGCGGGTCGTGGACCGGCGGTCAGCGCGCGGCGCCCCCCGGCGCCGGCGTGCTGTTCCACCCGCACCGCGAGCGCCGCGACCGTGGACGCCTCGAACAGCAGCCGCACCGGTACCCGTGTATCGAGCGCCTCTCCCAGACGGGCGGCCACCTGCGTGGCCAGCAGCGAGTTACCGCCCCAGGCGAAGAAGTCGTCGTCGCGGCCCATGGTGCCGGTGTCCTTGCTGAGCACCTCGGCGAAGGTGCCGGCCACGATCTGTTCGATCGGGGTCACGGGCGCGCGGAACACCGCCTTCTCGAAGGCCGGTTCCGGGAGCGCGGCCCGATCCAGTTTGCCGTTCGCGTTGAGCGGCAACGCATCCAGCGGCATGAAGACCGACGGCACCATGTACGAGGGCAGCTGCTCCGCCAGCGCGGCCTGCAACACCTGCTTGTCGGTGGCGCTGCCGACCACGTAGGCCACCAGCCGGTCGCCGATGTGCGGATCGGTGTGTGCCACCACCGCGGTCGCGGTGACGCCGGGCTGCCGCGCCAGCACCGACTCGATCTCACCGAGCTCGATGCGGAAACCACGGATCTTGACCTGGAAATCGGTACGACCGCGATAGTCCAGCTCCCCGTCGGCATTCCAGGCCACCAGGTCGCCGGTGCGATACATCCGCTCGCCGGTGCCGAACGGATCGGCGACGAAGCGGTCCGCCGTCAGATCCGCGCGCCCGAAGTAGCCGCGCGCCAGCTGCGTGCCGGACAGATACAGCTCACCCGAGACACCCACCGGAACCGGCCGCAGCCGCGAATCCAGCACGTACACCCGGCTGTTCCACTCCGGCGCACCGATCGGCACCGAATGCTCGTCGGCCTCGGTGACACGGTGGCCGGTGATCGAGACCGCGGCCTCGGTCGGACCGTACAGGTTGAACAGTGCGGCTTCGCCGGCCTCCAGGAACCGGCGCGCGGTCGCCGCGGGCAAGGCTTCACCGATGGCCAACACCCGCTGCAGCGAGGAGCTGAGCATGCCCTCGCTCTCGGTGAGCAGGGCGTCCAGCATCGACGGCACCACATGCAGCGTGGTGACCGCGGTACCGAGCATCAGCTCGTTGAGGTAGGCCGGATCGCGGTGGCCGGCGGGCGCGGCCATCACCAGGCGGCCACCGCAGGCGGCCGCGGTCCAGAACTCCCACACCGACAGGTCGAACGTCGCAGCGGTCTTGAGCAGCACCGAATCCGCGGCGCCGAGACCGAATTCGGCGACCTCCCACAGCAACTGGTTGACAATGGCACCGTGCGAGACCACCACGCCCTTGGGGCGCCCGGTGGAACCGGAGGTGAAGATGACGTAGGCCGCATTCGCCGGAGTGAGCTCGCGCAGTCGTTCCGGCGCGGTGATCGGACCCGACGCATATCCGGACAGTTCCAGGCGATCCAGTTCGATGACCGGTCGCCGCGGGGTCCAGGCCAGGGCCGCGGGCGCCCCGTCGGTCCCGGAGGCCGCCACCGTCTCCGAGGTACTCAGCACACATGCCGGTGCCGCGGTCTCGAGGATGTACTCGATGCGCTCGGCGGGCTGTCCCGGATCGACCGGCACATAAGCGGCACCCGTCTTGGCCACCGCGTACATCGCCACGATCAGCTCGACCGAGCGATCCAGCGCCAGCGCCACCCGGTCCTCGGTACCGATACCGCATTCGATCAGGTAGCGGGCCAGGCGGTTCACCCGGATGTCGAGATCACCGTAGGTCAGCACCTGCTGCGCGACACCGGTCGCTTCCGCGTCTGCCAGCAGCGCAACCGCCGTCGGATCGGCAGCCACCGTCGCGTCGAGCAGCGAGACCAGGGTGGCCTCGGTATCGACCGAATGAGCGGTGTCGTTCCATTCGGAGAGGATTCGCGTGCTCTCCGCCGCGTCCAGTAGGTCGATATCCCCGATCGGGGCGCTCGCGTTCGCCAGTACCGCATCCAGCACCAGCACGAACCGGTCGGCGAAGCTCTGCACCGTCGACTCGTCGAAAAGATCGATGGCGTAACCGAATTCGGTGATGATCTCGGCCGGTGCACCGTCCTCGGCATACCGGTCGTAGAGCGTCACGTGCAGGTCGGTTTTGGCCAGCTGGGAATCGAAATTCACCGCGCTCACCGACAGACCGGGCAACTCCAGTTCGGTCTCGGCCAGGTTCTGGAACGACAGCCCCACCTGGAACAGCGGGTTGCGGGCGGTGGAGCGCACCGGGTTGAGCACCTCGACCAGCCGCTCGAACGGGACATCGGCGTGGGTGAAGGCCTCCAGGTCGCGATCGCGCACATCGGCGAGCAGTTCGGCGAAGCTCGCGTTGCCGTCGATCCGGGTGCGGAACACCAGCGTATTGACGAACATGCCGATCAGATCGTCGAGTTCACGTTCGCCGCGACCCGCGATCGGCGTGCCGACCGCGATGTCGTCGGTGCCCGACAGCCGCGAGAGCAGCACCGCCAGCGCGGCGTGCACCACCATGAACAGCGATGCGTTGTTGGCGCGTGCCAGCTCCTGCAGGCGGGCGTGCCGGTCCGGATCGATCTCGAACCGAATCGCCTTGCCTTGGAATGACTGTGCCGGCGGGCGCGGCCGATCGGTCGGCAACTCCAGCTGGTCCGGCAGACCGGCGAGGGCGGCGGTCCAGTAGGCCACCTGCTGGGCGGCCACCGACTCCGGATCGTCCTCGGAGCCGAGCACCGCCCGCTGCCACAGCGCATAATCGGCGTACTGCACCGGCAACGGAGTCCACTGCGGCACCTCACCCTGCACCCGGGCCGCGTAGGCAGCCATCACATCCCGCGCCAGCGGTCCCATCGAGGAGCCGTCGGCCGCGACGTGGTGCACCGTGAACGCGAGCACATGCTCGTCGACCCGCCCGTCGGGGCCGGTGATGGCGAACAGCGCAACCTTCAGCGGTACCTCGACGGTGACGTCGAAGGTGGTCATGGCGAATTCGAGGATCCGGTCGAGAAGCTCGTCCTCGGCAACCGCTACCGCTTCCAGGGCGGGTGCGGTGTCCGTCGCCGGCAGGATGACCTGCTGTGGGCCCTCCGCCGACCGCGGATAGGTGGTACGCAGCACCTCGTGCCGGGCCAGCACGTCACCGAGGGCATGTTCCATCGCCGTGACGTCGAGGGCGCCGGACAACCGCACCGCGAGCGGGATGTTGTCGACCGCGGAGGTCGTGGTGTCGAACTGGTTGAGGAACCAGTAGCGCTGCTGGGCCGGCGACAGCGGAATCCGGTCCGGTCGCGGTCCGGCGAGCAGCTTCGGCCGCGTCCGGCCGGAGCCGGCGCCCTGTTCCAGGCGTGCGGCCAGCGCCGACACCGTGGAGGCCTCGAACAGGTCCCGCACCGCCAGTTGGATATCGAGGGCGGCACCGAGCCGGGCGGTCACCTGGGTGGCGATCAGCGAGTTGCCGCCCAGGTCGAAGAAGTCGTCGTCGAGGCCGACTCGCGGCACCCCGAGCACATCGGTGAAGGTGCCGGCGACGATCTCCTCGATCGGCGTGGCGGGGGCCCGGAACTGCCGAGTCTCGAATACCGGCGCCGGCAGCGCCTTACGATCCAGCTTGCCGGTGGCGCCCAGCGGGAACGCATCCAGCACCACGTAGGCACTGGGGACCATGTAGCCCGGCAGCGCCGCGGTGAGCTCGGTGCGCACCGCATCGGGGTCGACGGTGGCGCCGGCTGCCGGCACCAGATAACCGACCAGCTGATCGCCGAGCCGATCGTCGGAGCGCACGACCACCACGGACTGAGCCACCGAGTCCAGCGCGGTCAGTGCGGACTCGATCTCGCCGAGTTCGATGCGCAGCCCGCGCAGCTTGATCTGGAAGTCGGTGCGGCCCAGATATTCCAGTTCGCCGTCGTGATTCCAGCGCACCAGGTCGCCGGTGCGGTACATGCGCTCACCGCTACCGAAGGGGTTGGCCACGAACCGATCCGAGCTCAGATCGGCGCGCGCGACGTACCCGCGGGCCAGTTGGTCACCGGCCAGATACAGCTCGCCCGCCGCCCCGGCGGCCACCGGATGCAGCCGTGCATCGAGCACGTACACCCGGGTGTTCCACACCGGGCGCCCGATCGGCACCGCGACGGTGTCGGCGGCACTCACCTCGTGATAGGTGACATCGACGGCGGCTTCGGTGGGGCCGTACAGGTTGTGCAGGCCGGCACCGGTCAGTTCGATCACGCGTTGTGCGGTCGTCGCCGGCAGCGCCTCACCCGATGCGAAGATCCGCTCCAGGGACACCGTGGTCTCCGAGGCTTCCAGCTGCGCGACGAACACCGACAGCATCGACGGCACGAAGTGCGCGGTGGTGACGTTCTCGGCTGCGATCAGCTCGGCCAGATACGCCGGATCGCGGTGACCGTCCGGTTTCGCGACGACCAGGCGAGCACCGACCTGCAGCGGCCAGAAGAACTCCCACACCGACACATCGAAGGTCGCGGGTGTCTTCTGCAGCACCACATCGTCGCTGTACAGGTCGTATTCGTCCTGCATCCAGGCCAGGCGGTTGACGATCGCGGCCTGGCTCACCGCCACCCCCTTGGGGCGGCCGGTGGAGCCGGAGGTGAAGATCACGTACGCCGTGTGCGCGGGGCGCAGCGCGGTGCGGCGGTCGGCGTCGGTCAGCGGGTCGCCGGAGTAGTCCGACAACTCCAGCTCGTCGATGGCCACGACCGTCCGCCCGTCGGCGCCCAGCGCCGGGTCGTGACTGTCGGCCGTGGTCAGTACGCAGACGGGTTCCGCGGTAGCCAGCACGTACTCGTTGCGCTCGGCCGGGTGGTCCGGATCCAGCGGCACATAGCCACCACCGGCGACGGTGACCGCGTACATGCCGACGACCAGTTCCAGGGAACGCCGCATATGCAGTGCGACCAGCGAATCCGGACCCACGCCCTGCGCGACGAGGTGGCGGGCGAGCCGGTTCACCCGGTCCGCCAGCTCACCGTAGGACAGAGTTGTCCCCTCGAAGGTGAGCGCCGGTTCCGCCGGATCGCGCTCGACCTGCATGGCGAACATCGACGCCAGGGTCAAGGTGGTGGTTCCGGCCTTGCGTCCGAGCACCACCCGGTCGACGTCGTAGGCGGTGGCGTTGCGGTTGCCCAGGATGGCGTGCCGCTCGGTGACGTCGAGCAGCTCGATGTCACCGAGCGGTGCGGCCGGATCGCCGACGACCGCGGTCAGCATCCGCACCAGGCGTTCGGCGAAGCCGGTGACCGTGCGCGCATCGAATATATCGGTGGCGTAGGCCAATTCGGCCGACATGCCCTGCGCGGAGCCGTCCTCGGCGAAGCGCTCGGTCAGGTTCAGATGCAGATCGAACTTGGCAGTCGCCACATCCAGCGGGAGCGCGGCGACCTCCAGCTCCGGCAGGGCGAAGGAGGCCGCACCGGTGTTCTGGAACGACAGCATCACCTGAAACAGCGGATGCCGGGCCTGCGAACGCGCCGGATTCAGAATCTCCACCAGCCGCTCGAACGGCAGATCGGCATGACCGAATGCGGCCAGATCGGAGTCCTTGGTGCGGGCGAGCAGTTCGGTGAACGACATCGCCGGGTCGACGCCACTGCGCAGCACCAGCGTGTTGACGAACATGCCGATGGCGTCGTCGAGCACCTGCTCACCACGGCCCGCCACCGCGGTGCCGATGGCGAGATCGTCGCTGCCGGACAGCCGCGCCAACAGGGCCGCGAAGGCCGCGTGGGTCACCATGAACAAGCTCGCACTGTGCGTGCGGGCCAGCGCGTTGAGCTGGTGCACCAGCTCGGCATCGAGTTCGAACTCGTGTACCGCACCGCGGTAGGAGGCCACCGCGGGCCGCGGCCGATCGGCCGGCAGGTCCAGCTGGTCGGGCAGACCGGCCAGCTGCTGCGACCAGTAGTCGACCTGCTGGGCGATCAGCGACTGTGGATCTTCCTCGGAGCCGAGCGTATCGCGTTGCCACAGTGCGTAATCGGCGTACTGCACCGGCAGCGGCGCCCAGCCCGGTGCGGTGCCGACCGACCGTGCGGCGTAGGCCACCATCACATCACGGGCCAGCGGCCGCACCGACCATCCGTCACCGGAGATGTGGTGGACGACGAACACCAGCACATGCTCCGGCGCGGCTTCCGCCGCACCATTGCTGCCGGGGTGCTCGACGCGCAGCAACTTGGCACGCACCGGTACCGCCTCGGTGACATCGAATCCGGTGAGTACCAGTTCACGGACCCGTCCGGGCAGTTCGGCCGCGCTGACCGGCTCGGCATCCAACTGCACCGCATCGCGGTCGGCGGGCAGGATCACCTGCACGCCTTGACCTTCGGAGGTTTCCGGGTAGACGGTGCGCAGCACCTCGTGCCGTTCCAGGACATCGGCGACCGCGTCACGCAGCGCGGCGACATCCAGCGTTCCGGTCAGCCGGACCGCCATCGGAATGTTGTTGACGGCGCTGGCGGTGTCGAAGCGGTTGAGGAACCACATCCGCTGCTGTGCGAGCGACAGCGGAATCTCGGCCGGGCGCGGGGCCGCGACCAGGGCGCGACGGCCACCGGAACCGGCGTGGGTTTCCAGCCGGGCCGCCAGTGCGGCGACGGTGGGTGCCTCGAACAGGGTCCGCACCGGCAGCCGGGTATCGAATGCCTGACCCAGCCGGGCGACCACCTGGGTGGCGATCAGCGAGTTGCCGCCCAGTTCGAAGAAGTCGTCGTCCAAGCCGACCGGGTTCGCCTCGATATCGATGCCGAGTACCTCGGCCACCGTCGCGGCGACGATCTCCTCGACCGGGGTGGACGGGGCGCGGAACGTACGCGCCTCGAAGGCGGGCGCGGGTAGTGCGCGCCGGTCCAGTTTGCCGTTGGCGGTCAGCGGCAGTGCGTCGAGCACCACGAGCGCCGCGGGGACCATATAGGACGGTAGCCGGGCCGCCAGCCGGGCACGGACCTCGTCGGTGTCGATCTCCCCGGCACCGGGTGCGGGCACGACATAGCCGACCAGCTGTTCGCCGACCCGGTCGTCGCTGCGCACCACGGCCACCGATTGGCCGACGGAACCCTGTGCGGTGAGCGCGGATTCGATCTCGCCGAGTTCGATGCGCAGACCACGCAACTTCACCTGGAAATCGGTACGTCCCAGATATTCGATGGCCCCGTCGGCACCGCGCCGCACCAGGTCACCCGTCCGGTACAGGCGGGCCCCACTGCGGCCGAACGGGTTCGCGACGAAGCGGTCGGCGGTGAGATCGGTACGGCCGAAGTAACCGCGAGCCAGCTGGGCACCGGCCAGATACAGCTCACCCGCGACGCCCGCCGGTACCGGATGCAGCCGCGCATCCAGGATGTAGGCCTGCGCATTCCACACCGGTGTGCCGATCGGCACCGCGCCGTCTATATCGGCGGCGACCGGCATGGCGGTGGCGTGCACGGTGAATTCGGTGGGCCCGTACAGGTTGTGCAGTTCCGCGGTGCCGATGCGGCGGTAGGCCCGCGCGGCGTCGGCGGTGAAGGCCTCACCGGCGATCAGCAGCACCCGCAACGAGGACACGTCCACGACGCCACCGGGGGCCGCGCTGCCGGACTCGACACTCTCGGAGAACACCGACAGCATCGAGGGAACGAACGACGTCATCGTCACCCGGTGCGCCGCAATCACTTCGGCGAGATAGCCCGGATCACGGTGGCCGTCGGGCGCGGCGATCACCAGCCGCGCTCCGGCAGCGGTGGCACCGAACAGTTCCCACACCGACACATCGAAGGTGGGCGGTGTCTTGAACAGCACCACCTCACCCGTGCCGATGCCGTATTCGCTGGTGATCCAGCGGATCTGGTTCACCGCGGCGGCATGCGATACCGCCACGCCCTTCGGGCGTCCGGTGGAGCCGGAGGTGAAGATCAGGTAGGCCAGGTGCTCGGGCCGCAGTGGCGCGCGACGCTCGGTGTCGTCCAGTTCACCGACCGCGAATCCGGACAGGTCCAGCTCGTCGATCCGGACCGGCCGGACGGTGTCCGCACCGCCCTGCGCTCGCTCGATATCGGCACCGTCACGCCCGGTGGTGAGCACCGCGACCGGCGCGGAGGTGTCGACCACATAGCGCACCCGCTCGTCGGGCTGGTCGAGGTCCAGCGGCACGTAGGCACCACCGGCCGCGAGCACCGCATAGGAGGCGACCACCAGATCGAGCGAACGCCGGATCGCCAGCGCCACCCGGGTTTCCGGTGCCACACCGGCCTCGACCAGATAGCGCGCCAGCCGCTGCACCCGCTGTGCCAGTTCGGCGTAGGTGAGCGTCACCCCGTACTCGGGGTCGACCACCGCGATCTCGTCGGGAGTCAGGCGGGTCTGCTCGTCGAAGTCGGCGAGCAGCGTCGCGGGCCCCTCGCGCCGCGACGGCAGATGCCGGGCGGTGTTGTTCCAGGCCCGCAGTTCACGGGCAGCTTCGGCGGGCGCGAGCAGATCGATATCGCCCACCCGGGCGCCGGGCTCGGCCACGATCGCGGTCAGGATCCGCACCAGGCGTTCGGCGAAACCGCTCACTGTCGACTCGTCGAACAGATCTGTGGCGTAGACGAATTCGGCGGCGATACCGGTCGGCGCCGTGACGCCGTCGACCGTGGCGCTCTCCTCGGTGAGTACCAGTTGCAGATCGAACTTCGCGGTCTCGATCGGCAGTTCGACGCCGCTCACGGTCAGTCCCGGCAGTTCCAGCGTGTTCTGCCCGGTGTTCTGGAACGACAGCATCACCTGGAACAGCGGATGCCGGGCCTGCGAACGCGCCGGATTCAGAATCTCCACCAGCCGCTCGAACGGCAGATCGGCATGGCCGAAGGAGGCGATATCGGTGCCACGCACCGCCTGCAACAGATCGGTGAAGCGCGCGCCGCCGTCGATCTCGGTGCGCAGCACCAGGGTATTGACGAACATACCGATCAGGTCGTCGAGTTCGCGTTCACCGCGGCCTGCCACCGGGGTACCGATGGCGATATCGGTTTCCCCGCTCAACCGGGACAGCAACAGCGCCAGGGCGGCGTGGGTGACCATGAACATGGTCGCGCCGCGGGTGCGGGCCAACTCGGCCAGCCGGGCATGTGTCTCGGCGTCGATGTGGAAGGTGTGGGTGGCGCCACGGCCCGAGGCGATCGCCGGGCGCGGCCGGTCGGCCGGCAGGTCCAGTTGTTCGGGCACGCCGTTCAGCGCGTCGCGCCAGTAGGCGATCTGGTCGGCGATCACCGATTCCGGATCGTCCTCGCTGCCGAGGACGGCACGCTGCCAGAGCGCGAAATCCGCGTACTGCACCCGCAACGGCGCCCACGCGGGCTCGCCGCCGTCGACCCGGGCACCGTAGGCGGTCATCACATCGCGGGTCAGCGGGCCCATCGAGAAACCGTCGGCGGAGATGTGGTGCACGACCAGCGCGAGCACATGCTCGGTGGGACTGATCTCGAACAGCCGGGCCCGGAACGGCACCTCGACGGTGACGTCGAATCCGGTGCCGACCAACTCGGAGATACGCAGCGGCAGTTCGGCTTCGGTCACCTCGATCGGGGACAGATCCGGAATGACCCGGCCGGTGGCGACGATCTCCTGATATGCGGTGCCGTCGACCTCGGGATAGCGGGTGCGCAGCGATTCGTGACGCGCCAGCACATCGGCGACCGCGATCTGCAGCGCCTGCCGGTCGAGCAGACCCGACAGCCGCACCGCGGCCGGGATGTTGTCCACGGCCGAACCGGGATCGAAACGGTTGAGGAACCACATCCGCTGCTGTGCCAGCGACAGCGGCACCAGCTCCGGGCGCTGCTGCGGTACCAGCGAGGCGTGCGCGCCGGCACCGGAGCGGGACTCGGCCCGCGCTGCCAGCCCGGCGACGGTCGAAGCCTCGAAGATCTCCCGCACACCGAGCCGGGTGTCCAGCGCGGCCGAGAGGCGTGCCGCCACCTGGGTGGCGATCAGCGAGTTACCGCCGAGGGCGAAGAAATCGTCGTCCAGGCCGACACGATCCGCACCGAGGATCTCGGCGAAGGTGCCCGCCACGATCTGTTCCACCGGCGTGATCGGGGCCCGGAACACCGCCGCCTCGAATACCGGCGCGGGCAGGGCCTTGCGGTCCAGCTTTCCGGAGGCGTTGAGCGGGAACTCGTCGAGCACCATCACCACGGACGGGACCATGTAGCTCGGCAGCCGCCCGCCCAGTTCCTCGCGGACGGCCTCGTCGTCGACCGGAAGGCCCGGGGTGGCGATGACATAGGCCACCAGCTGGTCACCGGTGTGCTGATCCCCGCGCACCACCACGACCGCGCGGTCGATCTCGTCGAGTCCGGTCAGCGCGGACTCGATCTCGCCGAGTTCGATCCGCAGACCACGCAGCTTGACCTGGAAGTCGGTGCGGCCCAGGTACTCCAGCTCACCGTGTTCGGTCCACACGACCAGGTCGCCGGTGCGGTACATGCGGTCACCGCGGCCGAACGGGTTGGCCACGAACCGATCCGAACTCAGGTCCACCCGTCGCACATAGCCGTGTGCGAGCTGGGCGCCCGCCAGATACAGCTCACCCGCGACACCCACCGGGACCGGGCGCAACCGCGAGTCCAACACGTACACCTGCGTGTTGAACACCGGGCGGCCGATCGGCACCGTATCGGTGTCGGCGTCGGTGACCTGGTGATACGTGACGTCCACCGCGGCCTCGGTCGGGCCGTACAGATTGTGCAGCGCGGTGCCGGTGAGCTCGCGCAGGCGTTGCGCGGCGGCCGGTGCGAGCGCCTCGCCGGAGGCGAAGACCAGTCGCAGCGTGGTGCATTCGGCCGCACGGGCTTCGGCGACGAATACCGCGAGCATCGACGGCACGAAGTGGGTGACACTGACCTGCTCGGTCACGATGGTCTCGGCCAGATAGGCGGGGTCACGATGCCCGTCGGGACGGGCCACCACCAGGCGGGCGCCGATCTGCAACGGCCAGAAGAACTCCCACACCGACACATCGAAGGTCGCGGGCGTCTTCTGCAGCACCACATCGTCGGCGGTCAGACCGTACTCGGCCTGCATCCACACCAGCCGGTTCACGATCGCCGCATGCGGCACCGCCACACCCTTCGGGCGGCCGGTGGAACCGGAGGTGAAGATCACGTACGCGGTATCGGCCGGCCGCAACGGATGGCGCCGGTCGGCGTCGGTGATCGGCTCGGTCGAATAGGCGGACAGCTCCAGCAGGTCGATCCGCACCTGGGCGGTATCCATACCGAGATCGTCGCCGGAGGTGAGCACGCAGATCGGATCCGCGGTCTCCAGGATGTACTCGGTGCGCTCGGCCGGATGATCCGGATCCAACGGCACATACGCACCACCAGCAGCCACCACCGCGTACATACCGACAACCAGATCGACCGAACGCCGCATCCCCAAGGCCACGAAGGTATCGGGGCCCACACCACGTTCGATCAGCCAGCGCGCCAGCGCATGGACGCGGGCGGCGAACTCGGCGTAGGTGAGCGACTCGGATTCGAAGCTGAGCGCGATGGCGTCGGGGGTGCGCGCCGCCTGATCCTCGAACATCGAGACCAGCGTCGCGGTCCGGTCGACCGGGTGGCCGGTGGCATTCCAGCCCGACACCACGAGATCGCGTTCGGCCGGTTCCAGCAGTTCGATCGCACCGATCCCGGACTCCGGTTCGGTGACCAGGGTGTTCAGCACCCGCAGCAACCGGTCGGCGATGCGCTGGATCATGTTCTCGTCGAACAGGTCTCGCAGATAGCCGGCGCGGATCCGCAGCTGGTCACCGAGGGCGGCGATCAGGCTCAGCGGATAGTGGGTGGCGTCGGTGGCCTCCAGGCCCGCCACTGCCATACCGTCGATATCGGCGGCCTGGCGCTGGATGCCCTCGGCATCCACCGGATACGACTCGAACACCACGAGGGTGTCGAACAGGCCACCGATGCCGATGGCGTCCTGAATGTCGGCCAGACCGAGGTAATGGTGATCGAGCAGGTCGGCCTGCTCGCCCTGCACGCGGGTGAGCAGCTGCTGCGCCGATTCCGCCGGGTCGATGTGCACCCGCACCGGAACGGTGTTGATGAACAGCCCGACCATCGACTCCACCCCGGCCAGCTCCGGCGGGCGGCCCGACACGGTGGTGCCGAACAGCACGTCGTCGCGACCGGTCATCCGGCCCAGCACGATGCCCCAGGCGGTCTGCAGGACGGTATTGGTGGTGACGCCCATCCGGGCGGCGAACTCGGTGAGCCGCGTGGTCTGCTCCCGGTCGAGTTCGAACACGTACTCGTCCGAGAGTGCGGTGATCTCACGCCCGGCGTCCGGCCGGGCCAGCAGGGTCGGTTCGGTGACCCCCGACAGCGCCGCGTTCCAGGCCGCGAGCGAAGCCGGACGATCCTGCTGCGCCACCCATTCCAGGAAGTGCCGGTAGGAACGCACGGCGGGCAGCGCACTGGCGTCGGCGTGCGTGGCGTACAGCATCAGCAGATCCCGCATCAGCAGCGGCATCGACCAGCCGTCGAGCAGGATGTGGTGATTGGACACCACCAGCGACCAGCGCTGCTCGGCGACCTGGATCAGAGTGAACCGGATCAGCGGCGGCGCAGCCAGATCGAAGCGATCGGTGCGGTCGGCCTCGATCAGGTCGGCGGCCTCACCGCTCGCGCGGCGATCGTGTTCGGCCCAGGCGACACGCACGCCGTCGAGGACCACCTGCACCGGATGGCCCTGTTCGTCGGTGACGAAGGCGGTGCGCAGAGTGTCGTAGCGATCGATCAATGCCTGTGCGGCACTGCGCAGCCGGGCCGGATCCACCCGACCGGTGAGGTCGAGGACCGCCTGCCCGGTGTAGACGTCGACCGAGGCGGCCGCGAGTTCGGCGTGGAACAGCAGACCGGCCTGGAGCGAGGACAGCGGCCAGATCTGCGAGACCGCACCGAAACGCTGCTCCCAGCCCTCGATATCGGTCTGTTCGACCCGCACCAGCGGGAAGTCCGAGGGGGTATGACCGCCCGCACCGGCCGATTCGGCATGCCGGGCAACCGCTGCCAGTGCGGTCGTCCACAGTGCACCGAATTCGCGGACCGCAGCCTCGTCGAGCAGGGTGGTCGGATAGCCGATGCGCGCGGTCAGGCGGTCCCCCACCACGATGGCATTGATATCCAGCGGCGCCATCGCCGGCATATCGTCGTCGTAGGCGCCCGACAACTCGCCGAGTTCCGGCGCCGGAATCCAGCCGAAACCGCGCAGTGCCTCGGGCACCGCGTTGTCGGAGACCCGGCCCAGGTAGTTGAAGCTCACCTGTCCCGGCAGCTCGGCGGGCAGCTGCGCCGCCGTGCGCGGGTTCAGGTAGCGCAGCATGCCGTAGCCCAGGCCCTTGTCGGGCACCGCGAGCAGCTGTTCCTTGACTGCCTTGAGCACCGGCCCCATCGCCGGTCCACCCGTCAGCGCGGCATCGATGTCGAGGCCCGACAGGTCGAAGCGGACCGGGAAGATCGCGGTGAACCAGCCGACCGTGCGGGACAGGTCCGCGCCCGGGACCACATCTTCCTCACGACCGTGCCCCTCGAGGCGCACCAGCGCACTGTCGGAATGGCTATCGGCGTGTGCGGCACGCCATTTCGCGACCGCAAGCACCAGCGCCGCCAACAGCGCATCGTTGACACCGCCGTGGTACAGCGCGGGCACGGTGGTCAGCAGGGCCTTGGTGACCTCGGCGGAGACCTCGACCTCGACCTTGTCGGCCACCGCGGACACGTCCACGCTCGGATCGAACGCACGCTCGGTCAGCAGCGGATCGGGGCCTTCGACGACCGCACGCCACAGATCGAATTCGTCGTCGCGCTCGGCGGCGACCCGTTCCAGCGCGTGCGCCCAGGTGCGCATGCTGGTGGGTGGTGCGGCCAGTTCCGGGGTCTGCCCGGCCGACAACTGTCCCCAGGCGGTGACGAAATCGGGGACCAGGATGCGCCAGGACACACCGTCGATCACCAGGTGGTGGGCGACGACGATCAGACGTCCGGCGCGGTCGGCGGAGCTGGGCTCCAGCCACGCGAAGCGCACGACCACACCGGCTTCGGGATCCAGCCGGTCGAGTGTGGCGTCGAGCGCGGTGGTCGCGATCTCGAACAGTCCGGCGTCGTCGACCGCGGCATCGAATGCGGTGTGATCGACGAGCGCGTCCACATCGACGGTGCCCGGTGCGGCGGTCTCCACGATCCATTCCGCGCCGGCATGCCGGCGCAGCCGCGCACGCAACATGTCGTGGCGGTCCACGACGGCGGCGACGGTGGCCAGCAGCCCCGCCCGATCGATGCCGAGCGGCAACTCCAGTGCCAGCGCCTGATGGAACCGGCCGAACGAGCCGGCCCGCTCCACCATGAACTTCGCGACCGGCGTCAACGGCATCGTGCCGACGCCACCGCCGGGCAGCTCGGCCAGTGCGGGCACCGAATCAGACTGTCCGGCAGCGGATTCGGCAACGGCAGCCAGTCCGGAAACAGTGCGCTGCTCGAAGACGTCACGCGGGCTGAACACCACGCCGCGGGCCTTCGCGCGCGACACCAGCTGGATCGAGACGATGGAATCGCCGCCGAGCGCGAAGAAGGAATCGTCGACGCCGACCCGCTCGATGCCCAGCACCTCGGCGAACACCTCGGCGATGGCATGCTCCACCGGCGTGCGGGGCGCCCGGAAGGTGGTGTCGGTGGCGAACTCCGGTTCCGGCAGCGCCCTGCGGTCCAGTTTGCCCGCCGGGGTCAGCGGCACCCGGTCGATCACCATGATCGACGACGGCACCATATACCCGGGCAACCGCTGTTCCAGCGCGGTGGTCACCGCAGCCACATCGATCGTATTTCCCGGCACCGCAACCACATACGAAACCAGCGAAGTGGCGCCGGCACCCCGGGTGTGACCGAGGGTCACGGCGAAATCGACCGTGTCCTGCGCGGTCAGCGCCGCGTCGATCTCGCCCAGTTCGATGCGGAAACCGCGGACCTTGACCTGGAAGTCGGAGCGGCCGACATATTCGACCTCACCGTTGTGATTCCACCGCACCACGTCACCGGTGCGGTACATCCGCTCCCCCGGCTCGTACGGGTTGGCGAGGAATCGTTCGGCACTCAGACCCGGCCGCGCGTGATATCCACGGGCCAGCTGGACACCGGACAGATACAGCTCACCCGCGACGCCCACCGGGACCGGGCGCAGCCGCGAATCCAGTACCAGTGACTGCATACCGCGGATCGGGCCGCCGATGGTGACCGGATCGCCCGCGACCAGCGGATCACTGATGTTGGTGGCGACGGTGGCCTCGGTCGGGCCGTAGGCGTTGTGGAAGCGGCGCGGCGTGCCGTCCGGAGTCACCGACCACTTGGCCACCTGTTCGGCGGTCACCGCCTCACCACCGGCGATCACCACGCGCATCCCGGCCAATGCCTCGGGATCCAGCGTGGCCAGCACCGACGGGGTGATCAGGCCGTGGGTGACGCCGTCGCGGGCGATCAGTTCGCTGAGCTCGGCACCACCGTAGGTGCCGGGCGGCACCACGACCAGCGCACCGCCCGCACCGACGGCGAGCAGGAATTCCAGAATCGAGGCGTCGAAGCTGGGCGAAGCGAAATGCAATGCGCGCGAATCGGAATCGAGCTGGTACCGCTCGTTCTGCTCGGCGCGGAAGTTCGCCAGGCCGGCGTGGGTGACCACGACCCCCTTGGGCACACCGGTGGATCCGGAGGTGTAGATGACGTAGGCCGGATGGTCGATCCACAACGCACGCACCAGGTCCGCGTCGTCGATCTCCATGGCGGAGTAACGGGCGGTGTCGAGTTCGTCGAGGATCAGCCAGTCCGCCGATTCCGGCAGATCCGCACGCACCGAAGCCACGGTCAGGCCGACCGGGGAACCGGAATCGGTGACCATGTGGTCGATACGGTCGGCCGGATAGGACGGGTCGATCGGCACGAACGCCGCGCCGGTCTTGGTCACCGCCCATTCGGCCAGATAGCTGTCCGCCGATCGCGGTACCGCCACCGCGACCAGATCTTCGGCGCCGATACCGCGTTCGATCAGCACCCGGGCCAGGCGGTTGGAGCGCTCGTCGAGTTCGCGATAGGTGAGCGTGACACCGTCGGCGATCACCGCGGGCGCCTCCGGATCGCGCGCGACGGCCTCGGCCAGCAACTGCGGCAACGTCCGCGCCGCGACCGCCGGGCCGCCGGTACGGGCGAGCAGATCGGCGCGCTCGGCCGGGTCGAGCACATCCACCGCGCCGACCGCGATCCGCGGGTCGGTGGCGACGGCATGCAGGACCCGGATCCAGCGATCGGCGATCTCGGAGGCGGTCTGCTCGTCGAACAGATCGGTGGCATAGATCAGGCTCAGCGCCATCCCGTTGGCGGCCGCACCACCGGCGGCACCGGAACGCTCCGACAGCGTGAACTGCAGGTCGAAACGGGCGATGTTCTCGTCCCGGTCCACCGTGGAGACGGTGAGGCCGGGGAGTTCGAGACCGGCGCGGTCGAGGTTCTGGAAGGCCAGCATCACCTGGAACAGCGGGTTGCGGGCCTGCGAACGTTCCGGTGCCAGCAGTTCCACCAGCCGCTCGAAGGGCACGTCGGCGTTGCCGAAGGCCTCCAGGTCGGTGTGGCGGACCCGATCCAGCAGTGCGGTGAACGGCTCGTCGGCCTCGATCCCGGTGCGCAGCACCAGCGTGTTGACGAACATGCCGACCAGATCGTCGAGGGCGGCCTCACCGCGTCCGGCGATCGGGGTGCCGACGGCGATATCGTCGGATCCCGACAGATGCGCGAGCAGCACGGTCAGACCCGCGTGCATGACCATGAACAGCGATGAACCCTGTTCACGGGCAACATGTTCCAACGCGCCGATGAGTTCGGGCGTCAGCGTGCGATGCAGTTCCGCACCGGCCAGCGAGGCGACGGCGGGGCGCGGGCGATCGGCAGGAAGGGAGAGTTCTTCCGGAATTCCGTCGAGGGAGCGGTGCCAGAAGTCGACCTGCCGGGCCAGCAGCGACTGCGGATCGTCCTCGGAACCGAGGACCTCGCGCTGCCAGACCGCGAAGTCCGCGTACTGCACCTCGAGGGGCGCCCAGGTCGGGGCGCTGCCCTGGGTGCGCGCGGTGTAGGCGGTCATCACGTCGCGGGCGAGTGGGTTCATCGAGAACCCGTCCGCGGCGATGTGGTGCACCACCACGACCAGCACGTACTCGTCGCGATGCACCTGGAACAGCCGGGCGCGCAGCGGCACCTGGTCGGCGACGTCGAATCCGGTGGCCGCGAACTCGGTGATCGCGGTGGTCAGATCGGTGTCGGACACCGGGTAGGTGCGCAGGTCCAGCACGATCTGCTCGGCCGGGACCACCACCTGGACCGGAGTGCCTCCGTGCTCCGGGTAGCGGGTGCGCAACGACTCGTGCCGGCGCACCACATCGAAGACCGCCAATTCCAAAGCGGCGGTGTCGAGTTCACCGGACAACCGCACCACCAGCGGGAGGTTGTAGGCCGCCGAGGAGGTGTCGTACTGGTTCAGGAACCACATGCGCTGCTGGGCGAACGACAACGGCACCGGGTCGGCACCCGCGCGGGTTCGTGCGACCAGGCGCGGACGGGCCGCGTCGCCGGTATGTGATTCCAGCCGTGCTGCCAGTGCTTCGACCGTGGTCGCCTCGAACAGCGCCCGTACTCCCACCGTGGCGCCGAGGGCGGCACCGATCCGGGATACCACCCGGGTGGCGATGAGTGAGTTGCCGCCGAGTTCGAAGAAGTCGTCGTCGAGGCCGACCCGTTCCACCTCGAGCACCTCGGCGAAGACCGCGGCCACGATCTCCTGGACCGGGGTCTCGGCGGCGCGGAAGGCGCGCGCCTGCACCGCCGGTGCGGGCAGCGCACGGCGGTCCAATTTGCCGTTGACAGTCAGCGGGATCCGGTCGAGCACAACGAATGCCGAGGGCACCATATAGGCGGGCAGCCGCTCGGCCGCGCCGTCGCGCACCTGTACCAGCGGCGGCTCGGTCTCGCCCGGGGGCGGCACCAGGTAGGCGACGATGCGCTGATCGCCGGGCTGATCCTCGCGGACCACGACCGCGACCTGCGCGACGCCCGGCTGTGCCAGCACCGCGGATTCGATCTCGCCGAGCTCGATCCGGAAGCCACGAACCTTCACCTGGTCGTCGGCCCGGCCCAGGTACTCCAGTTCCCCGAACCGGTTCCAGCGGGCCACGTCGCCGGAGCGGTACAGCACCGCACCCGGTTCGCCGAGCGGATCGGCGACGAACCGAGCCGCGGTCAGATCGGGGCGGCCCAGATATCCGCGCGCCAATTGCGGTCCGGCGATATACATTTCACCGGCCACGCCGACCGGTACTGGATGCAAGCGGTCGTCGAGCACGTACACCCGCTGTCCGGCGATCGCCCGACCGACCACCGAACCCGTTGCCGCGGCGATCGTTTCGGCATCGAGAACGCGATGCGATACGTGCACCGTGGTTTCGGTGATGCCGTACATGTTGACCAGTCGCGGCGCGGTATCGCCGTGCCGTGCCACCCAGTCGCCCAGCCGGCGCAGCTCCAGCGCCTCACCACCGAACACGACATAGCGCAGCTCCAGCGGTGCGCCGCCGGCCAGCCGGTCGGCCTCGGCCAGCTGGTAGAACGCCGAAGGGGTCTGGTTGAGCACCGTCACCCGGTCGCGGCGCAGCAGTTCCAGGAACTGTTCCGGCGAGCGCGAGGTGTAGTAGTCGACCACGACCAGGGTGCCGCCGAACAGCAGCGGACCCCACAGTTCCCACACCGAGAAGTCGAAGGCGAAGGAGTGGAACAGTGTCCACACGTCGTCGGCACCGAATCCGAACTCCCGATCGGTATTGGCGAACAGCCGCACCACGTTCCAGTGCGCCACCGCGACGCCCTTGGGGCGGCCGGTGGAGCCGGAGGTGTAGATGACATAGGCGATACTGCCCGGGGTGAGCGGCGCATTGCGGTCGGCGTCGGTGATCGGCTCCTCGCCCGCATCCACCATTTCCGGTGTGTCCGCGCTGAATCCGTCCATCAGCACGATCGGCAGGCCGGTCGGCAGTTCCACCTCGCTACCGCCGTCGACGATCACACCCGCCGGGCGCGAATCCGCGAGCACATAGGCGATGCGGTCGGCCGGGTAGCTCGGATCGATCGGCACGTATCCGGCACCGGACTTGATGACCGCGAGCAGCGCCACGACCAGGTCCAGCGACCGCGGCAGTACCACCGCGACCAGGGTCTCCGGCCCGGCACCATCGGCGATCAACCGGCGTGCCAGCTGGTTCGCCCGTCGGTCCAGTTCGGCGTAGGTCATCCGGTCGGTGCCGAACTTGACGGCCACCCGATCGCCGTGCGCGGCGACCGCGGCATCGAACAGGTCCGACAGGGTCACCGACGGATCGGCGAAGAGCCCGGCACCGCCGTCGGCACCGGAGGACACCCACCGCTGCGAGACGTCCAGGAGTTCGGATTCACCGAGCAGATCGATATCGCCGACGACCGTGCTGCCGTCGTCGGTGATGCTGCGCAGGATCCGCACCAGCCGCTCGGAGAATGCGGTGATCGTTTCGGGATCGAACAGGTCGGTGGCGTACGTCCACGCCAGTGTCAGCCCGGCGGCGTCGGCGGCCTCGCCCACGGTGAGCTGGATGTCGAATTTCGACATCCCGGGATCAGCGCCCTGCACCTCGAGGTCGAGGCCCGGTAGTTCGACGGTGGTGGCGTCTCGCGCACCGGTGGCCTCGAAGGTCAGCGCCACCTGGAACAGCGGGTGGTGGGCCTGCGAACGCACGGGGCTGATCACATCCACCAGACGCTCGAACGGCACATCGGCGTTGGCGAAGGCCGCCAGGTCGGTGGCCCGGACCTCACTCAGCAGTTCCGGGAAGGTCGCGTCGGGGCGCACCGGGGTGCGCAGCACCAGGGTGTTGACGAACATGCCGATCAGATCGTCGAGAGCACGCTCGCCGCGACCCGCGATCGGGGTGCCGATCGCGATATCGGTCTCCCCACTCAGCCGGGCTGCCCAGGTGGCCAGTGCCGCATGCATCAGCATGAACAGCGTCACCCCGTGTGCGCGGGCGTACTCGGTGAGCCGCTCGTGCAGATCGGCCTCGAGCGAGAACTCCTGTGTCGCACCGGAGTTGGTAGCGATTTCGGGTCGCGGACGGTCCGCCGGAAGGTCGATCTGCTCCGGCAGGTCACGCAGCTGTTCGGCCCAGTAGCCGATCTGACCCGCGGCGACCGAGGCTTCGTCGTCCTCGGCACCCAGCATGTCGCGCTGCCACAGCGCGTAGTCGGCGTACTGCACCGGCAGCGGCGTCCACTGCGGCGCCTCGCCGCGCGAACGCTCGGAGTATGCGGCCACCACGTCGCGCAGCAGCGGCCGCAACGAGAAACCGTCACCGGCGATGTGATGCATGACCAGGACGACCACATGCTCATCGGCGCCCGATTCCAGCAGGGTCGCACGGAACGGAACCTCGGCGGTCACGTCGAAGAAGACGTTCACCAGCTCGGCCACCCGCGCGGGGATCTCGGCGGCGGCCACCGTCTCGGCCACCAATTCCACTCCGGCCTCCGCCGCCGACAGCACCCGCTGATAGCCGTCACCGGCGACCTCCGGGTAGATCGTCCGCAGCGACTCGTGCCGAGCCACCACATCGGCCAGCGCGGCGGCGAAGGCCTCGCGGTCGAGGGTTCCGGTGAGCCGAATCGCCGCCGGGATGTTGTTGACCGCGGTGCGGCTGTCGAAGCGGTTGAGGAACCACATCCGCTGCTGCGCCGGTGACAACGGCACCAGTTGCGCCGTTTCGCCGCCGGGTAGCTGCACCGGTTCGGGGCGCTGCCGGGCGGTCAGCGGGTGCCGCCCGCCCTGTCCGGCACGGGTCTCCAGGCGCGCCGCCAGCGCGGCCACCGTGGTGGCCTCGAACAGGGTGCGCACGCCTACCTCGGTATCCAGAGCCGCGCCCAGCCGGGCGGCGACCTGCGTGGCGAGCAACGAGTTGCCGCCCAGTTCGAAGAAGTCGTCGTCGAGACCGACGCGTTCGACGCCGAGCGCCTCGCCGATCACATCGGCGACCGCCTGCTCCACCGAGGTCGCCGGAGCGCGGAAGGTCTTGGCGGCGAAGGTCGGCTCGGGCAGTGCCCTGCGGTCGAGCTTGCCGGAGGCGTTGAGCGGGAAGCTGTCCAGCACGACGAATGCCGCGGGCACCATGTATGCGGGAAGATGCTCGACCACAGCGGTTTTCACCGCTTCGACCTCGATCTGCGCACCGGCCGCGGCCACCAGGTAGGCCACCAGCTGGTCGCCGGTGCGCTCGTCGGAGCGCACCACCACGACAGCCTGGCCCACGGCCGGGTCCGCGGTGAGCGCCGACTCGATCTCGCCGAGCTCGATCCGCAGACCACGGACCTTCACCTGGAAGTCGGTGCGGCCCAGATATTCGAGTTCGCCGGCCCTGGACCACATCACCAGGTCGCCGGTGCGGTACATGCGCTCGCCGTCGGCGAACGGGTTGGCCACGAAACGATCGGCGGACAGATCCGGCCGCGCCACATATCCGCGGGCCAGCTGAGCGCCCGCGAGATAGAGCTCGCCCGCAACCCCGACCGGCACCGGGCGCAACCGCGAATCCAGCACGTACACCCGGGTATTGAAGACCGGGGCGCCGATCGGCACCGTGGCGGTGTCGGTATCGACGACCTCGTGATAGGTGACGTCGACGGCGGCCTCGGTCGGGCCGTACAGATTGTGCAGGCGCGCACCGGTGCGGCTGCGCAACTGCTGTGCCACGGTCGCGGGCAACGCTTCACCGGAGGCGAAAACATTACGCAGACCGGAACATTCGGCCGCGGCGGGCTCGGAGACGAACACGGCCAGCATCGAGGGCACGAAGTGGGTGACGGTCACGCCCTCGCGGCCGATCACCTCGGCAAGGTAGGCCGGGTCGCGATGCCCGTCCGGGCGGGCCACGACCAGGCGGGCACCGGCCTGCAACGGCCAGAAGAACTCCCACACCGACACATCGAAGGTCGCGGGCGTCTTCTGCAGCACCACATCGTCGGCGGCCAGGCCGTACTGGGCGTGCATCCACACCAGCCGGTTCACGATCGCCTTATGCGGGACCGCCACCCCCTTGGGGCGTCCGGTGGAGCCGGAGGTGAAGATCACGTAAGCGGTATTGGACGGACGCAGTGGTTCCGGACGATCGTCGTCGGTCAGCGGACCGTCGCCGTACGCGTCCAGCTCCAGCCGGTCGATCCGCACCTCGGGTGCGATTTCCGGTGCGGCCGAGACGGTGTCGCGCAACGGCTCACCCGAGGTGAGCACACATACCGGGCGTGCGGTCTCCAGGATGTATTCGGTGCGCTCGGCCGGATGATCCGGATCCAACGGCACATACGCACCACCGGCAGCCACCACCGCGTACATACCGACCACCAGATCGACCGAACGCCGCATCCCCAGAGCGACCAGCGATTCCGGTCCGACGCCCTGATCGACCAGCCAGCGCGCGAGCCGGCGCACCCGGATCGCGAACTCGGCGTAGGACAGACTCGTCCCCTCGAAGATGACCGCGGTCGCGTCGGGAGTGCGCGCGACCTGGGCCTCGAACAGCGAGATCAAGGTGGCAGCGGCATCGTCGGACACCGTCGGCAACGCGGCGTCGATCGGGAATTCGGTGTCGTTCCATCGCCGCAGTACCAGCGCCTGCTCGGCGGCGTCGAGGATCGGCAGCGCGTCGACCGCGATCGACGGTTCGGCCGCGACCGCACGCAGTACCCGCACGAAACGGTGTGCGAACGATTCGGCGAACGCGTCGTCGAACAGATCGGTCGCGAAGACCAGTTCGGCGTCCATCGCGGCATCCGCGCCGCTGCCGGCCGGCCCCTCGCTCAGGGTCAGCTGCAGGTCGAATTTCGCTGTCTGTGCATCGATTCCGAGTTCGGCGACCGTCAGCCCGGGTAGTTCCAGGGCCGTGCGGCCGAGGTTCTGGAACGACAGCATGACCTGGAACAACGGATGCCGTGCCTGCGAACGTGCCGGGTTGAGCACCTCGACCAGCCGCTCGAACGGCACATCCGCATGAGCGAAGGCCTGCAGGTCACGCTCGCGGACCTGTGACAGCAGTTCGTTGAACCGGATATCGGGATCGACTTGCGCGCGCAGCACCAGGGTGTTGACGAACATGCCGACCAGATCGTCGAGGGCGCGTTCGCCACGCCCGGCGACCGGAATACCCACGGCGATATCGTCGGTGCCGCTCAGCCGCGACAACAGCGCGGCGAACGCGCCGTGCACCACCATGAACAGCGTGCTGTGCTGGCGCTGTGCCACCCGGTTCAGCGCATCCACCAGATCGCCGGGCACCCGGAACCGGTGGGTGCCGGCCGCATAGGAGGCGACCGCGGGGCGCGGGCGGCTCGACAGCCGCAACTCGTCGGGCAGGCCGTTGAGCGCGTTGTGCCAGTAGCCGAGCTGTTCGGAGATCACCGAACGCGGGTCGTCCTCCGAGCCGAGCGATTCCCGCTGCCAGAGCGCGAAATCGGCGTACTGCACCGGCAACGGTGTCCACCCGGGCTCCGACGCGGCGGTCCGGGAGAGGTACGCGGTCATCAGGTCGCGTACCAGCGGGGTCATCGAGAAACCGTCGGTGGCGATGTGGTGTACCACCACTATCAGCACGTACTCGGGCTCCGCAGCAGCATCCACCAGCCGGTACAACCGCAGCCGGGTCGGCGGGACGGCCGTCACATCGAAGCCGCGGCCGACGAATTCGGTGAGTGCGCCCGGCAGATCGGCCTCGGTCGTGTCGACGACCTCGAGATCGGGGACGGCCCGGGTCGCGGGCAGCACCTGCTGATAGGCCACGCCCTCGTGTGAGGGATAGATCGTGCGCAGCGACTCGTGCCGCGCCACCACATCCGCGATCGCGATGCGCAGCGAGTCGACATCGAGTTCGCCGGTGAGCCGGACCGCGGCGGGGATGTTGTTGGTCGCCGAATCGGTGTCGAACCGGTTGAGGAACCACATCCGCTGCTGCGCCAGCGACAACGGCGGATATTCGGGGCGGTCCGCCACGGTCAGCGCCTGGCGGACACCGGAGCCCACATGCGATTCCACCCGCGCGGCCAGTCCGGCCACGGTCGGTGTCTCGAAGACGGTACGCACGCCGACCTCGGCGTTCAGCGCCGCGCTCAGCCGTGCCACCACCTGGGTCGCGATCAGCGAGTTGCCGCCCAGGTCGAAGAAGTCGTCGTCCACGCCGACCGGGTGTTCGGCGGTGTCCAGGCCCAGCACGTCGGCGAAGGTCGCCGCCACGATCTCCTCGATCGGGGTGGAGGGGGCGCGGAATTCGCGGGCGGCGAATACCGGCTCCGGCAGCGCACGCCGGTCCAGCTTGCCGTTCGGGTTCAGCGGCATCGCATCGAGCGTGACGATCGCCGCCGGAACCATGTAGGAGGGCAGTTGCTGCCCCAGGTGCACGCGCAGCGCCTCGAGATCGATCACACCACCGGGCGCCGGGACCACGTAGGCGACCAGTTGATCGCCCAGTCGTGCATCCGAACGCACGACCGCGACGGCCTGTGCCACCGATTCGTGTGTGACGAGGGCGGATTCGATCTCCCCGAGTTCGATCCGCAGGCCGCGCACCTTCACCTGGAAGTCGGTGCGGCCCAGGTAGACGATGGCCCCGTCGGCGCTGCGGCGCACCAGGTCACCGGTGCGGTACATGCGAGCGCTGTAGTCGGAGAACGGATTCGCCACGAACCGATCCGCGGTCAGATCGGTGCGCCCCAGGTAGCCGCGCGCCAGCTGATCGCCGGCCAGATACAGCTCACCCGCCACCCCTTGGGGGACCGGATGCAGCCGCTCGTCGAGCACGTAGGCCTGCGCATTCCACACCGGTAGCCCGATCGGCACGGCGCCGCGTACCGCGTCGGCCACGGCGGCGTGGGTGGCGTGCACGGTGAATTCGGTGGGGCCGTACAGGTTGTGCAGCCGCGCCGCGGACACCCGGCGGAACGCCTCGACCGCATCGGAGGTGAACGCCTCACCGGCGATGAACAGCGCCCGCAGCGAGGTCAGCGCGGAACTGTCGACTGCGCCGGAGAACACGGTGAGCATCGAGGGCACGAACGAGGTCATGGTGACCTGCTCTGCCGCGATCACATCGGCGAGGTAGCGCGGGTCACGATGACCGTCGGGTGCGGCGATCACCATCCGAGCGCCCACCGACAACGGCGCGAACAGCTCCCACACCGAGACGTCGAAGGTCTGCGGTGTCTTGAACAACACCACATCGTCGGCATCGATGCCGTATTCACCGGTGATCCAACGGATCTGGTTCACCACCGCACTGTGCGGCACGGCCACGCCCTTCGGCCGGCCGGTCGAACCGGAAGTGAAGATCGTGTAGGCCGGATTCGACGGTCGAAGCGGCGCGATCCGGTCGGCATCGGTCAGCGGATCCTCGGAATACCCGGACAGATCCAGTTCGTCGAGCCGCAGCACCGTCCGGTCGCCCGCATCGAAGTCCGCGACGTTCGCCGCAGTGGTCAGCACGCAGATCGGTGCCGCGGAATCGAGGACATGGCCGACGCGTTCGGCGGGCTGGTCGATGTCCAGCGGCACATAGCCGCCGCCGGCCTCGAGCACCGCGTACATCGCGACGACGAGGTCCAGTGAACGCCGCAGTCCCAGCGCGACCCGAGTCTCCGGACCCACACCCGCGGCGACCAGGCGGTGCGCCAGCCGATGCACCCGCGCGGCGAATTCGGTGTAGGTCAGCACGGCACCGGAATCGACGACCGCGACAGCATCCGGGTGTGCCCGGACGGCCTCGGCGAACAATTCCGGAAGCAGTGCGGCCGAACCGATCTCACGCGTGGTGTAGTTCCATTCGCGGATCTCGCGATGCGCCTCGAGTGCATCGATCAGCGCGATGTCACCGATCGGGCGATCCGGATCGGCCAGCACCGCCGCCAGGACGCGATCCAAGCGCTTGGCGAAGCCCGCGATCGTGGGTTCGTCGAAAAGGTCCAGCGCATAGGAGAACTCGGCGGACATCCCCGCCACATCGCCGTCGGCGTCGGGCGCCTCCTGCAAGGTCAGCTGCAGATCGAATTTCGCGGTGCGGGTGTCGTAGTCGACACCGTTGACCGACAGCCCGGGCAGTTCCAGGCTGGCCTGACGAATGTTCTGGAACGCCAGCATCACCTGGAACAAGGGATGGCGCGCCTGCGAACGCGCCGGATTGAGCACCTCGACCAGCCGCTCGAAGGGCACATCGGCATGCGCGAATGCCTGCAGATCGGTATTGCGCGCCTGGGCCAGTAGTTCGGCGAAGCTCGTCTCGGCGACGACCTCGGTGCGCAACACCAGCGTGTTGACGAACATGCCGATCAGATCATCGAGCGCGGCCTCCCCGCGGCCGGCCACCGGGGTGCCGATCGCGATATCGGAGGTACCCGACAGTCGCGCCAGCAGAATCGCCAGAGCACCGTGCACCACCATGAACGGGGACGCGTTGTTCTTGCGGCCGAGTTCCACGATGCGCCGCTGTGTTTCGGGCGAGATGACGAAGGAATAGGTGCCGCCGCGGTAGGTGGCCACCGCGGGGCGCGGCCGGTCGGCGGGCAGCACCAATTCGTCCGGCAGATCCGCGAGTTCGCGTGTCCAGTAGCGAATCTGGTTGGCGATCAGCGAGTTCGGATCGTCCTCCGAACCGAGTACCTCGCGCTGCCACAGCGCGTAATCGGCGTACTGGACCGGGAGTTCGGTCCAGGCGGGCTGTTCCCAGTTGGTACGCGCGGCATAGGCGACCATGACGTCGCGTGCCAGCGGATGCATCGACCAGCCGTCGGCGGAGATGTGATGCACCACCATACCGAGCACGAACTCGGTCTCGCTGACCTCGAAAAGCCGTGCGTGCAAGGGTACTTCGCTGGTGACGTCGAACGACATCGAACCCAGCTCGACCAGATGATCGATCAGATTGTGCTCGGTCACCGGCACCGGAGTGAGATCCGGAACGATCTGGGCGGCATCGAGCACCACCTGCACCGGTGAGCTACCCGTTTCCGGGAATACCGTACGCAGTGATTCGTGCCGGTCGATCACGTCGATGACCGCGACCTGCAGTGCCGCCACATCCAGCTCACCCGAGAGTCGCATGGCGACCGGGATGTTGTTCACCGCGGAGGACGTGTCGTATCGGTTGAGGAACCACATGCGCTGCTGGGCCAGCGACAACGGCACCTGCTGCGGACGTTCCCGCGCCACCAGCGACTTGCGGGCGCCGTCACCCGCGTGCGACTCCACCCGAGCCGCGAGCGCGGTGACGGTGCTGGCGTCGAACAGCATGCGGACCGGAACCCGGGTATCGAGTGCGCTGCCCAGCCGGGAGGCCACCTGGGTGGCGATCAGCGAGTTGCCGCCCAGATCGAAGAAGTCGTCGTCGGCGCCGACTCGCGCCAGACCGAGCACCTCTCCGAAGATCTGGGCAACGATCTCCTCGATAGGTGTTGCCGGAGTACGAAATTCGCGCACCTCGAAGACCGGTGCGGGCAGCGCTCTGCGATCGAGCTTGCCGGAGGCGTTCAGCGGGAACTCGTCGAGTACCACGACCGCCGAGGGCACCATGTAACCGGGCAGGCGGTCCCGCAGCGCGGTCTGGATCGCCGCAGCCTCGACCTCGTCGCCGGCGCCGACCACGTAGGCGACCAGCTGATCGCCGGCAACGGTATCGATCACCAGCACCGCGGCCTGGTTCACCTGCGGCAATTCGGTCAGCGCGGACTCGATCTCACCGAGTTCGATGCGCTGACCGCGGAACTTCACCTGGAAGTCGGTGCGGCCGATGTACTCCAGCACCCCGAGTTCGGTACCGGCCTCGACCTTCCACCGCACCAGGTCACCGGTGCGGTAGAGCCGCTGTCCGGGCTCCCCGAACGGGTCGGCCACGAAGCGCTCCGCGCTCAGATCCGCACGCCCGTAGTAACCGCGCGCGATCTGCGTACCGCTCAGATACAGCTCACCGGCCACCCCGGCCGGCACCGGTTGCAGGGCCTCGTCGAGCACGTAGGCGCGCGCGTTCCACACCGGGCGGCCGATCGGTACCGAGCCGCTGCCGACGGCGCCGACGGGCCAGGCGGTGGCGTTGACCGCGAATTCGGTCGGGCCGTACAGGTTGTGCACGGCGGCACCGCTGAACCGCCGGAACAGGGCCACCGTGGCCGGGGTCAGCGCTTCACCACCGACGAAGATGGCACGCAGCGAGGTGCATTCGGAGGCGGGCGCGGTGGCCGCGAACACCGACAGCAGCGACGGCACGAACGAGGTCATGGTGACCTGATGCCGCCAGATCACCTCGGACTGGTACAGCGGGTCCCGGTGCCCGTCCGGGGCGGCAACGACAACCTTGGCGCCGACCGCCAGCGTCGCGAACAGTTCCCACAGCGAGGCGTCGAAGGTGAACGGTGTCTTGTGCAGCACCACATCGGTGTCGCTGATACCGCTCGCGCTGATCTTCCAGCTGATCTGGTTGATCATCGCAGCGTGGTCGATCGCCACGCCCTTGGGCCGACCGGTGGAACCGGAGGTGTAGAGCACGTAGGCGAGGTTGTCCGGGCGCAGCGGGGTGCGGCGCTCGGCGGCCGTGACCGGGCCGGTCTCGAACTCGTCCAGCTCGAGCGTGTCGATCTCGAGCACCGGGCAGTCCCGGGCGGAGACTTCGTCGCGAGAGTTCGTCAGCAGCACCACCGGCCGCGAATTGGCCAGCACGTACTCGGTGCGTTCGGCCGGGTGATCGGGATCGATCGGCACATAGCCGCCCCCGGCCGCGAGTACGGCGTAGAGCGCCACGTACATATCGATCGAGCGGCGCATGCCGACCGCGACGAGCTGATCGGGCCCGACCCCGGATTCGATCAGCTTGCGCGCCAGGCGATTCACTCGTTCGGCGAATTCGGCGTAGCTGACCTCGCCCGCGGGATCGACGGCGCCGATGGACCGCTCGCCCGGATCGAACAGCAGGGCGGTGGCGTGCGGGCGAATGCGCACCTGCTCGTAGAACAGGTCCAGCACGGTGGTGAGTGCGGGCACCTCGTGCGCGGTGGCGTTCCACGCCTGGAGCACCTGGGCCCGTTCGGCCGGATCGAAGATCTCGATCTCGCGGACCAGCGAATCCGGTTCGGCCACCACAGCGTTCAGCACCCGCAAATAGCGGCGGTTGAATTCCGCGATGGTGGCGGCGTCGAAGAGATCGGTGGCGTACGACAGTGCCGCGGAGATGCCGGCCGGTTCGCCGTGCGCACCGCGCTGCTCGGTGAGCGTCCACAGCAGATCGAACTTGGCGATGTCGACCTCGAGCTCGTCCGCGGTGACCGACAGCCCGGGCAGTTCCAGAGCCGCATGCGACATCTCCTGGAACGAGAGCATCACCTGGAACAGCGGATGCCGCGCCTGCGATCGGGCCGGGTTGAGCACCTCGACCAACCGCTCGAACGGCACATCGGCGTGCGCGAAGGCCGACAGATCGGTGTCCCGGGTGCGGGTCAGGAAATCGCTGAACCGCTCGGCCCCGTCGACCTCCGAACGCAACACCAGCGTGTTGACGAACATGCCGATCAGATCGTCGAGCGCCTGCTCACCGCGACCGGCCACCGGGGTGCCGATCGCGATATCGGAGGTACCCGATAGTCGCGCCAGCAGTGCCGCCAGCGCCCCGTGCAACACCATGAACAGTGAAACACCCTGCGCGCGTGCCAGTTCCGACAGTCGAGCGTGCAGTTCCGGGTCGATGACGAAGGCCTCACGGCTACCGTGGAAGCTCTGCAGCGGTGGGCGCGGGCGGTCCGCCGGAAGTTCCAGCTGATCCGGAAGACCGGCCAATACCTCACGCCAGTAGGCGATTTCGCGGGACGCGACGGAATCAGGGTCGTCCTCGGCGCCCAATACCTGACGCTGCCACAGCGTGTAATCGATGTACTGCACCGGCAGCGGTGCCCACTGCGGCGCCTCCCCCTGGGCGCGGGCCAGGTAGGCGCCGGCCACGTCGCGGGCCAGCGGGCCGAAGGAGAAGCCGTCGGCGGCGATGTGGTGCACCACAAAGGCCACCGCGTAATCGTCGTCCACGCCCTCGGTATCGGTCACCCGGTAGATCCGTACCCGGATCGGCAGCTCACGCGAGACGTCGAAGCCGGTGGAGGCGAATTCGGCCAGCACACCGGGCAATTCGGTGGCCGGCAGCGGCGCCACCGGAATGACGAAGTCGACCTCGTCGATCGGCACCACCAACTGGAAACCGCCGTCACCGGATTCCGGGAAGACGGTATGCAGCGATTCCTGGCGCTGCATCACATCCAGCAAGGCCTTGCGCAATGCGTCGATATCGACGGTGCCGCGCAGCCGGACCACGAACGGCAGGTTGTAAGTGGGCGCGGCCGGGTCGAACTGGTTGATGAACCACATCCGCTGCTGCGCGGGCGACAGCGGCACCGGATCGGGGCGCTGCTGCGCGACAAGCGGTGGGCGAGAAGTGAATTCACCATCGGCACCGTGCTCGGCGGCCATCTCCGCACGGGCCGCGAGACCGGCCACGGTGGGGGTCTCGAACAGCGCGCGCACGCCCAGCGGCACCCCGAACGCCGCGGCGACCCGCGCAACCACCTGGGTGGCGACCAGCGAGTTTCCGCCCAGATCGAAGAAGTTGTCGTCGGCGCCGACCCGGGTCTGGCTCAGCACATCGGCGAAGACCCCGGCCACGATTTCCTCGGCCTGGGTTCGGGGGGCGCGGTATCCGGCGACATCGGCGCTGAACACCGGCTCCGGCAACGCCTTGCGGTCCAATTTGCCGGAGGTGTTGAGCGGGAAGGCATCGAGCACCATGATCGCGGAGGGCACCATGTACGCCGGAAGCTTCTCGGTCACGAACCTGGTGAGATCCGCCGCATCGATCGAATGTCCCGGCGCGGGAACGACATACGCGACCAGCTGTTGACCGGTCGCGGTATCGACCACCAGCACCACGGCCTGACTCACCGCCGGGTGGGCCAGCAGATCGGTTTCGATCTCGCCGAGCTCGATGCGCTGACCGCGGAACTTGACCTGGAAGTCGGTGCGGCCGATGTACTCCAGCACACCGGTTCCGTCGGGCCGCAACGCCCAGCGCACCAGGTCACCGGTGCGATACATCCGCTCGCCCGTGCCGAACGGACCGGCGACGAACCGATCCGAGGTCAGATCCGGGCGCCCGCGGTACCCGCGGGCCAGCTGCCGGCCACCCAGATACAGTTCACCCGGGGCACCGACAGCGGCCGGACGCAACCGCGAATCCAGCACGTACACATCGACATTCCATTCCGGAACACCGATCGGCACAGTGCCGGTGTCGGCCCCGGTGGCCTCCCAGTAGGTAACCGAGACAGCAGCCTCGGTGGGGCCGTACAGATTGTGCAGCCCGGCCGCCGGATTGATCGCGCGGAACATCGCGGCGGTCTCCGGCGGCAGCGCCTCACCGATGACGAACACCGCGCGCAGCGAATCACATTGACCGGCGGTGGCATGCGAGGCGAAGACGGTCAGCATCGACGGCACGAAGTCGGTGACCGTCACCGCATGCCGTTCGATCAACTGCGCGACGTACACCGGGTCGCGGTGCCCGTCCGGGTCGGCGACGACCAGCTTCGCGCCGACCATCAGGGGCAGGAAGTAGCCCCACAGCGACACGTCGAACGTGGTCGCGGTCTTCTGCAGGTAGACGTCGTCCTCGGTCAGCCCATACTCGTGCAGCATCCACAGCTGCTGATTGACGATCGCGTGGTGAGTGACGGCCACACCCTTGGGGCGGCCGGTCGAACCCGAGGTGTAGATGACGTAGGCGGTGTTGTCCGAACGCAGCGGCGCGAGCCGGTCGGCATCGGTCAGCGGCGCATCGGAGATATCGGTGGTGTCGAGCGTGTCGATCGGCAACTGGCGCACCGAATCCGGCAGCTCCACCCGGTCCGCGGAGCTGGTGAGCACGCAGACCGGTGCCGCACTGTCGAGGATGTACGCAGTGCGCTCGGCCGGATGATCCGGGTCGATCGGCACATACGCACCGCCGGCCTTCAGCACCGCATGCATGCCGACAACCAGGTCCAGCGAACGCCGCATGCCCAACGCCACCAGCGATTCCGGCCCCACCCCGTCGGCGACGAGGATCCGCGCCAGGCGATTGACCCGGGCACCGAATTCGGCGTAGGTCAGGGTCTGCCCGTCGAAGTCCAGCGCCGTGCGTTCCGGAGTGCGCGCGATCGCGGCATCCAGCAGGGCCGGCAGCGTCGTCGTCGGCACCTCGGCGACGACCCGGTTCCACCCGGTGACCGTGGCAGCGCGCTCGTCGGCAGTGGTGACCGGCAGATCCCACAGCCGGTCCTCGGCGGCGGCACCCAGGAAGCGATCGAAGAATTCCAGAAAGCGCGAATGATGCTGCCGCGCTTCGTCTTCGGAGTACAGGTTAGGGTTGGTCTCGAAGTCGATGGTCGACCGCGCGCCACCCTCGGTCTGGTAGAAGTTGACGCCGAGATCCTCGATGGAACCGGTGGAGAGCACATGCAACTGCCCCGGCGTGCTGTCCAGTACCAGCTCGTCCTGGAACAACATGATGTTGACCCACGGACCGAAGAACTCCGTGGTGACCACACCGTCGCCGGTGCCCGCCTCCTGGCTCGCGGCCGCACTGTCGCGGCGGATGTCCTCATGCCGGTAGCGCTGATGACGCAGCGCCCCCGAGACCTCCGTCTGCACCGATCCGAGCAGTTCGGCGACGGTGGTGTCGTGGCCGACATGCAGGCGCAGCGGGACAATATTGGAAGTGGCGCCACCCGAGCGCCGCATGACCGCGGTGGTGCGCGCGGTGACCGGCAGGCTCAGGATCACGTCCTCGGCGTCGGTCCACTGCGCCAGATAAGCGGCGAAACCGGCGATCAACAGTGCCGACGGCGCAGAGTCGTGCAACCGCACGGCCGCGGCGAGCAGCTCGTTGCGCGCGTCCGACAATGCGGCACCGACCACATTGTTGAGCGGGGCGGGCGGGGCCGTGCGACCGGCGAGGCTGGTGCCCTCCTCCAGCCCGGCGACCCGCTGCGCCCAGTGCTCCTTGTCGCTCCGGAATCGGGTGCTGTCACGGTAGGCGAGTTCGGATTCGACCAGCGCTCGCAGGTCCGACGCCTTCAGCGGCTTCGGCTCGGTCCCGGTGCGGTAGGCGGTGTAGAGCTCGGCGATCCGGTTGACCTGATTCACCGCGCCGTACCCGTCGAGCGCGATGTGATGGGCGCGCGAGTACCAGAACCAATGGTCGTCGGCCAGCTGCAGGGCGACCGAACGCACCAGGCGATCGGTGACCATGTTCAGCGGGTGCGCGATATCGGCACGCATCCACTCGTGCGCGGCCGCCTCCGGATCCTCGGCGTCCCGCAGATCGACATGGCTCACCCCGTCGTCGAGGGTGTGGTCGACATACTGCATCGGCTGCCCGTCGCGCTCGACGATGCGAACGAAACCGGAACCGAGTTCGTGCGAGGCGTCCAGGCTGGCCCGCGACAGCACCTCGACGTCGAGCGCACCGCGCAGGTCGACGTACTGGGCGATCGTGATCGGCACCTGGGGGTCCAGGTGCTGGGCATACCAAATTCCGAGTTGTGCCGGCGACAGTGGGAACAGCTCGTCCCCGGGCACTGCCGTGGGCGTTACCTCGCCGCCAGCTTCGCCGTTTCCGCCGAAATCCAGCCGGTCCAACCCGTAACCTCGCTTCCGGAACGCCTCGCGACGCTCCCCGATGACACACCGATACCGACGCTCACCTCAGCCGAGCGCAGCGTCCAATATCGGGGCACACTTCAGATTGCAATCAGACAAAAATTCTCAATGGACCTATCCGTCCACCGGCCCGATCTTGTTACATGGGCCCGACCACACCCGCCGGCCACGGATCGGGTTCGTTCCGAAATTCGCTGATAAACACCGAACCAATCTACCGCCCGGCACCGACAATCCGCGAAGATGCCTGGCTGCGCCTACAACAAACAGAGAACCGGAGCGAACAGCGGTCACGCAGGCCACATCGGGACCGATCCGCAGCCCCGATCACACCGCTACGACCCGCTCATACAGCCGAGGCGCCGGCGATGTCGCGAGTACGTCACGCGCCCGGACCGGACAGGGGCTGTCGCTCGCGGTGCGGGTCGTACAGATGCGACTGCGCGCAGTCGATCGCCGGGGTCAGCGCCCGCCCCACCAGCACCACCGCGGCCTGCCGCAGGCCCGCGGCGTCGACCTGGTCGGCGATATCGTCGAGGGTGCCACGCAGGATCTGCTGGCGCGGCTGGCTCGCCCGGTAGACCACCACCACCGGACAGTCGCCGCCGTACTCCTCCGCCAGCTCCACGGCGAGCTCCCGGATCCGAGTGATAGCCAGATGCAATACCAGGCTGGCCCGGGTCCGCGCGAAATTCCCGAGCGCCTCCGATTCGGGCATCGCCGTAGACCGCGCCCAGGTCCGGGTCAACACCACCGACTGCACCACCTCCGGCACGGTCAGCTCCCGCCCCACCACCGCGGCCGCCGCCGTATACGCGGGCACCCCCGGCGTCACATCCCACGCGACCCCCCGCTCGTCGAGCCGCCGCGTCTGCTCGGTCAACGCCGAATAGATCGACGGATCCCCCGAACACAACCGCGCCACATCCTTCCCGGCAGCATCAGCGGCCACACAGTGCCCGATGATCTGATCTAGGTCCAGCCCCTGTGTATCGACCAACTCCGCACCGGGTGCGCAATGCGCCAGCACCTCGGGGTCCAGATAGGTCCCCGGATACAGCACCACCGGCGAATCCCGGAGCAGGGCGACCGCCCGCAGGGTGAGCAGGTCCGCGGCTCCAGGGCCGGCGCCGATGAAATGCACGGTCATGTGGGGAGTGTAGGCACCCCTACCAGGGGCGTCCGAGCGCACTGCCCGCGTCATCCCTCCGTGCGCGATACTCGGCGTATGAAACGACTACTCGCTTGCGCAGGTATCGCTGCCGCCGCTGTGCTGGTGGCCGCACCCCTGGCCTCGGCCGACCCGAACACCGGCGGCGGACTCGACAACCGCCACGACTGGTCCGGCGAATTCGCCTCGCAGACCAACCCGCAGCTGTCCTCGCTGATCGTGATCAGCCCGTACGGCACCTCCCGGCCGCTCGTGTGCAGCGGTGGCGACGGACACTACTCGAAGTTCCCGCACGACTGCACCCAGATGGACGACCACAACGTCCCGCATGCCGTCGAGCGCGTCGTCCCGCTGGGCAGCGGCGGCATTTACATGTACCGCTGACCTTCGTCGTCTGCGCCGGCCCGAGTTCCGGTTCGGCGCAGACGTTTCCGAGGCCGGCGAAACGGACGGATGCGCCGCCGTCACCCCCGGCTCCAACTCCCAGCGCTACTGGACGTCTCCGGGAGTGCCACATCGGCGGCGTCAGCAGTCGCTCCGGGTAGGTCGTGCGCACATACTCAGAGAATGGGGGTAATCGGTGACCGTTCGGACGAAGATCTGCGGTATCCGGTCCGAGAACGATTTACGCATTGCGATCTCAGCAGGAGCGGATGCGGTGGGGTTCATCTGTGGGACAACCCATTTCACCGAGGACGGGCTGACGCGTGCACAAGCTCGAGAGCTCTCGGAGTCGGTTCCGCCTTTTGTCGACCGGGTGCTGGTGACCCACCTCGAAAACCCGGACGAGATCATCGAACTCGCGGCAGCAGTCGCGGTCGACACTATCCAGGTGCACGGCATGGTCACCGACGACACAGTCCGCCGGGTCGAGGAGAACTCCGGTGGACGGCGGATCGTGAAGGCCGTCCATGTGACGGGTAGTGCGGCTGTCTCCGCGGCAATCCGGACCGCACCGTACTGCGATGCGGTCCTGCTGGATTCGCGAACGGACGACCGTCTGGGCGGGACCGGCACCGTGCACGACTGGTCGATCAGCGCCGCGATCGTCGACGAACTGCGTGCACTGCACGTTCCGGTGATCCTGGCGGGTGGGTTGAACCCGACGAACGTCGCCGAGGCGATCGGGCGCGTCCGCCCCTTCGCCGTCGATGTCAACAGTGGCGTCGAGATCCCGGCGACCGGGGACAAAGATCCGGCGGCCTGTGCCGCATTCGTGCAGTCCGCACACAACACCCCGTTCTGACCCGCAGCAACGCGGGGCAGCGGCGGATCTGCGACACCGGCTGACTCCTGCCTGCCCGGTCGACCGGTGGGTGAACGCACATCGGGTCTCGACGTTGCCCGTGAAATTCGTTGGTGCGGCCGCCGACCTGGCTGGTAGAAGTCCGGTGTGGTCTATACCGATGTTCCGTTGACCGACGCCGTCCGGACCGCGGTCGCGGCCGAGTGGGGGTACACGGGCCCGGGTGAGCGCCTGCACGGTGGGGAGGAGTCCGCAGCCTATCGAGTCGGTTCGGCGGTGGTGAGAATCGGGCCGCTCGGGCGCGATGCCGCCGAGGTCGAGTGGTGCCACGGCATCGCTGCGGCTGCCCGTGCCGTCCCCGAGGTGGTGGCGCCGCTACCACGGGCGAACGGCTCGACAGTGGCCGTGGTGGCAGGTCGTCCGGTCACGGTCTGGCCGCTGGTCGAGGGGCATTGGGCAGACAGCGCGGATCCAGTTCAGTTCACCGAGGCGGCCGCCCTGCTGGCTCGCCTGCATCGGGCCTGGGCGGAGCATCGGCCACCGCGTCGGCCGCGTCGATCGTTCCTGGAGATCGGGCTCGACGGTACGCCTTCGGCCGAACTACCCGACTCCGAATTGGACCAGTGGCTGGCCGAGTTCGGCCGAACCGCGCGCACCCATCCGCTGCACGGCGACTACTACGAGGGCAATTTGCTCTCCCTCGACGGCCACGTGACAGCGGTACTCGATTGGGACGAAGCTCTCGTCGGCGCGCCGGAGCTCGAATTGGCTTCTGCTGCACTGGAGTTCGCCGATGTATTGAGCACCGACCTGTCCGGCGCCCGGGCGTTCGTCGACGCCTATCTCACCGCCGGCGGCACAGCCCGCGACTTGGACGACACCTCGCTCGCCCAGCTGATGCGGCACCGGCTGCGCCGGGAGGCGGTGTACTTCGGCGTCGCGGTCGGCCGTGGTGTCGAGCACGACGCCGGCGACCTCGACTACCACCGCAAACGCCTGGCTGCCTTCCACGCGCTGCGGCCGTGATGCACCGCGTCGGGCTCGGAACGGCCGACCGGCACAGCCCCGGCTACGCGGTCATATCGATCCCGCCCAGCACCTTCACCGGCCGCACCCGTACGACGAGCTCCCCCGGCACCGCATTGCGCTTACCGAACTCCTCGGCCTGGTCGGCGCCCATGTACCGGGCGGCGATGGCGGTGGCGGTACGCAGCAGTTCCGCGGGATCCTCGGAGACGGTTGCCCTGCCCTGCACCTGGAAGTATCCGTAGGGCGGTTCGTCGAGATCCACGCAGATGGCCACGCGCGGGTCGCGGAGTATCGCCTTGCCCTTCGCGGTGGTCTTACCGGTGTTGAACACCAGATCGTCGCCGTCGAGGATGAACCAGACCGGATTGACCACCGGTCGCCCATCCGAGGCGACGATGGCGAGCTTGCCGGTGCGAGTACCGGCCGAGAGGAATTCACGCACTTCGGGATCGGTAATGGAAGGCATGGGTCCACCTTAGGTGCCGGGCGACCATTCCGTTCGCCACGCCGGCACAGCCCGGACGCTCGGCGTGTTCAGATCGCCCCGCGCTCGCGGGCGCGGGCGACGGCGGAGGTGCGGGACTTCACGCCGAGCTTCGAATAGATGTGCACCAGATGGGATTTCACGGTTGTCTCACTGAGGAACAGATGTTTGCCGATCTCCCGGTTGGAATGCCCCTCGGCGACCAGGCGCAGCACCTCGATCTCGCGGGCGCTCAGGGTGGTGTCGGGTTTGCGGACGCGCGTCATCAGGCGCGATGCCACCGAGGGAGACAGCACGCTCTCGCCGGTCGCCGCACCGCGCACGGCGGCCAGGAGTTCCGGTGGCGGGGTGTCCTTCAGGATGTAGCCGCAGGCACCGGCTTCGATGGCACCGAGGATGTCGGCATCGGTGTCGTAGTTCGTGACGACCAGGACATTCGGCGGATCGGGCAGGGCACGCAGCGACAGCGTCGCGTCGACACCGGATTTTCCGGGGCCGAACCGCAGGTCCATCAGCACCAGATCGATGTCGGTGGTGCTGCAGACGGCGACGGCCTCCTCGGCGGTGGCGGCTTCACCGACCACCGTGATGTCGTCGGCGGAATCCAGCAGCGCACGCAGGCCGGCCCGGACTATCGCGTGGTCGTCGGCGAGCAGGAGGCGAATCACGACAGCCTTTCTTGCGGGATACGTTCGGCGGCAACAGGTTCTGCGATGGCAGCGGAAGGGTCCGAATCGGCGGTGTCGGTTCGCGGTGCGGTGTCTGCACCGCCCGGTTCCGCTACCGGAAACGAGACCGCGACGGCGGTGAGCCCGGGCTCGGACTCGACATCCATGGTGCCGCCCTGTTGTTCGACGCGGCTGCGCATGGCGCCCAGCCCGAAGGTGCCGCGGCCGAAGACCTCCGGGTCGATACCGATACCGTCGTCGACCACATCCAGGTGCACGGCGTCGTCGCTGTAGGTGAGGGTGATCCGCATCCGGTCCGCGCGCGCGTGCCGGACCACATTCGATACCGCCCCCTGCGCCACCCGCACCAGCGCGGCCTCGACCGGCATCGGCAACCGCATCGGCTCGCCCTCGACCACGGTGCGGGTACTGAGCCCGGGCCCCTCGGCGCGGCGCGCGATGCGCTCGAGCGCTTCGCTCAGCGACTGCCCTTCCAGGGCGGCAGGGGTGAGTTCGGCGATCAGCTGCCGGGTTTCGGCGAGATTGTCCGCGGCGGTTTCGCGGGCCAGCCGGATCTGCGGCAGGGCCGGATGGTCCGGTGCGTCGCGCTCGGCGGCGTGCAACAGCATTTGGATGCTGGACAGCCCCTGGGCCACCGTGTCGTGGATCTCCTGTGCCAGCCGCTCGCGTTCGGCCAGCTTGCCGGCGGTGCGTTCCTGTTCGGCGAGGGTCGCCCGGGTCGACAGCAATTCGTCGATGAGTCGTTGCCGGTCGGTCGCTTCCCGGAACAACGCCCGGTATCCGAGGCCGATCGCGATCGCCACCACCGCGCCGAACACCGGCCCGATCACCCCGGCGACGGACCACCCGTTGTGCAGGCCGTAGCCCACCACCGCGACCGCCGTCGCGCCGATCACCGCCGCCAGCCCCCACAGCCGCGGCAGCAGGTGCAGATAGAGGAAGAACAGCCCGAAGACCAGATATATCGCCTCGGGTGTGAGCGGCATCAGCGCCAGCCAGAGCACGGTGAGGCCGCCGAGCCACAGGCGCGCCGCCACCGGCCGCCCACGCAGCAGGCCGCCCCCGAAGTAGACGGCCAGGAACAACCCGGCCAGCACGATCACCGGCGCCGGATGGGTGGACCCGCCGGGCACGGCGGCTCGCACCACCACGACCACCGCGAGCGCCACCGTCAGCACATGCAGGCCGACCTGCAGCGCGGCGAAGACAGGGGTGAGCGGAGAGCGGTGCACAGTGCCAGCTTATGCGGGGTTACTACCGCGGCATCCATCGAAAGGCGGATTCGGCGCCCATCGTCCGGGAGTCCGGGAGTGTCCACGAGTCCGATGTCATCGCGGGTGTCGACGGCGAGAGTGGAGTCATGTTCGTCGCCCTGCGAAAGAGAGTGGAGTCATGTTCGTTGCCCTGCGAGATCTGATGGCCGCCCGCGGCCGTTTTCTGCTCATCACCCTGGTGGTCACCATGGTGGCACTATTGGTGAGCTTCTTGAGCGGATTGACCGCCGGTCTCGCACATCAGAATATTTCCGCGTTGGAGAAACTGTCCGGGAAATCGGTCGTCTTCGCCGATACGGGTGCCGATCCGTCCTTCGACTCCTCTGTCTTGTCCGGCGATCAGATCAGCACCTGGCAGCGTGGCGGCGACACCGTCGATCCGGTAGGGATCAGCCGCAGCCAAGCCACCCACGCCGGTGCCGCCCCCGCACAGGTGGCGGTGTTCGGGGTCGACGGTCCGGCCTTCGGCAAGCAGCAGGCTACCGAGCCCGGGACCGTCGTGTTGAGCAGCGCGGCGGCCGATGAGCTCGCCGCCGCTCCCGGGGACCGGATATCGATCGGTTCCCTCGATGTCACGGTCGCCGCGGTCGGCGACGACGACTGGTACGCGCATACCCCGGTGGTGTGGAGCACGCTCTCGGATTGGCAGCAGCTCGACCCACGCGGTGGCGCGGCGACCATTCTCGCCGTCTCCGGCGACGCGGACACCGATGCCTTGAACGAGGCCGCGCACACCCGCACCACCAGTGCCGACGGGGCATTGCAGGCGATCGGGTCCTATCAAGCCGAAAACGGATCGCTGACCTTGATGACGGTGATGCTGTTCGTGATCTCCGCGCTGGTGATCGGCGCCTTCTTCACCGTCTGGAATATCCAGCGCACCCCCGATATCGCGGCGTTGAAGGCGTTGGGCGCGACGACCGGATCACTGGTGCGCGACGCACTGGGGCAGGCATTGGTCGTGCTGCTCATCGGCGTGGGAGCGGGAGTCGCGGTCACCGCGATCGCCGGAACGTTCCTCGGTGGCAGCGTGCCGTTCGTGCTCAGTGCGGCAACCACAGTGGTGCCGGCGGTCGCGTTGATCGGACTGGGACTGCTCGGTGCGGTCTTCGCCCTGCGCTTCCTGCTCACCACCGATCCGCTCACCGCACTCAACCAAGCCCGCTGATCTTCCGACGCACAGGAGCTTTCATGTCCACCACTTTGACCGTCTCGGACCTGACCCTCACCTATCCCGACGGCGACGGCCGCATCACCGCACTCGACCGTGTCGGGCTCACGGTGCGCGGCGGTGAGATCGCCGCCATCACCGGGCCCTCGGGGTCCGGGAAATCCAGTCTGCTGGCGACGGTATCGACGCTGGTGCGCCCCGATTCCGGTCGCATTGTGCTCGAAACGGACGGCGGCCGTGTCGACCTGACGCAGGTCGGACGACGTGAAGCGACCACACTGCGCCGCGAGCAAATCGGAATCATCTTCCAGCAGCCCAATCTGATTCCGGCCCTGACCGCGATCGAACAGCTCGAGGTGATGAATCATCTCGGCGGACGCTTCGCCGTCTCACCCCGGCAGCGTCGCGAAACACGGACCAAGGCACAGGAACTCCTCGATTCCGTCGGCCTGAGCGGGCACGAGCACAAACGTCCGGCACAGCTGTCGGGCGGTCAGCGCCAGCGCGTGAACATCGCTCGCGCCCTGATGCATTCGCCGCACCTGCTGGTGGTCGACGAGCCCACGAGCGCATTGGACTCCGAACGCGGCGCGGCGGTCATCGACCTGATCGTCGACGTCGTCGGCGAACACGGAGCAGCCACTCTCCTGGTCACCCACGACCACGCACACCTGCACCGGATGGACGCGGTGTACCGCATGGTCGACGGACGCCTGTCGACTACGACGGCCGGCAGCATGGCCGCTTGACCAGCCGCCCCTGCCGGCGTCGTTCGACCGCCGGACACAGCGGTTCCGTCACGTCGAGCGCCGACCACGGGCCGCGGCGGCGTGTACCTCAGTTCCGCTGCTCCGGTGGTCGCACATCGGCGTACCAGGCCAGCAGGTCGGGATTGTCGACCGCGCTGCGTTCGACCACCCGGTCCGCGTCCGCGCCCTGGAACAGTTTCTTGATCGGCACTTCCAGCTTCTTACCGGTGCGAGTGTGCGGGATGCCCGGCGCGACGATGATCTCGTCGGGAACGTGGCGGGGTGAGGCCTGCGTGCGGATGGTGGTGTTGATGCGCTGTTTCAGCTCGTCGGTGAGTTCCGCGCCGGGTGCCAGGGTGACGAACAGTGGCATCCAGTATCCGCCGTCGGGTTGTTCGGCGCCGATCACGAATGCCTCCGCGATCTCCGGAACCTGTTCCACCACTTGATAGATATCCGCGGAGCCCATGCGGATACCGTTGCGGTTCAGGGTGGAATCGGAGCGGCCGTGCACCACGATGCTGCCGTGATCGGTGATCGTGATCCAGTCGCCGTGGCGCCAGATGCCCGGAAACATGTCGAAATATGCACTACGGTAACGGCTTCCGTCGGGGTCGTTCCAGAAGCGGATCGGCATGGACGGCATGGGTGCGGTGATCACCAGCTCGCCGACCTCGTCGCGGACCGGCTTCCCGGATTCGTCCCAGGCCTCGACCGCGGCTCCCAGGAACGGCGCGGACAACTCACCCGGCCAGACCGGAACCGTGGGCGCACCTCCGATGAATGCCGAGACCACATCGGTCCCACCGCTGATCGAGTTCACCTGCACCCGCTCACCGACGTTGTCGCGCAACCACAGTGCCGAGGACGGCGGTAGCGACGAGCCGGTGATACCGACCGTCCGCAGCGCCGACAGATCGTGTTCGCGCCGCGGCACCGCGCCGGCCTTGATACAGGCCAGAACGTAGCCGGGGCTGGTGCCGAGCACTGTGGTGCGGGTGCGCGCGGCCAGATCGAACAGCGTATCGGGGTGTGGATAGGTGGGGCTGCCGTCGTAACAGACGATGGTGGCCCCCACCAACAGGCCCGCAACCTGGAAGTTCCACATCATCCAGCTCGGGCTGGTGTACCAGAAGAACACATCGTCGCGGCTCAGATCCGATTGCAGCGCCGCGGCTTTCAGATGTTCGAGTAGTACCCCGCCGTGGCCGTGCACGATTCCCTTCGGCAGTCCGGTTGTGCCGGAGGAGAACAACACCCACAGCGGATGGTCGAAATCGACGCCTTCGGTGAACAATTCACCGCCGGGTGCGGCGACGGCAGCCCAGTCCAGCGCATCGGGCACAGCATTGCCGAGGCGCGAAACCACCACGGTCGCCCGCACACTCGGCAGCCCGGCGCGCAGCGTCGCGATATCGCCGGTCTTGTCGTGCTCCTTACCGCCGAATCGGTAGCCGTCGGTGGTGACCAGGACAGCGGGTTCCAGTTGACCGAGCCGGTCCAGCGCGGCCTTCGCCGAATAATCCTGCCCGCACGCGCTCCATACGGCGCCGATACTCGCCGTGCCGAGGAAGGCGATCACGGCCTCCGGAATGTTCGGCAGATAACCGACCACCCGGTCGCCCGGGCCGACACCGAGTTCACGCAGCGTGGCGGCGAACGAACCGGCGCGCTCGAGCAGCTCCGACCAGGAGACTTCGCCGAGTCCGTGCTGTTCGTCGATGGAGACGATGGCGGGCCGGTCGGTGCGCACATGCCGGGCAACCTGGTCGACATAGTTCAACCGCTGCCCGGGGAACCACTGCACATCCGGCATCGCGGTTCCCGACAGCACCGTCTCCGGCGGATCGCCGAGATCGAAGTACTCCCACAGCGCACCCCAGAATCCCGGCAGGTCCTCGACCGACCACTGCCACAGCGAACGGTAGTCACCGAACTGCGCGCCGGTCCGTTTCCCGGCGAAGCGCGCGAAATCGGTCACCCGCGCACCCGCGATATCCTCCGCGCTGGGCTCCCACTGCGGTTGCACCATCAACCTCCTACCACCGTTCGGTACATCTCGATCCGGAACTACCGCCCCGCGGCGCGCGCCAGGATCCGCTCCGCATGCCGCAGCACCGGACCGTCCACCATGCGGCCTTCGAAACTGAACACGCCACGGTTGTTCGGCACCTCCGCCAATACCCGGCGCGCCCAGTCGACTTCGTCGTCCGCCGGGGCGTAGGCGGCGCGAATCACCAGGAGCTGCTTGGGGTGGATCGCCACCTTCACGTCGTAGCCGACCGCGACAGCCTCGTCGGATTCCGCACGTAGTCCGTCCAGATCCGCGATATCCAGGTACACCGAATCCAGGGCGACCCTGCCGTACGCCTTGGCCGCGAGCAACACGGTCGAACGCAGCTGCCGCGCCACGTCGCGATAGGTGCCGTCGGCACGGCGGCTGGAGTTGCCGCCGAGCCCGGCAACCAGGTCCTCCGCGCCGGCCATTGCTGCGATCACATTCGGTGCCGCCACGACCTCTTCGGTGCGCAGCGCACCCAGTGGAGACTCGAACAATGCGATGACCTCGTAGTCCGACAGCAACGACACATGCTGCGCCGATTCGGCTTTCGGGAGCATCACCCGTCGATAGCAGGTGCCGGCCAGGGCCGCCAGATCCGCATCGAAGTGGGGGGTGCCTGCCGCATTGATCCGCACCACGGTCCGCTCGGGATCCAGCGGCGTGCGAACCAGCGCCTCGCGAGCGGCAGCCTTGTCACCCGCGCCGACCCCGTCCTCGAGATCGAGAATCACGACATCGGCTGCCGCCGCGGCCTTCTCGTACCGTTCACCGCGATCGGCGGGACAGAACAACCAGGCCGGACCGGGAATCTCCCAGCTCATGCGCTATTCCTCTCCGGCCGGACGCAGCCGGACCATCGTCTTGCGTACCGCAGTCGCCACCACATCCCCGTGCTGATTGCGGCCGGTATGCGCGAAGGTGGCGATCCCCTCTCCCGGACGGCTCTCGGATTGCCGCTTGGCGGTCACCAGCGTCTCCGCGTACAGCGTGTCGCCGTGGAACAGCGGCTTGGGAAATGCGATCTCGGAGAACCCGAGGTTGCCGACGATGGTGCCCTGGGTCAGCTGTGCCACGGACAGCCCGACCAGCGTCGAGAGGGTGAACATCGAATTGACCAGCCGCTGGTTGAACGGTGGTAGCGCATCGGAGAACGCCGCATCCAGATGCAGCGCCTGGGTGTTCATCGTGAGCGTGGTGAACAGGACGTTGTCGGCCTCGGTGATGGTGCGCCCGGGCCGGTGCTCGTAGAGCACGCCGACTTCCAGTTCCTCGAACCACAGTCCGCGCTGCACCACCCGGCGGGTCGGTTCGGTCGTCGGTTCGTTCACAGCCCCAGCTCCCGTCCGATCAACATCAACTGCACCTCCGTGGTGCCCTCACCGATTTCCAGGATCTTCGAATCACGGTAGTGGCGGGCGACGGCGTATTCGTCCATGAAGCCGTAGCCGCCGAAGATCTGGGTGGCATCACGCGCGTTGTCCATCGCGGCCTCGCTGGCGACCAGTTTGGCGATCGCGGCCTGCTTCTTGAACGGTTTACCCGACAGCATCAGTGCCGCCGCGTCGTAGTATGCGGTGCGGGCGGTGTGGGCGCGGGCCTCCATCCGGGCGATCTTGAACGCCACCGCCTGATTGCGGCCGATGGTGCGGCCGAAGGCTTCTCGCTCCCCGGCGTATTTCACGCTCTCGTCGACGCACCCCTGAGCGACGCCCACCGACAGCGCGGCGATCGCGATCCGGCCCTCGTCGAGAATCCGAAGGAAGTTCGCGTAGCCACGCCCCCGCTCGCCGAGCAGATTCGCCTGCGGCACCCGCACATCGGTGAGACTCAGTGGGTGGGTGTCGGAGGCGTGCCAGCCGACCTTCCGGTACGCGGGTTCGGCGACGAAACCGGGAGTGTCGGTGGGCACCAGGATCGCGGAGATCTCCTTCCTTCCCTCGGTCTCACCGGTCACCGCGGTCACCGTGACCAGCCGGGTGATATCGGTGCCGGAATTGGTGATGAACTGCTTGCTGCCGTTGATGATCCACTCGTCGCCGTCCAGCACCGCGGTAGTGCGGGTACCCCCGGCATCGCTGCCCGCACCGGGTTCGGTGAGTCCGAAGCCGGCCAGCGCGCGGCCGGAGGTCAGCAGCGGCAGCCACTGCTGCTTCTGCTCGTCGTTGCCGAAGCGGAATACCGGCATGATCCCCAGCGACACACCGGCTTCCAGGGTGATGGCCACACTCTGATCGACCTTGCCCAGCTCCTCGAGCGCCAGGCACAGGGCGAAGTAGTCACCTCCCATACCGCCGTACTCCTCCGGGAACGGCAAGCCGAACAGGCCCATATCGGCCATTCCGGAGACCACTTCGTAGGGGAAGGTGTGGTCGGCGTCGTGTTTGGCCGCCACGGGTGCGACGACCTGGTTGGCGAAATCGCGCACGGTCAGCGCCAGCTCCCGGTATTCGCCGGGAAGCGTGGCGGTGGAAAGGAATTCGCTCATGGATTACTTCTCCTCGTTCTCGGCGGCCGGTGCGGCGGCGATCCGGGCCAGGGTCTGTTCCACCTGCACCTGGTCTCCCGCGGCCACCAGCAGTTCCACGATTCCGGCTACCGGAGCGGTCAGCGTGTGTTCCATCTTCATGGCCTCGACCACCACGATGGGGGTGCCGGCCGCCACCTCGGCGCCGGGCTCGGCATGCACCGCGATCACCGATCCGGGCATCGGGCTGACGATCTCGGCCTCGGTAGCCTGTTCGTCCTCGCCGCGCACGCTCGCCTCGGCGATCTCGCGGACCGCGGCGACCCCGTCGGCACCGCCGACCCAGATCTGCCCCGCACCGGCCTCGGCCACCCGGTAGCGCAGCCGCATACCGTCGAGGGTGATCGAGACGATCTCGTCGTCACGCTGTGCACGCAGGGAGCACGAACTCGCGTCGTCGACGACGACCTGCGCATCCTCGGGGGATCCGGTGATCGATACGTGGACCACCCGCTCACCGCCGTCCAGACGCAGCACGGTGGGTGCCGCGGCACCGATGCGCCAGCCGTTCGGGACGTCCCACGGCCCGCGCGGCGTGTCCGGCCAGGCGGACAGCCACCGCGTCACAGCGGCCGCGACGAACTGCGCATCGGTCACGGCGGCAGCCCGGAAATCACCGGCCCGGCGATCGAGCAGTCCGGTGTCGAGGTCGCCGCGGCGGACCTGTGGATCCGACAGCAGGAACCGCAGGAAGTCGGTATTGGTTCGCACCCCCAGCACCTGGGTGCCGGCCAGAGCCCGGTCCAGGCGGGTGAGGGCGGTGTCACGGTCGGGGCCGTAGGCGATGACCTTCGACAGCATCGGGTCGTAGTCGCTGCCGATCACACTGCCGGTGCGCAGGCCGGAATCCACCCGCACACCGTCGCCGTCCGGCTCGGCGAGCGCCAGCACAGAGCCGCCGGTGGGCAGGAAGTCGCGGCCGGGATCTTCGGCGTAGACCCGCGCCTCGACGGCATGACCGGTCAGCACGATATCGTCCTGCTGGGCGACGATCTTCTGCCCACCGGCGACCCGGACCTGGCATTCCACCAGATCCACTCCCGTCACCAGTTCGGTGACGGGATGTTCGACCTGCAGCCGGGTGTTCATCTCCATGAAGAAGAATTCGTCGGGTCGGGCCGACGCGACGATGAATTCGACCGTGCCGGCACCGACGTAGTCCACGCTGCGTGCGGTATCGCAGGCGGCGGCGCCGATCCGCGCCCGGGTCTGTTGATCGAGCAGCGGTGAGGGTGCTTCCTCGATCACCTTCTGATGCCGCCGCTGCAGGCTGCATTCACGTTCACCGAGGTGCACGACATTGCCGAACCGGTCCGCGAGGATCTGCACCTCGATGTGGCGCGGAGTGTCGACGAACCGCTCCAGGAACAGGGTGTCGTCCCCGAATGCCGCGGCCGCCTCCCTTCGCGCACTCACCAGTGCGGCGGGCAGGTCGGCAGGCTCGGTGACTCGGCGCATCCCCTTGCCACCGCCACCCGCGGACGGCTTCACCAGCACCGGGTAGCCGATATCCTTTGCGGCGGCGATCAATTCGTCGTCGGTGAGGCCGGGGCGCGCTATTCCTGGAACCACCGGCACACCGAAATCGGCGACCGCCGTCTTGGCCGCGATCTTGTCGCCCATGATCTCGATCGCTCGCGCCGGCGGCCCCAGAAAAACGATGCCGGCCTGCTCCAGAGCGGCAGCGAATGTCGAATTCTCGGACAGGAAGCCATATCCCGGGTGCACGGCCTGCGCTCCGGAGCGCACCGCGGCGGCGACCACCTTCTCGATATCAAGGTAGCTCTGCCGGGCGGGCGCGGGTCCGAGCCGCACCGCGACATCCGCCTCGGCCACGTGCCGGGCGCCGGCATCGGCGTCGCTGTAGACGGCGACGGACCGAATTCCCATGGCGCGCAACGTTCGCATCACCCGCACCGCGATCTCGCCGCGGTTGGCGACCAGCACGGTGTCGAACGGCACCGGTTGAGATTTGTTCAGCATGTGATCACATCCGGAATACGCCGTAGGAGACAGGGTCGAGTGGGGCCTGCGCGCAGACCGACAGCGCCAGCCCGAGCACGGTGCGGGTGTCGGCGGGGTCGATCACACCGTCGTCCCACAGCCGGGCAGTGGAGTAGTACGGGTTGCCCTGCCGCTCGTACTGGTCCCGGATCGGCGCCTTGAACTTCTCCTCGGCCTCGGCGGTCCATTCGTCGCCGAGTTGATCGCCCCGGACCGTGGCCAGCACCGAGGCGGCCTGTTCACCACCCATCACCGAGATACGCGCATTCGGCCACATCCACAGGAACCGCGGCGAGTAGGCGCGCCCGCACATCGAGTAGTTGCCGGCGCCGTAGGAACCGCCGATCACGACGGTGAGCTTGGGGACCCGGGCGCAGGCCACCGCGGTGACCATCTTCGCGCCGTGTTTGGCGATGCCGCCGGCCTCGTAGTCGCGGCCGACCATGAAGCCCGTGATGTTCTGCAGGAACACCAGCGGGATACTGCGTTTGTCGCACAGCTCGATGAAATGCGCCCCCTTCTGGGCGGATTCACCGAACAGCACACCGTTGTTGGCGACGATACCGACCGGATGCCCGTGGATGCGGGCGAACCCGGTGACGAGGGTGCGGCCGTACTCGGACTTGAACTCCTGGAATTCCCCGCCGTCGACGACCCGGGTGATCACCTCGTGGACGTCGTAGGGCGTGCGCAGGTCCACCGGGACCACGTCGTAGAGGTCGGTCTGCGGCGCGATCGCGTCGACCGGCTCGGCGATATCCCACGGGCTCGGGGCCTTCGGGCCGAAGGTGCCCACGATCCGGCGCACGATCCGCAGCGCATCCTCGTCGCTGTCGGCCAGGTGGTCGGTGACACCGGATGTGCGCGAATGCAATTCGCCGCCGCCGAGTTCCTCTGCGGTGACCACCTCCCCGGTCGCCGCCTTCACCAGCGGCGGGCCACCGAGGAAGATCGTGCCCTGATTGCGCACGATCACCGCCTCGTCGCTCATCGCGGGCACGTAGGCGCCACCGGCGGTGCACGATCCGAGCACCGCGGCGACCTGAGGGATCCCCTCGGCGCTCATGGTGGCCTGGTTGTAGAAGATCCGCCCGAAATGTTCGCGGTCGGGGAACACGTCGTCCTGGTGCGGCAGATGCGCGCCGCCGGAATCGACCAGATAGAGACACGGCAGCTTGTTCTGCAGCGCCACTTCCTGGGCCCGCAGATGCTTCTTGACCGTCATCGGGTAGTAGGTGCCGCCCTTGACCGTCGCATCGTTGGCGACGATCACACATTCCCGGCCCGATACCCGCCCGATGCCGCCGATGACACCGGCACCCGGACAGTCGTCGCCGTACATGCCGTCGGCGGCCAGCGGCGAGAGTTCCAGGAACGGACTACCGGGGTCCAGCAGCCGGTCCACCCGCTGCCGCGGCAGCAACTTGCCCCGGGCCAGATGGCGCTCCCGGGCCCGCTCGGGTCCGCCCAGCGCTGCGGCCGACAATTTCGCGCGCAGCTCGTCGAGCAGCGCGAGGTGCGCGGCCCGATTGCCGGTCTGCACGTCCTGCGTAACGGTCATCACGCCATCCTGCCCATTTGGTTAGTGGCCAATAACTGAAATCCAAGATAATCTTGACTAACTGAAATGTCCAGAAGTGCCGACAGGAGGGGTGATGGGCAGCAGCGATGCGGTCGCCCCGACACGCCGCGAGCAACTCAAGGCGCAGCGGCGGCAGCAGCTGCTCGATGCGGGTGCGCGATTGATCGCCGATCGCGGTTATCCCGGTGTACGGCTCGATGATCTGGGTGCGGCGGCCGGAATCAGCGGCCCGGCCGTATACCGGCACTTCCCCAACAAGGAAGCGGTGCTGGTGGAATTGCTGGTGGGGATCAGCACCCGGTTGTTCGACGGCGGGAAGGCGGTGACCGAGCGGGCCGGGTCGCCCGGCGAGGCGCTGGCGGGCCTGATCGACTTCCATCTCGACTTCGCACTCGGTGAGCCCGAACTGATCCGGATCCAGGATCGCGATCTGGAGAGCCTGCCCGAGACCGCCCGGCGTCAGGTACGCCGGCTGCAGCGGCAGTATGTGGAGATCTGGGTCGCGGTACTGCGTGAACTACACCCGGACCTGCCCGAACCCGCCGCCCGGGTACGCGCACACGCCACCTTCGGTCTGATCAACTCCACCCCGCACAGCGCCTCCCCCACACTCGCTGGACGGGCCCGGCCGATTCTGCGGGAAATGGCATGGTCCGCGCTGAGCTGACGGTGCCGGGCCGGATACCCATTCAGTCCCGGCGCAGTTCCTGATCGGCAGTGGACAGGACCGAGTGCAGTCCGAGATACACCACCGGCAGTAGGGCCATGGTCCATGCCGCGGCGAAAAGCGGTGTGGCGAACTCGATCTGAGACTTCCATCGCACTCGTGTCCCCGAGGGGTGGTCGTCGAAGGTGACCTCGCCGGTCTGATGCCCCAGCGGCGGAAAGGATTTCAGGATCCGATAGCGGAAACAGGTCGGCGGATCGTAATCCACCATCTCTTCGGTGAGACGCAGCAGCGGGGTCACCAGCAGCCGGACCGCACCGATTCCGTGTTCGGAGATATTGCCCGGACGAACCGGGGTGACACGGCGAATCACCGGAACACGTTGGTAATTGGTGGCGTCGCTGATCCAGTCGAAAACATCTACGCGGGGTGCCCGGACGATTCGTTCCACGTCCAGCGTACGCATCGAGATTCCCTTCGCCGCCACGTCTCGAGTCCACTCGATCGGCGGGCGGCCGATCGCATTTCGGGTCCAGCGGAGCCTACGGCTCCCCCGTCCCGGCGGCCAGGGTTGGGCACGGAACCGATGCGGTTTCGAGACGAGTCGGCAACCACACCGCGCCACTACCGTGATGTCGGTAACGTGGGCCTCGTCACGACCACCCGGAAGTTTCCGGAACCGGCGGTAACACCGAGCATCCACCGCCGACCCGATCGCTACCATGGCTTTTATGAGTGCCGAGGAATGCAGCCCTACCACCATCGGGTCGGAGCAGTGACCGTACAGCGTGGCACCGCGAGCCCCGCAGAACAGCCGACAACAAAGCCGGCGGAGCGGGTGATCCGCCGACGCCCCAAGAACCGTCGTGCCCAGATCGCGGCAACCTCGGCGGCCGCGTTCGGATCCCTGGGCTATCACGGCGTCAGCATGGAGGACATCGCGTCCCGGCTGGACATCTCCTCGGCCGCACTGTACCGGCACTACCCCAGCAAGTACGCACTGTTCCGGGAGGAACTGCTGCGCCTGGGTGCGCTGACCGTCGAATCGACCGCCGTCTCCCCCGAGAACGCCGACCTGCCGATCGAGCAGCGCATCGACGGTGTGCTCGACGCCATGATCGCCGCGACCATCGCCAACCGGCCGACGGTGACCCTGGCCCGCTGGGAGGGCCGCTATCTCGACGCCGATGACGGTGCCACGCTGGACGAGCAGTTCACCACCTCGATCCGCGCACTGGCCGATCTGTGCGGTGAGTTGCGACCCGAAGCGACGCGGGCGGATCGGCTGGTGCGGGCCGTGGCCATTCTCAGCATCGTCAGCAGCATCGGCGACCACCATGCCGGCCTGCCGGTGAAATCCCTTACCTCCGTGCTGAAGTCGGCTTCCTGGTCACTGATCCGGGCAGATCTGCCGCAGAGTTCGGCACCGGCGCACACGCCCCGCCCGGCGGAGATTCCGCAGTCCTTCAAACATGAACTGCTGCTGAAGAAATCGGTGGAGCTCTTCCACGAGCGCGGGTACCCGAACGTGAGTGTGGAGGACATCGCCACGGCAGCGGATCTGTCGGCGGCCTCCGCGGTGTACCGCTACTACCGCAGTAAGAGCGATCTACTCGCAGCGGCCTTCCGGCGTGCGGCCGATCGGGTGTCCGGCGCGATCGGCCCGGCCACCGCCGCCTCGAACTCGCCCGCCGAGACACTGTCCACGCTGATCGACCTCTATGTGACGGGATCATTCGCCGAGCGGGAGCTGACCTTCGTCTACTACGCGGAATTCAGCCATGTACCGGCCGAGGAACGCACGGTGCTGCGCAACATTCAGCGGCTGATCGTCGCGGAATGGGTCAAAATGCTGGTCGCGGTGCGCCCGGAACTGTCCGAGGCACAGGCGCGCATTCTGGTGCAGGCCGGATTCGCGCTGGTGGTCGATCTGGGACGGGTCTTCGACGACGAGAAGGGACTCTGCCCACCCGAGCGGGTCGGTGCGTTGGTCGAGACCATCCTGTTCGGGCAACCGCGCACCGGCAGCCGATAACCGCAACCGGATGCGTCCCGGTCGGGACGAACCAGGTCAGGACGGGCGCAGTATCGGTGGATGGAGTACCTGCGCGGGCCCGGCCCGGTACAACTTGGCGGGCCGGCCACCGTCACGCGTGGTGGTAGCTCCGGTGGATATCACGAACCCCGGGGCAGTGGTGACCTTGCGGTGGAAGTTGCGTGGATCCATGGCCGTACCCCATACCACTTCGTAGACGCGGCGAAGTTCGGCCACTGTGAACTCGCGGGCACAGAATGCCGTGGCGAGCGGAGTGTTCTCCAATTTTGCCCGGGCTCGTTCGACACCGTCGGTAAGTATGCGGCGATGGTCGAAGGCCAACCGCCCCTGTTCGGCCAGCAATTCCGGCACCGACCAGATTCCTGCGGCCGTTGCGTCCGAACCCGCCTGCGGGGCAGGAAGATTCGGTGTCATTGCCAAATAGGCGGTACTGATGACACGGCCCCGCGGATCACGACCCGGTTCACCATAGGTCGCGAGCTGCTCGAGCGGCATTCGGTCACCGCGAATTCCGGTCTCGTCACGCAGTTGCCGCACTGCCGCCGCCGAGAGACTCTCCTCGGCCCGAACGAAACCACCAGGTAATGCCCATCTTCCGCGATAAGGAGCATAGAGCCGCTGAATCAGAAGCGCACACAAAGTGTCGTTGGCAGTGTGACGAGTCCCCAGGGTCAATACCACCAAAGCGACCGAGACCCCTGCATTGAGGCGAAAAGCACTGCCCATAACGGCATTGTAATCGTCGCTCCGATGCCGAAACGCCGCTGAAATCACACACCGTGGTGCGGGCCCGCCCGACGGGCCCGCATCGGGTTCAGGCGCTTGCCGCCACGAAGACGAACGGCCCGAATTCGTCCACATTGCCACCGGTCCAGTCCCAATGCGAGACCGGATCGACAACCACACCGTCCTGCAACAACAACCGCCAGCCGCCCTCGTCGTGTTCCCAGACATCACCGTCTACATCGACGTACAGACCGCGAGCGACCGGTTCCGCACTACCCCGGACCGCGCAACCGGTGGCCGCATACCTGCCCAGCACCCCTTCCCCGGGCCGGTCCGAATGAATACCACCACCCACCAGAGCCTCATCGGCCAGCCGCGCGACCGCGCGTGCCATTGCCACGAATCGACCCACCGGAACAGCCATCACCTGATCGGTTTGCACGAACGAGTCTCCCGCCTGCACATCATCGGATAGGTTCACTGCTTCCGGTCCGCCGGGCCGGATACGAATCCTGCTCTGACTCATCATTTCCCCTGCCTTGCGCCGGCGAATTCACTCGCTGCGATAACTGACGGACGAACCATTCGAAACCTCCCCATCGATGCAGGTTTACCGGTCTCAGCCTTACCCATCTCACTTCTGGTTCACTTCCGGTCACACCGGTTCGGTCCGAGCGGTCGGTTCCCGAGGCGACGAAGATCACGCCGCGACGGGAAAGCTCATCCGGGAAGCGGCACCGAATCACTGAATAGTTGATCGAGCAGACGGACGCAATCCACGGGCGTAGGAACGACCGGGCGACGTAGGACCGGAATCCCTGCACCGCAGGTGAAAAGAGAGGAACGCACGCACCCCACACCATTAATCCTACTGAACGGAAACTTTATAACGATTCCGCAACTGCGAGGCTAACGTTGGACAGGGTCATTAATTTATAGTACAGATTCTGACTTAAATCAGGTGTCCATCGACTGGCTCGTCAGACCACAGCGAACCGTCACGGAAGGGTGTCCGGGGATGTCGCAGTCGCAGGGGGTTTAAGCATGGCTGACCGGCGTATCCATGTCTTGGGGCCGATGCATATCTGCTTCGATGGCCGGCCCGTCCGGCTGGCGGGGCGGCTGACCCGCGCGCTACTGGCTCGCCTGGTCATCGCACGAGGACGTGCAGTCTCCACCGACCGTCTGGTCGAAGAATTGTGGAACGGTGAACCGCCGTCGAAGGCCACCGCCGTACTGCAGGTGCATGTACACAACCTTCGACGGCTGTTCGAACCCGACCGACCGGCCCGCGCCCCGGCGACCGTGGTGGTCTCCGAGGGCCTCGGATACGCGCTGCGCCTGCCCGATACCGATGTCGACGCATGGCAGTTCGAATCGCTGCTGGACGAATATCTGCGGGTGATCCGCGCCGAGCATCCGCCCGAGCCGGCCGTTCGCCTCCGGATGCTCGACGTCGCACTGCAATGCTGGGACGGCCGGGCACTGGAGAGTTTCGCCGACTACGCCTGGGCCGCAGCAGAGACGGAACGGTTGACCGATCTACATCTGACCGCCGGAGAGATGCGGGCCGAGGCGGCGCTGGAACTCGATCGCACCACCGAGGTGATCGGCGCACTGCGCTGCACCGTCGAGGAACGGCCGGACCGCGAGGAGAGTGTGCGATTGCTGGCTCTGGCCCAGTATCGGCTGGGCCGCCAGACCGAGGCGCTGGCGACCTTGCGGCGCACCTCCGAGTTCCTCACCCGCGAAATGGGTCTCGACCCCGGGAGCCGCATCCAGGCACTGGAGACCGCGATCCTGAACCAAACCGATCCGAGCAGCGCCGGCGCGGGCCCCACGGCAACGATCACCGCCGCCGGTCCGGCGACGACCGCAGCGGAATGCGGGTACTCGTTACAACGGGAGCTCGCGCTGCAGGCGTCGCTCGAGGCCGCCGAACACGGCGCCCGGCTGGTCTGGGTCTGCGGCGGACCCGGTTTCGGTAAGACCACACTCACCAGCGCCGTCTCCACCGAACTGACCCGACGCGGCTGGACAGTGGCCACGGGTAGCTGCCCGCAGGTCGAGGGCGGCCCGCCCGCCTGGGTGTGGGCCGAGATCGCCACCCGCTTCGGCGCCGATCCGGACGCGCGCCCCGATCCGCTCGGGCCGTTCGAGATCGCGCAGGTACTCGCCGGTCGCTGCCGGACCGCGATGGCCGACGGCCCACTGCTGCTGGTGCTGGAAGATCTGCACCGCGCCGACAAGGCCACCATGCAGATACTCCGCCAAACCGTCAGCTGGTTGCACGATCAGCCGCTGCTGGTCATCGCGACGCTGCGCACCACCGAAGCGCCCGATACGGTGCGCGAATCGATGGCCGCTCTCGCCGAGCCCACCGCGGCGTACCTCGAGTTGGCCGGAGTCGATCCGGAAGGGGTGCGCGCCATCGCCCATACGGCCGGCCTCGCCGACATCGGCAGTGACAGCCTCACCCTCCTGCACCGCCGCACCGGCGGAAATCCGCTGTTCCTGCGCGAACTCACCGCGGCGATGGCCACCGGGGCCGATGTCCGCGACCTGCTGCCCACCACTCGCGGCGTCATCGAACAGCAACTGGCCCGATTACCCGGCCCGGTGCGTGATGTCCTCGCCCACGTCGCCGTCTGCGGCGACCGCGTCGATGCCGCGACACTGGTATCGCTGACCGGCCTGGCCGAATCCGTGATCATCGAGCACATCGGCAGCGCCGAGCTGGCCGGGATCGTCGCCATCGATCACGACGGGCGAATCCGGTTCGCCCACGACCTGATCCAGGACACCGTACGCGCGAGCATTCCGCAGTTGCGTCGAATCCGGATGCAGCGCAGCGCACTGGAGTTACTCGACGAACAGACCTCTCCGGAAGGCACCGCCGTAGCAGTATCGGTCGACCAGGGTCATTGTGCCGTCGCCCTGGACAGTACCGATATGGTTCTGGGTCGCATCGTGACCGGCCCGGTCGATGAGATCCTCGCCGATCTCGCCTCCGCCTGTGGCGACTGTACCGCCGTGTTACGCAACCGTGCCGCCGCCCGGCGCTTGCGCAACAGATTCCGCATCGAGCTGGCCGCCGAGCCGTGACCGGCGCCGGGCGCCCGCCGCCGCGCCGTGACGTGCCGATGCAGGGGAGGTTCGGTGGCTCGTCACGGCGCGGTATCCGGTGGCTCGGCTGTCTATTCGGCTCGCACGCGCATGGCTTCGATCAGCGAGATGGGCCGCATATCGGTCCACTGCGTTTCCACATAGTCGAGGCAGACCTGGCGCGGACGCGGCCCGTGCGCGACCGTCCACCCGCTGGGAACGGCCGCGAACACCGGCCACAACGAGTGCTCACCCTCGGCGTTGGTCAGGACGTAGAACTCGGCGGCGTCGTCGTCGAACGGGTTGCTCATCCGTTTCCTTTCTCGCAGAGTGGTTCCCGGCAGCACAGCAAGCGACACCGGCGGTGCGGGCCCTCGGGATACGGGCCCGCACCGTGCTCAGGCTCCCGGTGTCACCGAGATCGCCGAGCCCGACGCCACCATGTTGGCCAGTGCGGTGAGCAGGTCGCTGAAGCCGCTGCTTCCGGTATCCATCTGTCGTAGCTCCTTCGTTCGGTATCTGCTGTTACTGCGGGGTGTAGGCCAGGCTCGAACCGGTGCTGAGGAATTCCAGCACCTGGGAGATGAGTGCGGCGTAGTCGAGATCCATCGGGTATTTCCTTCTCTCTTTCACGGTCCGGCCGCCGGATCGGCTCCGGCGGCCGTACGGAACCTCGCCGGTTCCGGGCTGTGGGGTGACTATCAGTGGTGCGGCTGTTCGCTCAGTGCCGCACCGATTTCGCGGAGCGCGACGGTCGAGGTCATTCGCCAGTGGGTGGCAGGCAAGCGACGCGATCGCACCACGCCGCTCACCGCCGCGGACCACGGTCGCGCCCCGGATTCGCTGGTGACATCGTGTGCTGCAACGAAATACGTCATATCTCCGTCGTAGACACCGGGCCGATAGCCGGCCGCGAGCTGCACGGATTCGACTGCCGCCGCCAGAATCGAGGTGATCCGTTCGTGCCCCAGCGCCGAGAACGGCTCCGGCAGACCCGCCAGCCGGTCGGCGATCTCGGCGACGCCCATGGTTTCGGGAAGCCCTGCGGCGGTCCCTGATCCCTGGATCTGTTCACCCAGCAGGCCGCCGAGCAACTCCGAGATCGCCACCGGCGCGAACTCCCCTGCCGACCCCGATGACTCGGCAGACCCGTCGGCCCCGAGCCGGCTGTCCATCACGGCCAGTTGTGCGACCTGTTCACCGTCGGCTTGCAGGCGCACCGCGACGGCATGAGCCAGCACCCCACCCAGCGACCAGCCCAGCAGGTGGTAGGGCCCGTGTGGCTGGACCGAGCGGATGGCGTCGACATAGCACTGGGCCCAGGTGTCGATGCTGTCCGGCAGTTCGCCGCCGGTGAGCACCGGCGACTGGAGGCCGTACAGCGGCCGCTCCACCACGGCCCCCAATCCGGCGAACGACCAGGCGATGCCGCCCATCGGGTGCACGCAGAACAGCGGTTCGCCGGTGCCGGCGGGGCGTAGCGGCAGCACCACCTCGAAGGCCGCGGCGGGGTCGATCGCACCGCGATTCAGTTCGGCGACGAGCGCCGCGGGGGTCGCCGCCATGAATACCGCCGGCACCGGAACCTGTCTGCCCAGCGCCTCGGTCAACCGCGCGGCGAGCGCGGTGACCAGCAGTGATGTTCCGCCGAGTGCGAAGAAGTCGTCCTCGAGTCCCACTCGGTCGCGTCCGAGCACGTCGGCGAAACCTGCACACACGAGCCGCTCCGTTTCGGTGCGTGGCGCGCGGTATTCGGCGGACCGGAACACCGGTTCGGGCAGTGCCCGGCGGTCGAGTTTGCCGTTGGCCGTCAGCGGCAGGTCCGCGAGCACCACGAAGGCCTCCGGCACCAGATACGACGGCAGCGAGCGCGCCAGCGTGGCCCGCACCGCCGCGGTGTCGATCACGCCCGCGGCGGGGACCAGATAAGCGACCAGCCGGTCTCCGCCGTGACCGTCGGCCTGCGCGACTACCGCGACCTGTGCGAGTGCCGGCAGTGCGCGCAGCGCCGCCTCGATCTCTCCCGGCTCGATCCGGAAGCCGCGAACCTTGATCTGGAAATCGGTGCGCCCCCGGTATTCGAGTTCGCCCGCGGCGTTCCAGCACACCAGATCACCGGTGCGGTACATACGCCGCCCGGGTTCGAACGGGTCGGCCACGAAGCGTTCGGCGGTCAGCCCACCGCGGCCGTGATATCCACGGGCCAGCTGGGCGCCGGCCAGGTACAGCTCACCCGGCACTCCGGCCGGCACCGGCTGCAGACGCGAATCCAGCACGTACACCCGACTGTTCGACTCCGGGCGCCCGATCGGGACGGTCGCGATATCGGCCTCGCCGACCGGGTGCACCGTAATCGACACCGCGGCCTCGGTGGGGCCGTACAGGTTGTACAGCCGAGCGGAACCGGCCGCCCGCAGCCGCTGGGCGGTGGCCACGGGTAGCGCCTCGCCGATGGCCAGGACCCGCCGTACCGACGCGGGCAGGCCGCCTTCGACGGTGAGCAGCGCATCCAGCATGGATGGTACGGCGTGCACCGTGGTGACACGTTCGCGAGCCATCAGCTCGGTGAGGTATACCGGATCGCGCTGACCGTCCGCTGCGGCGAGGACCAGCCGCCCACCGGCCACCGTCGCGGACCAGAACTCCCACACCGAGAGATCGAAGGTGGCCGCGGTTTTCACCAGCACGCAGTCGTCGGCGCCGATACCGAAATAGGTGTTCTTCCACAGCAACTGGTTGACAACGGCGCGGTGTTCGACCGTGACCCCCTTGGGCCTTCCGGTGGAACCGGAGGTGAAAACGACATAGGCGGGGTGGGCGGGGCGCAGCGGTGCGCACCGGTCACGGTCGGTGATCGGCGCATCCGACAGCGCGGTGAGATCCAGTGCGTCCACCTCGATCACCGGACTTCCGCAATCACCCAGCACCACAGCGGTTTCGGTCGTGGTGAGCACACAGCGGGGTGCCGCGCTCCGCAGCACATAATCGATCCGTTCGGTCGGCGCATCCGGATCGACCGGCACATAGGCGCCGCCGGCGACGCTGACCGCGTACATCGCGACGACCAGCTCCCTGGATCGGGGCAGTGCGAGCACCACCCGGGTCTCGGGGCCGACGCCCAGCGCGATCAGATGCCGCGCCAGACGGTTCACCTGCGCCGCCAGATCGACGTAGGCCACCGTGACACCGTCGGCGGTCAGCGCCGGTGCCGCACCGGCCGCCGCCACCGACGCCTGCCACAGGTCGGGCAGTGTCGAGTCGGTGGCGACAGCGAGATCGGCGGTGTCGTTCCAGGTTTCGAGGATCTGCGTCCGCTCGGCGGGTGCGAGCAGCTCCACCGCCCCGACCGGGCGCACCGGATCCGCGCTCACCTGCTCCAGCAGGCGCACCAATCGGGCGGCGAACCCGTCCACCGTGGCGGCGTCGAACAGCGCGGTCGCATAGGTGAGGGAAGCGGCCATGCCCAGCGGGGCGCCGGTGTCGTCGTAACGGTCGGTGATCACCAGATGCAGATCGAATTGTGATACCGCGGTATCGAATTCGGCCGTGCTCACGGTCAGCCCATCCAGCACGAACTCCGCTGCGGTCTGATTGTGGAACGAGAAACCGACCTGGAACAGCGGATGCCGCGCGCTGGAACGGACCGGATTGAGCGCCTCCACCAACCGTTCGAACGGAATGTCGGCATGGGAGAACGCCGCCAGATCGCCGTCGCGCACGGTGTCGAGCAGTGCGGTGAATCCGGCGGCCGGATCGACCTCGGCGCGCAGCACCAGAGTATTGACGAACATGCCGACCAGATCGTCGAGGGCGCGGTCACCGCGGCCTGCGATCGGGGTGCCGATCGCGATATCGGTGCTCGCCGACAGCCGTGCCAGCAGCGCCGCGAAGGCCGCGTGCACCACCATGAACAGCGTCGCGCCCCGTTCCCGGCCGAGCTCGGCCAAGCGGGCGTGTAATGCCGCATCCACCGCGAAATCCACACTGCCGCCGGCGGTGGACACCGTGGCGGGCCGCGGCCGGTCGGTGGGCAGCGTCAGCTGATCGGGCAGTCCGGCCAGCGTCTCGGTCCAGTACGCCAGCTGTCGCGCGGCCGGTGCGGCGGGATCGTCCTCGTCGCCGAGCACCGTGCGCTGCCACAGGGCGAAGTCGGCGTATTGCACCTGCAGTGGCGCCCATCCGGGGGCCGCTCCCGCCCGACGCGCGGCGTAGGCGGTCATGACGTCCCGGGCCAGCGGCACCAGCGAGGATCCGTCGGCGGCGATGTGGTGAACCGCGACGACCAGGATGTGTTCGGGACCGGATGCGTCGGTGACGGCGAACAGGCCGGCCCGCAACGGCACCGCGGCCGTCACATCGAATCCCACGGTGACGAATCCGGACACCGCCGCGATCGTCTCGTCGCCTCGCAGCGGCTGCGGCTCCAGATGTGGCACGGGAGCCTCGGCGATCGGCAGCACCCGCTGCACCGGACCGGATTCGGTGCGCGGGTACACCGTGCGCAGCACCTCGTGCCGGGCGATGACATCGGCCAAGGCCAGGTTCAGCGCGGCGACGTCGAGATGCCCGCTCAACCGGACGGCCAGCGGGATCGTATAGGCCGCGGACTGTTCGTCCATCCGGTTGAGCAGCCACATGCGCTGTTGTGCCGGAGACAGTGGCGCCGGTTCGTCGGTGCCCCGTGGCACCAGCGCGGCCCGCGCCGGACCACCTAGCGTGGCGGCCTGCGCCAGCGCGGCGACGGTGGGATGACCGAACACGGTACGTACCGGGACGGTGGTGCCGAAGGCGGTCCCGAGCCGGGCCGCCACCTGGGTGGCGGTCAGGGAATTACCGCCGAGGGCGAAGAAGTCGTCGTCCGCACCGACGCCGTCGGTGCCCGGCAGCCCGAGCACGTCGGCGATGATCCCGGCGACGGTGCACTCCGCCGCGGTGCGCGGCGCCCGGAACTCGGCGACCCGGAATACCGGTTCGGGCAATGCTTTCCGATCCAGCTTCCCGGTCGGGCTGAGCGGGATGCGGTCGATCACCATGATCGCGGCGGGCACCATGTAGGCGGTCAGACTCCGGGCGGCGTGGGCGGTGAGCTCGTCCACATCGATGGTGTGGCCCGGCTCGGACATCACATAGGAGACCAGTGCCGCTTCTCCTGCACGGTCATGGTGGGCGACTGTGGCGGCGAAGGCGACCGTACGGTGCGCACCCAGCACGGCGTCGATCTCCCCGAGTTCGATGCGCAGTCCGCGGATCTTGACCTGATGATCGGTGCGCCCGACGTATTCGACCACGTACTCGCCGTCGCACCTGCCCCAGCGCACCAGGTCACCGGTGCGGTACAGCCGGCGGCCGGGGGCGCCTAACGGATCGGCGACGAATCGCCCGGCGGTCAGGTCGGGGCGCCCCTGGTATCCGCGGCCCAGGCCCGGTCCGCGCAGATACAACTCACCCGTGACGCCCGGCGGTACGGGCTGCAACCGGTTGTCGAGCACCACCGCCGTGACGCCCTCGATCGGTGCGCCCATGTCGAGGCGGTCACCGGGCCGTTTGGGCGCGCTGGTCGTAGCGATGATCGTGGTCTCGGTGGGTCCGTACCCGTTGTGGAATTCGCGGTCCGCGGCCCAGCGGGCCGCCAACTCCGGGTCGTAGAACTCACCGCCCACCCCCAGACACCGCAGCTCCGGGAGCGCGGTGGGGTCCAGCGTACGTAGCACCGAGGGTGTGATGAAGGCATGTGAGACTCGCTCGTCGCGCATCAACCGGGTGAGCTCTGCCCCACCGAACACCTCGACCGGGGCGATCACCGCGGTCGCCGCACCGGAGAGGGCGAGCAGCAACTCCAGCAGGGAGACGTCGAAGCTCGGGGATGCCGCGTGCAGCACCCGATCGGTGGGCTGCACACGGTAGAGGCGCCGGTGAGCAGCCATGAAGCCACCGATGCCGGCGTGGGTGAGGACGGCCCCCTTCGGCCTACCGGTGGTTCCGGAGGTGAAGATCATCCACGCCGGGTTCTCCGGGCGGATCGGCCGGACCAGTTCCGCGGCCGAGATCGGCGCGTCCGAGGTACGACCGAGTCGCTCGGCCAGTTCTCGATCGCCGAGGACCAGGCGCGGACCCGGCAGCGCGGAAGCGTCTTCGATCGTGGTGATGCCCAGGACCGCATCGGAATCGGCGAGCATATTGGCGATGCGATCCGCAGGATAGCGGGGATCGACCGGGACGAATGCGGCTCCCGATTTCGCCACCGCCCACCAGGCGAGCACCGCTCGTATCGAGCGGGTGATCGCGATGGCCACGAAATCGTCGGCACCGACACCGGATTCGATCAGTACCCGGGCCAGCCGATTGGATTCGGCATCGAGTTCGGCATACGTCATCTCGATTTTCCCCTGGCGCACGGCGATTCCGCCGGGGTTGCGCCGCGCCGCCGCGGTGACGACTTCGCCCAGCAGGCGGACCGGAGCGGGGCGGACCGGGCGCGGGTCGAGCAGCGCACCGCGTTCGGCCGGGGACAACAGATCCAGATCGCCGACCGGCCGATGTGGTTGGGTGAGGACCGCGCCGACGAGTCGTCCCAGCCGTCGCAGCAGCGCCGCCGCGGTGCTCTCGTCGAACAGATCGGTGGCGTAGGTCAGCTCCAGAGGCAGATGCCCGTTGCCGTCGAGGCCGTCCGAGACGGTGAACTGCAGATCGAATTTCGCGGCAGCGTGGTCGAATTCGACCGGTTCCAGCACCAGCCCGGGCACGGCGTGGGTGTGCGCACCGCGCCCGAAATAGCTCAATGCCACGGTGAACAGCGGGTTGCGGTCGGCGGTGCGGGCCACACCCAGCGCGTCGACCACTCGGTCGAAGGGCAGTTCGGCATGGGCGAAGGCGTCCAGGTCGACCGTTCGGGTGTGGGCGAGTACCTCGCTGAAGCTGTGGCCCGGTTGTGGCCGGGTACGAAGGGCCAGCGTATTGACGAACATGCCCACCAGATCGTCCAGTGCGCCGGCACCCCGACCGGCCACCGGCGTCCCGACGGCGATATCGGCGCTCCCGGACAGCCGGGCCAGCAGCACGGTCAGTGCGGCATGCCACACCATGAACGGCGTGGCACCGTGTGCCTTCGC